>NZ_JBKGFO010000002.1:0-798565 GCF_046557555.1 Acinetobacter sp. H1(2024)
TTCTTGTTTAAACTTCCGCTTAAGTTGGCAGACAGTAACTTATACGAGTTATCACTGTATTTGATCTGGTTATAGCCGACATAAACACCATAACCCGTATAAAAGTTATAGTTAATCCCTGCCCTAATAATCTCGTCTGCCAGCGCGCTGTAGTTTAAATAGTTTTGTGATTCAGCATTAAGCTGATTTTCTTTCAAATATCGAATTTGCGACACCCGTGCCAAGTCAAAGTAGTTATCAAATACTTTGCGGTAGCTGGTGTTAAATGAAATATTCTTGCTAATGCGCCCTTCTAAACCAACCAGAGCCGAATAGCCATTTTCATCTTTATACTGACTTGCAGCAATGTCGGCATTAATCACCCCAACACCAAACAGGTTCTTGGCAAAGCCTGTTCCAACGTTGGAAAGACCATCTGTGGAAGCTTCTGCACCACCACTTAAGGTCAGTGAGTTGCTATAACCATAACGAATTGCACCAGAGGCAAAGGTGGCATCATCATAATCATTTGAGTACAGTCCGTAGTTATAACGCGGAACCCCAACATCGACTGAAAACTCATTTATACCTTTTGCCAAAATCTTCGATGAAAAGTAGTAAGGTTTTTTAGTAATGGTTTGCTGACCTGTTGCATCGGTGGTGACCAGTGTAACTTCATTTCCTGAAATAAACGGGAGCTGCTTAACATCAAATGGACCTGAAGGAACAAGGCCTGAATAAATCTTTTGCTGGTTAACGTATAAGTCCAGTGTAGAAGGTAGCGCCGCTGAACCGGAAAACTGTGGCAGCGCCGAAGTAACAATATCACCACGCTGAGTATAGGCACTCGACCACTGCAAACCGGCAAGACGCACACTACTGCCCCAGTCAGAACTATTGGAAATAAAATCCCCTAGGGTATATATCCTAACTTTTTCAGGGTCTACATATTGCCACTTGCTCTCTAAGCGCACCCACTTCTCGTGGCTATAACTATTTTCATTATTACCGTTGTATAAAATGCCTGATGAAAAATTACCAAGCGCACTGTTAAAAATCCCTTCTGCCGAACCTGAGAAAATACTCTCATCATTAGTAATGGTGTGGTACATGCTGTAATTCAGAATTGCAGCATTTAAAGGTTTCATTTTTAGTAAGTTGGTGTTTGTAGTCGGTTGACCAGTTAAGTCAACAGAATAGTCACTCAACATACTCGCAGGAACTTGTAAGTTTAGAGACTGCTCATTTTCCAGATACTTAAACTGGACTCCTTTCAGTTCATTAATACATACCCATTGGCTATCAGGGATATGCTCATCCATTTTCAGTCTTAAGGCTTTTAAGTCACTAGAACGAATATATAGTTTTTCATCTTTAGATTGTTTTACAGAAAACAAGTCTTCAGAGGTATTTGAATTAATAGAAATATTTAAAAATAGCTGAGTAAAAGTATGTTCTTGCTCTTGTCCATCCGTCTTTTCGTGCATATATTTATTATCGTTACTTATAGACTTAGGAACACTGGGAACCGCAGTGTTTGTATGATCTAAAAGTTGTTCAGCAAATAAATGTGCTGGAAAATATGCGACACATAAGACACCTATAATATATTTCATATAAGCCTCTTAAAGTGTGGTTTTTTTACCATTAACTGTTAGAGAAATACTGTATTTGTGATTTGGCTGATATGTAAAATTATTAATTGAGTAATTTTTTGATTTTCCGGAAAGAATATAACCATTTACGGTATTTACTTTAATCGGATAACTTTTATTCTCTGTGTTATCTACAAGAATTAAGTCATTTAAAAGTGCATGTCTGTTACCAATATTACTAATATTCAAGGAAGTATCATTTTGCTTCGCATCAATTTTCCAGTTCAGTTGGGTAATCGCATCTTTATTTACTACAAATACAGGTAATGATGAGCGAAGTAATACATTTACACCTTGAGATGCTTTACGACTATCGATAGGTTTTGGTAATTCATCAAGAATAATACGATAAGTTTTTTCACCAGAAATTGGTTCTGGCTTAATACGGACTACACGCAAATTATAAGAATCATTCGGTTTTAATTTTAAGAAAGGTGGACTAATTGCAATATCATCTGTTGGAATTAATTGATCTTGTCCAGCATTCTGAGTCCATTCAAATATACGTATTTGTAAGTCAGCACTTTCGTTCGACTGATTATATAAACTAATTGAGGACGCAGATTGATCACTCAATATTTCAACACTCACAGGAGAAAGACGTATTGAGGCAGCATTTAACATACTAGGCAAAAATAACAATAAACTTGTAGCAACAAAGATATTTTTTTTCATAACTTGCCCAGAATTACTTTTCTCAAATTAATCTAGAGCTAGCTCTTACAAAGAGCTAGCGACAACAATAAACAGAACTTATTTAAAAAATTAATAAGTCACAGTCACAGTTACTGTGTCAACATAGCTACCAGCGCTTGGCAAAGCTGAACCAGCAGGAAGACGGCCATACACGTTCACTGTTTGTACTGCACCACTACCAGTTCCACTATAAGCTGTTGTAGCAATTCCAATCGCGGTACCGCGGCCTGTATCTGAATACAAGTTATAAGGGATATATTCGTTACTTGTTGCCCCACCGATCATTCGTCGTTGAGTGGATAAAACATTTTGACCACCATCAAATGACAAAGTCCATGGCACAGTGTTGTTACAAAGGACTTTAATTGCTGTACCGCCTGTCGTTGTGGTATCTGCATCAACATTACTAGTCAGAGAACTTAAAGTACCAAAGTCCAAAACCGCATTTGTTGTGGTACCTGTTGCAGAGGTATTAAGGACACAACTATTTGTTACTGTCGCCTTAACAGTTAATGTCCCCGTTGCTGTAGCGGCATTTGCTGCATTAACAGAAATTAATGCTATAGCAAGTGCTGATAAATAAAAAAAAGTCTTTTTCATGGTCAAAACCTTTTGAATGAAATTGTCGAATTAATAGATATAAAAAAATTAACTCTTATCCTTACAATCATTTTTATTTGACTGCTCTTTTAAAGCTTATTTTTTATTCCTATTTTTAAATATCATACATAAAAATAATTAAAATGCATGAGTTTGTTATTATTTTAATTTCCAACTAACAAAATACTGTTAATAAAACTTAATTTCCAATTATAAAAAAAGACACAACACAATTACAAATAATTGATTTTTATTAACTTAAAAGAGATTCAACAATATTTACCTGTAAAAATTTAACCAAATATTTCAATCTATATTTTTATTGAATTTGGTCACATAAATCAATTTTTTAACCAAATAATTCACTTAAAATTGAAGTATTTTATTTTTTAATATATTTAAATAATACATTTAATATTAATTAAAAAACTTTCTAGTTTAAAAATACAAAATAAAGGCCTCATAAGAGACCTTTATTAAGTATTTTTAAATAATTAAACGCTTAACATACTATTTAAAGTTTCAGAAACGTTTTTAGATTTCACTTTAGGCTGTAATGCCTGCAAAGCTTGTTGTACTTGTGTACGTTGAGGCTCTGCAAGCGTATACCAGCGTGACAATACCTGTAATAAACGTGAACCTAAAATCGGGTTTTTCTCGTCAAGATATTGCGCAAGATTAATAAAGTGCGCTACACCAAAGCCCCAAGTATTTTCAGGGTTATTTGACAAGCCGCCACTTACAGCACGAATACGGTTTGGCGTCGTGAGGTCATAATCAGGATGTCGAGTTAAATACTCGATTGTTTCTGCTGTCGCATTTGGATTGGCTGCCTGAATCATAAACCATTGGTCTAAAGATAATGCTTCATCTTTAAAGCGGTTATAAAAATCAGTAAGTGCTTGCTTCGCTTGAGGCGCATTTTGCCAAACTAGTACACGTAATGCACCTAAACGTTCAGACATGTTACCTGTGTTTTGGTATTGCTCATAAGCCAATTCAAATGCAGTTTGATCGCCCTGACGAGCCATCATCATCAGCATGATATTTTTTAATGCACGAACCCCCATCGCTAAAGAAAATTCTTTTTGCAGGTCTGGGTCAAGGGTAAGGTAAGTATCTTTCCAGAAAGAACCCAACTCTTGTGCTAAACGATTCAGCAAAGCTTCACGTTTTACATGAACATCGGCTGGTACATAGTCCTGATCAATACGGCTCCCCAAGTAACCTTCACTTGGTACATCAAACAAACGAGATGCTAAAAGTGGGTCACGACCAACTAGTTCAGGTAAAGTGCTTTGAATAGCTTGAATGTACGCATCTGCAGAATGGTCTTCTAACAAAATACGTTCAAGCAAGGTTTGAGTTGCTTGCCACTGGTTAAAACCATTCGTTTCATGTTGAATTAAGAAAGCTAATTCTGCATCGGTATAGTCAAATACAAGATTTACAGGCGCAGAGAAATTACGGAGTAACGAAACAACTGGCTGTTCAGTCACACCTGTAAACTCAATGGTTGCCTCATCTTGATCAAACAAGTACACACCATCTTTAACATCATTAACGAATAAACTATCACTGTGCAATGTATATTGCTCGCCTGTTTTAGCATTAAATAGCGCTAAAGCCACAGGAATTGGAACAGCTTTTAAATTTGGATATTTAGGATGAGCTTTCAGACTTTGTTTAAAGCTTAAACGGTAAGTTTGTGCTGCTGTATCGTACTCACCTTTTGCTTCAAGCTTTGGTGTACCCGGTTGGTTATACCAAGTTAAAAATGCAGATAAATCGACACCCGAACCTGCTGATAATGCAGCAACCCAGTCCTCTACAGTCACGGCTTGTCCGTCATGACGGCGGAAGTATTCGTCTGTTCCCTTACGGTATTTTTCTTTACCAAGTAAGGTCGACATCATGCGGTTAATTTCCGCACCTTTTTCATAGACTGTCGCTGTATAGAAGTTATTAATTTCTACAAAGTGGTCTGGACGTGGTGGATGCGATAATGGACCTGCATCTTCAGGGAATTGGTGTGATTTAAGTACAGCAACATCATCAATACGTTGAACCGCAGCAGATTGTAAATCTTCCGAGAAAGACTGATCACGGAATACCGTTAAACCTTCTTTTAGACACAACTGGAACCAGTCACGGCAAGTAATACGGTTCCCTGTCCAGTTGTGGAAATACTCATGGGCAATCACCGACTGTACACGCATAATCGCTGCGTCCGTTGTGTATTCTTCATCAGCAAGTACACATGAGGTATTAAAGATATTTAAACCTTTATTTTCCATTGCCCCCATGTTGAACTGGCTCACCGCCACAATCATATAGTTGTCGAGGTCATAGGCACGGCCGTAGTGTTCTTCATCCCAACGCATTGAATGCTTTAATGCTTCCATCGCGATATGGCATTTTGGAATGTCTTTCTCAATGGCATAGATTTCTAAGGCAACATCACGTCCTTCCGAAGTCGTATAACGATCTTTCAGTACAGCTAAATCACCAATAACGCAAGCAAACAAATAGCTTGGCTTTTTAGTTGGGTCTTGCCAAATTGCAAAGTGACGGTTTTCACCCGCTTCACCTGTTTCAAGCAAGTTACCATTGGCAAGTAATACTGGATATTTTTTGTCTGCTTCTACACGAGTCGTAAAGACTGAAAGTACGTCTGGACGGTCTGGATAGAAGGTAATTTTGCGGAAGCCTTCAGGCTCGTTTTGCGTAACAAACAAATCACCAGCTTTATATAAGCCTTCAAGCTGAGTATTAGTTTCCGGATGAATAATCACTTGAGTTTGTAAAATGACTTCATCTGGTGCGTTAGTGATCACCAGTTGCTCACTATCGAGTAAATATTGTGCAGGAGTAAGCGTTTGACCATTGAGCTGAATAGATTGCAACTCAAGGTCACGGCCCAACAGCACCAAATCTCCAGCAGTTTGACGCTTCATGACTAAAGTTGAATCAACAATTGTTTTATCATCATAAACTTGAATATCAAGATTAATGGATTCAACCAAGAACGAAGGTTTTTGATAATCTTTTAAATAAACTGTTTGATCTGCCTGAACGGGAGGCTGTGCCGCAATATTCATCTTTATTCCTTATATACTTTTCGAAAACCGTAGTACGAATTTTATGAACTTGATCATACACATTCATACATACTATGTTTGCTTACCTTAATAAAATTAATGGGACTTGATTTATACATTTCAAATTAGAATCTGGTTTTATTAGCACAGATTAGACCAAAATTACGATAATCGTTGTTTATATAATCAATCTATACAATAAAAATAAAACTCCTTTCGCTTTTAACATTTTTTAGGAGCTGCTTACATTTTAGGCATGGTTCTTGCCTTAGCTCATATACCAGTATAAGTATTTCGATCAGAACAAGAGGTAGCTACTATGGAATTAAAAACTTATTTACATCGTTTAGAAAATATTAAAGCTATTCATGATCTAGATGCAGCGGGACTCGACCATCATGTGATTGCCGTGTTTTTAACTGCTGAAGGTATTTCAATGAATGCTCAGGAGGTAACAACTATCGTTAATACTTATGACGCATTAGGTAAAGTGAAATTACCAAGTAAAAAAGTACAGGCGCTTATTAATGCTAAAAAACTTGGACAACATGACGAGAGCTTACCGTGCCCTGTTTAATCTTAACTTTTAATCTCTTATGAAAACCTAAAATCAAAATAAAGATTTTAGGTTTTCTATTTTTGCACCAAACAAAAATACAATCTCAGCTATCGGCAATGCGGCTGTGTATAATAGGTCAATCATGATTGATTTAAGTGTTCGGAGCGAAATGGCCTTACAAATTCTACAGAAACAGCTAGATGAAAGTAGCCATTGCCCACTCTGCCAAGCTTCAATGTATTGGGTAGATGCCGAACAATTTGAGCAAGACATTCAGTTTCATGAATGCAGTCATTGCCAGCACCGTGTATTTAAAGACACAAAAATGACGTGTCACTGTGACCAATGCACTAAACAGAGAAAGAAACTTTTACAGCAAACCCGCCTACAAGAACAACGCCAGTTTAAGTCAAAAGACCAACCTCAGCGCAGTCTGGAGCAACTTAGTTTTTTAAATAAACTTTTTCTGCTTAGCTTGCTCGATGATTATGCACGTGACGATATTGCGCATGACGAATACATTCACTGGGACCAAATAAAATATCAACCTATTACACCCAACTGGATGTTCCAAAACCATCTCATTAAACAGCTTCATAAAGATGGGATTTTAAATGCACAGGATCAATCTGACGAACCACAGTGCTTTTATTTAAACATTCGTCTAGATGGCTATAGTGACCCAAGCTTATACAGTGTAGCCCAACAACTACGTCATTGGTTCTATGAAAACTTAAGTCTTGGTATTCCATTTCGTAGTGCCGACGAAGTGAAAGACGTCCTTTTTCAAGTGCTCTATCAAGAAATTATCCAGTTTATGCAGTTCTACTGCCGAACATGGGGTATTCAAATTGCTGGTAGCTCTAACTTTCAAACTTTTTGCTATCGTTTAATGGACTCATTGGCCATTGGTCAAATTTATTATTTGATTCAAACTGCACTCGAATATCTTTATAAACAAAAAGCTCTACAGCCACGTAATGAAAAATTTATTAATACCAATTTATTAAAGAAAACTTTAGAGCAATATCGGGAACGGGCTTTAGCAGAAAAGTGGGAAACTTCAATGTTGCCACGTCCGTACAATATTCCCTACAGTAAAATGAGTCACATTTTGTTTAACCGCTTTTTAGGTTATGACGAACACATTTTTGTACAACCTGTATGGAAAGCGTGGCGAAAAATTGAACCTCGGTTAAACTTTTACTCGGTTAAACGTTGTATGCATTGTGGTTCAAATGATTTAAGTGTTGATTATGATGCCGCAGATTATGTTTCTTTAATTTGCGAAAGATGTAAGCATCAAGATCACTATTTTACCCGTTAAATTCGTTATCTCTGGCTTATAAGGATAATCAGATGACTTCAACATCAAACCTCATAGAACAGGTGATTGAAGCTTGGCAAAACATGCAGGCACAAACGCCTCTTGTTCAGTGCATTACCAATAGCGTTGCAGCCAACTACACAGCCAATGTGTTACTGGCTTCCGGTGCCTCACCGGCAATGATTGATAATCCTTATGAAGCAGAAAGCTTTACCAAAATTTCATCAGCTTTAAGCATTAATTTGGGAACGCCAACTTCAGAGCAAATGCAAGCCATGCAAATCTCTGCCAAAACAGCACAGCTTAACAATATTCCTTGGGTACTTGATCCGGTAGGTTACGGCCCAATTTTAGCTTGGCGCAGTCAAATGACAGACGAGCTTTTACAGTTCAAGCCAAGCGTTATTCGTGGTAATGCTTCAGAAATCAGTACGCTTGCAGGCAATCAGGTTCAATCTAAAGGTGTAGACAGCACGTTAAGTAGCGATCAAGCCTATCAACAAGCTTTTTCTCTCTTAACACATGCAAGCTGTATCGCTATTTCTGGCCAGTCAGACTATATCTTGTCTCATGAAATAGATGCTGTGATTCAAGTGAACGGCGGAAGTCCTTTACAACCAAAAATTACTGCAACAGGCTGTTCTTTAGGTGCGTTAATTGCCGCATATAGCGCTGTGACAACACCAACGATTGCTGCTCTCTCAGCTCATGTTCATTTTGCAATTGCGGGTAAACTTGCAGCAAATCAAGCGCAAACCATGGGAAGCTTTAGTAGCATCTTTATGGATTATATCCATATGCTAGATGACAACCTGATTGAACAATACGCAGATATCAAACTTTTAAACATACAGGCATAACCTAAGCTATGCCTGTATCAGATTAGACTCACTTTAGAAGTAAGTAAATGTCGGTAACAAGGTCGCACTCGTTCACTTCGTGCACAAAGTTGTGATAGTGAAAGAAAACTGGATAATCCCCTGCTTCTTCTGGTTGCTCAGGTAACCAGTTTCTAAAGATGTAATACACGCTATCTTTAATCTGGTCATGGCTACCCAAATGTCTTACGGTTGCATAACGCCCCGCAGGAATTTCACCTGTCTGCACGCCGTAACTATTTTCAGGTACAGTTTTTTCAATTGAACCTGCAATATCAAACCGAAACTCATCAGATGGTGTCTGATCGGGGTCAGCAAAAGGAATACCATAAGTTCTAGACTTGGTTACGGGCGATAAACCTGTTTCTTTGCGCCAAGCAATAAAACACGCAGCTGTTTCCAAAACTTTATCGGGACTTCCTAAATGCGATAGATAGGCAATCTTTTCAGCAGGACGCTCAACAATATTTACATTCATTTTTAGCTCACTTTTTGGAATCGTAAAAACAAACTTCTGGTGCCAAGATTCCCAGTCTGGTTTATCTCTAAAAGCTCGAGGAGTTTGATCAAATGAACGCTTAAATGCACGAGTAAATGCCTCTGGACTGTCAAACCCTGCTTGTAATGCAATCTCAATAATCTTGAGATCGGGTTCAAAAGCCAGTTGAAAAGAGGCCCGCTTTAAACGAGAAAGTTGAATAAACTTCATCACATTTAAACCAATATGAATGGCAAAAATACGATGAAAATGAAACTTAGATAAGGTCGCAATCTGGCTCAATCGATCAACATCTAAATCTTCGTCTAAATGTCTTTGAATATAATCGCAAACCAGTTGCAACTTTTGTGTATATACAGCCATACATTTATGTCTGTTCATTCGATAGCACTACTTTTACATAGTGCTAATCGCTATTCTTGATCGAAATTGCGCTTTTTAGTGTTATACAACTTGCTTAAAATAATCTTCTCTTGGCATGTCGATAAGCTCAACGCACAGTTGAATTTCTTTATTAAAATCTTGCGGTAGATATTTTTTGTTGCTGAGCACCGCCAACAATTGCTCACCCATAAGCTGTTTTTGTTCAGCCTTTCTTCCCGACAAAATATACGCCTTTACATGAATATAGGCTTGATCAGCTCCTAAGCCTATTAGGAAAACATCATCTTTACGTGCACGGCTTTTAATGTCTTCTGGACTAAATAACTCTGTCTCAATCAGTGTGCTATTAATTTCTTCAAGTAATTGTTTTGCGTTTAATCCAGTTAAGTTTTCTGAATAATCGACTACTACGTGCGGCATAGCCACCTCAATTTATGTAATAAGTAATTAAGCCAATCAAACTTTATTCAATAAATAATAAAGCTAATCGAACCTGATCATATCCCATTCGAGGACTAGTTGCTTCAACAATTGGTCTTAGTTTGATCGAACCATCATCAGAAAAATGATCTGGATTCTGACGTTTTTTCAACTTCTTATAGATTTTACGGACTTCTTCGACCACTTCTTCACCCGGATGAGCAACCGAAATATCCAGCTTTTGTTCTTTATGAAGTCGAGCCAAATGGTTAATAATCGTTGCTGGTGTCAGGCCACGTTCATGCGCGATGTCTTCAATCTCGTAGCCTTCTTCAAACAAGGCACGTGTTTCATCTAGCGTTGCCGTAGCGTAATTTTGCTTGCCACCTTTTGCGAGTTTCTTCTCATTACGAGAAATCTCAGTTTCATTTAAGGTACCGCCACAATGACGAATAAAGGCTTTGTGCTGAGCCGTTAAATCTACATCTGCAAAGTTATCTTCAGCTTCAGCCGATAACTCCTGAAAACGGCGATCGGCTTTTACAGCTAAACTATCTAACTCTAAAGCTTGTTCATTAATACCTAATAACTTTAACCCTGTTAAAGATTTTAAGCGCGAAAGCGCAACATAACCTTGCCCTTTCTCAAAGGTGTTCATGAGGTTAATTTCTGCAGCTTCTAAAGTCATACCCTGACTTTTATGAATAGTAATCGCCCACGCTAAACGAAGTGGAATTTGCTGAAAACTTGCAATCACTTTGCCTGCTTCATTTTCAACTGACCATGTTTCAGGGGCAACGAGCAATGTCGTGCCATCGGTTAGTTTTACTTTCGGCAGTAAGCCATTTTCGTCATCTTCTTCAAAGCCGATAACTTCACCCAAACTACCGTTGATATATCCCATATCAAAGTTGTTTTTGACAAACATGACTTTTGCATGTTTCTTCAAGGTGAGTTCTTCTGGAGCACGAACTGAAGATTTTAAAGTTTCTACCAGTTTCTCATTACCATCTAAAACGGCATTAAATTGATGTCCTTCATTATCAATTTCATTTAAGTGCTGATAATTTATATTGTCGACATCCATATTGTGCGTATAAAGACGAGTAAAAGTCTCACCAATATCATGCGAACGCGATTGACGTAATGCGTTTAAATGATCTGCTTGAATATTTTGCGCACGAATGGCATTTAAAATCTGATTTAGAATTTCATCGTCTTGACGGTGTTGTTCTGTTAAATAACATACGCGAAATTTGGCTTCGACCCATGCATCTGACATAAAACAGAATTTGTCACGATTAGCTTCACCATTACGTCCTACAGGTGGTAACTGGAAGAAATCTCCAGCCACAATGACTTGAATGCCACCAAAAGCCTCATCACTTTCTTTAAAATATTTTAAAACCTGATTGACCAGATTGAGCTGCTTTGCATGTAGCATCGAAATTTCATCGATAACGAGAACTTGCGCATTTTCAAGGTGTTCCTTGAGATATTTACGCTCTTTCATACGTTTTAGGTCATCGTCAGTTAACTGATCTTTAATACCGATGCCCGCCCACGTATGAATGGTCATGCCATTCATATGCGTTGCCGCAATACCTGTAGATGCTGTAATGGCCACAGGTACTTTACGTGCTTTTAGATATTGGATGTACTGATTGAGTGTATAGGTTTTCCCTGCACCAGCCGAACCGGTTAAAAAAACATTTTCACCTGCTTTGAGCAGTTTAAGCGCAGTTTCCTGTTTCATAATCTCATATGTACATCTTCAACAGCCCATAGCTTAACGATTTTCCCGAAAAAATTAAATGAATGCGCCAAATTTTATATAAAGTCATTAAAAATCAATAATTAAGTCCTAGGTAATATTTGGTAGGTTTTTGGTAGGTAGGAAAATAATCTTCAGATCACAATACTAAGCCCATGGTGAGGCCCACCTGTAATAACAAACAATGGATTTATGGAAAAAGGAATCACTCCATGGCTTTTAAAAATATTGCAGATCAAACAAACGGTTTTTATATTCCTTGCGTATCACTCTTTGGACCAGGATGTGCTAAAGAAATTGGTACGAAGGCACAAAACCTCGGCGCAAAAAAAGCATTAATTGTGACCGATGAAGGCTTATTTAAATTTGGCGTTGCAGACCTTATCGCAAACTATTTAACTGAAGCAGGCGTTTCGAGCCATATTTTCCCGGGTGCAGAACCTAACCCAACCGATATTAATGTTCACAATGGCGTGAAAGCCTATAACGACAATGGCTGTGACTTTATTGTGTCTTTAGGTGGCGGTTCATCTCACGACTGTGCCAAAGGTATTGGCCTAGTTACTGCAGGCGGTGGTCATATTCGTGACTATGAAGGTATTGATAAAAGCAAAGTGCCAATGACACCACTGATTGCAGTGAACACAACGGCTGGTACTGCATCTGAAATGACTCGTTTCTGTATTATTACCAATACAGACACTCATGTAAAAATGGCAATTGTTGACTGGCGTTGTACCCCACTCATTGCAATTGACGACCCGAAACTTATGATTGCAAAACCAGCTGGTTTAACTGCTGCAACAGGTATGGATGCATTAACCCATGCAGTTGAAGCATATGTTTCTACAGCGGCAAACCCAATTACCGATGCGTGTGCAGAAAAAGCAATTACGATGATTAGCCAGTGGCTCCAACCTGCTGTCGCAAACGGCGAAAATATCGAAGCACGAGATGCGATGAGCTATGCGCAGTATTTGGCTGGTATGGCATTTAACAACGCGTCATTAGGCTATGTTCATGCCATGGCACACCAGTTGGGCGGTTTCTATAACCTACCTCACGGCGTATGTAACGCAATCTTATTACCACACGTATGTGAATTTAACTTAATTGCTTGCCCAGATCGTTACGCAAAAATCGCCGAGTTAATGGGTGTAAGAACTCACGGGTTAACAGTGATGGAAGCTGCATATGCTGCAATTGACGCCATTCGTAAACTGTCTTCATCGATTGGTATTCCATCTGGCTTAACCGAGCTTGGCGTAAAAACCGAAGACCTTGCAGTGATGGCAGATAATGCTCAAAAAGATGCATGTATGCTGACCAACCCTCGTAAAGCTAATCATGCTCAAGTTGTGGAGATTTTCAAAGCAGCACTTTAATCCTGATGTAATGGCATGTCCCTCTAGTAAGTCAAATCCCTCCGACCGTTGACTTACTTTTTTGGGGAATACTTAGCTCCAGCGGTATTCCCTTTTTTTAGAACCTATACTCCAACCTTCTCCAAACCTGATTGACAATTTACCCATTTCATTGAAGGATACTCTGCATGTCTTAATTACAATAGCCCGATAACAATGAATACATCTTTAGCTACTCAAACTTATGTTCCAGATATTTTAGGTACTGGCTACGAACAGCTTACCCTCAACTTTACTGATGATTATGAAGGTAAAGTTGTAGCCACCTTAATCCGTAAAAAAGCCGCTCAACCGACTCAAAAAGCCGTACTGTATATTCATGGTTTTTTAGATTATTTCTTTCAAACCGAAATGGCTGAGCAATTTAATGCTCATGGTTATGACTTCTATGCACTTGATTTAAGAAAATATGGGCGTTCAAAATTGCCTCATCAAATTTTCTATAATGTGCATGATTTAAATGAATACGACGCCGAAATTACCCAAGCATTAGAGATTATTGGCGAAGAGAAACATACCCAAGTCTTACTTGCTGGGCATTCGACTGGCGGTTTGACAGCAACACTTTATGCAACCCATCACCCGAATCACCCTCTTATTAAAGCACTATGGGCAAATAGTCCGTTTTACGACTTCAATTTAAGTCTAGTCGAAAAGAAATTTGGTATTCCAATGCTTAGTCGAGTAGGAAAATATCTGCCGAAAGTTAAATTTCCAAGCCAACTGAACAAATGGTACGCCACCAGTCTTCATAAAAAATATCAAGGTGAATGGGACTTCAACCTCGACTGGAAACCTGCATCTGTTTCTACAGTTCAACTCAGCTTTATTCAAGCCATTCATACGGCTCAAAAAGAGATTCATCAAGGAGTTAAGCTAAACGTTCCTGCACTGATTATGCACTCGCACCAAACTAAAAACCCTAAAAAATGGGGGCCAGATGCGACTCAAAGCGATATCATTTTAGATGTTAAAGACATTGCCAAATTTGGTAAAAAAATGAAAGGCGATATCTCTGTAGTTTCTATTCACAATGGATTGCATGACTTAGTGCTTTCGGCCCAGCCAGTACGGGAACAAGTCTATCAACAATTGTTCCAGTGGCTAGATCAAAAAATCACTTAACTGAGTTTAGGTGAGTCAAGGTATTTCACCAGCAGTTGATGCGCAGGATGTTCACTCGGTACTAACTCCATAAGGCGTTCTACCGCATCAATTGCTTCAGGAAAATGAGCTAAATGCTTAAGTAATAAATCTGTTTCTTGGGTTTTAAAAATTGCATCACTTAAGCGTGATTCAAGACAGTCACGCCATGCACATAAAAACGGACTTTCCGTTTTTGCCAGAAACACACCTGTGTAAAGCTGCAAAGCAGAAGCAGCATATCCCGCATCTAATGCTTGTTCAGCTTGTAAAAAATCGGCTTCAACATGTACAAGTAAGCGATATGGACGTGAACCAAGCAAACCGCCCAAAATATCGCGTAGTTGAGACATTTCAGCTTTAAGCGTACCCATGCTGACTTTACGTTCACCATACAGTGCCTGATAAAGATGCTCTAAAGTTAAACCATGTGGACATAGTGCCAATATGGTTAAAATTTCAATTTGACGCGGCGTTAATAACAGACTTTTGCCATTAAATTTAACTTGTGGTGTCGAAAAAGCACGAATATGTAATTGCTGGCGCTGCTGCTCTAGCAAAGCGGATTGAATAATGGATGCACAACGTTCAGCAGCCAATATTCCTAAACTATTATGATTCTTCCAAGTGGTTGATAAATCAACAACCCCTAGAGTTTGTTTTGAGTATGGATCGATAATCGGCGCAGCATAACACACCCAATCATGAATCGATTCCATGTAATGTTCGTTTGAAAAAACACAGCTTGATTGTTGAGTTTTTAAAGATAAAGCCAAGGCATTGGTGCCCACAAATTCTTCCCGCCACTGCCCACCCTGCACAAAATGCACACGCTCAGCTGCACTTTGCATTTGAGCACTTGTTGCCGTCCAGATAATCGTACTGCCAATATCACCGACAGCAATCACCATTGAAGATTGCTCTGCAATATGACGTAAGTCGTCGGCACATTGGCTTAAGGCCATATCTAAAGCGTTTTGTGAAGCAGTTTTTTTCTCGACCAATGGAGCAGCAAAACGTTCTTTAGGAATCGCAGCAGAAGCTGATCGTTCCCACGAGCTTGCAATACTTTGGCCGAGTTTGGCAGCATTCTGAGGAGAGAGACTATTTTGCGTGCGCAGTTGATCAATCAACGTCCGTTGCTGCAATAAATCCTTTTTTGTGAACATTTGTAAATTCCTTATATATCCACATTTCTATTCCAACCTTTCTCCAACCTTCTTCTTTATATCCTAATTATACAAAGTACGAAAGTACCTACTGACAGGGTTCTTGTTAGTCTTTAGTCCTAAAAAGCAAAGGAATATTTATATGCGCTATATCGATCCAAATCAACCAGGCTCAAAAGTTCAATTTAAATCACAATACGAAAATTTTATTGGCGGTGAATGGGTAGCACCTGTAAAGGGTGCGTATTTTGACAACGTATCTCCTGTTGACGGAAAAGCTTTTACACGTATTCCACGCTCTAGTGCCGAAGATATTGAGCTCGCTCTAGATGCAGCGCACAAAGCAAAAGCAACATGGAATAAAGCATCACCAACGGTACGCTCAAATATCCTTTTAAAAATTGCTGATCGTTTAGAAGCAAATCTTGAAATGCTTGCTGTTGCAGAAACTTGGGATAACGGTAAAGCAGTCCGTGAAACTTTAGCAGCTGACCTTCCGCTTGCGATTGACCATTTCCGTTATTTCGCTGGATGTATTCGTGCTCAAGAAGGTGGTATCTCTGAAATTGATGAAGATACTATTGCATATCATTTCCACGAACCACTCGGTGTAGTGGGCCAAATCATTCCGTGGAACTTCCCGATTTTGATGGCAGCATGGAAACTTGCTCCTGCTCTAGCGGCTGGTAACTGTGTGGTGATTAAGCCAGCTGAGCAAACTCCAGTAGGTATTTTGTTAGTGGCTGAACTGATTCAAGACATTTTACCGCCGGGTGTTCTTAATATTGTCAATGGTTTCGGTTCAGAAGTCGGCCGCCCATTAGCGACAAACCCACGTATTGCAAAAATCGCATTCACAGGTTCAACTCAAACTGGACAAATGGTGATGCAATATGCGACCGAAAATATTATTCCAGTTACCTTAGAACTTGGCGGTAAGTCACCAAACCTTTTCTTTGAAGATATCTTGGACAAAGAAGATGACTTCTTAGAAAAAACGCTTGAAGGTTTTGCCATGTTTGCCTTAAACCAAGGTGAAGTATGTACTTGCCCTTCTCGTGCTTTAGTACAAGAAAGCATTGCTGATCAGTTCTTAGAGATGGCAGTCGAGCGCGTAAAACGTATTAAAACCGGTCATCCACTTGATACTGAAACGATGATTGGTGCTCAAGCATCTCTACAACAACAAGAGAAAATCTTACGTTGTATTAACACTGGTCGTGAAGAAGGCGCAGAGCTCTTACTTGGCGGTAGCGGCCGTAAAGAAGTAGGCGATGGTTACTATGTCGATCCGACTATTTTTAAAGGTCACAACAGCATGCAAGTTTTCCAAGAAGAAATTTTTGGACCTGTACTTGCTGTGACAACGTTCAAAGACTTTGACGATGCAATTAAAATTGCCAATGACACCATGTATGGTTTAGGTGCAGGCGTATGGTCACGTTCAGCTCACATTTCTTATCGTGCAGGTCGTGCTATTGAAGCGGGCCGTGTTTGGACAAACTGCTACAACATCTACCCTGCACATGCTGCATTTGGTGGTTACAAAAAGTCTGGTATTGGCCGAGAAAACCATAAGATGATGCTAGATCACTATCAACAAACTAAAAACTTGTTGGTGAGTTATTCAACTAAGCCAATGGGCTTCTTCTAAGTTTCGCACCAAGTTGATACCAAACTATCAACACTAGAAAGAAGTAAGATGACTAATTATATAAGAAGCCAGTAATTTAGATTGCTGGCTTCTTTATTTACGATTGTTAAGCTTGAATTTTTATCATGCAGAATAAAAAAGCTTCATCTACTCTCTGAAGTGCTTCATTTAGGCATTGCTTTTGCATTGATTCATACAAATCCACTCGCAGGAGTATTGTATGAATCACCCAGAAACAGCTTCCGTCATTTCTTCAAGCACAGAAGTCTCATCAGCAGAATATTTTGCTCAGCGTCAACTCAAACAAGGTACGGTTGGTTGGTTACTCCTGATTGGTTTAGGTGTAGCTTATGTGATATCAGGTGATTTTGCCGGCTGGAACTTTGGTATTGCTCAGGGTGGTTGGGGTGGCATGTTTATTGCCACTGCTCTCGCTGCGCTTATGTACTTATGCCTGTGTCTTTCTATGTCAGAAATGTCCACCATGATGCCTACAGCAGGTGGCGGTTATAGTTTTGCACGTGCTGCCTTTGGCCCTTTTGGAGGCTATTTAACAGGAACAGCCATTTTAATTGAATACGCAATTGCCCCTGCGGCAATTGCTGTATTTATTGGTGGTTATTGCGAATCTCTATTTGGCATTAATGGCTGGATGATTTATCTCGCCTGCTACGCCATTTTTATGGGCATACATCTTAAAGGTGCCGGTGAAGCTTTAAAAATCATGTTCGCAATTACCCTTGTCGCTGCTGTTGCTCTTGTTGTATTTATTGTGGCAATGATTCCACACTTTAATGCACAAAATTTATTTGATATTCCAGTTGGTACAGGTGTAGGCGCAAGCAGTTTTCTACCTCATGGCTATTTAGGCATCTGGGCCGCAGTTCCCTTTGCAATCTGGTTTTTCCTTGCAGTTGAAGGTGTGCCATTAGCAGCCGAAGAAGCAAAAGATCCAGCTAAATCTCTTCCACGCGGTTTAATCGGTGCAATGCTCATATTAACGGCATTTGCTATGCTCATTTTATTCTTGGGTGCGGGCGCAGCAGGTGCAAGTACTTTGCAAAACTCAGGTGCTCCCCTCGTAGATGCTCTGGTTAAAGTTTATGGCACCAACACTTGGCTTGCGACTTTCGTAAACTTTGTCGGTTTAGCTGGTTTAATCGCGAGTTTCTTTTCAATCATCTATGCCTATTCGCGTCAAATTTTTGCACTCTCTCGTGCTGGTTACTTACCGACGTCACTCTCTTTAACCAATAAAAATAAAGCGCCTTATCTGGCAATTATTATTCCGGGCATTATTGGATTCTTGCTTTCACTCACCAAAGAAGGTGATTCACTGATTTTAATAGCGGTTTTTGGTGCCACCATTTCTTATGTGTTGATTCTTTTGTCCCACATCAAACTACGCCTCTCTAAACCCGACATGCCTCGTCCTTATAAAACTCCTGGGGGAATCGTTACTTCAAGTATTGCGCTAGTCCTAGCGGTCGCTGCTGTCGTTGCGGGCTTTGTTGTTAATCCGAAAGTTTGGTTTATTGCTGCCGCTATTTATGTCGTATTTATTGCTTACTTTTTATTCTATAGCCGTTATCATTTAGTTAAAGGTACACCAGAAGAAGAGTTTGCAAATATTAAAGCCGCAGAACAAGAACTATAAAAAGGATGTAAATATGAGTTATCGCAATATTGTCGCCAATCAACAGTATCACTTTGCCGATTTGAAGACCTTGATGGCGAAAGCTACGCCGCTACGTTCAGGAGATGAATTAGCAGGTGTAGCTGCCAGAGATGCAACCGAGCATGTTGCGGCACAAATGACTTTGGCCGATGTACCACTTAAAACCTTTTTAAATGAGGTTGTGGTGGATTACGAAACCGATGAAATTACACGACTGATTATTGATGAACATGATCTGGCAGCCTTTGCCCCTATTTCACACTTTACAGTAGGTGATTTCCGAAATTGGTTACTTGGAGAAGAAGCAACTGCCCAAAGTTTAAAAGCATTAGCATCGGGCTTAACTCCAGAAATGGTAGCTGCTGTCAGCAAAATTATGCGCAATCAAGATTTAATTTATATCGCCAGCAAATGTGAAGTAGTTACCCAGTTTCGTAACACCATTGGTTTAAAAGGTCATCTTTCTACCCGTTTACAACCTAATCACCCTACCGATGATGTACTCGGTATTTCTGCCAGTATTTTAGATGGTTTGATGTATGGTAATGGTGATGCCGTGATTGGTATCAATCCAGCGACGGATAACCTACATAATTTGTCAGAGCTACTAAAACTACTTGACCATGTCATTCAGGAATATCAAATTCCGACGCAATCTTGTGTACTTACCCATATCAGCTCAGGCATTCAACTGGCTGAAAAAAATGTGCCTATTGATTTAATGTTTCAATCAATCGCTGGTACCCAGCTGGCAAACGAAGGATTTGGAATTTCACTCGATTTACTACAAGAAGGATATGAAGCCACACTCGCACTCAAGCGTGGAACCATTGGAAACAACGTTATGTACTTTGAAACTGGTCAAGGCAGTGCCTTATCCAGTAATGCACATCACGGCGTTGACCAGCAAACATTAGAAACACGGGCTTATGCAGTGGCCCGTAAATACAATCCGCTTTTAGTGAATACAGTCGTTGGCTTTATTGGTCCCGAATATCTTTTTAACGGTAAACAAATTATACGTGCAGGACTAGAAGACCACTTCTGCGGCAAGTTACTTGGTGTGCCAATGGGCTGCGACATTTGTTACACCAACCATGCCGATGCTGACCAAAATGATATGGATGTTCTACTTACTCTGTTTGGCGCTGCGGGCATTAACTTTATTATGGGAATTCCAGGTTCAGATGATGTCATGCTCAATTATCAAACGACCTCGTTCCATGATGCCCTCTATTTAAGACAACTCCTCGGTTTAAAACCCGCTCCTGAGTTTTCAGCTTGGCTTGAACAACAAGGTATTTTTAAACAGCAAAACTCTCAAATTTGTTGGGCAGATCACATGCCTGACCAATTCTCTCGTCTGCTCATGAACTAGGGAGAACGCCATGAAACTGAAGCGTGATATTCAATATCCATCTTCTACTCATCAAGACCAGTGGGAAAAACTCAAACAGTTTACCGATGCCCGTATTGCTCTGGGCCGTGCAGGTTGTAGCATCCCTACACAAGCCTTACTTGAGTTTCAGTTGTCTCATGCACAAGCAAAAGATGCGGTTTATCAAGATATGCATGTTTCCTATTTATCTGAGCAATTAGCGCAAAGACAGCTACAAAGTCTTCATGTCCACAGCAACGCACCTAATAAGGAAGTCTATCTTAAACGTCCAGATTTAGGTCGTCAGCTTTCAGATCAATCAAAAGAAACCTTAATTAAGAAGTATGCAGAAAATCCGCAACAATACGATGTTTGTATTGTGGTTGGTGATGGACTCTCAGCAAGAGCGATTGAAGCGAATGCCATTCCATTCATTACCGCGCTAAGTGAACAAATTCAGCAAGAAAACTGGACTCTTGCACCCATTGCACTGGCAACAGGCAGTCGGGTTGCTTTAGGTGATGAGGTTGCTGAAATCTTTAAAGCATCCATGCTTGTTATGCTCATTGGTGAGCGCCCAGGTTTAAGCTCTCCTGATAGTATGGGAATTTACTACACGTGGAATGCATATTCAGGCTGCCTCGACGCCAAACGTAATTGTATTTCCAATGTCCGCTCAGCAGGCTTAAGTATTCCTGTTGCAGTACAAAGGTTACTGGCACTCATGAAAAAGTCAAAACAACTTGGCTTTTCAGGCGTTAATTTAAAAGATGAACATCAACTTACAGATATATGCCTTGAGACAACTCAAAAGCTATTATTTTAAAAGATGGAATATGCAAACAGATTCACTCAAAATAGGTAATCGTTTGCATAACAACATTATCTTAACGAAAAATATCAATTTTCAGGTATTGACGATTTATACAGATATTTTCTTCTTTATATTTATCGCTATACTCCACCTATTGATCTTCTATGAATCATTTGTATGAGCACAACAAACGCCTTCCCAAAAACTATTTATGCCATTCAGCATCTTGCTTTCGAAGACTTAGGTTCATTAGAAGATGTCTTTTATCAACTTGGCTTCCGCGTCCGTTATTTTGAAGCGGGTGTAGATGATTTAACTGCTGCTTTTGCACACGATGGATTAACTATTATTTTAGGTGGTCCAATCGGAGTTTATGAAACTGAAGATTATCCATTTTTAAAAGATGAAATTGCTTTGCTTAAACAACGCTTGGCAGCGGATAAACCTACACTTGGTATTTGTTTGGGTGCACAGTTAATTGCTCATGCACTTGGTGCAAAAGTATATGCCGGTCATCAAAAAGAAATTGGTTGGAGCCCACTGAGCTTAAGTTTACGCCCTAATCAGGTATTATCTCCTTTACTTAATAATGTTCATGTCCTACATTGGCATGGTGATACTTTCGATCTTCCTGAAAATGCTGCCCTTTTGGCTAGCTCAGATATTTATACCAATCAGGCATTTGAAGTTGGCAATAATATTCTCGCGTTGCAGTTCCATATTGAAACTACTGAAGAACATTTTGAAAAATGGCTTATTGGCCATACATGTGAACTTCGTAGTGCCAATATTTCAATTCAGACACTTCGTGAAGAAAATAAAAAATATGCTCAAAACCTCGAACATGCTGCTTTTGAAGTAATTCAAAAATTCTTAAAAAGAATTGGTTATAGTACCTAAATGAAGTGGTTTCTAATGCTTCATGATTATTATTTTTTAACACTTGGTATTTTATGATTATTTTTTAAACAAAAAAACTTTATATTTTATTTTTAGAAACATTTCAGAAAAATTTCAGTGTATTATTAATTTGTAACATAAAATATACGCTGATTTACTATGGATATCTGGAAGTTTATTAAAAGCTTTAATACGGTTAATACTTATTTAATGCTTTCAACTATGCTTCTTCTATTATTAGTTCTTTATTTTTATGTGATTAGTCCTACCTAAGCTTGTTTGCCAAGGAAGCGAAATCATAAAGAAAAAGAATATTATGATGAGAAGACCTCCGAAAAAAAGCCCAACCTTATAGTTGGGCTTTTTTAATATTTTCTATTTACTCACAACATGTTTATCGTCTTGTGAAAAAGCAAGAAATAATCAATCTCTGCTATCTACTCACAACATGTTGTTCGTCTTGCGAAAAAGTAAGAGATAATTAATCTCGACTAACTACTCACAACATGTTGTTCGTCTTGCGAAAAAGTAAGAGATAATCAATCTCTTACTTTTTCTCAGGTTTGAAGCTGTCCTTCAAATCAAGAATGCGGTTAAAGACTGGTTTTTCAGGTGAATGATCATGTTGATCAGCAACAAAATAACCTTCACGTTCAAATTGGAAACGATCTTCAGGACTCGCTTGAGCTAAAGCAGGCTCAATCACAGCCTGTACCACTTTCAACGATTCTGGATTAAGGTTTGCCAAGAAGTCATCATCTGCGTCAGGTGCTGCTTCAGTAAATAAACGATCATAAATACGCACCTCAGCAGGAATGCCTTTTGTCGCAGATACCCAGTGAATTACGCCTTTTACTTTACGGCCTTCAGGGTTCTTACCTAAAGTTTCAGGGTCAATTGAACACTTCAATTCAACCACTTCACCATTTGCATCCTTAATAACTTCATTACACTTGATGACGTAAGCATGGCGTAAACGCACTTCCCCATCAGGTGTTAAGCGCTTAAAGCCTTTAGGAGGTACTTCTTCAAAGTCTTTGCGGTCAATATAGATTTCCTTGGTTAAAGGAATTACACGGTCACCCATATCCACGTTAGGATGGCGAGCATGTGCAAGATCCATATCTTCTGGTAAATTGGTCAAAGTCACTTTAAGTGGGCTTAAAACAGCCATGCCACGCGCAGCAGTATTTTCTAAAGATTGACGAATGCAGAACTCAAGCATTGCAACATCAACAATACCGTCAGTTTTAGACACACCTACACGTTTACAGAAATCACGTAAGCCCTCTGGCGTAAAGCCACGACGGCGCATACCTACAACTGTTGGCATACGTGGGTCATCCCAACCGTTTACATAACCACCTTCAACCAGCTTACGCAATTTACGTTTAGAGGTAATCGTATAGTCTACGTTCAAACGAGAAGATTCATATTGGTGTGGAACAGATTTAGATTTAACCTTTTCAACAATCCAATCATAAAATGGGCGGTGATCTTGGAACTCCAATGTGCAAAGTGAATGTGTGATTCCTTCAATTGCATCAGACAATGGATGAGCATAATCATACATTGGGTAGATTTTCCATTTGTCACCAGTTTGGTGATGCTCTGAATGCAAAACACGATACAAAATCGGGTCACGCATGTGCACGTTCGGGCTTGCCATATCAATTTTGGCACGTAGAACTGCTTCACCTTCTTTGAGTTCACCACTGCGCATTTGTTCAAAGCGAGCAAGATTCTCTTCTACAGAAGCATCACGATATGGCGAGTTTTTACCTGGCTCGACAAAATTACCGCGATTTAACTTAATTTCTTCAGGAGATTGCAAATCAACATAAGCATCACCTTGCTCAATTAACTGAATTGCCCATGCATAAAGCTGATCAAAATAACCAGAAGCATAGCGTGGTTCACCATTCCAGTTAAAACCAAGCCATTTCACGTCATTGGCAATACCATCAACATATTCTTGTTCTTCTGCATCTGGGTTTGTGTCGTCAAACCGTAAATTACAAAGGCCATTAAACTCTTCAGCAACACCAAAGTTTAGACAGATTGCTTTTACGTGACCAATATGTAAATAACCATTTGGTTCTGGCGGAAAACGCGTTACGATTTGTTTTGCACGTCCGGCAGCCAAATCATCAGTAATGACTTGGCGAACAAAATCTAATCCAGCCTGTTGTTCTTGCTGCGCAGAATCGACAGAGGCATGAGTATTCGGTGTCGGGTTGTTTGGCAGGTTCGAGACAACATCATTAGGCTTCATAGTGTATCAATCACTTCTTTGTAGATAAAATTTCGAAAAAATAAACGCTATCTTCATTTTTCACAAAGATTTTAACGTTTTTTACTTGCCTTGTAGTTTACAGTTTGCTTATGCTTCTCTCAACCAAAAAACCCATGGTCATAAGCCCATGTTTAGGAGATTAATGTAATGAGTTTTCCTCAAGTCGAATTAAACACCAATAAAGGTCGTATTGTTCTTGAACTAAATACTGAAAAAGCACCAAAAACAGTAGCAAACTTTTTAGAATACGTACGTGACGGTTTTTATGACGGCGTTATTTTCCACCGTGTCATTGATGGTTTCATGATCCAAGGCGGCGGGATGGATGAAAACTTCAAAGAAAAAGCAACTCGCGATGCGATTGAAAATGAAGCTGACAACGGCTTGAGCAATGATGTTGGTACAATTGCTATGGCACGTACTCAAGCGCCTCACTCTGCTTCAGCACAATTCTTCATTAACGTAAAAAATAACTCTTTCTTGAACCATACTTCAAAAACTGCTCAAGGTTGGGGTTATGCTGTATTTGGTAAAGTTGTTGAAGGTATGGACGTTGTAGAAGCAATCAAAGGTGTACGTACAGGTAACCGTGGTTATCACGCTGACGTTCCTTTAGAAAACGTTGTTATCGAATCTGCTAAAATTATTTCTGAATAATTTTAGGAATAAGCTGTGACCTATCTGTTTATTTCAGATTTACATTTGTCACCTGAACACCCTCGACTCGTTCGAGGGTTTTTAGATTTGTTGATACATTATCAAAATAAGCAAACACAGCTTTACATTTTAGGTGACTGGTTTAACGCTTGGATTGGTGACGATTATTCAGCCCCTTGGCTCGATGAAATTGTCGAAGCTTTAAAAGCATTTAATCAAAAAGGTAATCGAGTTTACTTTCAAGTGGGTAACCGCGACTTTGCTCTAAATCAGGTTTTTCTGAATAAGTTTAATGGTGTGTTACTTCCTGATATCTATTATCTTAATATCGCAGGTCACCAATATCGCCTAGAACATGGTGATGCGTTGTGTACAGATGATATTTCTTACCAAAGATTTAGAAAAATTATTCGAAACCCTCTTTTAGTGGCTTTTTTACGTCGAACACCACTCAGTTTTCGTATAAAACTGGTCAATGGTTTCCGCAAAAGAAGTCATTCAGACAAACAACAAAAAAGTTACGAGATTATGGATGTGAATGAACAGGCCGTAATTGGTGCTTTAGAAAATGTTGATGCACTTATTCATGGTCATACTCACCGTCCCGCAATTCATGAGATACAACAAAAACAAAGAATTGTATTAGGTGACTGGCGTGAAGATCATGCAAAAATTTTAGAAATAGATCCCTCTTCACATATGAAACAAATTAAACTAACTGATTGGTATTATTAATTAATAATTAGTTATTTTTCAAATGACTAGCTTGTTTATTTAAATCAAAATCCCAGATCATACATAGACAGGTAATGAATACAAATTTCCAGTTTATATGTCCGTACTTTTGATATTCGATATATAAAATTAAAAAGCACAATACAAATGCAAAAATTAGAAAAACTTTAACAATTCTAATTTCTCGCAGTTTACTTTTTCGATTAGTTGATATTAATTCAAACATTTTCAATAAATTAGTAAAAAATTTATATAAGTATTATATTTATTTATCACATTAAAATGCAGATGTTTTTCTCTAAAATCGCGTATGATGCCAAAGATTAAAGCCCTTCCATTGTAATAAGATTGATATGGAGTAAAGTATGGATATATTAAATACGGTTAAAAGTCGCTACACCACAAAAGCGTATGATCCTGAGAAAAAGATTCCTCAAGAAAAATTCGATAAATTACTAGAAATCTTACGCTTTACACCTTCTTCAGTGAATATACAACCTTGGCATTTCTTAGTTGCTGACAATCCTGCGGCTAAAGAACGTATTGCTAAGGCCTTAACAGGTCGCTACGCCTACAATGCGCCAAAAGTCCTTGAGTCATCACATACACTCGTATTTTGTACAAGAACAGATATTTCACCTGAGTTTTTAAACCAGTTACTTGAACAAGATGATTTAAGTGGCCGATTCAAAGATGAAAAAGCAAAACTCGGCCAAAAAGATACTCGCCATGGCTATGTAGAGTTTTATCGCAATGAGCAGAAGAACTTATTTGGTTGGATGGAAAATCAAACCTTTATTGCTTTAGGGCAACTACTTTTTGCAGCTGGATTAGAAGGGATTGACGCAACACCCATGGGTGGTTTTGACGAAGATATCTTAAATGAAGAATTTGGTCTAAAAGAAAAAGGCCTACGAAGTTCAGTCATTGTCTCACTTGGCTATAGAAGCGAAAATGATTTTAATGCCAAGCTCCCAAAATCTCGCCTACCTGACGATGTGATTTTTACTCACTTATAAAACTTAGTAGAGTTCAAAAGAACTTTCTTTTGAACTCCTATTTCATAGTAAGTGCTAAACATACTAGGCCACTTATTCCTAAAATTGTTCCTAACATGGTTGGCAGTTTTAATTTTTCTTTATATAAAACTACACCACAAACGATGCCAAGCAATACGACCAAAATATTCATGCTTGCAAAGACAATAGCTGGAGAGTCTTTAAGTAAAATATGGGCTTTTACATATAGAGCTATGTTTGAAAAATTCAGTACTCCAAGTAACAATCCAGCCAGTGTGTTTTTAAAATTCCATGTTGACTTTTTTTGGAAAAATAAATAAATAATTGATAAGACAAAAGATGTCATAAAAATTAGATTCAAAGTTAACGTAAACTGCAAACCTAAACTACTCGTATATTTTAATAAGATATCTACTGCTGCATAACCAAACCAAACACTCATCAAAGCAAAAACTGCTTTTTTTGACTGCTGGCCTGAAGAACCATTGAACTGTCCAAATACAATTAAAAAAACAGCAAAAATTCCTAAACCTATTCCCAATAATTTAAGAGAACTAAACTGTTCATGAAAAAAGAAATAAGCTGCTAACAAAGAAAGTACTACTGATAGCCGCTGAGCGATTTCAGTTTTGACAATACCAGCATATTCTAATGATTTTGCAAGACACAAAAAAATACTTGGTAGAATGATCCCTAATGCAAAAATTAGCCACCAAGGCGTGTTTTGTGTAGATATATGCTGTATATCTGGCTTAAACCACCAATAGCATAACAAGCTTGCACTTGCATAATTCCATGCAATCATCTGCATGGGCTGGTATCCCTTTTTCTTTAAATTTTTTAGCAGCACGGACACCAAAACACTGCACAGTGCTGCAGCAAATATTAATATCATTCGCAAAGAACCTATTAATTAACCGAAATTTGAAGAAATGAGATGAACTGAAGGCTAGCTAATTTACTTTTATATTTTTAAAGCCATAAAAAAACCAGTCAGTTTATGACTGGTTTTTTATAGTAATCAATTAACGATTATTTTCGTCTTCTTGACCATCTTCAAATTTAGAATCGCCATCAAAACCGCCTTGGTGTCCACCGAAGCCACCTTGACCGCCGAAGCCGCCAGCTTGACCACCGAAGCCACCTTGACCACCGAAGCCACCTTGACCGCCGAAGCCGCCACCTTGACCACCGAAGCCACCTTGACCGCCGAAGCCACCTTGACCGCCGAAGCCGCCACCTTGACCGCCGCCAAAGCCAGTACCTTGACCACCGAAGCCACCTTGACTACCACCCTGAGCTGGGAAACCTGCACCTTGTGCACCTGCTGGACGAGGGTTACGAGCTGGAACAACCGTAGAAATAGCGTGTTTGTAAACCATTTGACTTACAGTATTTTTTAATAAAACAACATATTGGTCAAAAGATTCAATATGACCTTGTAATTTAATACCGTTAACAAGGAAAATAGAAACTGGGATACGTTCTTTACGGAGAGAATTTAAGAACGGATCTTGTAAAGTTTGACCTTTAGACATTTTTAACTCCAAAAAAAAATTTTTAAATCAGCGCAAAAAAACTATCTTTATTTTTCAACTAAAAATTATAAAAAGACAGTGTGCAAATTTTGCTTTATCCATAAGAGTTTCGCAAGTCTTCTTTCGCCTGCTTTATCGTCAAGTAAGTTTTAAAATCGTGTATTTCTTGCAAAGAACGTAACCACGTATATTGACGTTTGGCAAGTTGTCGTGTTGCAAATAGGGCTTTATCCTCCATTTCCTGCTTTTTTTTGAGACTCATATCACTTTTTAATAGAAATTCTAGAGCTTGTCGATAACCAACTGAACGCATAGAGGGTAAATTTTCATCTAAATCGTATTTTTCAATTAGAGACTCAACTTCACTCAAAAAACCGATATCCCACATTTTGCTCAATCTTTGCTCAATGCGTTGATGTAATTCTAACCGATCTGGAAGCAAAGCATAGTTATGAAATATGTATCGATATGGTACATTTTTTGGTTGTTCAGCCTGCAATTTAGTAATTGGTTGACCTGTAATACGATAAACTTCAAGCGCTCGGATAATTCTTTGCTTATCAGAAATCTTAAATTTTCCAGCAGCAATCGGATCTACTAGCAATAAATCATTATAAACGGCTTCCCAACCTTCATTTGCCGCTTTTTCTTCAATTGCTGCACGAACATTTGCATCAGCACTTGGTAAATTACTTGATAAGCCTTCCAAGAGCGCCTTGAAATACAACATGGTTCCTCCTACCAAAATAGGAGTTTTACCGCGCGAATGCATTTGATCAATTAAAGCACATGCATCTTCAACAAACTGAGCGGCCGAATAAACTTCAAGTGGGGTAATAATATCAATCAAATGATGTGGATATAGCTCCTGCTCTTCACGAGTAGGTTTAGCTGTACCTATATCCATATCTTTATAAACAAGTGCAGAATCAACTGAAATTAATTCAAAATTTCCACGCTCATAAAGTTCACATGCCAAAGCGGTTTTTCCGCTTGCAGTCGGTCCCATTAAATTGATGACGGGCAATTGATTTGACATGTAAAACTACTCTCCTCGAGCAAATAATTTATCTAGTTGAGGTAATGGAAATGCACGCCAAGTTGGACGGCCATGATTACACTGACTCGCAAATTCAGTTTGTTCCATTTGGCGCAGCAAAGCATTCATCTCAGAAAGGCTGAGTTGTCTGTGCGCTCTAACTGCCCCATGACACGCCATACCTGCTAACAGTTCATCACGCTTTTGCAATAACCCTTGTGCTTCATCATTTGGATCTAAATCATTTAGAAGTTCTGGAATAAGATTTTCAAAATCTGCTTTTTGCAAAATAGCTGGCACACCACGCACAATCACTTGCTCGTCGCCATACAGATCAATCTCCAACCCTAAACGCTCAAGTTGAGGTTTTAAATCCTCAACCCGTACAGCTTGCATACGGCTAATTGAGATCACTTTAGGTATAAGCAATTGTTGAGATGTCCAAAACTCAGGTTTATCCCAAGCATTTTTCATTTGTTGCAGCAAGATACGTTCATGTGCTGCATGCATATCAACAATAATTAGACCTTCAGTATTTTGCGCCAGAATATAAATTCCATGAAGCTGAGCAATGGCAATACCTAATGGAAATTCATCCACTTTAGCGACAGGCTCAATATTTTCATCAACTGAAAAATTGGCAGCAGGTTGATCGCGTAAAGGTGCTAAATAAGTCTTTAATGCATTATTTAACTGCGCAGAACCATTATATTTGGGGGGTTGTTCCGCATAGTGAACAGCTTGTGGACGACTGTCATTAAAATCAGTTAAAAGTTCAGTAGAGGGCTGATAACTACTCGGCTTGTCTAGTGTTGTATCAACAGCATGCTCTGTACGATGCAATGTGAATTGTTCTTGATATTTAGGCTGAGGTTGTACCCATGAGGCCTGAGTATCGTCCACTTTCATGGCTTGGGCTAAATCAGCACTCGCTGTCTGAAATTGTGCTAGGGTTTCTTTAGCGTAATGTCTTACAAACTCATGTACTTCGCGTTGATTTAGAAAACGAATCTCATGTTTGGTTGGGTGAACGTTAACATCAATATTTTCAGGATCAACTTCTAAGAAAAGTAAATAAGATGAATGCTGATGACCATGTAAAATACCGTCATATGCCATTCTTAAAGCATGTGAAATCGTTTTATCTTTAACAATTCGGCCATTTACATACACATATTGCAAGTCTGCTTGAGCACGTGCATCTGAAGGATGTCCTAACCAACCTGACAAACGCATGTTAATACTATCTGCATCAATCCAGTAAGCATTTTGAACAAACTGTTGCCCCAATAATTGCTGTACACGCTGAAATCTTAATTCACCGCTGTCTGCTATTGGTAAATTAATTCGAATATTATCGTTATGCTCAAGTACAAAACGTATATCAAAATGCGTTAAAGCCAAACGGCGTACAATTTCTTCAATATGACCAAATTCAGTCGTTGGCTTTTTTAAAAATTTACGGCGAGCAGGAACATTGAAAAATAAATCCTGAACTCGAATATGAGTACCCTTTTGTGCAGCTACAGCTTGTACTTGTTGGTGGTCAAAGGCTGTACCATTCACTTCAACCTGATGACCAATTCCGCTTTCATCTTGACTACTGGTTAAAGTCAATCGTGAAACTGCTGCAATAGAAGCAAGTGCTTCACCACGGAAACCTAAGCTAACAATCGCGTGTAAATCTTCTGCTGTTTTAATTTTACTGGTTGCATGGCGCATCACTGCCAATGATAAATCATCAGGATGAATCCCATGTCCATTGTCAATAATCTCGATTAGTGTTGAACCACCTTGTGCAATCCGCACAATGAGCTCCGTTGCACCTGCATCAATTGAGTTTTCTAATAATTCTTTTACAACCGATGAAGGGCGTTCAATCACCTCACCGGCAGCAATCTGGTTGGCTAACGCGGCGTCTAATGTATGAATACGACGTTGTGTTAGCTTTTCATCAGTCATGAAGCTGTTCCTGCAAAGTCTGGTACAAATGCTCTGTTGGTAAAGTTAAGGTGACAAAACGATTGAGTTCATCATCTGACTTTTGAATATCAATAACAATATCTGCCTGTGGAATTTCGTCTCCACCTTTCGACGGCCACTCAAATAAAAATAGTGCATCCTGAATGTCTAAATAATCACGGATTCCCATTAATTCAAGTTCGTAGGGGTCATTCAAACGATATAAGTCAAAATGAAAAATTTCTTTATTATTGATTTTGTATGGTTCAACAAGTGTATAGGTAGGACTTTTAACCGAGCCTTTATGCCCTAAAGACTGCAAAAAATAACGGGTTAATGTCGTTTTACCGGCACCCAAATCGCCAATTAGATAAATCACGCCAGCTTGAACATGCTGCGCCAATGCCTGACCTAAACGCTGGGTATCTTCTTCATGATTTAAGACAATTTTCAATGAATACGACATAACACACATAACATGATTCAAAATAATCGATATGATACCATTGCCCTGCTTTAAAGCCTACTTAAGTCCTTAACGATGGCTTTTTTTACACCACATTTATTAAATATTGACACACTTTTATGTCTAGTCCGATTGAATTTTTCCCTCCAATGATTGATGGCGTAAGCGCAAGCCAAGTCTATCTTCCGACTCAAACAAATGCTCAGACCATCTATCAATTTCTTTGTGAAAATTTTCCTCATATAAAAACAGTTGAGTGGCAACAACGTTTTCAGGATGGGCTTATTTACGCGGCAAATGGTGAAAAATTAACATTAGACAGCCGATATATAGCAAACACTCATATTTTTTATTATCGCTTTCTTGCTTATGAAGCCCATGTTCCCTTTGAACATCAAATTTTATTTGAAAATGATGACTTGCTTGTTGTAGATAAACCTCATTTTTTAACCATTAGTCCAACAGGGCAATATGTACAAGAAACGCTATTAGTCAGATTAAAAAAACAAACGGGCAATGAGTTTTTAACCCCAATCCATCGATTAGACCGTGAAACTGCGGGAGTCGTTTTATTTTGCAAACGGCCACAGTCACGCGGGGTTTACCATCAGTTATTTGCAGATCGTCAAGTTCATAAGATTTATCATGCAATCTCTCAATATAAAGCTGAATTAGAATTTCCTCAGACTTTAAAACTCTATTTAGATAAAGGTACGCCCTTTTATACAATGTGCGTTATTCCCCATACTAAAACCAATACAGAAACAAAAATTGAGTTGCTTGAGCATAACCAATCTTGGGCTAAATACTGTTTAACACCCACTACAGGAAAACAACATCAACTCCGTGTGCATTTAAGCCATTTGGGAATTCCGATTAAAAATGATCCGTTTTACCCAATAGTTCAACATAAAGCTGACGATGATTTTTCTCAACCGTTACAGCTATTAGCTAAGCAAATTTCTTTCATAGACCCCCTCACAAAACAGGAAATGGTTTTCAATTCTCACTTTGAATTGACACTGTAATCATATCGTAATGACAAAAAGATTATTTTTTATGCTGAAAGACATTGAAATTACATTCTGATGGTTTAAAATAAATCCCTAAAAATTAAAAATCATTTGGTTTTGTTATTCATGCGAAAAACAGAAGTTTATCAGGTTCGACTTGACTCCCAAGAGAAAAAACAGGCTTTTGCTGTTTTTAAACAATTGGGGATTACCCCTGCCCAAGCAGTGCGACTGTTCTTTAAACAAGTCGTTTTAACTAAATCTATTCCTTTTGCTATCGAAAATCAGAACATTAATATGGAACAATTATTAAAACTGAGAAAAGCGAAAGCATCTTCCTTAAATCAGAACCCTTCAAGTTTAAATGAAGATGATGACCACGAAGATTTATTTGAAGAGTTAAATGCCTTATTGGGTGAAAGTGACAACACTTAACAGTGTTGCATTTTTAAACAACTTTTAACGTCAATTGGCTTTTTTTTTAGTTATGCTCTCTTTGTAAAAACATAAACATAAATACAAGGAGCGCCTAATGATTGTAAGACGAGCGACCAAAGAAGATTTAACACAACTTGCTGTCCTATTTGATGAGTACCGTCAATTTTACGGTGCATCTTCTAATCTTGATGAATCACATCATTTTTTAAAACAACGTTTTGAAAATAAAGAAAGTGTATTTTTTATTCATATTAAAGATGAAAAAATCACTGGTTTTGTCCTTCTTTATTTAGGTTTTTCTTCAGTTGCTTGTTCAACTTATTACATCTTAGATGACGTATATGTCACTCCAATGTTCCGTCGTCAGGGTTCAGCAAAACAGCTTATTGATACGGCGATTTTATTTGCAAAACAAGAAAATGCTTTACGTATTAGCCTAGAGACTCAAACGAACAATCATGAATCTCACCGTCTCTATGAAAAAATGGGATTTATTCGAGACAGTGAATTTCAGACATTTCATTGTTTTCTTAAATAATGTTTTGAGCGAGTTGTTTTTCCTGATCAGACAAATATACCCAATCCCCTTCCTCAATTTCAGGTAAAACCAATTGACCTATTTGATGTCGGTGTAATTTTTCGACTCTATTGCCAACAGCAGCAATCATTCTTTTGACTTGATGATATACACCTTGATGAATGGTCATTGTTAACTGATGAGTTCCAAGTAATGCTACATCTGTAGCAGCAAATATCCCTTTTTCTTGGTGTAAATTAACGCCTTGAGTAAGCATTTCAATTTGTTCAGGTGTGATTGGGTCATAAGTCGTCACATGATAAACCTTTGGAACATGTTTACGAGGATGTGTTAAAGCTTGAAGATATTTACCATCATCAGTAAGTAACAATAAGCCAGTTGTATCTTGATCTAAACGACCAATGGCTTGCACACCACGTTGAATCATAGTTTCAGGCAATAAGCTGAAAACACTTTGATGATGCTGAGGATTGTGCGAACACTCGAAACCTTGCGGCTTTTTCAGAGCAATATAAATTTTTTCTCGATACAGATAATTTTGACCAAAAACAGAAAATTCAAAATTTTCTGGAGAGAATTGCTTTTTAAGATCACTCGCAACCTCTCCATCAATACTTACAGAACCATTTTTTATTAACTGCTGGCAATATTTACGTGAACCGAACCCTTGTGATTGCAAAATTTTTTCCAGCAGCATAAAGCTTTCTCTTTAAAACCAAACCATTATTTTAACGCAGTTTCAGAACTTTATTATCCTTTTTGCTTTATCAACTTTGTACTTAACTCTCATCATTTTGAAGTTATTCTTCAATGACGCGATAAATTTTCTCGTTTTGTTCACTTTCAAATAACAATTCAGTCGTAGGCAAGATAATTTCATTATCCACAATAATATGTTCAATTCGCTGACTTAGCTTTAGAGGCTCATTATCATGTTCAACCAAATTCTTCTTTAGTTGAGCTTTCGCATCATAAATTTTTTCGAATTGGTCTTTAATTTTAATATCGACAATGTCCATATGAATCATCCTAAAATTATGACTAATGATTATTTTTATATCACAACATTTCAAAAGAAGAGTTTTTAACTTGTTAATTTATATAACATCGTTTCCAATCGTAACCAGAAAGCAAAACTCTTTATGATTGAATCATATAGACTAAAATTGTGATTACAAATTCATACTCTAATCTTTGCAACTTTTAAATGCTTTCACATTTTGATTCTCAATTATTATACAATTCAAATTATTTGCTTTCCTTGCCACTCTCCATGCTTGCCCAATTCGATGTTAATTTAGTTGTTTTACTGGTTTTGCTGATTTGTGGCTTATTGAGCCAAAATGCTGCTGTAACAATTGCAGCAGGTGTGCTTATTGTGATTAAAATTACCCCGCTAAATGAGTTTTTTCCTTATATCCAAGCGCATGGCCTTAATTTAGGAATTCTTATTTTAACGATTGGCGTACTTACCCCCATTGCGAGTGGCAAGCTTAGTGGAGAAAGTATTTTAAAATCGTTTGTTAGTTTTAAATCTTTGATTGCCATTGCAATCGGTCTACTTGTTGCTTGGTTAGGTGGACGTGGTGTAAAACTTATGTCAAGCCAACCTGATGTAGTTGCGGGCTTACTCATTGGTACAGTTGCGGGCGTTGCACTCCTTCGCGGTGTACCAGTTGGGCCACTCATTGCAGCAGGGCTATTATCTTTATTTATAGGCAAATAAAAAGGCACATTTAAGTACCTTCTCATTACTAATTGGGCTAAGTGCCCATGTTTAGGCTGAATAATAAGAATTTCGCTTTAAAGAGAACTTTTCTAACTGTTTTAAAAATCCCTCAAAATAGCTCTTCTCTTTTTCTTCAACTCGATAGCCTGCATATAATGTACGTCTTAAACCATTTTGAGAAACACAATCTAAACGGCGGCTAGTGACCCATCCCTTTTGCTCATATTCATTTACTACCCAGTCTGGTAAAGCAGCAATACCTCGCCCACTCGCTACAAGCTGAATAAGCATTTGAGTTAAATCTGTTGTGCGAATTTGTTTTGGTTGAATATTGGCAGGTATAAACAGTTTCGACATGATATCTAAACGATGCTTATCAACGGGATAAGTAATAAGAACTTCTTCTGCAAGGTCTTGGACCGTAATATTTTCAGCACGTACCAATCGATGAGTGTTTGATAGAACTAAACGTGATTCATATTCAAAAATTGGAAAATATTCAATTCCTTTTAATGCAATTGGATCGGCTGTAATGAGTAAATCAAACTCACCATTTTGTAAAAGCTCATGTGGGTTTGACTCAAAGCCTGAAGCAAAATCTAAATCAACATCTGGATATTGATGACGGTATTGATTGAGCAAAGGCATTAGCCAGTCAAAGCAGCTATGGCATTCAGAAGAAAAAATAATTCTACCCGTTTGCCCATGCACAATACGAGTAATATCACTTTGAGTAATTTGAATCTGTGGCAATACATCATCAGCCAATTTGAGCAAGCGCTGTCCAACATTCGAAAAGCTAACAGGTCTGCTTCGACGATTCACAACCTCTACCCCATACCAATGATCTAATTCTTTTAATTGGTGAGAAATAGCAGAGGGTGTTAAACACAAATCATTAGCTGCCGCAACAAGTGAACCATGTTCACGTAATGCAACCAAAGTTTTAAGATGACGAATTTCTAACATGGGCAAAAGCCTGAATAAATAGATTTATCCATAAATTTTGAAAATTTTCTCTTATTTGAAGAAAATAGAGTTAGTCTAGATAAATCATTATTAATGAATAGTATTCATCTTATCACAATATTAATTAATGTGTCTCAACTTGCTTTTTACTTGATTATTTTTAAGGTAAATAAGCCAATTAAATTTTAAGACAATGATTTTATTTAATATAATTTTTTAACATATACAAAGAAAAAGGCCTAACGGCCCTTTTCATTTCATCACTCTGCTTTTGGTTTAGGAAATGCCTGCTCAAAATCGATGAGCTTAAAACTTTTCACCAAATCATCTTGCCCGTACGTTACTTCATAAGAAGTTTCTTTCCCACTAAAATACGCCTCAGTTGGTGTTCCAAATACTTCCCATAGCCCGAATGACGCAACATCCGCTATACCGTGTCCAAATGCACGGCTGACTTTCGCCCATTTTGGATAGCCTTGTTGGAAAGTATAAATCTCGACTCTTGTACCATCACGATATTCAGAAAGTACAGGTGCACCTAGCTCAGCAATGACATAATTGCGAGAACTACCCGGATTTAACACGTTTAAATTTTTTTTACTTGGTTGATTACCCGCCATAAAGACTGAGCAACCTGACGTAGATAACATAACCAACCCCATAAGGCAGGCAATACTTAATTTTCTCACGATTTAGATTCTCTATTTTTTAAATATTTATACAACTTATTGTAATGCCTAAAGTATTACGAACTTATCATATATAATTTATTAAAAAATTTCGATAAATTATTTAAAATAAATATAAAATGCTTTTGCTTAAAACCTGCAACTGTACGCTCAATGTTTTAGTTTTTTATTATTTTGACCTCTTTTCCCTTATACTTTCATTTTTGAGTCTCCTTTTTAATTTATTATGGCGTCCCCCCAATCTTCATCCAACACACCTCAACATTATTCACTGTTCTTAGCAATTTTCTCTCTCGCAGTTGGTGGTTTCTGTATTGGTACCACAGAATTTGTTGCAATGGGCCTTATTCAAGAAATTGCACACAACCTAAATATTACAGTACCTGAAGCTGGACATTTTATTAGTGCGTATGCATTAGGTGTTGTTATTGGCGCCCCTATTATTGCTATTTTGGGTGCTAAAGTACCTAGAAAGACTTTATTGCTTTGTCTCATGCTGTTTTATGGTATTGCTAATGCTTGTACAGCCCTAGCAGATACGCCTGAGACCGTTTTAGTTTCTCGTTTTATTGCAGGTTTACCCCATGGTGCATATTTTGGAGTGGGTGCTCTAGTCGCTGCTGAACTTGCAGGCCCATCACGAAGAGCTTCTGCAGTTGCACAAATGATGATGGGTTTAACCGTTGCTACGGTTATTGGCGTACCTTTAGCGACATGGTTAGGCCAACATTTTGGTTGGAGAGCAGGTTTTGAATTTTCAGCAACGATTGCATTTTTTACTTTAATTGCTGTAGCTTGCTTTGTGCCGAATATTCCGGTTCAAGCTACTGCCAGCATAAAAACAGAATTGGCTGGGCTTAAAAATATAAATATGTGGTTAACCCTTGCGGTCGGTGCAATTGGCTTTGGAGGCATGTTTTCGGTATATAGCTATGTCTCACCTATTTTGACTGAATATACAAAAGTTAATATTCAAATCGTTCCTATTGCGTTAGCACTGTGGGGAATCGGGATGGTGATTGGAGGTTTAGCAGCTGGCTGGCTGGCAGATAAAAACCTCAATAAAACCATTGTAGGTGTACTCATTAGTTCAGCAATTGCTTTTGTTGTTGCAAGTTTTCTAATGACTAATATCTATACTGCTATCGCTTCTTTATTCTTAATCGGACTAACTGTAATGGGCTTAGGCGGAGCATTACAAACACGCCTGATGGATGTTGCAGGTGATGCACAAACACTAGCAGCTTCGCTTAATCACTCCGCTTTTAATCTTGCGAATGCATTAGGTGCTTTTTTAGGTGGTTGGGTACTCAGTCATCAGATGGGCTGGATTGCACCGATCTGGGTAGGGTTTGTATTAAGTCTTGGTGGTCTTATTATTTTACTTATTGCATTTGCTGTAGAGAAAGCAACTCAAAAAGCCTGACTAGCGCCAGACTTTTTGACCAAAATACTAGTCTGTTAGCTTTCCACCACAATGTGGGCAATAACATTTCTTTTCCCTTTCCACTTCTTTTTCTTCTAATACCTTTTCGCGCATGATTTGAATAATCAGATTATGCGCTTGTTCTTTTGGCAATCCGACTTTTTGCCGAATACGTTCTATTTCAATTTCATCGTGCATGATATCTATACCACGCACTTGAAGTAACTCTCGGAACTCTTGTTCAAGGCGCTGATTACGCTGGTTCAGTTCATTAGCTAAACCAGAGGCTAAAATACCAGCAGGCAAAGCAGCAATACCTACCCCTAAAATTGTAATCAAAGCACCTAGCAACTTTCCTAAGCTGGTTACAGGTGTGACATCACCGTATCCGACTGTAGTTAATGTAACGACTGCCCACCACATTGCTTTTGGAATAGAGCTAAAAGCTTCTGGTTGAGCTTTATTTTCAACCACATAAATACCTGAAGCAGTCATAATAATCATAATGATTAAAATGAAAATCACTGCCTGAAACGAGCCCTTTTCCCTTTTAATGACACAAAGCAATATTTGTAAAGAGATAAAATAGCGAGTTAATTTTAATAGTCGGAGTAAACGTAAAATTCTAAGCATACGAAGGTCTATTCGTACAAAGAAATTTAGATATGCAGGCAGAATTGCCATGAGGTCAATCAGTGCCTCTCCACTCTTCATCCAAGCAAAACGCTGTTTCCAAGCAGGTTGTGTCGGATCACGTTCGACTACACTCCACAGGCGTAAGAGGTATTCAACACTAAAAATCGTGATTGAAATATTTTCAAAGTAGTCAAACCATATACGATAGCTGTAATACAGATCATTTACTGTTTCTAGCAATACTGCAATTACATTACCAATAATTAAGAAAACCAAGAAATAGTTAATACATCGACTTACTGTCGTTTCGTAATCATGATCATGAAGGTTGTTATAGAAGAACTTACGTAACGCCTTCCAAGCTAAAACTCGCATACGGATCTGAGCCACATTATTTTGAACATATATTAAGCTCACACACGTAAATTCACCACTATAACTCTTAATAAAATATTTTATTAATTGTATTAGCTAAACAATCATAAAGAATATTTCATATTTTCTAATTATATTTTAATGGGCAGCAACATATCTAAACTCATTTTCTTCCCACCATTGCACATCATAAATACCGCCATGTGATTTCAAAATGACATTAATATAATTTTGAAGCAGCATAATATGATGAGTAATATCCAATTTTCTAAAAAGAAATCTTTTCAAAATTGGTGTATTTGGTGAAATAAATATTGCGAAACCATTGCTGTATTCTTCATAAACACTAATACCAATATACATCGTGATCTCTGGTAGAGGTACTTCTATTTCCCACCCCCAACGCTCAGGATTTAATTCGATATTTAAGTGATATCTATTTTTCAAGATACTATAAATATATTGTGCAATATCTTCAGTTTTCTGTACTAATGTATTTCCGTCTTCTGTTGATAATTTTTGATCATATAACTGATAATCATCAAATTTAAATTCAACAATTGTCTTTAGCATTTTTAAGTTCCATATATAAAATACCCGTGTTCTTTTTAATTATTTTTAAGTTCATCCCATTATTTTAAAGCAAAAAACTCGTTAATTTCTACTATTATATTTAATTTTTATACATCGCATTTAAAAATGATATATTTTGCATTTCAGAAGAAAATCATGACTTAATTCACACCTAATTCAAAAACAACAATTTAGAAAGACTAATTTTTATCCAATATTATATATAAGTTAATTCATTTAATAATTTTTACGCTATTCATATCTTAATCTAGATGCATAATTTCTTTTTTTATCTTTAACATTTTCTAAAATTATCATTAAGATATATTTGATTAGTTATCTTTATAAGTTTTTCTAAAGTTAACCATAGTAAGTACTATTTATTAGATTAATATTTGTACAGAAAACTCATAATTTGGTTATCAATTTTAGAACTAAATTTCAGATGAACTTAACGATTAATGTTTAAATTAAGCGACACTTAACTTAGAAGCATGATCTATTTCATTGAAAGAAAAACTAGTACTTATCTCTTGTGTTTTTTGAATTTTTGAATCATTTAATCGATAATAGAACTTTAATACTTATGTCTTTAGCGATTTACCCATAAAGAACTTTATTTTTAATCATATGAAAACAAGGGGAAATTACATGGGATTTAAAGCCCTCCCTACACTTATATCTTTATTTATTACATTGTTAATCTGGTTCGTAGTTCCTGTGCCCACTGGTGTTGATCCTGATGCATGGCATTTGTTAGCGATGTTTATCGGTGTAATTGCTGCAATCATTGGTAAAGCTATGCCAATTGGTGCTATTGCGATTATCGCAATAACTTTGGTCGCTATTACTGGCGTGACTAACACCAGCCCAAGCGGTGCAATTCAAGATGCCCTTAGTAGCTTTGCTAACCCACTAATCTGGCTGATTGGTATCTCCATCATGATCTCTAAAGGTTTGCAAAAAACTGGATTGGGTGCACGCTTAGGCTATTTATTTATCGCAGTTTGGGGCAAAAAAACCATCGGGATTGGCTATAGCATGGTACTTTCAGAACTCATTCTCGCCCCTGTAACACCAAGTAATACGGCTCGTGGTGGCGGAATTATTCATCCGATTGTACTGGCAATTTCTACTAGTTATGATTCTGATCCTGCTAAAGGTACAGAAGGCCGGATGGGAAAATACCTGTCATTGGTTAACTACCAAGCTAACCCTATTACCTCTGCAATGTTCATTACGGCAACTGCCCCTAACCCATTAGTAGTTGATTTAGTAGCAAAGGCAACCAATAGTGAAATTTCATTAAGTTGGAGCACTTGGGCATTGGCCATGTTATTGCCTGGTTTGATTGCTTTAATTATTATGCCTTTGATTATGTATTTGATGTATCCACCAGAAGTCAAAGAAACACCTAACGCAGCTCAGTTTGCTAAAACTAAATTAGAAGAAATGGGTCCTGTCAGTAAAAATGAAATCATCATGCTTGGTGTATTCGGAATTTTATTGATGCTATGGGCAGGTATTCCCGCTATGATTTTTGGCTCCGCTTGGGCTGTTGATCCAACGACAACTGCTTTTATTGGTTTAGGATTATTGCTGCTTACAGGTGTTTTAACTTGGGATGATATTCTTGCGCAGAAAAATGCTTGGGATACGATTACTTGGTTCGCTGCTTTAGTCATGATGGCGACTTATTTAAATAAGCTCGGTTTAATCACTTGGTTCTCAAGTGTTTTAGAAACTAGTATTGGTCATTTAGGTCTAAGCTGGATGCCTGCTTGTCTATTATTAATGCTCGCCTATTTGTACGCACATTATATGTTTGCTAGCACCACGGCGCATATTACCGCAATGTTTGCAGCCTTTTATACAGCAGGACTTGCACTCGGCGCACCGCCAATGTTGTTTGCTTTAATGATGGCCGCAGCTTCAAGCATTATGATGACATTAACCCATTATGCGACTGGTACTTCCCCTGTAGTATTTGGCTCGGGTTACACTACACTTGGTGAATGGTGGAAAGCTGGCTTTGTCATGAGCGTTGTTAATATCATAATCTTTGTGGTGATTGGCGGACTTTGGTGGAAGATGCTGGGTTATTGGTAAGATTATTTAGTTTTCAAAAAAGCCCCTTCAAGGGGCTTTTGAACATCTGTATTTTCAAGAGACTAAGCTAAAACACGATCTATTTGATAAAAACCAATCAGTTTAATTAATCAGGCTTAATGTCATACACCCAATTACGAGCTTGTTTATCTGTTGTTGTTTCACAAACATAGTAGTCATGATCCCACGAGTCTTGATGGAAAATTTCCATTTTTCGATAAGTGACTTGTTTGCCATTTTCAACACAAACAAAGCTATCACCTTGATCTTTAACAGCAGAACCGTTAAGAAATCCACCTATACATAGGAAGCGGGATTGTGAGGGCATTCTGAATAAAACCAATATCATGTAAAAAAATTAAATATAAGAAACCATTAATGCTGATTTGTAAAATATAGAGAACTCGAAAGTCACCTACAAATATTTCTTAATTTTTTGGAAAATCGGATAAACAATCTCTACTTCACTAACATAATAATCAGGTGCGCGGTAAGTATGATTAGAATTGAGAGGATTATGAGCCGCTTCATTACGAAGTGTTTTAAATGAATTTAATTTTGACTCAAGAATAGCTAAATCTCCACTTACTTGTAAACGATTCAAAATCCTTTCTGTTTTTTGCAAACCCAACGATTTACAAAGGAGACTTCTAAAATGTTGTTTATAAGAAAAACCATAATTTTGGGTAATCCACTCATTTCCAATCTCAACAATCTTAGGATCACTTACTTTGCTAATAATTCGGCGTATAAGTATATCTATACTAATTTCTAACCATCCACAATATTCTAATAATGCTAGTTTACTATAGAATGTCATATGAAGACTTGCATTACTTGATCTACTTGAAGATGCTGCATCATATAGCAGTTTCAGTTGCTTTAAATTACGATTAATATCAGTTTTTGATAATGTCATTTTTAAGACCTACCAAATATTTCTTCTGCCACATTCAAACGACTATTCACTTTTTCTTTGCTAGCTAAGCCTTCTTTTAATGATATTAATGAAAAATTCTCGTGCGATTTAAGTTCATTTACTCTACTTCTAAATAATTCCTCATTTAAGAGTGCTTCATTATTCAAATTTTTATAAACACCATAGAGTATGGCTTCTACAATTGTTTTACTAAATTTAGCTATACGCTCATCACGGAATGCAAGTGAAAGTGTCTGTAATAGTTTGTTCTTCCATTCTAAACACTTACTATCACTAGGATTAAGATGGTCATCCATAAAATCATTCAAGAAATTTGACAACTTACCATTATATTTATCTAACTTTTCTGAAAAAGCTATCACCCTTAGATATAACTCTTCATATTGATATCTATAATTACTGCCCAATAATGCATTTGCACTCGATATATTTGAAGTTTTATACTTAAAGAAAGATTGGGATTCAGTTGTATTTGCAATTTCTTTCAATAAATTATTCAATTTACCTGAGTATATACAATTACGAATTTCCTGATTATTTAGTTTTGAACCACCTGAATTTAATCTATGGAATATTGTAAACAGATGGCGCATATGCGATTTTTTACTATAGTCACATCTTAATACAGTAATAGGAATTGTTACATTTTCAATCCGAGAAAATAAATCAGGATTTTCATTTTTAATTTGATTAGGTGTTTTACCTCTAAGCCTTTGATCAATTTCTTTAATATTTGATAGAGTCCAACTTTCTTCATTCAAAAAACTGACAATAGTAGAAATACGTTGTAAACCATCAATCACCAATCTTTTATCAGTTTTGTAATCGAGACTGATACACATACTTGGAATAGGTAGCTGCTTAGCTAGAGAATCAATAAATTTAGATCGAGCACTAATAGACCATACTAAATTTCTCTGGAACTCTGGATCGATAGTTAATTGATTGGATTTATACATTCTCAATAAATCAGCACATGATCTCAATTCATTAAATGCAATTATGTCACTTGGAGGTGTTTCATTATCATCATGTTCTTCTGACAAACGCTCCTCTTCCTCTACAATTTGCTCTTCATTAATCTCTATTTGTGTCATTTTGAACCTCTAAAATACTTATTTATAAAAATAAGGGCTGATTTCTCAGCCCTTATTTTTAACTCATTAAAACTTAATTATCAATTAATTAAGTTAACTGAGCAGCAGCAATTTTCTTAGTATCTACTTTATCAGCAGCATTTGTATATTCGCCCATTTGGTCGAAATTCAAATATTTGTAGATGTCAGCAGACATACTGTCAATTTGAGCTGCATATTGTTGATATTCTTCTGGAGTTGGTAATTTACCAAGTACAGCAGCAACAGATGCAAGCTCAGCAGATGCTAAGTAAACGTTAGAACCTTGACCTAAACGGTTAGGGAAGTTACGTGTAGAAGTCGATACAACAGTTGTGTTCGGCGCAACACGTGCTTGGTTACCCATACATAATGAACAACCAGGCATTTCAGTACGTGCACCAGCACGGCCATAAGTGTTATAGAAGCCTTCTTCCATTAACTGGTGTTCGTCCATACGTGTTGGTGGAGCCAACCATAAACGGGTTGTTAATGAACCGCTTGGTACTTTCTCAAGTAACTGACCAGCAGCACGGAAGTGACCAATGTTAGTCATACAAGAACCGATGAATACTTCATCAATTTTGTCACCTTGAACGTCAGAAAGAAGTTTTGCATCATCTGGATCGTTCGGGCAGCAAAGAATAGGTTCTTTGATTTCTGACAAATCAATTTCATACACTTTAGTGTATTCAGCATCCGCATCAGCTTTAAGTAGGCTTGGGTTTGCTAACCATTTTTCCATGTTTTCAACACGGCGAGCCATTGTACGAGCATCACCATAGCCTTGTGAAATCATCCACTTAAGCATTGTGATGTTAGAACGTAAGTACTCAGCAACCTTCTCTTCAGAAAGTGTGATTGCACAACCAGCAGCTGAACGTTCAGCAGAAGCATCAGAAAGTTCAAATGCTTGCTCAACTGTTAAGTCAGTTTCCATTTCTGTTAAGTCGATTTCTAAGATACGACCAGAGAAGATGTTTTTCTTACCTTTTTTCTCAACAGTAAGATCGCCTTCTTTGATTGCATAGTAAGGAATCGCATGTACAAGGTCACGTAAAGTGATACCAGGCTGCATTTTACCTTTGAACTTAACAAGAACTGATTCAGGCATATCTAGTGGCATTACACCAGTTGCAGCAGCGAAAGCTACAAGACCCGAACCTGCTGGGAACGAAATACCAATTGGGAAACGAGTATGCGAGTCACCACCAGTACCTACTGTATCTGGAAGAAGCATACGGTTTAACCAAGAGTGGATAATACCGTCACCTGGACGTAAAGACACACCACCACGGTTCATGATGAAGTCTGGAAGTGTATGTTGCATTTGTACGTCAACTGGCTTTGGATAAGCAGCAGTGTGACAGAAAGATTGCATAACTAAGTCAGCAGAGAAGCCCAAGCAAGCTAAGTCTTTTAACTCGTCACGAGTCATAGGACCAGTTGTATCTTGAGAACCAACTGTAGTCATCTTAGGTTCGCAGTAAGTACCAGGAATTACACCTTGACCTTCTGGAAGACCACATGCACGACCAACCATCTTCTGAGCTAAAGTGAAGCCTTTGCCAGTTGCAGCAGGTTGTACTGGAGTACGGAATAATGTAGATGGTGCAAGACCTAAAGCTTCACGCGCTTTAGCAGTCAAACCACGGCCAACGATCAAGTTAATACGACCACCTGCACGTACTTCATCTAAAAGAACTGGAGTTTTAAGTTCAGACTCAGCGATTTGCTCACCGTTTTTGAACGCAGTTACTTTAGCTGCTGAGTGATCAATCTTAAGAACGATTTCGTCACCCATGTTCATATTCGCAACATCAATTTCTACAGGTAACGCACCAGCGTCTTCCATAGTATTGAAGAAAATTGGAGCGATTTTAGAACCTAAGCAGAAACCACCGTCTTTTTTGTTTGGAATGTGAGCGATTTCGTCACCGAAGAACCAAAGCACAGAGTTTGTTGCAGATTTACGAGATGAACCTGTACCAACAACGTCACCTACATAAGCAACTTGATTGCCTTTAGCAATAAGCTCTTTGATTTGATTTAATGGACCAACTTCACCTGGTTTTTCAGGATTGATACCATCACGCTCATTTTTCAACATTGCGTTTGCGTGTAATGGGATATCCGGACGGCTCCAAGCGTCTTGAGCTGGAGACAAGTCATCGGTGTTTGTTTCACCCGTTACTTTGAATACAGTAAGTTTGATTTCTTCTGGTACGTCTTTACGACTAGTGAACCATTCAGCATCAGCCCAAGATTGTAAAACAGCTTTTGCATTTGCATTGCCAGCTTTAGCTTTGTCAGCTACGTCATGGAACGCATCAAATACAAGTAATGTTTTTTTCAATGCTTCAGCAGCTAAGCTACCTAATTCAGCATCATCTAGAAGCTCAACTAAAGGCGCTACGTTATAGCCACCAAGCATCGTACCTAGTAAATAAACTGCACGTTCTTTAGAAACTAGCGGAGATGTCGCTTCGCCTTTTGCAATCGCTGCCAAGAAAGCTGCTTTTACGTAAGCTGCTTGGTCAACACCTGCAGGAACACGGTTTTCAAGCAAATCAACCAAGAATGCTTCTTCACCTGCCGGTGGGTTTTTTAATAACTCAACAAGTTGAGCAGTTTGAGCATCATCAAGTGGCTTCGGTGGGACTCCGAGTGCGGCACGTTCAGCAACGTGTTGGCGGTAAGCTTCTAGCACGGTGTTCATTCCTCTTTTTTTAAAAAATTACTTGTAAATTCCAGCTTTCACAAAGCTTCACAAGTAATATGGACTACAAAATTTTACTAGAGTTCAAGCTAAAAGTTAATGCGCGCGGGGTGTTTCTCCGTGATGCCCATTATTTTGTAACTAAATACCCCTGTGTAAATAATGATCTTAATGACTGACTTATCATGCGATATTTTGAATTGAAAGAACACTCCACCTTAGTGGAGTGTTAACGATGTCTTGCACACTTAGAACTTTTTGTAGTTTGGCATTTTGTCATGTGGTGTAACTAAGCATTCATCTGCCATTTGTTTTCTAATTTTTTCTTGTAGGGCTTCTGGGTTAGTTTTTAGCTCATCTTGTGGAATAGCATAAACTTTCTCAATAATATTCAAGATGAATTTTTTTGTGATCTCATCTTCAATTTTATTTGCATGCTCAACCGCTTGAGACTTTTCAATTGCTTGCTGACGGTCAAACACAATACTTCTAGCCGCATTACCAACACTGGTACAAAAGCCATGCCATTGTTCTTCTGGTGTCAAAGGTTTTTTCTCTGTACAGCCGACTAACAACATTCCCATCAAGACAAATAAAACTTTTTTCATCATTACTCTACACAGACTAAGCTGCCCACATCATACTGAATCTGACAGACTTTGCAAAAACTGCCATAAAAAAACCGAGATACCAGCTCTCGATCTTTTATATGAAGTGTCAAAAATATAGGTCACTTTACTCAAATTAATTAAAGAACTTAATATCAGTAGGTGTAGATATTTTTGCAGCATCGCCAGCAGGTTTTAAACTACCGCTTTTTGCATCAAAACGGAACAAACTGATGTTATTACTATATACATTCGTCACATATAGATATTTACCAGTTGCATCGAAAGAGAAAGCTCGTGGTTCAATGCCATTAGCTTTATAAATGACTGGTTGACCTAACAACCCATTTTGTTGAATTTTAAATACCAGAAGTTTGTTGTCTGCACCACGATTGGCAGCGATGACATATTTGCCATCTGGACTCAAGATAATTCCACTCGCACTCTTAAATTCAGGTGTTTTATCTTCGTGTACCAACTTTAGCTCAGCTATTTTTTTCAAATGTCCATCTTGTACATTGAACGCTACAATCTCACTTCGCATTTCTGCGGTAATGTACGCATATTTGCCATTTGGAGAAAAGACCATATGGCGCGGCCCAGAACCATGAACAAACTTCACATCTCGACTGCTGTCTGCTTCAAGTGGTTGGGGTTTGTTAGGGTTATAACGAAAGGCATAGACTTTGTCATTTCCTAGATCACTCGCATATAAATACTTACCATCTGGGCTGAAAGTTGTCGAATGTGCATGACCACTTTCCTGCCGACCTTTGACATGGCCAGAACCTTCCGCGAAAACAATATTCTGTACCATTTCACCTATATGTCCATTTGGTAAAATTGGCAAAACGGCTACACCACCACGACCTTTATCAAATGCAGAATAGTTCGACACGAATAGGAATTTACTATCTAAACTGATTGAGGCGTGTGTTGGATGCCCACCATGGCTATCTACTGTGTTTAGCACTTCTACCTTTCCGTTTTGAACTGATAATGCAGTGACTTCTCCTAAATTTTCTTCATTTGTTGTATATGCAAAACGGCCATCTTTCGATTTCACAATCCAAGAAGGACTTTTCATTTTTAAAACTTTAATAGGAGTTAAAGTCCCATCCCTATTAACTTTAAACTGGTACAAACCTTCACTGGCCTGCTTTGGCTTTTGCACAAGTGGTGCATTAGGAATAGATGTCCAAGTTCCCACTAAAGCGATTTGTTGGTCTGCGGCATTAACTATGTTACCCCACCCAAGTGATATAAACGTCAACGACAAAGTTGCTGTTAATTTCTGAATCAATCCACGATATTTAAGCTTTATATCGTTATCCTTGCTCTCTGTAATTTCAACACAAGTAACTTTTTTCACCGGCATTTCCTTGAAAAATTCACCTTATTTGTAATTATCAACAAGGCTTTATCGATCTAATTTCATTTAATGATTTTGAAAATTAATTTATAAAACAGCAATTTTCAAGTGAAGTTTCTTTAACCAGAATCGTGTTTAATATGTGATTACTTCAAAGTAAATTAATGATCTATATGAGAATTATTAATTTTTTTAAAATGGTATAACCTTAATAAAATAAGAGCCCACTTAAAGTGAGCTCTTAATTCATACATTTAGAAACGCCAGTTGTAGAATAAGTCGATCGCTCTTTCTAAAGACTGACTTGCTTCTAAATATAAACGGCGATTCATTTGATAACGTAAGGTAAGCTTATTGACTGGCGTAAATACACCAACACCATAACGAATAAATAAGTCAGGGGTGATATATCCAGTTAAGCTTACCTGAGTATCATCCCCTGTACCTTGGGCATCTAATGCAAGTCCACTTAAGCCAAAAGTACGACCAATTTGATTCGTTAAAGCGCGAGTACCACCTAAGCCCATACTAATACCAGCAGCAGCAATAGTATTGTTTACATCAGATTTAAAACCTTCCGAATTACTTAAACCGCTTGAACCTTCATTAATACGACCTGTTACCAATGCATTCAAGGCTTCTTGTTCAGACAAACCAGCATCATTATAAACTTGAATACTTGGTGATGACGCAGTACCCGTAACACGCACACCAACCATACTGCCCTGAACATTTTTATTGGCATCAATATCTAAAGTCGGGTTTGACAGTGGCCCATTGAAACGAGCAATTGCACGATTTAAATCTAAGCTTTGACCATATGCTTCAATTTTCACTTTTTGACTTACACCAATAGCACCCATCGCGCGCATTGCAGTTTCATAACCACGTTGAGTCAAGTTCAAACGACCAACTAAAGGAATATTACTGTTAAAGCCTTGGAAGATTACTTGGTTACCAATATTCACCGAAATATCAGCACGAATATCCCAAGGTTTAGCTGCGCGTAAAATTGCAAGTGGGTCTTGGCCCTGACGGACGATACGCACATCTGAAGATGTATTAATGACAGGTGCAGTTGTTTCAGGCATTGAAATACGTGCACGAGGAACATCTACAGACCCTTTCAAACTTAAACGTTTATCGAAAGGATACATATCAAGTGTCAAATTCGGATTTGCAATTGCTGTAATTAATGGTGCTTGGCGTACCAGTAAGTTATCACCTTTTAAGTTCAACTGTAGACGCGGTGAATCTTTCCAGTCGAAACTGCCTTTAAGTAAACCTACCCCTTGTCCGCTGTTAAATGCACCATCAATTGTTGCCATATCCTGACGAATAGATGAATACACTTGTACGTTGGTTAAGTTCACTGGCAGGGAAATCATACTGATCGCCCCGTTTTTCAATCGCATTTCACCCGTAAATTGAGGTTGGGTTAAAGTACCATTTACTTTACCAGCTAAAGCTAACGTACCACTCATTGAGCGTACATCTTGAATAAATGGTTTCAAAACTTTTAATTGCACATCATTAAAGGCCACCTCACCACGCATTGGCATAGAGGGTTGGTATGGATTAATAATGACATTTGCATAGCCAGTACCAATATCAGGTGTTTTCACGTCAATGCGTAACAATAGACCATCTGAGATACTCTTCGCAATTACACTGAGCTCATCATAATTCAGCGTGGTTGGCGGGTCTTGAGGATCTTCCGCAGCTAGGCCTAGTTCACCTTTTCTAGTCACTAAACGTGCATCAAGTTTAGGATGCCCACCATTTACCCAAGAAGCTTTTGCATAACCATTGAGCTGACCTGTCATTGCCAACCCTTCTGGCATAAACGCAGCAAAATCACCTAAATCCAGATTTTGGGTAACAAATGAAATATTACCTTGAGCTTTACTTACACGTACAGGTTGATCAAGACATAACTGACTATTTTTACTCTGCCAACAATGTTGCCCAACAAATAATTCAGAACGTGCTGATGAGAAAATAATAGGTGCATTTTGATTTTGTGCTAAACGAATTCGTCGCGAATCAAAACTTCCTTTTTGAATTTGGCCTAACCAATCATTATTTTGGTTAAAACCACCTGCCAACTGAACATAGAATTTAGAAACATTATTATTTGCCTGCACTTTTAATAAATGCGCTTTCCGTGTTCCTGTTAAATTAACTTCAGCGGACTGAATTAGACGGCTACCACTACGTAAATTATCTAACTTAGCTGTAAGCTGGGTTGGTGTTGTTTCAGATGTTGGGAGTTCACCCTGTATACGCAGTTTTTTAATGCTCACTAAATTAGTATACGCAAAGTTATCAACTGCAATATTCGCTGTAGCTTTTAGGCGAGGTTGAGATTGGACACTCAAATCCCCATAGGCACGCCCACTCAAACCAGGATACAACTCATAAAGTGCAGGTGCATTAAGCTTAATTTTTAAATTTTGCGCATTACCCGTTGCTTGTAACTGGTTTTGTGCATAAACCAAAAATAGATTATTCGCTTCGAATTGTTGAGGTAAAAAGCCCTTTTGGTTCGAATCCATAAGTACAGATAAGTTACCTCTACCTCTCACTGGCTTGTTATTCAAAAATCCTGCAAGATTCAACTGTTGAATATCAATACGCTTTAACTTATCAGACCAAACACCTTGCGTTTTTACATTTCCTGAAATTTCGCCTTTTACACTTGAAGCAAAATATTGAGGTTTAAAACGTACAAGCGAGCTGTTGATATCCCAAGCAATACGATCTTTTAAGTTTACTGAGCCAGTCGCATAGATTTTTCCAGCAACACCATCATGTTGTAACTGGTTAATTCGAATAAACTCTGGAGTACCCGCAATAGAGAACTTTAATAATCCATTCGCCTGATTAAGTGCTTTCAAAGATCCATCATAATTAACTGCAAAACCTTTAAACCCACCACCTGCTTTAACATCATTAAATAATAAAGCAGCTGTACTTTTCCCTGCTAGCGCAACCGTTTCTTGGCTTGCTTGAGCCAATTGACCTTTTAAATCGATTTTTTCAAGTTGAATAATTTGTTGATTTGGCTTTGCAAAACCACTTGCTTTGATTGATCCATTAAGTAGGTTAACAGGTGCTGCTGTATGAATACTTTGCGGATTAAAGTCTTTTGCATTTAATAAGGCATTCCAAGCCAGCTGACGTTTTTCAGTAGGCAATAAAACTTTGGCTTGGCCTGTAAGGCTACCTTTTTGAGCAGCAAAACTAAAACTAGGAACATTAAGAATATTATCTTTAACATTCAACGTTGCAAGATATTGTCCTGCTGGTAATAGAGTCTGTTCATGCTGATATACTTTGGTTGCGACTTTAATATCTTGCTGACCATCTCGCAAAGTCAGATCAACTTGTCCACTATCACTGCTTAACCAACCTATATATGGCATAGCACGGTCTATTTTCGACCAAGCCACATTCATAAACATTGGTTGAGGTTTTTTATTCTTTTCAGGTGCTTGGTTTAATTTAAGTTTCCAAGATTCATAACGATCGAAGTCTACATTCGCTAATACTTCAGTGCCTTTTTCTAAAGAACCAGTGGAAGAAACTGCTGCATCTAAACTTGGTGGTAAGAAGTCCTGAACGACTTGGGGAATCGCTTTATCTTTAGGATTAACATGATCTAAACGACCTTTTATGTCCCAAGTAACATGGTCTTTCCAGCTCACTAACCCTTTAAGGTTAATTGCACCTTTCATGACTTGGCCATTAAAATCAGTAATATTCAACTGATGTACTAAATCAGTATTCATTAAGGCGTTGTATTGGCCTTCAGGTAAGTTCGCACCTTTTAAATCTGTATCAAGTGCTAAGTTAAGCTTTTGAACATTACCCTGAAATTTAATAACACCATTTTTAGCAAATAATTTTTGATCAACCAGTAAAGGCAAGTGATAATTTTTAAGTAACAAAGCCCCTTGCATTGGAACTTCATGACGAACTGGATGTAAAACAACCCAGCCAGTTAAGAGGTCTGGTGTTGTCGTTGCTACGCCAGCTTGTAATGTATCTAAACTTCCTCGGGCTGCAACTTTTATATTTTGAATATTTAAGCTTTTTAAAGAAGGAATTCTTAAATCTGCTGTCGCATTAAGCGGATATTTCCCACTAAAGTCCATGTTTCCTGTTGCGTTATGTACAGAAAGATAACCCATATCCATACTTGAGTTTTCAAACTTCAGCTTTGTCTCTGACCACAGCGCATCGTTTAAGTGGACATCATGAAAATTTACAACAGAACCCGAATTTTTAATTTCTAAATGATCAACATCTGCCTTATCTATACGTAAAACAAATGGTAGTTTTATAGGTTTAAATCCAAATGGTTTATCTGACGGCGGCGCTTTATTAATAATGATTAAGTTGCGTACATCTGCGTTGCTTAAATGGACTTCTTTTTCTAATAGTAAAGAACGCCATCCTAAGCGAACATCAGCTCTATCTAAAGTAACATCGACTTCTGCCAACTGAACAATAATATTTTTAAGGATAATTCCCCTAAGTAAATTACCCCCTTCATACTCATATTTAATGACTTGTTGAGCTTGTAAAACACGGTCTAATAAAAAACGGCTTCCACGGTCAGTCGACATCATAATAATGATGGAAGCAACAAGTAATAAAAGTATGATTAATATTGTCAGCAAGAAGCTACGCAAAATACGTCGCTTCTTAGGAGAGCTTGGTGCCGAAGTGGGCTGCTGTTCTACTTCCGCCATAAAATAAACCTAATAAAATTTTATTTTTAAAGTTGTGGACCAATAAAGAAATGCAAACGAATTGGATGATTTTCATCAGAAATACCCGAAGCTACATCCAAACGAATTGGGCCAATAGGTGACTTCCAACGAATACCAACACCAACGCTATAAGCTGTCGGGTTACTAAAATTCTTATCGTAAGCATTACCAAAATCAGAAAAAATTGCTGCTCGCCAACCTTCTTTGAATTGATAGTTGTATTCCAGAGAGCCTACCGCTAGAGCTTGTCCCCCAATTTTATATCCATCCACTTCTGGAGAAAGACTTTTGTAGTCAAACCCACGAATTGTTTGGTCACCACCTGTAAAGAATCTTAAATTGTAGGGAACTTTATCAAACTCATCTGTAAAAATATAACTAAGATCTGATCTACCCACAAACTGATGGTCATCATTCTCACCTAAAGAATAAATAAATCTCCAACCAGCTGTTGCAATTGCCATATTGGCATCTGAAAGTAAACTGCTACTTCCCAGTTCTAACTTATAACTTTGTTTAAATGCTTTAGTTGGATTTAAACGTGTATTACTTGAAGTTTTAGAAGTTTCATAACCAAACAATAACGCTTCTTGCTCTGAAGCGGCAGTTTTAAAAGCATCGGGTAACTCAGAAATATCGACATTTCCTTTTTGAGTTAAACGATCCAGACGATAACGAACTCCAATGGTATGTTGCCAATCACCTAACGGTTTTTTAATAACGCGCTCTCCACCAAACACGGCAGATTCGGTTAATAAACTGACATCAGGCCCAATATTATCTCTAGTCTCACGTTCATAACCACCCACAATGTTAAAGTAGTCATTTAATGGGTGTTTATAAGGAATACTATAACGGCCATCTATGGACTGACGAATTTGAGAAAGCTCAAAGTTCGCGTCAAATGAATGACCATATTCGTTCACAATTGAACGACGATATTGACTACGTAAGCGAGCTCCCGTATCGGTACCATAACCCACACCAGTTTCCAGACTATTTAATCTGTCTGCATTTAAAGTCACAATAACTGGAATTCTTTTTTCTTCACGTGCTTTGGCTTGTAAACGGTCTTGTTCCGATTCTTGCTCTTCATGATCTGCTGCAGTTTTTAAAGCAGCTGGAGCTGCAGCTAATTGTGCATTTTCAGTCCCAGCAAATTGTTTTTCGTCTACAACATTTTGACTAACCTCTTTAGTAGGTGAGGCTAATTGACGTGCTTTAGCAAGTTGTTGTTGCTCTGGAGAAAGCAGTTTTGATTCGTCAATCGTAACATTCTGCTGATCGACCAGTGCTTGTAAATCTGGAGGTAACTCAAGCGGCTTTTCAATTGGATCAGGTTTAATTGAATCGACCAGAGTATAGTTAAAATACCGCGAGTTAGTCAGGTTATTAGCTAAAGCATTTACACGCCAAAATGTATAGTCATCGCCCTCTTTCCAAGGCGCCATACTTTCCAAAATATTTAATTTGATAGGTAATGGTTTTGAAGGATCGCTCATACGAAACTCAACCTTACCAAGCTTGTATCGCTCACCCGTTTCATATTTGAGATTAATATCTGCTTTGTTTTCAGGTTGGCTGACTTTTACATCGTGTAACCGCCAGAATGCATCAAAGTATCCATTATTTGATGCAGCATCTACAATTCGGCTTTTAGTTGTTTCATACAGACCATGGTTAAAAATATCTCCTACATCTTGGTCTGGAACTAAACGAATAACTTGGAACTGTGGTTGTTTTGCACCTGCTCCACTAAATTCAATATTTTGTTCATTAATTCGAACAGGTTCATTTGGTGTGACTTTTACGCGTACTCGACTTGCACTTAATTTTTCAAAACGAAATTCGGCATTGTAATAACCTACAGCTTGTGCGGCTTGGTTACTTAAACTTCTAAGCTGTGGTAACGCAGAATTAAAATCTTCAAATGATTCTTGGGTAAATGTAGATAACTTACCTTTGATATTTTTAGCAAGATCATCCGGTGCACCACTAACCTCCGCAGTGATACGTGGAATTTGTTCCATCGGAGTCACACGCGGCGGACGAATTTTATTGATAATACGTTTAAAGAAACCTTTCTCTTCAGGTGGTTCTTCTGTAGCAGCTGTAAGTTCTGGTAAAGTTTTTCCCGTTTCATTTGCTTCGACTACAATCTTACTATCCGATTGAATCTCACTCATGAGTTGGTCAATATTTACAGGTGCTTGAGTAATTTCATGTAATTCTGCTTGAGATGCATCATTGACCACCATTTCTGGATGTTTTTGAGTTCCATTTTGGAAGTTTTGCGCCTCAGTTTTTGCCTCTTCTGCAACCCGATAAATTTCATTTGCCATACTCTGATCAACGGGCATAACAGGTAAGTCATCAAGGTTATCAAGCGTAATTGGCTTAAATTCTTCAATCTGATTTGGAAATTGTTCTTGTTGTTGCAATATAGCCAAGCTATCTTGTTGCTGCTGTGCTTGAGTTACAAGCGTCGCAACATCCGTAATTGGAACATCATTTTGGTTATTTGTACTCGTTTGTTGTAGTGATAAATTAGCTACCGTCTGTTGGGCTGCTGGTGTTACTGTTTCTGCCGAACTTTCGGCATAACAAGGAGTAACACATAAACTTAACAATAAGCTGCTACAAATAAGTTTAGGTATACTCTGCATTTTTAAGATTAAATGCATAGAGTGAGAAAGAGTTGACTGTTTAAACTTAATTTTAGAAGGCATGGAAAACTCTAAACTTATTTTTTAATAAACGCACCAATATGAGGATAAAACTCACTCGAAACCATTGATTTTTCATTTAATCAAGCGTTAAAAATATCATACATGGTTTTCGATGCAAATTAACACTCGGTCACATTTTTTAATAAAACTCAATGAAGCTTGCACATGATGAAACAAGATGAATCCCTGATGACATCACGTCGGTTTGTACCGATGTTTTTTACACAGTTTTTTGGCGCATTAAATGACAATGTTTTTAAGCAAGCTTTATTGTTAGTCATTACGTATGGTTGGATTCAACAACAATCTGCCCCAGTAAGCACACTCAATAATTTAGCAGCATTATTGTTTATATTGCCATATTTCTTTTTTTCAGCAACTGCTGGACAAATTGCAGACAAATACGAACGATCACAACTTGTACGCGGCATAAAAATCTTAGAAATTATTATTATGCTCATTGGTTCTGCTGGCTTTTTATTGGGGCATTTATGGTTGCTACTCTTCGCCTTATTTTTAATGGGTACACATTCAACTTTCTTCGGCCCAATTAAATATGCCATTTTGCCTGAAATTTTAAAACCAAACGAACTCATGTCGGGTAATGCCTTATTTCAATCTGGTACATCGATGGCGATCTTGTTCGGCATGATTTTAGGTGGTGCCGTAATCGCATCATCAGAAGGCAATTTACTGTGGATTAGTGTGACTGTAGTCGCTATTGCTTGCATAGGCTATGTGTTTAGTCGCTTTATTTTGCCACAGAAAGTTGCTGCGCCAGATTTAGATATAGACTGGAACTTTATTCGGACAAGCTTCCAAACCATTACATATGCCAAAAGTTTACCGTTAGTATTTACCATTTTATTAGGTAACTCGTGGTACTGGTTTTATGGGGCAACTTATTTAACGCAAATTCCGCAGCTCACTCAGCAAAATCTTCATGCATCGGAAAATGTAGTTAGCCTGTTACTCACCTTCTTCTCTGTCGGAATTGGTGTGGGTTCATTACTTTGCCGTAAAATTGGTGGTTCGGAAATCAACATTAAAATGGTGCCAATCGGTGCAATTGGCCTTACTGTTTTTGCACTTTACCTTGCAGCCAGTCTAGCTTTTGTACCTGAAAGAACTGGAGCATTACTGACCTTAAAAGATATTTTCACTCAAGGTTGGGTTTACTACCACGTCATGATTGCTGTGACTTTATTAGGTATCAGTGGTGGTTTTTATATTGTTCCTTTATATGCCATGATGCAGGCTTACTCACCACGCTCACATCGTGCCCGTGTTGTTGCAGCGAATAATATTTTAAATGCTGTATTCATGGTTTCTTCTGCAATTTTCTCAATCTTAATCTTAAGTGTTTTAAAAATTGATATTAAAATACTATTTATTATTACAGCTGTACTTAGTGCAATCTTTAGTATCTGGCTTCTCGCCCGACTAAAACCAATGCTTGCCACAGCACATCTTTCTTTGGAGGACTAATTTATGCGCCACTACACAGGAATTGATCAACTTATTAACTCCTTTGATCAGGCATTACGTAGTCTTGTCCCAGGTGCAACCGCAGCACAGCGCCAAAATCCAGCTGAAACGGCTGAAACAAAACTTGGAGTAGAAGATGCTCGCCATGTTGCGGGCTTAATGCGTGTTAACCATAGTGGTGAAGTATGTGCTCAAGCGCTTTATCATGGACAAGCATTAACGGCGAAATTGCCAAATGTGCGCCGCGAAATGCAACAGGCAGCGATTGAAGAACAAGATCATTTAGCTTGGTGCGAAGATCGTTTAAAGGAGTTGAATAGCCATACAAGTTTATTAAACCCTATCTGGTACGGGCTATCATATGGTATGGGCGCTCTTGCAGGTATTGCTGGTGATAAATATAGCTTAGGCTTTGTTGCTGAAACTGAGCGTCAGGTAAGCATGCATTTGCAAGATCATTTAAACCAATTACCTGCTCAAGATGAACGCTCTCGTAAAATTTTAGAGCAAATGAATGAAGATGAATTACATCATCGTCATACAGCGCTCGAAGCAGGTGGTGTTGAATTACCTTATGCTGTAAAAATCAGTATGACCGCTATTTCAAAATTAATGACTAAAACCAGTTATTACCTTTAAAAAAATAAAGGATTGATCTTGAATGGATCAATCCTTTTTTCAAATCTTATTTTAATCCGTGATCATATTTGAAACGTTCAATATCTCGAATTGAGTTCCAATAGTTACGATTAATACGGTCACGATCAATTTGTAGATCTCTTAAAAGCTTACGATAACGTTCACGTTCTTCTGGCTTTAATTTTTCGTTATAAGCACTGTCAGAATACTGCTTAAACTTTTCATCATAACGGTCGTATTCATTTTTTGCATTGTAGTAATCTGAGGCAGCTCGATAATAAGGTCTTAAACGATTACGCTGTTCGATTGGGCATACATTAATATTACCGTTCCCCTCTAAAGCGTTATAAAAAATGTTTGATGGCTGGCAATAATACCCTAGACCTTCTTTGTAACCACGTTCATATGACTTTTGATCTGGAACAATATTAGCTTTTCCACATGCTTTGTAATATTGATCTAAACGAGGTGAAGAACCTTTTGCTCCATCTTTCTCACCCACTAATGACCAATTTGCCGTCTTACATTCTTCTACGCTCATTGCAGCACAACCCGAGAGGCTGATTGCTAAAATGGCTAAACCGATATTTTTCATATTAAGAGAACTCAAAAATAAAATTTAAAAAAACGCAAAAAATAAAATTCCATTACATACCTATATAAGTCCTACTTTATTCGAGACTTATACATAAATGTTTAACTGGATAAGCATTTTAAGTTTAAATCAGTTTCACCATCTGACCAAATGATAGAGTTCAATTTCCAACCACATTTAACTTTAGAAAGTGAAATCCGTAGAAGTTTTATATCTCTCCGACTATTGATATACGCTAATTTTACTTTAAAAATCCATTATCAAAATAAATCCCAATACATTGATTGTAAATGTAAAAAATTAAATTTTTCATAAAATATTCTTCAACCATCTTTACTCTTTTTTTACGCGATTTCCTTCAAAGGCTCAGGTAGGATTTGAGTTAAATAACCACCAAGGTTTTTTATAATGAGTACGCTTATTTACCCCAATTTAAACTTAAAAGATTCTCACTTTAAGGCATTTAAAATATCAGATGATTTTATTCCACAAACGAAAATCGATACCTTTAACTCAGAACTTTTTTTAAAAGAAGTTGATGAATATTTAAGTTTATATCCTCAGACTCAACACATTGATATTTGTCTACACGATTTAAACGGGCATATTCGTGGTAAACGTATTGATGTTAAGAGTCTAAAAAATCTATCGAATGGATGTTATTTTCCACTTTCTGTTTACGCCATGAGTCTTGATGGAAAAGTGATTGAAGAAACAGGCCTAGGAAAATATATTGGTGAACCAGATAGACTTTGTCTACCCATTTTAGGCAGTTTACAACCTAGTGCTTTATCTCATGAATTAAATGCTCAGCTTTACCTATCCATGCAAGAAGAAGATGGTACAGACTGCCGTTATGAACCACGCAATATATTAAAAAAAATATTAAATCAGTTACACGATCATAATTATTTTCCTGTCATGGCTGCCGAGCTAGAGTTTTATCTTTTCTCACCTCAGCATCAGGCTGACACATGTATAGAAAACCAATGCTTTGATATAGATGCACCCAATAACTATCAACAAGTCCTAGATGAAGTTGAAAAAGCTGCCCTACTACAATCTATTGAAATTACCGCTATTGTTGCAGAGTCATCCCCTGGACAATATGAACTAAATCTGCAACACAGCCATGACATTTTGAAGCTATGCGATCAAATTAATGCTTTAAAAAGAATTGTAAAGCAAGTTGCAAGAAAGCATGACTTAACTGCTTGTTTCATGGCGAAACCGAACTTGGCAAAAGCTGGAAGTGGCATGCATTTTCATATGAGCATGCTCAATCAATACCATGAAAATATATTTAGCTCAGAAGAAGAAAAAGATGCGCTTGCAGCCAAATTACTCAGCGCGATTAGCGGACTCATTGAGTTAATGCCTGCATCTATGGCGATTTTAGCGCCTAATATTAATTCTTATAGACGTTTTAAAATTGGTCATCATGTGCCATTAGAAGCCAATTGGGATACCAATAATCGTAATGTCGCAATCCGAATTCCATGCTCAGATGTACAAAATCAACGCTTAGAATATCGTGTTGCAGGAGCTGACTGTAACCCATATCTGGTTACAGCCACTATTTTAGCGGGTGTATCTTACGGCTTATCTCATAAGTTACCGCTACCAAAACCTGCACATCTTTTGAAGTTTCAAGATGAGCATATTTTATTAGCCAACAACCAACCAGAAGCCTTAAAAATATTTAAAGGAAGCCTTATTTTAAAAGGATATTTAGGAGCTGACTTTGTAGAGCATTGGTACACGGTTAAGCAGGCTGAATATCAAAATATTTACAGCCAAATGACTGAAGCAGAGCAGCATTGGGATATATAAATAAAAAAAAGCAAAAAACTATAAACCACTTTGCAAACCCTTAGGGAGAAATACCCTAAGGTTTTTTTATATCTCATTAATGATTTTTCTGTTTAGCTAAAAAGCGTAATCCCACACCAGGTTCAGTAGCAATATAGCGTGGCTGAATCGCGTTATCTCCTAGTTTACTGCGCAACTTACCCACCAAAATACGCAAATAATGCGTATCTTCCTGATGGGTTGGCCCCCACAGTTCTTTTAAGAGCTGTGGCTGGGTTAAAAGCTGTCCTTGATAGCGCATTAATAGGGTCAAAAGTTGAAATTCTTTTCGAGTTAACGTAATTGGCTGCTGCTCGACCCAAACCAAACGTTGCGTAACATCAACTTTGAGATAACCATCGTCATAAATATGCGCTTCTTGCTGGATTGGTTGATTTCTTAATATGACACGAATGCGCGCCAAAAGCTCTTGCACACTAAAAGGCTTGGTCATGTAATCGTTTGCGCCAGCATCGAGCAAAGCAACTTTTTCGTATTCATCAGCGCGAACAGATAGGACTATAACCGGCACGTTTGACCAGCTACGTAACTCTTGAAGCACTTCTTTCCCATCTAAATCGGGTAAGCCCAAATCTAGAATAACCAAATCCGCCCCTTGTGTTGCTAAAGCTTCTAGACCTTTATAACCCGTTTCGCAGAGCGTGGTTTTGTACTTTTGAGTTCTTAAAGCAATGTCTAAAAATTTACGAATTTGAGGCTCATCATCAATAATCACAATGCGTGTTTCTACAGGTGATGTTTCGGAACTTATCATGAATTTACAACTTATTCTTTTACTGGGTGAATGGGTAATCTGATTTGAATTAAAGTACCTTTATTTTGGCGCCCTGAAAATGCTTCTATTGTACCCATATGAGCACCAATAATCGCTTTTACGATTGTAAGTCCTAAACCAGTGCCAAATTTTCCACGGTCTCCTCGTTCCATCGTATAAAACATATCAAAAATACGATGTCTTTCGTCTTCAGGAATTCCCACACCTCTATCTTCAATTTCAATTTTTACTTCATCTTCTGATGAAAGTTGAGCACGAATCATGACAGATTCATCTGGAGGTGAAAAGTTTGCGGCATTTTCTAAAACATTAAAAATAGCTTGCTCTACCAGCGCTGGGTGAACATACAAACTAATGGGTTTCTCAGGTAACTGAACAACCACTTGAGTATCTGGTTTATAACGCTTTAAACGGCGGGTTGCCGAACCAATTAACTCATCTACTCCAATCCAGTCTCTTTTTAAAGTTAAGCCTTCGTGGCCTAAGCGTGTCATATCAAGCAAGTTTTGAATATAACGGTCTAAACGCTCACCTTCTAAATGAATTGTTTCAAGCAGATCTTGCTGGTCTTGTTCTGACATATCAGCTTTAAAATTCGCAAGTGTGTCTGCTGCGCCAATAATAGAAGCAAGTGGTGAACGTAAATCATGCGATACTGAAGATAATAAAGCAGAACGTAAGCGCTCTGTTTCACTGGTCACTTTTGCTTGTTCAAGTTCATTGACCAATTGGGTTCGAAGTGCTGCCTGTGCAATATATTCGATTACACTTTCCGTCAATTTCTTTTGCTCAAAATTTAGAGAAACTACGTCATCCTTAAAGTAAACTCCTACTATACCTAGGCTATTTTTCTGTTCTAAAAGAGGTAAAAACCACCAGTTTGATTGACTAAGAGTATCCGTAAAACGCCCGCACGGTTGTTGATGTTTCAAGCACCATTCTGCGGCTACTTTTTCTTTATCGTTTAGCTCAATATCAGATGAAATGACTCTATCTTGAATAGAAATCCACACTTTAGTTTGAAGCTGGGTTTCTAAAGTCATACGTCCTGTTTGCATGACTTCTTCAAGATTCACAGCACTAGAAAGCTTACGTGCCAAGTCTTGCATCACTGTGGTGTAAGCATTGGCAGCTTTTAAAGACAAAACCTGCTGACGTAATTGAGAGGCCAAACGTCCAGCGATTAACGCTGCTGCAAAAAAGGCAACAACAGTGACTACCCCTTGATGTGCTGAAATTTGAAATGTAAAACGTGGTGCTATAAAGAAAAAATTGTAGGCTAAGAAACAAATAAGAGCAGCCACTACCGCAGCGAGCATTCTAGTTTTGGTTGCTACAATTAAAACTGAAATAATGAAAATGACAGAAAAGTCTTCAATACCCAATAGAACTTCGGCAAAGTGAGCTATAAAAATACTGACACATGTAACCGCTAATACAAAAACACTTTCTTTTAATGATAAAAATGAAGGCTTTTCAAGTTGAGTTGTCTTTTTAGTGCCCTGTTCTGGGTGCAAAATCGTTAAAGCAATCGAATTTTCTTGATTTAATAATTGCTGAGCTAAATTTTTCTTAAATAACTTTAACCACCACGGCGAAATACTTTTGCCAATGACCAAATTGGAAATACCTCGATCAAGTGCAGCATCCATTAACACTGATGCAACTCGATGCCCATATAAAACTTCTGTTCGACCACCGAGTTGTCGAGCCAGCTCAAATGCACGGTCAATTTCAATATATTCTTTTTTATATGAATTTGCTGAACTCTGTCCAAAGTCCAAACTTTTAGCAACATTCACTACAGTCCATGTTGCTCCATAGCGTTCAGCTAACCGACAACCTGCCCGTACTAAATATTCAGATGAACCTTGTCCATCTATCGCAATCATCAATTCATTTTGCAACGAGATAGACTTCAAACCCTTAGAGGTGTAACTCTGTTTTAAATCTAAATCGACATGCTCAGCAACGCATTGCATTGCCAGTTCACGCAATGCAGTTAAGTTTGAAATGCTAAAAAAGCCTTGCAATGCCAGATTCGCTTGCTCCGGCACATAAACTTTTCCTTGATGGAGCCTTTCAATGAGTTCACTAACAGGTAAATCAATTAAACGAATGTCTCGAATACGATCAAATACACGATCTGGCACAGTTTCATTTACTCGAATGCCCGTAATCTGATGTACCACATCATTTAAGCTTTCTAAATGCTGAATATTCATGGTGGTAAATACATCAATACCAGCGTCTAGCAATTCATTGACATCTTGCCACCGTCGTTCATGGCGACTATTTGGTATATTGCGATGAGCCAACTCATCAACTAAAACAATTTCCGGATGCCTGAGTAAAATAGCATCCAAGTCCATTTCTTCTAAAGTATGCCCCTGATATTGCATTTCCTTTCTAGCAATTTGAGGCAAGCCTTCCAAAATTTTTAGAGTTTCTATTCTTCCGTGGGTTTCAACAATACCCACAACAACATCTGCGCCCTGTTGATATAACTCTTTAGCGCGGGCAAGCATAGCATAGGTTTTGCCGACACCGGGCGCTGCACCGAGAAAGACCGTTAGTCGACCGGCTTGATATCTGTTGACATGATTTAATAAGGCTTCAGCCTGATTTTCGCGATTGCTTTGCACTTGATATCATCCGGTAAACTAACAATTTTATTTTCAAGTTAATGTGTAGATTGTAATTGATCTAAAGCGATATTGAGTTCTAATACATTAACACGAGCTTGCCCTAGTACACCAAACTGAACTGGTTCAATATGCTTTTGAAGTAACTCTTCTACAACTTTAGGGTCTAAATGACGCGCTTGAGCCACTCTGGCAACCTGTAACTGAGCAGATTCTGGGCTAATATGCGGATCAATACCACTACCTGATTTCGTCACTAAATCACTTGGAATAGGGGTATTACCTGTGTGGTCTTGTTGTTTAACCGCAAGAATCTGAGCATCAATTTGTTTTTGAAGCTCTGGATTGGTAAGGGCTAAGTTTGTGGCCCCCATAGACATTGGGTCATAAGCAACTGCTGAAGGACGTGGATGAAAATAAGCCTCTCCAACAAATGGCTGAGCGACTAATTTTGACCCTAGAACTTTATGGTCTATTTCAATCAAACTACCATTTGCTTGATTATTGAATAACACTTGTCCTGCACCTGTAGCGATCGCACTATAAACAGCACCACAACCGACAAGGGTAAAAATTAGAAGTCCGAAAGATGCTCTTAAGGTCTGACCCAAATTTGCTTCTGAATTTTGTGCATAAGTTTTCATTTCAAACTCCAGATTACAAACCAAATAATTGAACAATCACTACATCAATCGCTTTGATGGCAATAAATGGTAGAACCACACCACCCACTCCATAAATCAACATATTTCGGCGTAGTAACTGAGTTGCAGTTGAAGGTTTAAATTTCACGCCTCGAAGTGCGATTGGAATTAATAACGGAATAATAATCGCGTTAAAAATTAATGCAGATAAAATTGCGCTGTTTGGACTTGCTAAGTGCATCACATTCAATACTTGCATTTGTGGAATCGCAGCAGCGAACAATGCAGGCAAGATGGCAAAGTATTTAGAGACGTCGTTTGCTAACGAAAAGGTTGTTAACGCACCACGGGTAATTAGCTGCTGTTTCCCAATCTCAACTACAGCAAGCAGTTTGGTCGGATCAGAGTCTAAATCAACCATATTGCCGGCTTCTTTAGCAGCTTGTGTACCTGAGTTCATAGCCAAACCAATATCGGCTTGTGCCAATGCTGGCGCATCGTTGGTTCCGTCACCAACCATTGCAACTAAACGGCCTTGCTGTTGTTCAGTACGAATACAAGCCAATTTATCTTCTGGTTTTGCTTCGGCAATATAATCATCTACACCAGCTTCCGCAGCAATCGCGGCAGCAGTTAATGGGTTATCACCTGTGACCATGACAGTTTTAATACCCATTTCTCTTAAGCGTGCAAAACGTTCTTTAATACCATGTTTAATCACATCTGAAAGTTCAATCACACCTAATACATGATGTTGATTTGCGACAACCAATGGTGTTGCACCCTTTTTGGCAACTTGTTCAACACGTGCTTTTAACTCTAGATCTTGAGAATAATCTTCATCTACAAACTTCAAGATTGCGTCTAAAGCACCTTTACGAATTTGATCACCATTCGGTAAATTCACACCAGAAATTCGAGTCGAAGCACTAAAAGAGATAAATTCGGCTTGCTCAGGTTCTTGCTGTTTTAAACCCTGTTCTTTTGCTAATTTAACAATCGACTTGCCTTCTGGTGTCGGGTCAGCAAGTGAGCTTACCCAAGCAGCAGCTCTTAATTCAGACTCGGTTACCGAGGTTAAAGGATAAAAAGAAGTCGCTTGACGGTCACCATATGTAATGGTTCCTGTTTTATCGAGTAAAAGTACATCAATGTCACCCGCAACTTCTACCGCTTTACCTGATTTTGCCAAAACATTGGCTTTGAGTGCACGGTTCATCCCCGCAATACCAATCGCAGGTAATAAGCCACCAATCGTTGTTGGAATCAGGCAGACCAATAACGCCACGAGCACAACTGGATCAAGTTCAATATGCAAATACTTGGCAATAAATGGCAAGCTAATCACGACAATTAAAAACGTGATTGTCATCACCATTAACAAAAAGCCAAGCGCAATCTCATTCGGAGTTTTTTGGCGATTTGAACCTTCAACCAAAGCAATCATACGGTCTAAGAAACTTTGACCAGATTCAGCAGTCACTTGCACAACAATACGATCTGTAAGAACTTTGGTTCCGCCAATAACACCTGAACGGTCAGTTCCAGCTTCACGTAACACGGGTGCTGACTCACCTGTAACCGCCGATTCATTAATGGTGGCAAAGCCTTCTACAATTTCACCGTCGGCTGGAACAAGCTCACCTGCATGAACTTCAATATAATCATTTAAATGAAGTTCAGTGGCTGCAACTTGAGTCGCTTGACGGTCTGTCAAAGAGTTGAGTCTTCGAGCCGTTAAATTTTCTCTTGCTGCACGTAATGAAGATGCCTGCCCACGGCCTCTAGCCTCTGCAACCGCTTCAGCATAGTTAGCAAATAAAATGGTAATAAACAGAATTGCTGTGACAACCAAACCAAACACCAGTGTGGCATATCCCATTAAGGTACTTAGAGCAGTGATTACGGTTCCAAGCCATACAATTGCCATGACAGGGTTTTTAATTGCATGCTGTGGTAGCAATTTTACAAAAGCATTTTTCCAAACTTCAAAACTTGGTACTGCCACAGTCGTTTTATGGCTATTTACATGAGTTTGTGTATTCATTTTCACTCGCCTCCTTAGCCTTTAACCAACAAAAGTTGATCGGCAATTGGCCCAAGGACAAGAACTGGCATAAATTGTAATAAGGTAAGCAATACAACAATCGTAATCAGTGTTAACGCAAAAGTTGGTGTTTCAACTTGAAGACTACATGTTGTTTCGGGTGCTTTTCTTTTTGCTGCTAAACGTGTCGCAATCATTAATGGCAAAATTAATGCTGGGAAGCGCCCTAAAATAAGTGCAATGCTACATGTCACATTCCACCAGACTGTCGTATTTTTAAGGCCTGCAAAGCCTGAACCGTTGTTTGCAAATGCAGAGACATATTCATAGAACACTTGGGTAATACCATGTGGTCCTGGGTTTGTGATGCCTGATAAGCCCGGAATGCTGACGCTTAGAGCTGTAAAAGCAAGAATGATAAGAGGCTGAATCAAGATAATAATTGCGAGTAACTTGATCTCCGCGGCTTCAATTTTGCGCCCAAACAACTCAGGCGTACGGCCTGTCATTAAACCTGCAATAAATACCGCAAGTAACAGATAAACCATAAACTGTTGCAGACCACAGCCCACACCACCCCAAATGGCATTAATCAACATATTAATGAGTTCAACCAGCCCAGTAAGAGGTGCCGAAGAATCATGCATCATATTGACCGAACCATTATTCACTTGTGTGGTCAGCGCAGCCCAAACTGCCGATGATGCAGCTCCGAATCGTTGTTCTTTACCTTCCATTACAGCAATTTGCGATGCTGTCGATGACATGCTTTCAGACCAGACAGCTGCTGCACCTGAAATAACCGACATTAAAAGCATGCTACCAAACACAAAATAGGCAAATTTTTTGCGTTGAGTGAAATGCCCAACCATAAAAATGACTGTAATTGGAATAAGTAAAATCGCAAGCATTTCCAAGAAGTTAGATAACGGCGTTGGATTTTCTAAAGGTGCAGCACTATTTGGACCATACCAGCCCCCACCGTTACTACCCAATTGTTTAATAGCAACCATTGGTGCAACTGGACCTAATGGAATTTTTTGGGTTTGTACTGTATTCGCTTTATCAATAAGCTGTACTTCCGGCCCACCTTGAAAAGTTGAAGGCACGCCTTGGCTATTGAGCAATAATGACCAGACAAAACACAGAGGAAGCAAGAAACGGACTGTAGGGCGGATCACATCTGCCCAATAGTTACCAATTAAAATTTGATCTGGCTGTTCAGCAACATCCGCTGCAATATGGCTAGGACGTTGATAAAAGAAAGCTCTTAAAGTCGCAACAACTAAAGCTAGTCCCATCATTGGTGTGATGACTTGCAAACCCACAATACCTGTCATTTGCGACAAATAAGATAATTGAGCTTGACCAGAATAATGCTGTTGATTGGTATTAGTTAAAAATGAAATAGTCGTGTGTAATGCTAAATCCCAGCTCATGTTTGGTGCGTGATTTGGGTTTAATGGTAGCCATGCTTGCGTCATAAAAATAGCAAAAACGGCTATAGCTAGAAAAACACAGCTAACAACAAATGCTAAAGAATATTGTTTCCAGTTCATTTGTTGTTGTTGAGATATACCTAACAAGCGATATACAGGATTTTCAATCCAACGAAATAATCCATCGCCAACCATCGGCTGATTTGTCATCACTTTGGATAGATATTTGCTGAGACACCATGCTAAAAAAATAGCAATAAATAAAACAAGGATAAGTTCTAACATGGCTATTCTCCTCTAGATCCCTTGGCTTGATTTGCCAAAATGGAAATAAGGAGAGATGGGGAAATATCATTTGTTTTTAGTCCGCATAAGACTATGCCAGACTGATGCAAGATGCGCATTTGAGAATTTATAAGCATCTTTATTGTCCTGAAGTAACACTAATTTAGTGGATTTCAGTATGGATAAAATGCTCGTAAATTCTCTATTGAGGAACTCAAAGGCCGCGTAAATTTTGCGTAAATTTTAGTTTGAAAGACCTTAAAATTTAAAATTAACAACTGGGTAAAACGTACTATCAGCCTTTAGTCTTTCACAATGCCAAAGTTCATATAAGGGAATTTTTACATCAAGCGCCAAAGGCAATTTTTTAGAATTAAATTGCATATGGTCCAGATTAGCTCCCCATGCAATCAAATCAACATCTAAAGAAATATGATGCGATGGTCGAACACGTCCAGAATCTGACTCAAGTTTCTTTAAAAAAGATTCTATTTGGTCACACGATAAAGTGCTTTTTAATAGACATGCTGAATTCCAGTAATCATCTCCAATACCATCTCGGCATGGAATTTGATAAACAGATGAAAACTGCACTTTCCCCAAAGTTGCTAATTGCGTATAAGCAAAAGTAAAGTGCTGATCTGCGTCTAAATTACTCGCTAGGGCGAGCGCAAAAATTGTTTCTGGTGCGTTCAAGACGAATTCCTACAGCGTTTGCTTCTGCAATGATGGCTGGCTTACGGATGGTTATGGTAATTTTTTCAATTGTTGGAAAGGTTTCAAATAAACACTGCAAAACCAGATGGGCTGCATGCTCAATTAATTCAGGTTTGGCTTGTTGAATGGTTTGAGCCGATAACTCACAAATCTGTGCATAGTTGAGTGTGTCCTCAAGCTTGTCAGACGCTGCAGCTCGACTCAAATCATTATGGATGGTCAAATCCAACATTAAAGGTTGAATGATTTGTCTTTCCCAGTTGAAACAGCCAATCACTGTCTCAACCTTCAAGCCTTCAATAATAATGGCATCCATAAATTTAAACTGACCTTAGTGCTTTAACAACGAAGCAGGTTCCATATTTTGAACCATTTTCAAACGCTGGTCTGCATAAATATCAGTATATGGTGCGAGTACGCGCATAAAACGATCGAAATAAAGCATTTGCTTAAATAATAAGGCAAAATCTCGAGGGAATTTAATACCGTGGCGCTCACCAACCCCTACCATATCCATCATGATGTCATTTAAATCGGCTGGATTTGAAGACAAAATTTGCTGTGGATCGGCCATTAATACACCATTAAACAAACGCTCTAAATCTTGAGCTAAAACCTGAACATCGACCTTGTTGTGGGTCATACCCATTTTGAGCATATTTTCAGCCATTGCCTGATAATCAGTTTTTTGTAAGGCATCCATAAACGCAATACACGCTGTCCAGACTTCTGGTTTTAACTGACCCACAATACCGAAATCGATAAAACCAATTCGGCCATCTTCGAGCAACATAAGATTTCCAGCATGTAAGTCCGCATGGAAACTCTTACAGAGCATAAGACTACCAAACCATGTATTCATAGCAGTAATCAACACTTGTGATGGGTCTTTAGCATATTGTTTTACGACACTAAAGTCTGTCAAAGACACACCATATAAACGTTGCATGGTCAAAACACGGCGTGTCGAAAACTGATGATAAACTTTAGGGGCTGTCGCAGCATGGTTTTGAGAAATATTTAAATACTCTACAAAGTCATCTAAGTTCTGAGCTTCCTCAATAAAGTCGACTTCACGCACCATACGGGTTTTAATTTCATCGACAATATCAGAAAGAGCAGCAAACTTGATTTTAGGTACTGCACGCTCAAGTAGTTTGGCTGCCCAATGCACCACATTTAAGTCAGTGTACAAAATGGTTTCAACACCAGGTTTTTGTACTTTGATAACGACATCTTCACCGGTCGTCAGTTTAGCCGCATGAACCTGAGCAATTGAAGCAGAAGCTAAAGGTTTTTCATCGATGTAGCTAAAAATCTGGCTTAAATCTCGTCCTTCAAATTCAGAAGCAAGTACACCTTGAATATAACTAAATGGCAGAGTTGGTGTCTGATCTAAACAACCTTGAAATTCTTCTACATATTCACGCGGAAATAGCGATGGTGTACTCGCGATAAACTGACCAAGCTTAATATATGTTGAGCCAAGCGACTCAAAAGTCTCACGCATGAGTTTGGCATTACTTGGCTTATCAGTTGCGTACTTAATACCAGCTTTAGCCGCAACCACTGCGGTTTCACCGATACGGGCAACTGAGCGCAATCCATCAAATAAAATATTTTTTTTCATATTTCTTTAGAACCAGAATATTCATCTCAAGTGTAGCAAATTTTGCTTTATTTGCTGATTAGCTTGCCTGACAAAGTGGACAATTTATATCTTTATCAAAATTAACAATACGTTGTGTCATATTTAATCCATCCCAAAGTAACAGTTTTTGTTTCAGAGGAGTGCGATTAAGCCCTAAATATAACAAAGTGTGATGTGCTTGTAATGACGCTATCATTACAGGAGTCGTTGCAAGCACTCCTGACTCTGCACAGCGCAGACCTTCATTATCATGCTGTTCTTTTGGAAACAAACATTCATAACAAGCTGAATCACCTTCTACCATAAACATTTGCGCCTGAAAGCCAATTGCGGAGGCACTAATTAATGCGACCTGATGTTTCTTACAAGCACTATTTACTAAATAGCGAGTTGTAAAGTTATCACAGCCATCCAGTACCACATCTTGGTGTTCAACAAGTCTATCAATGTTATGTTCGTCTAAACGTTCGTTGTAGTATTCAACACAGATATAAGGGTTAATTTTCTGTAACCGTTTTGCCAGAACTTCAGCTTTATAACGACCAATATCTTCATGACCAAATGCAATTTGACGCTGTAAATTACTTATCTCAATGGTATCTGCATCAATGAGTGTAATTTTTCCAACTCCTGCTCGTGCGAGTAGATCTGCACTGCTACAACCTATGCCACCAGCACCGACAATCAGTATATTGGCAAGTTTGAGTTTTTCCTGAGCTTCAATATCCCATCCATCAAGTAAAATCTGACGGCTATAGAGATGCATTTCTTCATCACTTAACTCTACAAAATCGATATCTTGAAGCTCGGTCACACGTTAATCCTTTCACTTAGAAGCCAAATGATTTTATGACTAAGTTCGTCATTAGGAAAGCTATAAAATAGAAACAGTTTTTTATTCGGTTACTGCTCTATTGTTCACATTACTTCTTTCAAACTTTCTGCAACAATAGAACCAACTAGTTTCTTTGTTACTTAGGCTAAATATGTCCCAATCATATATTGCACCAGTAGAGTTAGAAAAAGCTTATCGTTTATTAAATCATGGTCCAACTGTGCTGGTTTCTGCACAACATGGTGACGACCGCAATGTAATGGCTGCCGCATGGGCATGTGCTTTAGAGTTCAAGCCTGCCAAAGTGACCGTCGTTTTAGATAAAAGCACTAAAACCCGACAGCTTGTCGAGCAAAGTGGCTATTTCACACTACAAGTTCCTTGCTATGCACAGCTCAATATGACCAAGCAACTTGGTACCATTAGTAAATTAGATGACCCACAAAAACTTGAGCACTGCGGAGTTGAGCTATTTTATCAAGAAGGTCTTACTAGCCCACTTGTATCAGGTTGTATCGCATGGCTGGTTTGTAAACTTATTCCTGAACCGCACAATCAGTCAGCTCATGATTTATTTATTGGTTCTGTTGTAGGTGCATGGGCAGATAGTCGCGTTTTTAGAGATGGGCACTGGCATTTTCAAGATGCGCCAAAAGAACTTCGAAGCCTGCATTATATTGCAGGTGGAACGTTTTACTTAATTGGTGAAGAAGTGAAAGCCGATCTCTAATATAAAGAAATAAAGGGAAATATTTAAATATTTCCCTTTGTTCAATTTAGCTTGCATAGGCTTGCTGCATTTTTGCAATTTCTTGCTGCTTCAATAATCCTCTTTGAATTTTTCCGCTCGTGGTTTTCGGTAGACTATCCACAAACTCAATTTCTTTTGGATACGCATGACGAGATAAACGGTTACGAACATATTGCTGTAGTTTATCTTTTAATGTTTCACATGCTTGATAAGCAGGTTTAAGCACCACAAAAGCTTTTACTATTTCGGTTCGTTCCGGATCTGGTTTACCAATTACGGCTGACTCTAATACCGCCTCACACTCTAACAAAGTACTTTCAACATCGAATGGTCCAACTCGGTAGCCTGATGTTGTAATGACATCGTCAGCACGCCCCACAAAATCAATGCCGCCATGTTCATTTAAAGTGACCGTGTCACCTGTTAAATAATACTTACCAACAAATGATTTGCGATTATTGCCACCATAGCCTTTAAACCACATTAATGGCGATTGCTCCGAGTCCATTGCCAAAATACCCACACCACCTGTTGGTAATTCTTGATAATTTTGGTCTAACACCGCAAAACGATGTCCAGGAATTGCAAAACCAGCCGAGCCTACTTTTAATGGATGCTCAAGCGTATGGTGGTTCGCAATTACCATTCCTAGCTCAGTTTGGCCATATTGATCAAAAATATTAACCCCTAAATCCTTTTTAAACCAGTTCACAACCTCTGGAGTTAATGGCTCACCTGCACTACTCACTACGCGTAAATGTTGTTTAATTGAAGGGTCAAATTTTTCCTTAAACCCAAAGAACATTCGAAATGCTGTAGGCGAACCAGTTAAATTACTTACTTTATACTTTTTAATTAACTCAATTGCCTGATCTACATTAAATGAACGCTCATCCATAATAACGCTATGCCCCAAGCTTAAAGGCCCAGTAATGCCATAGTACAAACCATATGCCCATCCCGGATCTGCTAGATTCCAAAACATATCCTCTTCACGCAAATCGACAGCATGGCTCATATAACCTTTAAATGCCAAAATTGCTTTTAGTGGAACGGGTACAGACTTAGCAAGTCCAGTTGTACCAGAAGTAAACATCATTAAAAAGTCATCTTCAAAGCTACGATTTACTGGCTCACATTGCTCAGAATAGCGCTGTAAAGATTGCCAAAAATCAAAGTCATGCTCAGACAAAGGACCAGTCTGATGAACAGTGACAATAACAGGAACATTTAAAGTATTCAGTTTAGGTCGTTGTTCATCATTAGTCACAATCAATTTAGTTTGAGCAGTCGTAATACGGTGATCAATCGATTTTGCTTCAAAGGCAGTAAATAAAGGCTGATAAATAGCGCCTATACGCCACGCTGCCAAAATTGTAATTAATAACTCAGGCGTTCTTGGTAAAAGCCCTGCAATACAATCTCCAGATTGAATTCCTTGTGCTTTAAAGAAGTTAGCAAGTTTTCCAGAAAGTTCCGCAAGTTGTTCGAACGTATAGTGCTCTGCCTGTCCATTTTTTCCTTCCCAAATGAGCGCTGTTTTATTTTTTCCTACATAACGCTCACAGCACTCAACATAAGCATTTATTGCTTGGGGATGCCCAACAAGTTGCCCTTCAATAAGTTTTGCAAGATCAAATTGTTGATAAGCTTCTGCCAAAGTTTTCATGATGCTCACCTTCATTCCGTTTGATGATTAATTTTGTGTTAGGCCACAAAATCTGTCCTGACTGTTATTGTTTTAGCTAAAGCTCGAAGAATATTTCTTCAACTTTTCCATCTATTTCAAACAAAACTAATAGCAAAAATGCTCCATTTCAATTGCAAGAAACCGCACATGATGTGCGGTTTCTTGCAGTTTTAAGTTTAAAAACTCAATATCTCATGATCTAAACTTGAGCCACTTCGCGAGCAATCACCAAACGTTGAATATCTGAAGCACCTTCATAAATCTGGCTTACACGTACATCCCGATAAATTCTCTCAACAGGGAAATCACTGACGTAGCCATAACCGCCATGAATCTGGATTGCATCCGAACATACTCGCTCAGCCATAGTTGATGCAAAGAGTTTCGCCATTGAGGCTTCTTTTAAACAAGGTAGCTCTGCATCTTTTAAAGTCGCAGCATGTAAAACTAGCTGATGTGCAGCTTCAATCTGGGTTGCCATATCGGCTAAGCGAAAACCAACCGCCTGATGCTGAACCAGCTCTACACCGAAGGCCTTACGCTCGTTTGCATATTGCACGGCTGCATCAAAAGCCGCTCTTGCCATACCAACAGACTGAGCAGCAATACCAATACGTCCAGCTGCTAAATTAGATAACGCAATTTTATAACCTTCACCTTCTTGTCCAACCAAATTTTCTAAAGGAATTCGGCAGTCCTCTAACGTTATGGTCGCTGTGTCCGAAGCATGTTGACCCATTTTGTCTTCAATTCGAGTCACCAAGTAGCCTTGTGTATTGGTCGGTACAAGAAAGCATGAAATGCCTTTTTTGCCAGCTTGTTTATCTGTAACCGCAAACACCAAAGCCACTTGAGCATTTTTACCACTGGTAATAAATTGCTTTACACCATTGAGCACCCAATTGTCGCCATCTCGCTCAGCTTTACATAAAATCGCGCTCGCATCGGAACCGACATGTGGCTCAGTTAAACAAAAGCATCCCAGCCATTCGCCAGAAGCAAATTTTGGCAAATAGGTTTGTTTTTGCTGCTCTGAACCGTATGCCAGTGTAATGCCGCAAATTAAAGAGTTTTGTACGCTTACGATTGTCGAAATAGCACCATCACCTGCGGCAATTTCTTCAATCGCAAGCACCAAAGAAACATAGTCCATTCCCGCACCGCCCCATTCATCAGGCACGGTCATCCCCATAGCACCTAGTGCACCTAAATCTTTTAACTCCTGAGCCGGAAATTCATGGGTCTTATCGCGATGTGCAGCTGTTGGTTTTAACTGATTTTGCGCATAGTTACGCATCATCTCCTGAACCATGCTTTGTTCAGCATTTAGAATCATTTCAACATCCTTATTTTATTATTTTGCTGCCATACGAATTGCACCATCCAAACGGATGACTTCACCATTTAAATAGGAATTTTCAGCAATATGGGCAACCAAACGAGCAAATTCTTGTGGTTTTCCCAAACGAGATGGGTACGGAACCATTTGCCCCAAAGCATCTTGTACATTTTGTGGCATACCCTTAAGCATTGGAGTTTCCATAATTCCCGGTGCAATTGTCATAATACGAATGGCATGTCGCGCTAGCTCACGAGCGATCGGTAAAGTCATCGCCACAATAGCGCCTTTTGATGCAGAATAAGCTGCCTGCCCAATTTGACCATCAAATGCAGCAACAGAAGCAGTGTTCACAATAACACCACGGTCCTCTTCACCTTCTTCAACCGTGTTTTTACTCATTGCATCTGCTGCAAAACGCAGCATGTTAAATGTACCTGTGACATTAATATTTAAAGTCTTTGCAAATAATCCCAAGTCATGAACACCCTCACGGCCAACTACTTTTGCAGAAGGGCCAATACCTGCACAGTTAACCAAACCATGTAAATGACCATGTTTAACCAACAAATCTTTAAAGAACTGATCAGCAGCAGCTTCATCAGTTACATCAAGTTTAACAAAGTCAGCTTTTGGCCCTAGCTGTTTTGCTTGCTGTTCACCTGCTTCTACATTCATGTCTACTAATGTGACTGAGGCGCCTTGTTGCACTAAATATTCAGCCGTTGCAGCTCCTAAACCAGAGCCACCACCTGTAATCACGAAATGTTTTCCTTGAATTTTCATTATGTAACGTCCTATAGAAATGTTCTTTAACCTTAGTAGTGAGAGTAAAATTTGTTTTTTTCCGATACAATTTCAAAAAACCTCAAAATGCTTGCAGCTTTTGATCAATCCAAATTTTGAATATGAAATATTTCATTTGAAATACGTAAAAAAATGAGTCTTTGACATGGTTGTCCAATCTTCTTTAAGTAAAGGAACAATTTCGATTGCACTGGTACATGAAGCATTAAGTGCGGCTTATACCAAAGGGCTAAATACTCAAATTATTTTGAATAAAGCTGGCATTCCTGCTGAATTGCTCATGACACCTAAAGCGCGTGTTCCGGTAGCAACGTATGCACAATTATGGATTGAACTTGCCAATGCCATGAATGATGAATTTTTCGGTATGGATAGCCACCCTATGCGCCGTGGCAGCTATAAATTACTTACAAAACTCGTCAGTACGGCTGAAACTTTAGAAAAGGCTCTCTACGATATTTTGAATTTTTTTAATTTTGTGCTTGATGATATACGTGGAGAGTTAATTCGAGAACAAGAAAAAGCTTATTTGGTCATTCGTGATCGTGAACAAACTAAACGTATGTTTACTTACGCAACCTTTTTAATGTTGGTACATGGGCTTATGTGCTGGTTAATAGACCAGCGAATTAGTTTAAACAGTATTGCTGTACGCTGTTCAAAACCAAACGATATTCAAGATTATCTAGTCCGTTTTTGTGAAGATATACAATTTAATGCCGAGATAAATCAGGTTGAGTTTGATGCCCACTACTTAGATATTAAAATTAAAAAAGACAAAAAAGCGCTTTATGATTTTTTAGAACAAACTCCACAAAATCTTTTGGTTCGTTTTAAAAATGAAAATGCTTTGAGTGTTCTTATTCGTCGTCATTTATTAAAGCTTCACCCAGCCCAATGGCCCGAACTCAAAGATGTAGCACAACAACTCAATATTTCAGAAGCCACTGTTCAACGCCGCCTCAAACATGAAGGGGTAAGTTATCAACAAATTAAAAATGAAATTCGTTGTGATATTGCGATTGAACGCTTAAGCAAAAGTAATGATTCAATACAAGACATTAGTGAGGACTTAAATTTCCACGACCCAAGTGCTTTTCACCGTGCCTTTAAAAAATGGACAGGTGTTAGCCCAGGTGCATACCGAGATAATTTAACTACGCACAAGCAATAGCATATGCATCCAACAAAGCTTTAAGTTTTAAAACTTAAGCTTATGATATTTATGTCTTTTAAATTGAATATTTCATATAACGCATTATTTAAAACTTAATAATGCCTATAAAACATTAACTTATAATTTTATCTAAACTTTTATCTTTCAAACTGATTTACAAATCAAAATAACTAAGTTTGTAAGCCACTAAACACATGAAAGGATGATTTATTATTTTAGTTCGGTTTTATTTTTATCATGTCTTTAAAATCAAAATTTTCTATACCAAAGACTTTGTTGGCATCAACATTGGGGTTTGTATTTGCTTCATCTACTTTTGCAGCAATTCCGACTACGCTTAAACTTGATTACGCTTACTACGCCCCAACCAGTTTGGTGGTAAAAGATCAAAAGCTTCTTGAAAAAGCACTCCCAAATACTCAAATTAAATGGGTTTTCAGTCAAGGTAGCAACCGCTCATTAGAATATCTCAATAGTAACAGCATCGATTTTGCTTCTACTGCTGGATTGGCTGCTGTATTAAGCCGAGCAAATGGTAGTCCAATTAAAACGGTTTATGTACAAAGCCAACCGGAATGGACCGCGCTTGTTGTCGCAAAAAATTCACCAATTAAAAGCCTAAAAGATTTAAAAGGTAAGAAAATTGCAGCTACCAAAGGAACAGATCCTTTCTTATTTACACTACAAGCACTAGATACTGTCGGTTTGAGTAAACGCGATGTACAACTGGTCCATTTACAACATCCAGATGGTAAAACCGCATTAGAACGTGGCCAAGTAGATGCTTGGGCGGGGCTTGATCCATTAATGGCTTCAGCTCAAATTCAATCGGGCGCGAAATTACTTTATCGTAATGTAGCATTTAATAGTTATAGCGTGCTTAGCGTGAAAGAAGACTTTGCAAAGCAAAGCCCTGAAGCGGTAGAAGCCGTTATTAAAGCCTACGAACAAGCCCGAAAATGGGCAAAAGCCAATCCAGATAAAGTAGCAGCACTTTTAGCTCAAGAATCAAAACTCCCTCTACCTGTGGCTAAACTACAACTGAGCCGAACCAACTTTGATCAAAGCATTCCATCAGCAACTCAAGCACAAGCGCTAAAGCGTTCTGGAAAAATTTTGACAGAAGAAGACTTGGTTAGAAAAGGTACCAATGTCAATCAAGTGGTTGATCAGTTGTTAGACCCACGTTTTGCTCAAAAAGTCGTGAAATAGTTTATGAGTGATTCATTTAACAAAGCTGAGCTAAATCATTTCTTAGCTCAGCAGGCTTTAAAATCTCAGAAAAAGCATCTAAACCATAAATTTACACGGTGGTTTAAAGCGCTACTCATTCCCCTCATCTTTTTAGCGGCTTGTGAGTTTTTAGTCAGAAATGGCTATATCGATGCTTATCTACTCCCTGCACCGACTAGTTTATGGCAATCTTTTTTAGATTTAGCTCATAGCGACCTATTTGCCCATATTTATATTAGTACATGGCGTGTTCTATTCGGCTTTATTATAGGAAGCGGTTTAGGTTTAACTTTTGCGATTTGGGTGGGATTAAGTAAAGAAGCAGAAGCTTATTTAGAACCGACCTTTTCAGCAATTAAGTCGATCCCAAGTCTTGCGTGGATTCCACTGCTATTACTTTGGTTAGGAATTGACGAAGGCTCAAAAATTACGCTTATTGCAATTGGAGCATTTTTTCCAACCTATACCAATACAGTTGCAGCAATTCATAACGTAGATAGAAAGCTCATTGAAGTTGGAAAAGTTTATCGGCTTAATGCTTTTCAGCGGATTATATCTATTATTTTACCAGCAGCATCTCCGGGCATTTTAACGGGTTTACGCAACAGCTTAAGCTTATCGTGGATGTTTATGATTGCAGCTGAACTGATTGCAGCCACTCAAGGGATTGGTTATTTACTCAGTGATGGCCGAGAAACGTCTCGGCCTGATATTGTTATCATTGCAATTATTTTATTGGCACTATTGGGTAAAATAACCGATAGCTTAATGAAACTTATAGAAAACTGGTTATTACGTTGGCGTGATACGCTACAAAAATAACTTTAAATCCAGCGTGCCAAAGTGACTCGATCATTTTGGCCATAATCTTGAATGGTTTTTATCTCACTAAAACCATGCTCTGTGAAAATGCCTCGAACAGCTTGCCCCTGATCATAACCATGTTCAAGTACAATCCACCCTTGAGGTTTTAACCAGTTTTTCCCTTGAGCAATAATAATTTCAATATCAGCCAATCCCTGATGGTCTGCAACCAACGCACGGCGCGGCTCTGTTGCCAAAGCTTGCATGTGTTCATCTTCAGGGTCAATGTAGGGCGGATTAGAAACAATTAAATCAAATTGTTGTAGCTCTAATGCTTCAAACCAAGCACCGCAAGCAAACTTCACATGTTGCAAGCCATGTGTTTGTGCATTTTCTTTTGCAACTTCTAACGTAGGCGCATAAATATCAGTTGCGGTTACCTGCCAATCTGGACGTTCACTTGCTAATGCAAGTGCAATTGCACCTGTCCCCGTTCCCAGATCCACAATATTTGCGTTATTTGGCAAATTTAGATTTAAAACAGTTTCAACCAAAACCTCAGTATCCGGACGCGGTACTAAAGTATCAGATGTTACTTTTAAATCGAGCGTCCAAAATGGTTGTGAACCCGTCACATAAGCTAAAGGTTCACCGTTTTGAATGCGCTCAATACCAGCAACATAGTCTTGCTCTTGCTGGGCTGTTAACTCTTGCTCAAGTCTAAACTTTAATTCGAGTGAATTGATTTTTAGAAAATGCTCAAGCAGCCAAGCATTTTCTTGTCGTTCATAACTGTCAGGCTCACCACGAATTGCAAGCGCTTGAGCAATATTCATTAGCCGCCATTTTCCTGTGCAAGCATTGCAAGCTGATCTGCTTGATATTCACGATGTAAGCTATCGAGCAATTCAGTTAAATCGCCTTCCATGATTGCATCTAACTTATATAAAGTTAGGTTAATACGGTGATCAGTCATACGACCTTGCGGGTAGTTATACGTACGAATACGTTCAGAACGGTCACCAGAACCAACTAAATCACGGCGCATTTCAGAAGTCGCTGCATCGGCTGCTGCACGTTTTGCGTTTTCTAAACGTGATACTAACAAGGCCATCGCTTTAGCTTTGTTTTTATGCTGTGAACGTTCTTCTTGGCACTCAACAACTGTACCCGTTGGAATATGAGTAATACGCACTGCCGAATCAGTTTTGTTAATGTGCTGACCACCCGCACCTGACGCACGGTAAGTATCAATACGTAAGTCTGCTGGGTTAATTTCAACATTAGTATCAACATCAATTTCAGGCAAGATTGCAACTGTACAAGCTGAGGTATGCACACGACCTTGTGATTCAGTGGCTGGCACACGTTGTACGCGGTGCGCACCACTTTCAAACTTCAAGCGGCCATACACACCATCACCATCTACACGACAAATGACTTCTTTAAAGCCACCATGTTCGCCTTCATTTTCAGAAAGGACTTCAATACGCCAGCCTTGTGTCTCGGCATATTTGCTATACATGCGGAACAAATCACCTGAGAAAATTGCCGCTTCGTCACCACCTGTTCCCGCACGAATTTCTAAATAAGCAGCATTAGAGTCATTTGGATCTTTTGGAATCATCAAAATATTGAGCTGGCTTTCTAGTTCTTCAAGCAATGCTTTATTCGCCTGAATTTCTTCTTCTGCCATATCTTTAAAGTCAGGGTCCGACTTCATCATTTCAGCAGTTTCAATGTCTTCTTCTGCTTGACGGTATTTGCCCCAAACTTCGGTAATTTCACTTAAATCACTATGTTCACGAGACAGTTTACGGAAACGTTTGTTATCGGAAATCACTTCTGCATCTGCAAGCAATGCGGTAAGTTCTTCATGACGATCACAGAGTTGATCAAGTCGTAAACGGAGTGACGCTTTCATAAGAGGAAATATCTCAAAAGTCCAAAAAACTTATCTAGATAAATATAAGAAGATAAGCCAAATCATAAAAATAGCGCATAGTTTACAGATTATGCTGATTAAATGACATATGTAATCCTTCAATTCCTGAACTTTAGAATAGTCTTCTCAGCATTCCTAAGTACATTAAATTAGATATTTTCCCTATCAAACGCTCACTACTTATTTTCAAACATTTTTCTTGGTCAACTTTTCGGTCAGATTGATGGTTTTACATACGTTTTTAATAGAAAGCATACAAACGAGACACTAAACTCCAATAATCGAATGAGGGTTCTCCACATTTAAAGAGAAGTGTTTTGTTACATTTGCCGTAACGAAAGATATATGGTCCTGCAACTTGGGACATGGAGTAAGTAATGAAATTAAATACTTTATTATGTAGTGCTGTTTTGGCTACTTCTATGGTGACTGTAGCACATGCTGATAATACAACTCACGTAGCAGCTGCTTCAGCTTTAGGTAGTGTTGCTGGTACTGCAATTGGTAAAAGCATGGGTGGTACATCTGGCGCAACAATTGGTGCTGCTTTAGGTGGTGCTGGTGGTGCAGCAGTTGCTAGTGATCGTCGTCACCGTACAGAATCTGCAATTGGCGGTGGTTTAGGCGGTGGTGCTGGCTATACTGTTGGTAAAAGCATGGGTGGTACAAATGGTGGATACATCGGTGCTGCTTTAGGTGCGGCAGGTGGTGGTGCTTTAGGTAATAAAATTTCTAAAGACCGCGATTATGATCGATCTTCTAAACACTGGAAGAAAAAACACCGTCATCGCCACTAATCACAGTGAAGACATAGACTTAAAAACACCTTCGGGTGTTTTTTTATAGTTAAAATTTTGTGGTCTTAAAATCTTTTGCTCATGATTTATTCACATCTTAATACAACCAATACAAAGCAGACACAAAACTATTGTATCGGCATTGCGCTTCTCCATAATTTTCACGAAATTTTTAATTACATTTAGCTCAAGACATAAAGATTGCTCTTTAGCAAAATGAGCATGGAGTTCCAAAATGAAAATGAATATTTGGTTAGCAAGTGCATTAATCGCAACAACCTCTATGGTGTCAGTTGCACATGCAGATAATGGTACCCGTGTAGCAGCAACTTCGGCTCTAGGTAGTGTAGTCGGTACAGCAATTGGTAGAAGTATTGGTGGTACATCTGGCGCAACAATTGGTGCTGCTTTAGGTGGTGCTGGTGGTGCAGCCGCAGCAAGTGACCGTCGTAACCGTACAGAAGCGGCTATTGGTGGCGCTTTAGGTGGTGGTGCTGGTTATACCGTTGGTAAAAACATGGGTGGTACAAACGGTGGTTACATCGGTGCAGCAGTAGGTGCCGCTGGTGGTTCTGCTTTAGGTCGTAAAGTTGGTCAAGACCGTAACTATGATGACCGTTATGACCGTCGTTATGATCGAGATGACCGCCGTTACGATCGTCGCTATGATCGTGAAGACCGTCGTTATTACAATGATCGCGCTTATTATCGTCATGATAATGGCTTACACCGTGGATGGTATAAACATCACTAATTGGTATACAGACATCAAAAAGCACCCTAGCGGTGCTTTTTTATTTGGGAGTGAAATTTATATCGAAAAAAATCGATATACATCACCTCATTTATATCGTATTATTTCGATATAACGTTTTTTGAGAATATCGCATGCGATCACTTCAAGACACCAAATTTTCAATTTTGGAGCTTGCTCCTATACGTGATGATAAAACAATCGAATTTTCATTACGTCATGCATTAGAGCTCGCCCAACATGCAGAAAAATTAGGTTATGACCGTTTTTGGCTTGCAGAACATCATAATATGGATGGAATTGCGAGTTCAGCAACTGCTGTTTTACTTGGCTTTATCGCGGCTCATACCCAGCGCATTCGTTTAGGTTCAGGTGGTATCATGCTACCAAACCATGCACCATTAGTGGTTGCAGAACAATTCGGTACATTAGCAACCTTATATCCAAATCGTATTGAGCTAGGTTTAGGTCGTGCTCCGGGTACAGATCAGGTCACTATGCGTGCCTTACGTCGCGGACATCAGGAAACGGAAGATCAGTTTCCTAGAGACGTTGTTGAGATTTTGCAATATTTTAAAGCGCCTCAACCCGGCCAAAGAATTATTGCCACTCCTGGACAAAATACTCATGTGCCTGTCTGGTTATTGGGTTCAAGCTTATTTAGCGCTCAATTGGCTGCGAAGCTAGGATTACCCTATTCATTTGCATCGCATTTTGCGCCACGCATGCTTGGTCAAGCGATTGAACTTTATCGTGAAAATTTCGAACCTTCTGAATATTTGGACAAGCCTTATGTTTCAATGGGCGTACCTGTTGTAGTTGCCAATACAGATGAAGAAGCTCAGTTCCTAGCAACAAGCGCATACCAACGTGTCTTAGGATTAATTCGTGGTGAAAGCTTAAAACTCAAGCCACCAGTTAATTCAATGCAAGGACTATGGAACACAGCAGAACAACTTTCAGTTGAAAATTTCTATCAGATGGCACAAATCGGTTCTGCTGAAACAGTACGTTCAGGTTTAGAAAAGCTTTTGGTTACATATGAAGTCAATGAGTTTATTTTTACTTGTGACATCTATGATACAAATAAACGTTTAGACAGCTTTACTCAATTAATGCAATTAAAATCAAGTCATTAATATCTATACAAAGTCTCATGCTTGGCTCAGTTCCAAGCCTGAGATAACCACCCATCTGAAAATACTTTACCCAGCTACCTTGCTTGGTTATTTATATTAAAACGATAAAAAATCATCATAAATGAAAACCAAAAGGACTTTTGGAAAATGAGTATTGAACTTAAAAATAGTGTTGCAAAATCAGCTACTTTTCAAAATTCAGTTCAGGATTTTGACGCTTTTAATGGTCAAGTTCTTTTATCAAATACAATCAAAGCATATGATTTTTCTAATTTAAATGTAGCGATTATTGGAACGGATCAGGAAACTGTCACACACTTAGACAAAATCTGCCAACATGCAAAGTTTGTAACTGTATTTCAAATCACACCACACTTTATTTTGCCCCATAGTCAAATTGGTATACATCGTCTCATTACCCATCCACTTATTGCTAAAAACAGGAGGCTATTTAACAACCGTGTAAAAAGTATCTTAGCTCTACGTTTTTTGGAAACCCAAGTAAATGAAACATGGCTGAAGCGTCTTTTGACTCCAAATACTGCAAAAGCCAATAAAACATTTTTTAAATCTGATAACTATTATACGGCTCTACAGAGACCAAATTGTAAATTACAGACTTGGCCAATTGTGAAAGTTACTCAAACGGCTATATACAGTATGGATGGCACTCAGCAAACCATTGATGTCATTATTAGAACAACTTCTTGAAAATAAAAAAGCATGGTTGAAATACCATGCTTTTTTCATTCAGTTCAAATCATATTTTTGCAAATGCCCATGCTCATCATAATGCAGAATGACACGTTGAGCTTTTTGCAATTCTGATAATGACGCTGTACTTACTGTAAATTTAAAAGCCAATAAATCATCAGAACTATTTGGCGCTTTACTACGTCGATCATCACCATGAAATCTAAGCCAGTTATAACTTGCCCATAAAATTAGAACCAAAGCACTTAAGCAAATTAAAAGAAGTAAATGCAGTAAAGTTTTGACTTCCGAAATATGATCTACCCATACATAGTCATAAATAAGATGCCCTTCAAAAAACCACAAAAATAAAGAAACCAGTGGAAAAAGCAGCCACATTAAACAGAACCAACCTATTGTTTGCAAGGTATAGTTCGCGGTCTTATTTTTTACATATTCAGGCTGATCAATATATTCAGGTATATCTAAAACTTCTACTTCAGTATTTTCTTCATTTTTCATGAATTATCTCCACGGAAGCCTCGGTCTGGACTAACCCAGCGGGCACGTTTTTTCGTGTTAAATATAGTTTTAGGTACCGCAACCACACTGGTAAATAACGTTAGTAGCCAGAAAAATAATGGATACCAAATGACCCAAAAGTAATTTCTAAAAAGACGCCCACGGTCATAACGATGATCGATCCATAAACTGACTAAAAATTGAATAAGGCATGTTCCCCCTAATATCACACCATACCACTGTGGCATTAGAGAGTTGATCTGCCACTGCTGAGGTAATTCAATAAATAGCCCAATCAAGAAAAGTAAGAAAATAAATATCATCACATATGACCAAATAATACTGACTAAAGCTTCCAGCATGACTGGCCACATACGGCGCAAGCGAACTTTGAACATTTTAGGAATATATTCTAATAAAACCTCTACCCCACCTTGTGCCCAGCGTAACCGCTGTTTCCAAAGTCCTTTAAAGGTTTCAGGCATATAGATATAACAAAGAGCTTGAGGAATATATTGAATATCCCAATGGTCCATTTGAAGCTTCCAAGAGATATCAATATCTTCTGTAATTTTGTCATCAGACCAAAAACCGACACGAACCAAAGCAGTTTTTCTAAACGCTACAATTACCCCGGATACTGTAAAAATACGGCCATATGTTCGCTGCGCACGTTTAATTAATCCGATAATTGAAGAGAACTCTCCAACCTGTAATTTTCCTAAAATACTTGAGCGATTTAAAATTCTAGGGTTACCAGTGACGGCACCAATACGCGGAAATTTTAGAAATGGCTGCATGAGCCAAAGTACAGCATGAGGATGTAGTAAAGCATCCCCATCAATACAAACTAAATATTCGTATTTACTGACCAATACTCCCGATCTTAAAGCGACTGCCTTACCTTGGTTTTCTGCTAAGTGTACAACTCGTAATCGAGCATCTTGTGCTGCTAACTCATCAAGAATTTCTGCAGTTCTGTCACTACTACCATCATTTACAGCAATGACTTCAAAATTTGGATATTTTGTTTGCAAGGCATAACGAATGGTTTGCCGCACTTGGGCTTCTTCATTAAAACAAGGAATAATAATACTGCACCCTTCATTTGAAGGCTCAGGTAATTGCTGTTCATGGTATTCCCGTTTAAAGAAAAACCAAAGGCCACCTACCATCCATGTCCACGCCATAAGTAGCGGATATAAAAAGGCAAAAGCAAATAGAATATCGAGTAATACTCTCATTACTTTTTCCCCTCATTCGCTAGACCTGCAAAGGGCTGATACATCACCGAACTCGAATTCAAGCTTATTGGGTTATATAAATACTCATGAACATTTTTTGCATTTTCAGTGTCATAGCCATCAGCACCAAATTTCTGAATACCTATACGTTGAATATCAAAAAGACCTTGTTTTACTTCTTGCCAAGCATTTCTCTGGTCATTTTCTGGCAATGTTAATGTCAGCATAATTCGTTGTTTGTATTTGGCATCAAGAGTATTTAAAAGTTCTAAGGCTTGTTTAAATTGTTTTTGCTTACCCACCATATTAAATTTTAGGTTCACTAAATCATGTTGGGTTAAGAGTGATTTTAAAAGCACTGGTAACTGTTCAATATGCTCTAAGTCTGGTGTTAGCAACAAACTAAACTGGGCCTGATTACTCATATTCAAATAAGGCTTTGCAGCTTTTTGAGTCAGTTGACTCAGTTGTGATAATTGCTTTACTTGTTCAACACAGTTGCTTTCGTTCAGCGTTGTGTTTTGCATTGCACAATTTAAAGCAGCTCCAGCATTAAGTTGAATACCACTTAAATTGCTATTAAAACGCGCAATATCTTTCGCTAAATCTGCCACCAAAAACGGTTTATTTTTTTGAGGATAAATAGGTAGTTCTAAAATAACCGCCTGACCTGCCCGCGTTTGTGCCTGCCATAAACTACGGTTCAAAATATCTTGCTTAACTGGCATTTGAGTTGTTGGGAAATAAGCAACGTCATATTGCCCATCTCCATCTTGGTCATCTAACGGCTTCAATATCAGCGTATTGTTTTTTAAGCTATAAAGTTTGGACAACAATAACCCTAGTTTTTCATCTGACTGAGTATTGCTTGAAGCAGCTAATTGCTTTAAGTCCATACTTACAAAATGTTTTGGCTGCTTATATAAATCTTTCTCTGCCGAGTTCAAAATGTTAAGCAACGTCTCAGTCAACTGTTCAGCTGTAGAGTTGTCGACCATAAGACTACGCTTAAAGGTCAGATCATTAATCTGATTTACGCCATCACGTCCAAGACTAAAAGAAAAAGTGAAACCTGCTTGTTGAGCCAGCTTCTCTAACTGCTGATTTACTGCACCATACGGCCATACAATTGCTTTCGGCTCTACACCCAATTCTTTTTTTAAGACATTATGAGATTTTTTTAAATCATTCAAAATACGTTGTTGATATTCCGCGTCCGTTTCATAACGCGCTTGTGATTTTAAATACATATAAGAAGTTGCCGCGGGTTGTTCATTCCCTTGAGGATTAGCAAGCACACCATGATGCAAATCATCACTATGGCTTGCAAACTCAGCTAAGCCAGAAGCCTGCATTTCTCGTACTTGCTTCCAATTGACCAAGTTCCCTTGTCCATAGGCTTCATAGCCAGCTTTTGTATTACCATTTAGCCAACTGGTTGGGAGTGCAAAAACTGCCGGAATCTGATATTGCTTAAGCAGTGGAAATATACGACTGTAGCTACTTAAAGCACCATCATCAAAGGTTAACAAAATGGCATTATGAGGTAGCTCTTTGCCTTGCTTACGAGCCTTTTCAATATCTTTTAAGCGTATTGGCTTCCACTCAGATTGACTGAGCCAGTCAAAGAACTGCGCTAAATTTTTAGTTTGAATTGCATAAATATCCCGATCGCCCTCTTTTAAAACATCATCTCTGACGTCATGAAAAGTTAAAGAAACCACATGATTTTTTGGTAAATCTTTTTCTATCTGGGCATATGCAAATTGCAGAGGTAACAATGTCGAGGCCAAAGCACAGCCCAACATTTTCGAAAATAAATTATTCATTAAAAACGCCCTTCAAATCCGAAAATACCATAGGTATGCTGTTCACCATGTCCATCGTAAGGATGGTATTGCCAGCCAATTCCATAATTGAGTTGCCATGTCCGTGATAGCTGCCATTGATGTTGATACTGCAAAGAATAGGTTGGTTTAGTGGAATAATCGGCTTGTTTATAAAAGCCCACCCCAGCCTCGAAATGCTGTTTAAATGAACGCTCATATTCACGCCAAGTCATCCAGTCATGACTTAAGTTCAACTCTGCGCTGTAATGCGAACTTGGGCTAAAATAAGCAGTTTGATCTTGGCTATTACTGCCGAAAAAACCACGGACAGTGCCATAAGTAATGTGATGCGGCGCTGCAAATAGTCTTTCGCGCCAAAAAGTTGAAAATTCTTGTTGTTTATTGCCATCACTAATATCAGTCAGACCGTAACTTGCGCCAATTTGACGAGATTCATCCTTTTGCCACGTCAACGCAGCTCGGTAAGATTGACCATCTTCTCCTGCATCAATCGCTTGTAGAGGAATGTCAGCCTGACTGTTATATTGCAATTGATACTGCCAGTGATCATTTAACCACTGCGACCAATCAAGACGAACACCAGCTTGTCCGCCATCTGTACTTTGCGATAAGATCGCAGATAACGCCTTACGATTGGCTTGCCATTCGGCCCCAACACCATAGCGCTGGTTATGCACGTCGCCAAAATTGTATTCGCCATAACGATCTTGATGCCAAGCGAATAAACGATAATTATCTTTTATCCACGGACTATTAAGGCGAGTTTCCATTTCACGGTCTTTTAAACCGTTTTGTCCACTTACAGAATCGCTATTATTAGCTTTACTTTGACCCCAAGTCGTTGAATGTGAAATCGTAGCTCTATTACGATCATCCAACTCTTTGCGGCTTTTAATAACGCCACTATCTTCGGGATAAAACTGCACTAAGTTTTGCGTTGTTTTACGCCATGTCTGGATATCCCCTAAAGCCTGAGCATTTTGCATTTCATTAATGCGAGTATCTTTAGCAATCGGATCTATACCATTTAAACGAGAAATTGTTTTTTTTGCTTCTAAAGGCTTTTCTCTCCAGCGCTCTACGCGGGCAAGGTTATTAATCAAACTCTCATTTGCAGGTGCCTGCTCTACTGTTTTTTGAAAGTGTTTTTCAGCTTGTTCTAAATGATTTGCATAAGCTAAATGCATTCCTTTTAAAGCAATATAATCGTCTCGGTCAGGATGGCTCGTTTTATCTACACCCTTTGCCTGACTATATTTATAGGTCGGAATAAGATGATCAACTTTTGCCAAAAGCTGTTCCGCTTCCTTATATTTTTCTTGTTCAATATAAGAATAATACAACCCGCTATAGACGATCATATCCGGATAATTTTTTTCGGTTAAAAGTGTCTTATAAACAAGTTCAGCTTGCTTCGGCTTTTGCTCAGCTAAATAACTATCAGCAATTGCATGACGTACATATGCAGGTAATTTTTCAAGCGGAATATTTAATTGAGTAAAATTATCTAAAACCGCTTTTGCTCGGCCTCTGAAATCTAATGCATATAAATAATCGTAGTGAAACCTTAAATAGTTAGGATCTTCTGGCTTTATTTGCCGTTGTAGCTTTTTCCCCTTTTCTAACACGCTATCTAATTCAGCAAAACTTTCTGCATCTGATAAGCCTTGGCGATTTAAATATTTATAACGGGTAATTGCATTATTGACCTGCTGAGAAAATTCACTGACTTGTAAATTTTGCTGTAATTGCACAGTTTGCTGATTTTTTTCGCTTGTTTGGAGTAATTGCAGAGCTTTTTTATATGCACCAATAGCAATCAAGTCGTAGACATACTCTTGTAAAACGGATGAAGACTTAGGTTGTTGCTGATAAGCATGCTCAATTGTAGCTAAAGCATCTACAGGCAAATTAATTAGACGGTAAGCATATGCAATACGTACCAATTGATCAGCATTTAAATTTTTAATATTGATTTTAGATAACAGAGTCTTAGCATTCCCCGTTTCTTGCGATTCAGCATATAAAACAGATAATAAAATGCGCCCATCAATCGTTTTTTGAATATTAAGCTTATTTGCCCATTCAATCGCTATTTTAAAATGTTTAAAATCTCGAAAATTTTGAATTAAAGGTAGCTTTGCATATTCCGGAAAATTCACATAATTAATATTTACCAATAAACCTGTAAATTTAGTTAGATCCTTTTTTTCATTAGACATAACAATTAAATAATCAGCCAACAATTTTTGATCATGTGGGTACTGTTTTAACAATTGATCTAGCTGATAAACAGCGTGTTGAGTTTGCCCTGCTCTATAATCTTGAATAGCCTGCTCACGCAAGACATCCACTTGAGCGGCGTACAATTGAATTGGCAAGAGATATACCAATGAAAAAACACATTTTTTTAGCATTTTGATAATCGGATAGTCCCATATCGAGATGGGAAATTATAGTTAAAAATGTGAACTTCATCACAATAATCAAAATGCGCATGATATTTACAACAAATGTAAAATATGAATAAAAAAAGTATTTGTATTTTTAAAAAATAACTAAAAACAAATATTTATAAAAACATAGATTATTAGTTTATATACATTTTTTTTCAAAAAGCTTATTTTAACTCACAAACTGTAGTGTAAGAGTTTACTCGCTGATAACTAATCAGAAACGATTCATTAACTTGGCGTTTTATATTTAAAACTTTTATTTTTGATATGTATATAAATTTAAAACCATTCAATCTAATTAACTTTAAATTATTTAAATTGAATGGCCAAAATAAACAGTTGATTTAATTAACCGATACGTCGTTTTAAACCAGTCATTTGTAAAATACGAGTAGAGATTTCTTCAATTGACATTTCAGTGACATTTAAATATTTAATACCTTCTGAAATATAAATACCTTCAATCGCTCTTAATTCCATTTGACACTGACTAAAACTTGCATATCGGCTATTTGCTTTGCGCTCGCTTCGAATAGCAACCAACCGTTCTGCATCAATCATTAAACCAAACAGTTTGCTACGATGCTCTCTTAATACTGCTGGTAGACGGTTATCGTCCAAATCTTCTTCTGTCAAAGGATAGTTAGCTACACGAATACCAAACTGTAGTGAAAGATAAATAGAAGTTGGGGTCTTACCTGAGCGAGACACACCAATTAAAATCAAATCTGCTTTATCGTAATGACGGGTACGCGCCCCATCGTCGTTATCAAGTGCGAAATGCACTGCATCAATACGTGCTTTATAATACTCAGAATCAGTAACTGCATGTGTTTGCCCAACCAGTGTCGTTGGCGGCGTTCCAAGCTCCTGCTCAAGTTTACTGATTAGTCCTTCAAATACATCTAAATTAACCGCTTTTGCAGTATTAATAATTTCACGTACATGCGGATCAACTAAAGTATCAAATACTAATGGTAAGCATCCATCACGGGTTTGACATTTATTAATCTCAACCACAATAGCCATTGCTGCCTCTTCAGTTGTGATATAAGGCATGATGTGAATGTCAAAATCTACATTAGGGAATTGTGCTAATAACGAATGTCCAAGAGTCTCGGCAGTAATTGCAGTTCCATCAGAAATAAAAAAAACACTCCGCTTATACTGTTTACTTTCTGACATTAAAATTCTCCTTAAACATTTGTCTTAGTGCTATATAATCTTTATAGTAAACTGATCTTACATGACTGTCGCTTAGTAAAATTCTCAACTAAGCACTTTATTTTTTTAATTTCATGCCAAGATAGACATTAATACTGCAAAAGTGGAGTGAAAACTTTGGAAGCGCGCGTAATCGGTCTAGAAAAATTAGGGAAACACGATGTCGAACTCGTAGGTGGGAAAAACTCATCTTTGGGTGAAATGATCAGCCATTTATCAAATGCTGGTGTATCGGTACCTGGTGGTTTTGCAACAACTGCTGAGGCCTATCGTGAGTTCTTAGACCAAAGCGGTCTTAACGCTCGAATTCAAGCAGAACTTGCTCAACTTAACGTCGATGATGTAAATGCACTTGCAGAAACAGGCGCTAAAATTCGTCAATGGATTGTAGAGACTCCACTCACTGCAACCTTAGAACAAGAAATTCGCGCCGCTTTTACAGAACTCTCTAACGGCAACCCTGATATCGCGGTTGCCGTTCGTTCATCTGCAACTGCTGAAGATTTACCAGATGCATCTTTCGCAGGTCAACAAGAAACTTTCTTGAATATTCGTGGTATTGATAACGTACTTATCGCGATTAAAGAAGTATTCGCTTCTTTATATAATGACCGTGCTATTTCTTACCGTGTACACCAAGGCTTCGATCATGATGTTGTCGCATTATCTGCGGGCGTTCAGCGTATGGTTCGTTCTGAAACTGGCGCTGCGGGTGTAATGTTTACACTCGATACTGAGTCTGGTTTCCGTGATGTTGTATTCATTACTGCATCTTATGGCTTAGGTGAAATGGTTGTACAAGGTGCAGTTAACCCTGACGAATTCTACCTATCTAAACCATTATTAAATGCTGGCAAACATGCGGTATTACGCCGTAACTTAGGCTCTAAGCACCAAAAAATGATTTATGGTGAAGAAGGTTCAGCTGGCAAATCAGTTGTTGTTGTTGATGTTGAAAAACAAGAGCGTCAACAATTCGCATTAAATGATCATGAATTACAAGAATTAGCAAAACAAGCGCTTATTATTGAGCAGCACTACGGTGCACCAATGGATATTGAATGGGCAAAAGATGGTGACGATGGTCAAATCTATATTGTCCAAGCTCGTCCTGAAACCGTTAAGAGCCGTCAAAATGTCGGCACAATGGAGCGCTACCTACTCAAACAAAGAGGTACTGTTCTTTGTGAAGGTCGTTCAATTGGTCAACGTATCGGTTCTGGTAAAGTTCGTATTGTTAGCTCAATTAAAGAAATGGATAAAGTACAAGACGGTGACGTACTTGTATCTGACATGACTGATCCAGATTGGGAACCAGTAATGAAACGTGCTGCCGCGATTATCACTAACCGTGGTGGTCGTACGTGTCACGCGGCAATTATTGCTCGTGAACTTGGCGTACCGGCAATCGTAGGTTGTGGTAACGCAACTGAGGTATTGACTGACGGCCAAGAAGTTACTGTTTCTTGTGCTGAGGGTGACACTGGTTTCATCTACGAAGGTGCATTAGATTTTGAAGTTCAACGCAACTCTGTTGAGTCTATGCCTAAACTTTCATTCAAAATCATGATGAATGTAGGTAACCCTGACCGTGCTTTTGACTTTGCCCAAATTCCAAACGAAGGTATTGGTCTTGCTCGTTTAGAGTTCATTATTAATCGCATGATCGGTGTTCACCCTAAAGCGCTTCTTAATATTGAAAGCTTACCTCGTGAAACTCGTGCTGCTGTAATGACACGTACAGCTGGCTATGCATCACCTGTAGAATTCTATGTTGAAAAACTAGTTGAAGGTATTGCAACACTTGCTGCAGCGTTTGCTGACAAACCAGTAATCGTTCGTATGTCTGACTTTAAGTCAAATGAGTACGCAAACCTTATTGGTGGTAAGTTATACGAACCGGAAGAAGAAAACCCAATGCTTGGCTTCCGTGGTGCAAGCCGTTATGTTTCAGATAACTTCCGTGACTGTTTTGAACTCGAATGCCGTGCACTTAAAAAAGTTCGTGATGAAATGGGTCTAACCAATATCCAAATCATGATTCCATTCGTGCGTACAGTATCAGAAGCAAAACGTGTAATTGAGCTACTTGCTCAAAATGGCTTGAAACGTGGTGAGAACGGCTTAAAAGTAATCATGATGTGTGAATTACCAACTAACGCATTGTTAGCTGAACAATTCCTTGAACACTTTGATGGCTTCTCTATCGGCTCTAACGATTTGACTCAATTAACACTTGGTCTAGACCGTGACTCAGGTATTGTTTCTCACTTATTTGACGAACGTGATGCTGCTGTTAAAGCACTTCTTTCTATGGCAATTCATGCTTGTCGTAAAGCTGGCAAATATGTGGGTATCTGTGGTCAAGGACCATCTGATCACCCTGACCTTGCAAAATGGTTAATGGAACAAGGTATTGAGTCAGTGTCTCTTAACCCTGACTCAGTTTTAGATACATGGTTCTTCCTTGCTGAAGAAAAAATCAAGCAAATCTAATTTGTTATAGAAAAAGACCCATCCGTGGGTCTTTTTTCATCTTTAGAATAGAGAATTTTTACTTATGCAAATTTACTTGGCACGTAATAATCAACAAGCTGGGCCTTATACCTTAGAACAACTAAATCAGATGTTGGCAAGCCAACAGGTTTTACTCACTGATTTAGCTTGGCATGAAGGCATGACAGAGTGGAAAGCTTTAGGAGAATTAACCCAAGGTAAACTTGTATATCAACCTACGGGTTATTCTGCTTTTTCAGCAAATACAAATACGACTCATAATGAGACAATTCAGCACATCCGTGTAGAAACTAAAGCACATGAACTTGCTTCAATTTCATCTCGTGCTCTTGCAAAAATTATTGACCTATTACTTTGGTTACCTATTGCAGCCATTCCTTCTTTCTTCTTTAACGAAGCTCAATATAAACAACTTTTTGAGTTACAAAAACAGATGCAATCTGCAGAAGTTGCCTCAACTAAAGCAGCAGAACTTCAACAACAGCTTTTTACGCTTATCCCGATTGAAGCATGGCATACTATGTTAGTTTATGTCGTCATCATGCTCGCTATCCAAGCTTTTCTTTTAACCAAATTTGGTCAAAGTATAGGTAAGAAAATTGTCGGAATTAAGATTGTAGATGCTGAAACTAATGGTAAAGTTAATTTAACGCGTGTCTTCTTACTCAGAAGTATCGTTTTCATTATATTGAACTTACTGTTTATGCCTATTAGCACAATTATTGACTATGCTTTTGCATTAGGCCAAAAACGACAGGCTCTACATGACAAAATTGCAAGAACAAAAGTGATCAAATGAGTGTGAATGACTCATTCATTTAAAGTCTAAAAAAAAGGAGGAACCCCACCTCCTTTTTTCTATAGAGAATTGATATTTAAATAAAAGCTCTATCAAGATTCGATACCCTACAAAAAAAATCGGGTTTTAAAACAATTATTTCAAGCTGCTTTATGTGTAGCTTAGTTTGTCGATATGAGGCATAATGCCCTACAACGTAGCGGTGTCGCATCATTGAGAAGTCTAAATTTTTAAGACTAGCATTCTCAATCATGCGACACTTTAATCGCTATCCCATATTTAATTAGGGAATGGGACTCTTCACCGAGGTTGTAAAATGAGACAAACGATTTTAGCTGTATTGTCTTTATCAACGCTTGCCGCACTTTTGACTGGGTGTGGTGGTGATATGGTACTTCTAAACTCTAAAGGTCCAGTTGGTCAAGGTCAAAGTGACCTTATGATGACTGCGATCTATTTAATGTTACTTGTGGTGATTCCTTCAATCATCATGGCATTATGGTTTGGTTGGAAATATCGTGCGTCAAATAAAGATGCAGACTATAAACCTACATGGGCACACTCAACTGCAATTGAAGTTGTAGTATGGGGTATCCCTGTCATTATTATTGGTATTTTAGCTTGGTTAACTTGGTGGGGTTCCCACAAGTATGACCCATACCGTCCTTTAGAATCAGATAAAGCACCTTTAACTATTCAGGTTATTGCTGAACAGTTCAAGTGGATCTTTATTTATCCTGAACAAAACATTGCGACTGTTAACGAAGTACGTTTCCCAGAAAAAACTCCGTTAAGCTTCAAAATCACTTCCAACTTCACAATGAACTCATTCTTCATTCCACAGTTAGGCGGTCAGATTTACGCAATGGCAGGTATGCAAACTCACCTTCATTTGTTAGCAAATGAAACTGGTGTATATCGTGGTTTCTCTTCTAACTACTCAGGCTATGGTTTCTCTCAAATGCGTTTCAAAGCGCATAGCGTTACAGAGCAACAATTCAATGAATGGGTAGCAGCTGTTAAAGCTGGTAAGGGTTCAACTATTAATCCAGAAGCAGTTCAAAAAGCTACGCTTGACCAAGCTGAATTGGCAACCTTACGTGATGGCGACCGTTCTAAGCACCAAATCGAGCATTTAGTAAATCGTGCTAAAGCTGCTGGTGATCAAGAAGCACTTGCTAAAGCAGAAGCGATGAAACCGTTCCCGACTAAGCCGCACCCTGTGACTTATTACTCTTCAGTTGAACCAAAACTGTTTGAAACAGTTATCAACCATTATATGAGTAACTATCATGGTGTTGACCATTCTGCTGAACATGCAACAGCTGACACTCATGCTGCAGCTGAACACGCTGCTCAAGGGGAATAAGACATGGATATGATTTTTGGTAAACTGGGTTGGGACTCTATCCCGACAGAGCCAATCGTACTTGTCACCATGGTCCTTATGGCAATTGGTGCAATTGCAGTGCTTGGCGGTATCACCTATTTCAAAAAATGGGGATATTTGTGGAATGAGTGGTTTATTACTGTAGACCATAAAAAAATTGGTATCATGTATATCATCGTATCTGTTGTCATGCTTCTGCGTGGTTTCGCCGATGCAATCATGATGCGTTTACAACTTTTCCTCGCTAAAGGCGGCGGCGAAGGTTACTTACATCCTGACCACTACGACCAGATCTTCACCGCACACGGTGTAATCATGATCTTCTTCGTAGCAATGGGTCTCGTTGTAGGTATGATGAACATCTCTGTACCACTACAGATTGGTGCTCGTGACGTTGCTTTCCCATTATTAAACTCTTTAAGCTTCTGGTTATTCGCTGGTGCTGCTGGTTTAATGATGCTTTCACTTGTATTAGGTGAATTTGCTGCAACTGGTTGGATGGCTTACCCTCCTCTATCTGGCATTCAATATTCTCCTGGTGTAGGTGTTGACTACTATATCTGGGCACTTCAGGTTTCTGGTCTAGGTACGCTTTTATCTGGTGTTAACTTCTTCGTTACCATCATTAAAATGCGTGCACCTGGCATGAAATTGATGGACATGCCTATTTTCACGTGGACTTCACTTTGTACGGCTGTATTAATCATTGCATCATTCCCTGTATTAACAGGTACACTTGCAATGCTTACTCTAGACCGTTACTTCGGCTTCCATTTCTTCACAAATGAGCTTGGCGGTAGCCCAATGCTTTACGTGAACTTGATCTGGACATGGGGCCACCCTGAAGTATATATCTTGGTATTACCAGCATTTGGTCTATACTCAGAAATCGTTGCAACCTTCTCTCGTAAAGCGTTGTTCGGTTACAAGTCTATGGTGTATGCAACTATCGCGATTACTGTTCTTGCGTTCGTTGTATGGCTTCACCACTTCTTCACGATGGGTGCTGGTGCGAACGTTAACGCGTTCTTCGGTATCATGACCATGGTTATTGCGATTCCTACTGGTGTGAAAATCTTCTCTTGGTTATTCACCATGTATAAAGGTCGCATCACCTTTACTACTCCAATGTTATGGACGCTTGGCTTCCTTGTAACATTCGGTATCGGTGGTTTAACTGGTGTACTTATGGCTGTTCCACCTGCGGACTTCTTAGTACACAACTCATTATTCTTGATCGCTCACTTCCATAACGTAATTATCGGTGGTGTGGTGTTTGGTATGTTTGCCGGCATCATTTACTACTGGCCGAAAATGTTTGGTTGGAAGCTCAATGAAGCATGGGGTAAAGCTGCGTTCTGGTTCTGGTTCTTTGGTTTCTATTTTGCATTCATGCCACTTTATATCCTTGGTTTCATGGGTATGACTCGTCGTTTGAATACATATGACAACCCTGAATGGGACCCATACCTTGCGATTGCATTATTTGGTGCTGTTCTTGTTGCGATTGGTATTGCATGTTTCTTAATGCAAATCATTGTTGGTTTCTTACAACGCAAAGACAACATGGACCTTACAGGCGATCCATGGGATGCTCGTACGCTTGAGTGGGCAACTTCTTCCCCTGCTCCATTCTATAACTTTGCGCATGAACCAGATGCTAGCGGTGTTGACCGTTTCTGGACTGACAAAGAAAATGGTGTAGCATACGCACGTAACACTAAATATGAAGACATCCACATGCCGACTGATCGTGCTGCTGGTTTTGTCATTGCAATGTTCATTACACTTCTTGGCTTTGCACTCATCTGGCATGTTTGGTGGCTCGTTGTTGTTTCATTCGTTTCTGCTGTTGTTAGCTTGATCGTAAGCTCATTCACTAAGAATGTTGATTACTATGTTCCAGCTGCTGAAGTTGAGCGTATTGAAAACGAACGCTATGCTTTACTTGAAAAACACTTGAAGAAGGACTAAGGAAATGGCTGAAGTACTTCATCACGACAACCACGGCCACGATGGTCATCATGAACATGATGATACTGACTTAACCGTCTTTGGTTTCTGGACATACTTGATGAGTGACTTGATTCTTTTCGGATCACTCTTCATTGCGTTCGCTGTATTAAGCAGTCATGTTCCAGCAGGAACTCCAAGTGCATATGACCTGTTCCATAACTCATTAGGCTATGTTTTAACTGAAACATTTGCCTTATTGATTTCATCGGTAACATTTGGTTTTGCTGTACTTGCATCTTATAAAAAGAATGTAAATCAAGTGATCACTTGGTTATTTATTACATTCCTTTTTGGTGCAACCTTCATCGGTATGGAGCTCTATGAATTCCATCACCTTGTAGAGGAAGGTCATGGTCCAACTCATAGTGCATTCTTGTCGTCTTTCTTTACCTTGGTTGGTACGCACGGTATCCACGTAACTTCTGGTTTAGTGTGGATGTTAGTATTGATGTATCAAATCAAGACTAAAGGTTTGACTTTACCGAATACACGTCGTCTTGCTTGTTTAAGCTTGTTCTGGCACTTCCTTGACATCGTTTGGATCTGTGTATTCAGCGTCGTTTACTTACTGGGAGTTCTCTAATGAGTAGTCATGAGCATAATGCTGCTGGTGCGTCACACGGTAACTTTAAGCAATACACTGTAGGTTTTATTCTATCTGTTATTCTTACCATCATCCCATTCGGGATGGTGATGGCAGGTGGTTTTAGCCGCGGTCTTTTAGTTACAGTAATTGCTATTACTGCTGTTGCTCAGGTTCTTGTACAACTTGTGTACTTCTTACACATGAATACATCATCTGAACAACGTTGGAATATGATTGCATTTATCTACACAATTCTATGTATCGCTGTACTTTTAATTGGTTCTGTGTGGATTATGAATTACCTTCACTACAATATGATGATCTAAACTGATTGTCATGTTGAGAAAGTATCTATTCCTGACTAAACCAGGAATTCTCTTCGGTAATTTCATTACCACCTTGGGCGGCTTCTTCTTAGCCGCCCAAGGCTCTATAGACATCTTATTATTATTACTCACCCTTATTGGAACAACGTTAGTTGTTGCTTCTGGCTGTGTTGTTAATAATGTTATAGATCAAGATATTGATATAAAAATGCAGCGCACACAAAACCGTGCACTTGTTAAAAAAACCATCTCTCCTACTGTTGCACTTGTATATGCATTTGTACTTGGATTAATTGGTTTTAGCATTTTATGGTTTGGTGTAAACGGTTACGCATTTTTATTTGCAGTCATTGGTTTTGTTGTCTATGTCGGTTTTTATAGCTTGTGGACTAAACGTACCTCAATCCATCAAACCGTTATTGGTAGTATCTCCGGAGCGAGCCCTCCTGTTATTGGTTATACAGCAGTAACTCATCAATTTGATGTGGCAGCCCTGCTTTTGTTTTTAGCATATGGTTTATGGCAAATGCCCCACTCTTGGGCAATTGCAATTTATCGTTTTGATGATTACAAAAATGCAGGAATTCCAATTTTGCCTGTAGCGCGTTCAATTTATCGCACGAAAATTGAATGTGTAATATATATCCTGTTATTTGCAGCTGTTTTGAATGGGTTATATTGTTTTGGCTATACCAATATATTCTTTTTAATTACCTTTAATGCGTTGACCGCATATTGGTTCTACTTATCAATTATTGGATTTAAAGCCGAAAACGACCAACTTTGGGCCAAGCGCTTTTTTCTTTACTCAGTAATCTTAATTACTTTGTTAAGTTTAAGTTTTAGCTTTACCTATCAATCCCCCGCTCCAAATCTTCCTCTCTTTTAATTAAGGGAGGATTTCCTCCTCTAAAACAAGTTTTCATATTTCTTATCAAAAGATTTGTTTTTAGTCTAATTTTTACCTATAATTCAGCCTTCGCATTTTATGCGACGTAGCTATTTATATTATATTTTAGCTATGACTCCTTGCTTCTAATTTTTTAGGGGCTGTTTAAACCGTAAGGAGCTGACAATGCGTCATTACGAAATCGTACTTTTGGTACACCCAGACCAAAGCGATCAAGTTGTAGGTATGGTTGAACGCTATATCTCTCAGATCAAAGAAGCTGAAGGTCAAATTCACCGTTTAGAAGATTGGGGCCGTCGCCAATTGGCTTACCCAATTAACAAAATTCACAAAGCGCACTACATTCTTATGAATGTTGAATGTGGTCAAGCTACGCTTGATGAGTTAGAAGAATTATTCCGTTATAACGACGCAATCATTCGTAACCTTATCATCCGTCGTGAACACGCAATCACTGAAGAGTCATTGCTTGCTAAGAGTGCTGAAGAAAAGCGTGCGCGTAAAGCTCAACGCGAAGAAGCACAGCAAGTTGCTCAAGAAGCTGAATAAGGAGAACATCAATGGCACGTTTTTACCGTCGTCGCAAGTTCTGCCGCTTTACAGCTGAGAATGTTGCGTACATCGACTACAAAGATATCGACACTTTAAAACAGTACATCACTGAAAACGGCAAGATTGTTCCTAGCCGTATCACTGGTACTAAAGCTCGTTATCAACGTCAATTAGCACTTGCTATCAAACAAGCTCGCTATTTGTCTTTGATTCCGTACACTGACAACCATAAGTGAGGTGATCTGTGGACGTTATCTTATTACAACGCATTAAGAACCTTGGTAAATTAGGCGATAAAGTATCAGTTAAAGCTGGTTACGGCCGTAACTTCCTTATCCCTCAAGGTAAAGCAGTTGCAGCTACTGAAGCTAACACTGCTGCTTTTGAAGCTCGTCGTGCTGAACTTGAGAAGCAAGAAGCTGAAATTTTAGCTGCTGCTCAAGCACGTGCTGAACAATTGAACGAAGTTAACATCGTTATCACTGCTAAAGCTGGTGACGAAGGTAAACTCTTCGGTTCTATCGGTACTCGTGACATCGCTGACGCATTAACGAATGCTGGTCTTACAGTTGACCGTGCAGAAGTTCGTTTACCTAATGGTGCGCTTCGTCACACTGGTGAATTCAACATCGCAATCCAATTGCATCATGATGTTGTTGCAGAAGTTCTCGTTACTATCGTATCTGAGTAATTTCTCATCAAAAAAAGAGCATGCTCACGCATGCTCTTTTTTTATCTCTTAAATTTATGCAATAAAATTAGATATATTAATTCCTGATCAGTTCTTCAGTTTAATTGGTTTTTTAATTAGGTAGTTTATTTATTTTTGTTTTAAGATAGTTCTCGGCTTAAAACCCTTTTTTGTGTACACATTTTATCATCAGGTCTAATTATGTCTCAGGCGAATGCCACTTCTTTAACGCTTTCATCTCCAACAGAAAATAAGACGAGTGAATCAGGCCAACTTAAAGAGTTTCGCACTCCCCCACACAATTTAGCCATCGAGCAAGCTGTGCTTGCTGCGCTGATGACTGTTGCTGAATCTTTTGAGCAAGTCAGCGATCTACTCAAAGAAAATGATTTTTATGCCACTCGCCATAAATATATTTATCGCGCGATTGAAAAATTGGCACAGGAAAATTCACCGTACGATGCGGTCTTAGTGAATGACTGGCTTTTAAAACAAAATTTACTTAGTGCAATCGGTGGTGAAGAATATTTGATGCAGCTTATGGCTGACTCGCCTTCGAGTTTCTATAACCTTGAAACTTATGCGACCAAAATTAAAGAATTCTCTACGCTACGTAGCATGATTAAAGTCAGTACTGAAATTTTGCAAAATGCTTATGACACGAAAGGTCGAGGTGTAAGTGAAATTTTAGATTTGGCTGAAACCAGTATTTTTTCTTTAGCAGAACAGCATAATAACAACAAAAAAGATTCTGGCCCTAAAGCAATTAGCTCTGTAACTGCTGACGTGATTAGCAAACTTGATGAGCTCTCAAAACTCGATGGCAATATTACAGGCTTAACCACAGGCTTCTTAGAACTTGATAATAAAACTTCTGGTATGCAACCGGGAGATTTAATTATTGTCGCAGCACGTCCATCTATGGGTAAAACTACCTTTGCAATGAACTTGGTTGAAAGCGTCTTGCAATACAACCAACTTCCAGCTTTGGTATTTTCGATGGAGATGCCAGCAGACTCAATTGCAATGCGTCTAATTTCGGCAATGGGTAAAGTTCACCAAGGACATTTGCGTTCTGGTAACTTAGATGCTGATGAATGGACTAAAGTTACAGGTACCATCCTGCAACTTCAGCAAATGCATTTGTATATTGATGACTCGTCAGCCTTACCTCCAACCGAACTCCGTGCCCGTGCTCGCCGTGTTGCCAAAATGCACGATGGTAAAATCGGCTGCATCATGGTCGACTATTTACAGCTCATGAAAGTTCCGGGTATGGGTGACAACCGTGTTGGCGAGATCTCGGAAATTTCACGTAGCTTAAAAGCATTAGCGAAAGAGATGCAATGTCCTGTTATCGCACTTTCTCAGCTTAACCGAAGTCTGGAAAACCGACCAAATAAGCGCCCAGTAATGTCTGACTTACGTGAATCGGGTGCGATTGAGCAGGATGCCGACTTAATCATGTTTATTTATCGTGATGAAGTCTATAACAAAGAATCTAAAGAAGCAGGCACCGCAGAAATTATCATTGGTAAACAACGTAACGGGCCTATTGGTACGGTGCGTCTTGCCTTTGAAGGTCAATATACTCGTTTTAGTAATCTCTCTCCTGAGTATTACAGCCAATATGATGATGAAGAATAAACTCTATCTCTAGCCCAAAGGAGTAAATGAGGGTGCGTCAAGCAACAGTTTATATTGATCGCCAAGCGCTTCAATATAATTTAAACCGTGTCAAACAACTCGCAGCAAATTCAAAAATCGTAAGTATGGTCAAAGCCAATGCTTACGGACATGGAGTCAAAGACTGTTTAGCAGCCTTAAATGCCTCGGATGCCTTTGGTGTCGCCTGTCTACAAGAAGGCTTGGAAATTCGACAACTCGGATTTAAGCAACCTGTAACTTTAATTGAAGGGGTGTTTTCTGAAGATGAAATGCCTATCGCTATCAAAGAAAAATTTGAATGTATAATTCACCATCAACAACAATTTGAGTGGTTAATTAAATATAAACAAGCCTATATCGCCCAAGGTCTAAAAGTATGGGTTAAGCTAAATAGCGGTATGAACCGCTTAGGTTTTAAAAATCCTGAAATTATTGAAGTTATTAAAACTTTAAAATCTGAAGGATTTACTTGTGTACTTGCGATGCATTTTGCTAATGCAGATGTTGAACACCCACTTAACGAGCAGCAAAAACAACAATTTTTGCACGTAAAACAAGCTTGTGATCCAGTTTTAGCATCTTGTTGTAATTCAGCCGCTATTTTTAAATGGCCAGAACTAAATTTCGACTACGTACGTCCTGGTATCATGCTCTACGGTGCTTCACCTTTTGCAGATAAAACAGTACATGAGCTTGATTTAAAACCAGTCATGTCTTTCACAGCAGAAGTTATCGCGTTAAATCATATTCAAGCTGGTGAACATGTTGGTTATGGTTCTACTTTTTGCGCTCAAAAGGCTATGGATATCGCAATAGTTTCTATTGGATACGGGGATGGTTATCCACGAGCTTATATAAAGCAAAATTTTGTCGCTGTTGATGGCAAACTTTGCCCAGTTGTAGGGCGAGTTAGTATGGATATGATTGCAATTGATGTCACAAATACCCAAGTAAAACTCGGTACTCAAGTTGAACTTTGGGGTAAACATCGTTTAGTTGATGATGTTGCTGATGCAAATGGCACAATTGGTTATGAATTACTTTGTCGCTTAAGTACTCGACCAGTCCGCCAAAGCACTTAATAATTTAATCAATAAAAAATCCAAGCTCTGCTTGGATTTTTTATTTAAAGTCATTTTTAACGCCAATAATCATCGGTAGGTTTTGGCATTTCTTGCAGTCCACGGCGTAAAGTATCCGACCACTGATGACTTATTTGTGAAAAATAAGGATCATCTTCACTAATTCGCTTCCCCATAGGGATTACAAAACTATCTTTAGTATAGACTAGCGCATCTAAAGGTAAACCTACTGAAACATTAGAACGCAACGTCGAGTCAAACGAGATTAAGCTACAGCGCAGCGCATCATCCAACGGCATAGCATAATATAAAGCACGATCTAAAATAGGTTTACCATATTTACTTTCACCAATTTGAAAGTAAGGCGTATCTGTCGTTGCACAAATAAAATTACCTTGTGGATAAACATTATAAAGCTGCATATCGCCTCCTTTAATTTGCCCACCCACTAAAATACTACAGGCGTAATTCATTTGTTCTTGAGTATCCGAGCTAATATCCTCTAAAACATTTTTTAAAGTCTTACCAACTAGATCAGCCACTTCAAACATTGTGTTAATACTATATAGATTAGGCTCTTGCTGCAAAGTAAGGGCATTTTGCAAATGCCCGATAACCGCTTGTGTTGTTGCTAAATTACCTGCTGTTTGCAAAGCAATAAATCGCTCACCCGTCACACCAAAAGTATGAAGTTTACGAAACACAGAAATATGATCGACCCCTGCATTAGTTCGAGTATCACTTATAAACACCAAACCCTGCTCTAATCTCAGTGCACAACAATAGGTCATTTCGCTCTCTTCACATTCAACAGGCCAACACTTGAACCACAGACATCATATTTTCGACTCCACCTTTTTCTCTCACACCTCTAATCGGCGCAACATCAAGATAGTCTCGACCAACCGCAAGATAAATATGATGCATTGGTGTAAACAATTGATTGCTTACATCAAAACAATACCACTGATTATCTAAAAATACCTCCGCCCAAGCGTGACTGGCAAGGTGGGGGGAATTTTGATCAAATAAATAACCAGAGACATAACGTGCTGGTAATTGTAACGCACGGCACATAGCAATTAAAACATGTGCATGATCTTGGCATACTCCCTGTCCTGCATGAAAACCCTCTGTAGCAATCGTATGAACAGAGGTACTATCTGGTTGATAAGGCATCTTTTGCAAAATATTTTCACTGAGTAAAGCAATATGTTTTCTATCTTTTACCGTTACAATTCTCCGAGCAAAATCCAACATTTCAGAATCATATTTTGTGGCTTCCGTATTTTGAAGAAATAGGCTCATAGGTATAGATACATCTACTCCACCTATTTCTGTATTAAGAAGCTCGACAATCCCTTGCGCCATAAAAGTTAAATGCTGATACTCATAGCGCTGAGTAGCCGTTAACCAAATATTATTAAAGATATCCCTTTTGAGAGTTTTATCTCCGGGCACACTGATTGCCCAATTCAAGACATGCTGATGTAATGATGTTTGAGGCATCATTTTAATATACTGAATACTGTTTTTAGCAGTTTCCGTATAGTGATAATGCGTTTGATGATTGATCATCAGTTTCATAATTATGCCTCGAACATATATTCCAACTGCTGTGTGAAATTATAGTAACCCTCCCAATTTGGATGATCTTTCAACAATGTCCACACTTCATTTAATTTATCCCACCCTAAGTCATTAAGTCGTTTGAGTAATTTTTCCAAATCTTGTAAAAGCACTGTAAGGTCTTGTTGAAAACGTAGTTGTATATCGAATTGTTCAATCTTTTGGCCCAATTGCAGAAAAAGGGCAATATCCTCATGTTCAGCACTAAGTATTTGATTACATTTATCCAAAGCCTGATTTAATGACTCAGGGTTAGCTTGAATAGACTTAATCGCATGATTCAATTCTGCATACGCACTAGAAGATAATATTCCTCTTAATTCATGGATATTATCTTTGGCAATAGCGAACTGGTTCAGTAATGAATATGTTTGTTGAGTATCTAACATATAGCAATTCAGTAATTCCGCTTGCTCAATAACCAACCCAAATGCTGATGCAAATTGACTTGCTTTTTCATCATTTGTAAATGGCAAGTGTGATACAGCAAATTTAATCCGCATTAAATAACGGCCCAACCAATAAATGTGGTGTGCACTCGAATTGAGTAAAACCATAAATTTCCTCTTTAACCAACGATTAGGAATGTAATGTCTCAACAACCCATGTATCTTTAATACCTCCTCCTTGTGAGGAATTTACGACTAAAGATCCTGCCTGCATGGCTACTCGTGTTAAGCCTCCGGGTACAATTTCAGTGCGATAAGGAGAACTCAATACAAACGGTCGTAGGTCAATGTGACGTTCAGCCACCCCTGATGTTGTTAAAGTCGGTGCAACAGATAAAGCTAATGTTGGTTGCGCAATATATTCATGCGGTGTAGCAATCAGTTTTTTTCTAAATTCATCAATTTCACATGAGCTCGCTTTAGGTCCAATTAACATGCCATAACCACCAGAACCTTGAGCCTCTTTAATTACTAATTGGTCAATATGAGTGAGTACATAATCCAAATGTTCTTTTTCTCGACATTGATAAGTAGGTACATTCTTTAAAATTGGTGTTTCTCCCAAATAATATTGAATCATCTGATCAACATATGGATAAATTGATTTATCGTCAGCAACCCCTGTACCAGGTGCATTGGCAATCACTACATTTTTCTGTAAATAAGCAGACATAAGCCCCGCTACCCCAAGAGCACTATCAGGTCGAAATGCAAGTGGATCTAAGAAATCGTCATCTAAACGTCGATAAATCACATCAACTTTTTGGCGCCCGCGAATGGTTTTAACAAAAACTTGATCATTTTCTACAAATAAATCTCGGTTAGTAACCAGTGGCACATCCATTTCACGCGCTAAAAAAGCATGCTCATAAAACGCACTGTTAAAACGCCCTGGAGTTAAGACCACAATAAAGGGTTGATCAACTTCTGAATTTTCTTGAAGTATTTCTTTTAATAAACTTGGATAATGTTCAATTCCTTGTAAATTATTGGCAGCACAAAGCTCAGGCATAAGTTGTTGACTAATATTTCTACTTTCAATCATATATGACACCCCTGAAGGTGTTCTTAGGTTATCTTCTAGTACAAAGAACTCCCCATCGCCATCACGAATAATATCTATTCCACTAATTTGAGAATAAATTTTACCTTTTAGTGAATGCTTGAGCATATGTGGCTGAAAAGCCTCATGACAAACAATCTGATTCTCTGGAATTAATTTCTCCTTCAAAATATGTTGTCCATGATAAATATCATCTAAAAAGTAATTTAAAGCTTTAACTCGCTGCGCACAGCCTGCTGCAATTTTTTCCCATTGTTTTTTTTCAATAACTCTTGGAATTAAATCAAAAGGAATCGTCCGTTCCGCGCCCTCTTTATCACCGTATACATTAAAAGTAATCCCTTGATAGAGAAAATGCTGTTTGGCCTGAGCATTTAATTGCTTAAGTTCATCTAAGGTACGAATACTCAACCATTGCTCAATTTTTTTAGAAGCTGCACCATTAAAAGTTACATCATCTAACATCTCATTGAAAAACTGCGATTTTAGTTGTTCAAATAAATTCGTCTGTACAGAAAGATTTTCTATAAACGATGGACTCTGGTTAAGTAATGCTGCGTTGGTCGCCTGCTCTTGTAAAAAATATTCAATATCGGCTTGTAGGTCTTTCTCTTGTTCTGACATAGCAACCTCGTCTTATCATTTATCTATATTTCATTTTTAAATAAGCAATTTCAGTGCCACTTATATATCTATAATACTTATTGGCTTTCATTGTTATAACTTTCTTCTAAATTTTAGCATTGATTGTAACGGTAGCCACAAACTGAATCTGACAAACTTGCTAAATGTGTAAAGTTTTTTTATTGTGGTGACACCAAAGCAATTGGATATAGATTTATTACGCTTATGTCTGTAATAGAAAAAGAAACTTCAAATAGTTTATATCGCCAATGGCAGATTTTATCTCGCCTCCCTACCGGTAAATGGATCGGAACTCGAGAATTACAAGAAATGCTTGAGCGTGAAGGTATTGAAATCAGTTTAAGGACAATTCAGCGTGATTTAAATCAAATTGCTCAGCGTTTTCCAATTGAAAGCAATAAAGCCGTACCTCAAGGCTGGCGTTGGCAATCAGATGCTCCAATTCAAAGCTTACCGCATATGACAAGCTCTCAAGCGGTGACCTTTATGATGGTTGAAGAACATCTCAAACATTTGCTTCCACCTAGCCTACTAGATGAAATGGGACCCTGGTTTGACTTGGCAAAACGGAGTCTATCTACACAAAATAATGTAAGGCAATGGATTAATCGTGTACGCATTGTGCCAGCAAGTCAGCCGCTTATTCCACCTGTGGTCGATCGTGCTGCTCAACAAGCTATATACGAAGGCTTGCTACAAGACAAACAAATTGAATGTGTATATCAAGCTCGTGTAAACCAAGGTGAAGACAAAACTTATATTTTAAATCCACTTGCTTTGGTCCAAAAAGGTGCTGTCATTTATTTAATTTGCACCCGACATGACAAAACTGAAGTACAAACATTTGCTTTGCACCGTTTCAGATCAGCAAAAGTTTTAGAAAGTCGTGCGCTTCACCCCGTCAACTTTGATATTGATCACTATATTGACTCAGGTGCTTTAGGTTTTAGAGTAGATTACAACCAACCTACAGAGTCTATTCAACTCACATTAACAATGACTGAGCAAACCGCTAAAACTTTTTATGAAAGCCAGTTAAGTAAAGATCAAACAATTACTCCAATTGAAGAAAACATTGTCGAAGTTACAGCAACCGTTCCATTTACATCTCAACTAGTGTGGTGGTTACGAAGTTTTGGGAAAAAACTACTACGTATCGAACCTATTCAAGTAAACAATGCTGTACGAGAAATTGAATCTGAGAATAAATAGATATAAAAAAGAGAACCTCAAGGTTCTCTTTAGATTTTGAATTATCATTTTCTTAATTTTATATTGGAATTTATATTTTTAGTTATGTTCAGATCAATATGTTCTCCCCCACCAAAACTGATCTGCCTCTTGTTTTGCGCTATGTTGAACATGAGCATTGGCATGCCATTTCATCTCTATTGTAACGAATCGATTTCATTGTCATATTTAAAGCCCTCTTTTTTGAACGTGAATTTAATATAACCTTCGTTTTAAAACCTGTGAAATAAGAAAAAAAGGAAGCGAAATCTATTTTCTTCCTTAGGAAGTTTCCATATATTTTTTGATCAGAAAATAAAAAAGCCCAGTCTTAACTGGGCTTTTTTAATTACTTAAATGATTAAGCTGTTTTTTTGATCATGTTATTTTTACGAATCGTGATCATTACAAGTTGAACAGCAGCTGGGGTAACACCAGGAATACGACTCGCTTGAGCTAACGTTTCTGGAAGAACAGTTTTCAATTTCTGAGTAATTTCACGCGATAGACCAGAAACAACATCATAATCGAAATCGGCTGGAATTTTGGTTTCTTCAAGACGCTTTAATTGAGCTACATCTTCATGCTGACGGTTAATATAACCTTCGTATTTAACAGCAATTTCAATTTGATCACCAACTTGTTCAGAAACTTCCGAACCTGTAAGCTCTGCAATTTGAGCAAAACTAATATTAGGACGTTTGAGTAAATCAATCGCACTACATTCTTTACTCAAGTCAGCACCAGTCATTTCGACAAATTTCTTACCCATTGGATTGTTAGGCGCCGCCCACAAATGTTGTAGACGCGATGTTTCGCGCTCAACTGCTTCCATTTTTTCACAATAAGCAGCCCAACGAACATCATCAACCAAACCAAGTTCACGACCAATTGTTGTTAAACGTTGATCAGCATTATCTTCACGTAACATCAAACGATATTCCGCACGTGAAGTGAACATACGGTATGGTTCTTTTGTACCCAAAGTAATCAAGTCATCAACCAATACGCCCATATAAGCTTGGTCACGTTTAGGTGTCCACTCTTCTTGTTCCCAAGCACGGCGTGCAGCATTTAAACCAGCAAGTAAACCTTGGGCACCCGCTTCCTCATAACCGGTAGTACCGTTAATTTGCCCTGCAAAATACAAGCCGTTAATTGCTTTGGTTTCAAGTGTGAATTTCAAAGCTTGCGGATTGAAATAATCATATTCGATTGCATAACCTGGACGCAAAATATGGGCATTTTCCATACCACGAATTGAGCGAACAAGTTCAAACTGAACATCAAATGGTAATGAAGTCGAAATACCATTTGGATAAAGCTCATGAGTATCGAGACCTTCTGGTTCTAAAAATACCTGATGCGAGTCTTTATCAGAAAAACGATGAATCTTATCTTCAATTGAAGGACAGTAACGCGGACCTACACCTTCAATGACACCGGTATACATTGGTGAACGATCTAAACCACCACGAATAATGTCATGTGTTTTTTCGTTAGTATGCGTAATATAGCAGTTCACTTGTTCAGGATGCATCGAAGCATCACCCATGAATGACATCACTGGAGACGGAAAGTCACCCGGTTGTGGTGTCATAACAGAGAAATCAACTGAGCGCGCATCAATACGTGGTGGTGTCCCAGTTTTTAAACGACCTACTGGCAGTTTTAATTCACGAAGACGCTGAGCAAGTGCAATAGAAGGAGGATCTCCTGCACGACCACCGCTTGATTTTTCTAAACCAACGTGAATAACACCACCTAAGAATGTACCTGTAGTCAACACAACAGTTTTTGCGTCAAAGCGAATACCCATTTGGGTAACAACACCCTTAACAGTATCACCTTCAACAATCAGGTCATCGGCCGCTTGTTGGAAAATATCAAGATTTGCTTGGTTTTCTAAAGTCTCACGAATTGCAGCTTTATAGCGAACACGGTCAGCCTGAGCACGCGTTGCACGTACTGCCGCACCTTTACGTGAGTTTAAAATACGGAATTGAATACCACCTTTATCGGCAGCCAAAGCCATCGCACCGCCAAGTGCATCAATTTCACGTACTAAATGTGATTTACCAATACCACCAATTGCTGGGTTACAGCTCATCTGACCCAAAGTCTCAATGTTATGGGTCAAAAGCAAAGTCTGTCGTCCCATACGCGCCGCAGCAAGTGCCGCTTCCGTACCTGCGTGACCGCCACCGATAACGATAACATCATAAACTTTAGGATAGTGCATGAGTACAAAAACACCAGAAAAAAAAGACGGAACATTATAGCAAAATTATCTGGTTATTGATGTACATAATTACAAAATTGTCATCACATGATTTACGCTACACCACATGTTTTGACATTTTGTTGCATGAATTCAATACAAAGTGAATGTTTTTTGAAATATTTCATTTTAGAATAAAAATTGTACAGCACTTATATGACTTTAAAACTAACGTAACTAGAAGGAACACAAAATGAAAAGCACCATGTTAAAAATCTTAACTGCATCTCTCCTTTGTTTTTCAGGCGTAACGTTGACCCACGCTGCGACCAATCATACTGCAAAGTCGACTCATACGGCTAAATCCAGCAAAGCAACTCATCATGCTGCCGATTCAAGCAAATCAGAGATGCAAAAACAGCTAAGAGCTTGTGCTAAAAAACGTCAGGGTGAATGGGTATCTTATAGCCATAATGGCGCAACTTTTAACGGTACTTGCCAACCAAATGAAAACGGCAAATTACAGTTTAAAGCCCCTGCTCCTTAATGTAATTTAAATTTAATATGTAGAAGAACATTTGAGTTTTTCTATAACACAGTATGATTTTCAAAAAGCGGTCCATTAAAGATGGGCCGTTTTCTTTTTTAAAATACTCCAGTCGGCTACAATAGACCTTTAAATAAAATTTTAGGTCCTTTTCGTGAAGTGGTTACAAATACACATTACCGTTGATCAAGAACAAGTTGAATTCACAGAAACACTATTAATGTCTCTAGGTGCGGTAAGCGTAACTCTGGATGATGCCGAAGATCAGGCTCTACTTGAACCATTACCAGGTGAAACACCTTTATGGAATAAAGTCATTGTTACAGGTATCTATCAACAAGACGAACAAGACCCAATCGATGTCGATACATTAGAAGCTTTCTTAAAAGCTCAACTTCCAGATGTGCCAATGCGTCATGAAGAACTTGAAGACCAAGTTTGGGAACGCGCATGGATGGATTATTATGAACCTATTCAAATTGGGGAAAAATTCTGGATCGTACCTGAATGGTTAGAGCCACCAGAAGCAGACGCGACCAATATTAAACTTGATCCAGGTCTAGCTTTCGGCACAGGTAACCATGCAAGTACATTCTTATGCTTACAATGGTTAGGCAAAACTGATGTTAAAGATAAAATCGTAATTGATTATGGTTGTGGTTCAGGCATTTTAGGTGTTGCAGCTTTATTATTAGGTGCTAAAAAAGTCTATGCGACAGATATTGACCCACAAGCTGTTTTAGCAACAAAACAAAATGCTGAGCTCAATGGCGTTCTAGATGGTTTATATGTTGGCCTCCCTGAAGAGTTTGATCAAGAATTCAAACCTCAACAAGCAGATGTTTTAGTTGCAAATATTTTAGCAGGACCTTTAATGGCACTTGCGCCAGAGTTTGCAAAATTAGTTAAATCTGATGGTGAGTTCGCACTTGCTGGTGTAATTGAAGAGCAAGTTGCTGATGTTTCAGGTGTTTATTCTGAATTTTTTGATATATTAGATATTGAAAAGCGCGAAGAAAATTGGTGTCGCATTTCAGGAAAATGCAAAACAATAAACTGAGACTATTTAACTCATGAATGAAAAACAAACCCGCTGCCCTAAGTGTTTAACAGTTTATAAAGTTTCTCTTACCCAGTTAACTGTTGCTCAGGGTATGGTTTGTTGCCCTAAATGTAATTTAAATTTTAATGCTCTTACCAACTTGGTTAGTATCGAACTGCCAGAACCAACAAACTCATCTGTTTTAGCCAATGGTTCTATTCAAACACGATATATGACTCACTCTCATGTGTTAGATATCTTTGATCAAAAAGTTGAAAACTCTAATATTGATCTTCTGACATATTTAAATAATTTAAATTATTTTCATAATGAACCAATCAATGCACTACCGAATCTCAACTTAGCAGAGCAAGCAACCTCCCCCGAACAAGATCATGGTAAAAAACATAGTTGGTTATATTATACGCTTTGGAGTTCGGCAAATCTGATTCTGCTTTTGGTTTTCACTTTTCAGATTCTCTGGTTTAACCCAAAACTCATGCAACAGAGTCCTGCTATTAGTCATGCATTTAATTATGTATGCGAAATTTTGCATTGCAGTAAGTCAGCTGAACAATACGAACTTCTTAATATAGAGAAAGTGAAACTACGTAGAATTGATTCAGAACATACTCAAGTTTCAGGTGTTTTGGTCAATCAAAATAATAAAAGTATTGAGCTACCAAGCCTAAAACTCAGTTTTGGTTCACAAACTGATCAAGAACAAATCATTTTCACACCTAATCAGTACTTGGTAGAAAATTTACGTGGAATTCAACGTATTCCAACCAATACACCTTTTAGATTCCAATTTGTCTTAAATAAAAGCAAAAAGAGCTTACTAAATTATCGATTAGAAATTGTCCACCCCTAAATTGTAAAAAAAGTGAAAAAAAAATAAAAAAAAATGCAGTTAATTTGCTCACTTTTTCCTAGACAATGGTATGATACGCGCCACGAAAGCTTTGACTCATATACTCCTCGCTCTCAATTCAAAAAATATACTGTTAAGCATGTGTGCTTTTCTAAATTAAGCGCATAGCCTAACTTTTTTTGTTTTTGAGGGGGCTGTAACAAATATTTAACTATTGTTACGCTTATTTTTTACTCAATACGAAGATTTATGGCAAGCTAATTGTTCTTATGTTTTAGAGTCACTGTTTTAGGATCTAAAACAGGACTCCGTATTTTAGACCACATTTATATACTACTTTACCCAAGCTAGTATTTGATTTTCGGATTAACTCGCATGAATAGCAAATCTCCTATTTTTACTGCACAATCTGATGTTGCTCTTCGCATCCACGTGGATCGCGCAGTTCGTCATTATTTTGCACAATTGCAAGGTGAGCAACCATCTCAGGTATATGACATGGTGCTAGCAGAAATGGAGAAACCTCTTTTATCTGTAGTTCTTGAATATACTCGTGGCAACCAAACACGTGCCGCAGAGATTCTTGGACTAAACCGCGGCACTTTACGCAAAAAGTTAAAAGCTCACGGTTTAATGAGTGAATAAATGATAAAATGCTCACGACGTCGTGGGCATTTTTTTATGCTTCTAATTGGTTTTAATCCGTAGACTTGAAATTGTTGACTTGAACATCATGACTATTAAACGTGCTTTGATTTCTGTATCAGACAAAACAGGAATTGTCGAATTTGCTCAAAACCTTGCAGCTTTAGGGGTAGAATTATTATCTACAGGCGGCACATATAAGTTGCTTAAAGATAATAACATTGCTGTTGTTGAAGTATCTGAACATACTGGTTTCCCAGAAATGATGGATGGCCGTGTAAAAACACTACATCCAAAAATTCATGGCGGCATTTTAGCTCGTCGTGGTCTAGACGAAGCAGTTATGCAAGAACACAACATTGATCCAATCGATCTAGTTGTAGTCAACCTTTATCCATTTGCAGCTACAGTTGCTAAACCTAACTGCTCACTTGCTGATGCTATCGAAAATATCGACATCGGCGGTCCAACAATGGTTCGTGCTGCTGCTAAAAACCACGCTTCTGTGGGTATTGTTGTAAATGCTTCAGATTACGATACAGTGATTAACGAATTAAAAGCTGCTGGTTCACTTTCTTATGAAACACGCTTTGATTTAGCTGTTAAAGCATTTGAACATACTGCTCAATATGACGGCATGATCGCTTCTTACTTAGGCGCTCGCGTTGGTAAGACCGAAGGTGAAGCTGATTTATTCCCTCGTACGTTCAACACTCAATTGAATAAAGCACAAGATTTACGTTACGGTGAAAACCCACACCAATCTGCTGCTTTCTATGTTGAAGCAACCGCAAAAGAAGCATCTGTTTCTACAGCAAAACAATTACAAGGTAAAGAATTGTCTTATAACAACATTGCTGACACAGATGCTGCACTTGAATGTGTTAAATCATTTGCTAAACCAGCTTGTGTAATTGTAAAACATGCTAACCCTTGTGGTGTTGCGGTTTCTTTAGACGGCATTAAAGCTGCTTATGATTTAGCTTATGCAACAGATCCAGAATCTGCTTTTGGTGGCATTATTGCATTTAACCGCGAGTTAGACGTTGCAACTGCTCAAGCAATTGTTGACCGTCAATTCGTTGAAGTTATTATTGCTCCAAGTATTGCTGATGGCGTACTTGAAGTGACTGGTGCGAAGAAAAATGTTCGTGTTTTAGTATGTGGTGAATTACCTGCAATTGATGCACGTGCTCCACAACTTGACTATAAACGCGTTAACGGCGGCTTACTTGTTCAAGACCAAGACTTGGGCATGATCACGAAAGATGATCTCAAAGTTGTTACTAAAATCGCTCCAACTGAACAAGAAATTGATGACCTTATTTTCGCATGGAAAGTTGCGAAATATGTAAAATCAAATGCTATTGTTTATGCAAAAAACCGTCAAACTATTGGTGTAGGCGCGGGTCAAATGAGCCGTGTTAACTCAGCGCGTATTGCTGCAATTAAAGCGGAACATGCTGGTTTGGTTGTTGAAGGCGCTGTTATGGCTTCTGATGCATTCTTCCCGTTCCGTGACGGTATCGATAATGCAGCTAAAGCTGGTATTAAGTGCATTATTCAACCAGGTGGTTCTATGCGTGATGAAGAAGTCATTGCAGCAGCTGATGAAGCTGGCATTGCAATGGTCTTCACTGGTATGCGCCATTTCCGCCACTAATTTAAATTTAGTCCTCCCTAACCCTCCTTTTATTCAGGAGGGTTTTCCACAATAATGGAACTATCTCTCCACTTTGAGAAATAGAGGGGGATGAAAAAGGATTAAAGTTAAGGAACAAATTAAAAATGAATATTTTAGTTTTAGGTAGTGGTGGTCGTGAACATGCTTTAGCATGGAAAATCGCGCAAGATACCAAAGTTACTCAAGTTTTTGTTGCACCTGGTAATGCTGGTACTGCAACAGAAGAAAAATGCGTTAATGTTCAACTTGATATTTTAGACAACCCAGCAATTATTGCTTTTGCTAAAGAAAATAATGTTGAACTCGTTGTTGTTGGTCCAGAAGCACCATTAGTAAATGGTGTAGTAGATGCTGCACGTGAAGCTGGTGTAAAAATTTGGGGACCGACTCAATATGCAGCACAACTTGAAGGCTCAAAAGCATTTGCTAAGCACTTTTTAAAACGCCATAACATTCCAACTGCTTTTTACGATGTATTTACTGAAGTTGATGCAGCGAAAGCTTACGTTGAAAAAAATGGTGCACCAATCGTTATTAAAGCCGACGGCCTTGCTGCTGGTAAAGGTGTAATCGTTGCAATGACCAACGAAGAAGCTTTTGCAGCGATTGATGACATGCTTGCAGGCAACAAATTTGGTGATGCTGGTTCACGCGTTGTAATTGAACAGTTCCTTGCTGGTGAAGAAGCTTCTTTCATTTGTATGATTGATGGTAAAAATATTTTACCAATGGCAACTTCACAAGATCACAAACGTATTTTTGAAGGTGATCAAGGTCCAAACACTGGTGGTATGGGTGCTTACTCTCCTGCTCCAGTTGTAACTCCAGATGTTTTTGAACGTGTAATGACGGAAATTATGCGTCCAACTGTTGACGGTATGGCTGCTGACGGACATGTTTACACTGGATTCTTATATGCTGGTTTAATGATTGATGAACAAGGTCAACCACGCGTAATTGAATTTAACTGCCGTTTTGGTGACCCTGAAACTCAACCAATCATGATGCGCTTAAAGTCATCTCTTGTTGATTTGGTTGAAGCAGGTATTGCAGGTAATTTACCGAAAGAAGCTGAGTGGGATGAGCGTAAGTCAATCGGTGTTGTACTTGCAGCAGAAGGATACCCAGATAGCGTACGTAAAGGCGATGTGATTTCTGGTATCGGCCAATCACCTGAAGATACTAAAATCTTCCATGCAGGTACTGCAACTCGTGAAGATGGTCACATTGTGACTTCTGGTGGACGTGTGCTTTGCGTAACTGCTTTAGGTGACAGCGTTCTTGAAGCACAAATTAATGCTTTAGAAGTATGCGGCCAAGTAACTTTCACAGGTATGCAATACCGTAGTGACATCGGTTACCGCGCGATTGCTCGTGAAAAAGCTGAATAAAAGTTAGCAAAAAAAAGCTTCCTATTTAGGAAGCTTTTTTTATTTTGTGCACCAATAGAAGAAAATGATATAAATTTTTAGAAGATTTATTAAGATATCAACAAATAGAAAAAAGCCCTCTATATCAACTACATTTTTATTGCTATTATTAGTACATAGTTGTAACTGTCATCAGACACTGCTGTTTTAATAATTTCCATAAAGACTTGCTCTACAAATTATGCCTGTAGAGAGTTTTTTAATATTCTAAATTTATGAATGCTCGTTTGGCTACTGTTGGGGATGAACTGTTTGGGGAAACAGTTTTTGTTTATTAAACAATTACCCTCTGTTATAGCCAAAATATGCAAGCAAATTATGGAACCCCAGAAAAAGATCACAGAGTTTAGACTAGTTGTAATTCCAACTCCTCTCTTTTCATATTGATATAGATCAATCGTTATTGTTCTATATCTTAATCAGGACTTTTTTAAATGAAAAAGCTGATCAGCCTTTTTTTAAGCATGTCAGTAGTATTATTGACAGCATGTAGCAAACAAGAAAATGCTCAACAAGCCGAACAAAACAATGATAGTACCAAAGTACAAACGGTAGTAATTGCCTCTACAGGTTCGGATGCTGACATTTGGCGTTATATCGCATCTTTACCTGAAACCCAAGCTGCTGGACTGAAGTTAGAAGTAAAAAACTTCTCAGACTCCGTTTCAATGAATACAGCAGTTGCAAATAAAGAAGTAGATTTGAACGCATTCCAAGCTTATTCTTATCTTACTGTATTTAATAATTCAAACCCGGATAAGATTGCAGCGGTTTCTACCACTTATATTGAGCCAATGGGGATTTATTCAAGTAAATACAAAAAAATTGAAGAACTTCCTGAAGGTGCAATTATTTCAATCCCGGATGATGCTGCCAGCGAATCTCGTGCGCTACTCTTGTTACAAACTGCTGGCTTAATCAAGCTTAAAGCTGACTATAATCCTGTTCAGGGCAGTCCAATTGATGTTATCGAAAATCCCAAAAAGATCAACATCAAACCAATCAAAATGGAAACTGCATTACGTCTTAAAAATGAATTTGATGCAGTTGTATTAAATAATACCATAGCACTCGAGGGAGGTTTAAACGTACTCAAAGATTCTATGTTCTATGAACCTATTGATCAAATCTCAAAAATTAGTGTAAACGTTCTAGCAACTGCTGAATCACGTAAAAATGATCCTGTCTTGCAAAAAGTTGGTAAGCTTTACCACACTGCAGCTGTTAAAAAATACATTGAAGAACACTTTGGTGGAACAAAAGTTGACGTAGACAAACCAATCAGCTATCTCTCAGAAGCTAAATAGTAATATAATAGCCCAAACGTGAAACAGGCAAATTATCTTTGCCTGTTTTTTCTTTCAAGCATAGTTTCTGACGATATGATTCAATTTAAAAACATTTCAAAGCACTATCAGCTCAAAAGCCAAACCATACGCGCACTCGATCAAATCAATTTAGAGATTCCAGAGGGCAGTATTTTCGGCATTATTGGCTATAGTGGTGCAGGTAAAAGTACTTTAATTCGCCTGATTAATTTACTCGAACGACCAAATGAAGGTCAGATTATTATTAATCAAAAGGACTTCACTGCTTTAGATGCACGTTCATTACGTCAGGAGCGTGCAAATATTGGTATGATTTTTCAGCATTTCAATTTGCTTCAAACCAAAACAGTTGCTGAAAATATCGAAATGCCAATGCGCCTGCTAAATTACAAAAAAGCAGAACGTGAAAAGCGTTTAAATGAATTATTAGAGTTTATTGATCTTAAGCATAAAAAAGATGCCTATCCAGATGAACTGTCTGGCGGTCAAAAGCAACGTGTTGGTATTGCTCGTGCTTTGGCAAATCATCCTAAAATTTTATTATGTGATGAAGCCACATCTGCACTAGATCCGCAAACTACTCAATCAGTTCTAGAGCTTTTAAAGAAAATCAATCAAGAACAGAAAATCACAATTGTTATGGTTACTCATGAAATGGATGTCATTGAATCTATTTGTGACCATGTTGCAGTTATGGAAGCTGGTAAAGTGATTGAGCAAGGCTCAACTATTGATATTTTTAGTAATCCTCAGCATCCAACAACTAAAAACTTTATACAAACTGTCTTACATCAGCAGTTACCAGTTAACATTCTAAATCAATTAGAAAATCAACATCACCACAGCATCTATTGCCTACAATTCTTAGGGCGTTCGGCTCAAGAACCTGTAATTCAGTCACTTATTAAACAATATGATATTAGTTTAAATATCTTATTTGCCAATATGACTGAAATTAATGGCACAGTGATTGGTCAAATGTTTGTACAGCTTTTAGGTGACCCGCAGTTGATCAGTCAAGCGATTGAGTTTTTAGAAAAAAATGAAGTGAGCGTAGTTCAATCAGGAGATCAAGTATGAGAGATTTAATCGTACAATGGTTAACTGAACTTACTCAGCCTTTCTGGCAAAGTTCCCTTTCTATGGACCAGTTTGTAACTGCATTACAAGAAACCTTTAATATGGTGTTCTTTGCGCTTATATTTGGTGGTATTTGGGGCTTCATCCAAGGCATTATTCTGCTTGTAACTCGCCCAGAAGGAATCTTACCAAACAAATTCATTTATCATTTGCTTAACCCAATTGTAAATGCATTGCGTTCTCTGCCATTTATTATTTTACTTATTGCTGTTATTCCTCTCACCAAGTTCTTGGTAGGTACTTCGATTGGTACATGGGCGGCGATCGTTCCTTTAACGATTTATGTTGGACCATATATGGGCCGACTTATTGAAACTTCCCTACTTGAAGTAAATGAAGGAATTATCGAATCTGCTCAAGCAATGGGTGCAACACCTTGGCAGATTATTTCACGCTTTATTTTACCTGAAGCTCGTAGTTCTCTTATTTTGAACTTAACAACTGCCACGATTAGCCTTATTGGTGCGACCGCTATGGCTGGTGCAGTTGGTGCTGGTGGTATTGGTGACTTAGCCATTTCCTATGGCTATCAACGTTTTGATACAAGCGTTGTGATTTTAACAGTCATTATCCTCTTGCTTTTAGTGCAAATTGTACAGACTTTGGGCAACTGGCTCTCTAAGATCCGCTAAATCATTTATATAGAAAGCTCCCTAAACGGGGGCTTTTTTGTTTTTATAAGCTCTTGTCATTAAAAAGTTGAGTGCATGGCTTAATGCCATTTTCTGTTATTATCAAAATTAGTGATTACTCTTTGGATTTGGTTTCAGGATAAAACAATGCGTTATAGAATTCATTTTATTGATGTGCAAAATGCCCTACAAAACTATATCTGGATTTTAGAAGATACTGAAACTCGTGAAGCTGTTGCTGTGGATCCAACAGAAGGTGGATTAGTCACTCAATTTTGCAATGACCATCATTTAACCTTAAAGCAAATTTGGCTTACTCACTGGCATAAAGATCATATCGGCGGCGTTGCAGATTTAACGGCTAACTCTAATTTGGCTGTATATGGCCCAAGAGATGAGCTAAGCAAAATTCCTGGTATTACCCATCCCCTTCAACACGACGACCATTTAAAATTTAATGATTTAAAGGCAGAGATTATTGCCACACCAGGTCATACCCTAGGACATATTGTGTATTTTATTGAGGAACTGAATGCCCTCTTTTGTGGAGATACTTTGTTTGCAATGGGGTGTGGCCGACTATTTGAAGGTACAGCAGAACAGATGTATAACTCTTTAAATCGACTCGCAGCTCTTCCAACCACAACCAAAGTCTATTGTACACATGAATATACTCTTTCTAACGCTGAATTTGCCTTAAGTGTTGAACCTGAAAACCACGCATTACAAGAACGTGCAGAACAAGTTCGTAAGCTTCGCACGGAAGGTAAAATTACCTTACCAAGTAGTATTGAACTAGAATTGGCTACTAATCCATTTTTACGTGCTGAAAGTGTGGAAGAGTTCGCTCATTTACGTAGTTTAAAAGATAATTTCTAAGTTAATCGGATTTATAGAAAGATACAGTTCAGTTTTAAAAACTGTATCTTTTTGAATAGCGCGTGTTTCATGAAATTATTTTTTACATTTATTGATTTTAAATTAACTTACTTTGATTAAATTTTACCCCAAACTTTATATTTTAAAATTTACATAAAAAACAATTATTTAAATTTTAAACAAACATAAATTGATTACATAAAAACCGAATAATTTTATAAAGTGAAAGAGATTACATTATCTATTTTACTTTTTTTACAAGTTGCAAAATAAAACAAAGTTTTCCCCCTTTAAAAAATCTAGGTAAATCCCTATTAATAAATAAGGTGTAAGACACGGATAGAAGAAGGAGTTCTCACGTGAAAAAGGTTGTTAAAGCTAAAAATTTAATTGCGTTCCGTATTTGGTTAGAAAAATTAGGGTATTCGGTTAAAAACTTGGCCGATGGAAAAGGTTTCACTTTCAGTTTTAAAAAAGAGTATGGCTTAGTCACGTGTGATTTGGCAGGCAATGCTTTAGCAATGCAATTAGGTGAAGAATTTGAGGATCACTTAAAAGCGTAAGCTTGAGCTGTTTTGCATATACTATTTTCAGTATAGGCAACTTAAAAGTTCTACTTTCAAAGTAGATCTATATGAGAGTTTGTGAAAATTTTATATTGGCCTCCCATAATTAAGCATTTACATACAAGATAGTTTTTTTAAATTAAATTTTCGACTAGATATAATAAAACCTGTAGCATGGCGCCTCTCCCAAATTGCCAATTGCTACAGGTTTTTTATTTCGAATTAAAATTTTAAATAATTAATTCGTTTTAGATTTACCTAATGCTTTATCTAGAACGTCCTTGTCCAGAGCTTTGTCCCAACGAGCAACAACAATTGTTGCGCATGCATTACCAATTAAGTTAGTTAATGCGCGACACTCAGACATAAAACGGTCAATACCTAAAATGAGCGCCATACCTGCCACAGGTACAGATGGGACAACTGATAAAGTAGCAGCGAGTGTAATAAAGCCTGCACCAGTTACCCCTGCTGCACCTTTTGAACTCACCATTGCCACTAAAAGTAATGCAAGTTGTTCGCTAATAGATAAGTCTACATTACATGCTTGTGCAATAAATAAAGCAGCCATAGTCATATAAATGTTAGTACCATCAAGGTTAAATGAATAACCTGTAGGAATAACTAAGCCCACTACAGATTTTTCACAGCCTGCTTTTTGCATTTTATCCATTAAAGATGGTAAAGCTGCTTCAGATGAACTTGTACCTAAAACCAACCAGAGTTCATCTTTGATATAGCGAATCAAAGCAATAATTGAAAAGCCATTGTAACGCGCTACAGCACCTAAAATGATTAGTACGAACAGTACAGCCGTGATATAGAAAGTCATAATCAATAGTAATAAATTACCGATTGATTCGATTCCATAAGCACCAATAGTAAATGCCATAGCTCCAAAAGCACCAATTGGCGCAAGTTTCATTAACATGCCAACCAAGTAGAAAACTGGTGCCGTTAAGTTATTTAGGAAATCAGTGATTGGACGTGCACGATCGCCTAAAGCAGCTAAAGAAATACCAAATAGTACTGCCACAAATAGAACCTGCAAAATTTCACCACCAGCAAGCGGACTTACCAGTGTTTGCGGGATAATATTCATGAAGAAGTCAGTAATATTAGTGGCATGAGCCTTCTCAACGTAAGTATTTACCTTATCGCTGACTAAGGTTGCTGGATCAATGTTTAGACCTTTACCTGGTTGAATAATGTTTGCCACAATCATACCAACCACAAGTGCAAGACTTGAGAAAGTAATGAAATATAGCATTGCTTTACCAGTCACGCGTCCAACCCGACTCATGTTCGTCATGCTGGCAATACCGGTAACCACAGTCAAAAAGATTACGGGAGCAATAATCATTTTAACGATTTTGATGAATGCATCACCAAGCGGTTTTAAGCTCTGTCCAAGTTCGGGGTAAAAATGACCAATTAAAACGCCTAAAATAATTGCAAATATGACCTGTACATACAAAATTTGGTGAAATTTCTGTTTTTTCTGTACCGTTTCTTGGTCAAGGGTATTGAAATCCATTATCTAAATACCTGTTCGATGGGGATAAAAAAATAAAATATAAAGCGGGCACCACAAGCTGCTTTAAAGGAAGTGAAGCCATTGTAAAGAATAAAAAACACCCTGTGTCATAAATTTAAAAAATGTTAAAACCAAAAATCATGTAATTTATTGTATATAAAGTTCATATTTTACTGCACTATTTAACAATTAAATTTGATAAAAATTATTGTTAAATCTCATAAGAACATGTTTATTATTAAATTTATTCTGTTAGTAATTTAGCTAAAGACTTTTAAATCTAATTTTGGAACTAACTAAATACACATTTCAATAATAAATGATTAAAGCAACTTCATGTTTATTTTAAATTATGAGAATTTAATTTTTAAATAATAAGAAAAATTGATATATAATTATTTAATAAAAACAAAAACCTATATATTCCGCTATTTAAATTAGCCATTTTCATCTAAAAAAAACGAAGAGGCTTATATGCTTAAACGAATAGGCGTTTTAAAAGACTATGTACGTAATCCAAATTTAGTTCCTGATTGGTAAATAGAATCCGAAATAGCATAGGTGCGATTACAGTCTCGATTATTTCTTGGTTCGGTATAGTGAACTCATTACGTAATTTTGCTCGATTTTGAATAATGTCGAGTTGTTGAATAATTAAGGTTTCACATTTACGGGCATTGTTAGAATCCGAATTTGACGTATAGAGTACGTCTCGTAATAAATCTTGCCCAACTTCAGAAGCATATTCTTCAAAATATTGTTCAACCCATGCTGTGATATCTCGTTCAAATGAACCTAAATCTTTGGGTTCCATATCTGGTTTGAGTTCATTTAAAGCTACATCTGAAAATAGCTGATTGATATCGCCCCATCGACGGTAAATGGTTGAAGGCGTTACCCCTGCTTGTGCTGCAATCATTGGAATTGTAATTTGGCTTTGCTCGAAATCTTTTTGTAATTCTTTTACAGCATTATGTACCGCAGTTTGTATTCTCTCGCTGCGACCACCAGGGCGTAATCCACTAACAACTTTTGCCATTTATAAACTCTGTAAAGGGATCAAAAAATTTATAAATATTTATATCTATATACAAAATACACTAAAGCTAAGGATTTGCTTTAGTGTCAAAATAATGTATAAAAGCTAAATATTCGCTTTTATGTTATTCATGTTCTATGAACAATTCAAGTTCAAAACGGTCGAGAGCTGTTTTTCAATTAGATGCTACAAGCGCTTTGACACTCAACACAATTACGCTTATGACATTTATGGCTGCATCTAGTGCACCAACGCCGCTCTACCGCCTATATCAACAGATATGGCAATTTTCACCAGTTACATTAACTTTAATTTTTGCAACTTATGCTTTTACGCTGCTGGGATCATTACTGATTATTGGTTCTCTGTCTGACTATATTGGGCGTCGACCAGTCATTATTGCAGCCATTTCTCTACAAATTATTTCAATGAGCTTCTTTTTATTTGCTTCAGATGTTTCGATGCTATTTATCGCACGAGGCTTACAAGGAATCGCAACAGGGCTTGCTGTTTCAGCTATAGGAGCAGCCATTTTAGATTTTAGTAAGCTTCATGGCTCACTGATTAATAGTATTGCACCAATGATAGGTATGGCTGTTGGGATTTTTTTGACTTGTTCTATTTTGCAGCTCTCCGCTCACCCGTTACAGCTTGTTTTTGAATTCTTATGTTTTCTTCTTATTTGTGAACTCATTTTAAGTTTTCTTACCCCAGAGACTGCACAAAAAAGAGCTGGTGCGCTTGCTTCTTTAAAACCAACGATGGCTATTCCTCCGCAAACCAAAAGTGCTTTATTAAGTATTAGCCCAATTAATATTGCACTTTGGATGGTCAGTGGTTTCTTCTTGTCACTCATGCCATCTTTACTAGCAAAAATTTTCCATACTTCATCGGCATGGCTAAACGGTATTATGTTTATGGCGCTCGCCCTTTCTGGTGCGGCAGGTATATTAACGCTTAGAAAGTCGACAAATTTTCGTATTTTATTAACCGGTACTCTCTCGATTGCTATTGGTGCCATTGTCTTATTCATCGCCATTAACCTAACCAATGCTGTAGTTTTATTTTTAGGTTCTATTATTACTGGCGTTGGTTTTGGTACGGCTTTTATGGGAGCCATTCGTAGTGTAATGCCGCTGGCTCTTCCAGAAGAACGTGCTGGACTTATGGCAGCATTTTTCGTTGAAAGTTATTTGGCTTTTAGTATTCCTGCAATTTTAGCTGGGTATTTTGTAGGAAAAATTGGGCTGATGAGTACGGCAAATAGCTACATCTGTTTTATTGTCTTACTATCACTTGTTGCCCTTTTCATGATTTTTAAAAATTTTAAAAATAAATAACTATATAAAAAAGCCTCGAACTGAGGCTTTTTTTTTTAATATTTACTGGTCACGCCAGCGTTTTAAAAAGCGTTTTACATACTTTTTAAATGGCCAAGTAAACTGTTTTATAAAACTATTTGGAATTTTATACCCTACCGTACCATACACGCTCGCCAAGTGATTTGGCATATATACGGTTTTAAAAATAACATCATAAAGTGGAATAAAAGCAGCGTAATTTTTATCAATCGCAGGTTTTTCAGAGGAATGATGCCAATGGTGGAATTCTGGTGTTGCGATAAACCAACGTAAATATGGAAATCGAAAACGTACATTAGAATGAATAAAAATAGCGTGAAATGAAATAAAAATTAAATAGGCAAAAACAGCAGAAGTATGAAACCCTAAAAGAAAAATCGGTAAAGTGGCAATAAAGCGAGTCATTAAAACTTCGACAACGTGTAAACGGGAAGATGCTAACCAATCCATATATTCAGTCGAATGATGAATCGCATGAAAACGCCATAAAAAGTTCACTTCATGCATGGCTCGATGTAACCAATACACCGTAAAATCAACCACAATGAGCAATTCAATGAATTGCAGCCAAATCGGCTGAGCTTGAACATATGGCACAATTGGGTTATCAGGTAAATGCGTAATCCAATATTGAATTGGCATAACCGTTAAGAAGCTAAATAGTTGAATACCAATATGGCTGACCATGAAATATTTCATATCGGTCACCCAGCCCACTCTTAAGATCTTTTGTTCAGGGTTTTTAGCAAAAAAGCCTTCAAGGGGTATAAAAATAAAAGCCAAGATGACTAGGGTAAGTACAAAATAATCAATGCCTGCATAAAATGGTACGCTTGGAATGACTGGAGCATGAATAACACCACAGCCTAATACTGCTGCTATGAGTGCAAAACATAAACCATAAAAGCCATATCGATTTTGTCGTATGATTGCACTAAATGCTCCAAAACCAGCGCTAATAATAATGCCTGTGATTAGTCCATAATAAAAAAGGCTATAGTGCTTTGCATAAAGCGGACGTAACTCTGGGGTTGTCAGCACACTGGGAAATAAAAAACATAAAGCACCGAAAAGGCAAAGTAGGCTTAATGCCATGGAAATAAAAGCACTAATTTTTCCTAAACCTGCATTAAGCTCTAAATTTTCAAATCTTGCTCTTAATTGATCGGTCATAATTCATATCAACAATTCTTTTTATCTATACGGCGCATGCTAACAAAATTTAATTATTAATTGTAAAAAGAACCCCATTTAACTCAAACTAAAAGATAGATGGATAAATAAAACTAACTAATCAATCTAAAATAAGGATAAATTAGTTAGTTATTTTAAAATATCAAAATAAAATCAAAATAATGAAGACATCAACCGAGTAAAAGCTATTTATTTTTATATGGGGTCTCATAAGTTGTCTCTGCAACTGGTGAAACACGCCAAATTGTATTGCCTACATCATCTGCAACTAATACGGCACCTGAAAAATCAATTGCTACCCCCACAGGGCGTCCATAGGCTTTGCCTTTATCGCTGAGGAATCCAGTCAAAATATCTTGCGGTGGACCAGAAGGCTGACCACTTCTAAATGGTACAAAAATGACTTTATACCCACTGTGTGGCTTGCGGTTCCATGAACCATGCTGACCGATGATCGCCCCCCCTCTAAATTGTGGCATCAATTCGGCTGCATAAAATGCGAGACCTAAAGAAGCAGTATGGTTACCTAATGCATAGTCAGGTTTAATTGCCCGAGCCACCATTTCAGGATTTTGTGGTTTTACACGTATATCTACATGTTGACCATAGTAGCTATAAGGCCAACCATAAAAAGCGCCATCTTGAACCGATGTCATATAATCGGGTACTAGGTCGCTACCAATTTCATCACGCTCATTAACAACCGTCCAGAGTTTACCGCTTTGAGGTTGCCACGCCATACCATTGGGATTACGCAGTCCAGTTGCAAATGGACGTGACTGCCCGCTTGCGATGTCAAACTCCATAATTTGTGCACGGCCTTTTTCTTGATCTAGACCATTTTCAGCAACATTACTGTTAGAACCGACGGTAATGTAGAGCTTTGTCCCTTCACGATTGGCAATGACATTTTTGGTCCAATGGTGGTTTAAAGGGCCACCAGGTAAGTCCAATACTTTAGTGCCACTTACAGTAATTTTTGTTTCACCTTCTTGATAAGGAAAACGCACAAGTGCATCCGTATTGGCGATATATAAGTTATTCCCTACCAGTGCCATACCAAATGGTGAGTTTAAATTTTGAAGAAATACCGTTTTCTGATCAGCAACTCCGTCTCCATTAGTGTCACGGAGTAAAGTAATACGGTTAGCACTCGGATGAGATGAGCCTGCCCGTCTCATCACAAAAGTCATAATTTTACCTTTAATGCCTTTGCTGTCTTCCGGTTTAGGCGGAGCATCTGTTTCAGCGACCAGTACATCACCATTCGGTAATACATAGAGCCAACGTGGATGTTCAAGTCCTTTAGCAAATGCTTTTACCTTTAAGCCTTCTGCCGGAGTTGGTGCAACACCACTAGGCCAGCCCTTCGCTGGTGCTATATTTACGGTTGGAATTAAGCTTGTTTTTGGTTCAGGTAACTTTGGTTCTGGACCGTAACTCTCGGTAATTGGATATTGAGAGGATGAAGCACATCCTGCAAGTACACATACAACAGTAGTACCTAAAGTCGGCAGTAAAAAACGTGTAAGCATCTTTTATCTCCATTTCTTATTTTTTCGTAATATGCACAGGGTAATGCTTTAGAAGAGAGACTTATAGTTTATTTATTTAACTGTGCTGAGCAGTACAGTCTATATTTTAAAAATTTTAATACATAACCGAGTGTTTTCTAGGCACTTAAATCCCCTTCATCATAACTACAAATTAAAACTTAGCATTAGGATTTTTACGTAAAGTATTTAAAAAGCCCTCTTTATCTTTTGGAGAAATCATCACCTTCGCTATTCTTCCATTTTTCATATAACTAATTTTGAGCCGATCTAATGATAGTGCTGGAGAAGAAAGTGGATTATGGGTAGGTTCTATTTGAGTAATATCATTGATATTAATTTTCCATCGAAATACCAAGCTCTTAATGATTAATGTGTTGTTTTCTACTACGTAATACGTGTTAAAGACCGGAAGCCAAATAACCAAAATGACTAAACTATAAATCATGAGATGCGAAAAATTGGTGCCTATAGAAGAATGATGAACTTCTTGATAAATTTTAAAAATAATATTGGCAGTGATCACAACAAATATTAATAAAAGCCACCAATCAATTTTTGATCTAAATTTCAAAAGTTATCCTCTACATCTAAATCTCATTTATAACGAGTCTTTCTATATTTTTATAAAATAATTGAACTAAAAATTAGCTTTAAATGTTAATGATACAAAATCTCGATCATCTACCGTGCTAAATTCATTAGAACCAAAAAAGTTATTATAGGCAATCTCTGTTGTATATTTTTGCTGATAAGTCATAGATAACGCCGCACTTACACTCATTTGCCCTTCTTGAAAGTTTTGGCTATATCCATAAACATCATGTCTAAAACTAAGACTTGGCGTAATCACTGTAGAGGGTAAAATATCTTGGTAATTTAATGCGCCACGTAATCGGTAGCCAAATGACCATTCATTAAAAAAACCGTTTTTATTACAAAAGCGTTCATTTAAGCTGTCTATTTCTGCATTGGTAAGATGAGCTGTACTATACGGCGTACATTTAAATTCGCCTGTTTCAGGATTATAAGCCCCTGTTGAAAGTTCACTACGGCCAAATGCGCCTGTCCGGCCAAACCTATGATTACCAATATCTGCAATATGGTTTAAGCCAAACTCTGTAGACCACGTCAGCGAATTTGCACCCCAAATATTGAATATGCTATCAGTTGCACCAACCGAAAATTGTGTTACAGGTAAGCGTACATATCCTTGAAGATATTGACCTAATTCAACAGTTTTTCCCGGCGGCGCAAATGGTGTTCCTTCCGATAGCACTTGAGCATAGACAATGTCTGTACCGTTTAGTTGTAAAGGTTGATTAGGTTTGTGGGTTAATTCACTAAAAATGGTTGTTGTTCCAACTTTCCCAGTCAGACTTAATCCAAACATTTTGATATTTTCAGGATAGATAGAAAAATAACTTGCGCTATTAAAATGTTCGGGTCCTGCTGCTGTTACAGCGGTTCCATCAAAGTTTGCATTACGGCTATGGTAGTTCGCATAGTAAATACCTAACTCAGCATTATTTAAACTTGGTAATGTCTGTTTTAAAGCAATACCATATTGGCCGTTATCCTTTGCTTTTCTACTTTCTGCACGTGGAATATAGGTACGTAAACGAATTGCGGTATCTGATAATTTATCTCCACCTCCAGCAATCAGAACTGGACCTGCATTTTCGGGCACAAAGTCTGAAATCTCAAAGAAAGTTCCGTTACCATCAACAACTGAAGGTCTAAATTTAAATTGATAGAACCCTTCTATTTTCAAATTTTTATTAATGCTTGTGTCGAACGAAAACATTTCGGTTGGAATGATTCTTTCTTTTGCGTCACCACCCGGTCGATTAATTGCAGCAAAATCAAATGCACTCACCGAATTTAAACCGTTTTGAAAAAACTGAGATTTCCCCCAATTTAAAGTCTGTTTGCCTAATTTTAAATTGATGCTTTTTCCATCGCCCAATTCAAAATCTTTCCATATATAGGCATTCCATAAATCGATACCTTTGAACTTTGCGAGCCTTGGCCATGCTGAATCATTAAAGGGTTTAAAGTCTCCTTGTCCTGTCTCATAGGCATGGTCATACCAGTATTTAGTGCTAATGACCGCACCCTGCTGTTTTCCATTTAGCTTAACTTCAGTTATACCTCTGATGATCTGTGAAATGGCATCATATTTACTAAAATTCATTCGCCCATCATCACCATTCACATCAATGCTAGCACCTTGTTTGCCTATTTTGTTTGCGTCAGGCCGATAAAGTAATGAAACGGATGGATCTTGCGTACTCCAACTGGCTCCTAAGCTTAATGTCGTTTTTGTATCGAACTTCCAGTCTTTATCAATATCAAAACTAGCTGCATTTGCTTTAGACATAAATAAAATCAGACTTAATGAAACACCTATTCTTTGAATATATAAAACGTAATTATTTCTTTGATTTAAATAGACGTAATGACCCATCATATTATCTCCCTATAAATATGATTTTTTTTATTTATTGCTTATTACTCAAAGCCATCCATTGGCTTTTAAATGGTTTACATAAGCAGATATTTTTTGTACTAGGCAGGTTGTTCGACCTGATCTAATTGTTGAATGAATTGTTCAGCTAAAGGCCAATAGCCAAAGCCAGATGCAGGGTTTAAATGTCCCACTTCACCTAAATTTACGAGTTGACTACCCCACTTTTCTGCCATTTCACTTACAGCTTCATACCGAGCTAAATGGTCATTGGTGCTTGCAACCAAAATGCTGGGGAAAGGTAGTGTTTGATTAGGTAAAGGACTCCATCCTTCTTGATGAAGTACGGTTGGGCTTGGATAATTTTCTGGCCAGCTTTCGTTTAAGTCAGGTGGAGCCACAAGCAAAGCACCTTGAATTGCTCTTTGATATTTTGCAGCCCAGTGTGTTGTCATCAATACGCCTGCGCTGTGTGCAACTAAAATGACAGGCCCTTGTATTTGTTCGAGTTGTGCCTGAATAGCAGCAACTCTATTTTCACAATTGAGTTTATTAGTTTCTACAGGTGGTACAGAGCGAACCTTTGCTAGCTTTGTTTCTAAGATCGTTTGCCAATGCTCGGGAACATGATCGCGTAACCCTGGAATAATTAAAATTGTTGCTTTAGTTTGTATTTTTTCCATTTCGACGCCTGTGAATTTTGCCATCTAGGAGGCTTAAGAATTTTTATAAAACTCCATTCACAATAAAGGCTCATTTCAGTTAATGGTGTACATAAGACGTCACGGACTTTTCATTTGACGACACATCTTTTTAAAATTTCGTAAATTAATTAAATTAGTTTTTGTAATTACAAATGAATTAAAAGAATAACTTTAAAATTGAATCGACATCATGATTAGGCGCTTAAATAAAAGCTTTTGTAATGCAGATATTTTAGTTATAACTAGGTATGAGCTGTAAGGAATATGGCTGATTAAGAACAGGAGATAATAAAATGGTGCCTCTTGCGCATACCGCCTCTTTAAAAAATTATTTGGCAGTTGCTCAGCAATTAGATCTGAATCCCTACCATTTATTATCACGTGTTGGGCTTAGCCAAACTCAATTGAATGATCTTAAACAACGTATTCCTGTAGATAAAGCCATTACCTTGCTTGAAGACTCAGCCCAAATGAGTAATTGCGATGTATTCGGTTTACATATGGCTGAGCAACGCGAAATCGCGGATTTTGGTGAACTGAGCTTATTATTAAGCTACCAATATACTTTGAGAGAAGCGCTACAAACGATTGTTCGTTATAGGAATTTACTCAATAACTCACTTGAAATATATATAGAAGAAATTGACGATACAGTTGTTATTCGAGAAGAAGTTATAACCACAACTTGCGGGTATAGCCGCCAAGCAACGGAACTTGCTTTAGGAATCACCCATCGTTTTTGTGCAGCACTCATGATGCAAAAATGGCGGCCGTTAAGTGTACATTTCACTCATAACCCGCCTAGCGATTTAACTTTGCATCGGCGCATTTTTGGCTGTGCGCTCGAGTTTGGTAGTGACTTTAATGGCATTGTTTGTACGGCGGCCGAACTTGATACAACAAACCCTCAAGCAAATCTGGCTATGGCCAACCATGCACAGCGTTATTTAGATATTTTGCAAAATAGTAATGAATCGACCATGATTTTTGATATTCGTAAAAGTATTTATCTTCTTTTGCCAATGGGTCGCGCTACGATTGATCAAGTCGCTCAAACACATGGTATTCATGTACGGACCTTACAGCGTCGATTAGAAGAAGCTCAAACGAGTTTTAGTGATTTAATGAATGAAGTACGCAAAGACCTCGTATTTCGTTATTTAAAAAATCTAAATTACTCACTTGCTCAAGTGTCTGATATTTTAGGTTACTCAATGCCGAGTTCTTTTACGCGCTGGTTCATTAGCCAATTTGGTATGTCACCGAATATGTGGCGTAGTCGCAATAAAGCCCTGCTCAATTAATTGCTCTTTATGTGAAGCCCAATCAAGTCATTTAAAATATAAGGAAGCTGGAAAACCACTCCAGAACTTCCTTAAAAGTCTAATTTTTTAAAATTAAAACCACAAGCGCATAAGCCCAAGAACCAATACCACTAAAAATATGCTTTCGCCGATCATTAAAAGAATCGGTTTAATGCCGACCGATGCTAATTCTTTTAACTGAGTTTTCATTCCTAAAGCACTTATTGCGATGACTAAAAACCAGCGTGATAAGTCATTAATTCCATTTTGAACCATCGTTGGCACCCATCCTGTACTGTTAATACAAGCGAGTAGTAGAAAGCCAACAGCAAACCAAGGCAGTAATGGTGGTCGCTCTCCTGTTGAATCTGCACCTTGCATGCGGGTAATCATAGCCGCACAAACGATTACTGGAAGCAGCATCGCCACACGCATCAGTTTAACTACAGTCGCCGTATCACCTGTTTGAGTAGACATGCTATAACCAGCGCCGACCACTTGCGCCACATCGTGAATCGTAGCACCAAGAAACACACCAGCAGCTTGTGGCGATAACTCCAACCACTTTGCAATCATTGGATAAACAATCATGGCAAAGGTTGAAAGTGCCGACACGCCAATCACGGTAAACAAAGTCGCTTTTTCTTTTTGCGGATGATTTGGAAAAGCAGCCGATAGTGCCAATGCGGCTGAAGCACCGCAGATTGCCGTTGATCCACCAGTGAGCATGCCAAATAGTTTTTGGAAGCCTAAGATTTTAGCGGCAATAACAGAAACGGCGATTGTGACAATAACCAGAGTGACAACTAACGCAACAGGTTGCCAACCTAGTGCGGTAATTTGCCCCAAAGTTATACGCATGCCGAGTAACGCGATGCCCATTCTGAGCACACTACGTGCGGTAAACTCGATACCTACCTTACATCTACTTTCAGCAGCTAAAAAATTCACGCTCATGCCGAGCAGTAGTGCAAATAGCATGACTGGCGCACCATAGTGCTCTGATAAAAAACAGGCAGCCGCAGCAACGACCGAACTGACCACAAAGCCTGGTGCTAATTCTCTTGTACGCTGGGAAAAATTTTTCAAAACTAAACTACTCATGATTTTCCCCACAACCTATCACAATAAATACCTTGTCCTCGATCACTTCTACGGGATAAGTTGCAACTCTGAGCTGAGAGGAATTAACCAAACAGCCACTTGTTAAATCAAAACGTAGACCATGGGCACAGCACTGAATCACTCGTCCTTCTAGACGTCCACTAAATAGCGATGCGCCCTGATGAGGACAGCTGTCATCGATTGCATAAAATTGAGTCGTAACGTTAAATAGTGCGAGAGTTTTATCTCCAATTTTAAAAAAAGCTCGCTCACCTGAATTGGGAATTTTTTCAAAAGGCACTTCAAATCGGTTGGTCATATCAACTCTCCTTGCCCCAAAAGTGCTTCATGCATCGCTTGATAAAGTGCATCTGCTGATTGCGCGCCCACCAAGGCTGAAGCCCGATCAAAAATAAAGTAAGGCACGCCGTTACCTCCTGTACTTGCAGAGATAAAATCTTGATGATCTTGAATAAGCAAATCTTTGATCAGATCACGCGGGAAACCACAGCGTTTGGCGATTTTGTATAAAGTGGTGGTATTTCCGATGTCTAACCCATCATAAAAATATGCAGCAAAGAGATGTTCTAACAACGCATTGCACTGCTCAGGAGTTCCTATCTTTAAAGCTTTATCAAATAAGCGATGAGCTTTGGCCGTATTTGGCATTCGTTTAATTTGCTCAAAATCGATCTTGAGCCCAACTTTATTTGCAGCTTTATTGACCTGTTCTTGTCTCATACGAACTGCTGTCAAGCTACCTAACCGTTTCAAATAAAACGTTTGAAACGGTACACCTTCAACAGCTAAATCAGGTATGAGCTGAACACCTCGCCAGTGCACGACAACTTTGACTTTAGGGTATAGCTGATAAAATCTATTTATAGCAATCAGTAACTGACGTTTTCCGATCAAACACCAAGGACAAATAAAGTCAAAAAATACATCAATGTGTAATTGCCGAATCATCATTTGTTATTCATCCCGCATTTTTGTATTTGGTTACCTGAATGATTTTTAAGCTCAGTTATTCCTTGCTGCTCAAAGCGTGCGATATCTTTGTGATAATGGCGTTTGGCATAAAAAAATACGGCTGCGGCTGCAATACTGACCAATGGCATCAGTTGAAATGCGCTATGTAAACCAATCACATCAGATACTTTGCCAACGACTAAAGGACCAAGCGCTAAACCAAGAAAATTGTTAGCTAAGGTGAGTGTTGCAAATGCAGAGCCATGAACTGAGTTATGTGTGAGATTGGCCACCATGGCACTAGATGGCCCATTGGTTCCTAGAGCAATAAACATTCCGAGGCAGATGATAAGTAACTGGTTACGTCCCGCAGGCACAGCAAAAGCAATGAATAAAAGAACACAACCGAGCAAGCAGTATGTAATCGCTAAACTGACTTTACGATCTGGACAGTTACGGCCCAAATAATCACACAACATGCCGCATAGAATTGTGCCTACTGCACTACATAGCAAAATGACCGCTGCCATCACACCTGCCTTGTCGGTACTCATGCCGTAATAGCGATTGAGATAACTCGGCATCCAGACAATCACTGTGCCACCAACAAATAATTGCAGACCACTACCAATGTAAGTCGCAATGACTGAACGACTTGAATATAAAGTTTTTAAAGGGCTTTTAATGTGCTGAGTTTTACTACGAATTTTATTTTGAGGTGCTGCGTTTATTCTGTTTTCTTTCACTAAAATTGGATATAGAAAAGCCAAAATAAGACCAAATAAAGCAATTCCTCCAAATGCCCAACGCCAACCGAAATGCTGTGCGAGTACACCACCTAAAGCCACACCCAAAAACGAGCCAAATACACCACCCGCCATAAAAGCACTGGCGAGTGTTGCACGCATTTCTCGTGGGAAAACAGCCACAACCACCGCGATTCCAACGCTGCCATAAGCAGCTTCACCCACACCAACCATAAAACGAGCAATAAACATTTGCTCATAATTTTCAGCCAGTGCACATCCTAAAGTCGTCAAACTCCATAACGTCGCCATAATGGCTAAGCTTTTCACTCGCCCAAAACGGTCTGCCATTAATGACAACGGCAGAGTCAATAAACCCACCATTAAGGCGACAATGCCACTGAGCAAACCTAACTGACTATCGCTGAGTAACCACTCATTTTTAAGTAAAGGAAAGACTGCGTTTAAGACTTGTCGTGACATGTAATCTGAAATGAGCAAACCAAATGTCAAAGCAAAAACAAGCCATGCATAACGACGAGGTATATTGATTGACGTATCAACATCGCTCATCTGATCTGAATACTGATGTGCATTCATACGACCTCCTTGTATTTTTTATAATTTCTATTTAGCTAGTGCAGCAACGCACTTTTAAAATTAAAGCGAATCAGCTGCACTACAATTGAGGTCTACATTCCGTTAGACCTTGTCACATTAGTTACGTTGCGGCACGCCCTTTTGTCCTGCTTTACGGTTGGGTGCCATACCATTTGCGATTAGGGTTTCTTCAATACTGTTGTATTGCACCCCAATACGATAAATTTCACGGGCTTCTTTTCCTGAGGCAATTTCACGGCCTAGTTCATGGGCAATCCGAACGGTTTGCTTAATTTGCTCTACAGATGAAAAACGGCGTCCGTGATGATCAATGATCGTGTCTTCGTTACCCACACGGGCATGTAAACCCATTGCCATCGACATGGTGTTAAAAGGCAATACATTTTTGAGTAGCGATTCTGATGTCAAAGTACATCCATCAGGTACGCGATGAATAAAATTAAAGAAATTAAATGGGTTTGGACCATCAAAACCGCCACCGATTCCAATCCAAGTTAAGTTTAAAGGCCCCATGTACAATCCTTTACGCACCATACGTTCTAGGGTTTCAAGTCCGTGCATACCGGTTAACTGAAAGTGCGGTTGAATATTGTTTTTACATAAGCGCTTGATGTGTTCAGTGACCCATGCAGGGCCAGCTGGCACAGTCATTTCTGCATATGCTGCCTGAGTCGCTGGATGTGCCAATGAAGTCCCTTCTAAATATTCAGGATAGAGCAATTCCATAATATTCATTTGGGTAGTGTTAATTGCCACCGTAACCTGATCGGGCTTTGGCGTAAGTTCAGCTAACATATGTCGGGTGTCGTCACTTAGCCATAATGCAGCCTCACCTTCACTTTCGGGTGCAAATGAAATCGAACCACCTACCTGAATAATCATGTCAGGCACAGCTTCACGAACACCTGCGATAAGTTCATTAAATTTTGACAAACGTTTAGAGCCTTTACCATCAAGCTCACGGACATGTAAATGCAGCACCGTCGCGCCCGCTTCATAACACTCAACAGCTTTTTGTATTTGCTCATCCATGGTCACTGGTATATCTTCGGGAAAGTCTTCTGGCATCCATTCGGGTCCATATGGCGCAACCGTGATTACCACTTTTTCCATATTTTCTGGGTGCAATGAGTCGTCAAAGAATTGCATGTGCATCTCCTTATGTATTTTTAGAATTTTCAATTAGATAAAATTATTAACCTATAGATTTAATAGGTTGCGTCACCAATGATGCCGGCCCGCTCCATTTTTCGGTGGCAAGGTGGATAATCCATGACTGCATAATGTTGTGTACTGCGGTTATCCCAGATTGCAATGCTGTTAGGCTTCCAACGCCAACGCACTTGAAACTCTGGAATATAAGCTTGAGAAATTAAGTAACGCAGTAGTTCAGCTGCGCCCGGATTGGCATCTTGTCCAAATCTGACTCGGTCTTTGGTGTGATAGTTACTAAAGTGAGTTGTGAACGCATTGACGTATAAAATTTTCTCGCCTGTTTCAGGATGAGTACGCACCACTGGGTGCTCAGCATCGGGAAACTTTGCTTTTAAATCCAAGCGTTTTTCAAGTGGCATGGCTGCACCAAAACTCGCTTCTATGCTGTGATAAGCGCGTAAGTCTGCAATCTTCTCTTTAATATCGTCAGGTAAAGACTGATAGGCCATGACCATATTGGTCCACATAGTGTCACCACCTACAGGTGGGCATTCAACACAGTGCAGCACACATCCCATCGGTGGAACCTTGCGCCAGCTTGCATCGCTGTGCCAAGCATTTTCATAACGATCGACGGGACTTTCGGGATGCTTGTAAATCTGCACCAAACCCGGATGATCAGGATGGCTGCCTACCGCAGGATGATCTTCGAGCTGTCCAAATTTTTCTGCAAATGCGACATGATCCTGACGAGTTAAGTGCTGATCTCGCAAGAACAACACACGGTGTTTAAGTAGTTGTGTGCGAATTTCAGCAAATAATCCATCATCATAAATCGCATCAGCAAGTTTGACGCCACTGAGCTCTGCACCAATATTGCAAGTTAACTGTTCAATTTGCATAAGAAATCCTTTCAAATTACAAAGATTGATGAACCTATTGTTTTACGTGCTTCCAAATCACGATGAGCTTGCACGGCATCCTTTAGCTCATAGCGCTGATTAATTTCAATTTTGATTCGTCCATGTCGAACATGATCAAATAATTCATTTGCCAGTTCTTTCTTCTCAACAGGATCTGCAATGTAATCTGCCAAAGCTGGACGTGTGACAAACAATGATCCTTTCACGGCAAGTAATACCGGATCAAAAGCAGGGATTGGACCCGATGCAGTTCCTACGCAGACCAGCAAACCACGGCGTTTGAGAGAGTCTAATGAACTCATAAAAGTCGCTTGACCGACACTATCGAACACGACATTTACACCCACTCCACCTGTTAACTCACGTACGCGTTCGGCAACATTTTCATGGCTGTAGTTAATGACATGATCACAACCGTGAGCTCGCGCTACGGCAGCTTTTTCTTCTGAAGATGTGGTACCGATAACAGTCAAGCCAAGTAATTTAGCCCACTGAGAAACAATCAGCCCAACACCACCTGCGGCTGCATGTAATAAAATTGAGTCGCCTGCTTTAAAGTCATAAATGCGGCGCATCAGATAAGCAGCGGTCAGTCCTCTCATGGTCATGGCTGCTGCTGTTTCACAAGAAATTTCTTCGGGTAATTTAATTAAAGCATTTGCTGGAATTAGACGGTGGGTACTATATGCACCTAAGGTATTTAAAAAACCTGTATAAGTAACTCGATCACCTACTTTAAGCTGAGTCACTCCTTCACCTAAAGCTTCAACAACACCTGAAGCTTCGACGCCCATGCCATTAGGCATTGGAATTTGATAGGTTCCATTACGAAAATATGTATCGGCATAATTTAAACCGACTGCCACATGACGTAGGCGTACTTCCCCTGCTTTGGGATCTCCTACTTCTACATCCTCATAGCGCATTACTTCTGGCGTTCCTGTTCCATAGAAACGTATAGCTTTCGTCAACGTCATGTCCTATTCCATATTTTGGTTTTTTATTGAGTGCCTATAAAAGCAATAACCAAAATTACAACAGTTAGGATATGGGCCACTTTACATTTCACGACACAAGCTTAACGTTTAATGACCGCCGAACTTTACTAAAGTTGGTTTTATATTTATCTGACGAAATAAGGATTAAGTTCATACCTATCAAAAATTAAAATAATTCTAAATATTTACGATTTGTTTTTTTAAGTTAGCTTTTTAAATGCACTATTTTTTAATTAAAAATTCCTTTACCCTGACCTACTTTAACTATTTTTAACTTTCACGTTAGCTCAGGCATTTAATTCAGTTCATTTATTTCTTATGTCAAAAAATTTAGCAACACTGATTGGTTTAAGTGCCATCCTGATGTGGGCCTCTATGGTGGGTTTTGTAAAACATATCACGACTGTCATCGGCCCAGATATTGGCATTACACTGATTTACTCCTTAAGTGCGTTGCTACTCCTAATTATTTTTAGAGTGCCAAATTTTAAGTTAATTTCTAAAAAATATTTAATTTTAGGTGCAATTTTATTTATCGCTTATGAACTATGTTTTTCGTTTGCACTTGCCTATTCAAAAACTGCTCAACAAGCGATTGAAGTAAGCATTGTGAACTACCTTTGGCCAAGCTTGACGGTTTTAGCTTTTGTCATTTTTAAAGAGCTAAAATTTAATGTATTTATTATTTTGGGCTTAATCATTTCAATTTTCGGCATTATTTTTATACAGACCGGAAATGGAGATTTTAGTCTAAGTCGAGTTATCGACAACTTTTATAGCAATCCTCTAAGTTATATTTTGGCTTTTATAGGTGCCATAATTTGGGCTTTTTACTGCGTGTTGACTAAGAAAATAGGTAAAGGGCAAAACCCTATTTCTATTTTCTTTATTGGCGTTGCTGCAACCTTGTGGCTAAAGTTGTTGTTTAGTGGTCAAGCCGTTTTGCCATCACTCGATTTAAATACGACTTTATCTCTAGTCTTTGCATCCACTGCAATTGGACTAGGTTATGCGGCATGGAATATTGGCATTATTCATGGCAATACCACCATGCTAGTAGTAGCTTCTTACTTTACGCCCATCATCTCTTCTCTGCTTGCCATGTTGGTTTTACAAACCGAGTTATCAATCAGCTTTTGGCAAGGAACAGCTATGGTTACAGCCGGTTCACTCATCTGCTGGCTTTCAACAAATTGGACAGTTATCCGTTCTTATTTTAAAAAGGATTAAAAGCTTAGGTCATACTGATATAGACTTATCTGCAACAGAGTTAGCGTTAGCTTTTTGCTCTAAAGCAAAATTTACAGCTTCTTTTGCATGAATGGTGGTGGTGTCAAATAACGGTACAGAAAATTTAACATCACCAATCAACATACAAATTTCAGTACAGCCTAAAATAATACCTTCGGCACCTTCCGCAATCAGCTCCTCTACCACGGTCATATACTTTTGTTGTGAATCTGGGTTAATCACGCCTAAGCATAATTCGTCATAGATAATGCGATGTACTGTTTTGCGACTGGTTTCATTTGGAATAATCACCTCAATTCCATGGTTTTGTAATCTGGCTTTATAAAAGTCTTGCTCCATAGTGAAAGCTGTTCCCAACAGTGCAACTTTTCGGATATTTTGACTTAAACTTTCTTTTGCTGTGGCATCAGCAATATGTATAAAGGGAACCGTAATCGCCTCTTCAATTTGAGGAGCTACTTTATGCATGGTATTGGTACATAACACTATACAATCTACCCCAGCTTTCTCTAAATTAATTGCTTGCTGAGCTAAGTATTCGCCTGCCTCTTGCCATAAACCTTTTGCTTGTAAAGCGGCTATTTCTTCAAAATCGACACTATTTAAAATGACTTTAGCCGAATGTAACTTGCCTAATTTGTTCTGAACTGTTCTATTCATTTGTTGATAATAAAGCGATGTAGACTCCCAGCTCATTCCGCCTATTAAACCAATCGTTTTCATTCGTTTCAGTCCTTGTATTTGATCTATTCTTTATAGCCATAAAAAGCTAAATGCGACTAGAAGGAAATTGCTCTCTTTATTAAATCTATAAACTATTTTATAAAATATATTTTTTAAAACTAATTAATAAAAACTTTATGTTAGAAACAGACCGCTTAATCTTAAAACCATTTGTTCAAGAAGATTTATCTACAGTCATTGAGATGTTACAAGACAAAGATTTTATGGCTTTTTCACCTTATGGTCACTTAACACTTGAGGCTGCAACGACTCGTTTTTTTGAAATATTAGAGCATTATAAAAAGTATAATTTTGGCAAAATGGCTGTGGTCTTAAAAGATACTCATCAAATTATTGGTTATTGTGGGTTTGAAACTTGTGAAGTTGATGGCAAAACAGAAGCTGAACTAGGTTTTAGACTTATTAAAACTCAACGAAATAAAGGCTATATTGTTGAAGCTTCACTTAAGTTACTAGATGACATGAAAAATCGAAATTTTAAGCATGTGATCGCTTTTTCAGAAAAAGATAATTTACCTGCTCACAACCTATTAAATAAGCTTGGTTTTGAAAAAACCAACTCATCTAGTTATATGGATATGGATGTTATCTTCTTCGAAAAAGATCTATTATTTTCTTCATAACTATTATTCTTATAGAAAACTTTAAGTTAATGAAGATCTATTTACTTCAAAGAAGCCACCATTAAACGCACATCAAAAAATATAAGAATTCACGCAAATTTCACGACAGCCTCTTTAATTTAATCTTATAAAGTTGGTTAGGATTCATTCATGAAAATTATAACTACTGCCCTAGGGCTGATTACCTTAGTAGGTCTAACAGCATGCAAAAGTGTGCCTAGTTATTCAGGTGATTATGGTAAAGCCGAACAACAAATTACTGGTGTTACATTAAATGATGAACAAGCACTAGAGATTGGTAATCACTTTGTTGCTGCATTTAATACTTTGGGCACACCATCCTTTGTAAGTAATGCAAGTAATCTTTATGCAGATCAGCTCTATATCAACGATACACTCTCACAGTTCTCTCAGAAAAAAGATTTGATTAAACACTTTGAGGGTATGAACACACGCGTCAGTAACGTCACAGTCAAACTCATAAGTGCAACACATCATCAAGATAGCGCTTATATCCATTGGTATATGACCTATGACTTTAAAATGCTAGGACGCTCAAAAACTATGGCTTCCTACGGAATTAGCCAAATCAAAATTAATGATCAACAGAAAATCATTTTTCAACAAGATTTCTGGGACCCAGCAAACGGTCTTTATCGTTCTTTACCTGTATTTGGAGGAGTTTATAAATGGATATTACCGTTCAAAAAAACCGAATCTTAATACTTCTGGGTATTTTAATTGCATCTCACACAAATGCAGCTGAACTAAAGAAATGTAGTTCAGCACCTTTAACGGTAACGAGTCAAAAAGTAGGAAATGTCAGTTACTTTGCTGAGGATTGCTTAAAAAGCTGGCAAAACCAAAGCATAAAAATGGATTTTAGCTATAACCGGGATATTCCCGAATGGGCATTTAAGCGGGCGGCAGCACACTATTTGAAGAAAAATATTAGTGGATTTGATGCAAAATCTCCACTTAATCATATTAATGAGCTTTATAGACCAATTAAGAGCGGAGATTTATATAGTCTTTATTACCAACATGAAAATCAAAAACTGGAGTTAAAATTAAATCAAAAACTATTGGGTTCTATAAATAATCCAAATGCAAATCAATATTTTAAAATCTGGTTTGGTAGCGAACCATTTAATGCTAAATTAAAACAACAACTATTAAATTAATGGCTTAATAAAATCTTATGGGTAATCACTTTATCCTCATGGTTGAGGACCATTTTGAACTGGCGGCAACAGTCTGTGAATTTCTTGAAGTGCATGGTTATGTCATCGATCATGCACGTAATTTAGATGCAGCCCGTTCTTTTCTAAAATCACAGCACTATCATCTTTTACTTCTTGATATAAATTTACCCGATGGTTCTGGTTATGACCTCTGTAATTGGTTACGTACTGAACAAGGGGTTGATATTCCAGTGCTGATGCTGACAGCCAGAGATACGTTAGACGACAAACTTAAAGGATTTACTGCTGGCACAGATGATTATTTAGTTAAGCCATTTGATTTTAATGAATTAGTGATGCGTATTCGTGCCTTAATTAAGAGAGCTGCGGGTGAAGTCGCGAATCATAAAATTCAGATTCATGATTTAATTCTTGATAGCGCAACACAAACTGTAATTCGCGCTGGAAATAATATTGAATTACCACCTATCCAATTTAAACTATTAAAAATTTTGATGCGCCAGTCTCCGAAAGTGGTTACCAAGCAAGAGCTTATGATGGAGCTGTGGGGAGACGAAGAACCTGAAAGTGATGCTTTACGCAGTCATATTTATAACTTAAGAAAAATGGTAGATAAACCATTTGACCCTAAACTATTACACACAGTAGCAGGTGTCGGTTTAAAGATTGCTTTGGAAAATTCGGCCGATTAACTTAGATATACCACAACAATTAAACCTGTTGCTTGTTCTAAGTCTAATTCAGGATGTGTAGCTAAATAGTATTGCCGATCAAACAGTTCGACTCTCCATCCTAATTGTTTGCAAAGCTTCTGTACCAGTTGCAACCCAATGCCATGACCTTTAACTTTTAAAGAAAGCTGTGAATCGCTAAGCTCTTGCACCTTTACATCATTAGGTAAAGAAATCCCTATACCATTATCAGCAATAATCAAACTGTTTTTTTGCTGAATAATATCAATTTGTGAGCCTTGAGAGTAATTGAGGGCATTGCGCAAAATATTACCTAGAACCATTTTGGTCATAGAAGGATATAACCAGCGCGGTTGTTCTGCTGAGTCTGGGTGAATATGAATATGTATACCCTTACTCTCACTCATGACTTGCAAGCTTTCAACTAAGTCTCGCACAATTTGTGATAGGAAATTTTTTTCCGATGGTAGGCTTTTTACTGTATTACGTGCAATTGCGAGTAAAGTGTCGACTAATAATTGCATATCTTCAATCGTATTATGAAGTCGAACTAAGGCTTTATCATCACCGTATCTAGCCTGACAAAGCTGAACATTACCCTTTAAAATCGTAAGTGGAGTACGAAGTTCGTGACTTACATCTCCAGTGAACTCTCGCTCGCGTCGAATAAACTCACTTAAGACCTGATGATATTTTTCCAAGGCTTGTTTCAGATACTCTGCTTCCATATTGCCATTGGTATTTATATCTTTAAAAGGTGAAGCTTGTGTGTCTTGATGTGCCCAATCAATATTTTCTAATGCATTTGCCAAACGGGTAATTGGGGAAAAATAGCGTCTTGCTCTTCGGTTTGACCACCACAAAAAACTGTATAAAACAGATAAACTGAACATCAGTGGAGCAAGTCCAAATAACCAAATCAGCTTGTTGACGTTACTCTCGCCAAATACCAAAAGTACATGCTGTCCATTACGCTCACCGTATACGGTCATACGTTCTTTACCATCAATAAAGATTCGATGTACCCCACTCTCTAAATGCATATCTTTAAAAGGTTGAGGTGCTATCTGGGTATTCCATCGATATCCATATAAATTTTTAGTATCTGGCAAATCTGCGTTCGGGTTACGATCTATACGTAACCAGTAATGTTCCATTTCCTGTTCTAAAGCAGTTTTAAGTAAAGAACCCTTAATTACCCAAGCACTACAAGCCAACCCGACCACAATCGATAATGCGATTAGAGCAATCTGCAACCAATAATATCGATTGAACATTTTGGCTAATGGATGGCTAGATTTGCCATCGCGTCGAGTTCTTATCATATCGTTATCGCCGGGATAGGCTGTAGAAATTACAAAGGTCTCTTTTTAAATAAAAAGTGACCAATGACCCATTCTTGTCCTTGCTCAAACCCAAAAAGTTCAGCACAAGCCATGAAAAAAATACGCCAGCGTTGCCACCAAATATTGGCATCTTTTCCATAGATTTTCTGAAACAACGGCTTGAGCTCTTCCTCTTGATTATCCATATTATCAAGCCAAGCATTTGCCGTTCTCATATAGTGCTCACCCGACCACTGCCAGTGCTGAGCCAACTCTAAATGCTCTTGGAAATGCAAAAAAGTTGACGTTGAAGGCATTAAACCGCCAGTAAAGAAATACTTGGACATCCAATCATAGTCTGATTTTACTTCAAAAGGATAATGCAAAAAGCGATGACAAAAAATATGACACCAGAGTAGCCCGTCTGGCTTTAACCATCCCTGAATTTTCTCAAATAAACGTTGATAGTTCCGGACATGTTCAAACATTTCGACCGATACAACACGATCAAATTGACCTTTATCTAATTCGAGTACATTTACATCACAGGTGAGTACATCAACATTCGTTAAACCTCTCAACTTTGCTTGCCCTAGAATATGCTTTTTCTGGGTAGCAGAGTTTGAAACTGCCGTAATCTGTGAATGTGGAAAGTTTTCTGCCATCCATAAGGTTAAAGACCCCCATCCACAGCCTAACTCTAAAATTTGTTGACCATTTTTAAGTTGTGCTCTTTCACAGTAAAGCTGAAGTGCCAACTCTTCTGCCTGATCTAAAGTTGTTGTTTTGGTTGGAAAGTAACATGCACTGTATTTAAGCCTTTTTCCAAGTACTGTCTGAAAAAACTCGGTCGGTAACTCATAGTGCTGTTCATTTGCTTTATCTGTTTCTACAGCAATTTCACTCTTTTTGAGTAAATTAAGAACGTCCATATAGCGCTGTGCCCCTTGCTCAGGGTCATAACGGCCTTCTTGAATTAAGCGCTTTTTACTTAAAGCACGAATTGCAGCTCTAATTGCATGATCAGGAATCACACCACTTTCAACAATTTTTAGAGACTGATGAACAATAAAATCCATATGAGCACCTATTTTTTGGGTCTTCGCGGAATAAACATTGAAGTTCTTTGTTGATAATCAAGATAATTTTGACCGCGGCTTTTGATTGCTTGTTTTTCACTAAATGGAATACCCGTGACGTAGTATAAAAATAGCCACATCAACACAGGATAAATCCACAATAAATATTCGTCTGCAGCTAAACCAATAATGGGATAGGCAAACCAATGTAACCATTCAAAAAAGTAATTTGGGTGTCGTGAATAACGCCATAATCCTTGATCCATGGTTTTGCCATGGTTTTCCGGATTTAACTTAAATCTGTATAATTGCTGATCGGCAAGCTGCTCACCTATGAAAGCAATCGCCATAACTACAGCTGCAATCACTAAAGCGATTTTATATTCACTACTCCATAAGCCTGCTTCTACGTTAAGCAATGTCCACATCGGTAAAAAGAACAGAAACACTAAAAATGTTTGAAATATAAAGAATAATAAAAAGCCAAAATGCTGGAACTTACCCATGGCCTGACGCATATTTGCATATCGACCATCTTCTTTTTGTTCAGACTGATAACGTCTTAACAGGTGCCAAAATAGTCTTAAAAACCATAAACCGCTAAACACGCCGATAAATAGCCTTACTTCAACTGGAGCAACTGAAATGAGTAAAGAAGACACAATAATATTAATTGCCAGACAGAAGCTCCAAGCAGCATCTACTATTCCAGCACGACCATTTAGAGTTGCAAGTAACCAGCTTATCAACATGATAAGTAAGTCCAGAATGAGCAAATTCCATAACATGAGCTGTCTCCTTGCTGAAGGTGTTTGAACTAGTAACTGGTACTTTCAAACAACAAGTGAACATTGCTTATTACGCCTTCTTTAAAACCGCCCTCGCAATAACATAAATAGAAATCCCACATGCGAATGAAGTTTTCATCGAAACCTAGAGCCAATACCTCTTCCCTTGCAGCTAAAAAACGCTCTCGCCAATGATGAAGTGTTTGCGCATAACTTAGACCAATGTCATTTAAATACTTTAGCCTTAAACCACTCTCAGACGCGGTTTGAGTTAATACACTCACACTCGGAATGAAACTACCGGGAAAAATATAGCGTTTAATGTAGTCAACAGTATTGAGTGCTTTTTTATAGCGAAAATCTTCAATGGTGATGGCTTGAATAAGAGCCAAACCTTTAGGTTTTAAAAGTGCTCTACATTGATCAAAATATGTCGATAGATACTGTGCACCAACTGCTTCAACCATTTCAATTGAAACCAGCTTATCGAACTTACCTTCGAGCAAACGGTAGTCTTTTAATTGCACATCAATACGATGTGCTAAACCTGCTTCATTTACGCGGGTAATCGCTTCATCGTATTGGGCTTGCGAAATGGTAATGGTAGTGACTCGGCAGCCATAATGCTGAGCTGCATAAATTGCAAAACCACCCCAACCACTTCCGATTTCCACCAAGTGATCTAATGGTTTTAAATCCAACTTTTTACAGATAATTTCTTTTTTTAAATCTGATGCTTCTTCGAGTGTCATATTTTCATTTTCAAAAACGGCGCTCGAATACATTAAAGATGGATCTAAAAATAATTTAAAAAAATCATTGCTTAGATCGTAGTGCTCGGCAATATTTTTACGGCTACCACTTATAGAGTTCTTTCTATTTTTATACCAAGCTTTAAGAAAAAACTGGCTCGCTTGGGCAAACATATTTTGATTAAGCTGGTCTAATACATCTCGATTACGCGCCAAGATCTGAATCAACTCGACAAGTTGCTGGCTGCTCCAATCTCCACGGATATAACCTTCTGCTGCACCTAAAACGCCATTTTTTAAAATGAGTTCCATCAATAAAGGATTATGTACTTCAACCACAGCATGCAAGTCTGATACTTCACCCACCGTACCATTCCATGCACCCTGAAAAGTAATCTGCCCATGACGTAATTTGAGAAGGCTTTTGAGTAGTAATGGTACTGAGTCATCTTCACCATATAGAAATGTTTTTATCATGTCTTATCTACCTTGATCTTTTTAGGGTGACGATAAAATGGCACTTTTTTTCGCCACAACTTAAATGCCTCTAAATATATTGAAAACAGCATTTTAAAAGGCGCCAAGCTGTTATTAACAGCATATCGATATTGTTGTGAAGGAAATGTGATGGGTATAAGTTCAAAGCGCATAGTGGCGTCAAAGACTTGATTTTGTTCTTCAAAGAGCTGCATATGAATGACATTTTGTTGATCTGAAAAACTAAAACGCCAACGATAAGTCAACTGCATAGGCATAAACGGCGAAACATGAAATGATTTTTCAAATTTAAAATCGAAACTTTCATAATCCTTTATGTGACTGTATTGGTTCGTACAATCATGAACATAAACTTTTCGTTCATTCCAAGGGGTGTTGGTAATTTCACTAACAATAAATACAGGTTTTCCAGTTTTAGTTAGAACAAAATAAAATACGACCGAGTTAAAACGAAAACCTAAACATCGAGGTAAAGCCAATACTCTGATTTGCCAATCTGGTCGGAAATGTGAGTTGTTATTTTGAAGTATTGCTTTCTCTACTCTATCCCTTATAGAACCACGATACATATTTAAAAAATCATTTTCAGATAGTTTTAGTACATTCCAATGATCGGTAGACCAAAGTGAGCAATCTTTTGAAATTTCATTTAATTGATCTGGATCGAACCACAAATAATTTAAAGTCGAAGTGAATTGATGCTCTTTAGGGCTATAACGTCTATGACGAATAAGTGCAGGAGCTATAGCAAGTTTATTTAATAACATTTGAGAAGCCTCCTGCTTTTAAAATTTATAACGCTAAGATTTGCTCTACAACACGAGCTGCACTACGGGCCCCATCTTCATGAAAGCCCCATCCCCAATACGCTCCACAAAATGAAGTACGATTTTGTCCATTAATTTCGTGCCAGCGTGATTGGGCTTGAATTGCTTTTGCATCAAATACCGGATGACGATACTGACGTTCCACCAAAATATCCTCGGGTTTAATTTTCATATTTGGATTTAAGGTAGAGAAAATTTGAGTTTTGCAGGATAAGTTCTGCAAATTATTCATCCAATATGTAAACCCGTAATGTATAGCAGACGTATCATTTTCAACTTGTGATGTTGGCGTTACATGTACATGCCAACTTGCCCACTGCAAACGGCTTTTAGGCATAATCGATAGATCACGGTGAACCACCATTCGATTATCTTGATAACCAAATTGGCTTAATATTTCTTGTTCCAGAGATGACGCATCTTTTAATAAACTTAGGCTATCGTCAGCGTGGCTTGCAAAAATGACCCAGTCATATTGTGATTGTCCTTCAACGGTTTCAATCAACACCTTTTCTTGCGAACGGCTCACAGCTTTTACTTCAGCAAACTTCCATTCAAGAGATGGACAGTTCTTTTGAATCGCACGAATATAGCTTGCTGAACCGTGTTTAACCGTTTGCCATTGCGGCCGTTCTTTTAACTGTAACATGCGGTGATGCTGAAAAAAGCTCACCACAAATCGATATGGAATTTGACCTACTTGCTCAACCGGAGCCGACCATAAGGCACCGCACATCGGATAAAGATGCTCATAACGGAACTCATGACTATATTTGTGAAGGTCCAAATACTCTTCTATGGTTAAAGTAGGCTCAATATCTGCCACATCAATATTTTTATTGTCATCATAAAAACGCAGCAAGTCTGACAACATTTGCAGAAACTTTCGGTTTAAAAAGTTCTGTGGACGCGCAAACAGCGACCACTTTTTTGAAGGGTTATATTGAAGCCCACTCACCAGATTATTTACCGAAAAACTCATATCGCTGCTTTGAGTTTCTACACCTAATTTTTTTAGCATATCGGTAAATAACGGGTAGTTATAATCATTAAACACAATAAAACCACTATCTACCGCGACTTTAGCACCGTCTATATTCAGCTCATGCGTGTCAGTATGACCACCAAAATAGTTATTTTTTTCATATACCGTAACCTGATGTTGTTTTGACAATTTCCAAGCGGTATAAAGCCCCGATATACCTGAACCAATAATGGCAATCTTCATAACACTTCCCCATTTTCAATTTTTTTTATTGGTAGATCTTTAATTTTTTTATATTGGTAAACTTTATTCGGTACGGGTTTTAACCCCCATACCAAACCAAATAAAGACATGACTTTGAGAATATAAAAGGTGATATCAATCTGCCACCAATGAAAACCTTGTCGTACACTGCCCGCGTAAAAGTGATGGTTATTGTGCCAGCCTTCACCTAGTGTAATTAGAGAAAGTAGAAAGTTATTACGGCTATCATCTGGGGTATTAAACTCACGTGAACCATAGCGATGAGCAAGCGAGTTAATACATAAAGTTGCATGAATTAGAAGAACAGTAGAAATCACAAATCCCCACACTAAAAGTTGTAAACCATTTGTCCCTAGTTCGGGATGATGTCGAGCTAACCATGAACCTAAACCATAAATTGCCAAAGCCGTCAGAATCACAATAGGCAGACAAAATCGATCAAGCAAAATTAGTTCTGGATACTTCAACCAGTCTTTAATGACTTTTTTTCGAGTGGCAAAATTTTGCTCATTTAAAAACCAACCAACATGTGAATACCAAAAGCCTGCTTTCGCTGAATGAGGATCTTGATCGGTGTCGGTAAAATGATGGTGATAACGGTGATGCGCTGCCCACCATAATGGTCCGCGCTGCGCGCTCATGGTTCCAATGAGTACAAATATGAATTGAACAATACGTGAGGTTTGAAAAGTTTTATGCGAAAGATAACGGTGAAAAAAAGCGGTAATCGCAAACATACGTATAAAATAAAAACCGAGCATAAAGATCACAGCGAACCAAGACACGCCGACCCAAAACGCAGCCAAGCAAGCGATATGTAATAAAATAAAAGGAATAATTCTTAACCATTGAATTTTCTTCTCAATGACATATTCGCTAGACGTATTCATTTGCGCATTTTCTGAATCTGACCAGCTATCGATCCAGCGTAGAAAAAATTTAGACATTGATTCTTCCTGATCTAAAGCATTTCTTTTCTGTTTTTAATTTAGAAAATGCGCAATGAATTTTATGTGAAGATCTTAAAATTACGAATAAAATTTAAGATCTTCTTCATCAGTTATTTTCTATTTAGACTGTGTAGTTTTAACAAGTTTAGAAACATCATAACCATACTTTTTCGCAGTTTGCAGATAAGACTGGTATGTCGCTTCATCAAGTTGAGGGCTACGAGAAAGAATCCATAAATATTTATGGCTAGGGCCACCCACTAAAGCAACCTTATAGTCCTGATCTACTCTTAAAACCCAATAATCACCCTTGGTAAAAGGAATCCATCTGAGGCCAGAAGGTAAAAAGCTCACCTTTAATTTACTGTTACCGTCATTTTGCGGATAAGCCACACCTTCAGATGAAATCATTTCACCTTTTTTATTGGTACAGCTATTTAATACACCTACGGTTTTGTCCGCGTTAATAGAATAGTTTGCTGTTGTATTGGCTACACAATTACGCTGAAAAAACATAGGTAAATGTGCAATTTCATACCACTTACCTGCGTATTTATTAATATCAATAGACTCAACCGCGACAGGTTTCGTGTTGTTGTCTGCATACGTACTAAAAGGAAGCGCTACACTAACCATAGCAAGGCCAGTACTCACAACAAGTGATTTAAATGATAATTTCACAATGATCCTCCTATATTTATTTAATATGCTTAACCATACTGCAGTGTGCTGTGAACAAAGTGTGAATTTTAAAAATTAATGAGCGCTATTAAGTATTTAATTTAATATTTTTGAAGTGTCTAGAACTGGAAAATCAAGCTCAAAGCACACACCTTCAACCGTGTTATAAACGCGGTAAAGACCCTCATGTAAATCCATAATTGAAGCGACAATTGATAAACCTAATCCACCTGTCTGGTTCTCATCACTTCGACTTGAGTGGCATTGATAGAATCTTTCAAAAAGATGCTCAAGTTGATGTTCAGCAATTGAAATACCACTGGTTATCACACTTAGACTCACCACTTTCTTGTGATCAAGTGTCTTATATTTACTTTTAATAAAAATAGTTCGCTTATTCCCACCATGAACCAGCGCATTTAAAATCAAGTTATAAACTGCTCTTTGAAATAGCTCAGAATCTGCAAATAACTTTTGGACTTCTAAATTTAAACTAAAATGGCAGTCTTGTTCCTCAGCTTGATATTCAAAAATTTGGCATAGGTTATCTATAACGTCTTGGACATTTATATATTGTTTGTTTACAAGAACCATCCTCTGATCGGCTCTTGCCAAGAAAAGCATGCTATCAATCATGCGTTTTAATCTGTGGTAGTCGTCTAAATGAGACACCATCAAATCTTCATATTGCTCAATCGAACGTTCGCCAGTTAAAGCAATCTCGGTTTGCCCAATCAAATTATTTAAAGGCGTACGGAACTCATGAGCGATATCTTCAGAAAAACGGTTGAGCTGCGTATAGCCTTTTTCAATACGCTCAAGCATGTGGTTTATATCTTTTGAAAGCAGCTCAACTTCTAAAGGAGAATTTGAGAGGTTTAACCGTTTCTGTAGCTGGTTTACGTTAATAGAATGAGTTTGCTTGCGAAGCTCTTGTAACGACCGTAAACCTAAATGGCACGCTAAAATGCAAAGCGCAAAGATTGCAAACACGCCCCCGATCACATACATCAAGAGACTTTCTTGAAAAGGTAAAAGAATATTGATGCGTTCCGACCACTGTTTACCTGCAATAAGCAAATAAAGCTCTTGATTAATCGTTATGGTTTTCCAAGCAATTCGGGTTGGATATGGGTTATTGGCTAAATCTTGAAATTGAAGAGTGTTTTTTTCTGCAAACTCAGGTAACTGAATATGAAGCGGATTGATATTAATTAAAGCTTTGTGTTTATGGATGAGCAGAAACAAGTTGTCTTGGTTGCCAAGCATGTTTTGATATAGTTTAGGCCGCGCAATAATTTGCTCTACATTTTCGCTGTCTTGTAGCAAAATTTCCAAACGGTTAATTCGCTCTGCTAAAGCTTTATCTTGTTGCTTCAATAAAATCTGGTTAATGCCTAAATAGGTCATAAAGCCGACGGAACATAAAATTAAGGCAGAACAAAGCGTGACCAGTAATGTAATACGGACTTCAAGCGAACGCAGAAATTTAAAGTTCATAAGCTAACCGATATTTTATAGCCCAAGCCACGTATGGTATGAATGAGTTTTAACTCATAACCTTCATCAATTTTGCTTCGTAAACGGCGTACAGCGACATCAATAAAATTGGTATCGGTGTCAAAGTTAATATTCCAAACTTCGGAACCAATTTGTCTGCGCGTCACGATTTGCTCTTTATTGATCAATAAATAACGTAATAAGTTAAATTCGGTTTTACTCAGTTCGATTAAGTTGCCACTACGCCAAACTTTATGACCAACCAAATCCATTTTTAAATCGCTAATAGACAGTTCATTTTCTTGCAGATATTGCTGTCGTCTTAACAAACTTTTAATGCGTGCCAATAGTTCAATATAGGAAAACGGTTTAGCCAGATAATCATCTGCACCCAACTCTAATCCTTTCACTCTATCTATGACCTGATCTTTTGCCGTTAAGAAAATCACCGGAATTTTTGAAAACTGGCGGAGTACTTGTAATACGCTCCAGCCGTCTATGTCCGGCAACATCACATCAAGAATAAGCAAGTCATATTGATCTCTCTTTAGCATTTCCAAACCTTGCATCCCTAAGTGAACACACTCCGCTTGATATCCAGATTCTTTTAATCCTTTGACCAAATAAGTGGCGATCTTGATCTCGTCTTCAATAATAAGGATACGCATTTTGTAGAGACTCATTTGAAAGATGACAACTTTGTAATGTGATTGTCACGCTTGAAGTTAAGCAATTTGTTTAAGATTTTCAAAGCGACTTAGAGGCAATCAACATGAAAAAATTGAACTGGCTGATGTTAGCAGCGGTGCTATTCGGTAATAGTACTTTTGCACAGCCCCCTGCTTTGAATCAAGTTTATTCGTTAGATCTAAAAACTGCCCACCTGTTAGCTGACAGTGCTAAAGAGGCATGCAAAAAATTAAATCAAAACATTGCGGTTGTTGTTGTAGATCGCGGCGGTAATCCTTTAACTGCCGAACGGCATGAGCTGGTAGGGCCACATAATTTAATGGCTGCCGAGAAAAAAGCCTATACCGCGTTATCTACCAAAACATCGACCTTAGTTTTAAGCCAAAACAGTAACCAAAACCCCGATGCAAAAAATTTAACCACCGTAGCGAATTTACTTTTGTTAGGCGGTGGCGTACCTGTCCGTTTTGAGAACCAAGTAATCGGAGCAATTGGCGTTGCGGGTGCTGGCGGTGCACAAAATGACAATCAATGTGCAAGCAAAGCCATTGAAACCGTTTTTAATTCATAAGGAGTTAGTTCAACATGACAAAATCATTTATTGCTTTATCTTCGTTATTTATAGCTTCGGCTACATTTGCACAAACTAATCCGCTGAGTGTGCATGTGTTAAATTTAGAAACGGGTTTACCCTCTTCTCAGGTTGAAGTCGTTTTAGAAAAAAACACCAATAATCAGTGGGTAAAACTCAACCAGCAAGTGACCGATTCAAATGGTCGTATTACTGCACTCTATCCAGAAAATAAGAAACTTGAGCAAGGCGTTTATAAAGTTACTTTTAAAACTGAAGACTGGTTTAAAAAGAACAAACAGCAAACGTTCTTTAGTGAAGTACCCGTAATTTTTAAAGTGGACGGCAGCGTAAACCACTACCATATTCCGTTACTACTTAGCCCTTACGGTTACTCAACCTATAGAGGCAACTAAAATAAAAAAGCCTTTATCTGTTTTTAGACAGATAAAGGCTTGTGTTAGAAAATTTTACTACGAACAAACACCATTCGTGATCACTACTTTTTTGTTTGAATCTAATGCCATAATTGAAGAAGAAACCGAATTAATAATCTGGCCCATCGCCTCACTTGAAGCACTTACAATTGCATCCATTTTCTTAGCTTTCTGATCAATTGGCTGTTTAAACGCAATTCTACAATTAAGCTGAGATCCTGCATTGGTAATGACTTTTGGATTAGATGACTCTAATTGAGTTGGGGGTATTTGACGCTTCACGACCCAAGACACCGCAATATTAATATAGCTTTTATCAACAATATCAAAATGAGAAAAGTCTGTAGAAACTCGATATAAAGGCTGATTGTTTCCAGCAAGCCCACTGCTATAACTGTCGATTGCGCCTAATTTTTGCTGTAAACCTGCGGACAGAGTATCGCGTAATTGTGTACTCATAGTCGACGTCCAGCGCTCATTGTTTAACACCGTAGACTTGCCACTACTGTCTTGTAGCACCAAAGGCGCACGATCTAAACGGTCTGGCAGTCCAACAGGTAGAACTTCAATGACTCGAATACTTGAACTAACTGCCGGAGTTATTTTAGGACTAATCGTATAGTAGTTCGGCGTTGGTGAACTCGAACAGGCCGTCATAGCAACTGCCGTTAAAAACAGGCCGCTCCCAAGCAGCCATTTGGCTGCTTTGAGATGTTGAAAAGATAGAGTGTTTTTATTTTTCATCATCGGCCTCTGGTGTCTTACCACGAATAATTGATTCAGGATGTTGCTCAATATAATCTGCCATGAGCTGTAATGAAGCTGCTGCACGTGTCATTTGCTGCAATGCTTTACGTACGTCTTGTTGTAACGGCGCATCACTCGACAAAATAGACTCGGACGATCTTACAGTTTTACGAACATCGTCTAAGGTTGCTTGTAAACCAGGTGCAACTTTACCATCTAACTGTTTAACCAGCTTGTCGGTAGACTCAATGGCTGTATTCATATTTTTAAGCGTTTTACGAACATCTTGCCCAATTTCAACTAATGGGAATTTAGTTAACTTATCGGCAATTTGAGAAACCTGTGCCTGTAAGCCACTCAACTCAGTTGGAGTGGTTGGAATCACCACACGGTTATCACTCAAAATTTGTAAGCTAGCTGGTTTCGCTTTAGGGAACTTATCTAAGGCAATATAGTTTTGGCCTGTTAAGAGGTTGCCCGTTCTCATTTGCGCACGCCATCCATGCTCAACAAAATCTTTGAAAATGTTGCTATTTGGATTGAGTGCCTGTCCATTTTCAACACGTGACGGATAAATGACCGCCTCAACGCGCATACGAATTTGCTTATAGTTATTATAGAACTCCGCATTAATCGATTTAACATTACCAATTTCAATACCCATGAAATCAATTGGCGCACCAGCAGCTAAACCGCGAAGTGAATGATCGAAGTACATAATCACGCCACGTGGCTGACCATCTGGTTCTTTGAGCGCATCGGATTTTGAGTCCCAAAGATTAAAGCTGCTCTTATTGGCCGCTACAGTCGCATTTGAGTTTTCAGGGAAACCAAAAGCAATACCGCCAGCAACAATACTCGCAAGCGACTGAGTATCTAAATTAAAGCCTGAAGCATTCAAACTCACATCAATACCACTTGCTTGCCAAAAGCGTGCATCTGTAGTCACAAACTTATCGTATGGTGCACGAATAAAAGTCTGAAGCTGCACACTTTTACCGTCATCAGCTAGCTTATAAGCAGTAATTTGTCCGACGTTAATTCGACGGTAATAAATCGGCGACCCGATATCTAAAGATCCCAAGTCATCGGCTTTCAAAAAGAATTCTTTACCCGGCACATCGGAAGTAATCACTGGTGGTATTTCTAAACCCGTAAATTCAAGTTTTTTCTCGGGTGACTTACCGCCATCTACTTCAATATATGAACCTGACAATAAAGTGTCTATGCCTGAAACGCCACCTGTCCCAATACGTGGTCGTACTACCCAAAAACGTGAATCTTGCGCGGCAAAGTTGCTAGCATTTTTACGTAAATCAATTCGCGCAATAATATGTGAGCGGTCATCGGCTAGATCAATTTGCCGTACAACACCAATATCAACCTGCTTATAGCGCACAGTTGTTTTACCTGCAACTAAGCCTTCTGCTGTACGAAAAGATACTTCAATTGTTGGCCCATTAGAGAGCAACGCTTTCACTGCGAGTGAAAGTGCAATTAAAAGTGCAACCAATGGAACTATCCAAATTAATAGAGGTTTCCACCGATTTTTCTTTTCTTGCGGTTCTGGTAAATCATTCATGTTTTCCAGTTCAACATCAGTCTCATGATGATCTGATGTACCGCCGTTTGTTTTGTTTTCAGACATACTCATTTTTCTTTTATTGACTGGGATTAATGGAATCATTATTCAAGGACGAATGCTCCGCCTGAATAACTGTGGTTTTTTCCGAAGAAAAATCATTGGGTTTATTGGTATTTTGGGATGCGTAAAAATTATCCCAAATAATACGTGGGTCAAAACTTAAAGATGCAAACATGGTTAAGACTACAACTGCACCAAAAGCAATTGAACCTGGCCCTGCCAAAATAGTCGCAAGCGATTGAATCTGAATAAGTGCAGTTAATAAAGCGACCACAAAGACGTCAATCATAGACCAACGTCCGACAAACTCTACAATTCGGTAAAGTTTGATACATTGCTCTGGTGAAAATTTCCAAGCTGCCGATGACTGTATATATACAACCAATAATAGGAAATACAAAATAAATAGCTTAAGCATCGGAATAAAAATACTGGCCATGAAAATGACCACCGACACTAAATAGTCTCCATTTTGCCAAAAATAAATCACACCACTCATGATGGTGTCTTTCTGGCTGCCTAAAAGTGAATCGGTTATTGTCATCGGCAGTACATTAGCCGGTATATACAAAATAGTTGCAGCAACAACTAGAGCAAAGGTACGGTTTAGACTTCCCTGTTTGCGCTCATGCAATACACTACGACATCTAACGCAGCGTAAAACTTTATTCTTTTTAGCAGCGACTACTTTATCTATTTTTGATGAGTTTAATAACCCACAGCAGTGACACAATATCAGCGATAGATCTTTGGCTCGTGGATATTGCTTTAGAACCATATCGGTATTTTCGGCCTTGAGTGCAGTCACTTTTTTTATTGTTTTCATAGTGGTGACCTATCAATTTCGTTCCATATGTCACTGACCTTTATGGACGTAATATAAACCATCAATAAGCTCAAGACCGCAAATGCCCACAAGGCAATTTCCGGAATAACAAGCACCATACCCATTAACTTTACAAGGGTGACCAAAATTCCAATCAGGAATACCTCAACCATTCCCCACACTCTCATAAAATAAAGCGTTCGTAAGGCAACTACTAAAAACTTTGGTCGTCTTTTAAATATACTGACCGTACCCAGTACATAGGCCATTAATAACAAATATGAAAGTGGCACAATAAACGTGGTAATTAAAATTAAGACACCGACAAAAGCCCGATCATAATGAAACATGACCCATACGGCACCCAATAAAGTGGTTTCAGATATATTCCCTTGCAGTTCAATCTTTACAATCGGAAAGCTGTTGGCAATAACAAATACGATTAAGGCCGTTAAAATGAGGGCCAATAAAGTCGTAAATGGCTTAGTATGCCGATAAAGCTCTGCACCACAGCAAACACAATAAGCTCTTTTTCCATAAGCAAGCGGAACTCTACGATAGACGGTATCGCACTCCTCGCAACCTGCTAATTCTTTAAGCTTCATAGGCATACTCTAAGGGCTATTATTTAACTGTTTTACACAAACTCTTTTATTACTAAGTTAAATTAAAATATAAAGCAATCTAAAAACTATACTGGGCAATACAAATTTGAGAATAAAAAATTACCGCAGATGCTGTTCAATATATTGTTGAAACTGCTGAATAATATGTACTGATTGTGTGGTGGAATTGAAATAAAGACCAAAGTTTAAAGTCTCAAGTTCAGGCAGTACATCAGTTTCTATGGTCTGAATATCTAGTGGAATTTGAAAACATGATCTTAGACTAATGCCAATCCCCGCCCGTATAGCAGGCCATAGCCCTTGGACTGAGTTACACTCATAAGCAATATGCCAAGCAATACCCTTTTTCTCAAGTACCTCAATCGCCATTTGCCTTAAAATACAAGGTTGCTGTAATACCACAAGTGGTATGGAGGCTCTATTTTCAATGATTTGCAAGATATGGGGATGAGGACAGAATAACCATTTTGTCTCTACACTTTTAAGCTCATGAAAGTTTTCAATTACTGGTTTTTGCTGCCATATAAGTGCTAAATCAAGCTCTTGCTTTTGTACTTTATCAATCAAGTTAAGGTTGCGGTCAACCCGAATTTGAAACTGTACGTTTGGATGCTGCAACATAAACTGAGCGATAAGTTGCTGTAAGGTTCCTTCAGCAAAATCTTCTTGTAAACCAAAACGAATGACTCCACTCGCTTGAGTCTGATGCAGCTTTAAAAGCACAGTATCGTTCAAAGCCAACATGTTTTTTGCATGGCTCAACAATAATTCACCACTTGGGGTTAATTCTAATAGCCGCCCCTGTTTTCTAAGAAGCTGGCAACCTGTTTGTTGCTCTAGCTTTTTTAATTGCGCACTAATTGCGGCCGGTGAACGACATAAGTGTTGTGCTGCTAGCTGATAACTCCCAAGCTCGATTCCTTTAACGAATGCACGTAAGGCATCTAAATCAAGATTGGTTGGGGGTTTAGTATAATCATTCATAAAAACCGAATTATTAGTTAGAAAAGTTTTGATTTTTTTAACTATACCAAACTGCCATATTAGCAACAACAGCATCAATGTTGAGATCTAAAATGTTCAGAAAAATTGATATTCATAATTTGGAAATGATTTCGCCCAAACTTTATAAGTTCGGCAAAGACTATTTATTTGCGGATATCTGGCAAAGACAGATGCTTGATACTCAAACACGTTGTTTTATTACGATCACTGCGCTTGTTTTACAAGGGCGTTATTCGCAGCTTGAATGGCATATAAAAAATGCCTTAACTGAAGGCATCACGAAAGAACAAATTATTGAAGCTATTACCCATATTGCTTTTTATGCAGGCTTACCTACGGCAATTTCAGCACTTGAACATATGCCAGAGGAGATATGGTCATGCCCATGATTCGCTTTACAACCAGTTATGCATATACAGATCATGAAAAAGCTCAGATATCAAAAATTGTGCAGACTTGTATGGAAAGTTATTTTGATACTCCCCCAAATGATTGCTTTCATTTCTTTGAGCACTTGGCTCAAGGCAATATATATGTTGATCCTGATTACTGGGTGGAGTCTTCCCGCACTGAAAAATTCATGCTGCTATACATCACTTCCGGTAAAGCCAGAACAGCTCAGCAAAAATCAGATTTAATGCAGCATGTAACAGCACAGCTCCATCAAAAATTTAAGATTCCAGAGCAAGATGTCATGTTTGTGATTGTGCAAAATAGCCCAGAAGATTGGTGCTTTGGTCATGCGCTACGAGCAGATAGTTACTTAAAAATGTTAGCTTCGAAACAGTAATTTCAAAGTTTTAAATCGCTATAAACCACTATTTTTGAGGTAATAAATATTTTTAAATATCAAGCTTCCATAACACGAAGCTTTTTATTTAAAAATGAAAATCCCTCAAGTTGAGTTTATATTGTTTCTTTAAAATAAGTCTTATTATGAAGATTTATTTAAATATATTCTAAATATATTAAACTTTAAATTATGCTATCTAGTTAACAGAAACTCATTTTTAAGTAGATTATTTTTTAATTTGAATAAAAACCATTACTTAAACGACAGTAAAAAATATTAAATTACTATATATCAATAAATTACAAAAAACATATGCAAAAAAAATTAATTCAAAGACAATTTTATTTCATAAAATATTCTTTATATTATTGTAAAAAAATTTTACCTTGCATTCAAAACCAAAGCTGATTTAATCACTCAGAATTAGTGACATACATACATCACAAGCACTTTAAATGACTTATTTTCTATAACTAAACTTAAGAAAATCATTAGACTTGAAGGTTTGCTTAAGTAATTTTCATATAGTATTTTAAAAATGAAAAATAAATAAATTTATATATTAAAGATAGATCTAATAATAAAAGTGAGATCAAAATGATTGAATGGTTACAAGGTGTTTTAAAACATAGCCCCGAAATATTATTGTTCTTATCACTCGCAATTGGCTTCTGGATTGGACAGTTCCAGTTTGGAAAATTTCAGTTTGGTGGAGTCGCAGGCTCCCTACTTGTAGCAGTTGTTCTAAGTCTTATCGGTGTACCTGTTGATAACGGCGTTAAAGCAATTTTATTTGCGCTCTTCATTTACGCGGTAGGCTTTGAAAGTGGACCCCAGTTTTTTAAATCACTCGGGCCACAGTCTATAAAAGAAATTTTGTTAGCCGTATTTATGGCCGTGTGCGGTTTAGTCACCGTTTTAGTTATGGCTAAAATTTTCCATCTCGATAAAGGTTTGGCGGCCGGACTCGCGGCTGGTGGCATGACTCAATCTGCGATTATTGGTACTGCCGGAGATGCTATTTCCAGACTCGATCTGCCTCTGGCTGAGATTCAAAGACTTCAAGCAAATGTCGCGATTGGCTATGCGGTGACTTACATTTTCGGTTCTTTGGGCGCAATCATTGTATGTGTAAATATCTTGCCTAAATTTATGGGTAAAGAAATTCACGACGATGCTCTAAAAGCTCAAAGTGAACGACTTAAAGGTGCTTTTGAACTCGCACCGGGTCAGGAACTGGCAATGCCGGAAATTGTTGGGCGTATTTATAAAGTTAAACAAGCCAATGGACACACTATTGCGGAACTTGAAGCAAAAGAAGCAAGCATTACGATTGAACGGTTAAAACGTAAAGATCAGTTTATTGATGTTGCTCCTGAACTCACCTTACAAACAGACGATGTGGTATTGCTGGTCGGTCGCCGTGCCAGTGTAGTTTCCGTAGCCGAGCAAATCGGACCCGAATTGCAATCATCGCAGGGTATGGAAATGATTATGGATACCAGCGATGTCATCTTAAGAAATTCCAAATACATTAACCGTACCTTAGGGGATATTAAGGCCAATACTCCAGCCTATTTGAAGCACGGTATTTATGTACTTGCGATTAAACGTAACGATGAAACTCAACCTTTAAGTGACGACACCGTTCTAAAGCAAGGTGATGTCGTTACTGTCTATGGTACAAAAAGTGACCTTGACCGTTTAGTGAAAGAAGCTGGTAAAGCCTTACCTGAAAGCCTAAAAACAGACTGGATTTTTCATGGTGCAGGTCTTGTCGTTGGTTTAGTGATTGGTCTTTTTGTGATTCGTTTAGGTGATGTGCCATTAACGCTTGGTGCTGGCGGTGGAGCTTTACTGTCAGGTCTTCTGTTTGGTTGGATTCGTAGTAGAAATCAGGTGCATGGCAATATGCCATTAGCGGCTTCACAGCTTCTTAAAGACTTGGGTCTGGCAGGCTTTGTTGCAGCGGTTGGCTTACAATCAGGTTTACAGGCCATTCAAACCATTAAAGAAAGTGGTCTTTCACTCTTTATGATTGGAGTAGTTGTAACACTGGTTCCGTTGCTGCTTTCCATGCTGTTTGCTCGTTATGTTCTGCGTTATAGCAACGTTGCGGTAATGGCTGGAGCGCTATCTGGTTCACGTAGTGCAAACCCTGCTTTTGGTGCCATCTTAGACAAAGCAGGCAACTCAATTCCGACTGTTCCTTTCGCAATCACCTATGCCCTCGCAAATGTGTTCTTGACCTTACTCGGACCACTAATCGTAGGCTTAGCCTGATTTTATACATTGAATTAGAAATTTTATTCATCTCACTATAATTAAGGAGACATCCCATGGGGAAAGTCGATTATTCTAAATACGCAAAACTCAGTCCGTTTGAACTGAAAGATAATTTAATAGAATTAGCTCAAAGCCGAACTGACCGCATGATGTTAAATGCTGGCCGAGGCAATCCGAACTTTCTTGCGACTATCCCACGCCGAGCATTCTTTCAACTAGGTCTGTTTTCGGCAACCGAATCCGAGTTTTCGTTTTCATATATGCCAGAAGGTCTAGGTGGCTTCCCTCGCCCTGTTGGACTCCAGTCACGTTTTGACAGCTTCATTTTGGAAAACCGCGATAAACCAGGCGTTGTCTTTTTAGGTAAAGCCGTATCTTATGTACGCGACCAATTAGGCTTAGACCCAGATCTTTTTTTACTTGAAATGGTTGAAGGTATTCTGGGCTGTAACTATCCCGTACCAGACCGTATGCTCCGAGTAAGTGAAACGATTATTAAAGAGTACGTCTTACGAGAAATGGGCGTACAAGGTATGCAAAAAAGAGACTTAGATTTGTTTGCTGTTGAAGGCGGAACAGCCGCAATGGCCTATATTTTTAACTCATTAAAAGAAAATAAAATTATTAAAAACGGCGACCGCATTGCCATTGGTAGTCCTATTTTTACACCATATCTGGAAATTCCAAAACTTAATGACTACCAGCTTGAAGAAGTGCTCATTGAGGCTGACCCTAAACTCGGCTGGCAATATCCAGAGTCAGAGCTTAGAAAGTTAGAAGATCCGTCTATTAAAGCATTCTTCTTAGTCAACCCAAGTAACCCGCCATCGGTAAAAATGAGTGATGAAGGTCTTGCGATTTTGGCGGATATTGTCAAAAAACGCCCCGATCTGATTATTTTGACCGATGACGTTTACGGTACGTTTGCCGATAACTTCAAATCACTTTTTGCGATCTGTCCTGATAACACCATTTTGGTTTACTCGTTCTCTAAATACTTTGGTGCGACTGGTTGGCGACTTGGTGTCATTGCACTTTCAAATAACAATGTGCTTGATAAACAAATTGCGAACTTATCGAAAAAAGAGAAGAAAGAGCTTGAAGAGCGCTATTCATCTTTAACTACAGACCCATCAAGTATTAAGTTTATTGACCGTTTAGTTGCAGACAGCCGTAATGTTGCCCTAAACCATACTGCGGGCCTGTCTACCCCACAACAAGTGCAAATGGTTTTATTTGCATTGTTTAATATGATGGACTCACGCCAAAGCTATAAAAAAGCGGTCAAATCTGTTGTACGTGAACGCGATGCAGCACTTTATAGACAGCTTGGTGTCGAGGTTCCAACAGATCCAAATGCTGTGGACTACTACACCCTTGTTAACCTTGAAAATACCTCACGCACTCTCTATGGTGATGAGTTTGCCGACTGGGTGATGAAAAATAAAAATCCGACAGAGCTATTGTTTAGAGTAGCAGATGAAACAGGTGTGGTTTTATTGCCGGGTTCTGGTTTTGGTGTGCAGCACCCTTCTGCCCGTGCGTCATTGGCTAACCTTAATGAATACCAATATGCTGCAATTGGTGACTCTTTAAGACGCTTCGCAGATGAAGCTTATGCCGAGTATTTAAAAACCAAAAAAGGAAAATAAGTACATATAAAAAGTGAGGCTCTAGCAGCCTCACTTTTTTACGACCAACTTATTCATTGTTTATCTAGGTTTTACAAATAGTCACTCCACCATCGGCGAGTACAGCACTCCCTGTAATAAAGCTTGCATCATCACTCACTAAAAAGAGCGCCACCTTTGCAATTTCATCGGGTTCAGCTAAACGTTTCATGGCATGTATGCTTTTTATAAACTCTAAGACTTCTGAAGAAGGTGCCGCTTCTTGACCCATTGAAGTATTTGTCCCACCGGGCAAAAGTGCATTTACTCGAATGCCTGACGTTGCATATTCTGCTGCCATCACTTTGGTTAGACCAATGAGTCCTGCTTTGCTTGCAGCATAAGCCGCCATTTGAGGAAACCCGATATGATGACCAACAAAAGAAGATGTAAACAGTATTGAACCATAGCCCTGCTTTAACATGACTTTAAGCTGCTCTCTGGCAGACTGAAAAGCACTGGTTAAATTACTCTGAATCACATGATTCCAATTGTCATCGGTTGTGTCGTGAGTCAGTTGATATTCTCCCAACAGGCCTGCGTTATTAAATGCAATATCTAACCTGCCATAATATTGCGTAGCCATATCAATTGCTTTTTGCATGGTTGTGGGGTCATTAAGATCCCCTGCAATAAAGTGCGCAACGGCGCCGTCTCGATTCAAACTATCGCAAAGCTCTTTTAAAACACGCTCACGACGTGCAACAAGAATAACCTTCGCCCCTTCGGCTACAAATAGCGATGCGGCACTTAAACCTATACCTGAACTTGCACCCGTGATAATAGCCACTTTGTCTTTTAATCTGCTCATACTCACAATTCCATCTTTATTAAATTGATGGATATATTTTGAGTAACCCGAAGAAAATAGACTCTCTGATTCTTGCTGTTTTGAAAAAATTAACTCTATAAAAACAGCCTACTAAAACAATTTTAGTTTCGTGCCAGTTCTGCTTCTTTCTCTAATAATGCACGTTTACGCTCCACGCCCCAACGATACCCCGAAATAAAACCATCATTTCGAACAACACGATGACATGGAATAGCAACAGCTAACATGTTTGCTGCACACGCCCCTGCAACAGCCCGAACCGCTTTAGGTGAACCTATCTTTTGGGCTATATCAGAATAACTGGCCGTCTGCCCCGCAGGAATTTCTTTCAAGGCTTGCCATACTCTTTGTTGAAATGCAGTCCCTTGAATATCTAGTGGTAAATCTAATCCGATTTGTGGCGCTTCAATAAACCCGACAATATGGGCAATCAGTTGCTCAAACTCATCATCACAGCCAATCAAATCGGCTTCCGGAAATTTATCTTGCAAATCATTTAAAAGCTTTTCAGGGTCATCGCCTAATAAAATTGCACAAATGCCTTTCTGGCTTTGGGCAACTAAAATGTCTCCTAAAGAGCACGCTCCTATGGCGAAAAAAATGCGTACACCCTTACCGCCAGATTTCCATTCTTTCGCTGTCATACCTAATAGCGAATTTGAATTTTCATAGAACTGACTATTTGAATTAAAACCTGCATTAAATATTGCATCAGTCACACTGATATTTTCGTCTAGGTTTTCTCTTAGCTTTTTACTTTTATGGGCATCGGCATAGCCTTTAGGCGTTAGGCCAGTAATTTGCTTAAAAACTCGGTGAAAATGATATGCGCTCATTCCTACATGATCGGCCACATCTGATAGAGACAAGTTTTCTTCATGTAGTTCGATGTATCTACACGCTTTCTCGATTTTCTCTACAAGCTTTGGATCGTGTGCATTTGAAAGTCTGTTTTGTATTTTTTGGCTTGCTCGATAACCATTTTTCTCGGCTTGCGCGACGTTCTCAAAGAAAACTACATTTTCTTTTTTAGGCAGTCTTTTTGTACTTGATGGCAGACAATACATACCTGAGGTTTTCACGCCATAAACAAAATATGCATCAGCTTCTGCATTACGATCAACAATTGCTTGCCATCTATCTTCGTCTGTTATCCACTGATTTTTCATTTTGCTCACCTCAATTGCAATTTAATATTTAATGACTTATTTTCGCAACTTTGTTGATAAGCAAAACTCTTGGTATTGCTATTTTAATCTTTTCAACCCAAAAACATTCCAATGCAACTTTACTCCGAGCACACCCAATAAAATTAAAGCTGCACCTAAAATTTGAGTATTGGTCAGCACATGATCAAAGAAGAAATAATCAATTACTATGGTCGATATAGGATAGATAAAAGATAAGATCGCAATGTTATTTAAAGGTATTTTCTTAATTGCCGAGTACATCAAATAATAAAGAAATGCTGTGTGTAAAACCCCTAACCCAAGTACAAATAACCATTGTTGGCCTATCGGTGGATTTGCAAAAACCGAAATAAACGGAGTCATAACAATGGCTCCACTTAAGGTTTGTATAAGCACAATTAATAAAGGCGGCGTGTTAGTTAGTTTTTTAGTGATTAGAACCGATATTGAATACAGTGTAGTAGCTATAAGAACCAAGCCTAAACCTGCTAACTCACTGGAGTTGACCGAGGCACTACCTAAACCAATAATTACAATTAGCCCAGCAAAAGCAACTAGGGTCCATAGCACATCATTTTTATTTAACTTTTCATGAAAGACCAAAGCCCCTAAAAATAAAATCACAAACGGGTTTACGTGATAAACAATCGTAGCTAAAGAGATAGATGTTTTAGGGAAAGCAGCAAACAGCAGAACCCAGTTAAAAATAATAAGTAAGCCTGAACTCACCATTAGAAATAGTTCTTTTTTGCCAAAATATACTTTTTTAAAATGACCATAAAACAAACAGATGGGTATTAAGCATAAGGCTGATATAAGGCAGCGGAAAAATACGATGTTAATTGGTGATTGACCTGATTTAATCACAAATAGGCCAATACTACCTGAAAGCAGCATGGCTACGACCATTTCAAGTGTGCCGACTTTTGTTTTTAACTTGTGTTCATCCACAGCTTTCTCCAATAGTTTTATATCGTTAATTATTCGGCTCATTTATGTTTATCTAACTGAGTAGATTTTTTTAAGGTAAATCTTTCTAGTTTCAGATATATAAAATTTAAATTATTCAGTTATTTAATATAAAAAAATAATATATCTTACTCATTTAAACTTTAAGAAAAAAACAACTATTTAAGAATTTATCTGGAAAATAGAGACATATCGAACGATGTGCCAAATGAAGCAAAAATCTCTAAAATTTGATAAATCTTATTAAATTAAACATTACATTTTTATAGATTAGATCATAATCCAAGATATGCGATTAAATACATACAGTTCTGTCTTTCTTTTGTTTAAATTTCAACCATATCGACTAGTCTAACAGTCCCTCTATCAACTAAAATACCAAGCTTAACTCTTCAACAAAATGCAATAAGCCCTTATGAATGCACAAATAAAATTAAAAAAACCATCAAAACGAGAAATTATTCTAAGAACAGCAACTCAGCTCTTTATTCAGGAAAGTTATATTGCTGTCGGTATAGACCGAATTATTGCTGAATCTGATATTGCCAAAGCGACCTTTTATAAACATTTCCCATCTAAAGAAGAACTGGTGGCCGCTTGCCTACAGGAACTAAAACTTGATATCCAGATTGCGGTAGAAGAGCAAATATCTACACGATCAGTTCCTTTGGAAAAATTAGAACAACTCTATATGTGGTATATCAATTGGGTAAATCTAAATGGTGCCAGAGGGTGTCCATTTCATAAAGCACGAATGGATGTAGGAAACTTATATCCAACTATTCATGTCGTGCTAGATGAATATCGGAATTGGTTATTTGACACCACTACTTCTATTGTTAAGGAATTAGAAATAAAGGACCCTATAACGCTCACTCACCTATTTCTCTCGCTTCTAGATGGCTTAATCAACGGTTCGGTTTGCGAAGAGAATCCAATTGAACCAGAGAAAACATGGAACTATATCAATACATTAATTGAACTAGAGACCATCTAAATCAGACACTATATTTTCTAAAGAAATCAATTTATGTTCATCTCGGATAGCTTCTGATTAAAATGAGGCTATCACCTTTTATTTCAATAATTTAGATATAAAACGTTACAAGTAATACTTTATGAAAACAGATAATAATTTACTAAATTCATCATTTAAGCAACATACCCCTATTGGACTTATCATTTGTTATCTCATATTAGGTTTACCAGCCAGTCTGGCCATTGGTAGTTTAATTGCCCAACTTCTGACAATTAATATATCCAACTTTGAAGGGGGGCGTGGTTATGCTTGGATATCGATATGTATAGTTGTATCCCTGCTCTCTTATCTCGCTTGTTTAATTACTCTATCTATTCTTTTAAAAAGATATGCTAAGGCTCTCTCTACTTTTGTGGTCATCTTTGGAATACTAAGTATCTTTTGCTTAATTTTTTTTGCATCTCTATAAAAATATGTAAGATAAATAGTTTAATTTGGAATATATAAAATTTAATTTATTCAGCTATTTAATATGAAAATTAATTTTGACGTTAAATTTGTTTCTGGTTTAGTAGGATCATTAAATATTCAAGTGATACCTATGGACCTCGATAGAAATGAAAATTGTATCGACTCTATAGTTGTTGATGAAATTGCTTTTTCACTCGTTGAAAATTTATTTAACCGAGATAAAGAAAAGTTTTTTCATTGGGGAAATACTTTTATAGACTCTGAAAATATCAAAGAAATTATAAAAGATTTGTATAAGCTTCATTCATTTATAAATCAGTTAGATAAATACGATAAGATGTTAAAGCTCATTTTCGAAAAAGAAACAAAATGGTTTGCAAATCACTTCAATTTTTTTAAACCACAAGCTCTCAACATGATCATAGAAATTACCAAATTTCTTGAGAGAGTCGAAAACAAATATGATGGCATTACAGTAATAGGTATTTAGCAACCCAAGCTCAATAGCTTGGGCAGCAATGAGTTGTTAGATTACCCTCATCAAATAGTAATCTAACAACTTAGTTTGTTCTTCAATTTTATCTGAAATTAAAAGCCTCAAAATTGCTCCGTCTATCATAAATACCAACAACTCAGCTTCTGTATATGAAGCCATTTTTTTAGTTTCTGCTATAAGGCAGAAAATCTCATTTTTTAGCCAACGTCTATAACGCACAGCACTTTGGTAAGCATGAGGATAAAGTAATTTAGTTTCAAAAACCGCTTTAAACAGTAGGTAATAAGCGCTATTTAAGTCGGCATGTAATAGATAAATTTGTCTGAGTTTATTAGTCAAAGTGGAATATTGGGTTGTTTCTAGTACCTCTCTTACTTTTTCCATGAGCGTTTCTTTTTGCAGTAACAGGCATATTTCAATAAGGCCTGCTTTTGAGTGAAAATAGTTGTAAAGCGTACCTTTTGCAATTTTGGTTTCTTTAGCAATCAGGTCTACGCCTACATTATGGAACCCATGTATCGTCATGAGTTGAATGGTAGTTTGAATTACATGTAGTTTTTTGGAAGATGTTTCTAAATTTCGCATAGTTTTACCGCTTAAAATAATTTTTTGTTGTATATAAAAGAGATATAAATACCCTCACTCTTAAAATGAGTGCTAAATACAGGCATAAGAAAGCCGCACAATAATGGTGTGCTCGCCTATCTCGGTTTTATTGTGGCTATGATTTTTGGTCGTAACGATTCTTAAGGTGTAGAAAACCTAGAGTCGATTAAACCGTTTTATAGACTTTTTAAGTGGTATGGGCAGAGAGAATTTGGCAAAGGCCAAGAATGAAAAAGAATTAGTACGCATGTGCGAACTCCTTTGGGTAATAAAGAAGTTTCACCATATTACTGTCAAATAATGGTGGCGAAACGAGAGAAGGTTGACAGACTGATACCCAAAAGATCAGCACACCCGAAGGTGTCCCCCTCCCGTTCCGCCGCAGAGGGGGCACGCAGGGATGCCCACAAAAAAGAAATTCTTTTTCGTGTGCTTTGGGTATCCGACCTGTCAAAGTCGGCTGGCAATGTAGGCCAACAGGCAAAGGATAATCGGCAAGGTTTAGAGTGTCAATGTCGTATTGAATAGAAAATAGTGAAATAATTATTATTTTTCATTCAATTAGATAATTAAACTAAATGTTAATTTAACTTAATTTAAACGACAAAACTGCATGATGGCGGCAAAACGAAAGAAGGTTGACAGACTGGTTAGACACCAGCACACCAAAAGGTGTCCCACTTCCGCTCTACCATAAAAGAAAGAAGAATAATGCCTATAATTTGGGAGGTCAATTTAGTTTTAATGATTGATTAACTCATTCATTATTTATAAAATTCAATTAGATATTAGCTCTAAACAATCCATAAAAATAATTTTAAAGAAGCTCAACAATTCAAATCACTATACTTTTAGAAGCAAAACTTGCTTAAAACAAAAAAGCCAATTCTTTCGAATTAGCTTAATTACAACAGACCAGCTTTACTTGAAAATTGCTTTTTGATTTTGTTGTTCGCAACAATCTTCATCTTTTCTTTTTATAAGCTTAAATTAGCTGTTGATTATGACAAGATGATTAAAAAAAATCGCCCGAAGGCGATTACTGAAAAATTGAACCTATTAAAACAATTTTACTTTCCCATCTTTTTTGTAAAAGCTTGAGAGTTAAAGTATTCGGTTATTTCTTCACCCTGATTTTCAGTTTTTTCATCTGGCAAAGCCACTGAATCAAACTCTAGTCTTAAACTAATAAACTCAGGAATAAACTTCTTAATTGGAGGTGGAGTTTTAGGTCCGCCTTCAGTAATTTTTTCAATAAATCCCGCCAACCATAAAACATACTCATTTTCATGCTTGAAATGCGGAATTAGGCTTACATCTATTTTTACATTACACTCGTTAAGTGGTTTGCTAAATAGTTCATTAAAATCAATATAGTTGTACTTAAGTTTAAATACAGTGCCAACGATTTCTTTGCGGATAAATGTCATCAGATGATTAAGATTTTCAATGGTATCTTCTGTGAAGAGCTCACTGTCTTTAACTTTCCTATACACACTTTCTGCAATCATCAGATATTGAGGCATTAAAGTATCCTTATTTACTAAGTGGTATTTGGAGCGCTTTTTAGGTAAGTATGCTTTAAGTTGTGTAACAACTTGTAATTATATGAAACATCACGTAAGTATTGTTTATTTTGAGTTAATATATATTTCAAATAAATTATTATTTCTGACATTATATTTATTAAAATTATTTTATATCAATAAAATCAATTAGTTAAATTTTATTTTTTTAATTTAATTATTTAAATGTAAATATAAATGATTCAAAAAAAATATAACTTTTAATAGTTTTTTGGTCTTATTAAAGCAAAACTGAAACTCAAACATTCTATCTAAAAAATGAAAAAAATCATATATTTTATTTAAAGTGAAAACTACATCACACTTCAAACAAATTAGTATTTTGAGTACATATTCCACTAAGCCTATAAGTCTATTATGCTTGAATTAACGAATTGTTAAATATGTATGATGGAACAGCAAACTTTATTACAAGAACTGAATTCTCTCATTGAATACTATTCAAAAAGAACCGATTGCCCACCTACGCGAATACGCATCGGCTATAGAGCATATGCAAAACTCATGCAGTGCCCGCCCTTTGCGGATGAAGTAATGAACTCGGCACTAGATCCAAACAAACGTAAATATAAAAAGATAAAGATTAAAATTACCAAAGATGATGACCAATTAGAGCTTGAGTAAATTTTTAAAAAATAATGACTTCATTTAAAGACAAAAGCCCATGAACTGAGCTTTTATCTTTTATACAAAACAGCTTTTAAAATTCGACTTGTACCGTAACCGTATCTTGATAAGTTCCCGCTGGTGTGGTGTCTGCATTTTCATCGACAATTTTTGTGGTAAACACATAGCTCTGCTGCGTCACCCCGTTATGTACACCGGGGTTAAGGGTCGCATTTAAACTCGACCAACGCTCGTTACCACTACCCCATCGGTCATTCGATGAATTTTTGAAAATATCGTATTTTAAATACGTATTTCCCGTTTGTGACTTCATAGCACGCTGGTTACCGTTTTGCGGGGAAAGTCCATTATTTAAACTCACATAATATGGTGTATTTACAGAGCAACGTATTCCCATAGATGACTGCACAGGCTCAAGCTTAGAAGCAAAAGCTGCCGTTCCAAAGTTTACGTCTTGCGTTAAAATTCGGCAGTCTGGAAGCACGGTAATGGAAAGTGAACCAAGCGAGTCCGCTCCACTTCCCCAGTTAAAGCCAATTCCTAATGCACCCCGTCTAAACCCAGGGCTTTCAAAGAAGACCCCAATTCCAATAATTGCAACTGCGGGTACAGAATAGAACCATTTTACTTTCAATGGTGAGTCAGCCTGATACACACCCGGAGACACACTTTGCCCAGCCGGAAGGCGGATATAAAAAGGCAAATTGCCATCTGGCCCACTAAAAAGATTGACCAGCGTAAAGCTACTCATGTCTTTTTCTTGGCCTAAGCTAATGATTTCATTATTACTATCTAAAATAACAGCATTGAGTTTTTCTCCAGTTTGAGCATTGGTAAATGAATTCGACATTTGCTCAACCCGATATTTTAAATAAGTCATGTTCGCCAAAGCCAAGCTAAAACCCGTACATGACAAACCTGAATTAAACTGTGAAGAGTTTTCACCGTTTTCTGTTAAATAGATTGATGGAACCGAAATAGAGGATGAACCCGAAGCACTCACGCTACAAGCAGCATGAGTCAAATTTCCAGCCAGCATCAGTCCAGAAAACATGCCTAAATGGCGAAGTAATTTTTTTGTTTTTATATTCATGGTAAAGATACCTCATGACACGTAACAGGCTTAACCACCACAATCTGTTGCTTGGCTTGTTCTACATCTACAGAAAAGTCTGCTTTACAAATGCTTTGATCCGAACGTTGAACCGTCACGGTGTTGTTCGGTTTTAAGTTTTCTAAATAGACAATGCCATCCATTCCCACATAAGAAGACTCTTGGTCAGCTCTATGCACCACAGAACCAACAGGCATAGGTTTGCCATCCGCTTGAGTTAAATAAACGTTGGCAGCAATAGACTGATGAACTGGGAACTTAATCACAACACCCGAGCCGCGTTTAGCAGCAATGCGTTGTTCAACTTGTGTGATGGTGAAGTTTGAAGGTAAGTCGATTGGGTCGACGCTGTATTTACCCGAATAATAAGGCGTCACCGATGGCACAAAAATATGGCCTTTTTTATTACTACGACCAATTAAACTGTTTTCGTATCTGACCAACACATCTGGTACTTGGTTGGTATCAATCAAGGCAAACGAATCACCTAAACGGTTTGAAGCAAATACTTCACCCGCCATATAAATAAGTGAACCTGATAGACCAAACCAGTAGTTATAGTCATGGTTTCCAGACATACCAAAGTCGGTATTGATATAACCGTTACGGTAATTGACGCGTGCCTGATTTAAATCTTCACTATTTTCATTATAGCGTCGGGTTAAATCGACACCGAAACCACCTTCAGAAGGTACAGAACGGTTGAAATTAACATAGCCCGTATCGCCCTGTTTATTAAATGCATAACCCGAGTTTACAGTCGCGTTTCGTTGGAACAGTGGTATCGAAAGCTGAAATGCAGCACTCCACTCTTTTTCGATAAAATCACGGTTGGCACTTAGTGAAACGGTTACGCCATTCATATAAGTCGGTAAAACAGGTGCCCATGACAGGTTTAAAAAGCGGTTTTTAAAGTCATTTGCTTTGGTGTTGATATAACCTACCCCAAAGGTTCCCGAGTTTTTGGTGGCAAAGTAAGTATTGGCCGTTAAGCTTTTATTACTATTGACCGAAATTAAATTGCTATATTGCAGACGTGAAAGATCGGTATATTCATCATCACGCTGGTTATGGTTAATGCTAAAACCAAAGCGATTACGGTTATAGCTGTACCCGACTGTATATTGCTTGCCCTCAAAGTCTTTGGCTCGATCTTCAGACATAGACTTATCGGCTTTACTCTGGCTAAAAGAGGCACTCAGCACACCTAAGTTTGCAAGCTTGAGTACAGACCCAGCACCGAATAACTGTAGGTCTGAAGAAAGCTCAGTACGCCCTTCTAAGGTAAACCAGTCATTTACGCCATAGCTGGCATCGGCTGCACTTGCAAACTTTCCATAGGAAAAATTCTTCAGTCCGTAGTCTTCACGAATTTTCCCTAAAGACAATGAGTAGTCAAATAAGCCGGGTTTTAACAATGTATTGGAAATATAAAAAGGAACGGCTGTTGCGACCTGTCGCCCGACTGCATCGGTTGTGACGACAACGGCTTCACCTTTACCATTAATAAAGGGAACGTTGTTTAATATGAATGGGCCAGACTGTACTTCAGTTGAGCTGGTCTTTTGTCCATTAATAATTAAATCGACTGTGCTTGGTAAAGCAGCTTGTCCAATAAACTGCGGTAAAGGATAGGTAATTAAATCTGGTCGAGTTGAATAGTTTCTTTGTACCTGAAAACCGCCCAGACGAACTGAACTTCCCCAAGTCGTTTTGCTACCCGTAATAATGTCACCTAGCACAAAAGACGTGGCGTTATTCTGGTTATCAAATTGCCAAGACGTGTCATAACGACGGTAACCGTCATTGTCTAAAGACTCGGCATTACCTTCATTTTTATATTGGTTTTTGACATACACACCAGAGTTTTTAATCACTCCTAACGGAGAGAAAAAGCGCTGTTCTGTAAATAAACTGCTAGTTGAGCCACCCTGATGCGGTCTATAAGTATAAAAATCATAGTTATTGAGCAGCCCTATACCCGACTGAGCAACGACAGGTTTATACCATGAGTCTTTACCCAAAACTTGAGTCGGCATCCAAGCGGCTGGAAAGTTAAGCTTAAAATATTGTTTTGATGACTGATATTCGTAGCTTACATCTTTCAACTTATCTAAAGATATCCAGTCACTCGCATCGCCACTAAACCCCAAAGTTAAAACATCTTGATTGGTTAAAGTAGTCTCGTTGTTGGTTAATAGTTCTTGAGGAATTTGAATTTCCAAATCATTTATTAGCTTGTTTTTTTGTATAAAGTATTCATCATTTTTAACAATAACGGGCACAACTTGCTGAACTGAATATTGGTTTACCACCAAATCTAGATACAGCTTAAACAGTTGATTAATTTCGTTAATATCTTTTGGTGGTGGGGGTAAATCGCCAGCCAAAGCAATATTTGGAATATTTAAGCATCCACCCGACAACAAAATTAGTAAAATACTTTTGCATAAATTATTATGCCGAAGGATCATGTTGGATCCTCCATTTTAGTGATTTCGATCAACTCTTGTTTTATGCCTGAGCTATCAACACCATAAATTTTAGATGTTTTTAATAACTCATTTGCAGTTGGCTTATCGATAGCAAACTTTACGGTACTATTCGATAAAACATAGCCAAAAGCAGCTTTCCCTAAAGAAATATCATTGCCAGTTTTTGAAGTTTTAAGCGCCGAAAGACGTGCAAATTTTTGGCCATTGTTTTTCAGATATAGCTCAGACTGGCCTTGGTTATTGTTGCGGACTGACCACTGTAAAACGGGTTTGGCCAAAGGATTTTTTGCATTGGCTTTTTGGCTTTCTTCAGTTAAACCACTACCAATACCCTTTCCATAGGCAAATAATGGAATTGAGTAACGCATTTGGAAACTCACTTTAGAAGCGTCTTGCTCGTTTCCATCAGAAAGGCGAATCGGTAACTCATCTACAATCAAACGATATGACTGTTCTTTGCCATCTGGCAAATTAATGCTTTTAGTTAAACGAAGCATATGCTTCTCGCCTGCTTTAATTTTAGCTACAGGCGGGCTGGGTATAATGTCTGATTGCTCACTATAATTATCTTTTAAGCCATCTTGATTCCATTTGAATACCCGAATTTGCACCATCGCATCGGTCTTGCCTGTGTTTTGAAGCCAAACTGCGGTCGCTTTTTCATTGGCTTCTATTTTTGGATAAATGGGCCAAATTAAAAAAGTCGCTTGCGCCATCACAGGTGTCACAAGTGATAATGTACTTGCAAATAAAAAAGATTTTAAAATGCTATTTTTAATAAATGCAGAGTTGTTCATACAAATCACCATGTAATCATTATTGAAACAGTATCTTTATAAATTCCGGCGGCATGTGATTCATTATTATTTCCTAAATCAACCACACCATATATTTCAAAATTTACAAGACGGTTTGTTGGAGTAGTTGTAGGTAATAAATATTTATTACCCACAATATATTCAGTTGTTAAATTACTTGAGTTATACAACTTATAAGATAAATAATTAGATGATGAGTTTTTCATACGTCTAATATTATTATCAAGATTTTCACCACCATCAATAGAAATACTCACCGGTAAATTTTCAGTACAACGTATATTCCATGAGTCTTTACTATTTATAATATTTGAAACTACTTTATCTTTAGATAAAGCTGAGTATTGACCAAAATTAATACTTTGCTCAATATTATCTATTGAACATCCATTTTCAATTTTAGCTTGAACTTTGAAGCTTGAACTTAATTGAGGATCTGCTGCGTAGATACACTGACTAACTGACAGCAATAATATTGCTTTCAAACAAAAGTATTTCATTTTCTTAAAACTCAATCGTAATCGGCACTATATCTGTATATTCACCCTTAGATATACGACTACCATCATGGGTGGCTTGGCCATAAATATCGATATTTTTCTTAGTATTCAAATCATTAAGAATAAAAACATCGTTTGCTCTAACAACTTGTTTGTTTAAACCATAGAGCAAGTTATAAGCAATAAAATCTCTACCATTACTTAGAGCATGATAATAATTTTGTGAAAAATTAGTGGGAACTTGACTGTCATTATTTCCAGCTCCAAAAGTTATTTTTAAAGTTGAAATACCAGAGCATTCAATCTGTAGACCTGAGTTTCCATTATTAATTAAGCTTGACTCTAATATTCCATTAAAACCGGTCGTAGCATCTCCAAAATCAATAGTTCCTAAGTCTAAGTTTGTAGAATTATTTTCAACAATTTTATTATTAATAGAACAAGAAGGTAAAAGTTCAATTTGCGTTGTTAGTTTTGCTCCAATTTGTCCAGCATTTACTGAAGTAAATAATGAGTATAAAATTATAAATACTGAACTACGATTAAATATCATTTCCCCTCCATCTTAAACAGGTTTACTTATATTGAAGTAAACCTGCTACTCAATTAATTATTTCTTTTTTATTTTTAGAAATTTACTGTGACTAATAGAGTATCTTTATAATCACCTTGCGCTTTTGCTGTGCCAGTATTTGGAGCAATTGCACCGAAAATTGGAACGGCTGTTGCTTGACCGCTTACAGTGCTAAATTGTTGTGGTTGATTCACAACATAAAGGTTAGTACGTGCAGCATCACGGTAAACGTTATATGCAACTACATCAGCAGAAGCTGTATTTTTCAAAGTACGATCAGTACGCTCACCACCATCAATTGCAACTGTAAAATCAACAGGATCTGTGCCATCACAAGTCACAGAAATGTTGCCACCTGTTGCTGCTGAAGCAACTTCAGCTGTTAATACGTTGTTCCAAGTGCCAGAAGTTTTACCAAAATCTAAAGTACCAAACTTGTTCATATTCCCTTCAGTTTGACTACCACCTACAGTACAGCCTGTTGAGATATTTAATTTAACATCAACTTGTCCAGTAACAGCCGCTTGAGTATTTACTGCATAACCAGCAACTATTAATGCTGCAAGAAGTGATTTCTGAATGTTTTTCATATTCATAACCTACATATATAATGATTAGTTTTGTAGAACAAAATGAATCAAACTCGATAAATAAAATGCGAACAATTTGTTTTACATATAAAACAAACTACTCTTTACTATTGTGTGATTCTTTTCACAATTTAATAACAATTATTTAACTTGTATACACATATTACAAAAAGACTATGTTGATTTATTTAAACCACATTTTTTATTGTCTGTAAAAATAGCCAATTAAATACCCACCCCTACTTTATAAAATCAAGGAAAATATATAAAAAATTAATATCAAAAATCATATAAAAATTAGTCAATATGCATTCAAATACAATTATTTATAATTCATCCAAATTCCACATTTATCTCCAACCATTTAAATAGGTCATCTGACCTATTTAAACCAGAACTAAACAAAATAAAATAAGTCACCTGACCTATTTTTTTGGTTTTAATTAAGTCAATTGACCTATATTAAAAAAACAATAGGTCATATGACCTAATTTTAGTTTAATAGAATTTAAATATTTTATTTATATTTTTCTAATTTCATGGTTTAGAATGCCTTTTTTTAAATAGTACTTACAGGCTGGATAATGATCAAAATTGATACCTTTGATACTATACAAATTAAGAAGTCCTTTACCACACTAAAAGGACAAGAAAGAATAAAGCAAATCTTAAAAAATGCTGAAATAGTTTTTCTAACCAAAGGTTATTCTGGCTTTAGTATGAGAGGAGTTGCTACACAATCAAATATTAGTTTAAGTACCTTGCAACATTATTTTCCAAATAAAGATATTTTATTACAGGCTTTACTCAATAAACTCACTTGTGACTACATACAAAGAATTGAAATTTTAATCAACTTAAATGCGAATGAACCACCTTTACATCGGTTTATGAATATTATTACCAACATAATATATGAAATAGAACAACCGATTATTACCAATACATTTAAGGAGTTTTTTTCAATTTCAGATCACTTACCTTATGTATATGAATCATTGTCAACTATACAAAAGTATAATCTTGAACTTATATATAAGATTATTTTACCTATTCATAATGAAATATCATCAGAAGAATATAAAGAAAGAGCCATTATTATAATTACACAGCTCAATGGATATTTAGTTCAGCATTCGAACAAGAATACAGATGAATGTTATAAAGAATTTCTAAGAAATATAGTTTTAAAAAATATATCAAGATTAGTGAGTGAACCATAAGATTAAAAACATAGGAGTCATTTCTCCTATGTTTTTAATATAAAATCAGAATATAATATTTCGATCACTTGCTACTTTACTTAAAAAAAACAATAAAAATGATTAAAAAACAGACTAGAATTATTTTTAGTTGAACAATAAATTAAATAGAAAGATAATAACTTTAGTAATGAAAATTTAACTTTTTAAAATTTTAGAGAACTTTAATGAATAATGCTAAAGCATTAAAACTTATAAACTTTGTGTTAGCCTTCATGTGGATATATCAGGGACTTGTCCCTAAAATAATTTTTATTAATGCTGATGAAATTTTTGTGTGGCAATCAATAGGTCTTTCTTTTGAATATGCAAAACTTGCAGGCCGTGCAAGTGGTTTAGGTGAAATTATTTTTGGTTTATTGTTTGTATTTATAAACCAAAAATATATTCACTATTTAAGTATTTTGGGGTTGTTGGGTCTATTGCTTTTAATTGGTTTTCTCATACCTTCAACACTGATCTCACCTTACAACCCTATCGTCATGAATATTTCGATGATAAGTTTATCAGTCATCTATCTGCTTTTATTAAAAGAGCAAAAGACTTATTTGCATAAAACTGCTCAATAACGGCCTAAATTTTTTAAAATTATATAGAGATTTCAATGAGTTTATCAAACCGTGAAGTTGGATGTGTGGTGATTACCGGAGGCACTAAGGGTATTGGTTTAGCACTCGCTCACTCGTTTTTAGAGCTTGGATGTTCGGTTGTGATCGCTGGCCGCAACTTAGAGTCTCTTAACCATGCACTTAGTTATTTAAAAACTCATTTCAATAAAGAAAAGTTCACTGGCCTATGCTGTGATGTCACACAAATATCTGACCTACAAAACCTATGGGATGTTGCCATACAGCATTTTGCTCAGGTAAATGTATGGATTAATAATGCAGGAAGCTGCCACCCTACCAAGGACTTTGTTGACCTTCAATCCGATGAATTAAACGCAGCCATTTCTACAAATATTTTAGGCACAATGCTTGGTTCTCAAGTCGCTTTAAAAGGCATGCTCAAACAAGGTCATGGTCAAATCTTCAATATGGAAGGTTGGGGAAGCAACGGCGAATGGAGTGCTGGTATGACTGCCTACGCTACAACTAAAAGAGCGGTAAGTTATTTTAGTAAAGCACTTTATAAAGAGACTAAGTCAACCTCTATTTTAACTGGTACTCTCAGCCCAGGCATGGTGGCAACCGACTTGTTAGTTTCGTCTTGGACAAATGGCAACGTACAAAACTGGAAAAAGATGAAACGCTTATTTTTCTTTGTGATTGACCCACCTGAGGTGGTTTGTGCGTATTTAGCAAAACAAATTCTTCAAAACAAAAAAAACAACCGACGCATCGCATGGATGACGCCTTGGAAGCTTTTCCTTAGATTTTTACAGCCGTATTACTGGCGCAGAAACCCGGTTAAAGGCACGGCGTTAGAGCATCTATAGGTGGGTTTAATATGATTTACCAACTCACTTCATTAAATGACGGTTTGATTGGTAAACCCAGAGAATTTAGCAGTTAGCTACTCCTACCTATAGAAAAACCTCAGTAAAAGTACTTCTAAGAAGACTTATTACTGAGGCTTATAATTAATCAATACTCTCATTCTCTGAGACATTATCTTTATTTAAAATCTGTCCTTCTCGTTTTGGTCGAATCAATGGTGCAGTTGGTCTAGGGTGATGAGTATGGGTGTATTGCATGCCCACCCCCGCATTTACGTCATCTGCTGCAATTTCAGTTTCAAAACGCTCATTATCCAAATCTCGAATTTCTTCGGTAATTCTTTCTACTTCGTCTTCATCTACACCAAGCTCTTGCAAAATAACGCCACCAAACTTAATTGCAGACTCGAACGTTTCACGGATCATAAAATCCACTTTTTGTTTGACTAAATGCAATGAATGCTCACGGTCATATGAGCGTACTAATAATTTCGCCAAAGGAAATTCGTGGGTCACGAGTTCTACGATTCTATTAGTTGTGTCCTTACTATCTACACAAACCACTATCGCTTGTGCAGTTGCAGCGCCAGAAGCATGTAAAATATCGAGGCGGCAACCATCGCCATAATAAATTTTAAAACCAAACTTTTCGGCGTTTCGAATCATGTCAGTATTATTATCAATAATGGTGACATCTACGCCTCTTGCCAACAGTAATTGACTAGTTACCTGCCCAAAGCGCCCGAAACCAATCATTAAAACACTACCACTTAGCCCATCCGCAATATTAATGTTTTCCAATGAAACTTTTTCTTTAGCTTGAGTAAACCGTTTAAAAATAATACCCACTATTGGAGTCAATACCATTGAAAGTACAACAATAGCAGTAAGGTTAGATTTAACGGTACTATCAATAACTTGAGCACTTAATGCAGCAGAGAAAAGTACAAAAGCAAACTCGCCACCTTGTGCCATAAGTAAAGCGCGATCTAAGGCTTCAGTATGAGGGCTTTTCGTTAATCGAGCCACTATATAAATCATGAGTGCTTTGGCAAACATCAGGGCAATTACACCACTCACAATTAATTGCCAGTTTTGAGCAACTACTGATAAGTCCAGTGACATACCAACCCCAAGGAAAAACAGACCCAGTAAAATTCCTCGGAATGGTTCAATATCGGCTTCAATTTGATGTCTAAATGTAGATTCAGATAGAAGCACACCTGCTAAGAAAGCGCCCATTGCCATTGTCAAACCACTGACTTGCATGAGTAATGCGGCACCCAACACAACCAATAATGCAGCGGCTGTCATGACTTCTCGGGCTTTTGCAGCAGCCAAGAGTCTAAATAATGGATTAAGTAACCAATAACCTGCCGCAATAAGCCCCGCAATTGCTAGCAAACCAATTCCAATGTTTTCTAAACGTGCCGATGTACTTTCGACCACATGATTTGGTGCCATAAAAGCAACAATAGCCAGCAATGGCACAATCAATAAATCTTCAAATAATAATATGGCTACAATTTTTTGACCGCGGGGTTGCGTCAAGTCACCTCGATCGCCTAGTAACTGCATGACTATGGCGGTCGACGTTAATACAAACCCTGCTGCACCAATAAATGCCACTTGCCATGTAAAACCAAATAATAGTCCTACCCCAGTCAAAGCCAGTGCACAAATGATGATCTGTAGTGTACCAAGACCAAAAATTTCGCGCCTTAAGCTCCACAAATGTGATGGCTGCATTTCCAAGCCAATCACAAAGAGGTACATCACAATTCCTAACTCGGCAATATGAAGAATTGCAGTGGAATCTTGAAAAAAAGCAAAACCAAATGGACCAATAATTAAGCCCGCAATTAAATAACCTAATACCGAACCCAAACCAATACGTTTGAAAATAGGGACTGCGATTACAGCCGCTGCCAATAAAACCACTGGGGCAACCAGACTCATTGAATGTGCTTCTTCGCTCATACATTTCTCATTTTATTTATTTGCAATTCATTCTATGTGAAAAAGAGGTTTAGGGGCGATGCTTAGTGATGAGAAAACGTACCCATAAAAAAAAGCCCTTACGGGCTTTTTCTAATTAAGCAATAAATTTCAACATAAGCTGAATCACTGTTGCATTAATTAAGTCGACAAAGAAAGCACCACATAGTGGAACAATCAAAAATGCCTTATGCGAAGGACCATACATGTTAGTAATAGCTTGCATGTTTGCAACAGCAGTTGGCGTTGCACCCATACCAAAACCACAATGGCCTGCTGCTAAAACTGCCGCATCATAGTTTTTACCCATTACTCGGAAAGTCACGAAAGCTGCATATAAAGCCATGGTCAGTGTTTGTGCACCTAAAATAACCACAAGCGGACCAGCTAAGTCAGCAAGTTGCCAAAGCTTTAATGAAAGCAATGCCATTGCTAAATAAAGGGATAGAGAAGCATTACCAAAAACATCAATCGCACGGTCGAAAATATCAATTTTCAACACGCTTTCTAAAATGTTTCTTAAAATTACGCCGCCACCAAGTGCCCAAACGAAGGTTGGCAACTCAAACCATGTTCCCTTACTAAAGCCTGTCATAAATTCAGCAAACGCTAAACAGGCTGCAAACATACCCAATGTAGTAATTGCATTATCGGCTGTAATTAAACGAACTTGATGCGGATTTTCAAACGGCGCGAGATCATCCGAATTTTGTTCAACATGCGTATCACGGTTTTGAATTTCCGCATTGGTTTTTGCTTGAGCTAAGCCATAACGATTAATCAGCAATTTAGCTAATGGACCACCAATCACACCACCAATGATCAAACCAAAAGTAGCGCTCGCCATACCTAGCGCTAATGCACCTTGTATACCATGCTGAGTTTCTAAAATTTCACCCCATGCACCTGCTGTACCATGACCACCCGTTAAAGTAATTGAACCTGCAATCAAACCAATAAGTGGGTCTAAACCCAACAAGGTGGCGAGGCTCATACCAACCGCATCTTGCACAACAATAAATGAAGCGACACATATTAAGAAGATAACTAAAGCAGTACCGCCCTCTTTAAGCTTCATAAAATTGGCACTTAAACCAATTGAAGCAAAGAACACGAGCATAAAGCTGGTTTGCAACTCACTGCTAAAAACAACGCTATATCCCCACAATGTGTGGACAAGTAAAGACACTACAGCAGCAACCAAACCACCAGCTACAGGTTCGGGGATATTGTAACGTTTTAAAAAATCAATCCGATTGACAAGAAAGCGGCCCAACAGTAGAACGATGACCGCCGAAATTAGTGTATAAAAACCATTAAAAACAAATTCCATATATACTACTTTCTAATTACATTTCTAATCGATTGTAAAATAATTATATTTTATTTTTTCATATGTAAAAAAAACACAAATAAACTTTACAAAATTACCCTAGCAATGTGTTTTTCACTATTCTTAAAAATAGCTTAAAATTTTTAATAATTTATAAAAATTTATCTGAAAATTATTATTAATTTATTAATATCAAAAACTTATATTAAAAAATTCATATTTTTATAGTATTAGTGACTTGATATCTTAAGCAAAAAATACTGTCTTTTAAGTCACTGAACTCCCCTATTTTTATCGTTAATATGCCTCAAAACCAGCTCGTTATTGCTCTGGGCAACATCTTTACAGGTTTTATATTCAATGAGTTTATTGCTTAAAGTTCGTCAAAATGTGCCGCAGGTGCAATCGCTTAAAACATCTCTTAAAAAACATGCTGGTCAGAAACTACCGCACATGCTAGCCAATGCATCAGATCTGTTTTTTAGAGGTCAGCAAATTGCTTTGTCAGGAAAAACGCCTTTTGATGTGATTTATAAGCATGAAATTATGAGCTTACGTCACTATAGAAATGAGGCTGAAGTTCCTACGCATAAACACCGCGTACCCTTAGTGATTGTTCCGCCATTGGCAGTCAACATGCTCATTTACGATTTATTCCCTACACGCAGCCTTATACGTTACTTTTTAGCTCAAGGATTTGATGTTTATTTAATAGACTGGGGCGTACCAACACTACATCAGGCAAAATATAATTTCGGTACTTATGTAAAAGTTTTTATGCCTGAACTTTTAAAGCAAGTCCGTGCACATAGTGGACAACAGCAGCTTTCATTACATGGCTGGAGTTTGGGCGGTGCACTTTCACTCTGCTATACCGCGTTATTTAAAGATAAAGATATTAAAAATCTGATTATTCTTGCTTCACCGATCGATACTCACAAAGCAGGCTATATGGGCAAACTCTATGGAAGCCTAACCAAACCTGCCGAATGGGTTCGCAAACACACACCTTTTCGTATTCGCCAACATGTACCAAGTAAAGTGTTCCATATACATGGCTGGCAAAACACTCTAGGTTTTAAATTAACTGACCCGATTGGCAACTTAAAAACTTATTGGCAACTTTTTAAAAATTTAGATAACCGAGAATTTATAGTAGACCACGCCACCTCTAGTTCATTTATAGATAACATGCTGGCTTATCCAGGCGGCGTTATGCGAGACATTATTCTTCGTTTCTGGATAGATAACGAACTTTCAACGGGCGTAGTTAAATTTGGTGAACTCACTGCCAATCTTAAAGATATTGAATGCTCTGTGTTAGCTGTGGGTGGTAGTACCGATATTATTGTGACCAGTGATGCTGTGAAGCCACTTATGGATTTAATTAGCAGCCAAGATAAAACGTTTAAAGTTGTCTCAGGTGGTCATATGGGTATAGTTTCCGGCAGCCAAGCACCTATTTCTGTTTGGCCAGAAATAAATAGCTGGTTAGCTACACGTTCAAGTTAATTTACCCGTACATCAACACCAGTGTAGCCAATCAAACCTACACTGGTGAATATCAAATTTTGCAAAATTATTCTTTTTAATCACATTTATATTTCAATATATTTTATTCCAAAATTTTAAACCACCTTTATATTTTAAATATATAAATCTACAACAAGATAACATTACTTAGTGTCAAAAAATTATCACAAACACAAAAATCATAAAATTTATTTATAAAAAGTTTATTTTAAAAATAAAATATTTTATCAAACGTTAAAAAATAATTAATAAAAAAACCACACAGCAAGTTAATGCTTTTCTTTCAGAATGATTACCTTCTTAAAGGGGATGTTACTTTTTGTTATTTTTGTAAAGCTTACATCAATAAAATTTTGCAATAAATATTTGAAAAAAAACTATTTTAAAAAATTAAGCTTTGTAAAATTTGATCATTATTTAAACAAATGTAGGCAATGTCTCACAAACATGTAGGCTAAAGATTACAACACAAGCGTTTGTTTTTCCTATAATTAATTTCAGTACATATAAGCACTCTTTACTATTAAATAGAAAGCTGAATATTAATAAAGAGATCTGGAGAAAATGATAAAGTCATCTTTATTAATATAAAAACTCTCAATAATAGAAAAAGAATCTCAAAAATTAATATGTACTATCTTTCCTCTGGAAACAGAGGAAAGATACCTTTTAATTCTTCAGATAGGATATAGAAAATGTTTATCGCAAAAAATATATTTGTATATTTACTATCAATGTTGGCTTTATGCTTAATGATTATTCTCTTTAACTATCTCGGAATGAATGAAACCTTAAACCTACTCATTTCTTCGGCTCTGTTTGGAATATTTATTACGTGGTATTACAAAGGTAGCGGTCTATGTATTGCTCTATTTAGTTTTTTCTATTGGGCAATGTTTGTGATTAGTCAAAGTTTAGAAGTGATATGGATGCTCGCGACTTCGGTTATTGTTTATCTCGTAATGACGAAACTAGTACCTAAGCTCAAGAACATTCATATCGGTATCGCATCTAATAGTTAAAATGGGTTTACTCCCCGATTGACCATTCCAACTTTCTTATCTGTATTAACCTTAGTTTGCTCTGCAACTAACAATTCATTTAAAAAGTTTTTGAGATTTTGTTGGTCTAGCGAAATTGGGTTAAAGGTATTTTCTCCCATCTTAAGAAAGAAAGCCTCAATATTTGTATTACGTTGTACATATTTCATTGACCAACGTTGAAAAGCGTTTTGGTCGATGGAATATGTGCATAACCATTTAACATTGTAGTGTCTTTCATCTTTTTGGATCTTTTCAAATAATTGCTCTACCACCTCTTGTTCGCCTTCTAAACATTGAAAAAATGCATTATCGGCATAATAAAGTACCCCACAAATCTCGTTTAAATCATTGAAATCACGAGCTTCAGTCAGGATATCACGCAAATCTTGTAGCAAATCTTCATTTTTTTCGTTTCGTTGGCTGGCATAACACAGTCGAACGTTCATAAGACTTCCGTGAAATATAAAATTTCATTACTAATTGAATTTTCAAATTAACACACCTTTCTTAGAATTACTTTATATTTCTTTCTTATAAAAATCATAACTTTAGGTATTTTCATGAAAAGCCCAAATTTCGCTCAAACTCCCAAGACTAAAAAATGTATTAAATCCCTAGTACTAGATTTTTTGTTTTATCTTGCTAAATATAGAGTACGGTTGTTGAGTTGTTTGAACATTATAAGTCGCAGTTTGGTTATTTTTTAATAAAAAAACCACATCGGGTGATGTGGCAAAAGATGTAACGCAATAAACACTAAAACAATCGGTATAACAGAGGATATATATTAAGAATAAAAAGCAATTATTAAAATAAACTTAACAAAATTATCATAATTAAAGATTTTCTAAAAAAATTGATAAACCTTGAGGTGCTCTGCCTTCCAAGCGACTGCTGGTTGTTACACGCACTAAATTACTCCAAGTAATATTGCAGCAATGTCTGGACAGTTTCTCAATCAGTGAAACATCCTCATGACATGGAATCGACTCAAAACCACCCACTTGCATATAAGCAGCAGCACTAAAACTTAAATTTGCACCATGAATATGATGATGATCCATACAATCTTGATAATGTGACAAATACTTTTTTTGTTTTTGAGCCGATAAATGACTCAAATCATCTAAAGTGACAATACCGCAAATTGCATCGGTAGGTTGATGCCGAATTTGACAACTTAACCAGTCTGAACTAACTATAGTGTCGGCATCTGTACAGGCAATCCAGCTTGCTCCATTTTGAATAAGTTGGCGAATACCCAAATCCCGAGCCTTGCCAACGCATTTATAATCACATTCAATCCAATTTACTGCGTAACGCTGTACAACTAAACGCGACATATCTGTACAGCTATCTAGTACAACCATGACCTCGATTTGTTCATGTGGAACTCTTTCGATTGCAACCTGAATCGAATGTAAACAGGCAGACAAATATTGCTCTTCGTTATGCGCTGGAACTACCACACCTATTTTCATCGTAATTGTTCTCGCTGAGCTATGGATGATGTGCTAACCGTCCAAACATCAACCATAAAATCTGGATCGTTTAGGCTTAAATAGTGATGAAATGGAAAATATTGCTGAAAGCTTTGGTGAACTTGCTGGGCATTCAATTCAAAATCTTGAATATCGTGTCGCCAATGGCAACACAAAATTTCCCCTTCTGGCTTTAGTGCATGCTTTAATTTTTTAATAAACTCATCTAACTCATCACATGTGAGGTAATACGCCACTTCACTAATCACGATCAGGTCAAATTTTTGTTCGTACAACTCTTCAGGGATTTTTCTATTTTCTACAGTTACATGTTCAAATGATTGTAAGCGCTGAGTCGCTAAATGAACGGCGTGTTCAGACACATCAATACATAAAAGATGAGCCGCACGTTTTGCCAAATGAACACTTAAATGCCCATTTGAACAGCCAATTTCCAAAACATTTTGATAGTGTGGTCGTGTTAATAATGCAAGACAGATTTGTCTTTTACGGGCTTCATACCAGTGATAATCATAGCCCCACGGATCATTATTAGTACGATACAACTCCTCAAAATACATACGAGAATGAGTCACTCAGATATACCTCATAAGGCATTAAAAGCCGGCTAATTGTACTTGAAGATAAAACGGCGGAATTTCCTGTGCTTTCATCGGCTTCAATTTGGGTTTTAAATTGCATAAGTGCTTGATGTTTTTTAATTAACTGATTTTCCGTTAGGGCATAAGCTTTTGCTTTAGACCAATCAATCCGTGAGTCTAAAGGCTCTGCCCAATGCCATGCCCAAATCAATACATGTAGACAGAGTAACTGATGAGCTTTTGCAAAGGCCTGTACCGTTTTTCCGACGGCTTCGTGGTCGGGATGACCATCAAATTCATAGCTACAAACTAAAATATCTTCGGGCTGAACGATTCTGCTGAGCGCTTGATTCAACTGATGAGTCTGCAAATGAATCTGACCATCCATAAGATTTAAAGCTATTCGTTCAGAATGATCTGACACACCTAGACTGTCCAAAGCAGCTAAAGTTTCTTTTGGTCGTAAATCGTTTAATTGGTCGGGGCTGTATTTTGTTGAGTGCGGATGGCTTTGCGTGCCATTACTGACCGCCACAATAATAATGTGGCAGTTTTCTTTGACTAGCTGTTGCATTAAACCACCACAACCCAGCACTTCGTCATCAGGATGCGGCGCAACAATCACCACTCTTTTAGATTGAAATAACTGTAAATTCAGCCCATCTAAAGGCTGCTTTTTAAATGCCTCTAGCCATCTGAACTTCGATGTACCCTCGCCTGAAATCACGCGGTCCTCGACCAAGGGATGCTTTACAGTTCCCATAAGCTTTTCTCCGACAAACAGAGTTCTGCAATAGACTCATAGTCAAAAGCTGCATGGCTCTGTCGAATAAAGACGGGCAAATCAGCAATGAGCTGAGAAAATATAGCTTCTTCACAATAAGGCTTTGCGCCTAAAGCTTTGCCAACGAGTTGAATAACACTCTGGCAGCATTGTTCTGTTTGGGCACGTAATATACCGATTTCACGCTCATGGCTGAGCATAGGCTCGTCATCTATAAGCTTGGCAATATATTGAAAATACTGTTTGGTTACAGAAAGCTGTTGAGCTAGCTCTCCTAAATACATTTTTTTAAATGCGTTTGGATTAAGTTTGCAGCTTTCATGTAGAAAGCCAACTAAGCGTACCGTCGCACCATACCAACAAGCCGCGACACCAGCGGCACCATGCCAGAAACCTGGGCGCTCTAAATAGCAATTTGGGTCACCTATCGAAATCACAGGTGTATTGTCAAAACTGACTTGTGCAGTTTGGGTTCCTTGCATGCCAACTGCTTGCCAGTGGCTGAGGTCAACCTGAACCGAAGGATCAGCTAATTCAACAATACAAAGCTGTGCTTGGCCTTGCTTGTCCTTATAGCTCATTAAGGCTTTTTGAATAAACTCAGCACCTGAGCACCACGTTTTTATACCACTACACTGATTATGCTGTACTTGCAAAGGTGCAGGCCCACCCTCTGCGGCCCATACGGCCCAAGTCTGATCGTCTATTTCAGCTTGATAACCCAGTTCATTTAAAATACTTAAAGCATCACAATGCGACTCAAATAATTTAGCAAGACTTAAGTCGTACCCTGCAATTTGAGCAAACATTTGCCACCGCTGATAGGTTTGACCTGATGCGGGATAGGGTAAATTTTTAGCCAAATCTACCAATTTGTAGAGTAAATCTTGGCGTAGCTGACTTTTGTTTTCAGCATGAGTATCTTCAAACTCATTCAACATACTCAAGATTTTCATATTTATAGATATTTTAATATTCATTACAAATAATTATTCAAAAGTATTCACTTAAACATATCGAAATAATTCTGTTTATTTAAAGATAAAAAATGTAATAAAAAGATATTTTATACAATCTTTATTAAATGAATATTTCTTTTTATTTCATTGTTATTTAAATATATTGCTTAAGTGAAATTATAAAATAATCATGTAAGGTTTATTAAAAAACAAAGATTTCTCCGATTTTATCCAGTAATTTAGTTTCTACAGTTTTTCTATTTCCAAAGAAGAGGTCAAAAATGAATACTTTAAATATTAATGATATTAAAAAACATGCCGACGTTATTGCTTCTTGTGGCACAAAAGTAGGAACTGTCGATCACCTTGAAGGTGAAAACCAGTTAAAACTTACTCGTGATGAAAACGATCAACACCACCTTATTCCAACATCTTGGATTGGTGAGGTAAAAGATGATCAAGTGATTTTAAATAAAAATTCACAAGAAGTTAAAGAAAACTGGCAAGCGATTTAAGTCTTTGGCAGAGTTATTTTATAACTCTGCCGCCTATTTAAAATATAAATAGCAACTAAAATAAAAATATCAGACTTAAAAAATAAAAAGCTCCTTTTTCATTAAGGAGCTTTTTATTTATATCATTAAAATTTTATTTAATATTTTTATGAATTACTCTGATTTATAGCAACCGAACGGGTTTCTTTACGCTTTCGGGTCACTACCAATCCGCAAACCACCACAGCCAAAGTCACACCTAAAGATAAAGTTGTTTCATAACTATATGCAGGTGATAAGAACATATAAGCGAGCACACTTAAAATAATGATAATCACAAACCAAGTCAGCCATGGAAATAACCACATTTTAAATGGAATTTCCGCTCCAGCTGCTTCTAGCTTATGTCTTAAACGCAATTGTGAGAACGCAATAACCAAGTACACCAGCAACGCAATTGACCCTGTACTTGAGAGCAATAAGCTAAATACTTTTCCTGGAAATACATAGTTAATAACACAGCACACTAAACCAATAAATGTTGAGGAAAACACCGCAATTGCTGGTACACCCGCATAATTCACTTTAGTAACTGCCTGCGGCGCTTCATTGCGTGTTCCTAAGCGGAATAACATACGAGAAGACGTATAAATTGCGGCATTCATACAGCTTGCCACGGCGATAAACACAACCGTATCAATAATAAGTTTAGTACCCGGTACGTTTAAGCTCATTAAAACGTATTGGAATGTCCCGTACTTCTGTAAGTCTGATGAACGCCAATCGACAAGTGAAACGGCAATAAACATTGAGACCACAAAGAAAAGAATAATACGGTACAGCACCAAATTGGTGGCACGTCTAATTTTCTGTTTAGGGTTGGATGACTCTGCCGCGGCAATCGAGACAATTTCTACCCCAAAAAATGAAAATGCCGTAATTAAAATGGCAGATAAAATACCTCCCATACCGTGCGGCATAAAACCAGCGTTGTTATATAAATTAGCAACGCCACTAACATTTTTAGCTAAAGGCCAAACACCTGAAATTGCCAAAATACCAATAATAATGAAGCCAATAATGGCAACGACTTTGACTAATGAAAACCAGAACTCAAATTCGCCAAAACTTTTGGTACTAAAAAAGTTGGCTAAGCTTAAGAACACAATAAAGCAAAATGCATAAATAGAAACTGAAACGCCCGGAAACCACGAATGTAAAATTTCAGCACCTGCAATGGCTTCTACCGGAATCGCAAGCACCCAAAACCACCAATATAACCAACCAATCGTAAACCCTGCCCACGGGCCAATTGCTTTACGGGCATAGGTAGAAAATGAACCAGTGTCTGGCTCTAAAACGGCCATTTCACCTAACATGCGCATTACCAGAAATACCATAATGCTGGTAATCAAGTATGCAAGAATGACCGCAGGGCCTGCTTTGGCAATTGCCGAAGATGAACCAACAAATAAACCTGCGCCAATAACACCGCCAATACTAATCATTGTGATATGGCGATTTGAAAGTCCTTCGCCTAATTTTTTTGTTGTATCATTATTCATATTTCATTCCTTAAAAATATATCCATAAAAACAATCTATTACATGTCAAAATCCTACAGTTATGAAAAAAGGGAAAACTGCTGTTTTCCCGGATAGTAAAAATTAATTTAAAGTTGGCATTGAGAACTGTTTTGCTTCACGGACTTGAGTCGATGGCCAACGTTGTGTAATGGTTTTACGGCGTGTGTAGAAACGGACACCATCTGGACCATACGCATGTAAATCACCAAACAACGAACGTTTCCAGCCACCAAAGCTGTGGTAAGCCACAGGTACTGGTAAAGGTACATTAATACCCACCATACCCACTTGAATGTGACTGCTAAAATAGCGCGCTGCCTCACCGTCACGGGTATAGATACAAGTACCGTTGCCATATTCGTGGTCATTAATCAGCTGCATCGCTTCTTGCATGCTATTCACACGCATAACTTGCAACACAGGACCAAAAATCTCTTGCTGGTAACTGGTCATGTTTGGTGTGACTTGGTCAATTAAAGTTGGCCCAACAAAGAAACCTTTTTCATAGCCTGCAGGTTTTGCATCACGACCATCGACCACAATTTTTGCGCCTTGCTGCTCTGCACTCTGTATATAAGCCTGCACTTTGTCTTTATGTGCTTGGGTAATCAGTGGCCCAAAGTCATTGCTTGCATCTGCATAGTTGCCAAACTTCAATTTTTTCATTTCTTGAGTCAGCTTATCAATTACGACATCGGCAACTTCATCGCCAATAGCAACCGCAACCGAAAGTGCCATACAGCGCTCGCCCGAAGAACCAAAAGCAGCACCTAACAATGAAGTCACCACGTTATCAATATCGGCATCCGGCATAATAATCGCGTGGTTTTTTGCACCGCCTAATGCTTGGCAACGTTTACCTGTTGAAGTCGCTGTACGGTAAATATATTCAGCAATTGGGGTCGAACCTACAAAGCTGACTGCCTGAATACGTGGATGATTTAATAAGGCATCTACCGCCTCTTTGTCACCATTTACCACGTTAAATACGCCGTCAGGTAAACCTGCTTGTTTTAATAATTCTGCAAGGTATAAAACCACTGAAGGCGCTTTTTCAGAAGGTTTTAAAATAAAGCAGTTACCGCAAACCAGTGCCATTGGAAACATCCATAAAGCGACCATAGCTGGGAAGTTAAACGGTGTAATACCAGCGACAACACCTAACGGCTGGAACTCGCTCCATGAATCGATATCTGGACCGACATTTTTTGAAAACTCCCCTTTTAAAAGCTCTGGTGCGCCGCAAGCATATTCAACATTTTCAATACCGCGTTGTAATTCACCTTGAGCATCATGAGAAATCTTACCGTGTTCTTGCCCAATCAAAGCGCAAATCTTTTCGGCATTTTGTTCTAATAATTGTTTGAAGTTGAACATGACACGTGCACGTTTAATAACTGGTGTATCACGCCATGCAGGAAATGCTTGTTCGGCTACCTGAACTGCTTCATTTACCGTTTGAGCATCTGCAATTTCGACTTCTTTACTAATTTCACCCGTCGCAGGATTGTAAACTGGCTGTTTTCTTGCCGTTTTAGATACAATTCTTCCTTGAATGAAATGCCCTAGCACTTTTTTGGCTTGTTCACTATGCGTACTATTTTCAGTTGAAACTTCTTCATAGCTAAAATCTTCTAGGCCATTTGTCATTGTTGTTACTCCTTACTACAATTAATTTTCAGATCAAACTGTATTTTCATTTAGTTTTTTTAAGAGCATCTATTACCGTTATAGATGCCCATGAAATGTCTCTAAGCCTTATTTCACTTGATAAAGCGCATCGCCCACAGCATTCATTAAGCGATCAATATCTGCTTCCGTGCTGTTAAACATTGGACCGAACTGAAGTGTGTCGCCTCCAAAACGGACATAGAAACCTTCTTTCCAGAGTTTCATACCAAGTTCAAAGCCTCGAATGGTGGCATCGCCATCACGCGGAGCTAACTGCAAAGCACCAATCAAGCCACAGTTGCGAATATCTAAAATGTGCGGTGCGCCTTTTAAACCATGCAGCATTTTTTCAAAACTTGGTGCCAACGCCGCCGATTGAGCTAACAGGTTTTTCTTCTCTAAAACTTCAAGCGCAGCTAAAGCGGCAGCACAAGCGACCGGATGTGCCGAATAGGTATAGCCGTGGGTAAATTCAATGGCATGTTCTGGTAAGTCTTGCTGCATAAACGCAGAGTAAATTTCATGGCTTGCCACCACACCACCTAAAGGAATGGCACCATTGGTGACTTGTTTCGCAAAGTTCAAAATATCTGGTGTGACCCCAAAATATTCGGCCCCCGTCCATGTTCCTAAACGGCCGAAACCTGTAATCACCTCATCAAAAATTAACAAGATGTCATGCTGATCACAGATCTCTCTTAAACGCTGTAAATAACCCGTTGGTGGCACAATACAACCTGCCGAACCGGAAATAGGCTCTACAATGACGGCTGCAATATTTGAAGCATCGTGTAGCTCAATTAACTTAAGCATTTCATTGGCAAGCTCTACCCCACCTGTTTCTGCACAGTCTTTGGTAAAAGTTAAATTTGGCTGCAAGGTATGCGGTAAATGGTCTACATCCATAAGCTGCCCAAACATTTTACGGTTGCCGCCAATCCCACCTAGGCTTGTCCCCGCAACATTTACCCCATGATAGCCACGGGCACGACCAATCAATTTAGTCTTGCTTGGTTTACCTTTAATGCGCCAATATGCACGTGCCATTTTGATAGACGTATCTGCCGACTCTGAACCTGAGTTGGTAAAGAAAACGTGTTGTAGTTTTTCAGGCATATGCTGAACAATTTTATCTGCCAGCTTAAAAGACAACGGATGACCGAACTGAAAAGCTGGTGAGTAATCGAGCTGACCTAACTGAGCACTTACCGCTTGTTGAATTTCAGGCAAGGTATGGCCTGCACCACACGTCCATAAGCCTGAAAGTGAATCGAATATTTCACGGCCCGAATCATCAATTAGGTATGACCCTTTTGCGCCGACAATCATGCGCGGGTCTTTAGCAAAGTTTCGATTTGCAGAGAAAGGCATCCAGTGTGCCTGATAATTTATATGCATATTATTATTAGGTTGAACAGCATCCAAAGTATGCTCTGAGTCGCTAAATTTATCCGTATCAAACATAACCATTCCTGTTTATTTTCAAATTATGGTTTGAGTGTACATAGCGACATAAGTTTGATAAATTCAAATTATCTTGAGTTTAGATTTAAAAAAACAAAACTAAATGAAACCTAAAAAATTAAATCAAGTCACTGATTTTGATATAAAACTTCTCAAAATATTTAAAACGGTTTGCGACTGTCACAGCTTTACATCTGCCGAAAGTATTTTAGGTATTAGCCGCTCTGCAATTAGTTTGCATATGAGTGATTTAGAAAATCGTCTGGGGATTCGACTATGTCAGCGAGGCCGTGCTGGATTTGCCCTCACCGATGAAGGACGGGAAATTTTAGAATATATTGAAGTACTCACAGCAGCGATTGAAGACTTCCGCTCTAAAGTCAACCAAATGCATAACCGCCTCAAGGGTGAGTTTAATATCGGGATTATTAACAACCTTGTGACTATGCCTAAAGGCTATATCACCAACACCTTGACTCAACTTGCCGAAGAGCATGCCGAAGTTATTATTAATATTAGTATGAGTACTTTGTCAGATATTGAGTGCCGTGTGCTCGATAACCGTTTGCATGCAGGCGTTATTCCCCTTGTGATGCCTTTGTCTGGTTTAGACTATTTCGATTTATATAGTGAAAGTTCATTTTTATATTGCGGCAAAAACCATCCTTTATTTAACCAATGTAGTAGCATCAATTTAAATGAATTAAAAAGATGGCAAGCCATTCTTCCTAATTATGCGATTACCTCAGAAGCCGCAAAGCTACATCAGCTTTTAGACTGTAAAGCGACAGCAAGTGACCGTGAAGGGATTGCCTTTCTGATTTTAACTGGCAAATTTTTAGGTTTTTTACCCGACCATTATGCAAAAAAATGGGTTGAAGACGGTGTGATGCAACCTGTTTTAAAAGACAAAATGCACTACACTACCCCTATATGCTTAATTACTCATAAGGGTAAGAACCACAATAATATTTTAAAAACATTTGTAGATATGCTTGAGAAAAGAATCAGCAGTAGTTAAAAATATTTATATATAGATGTAAGAATATAGATAATATATAAATAACAAGTCCTTTTATTTAAAAAAACTTAATAATAGAAATTTACAAAATTTAAGCTTCATAGTGGCTTTTTAGATAAAAATGACTATCGAGTATATTTAAATATATTTAATATTTAATAAATATCACTTAACGATCTGTTTTTAATAAATAAAAAATATATAATCACGCCCGCAAAGTAAACATAAATACTTAAGGTTTATTCATGAAAAAAATTTCAACTTTAGCAGTTTCTATTTCATTTATTATGTTAACGGGGTGCGGTGGAGGCAGTTCAAGCTCTAATAATACTGAAAATGTATCATCGCAAGCTCAAGGACAATCTAGTCAAAATGTAAATAGTCTAAAGTGTGATAGAGGTATTCTCTTAAACTCTAGCCTTTCAACCAATACAATTTTTGATGAAACGCTATATTCTTTAAATTATAGATTTAAGGAAATTTCTTCAGGAAATCCTCCAACTTCAATTCCACAACTTTATGCATATGAAATTAAAAGAAATGATCAAATGTTATATGCTTATCCAAAAGCACTTTACAATATAACTGCTGATGAAATTGAAAGTAGTTTGGCTGAAGATATAGTCCAAAGTTACGACCTTAACTCTTTTGGTCTTTTCACTAAAAAGACTTATCAAAAGCAAAATAATGGTTGGCCTTTAGGTTATGTCGTTGCTTCGCAAGGCTCACAAATTACCACTGCTCAATTTAATGATAGTTGTAGTTTAAATTCATATAATATTAGTTACGACTACGAAAAAATTGATGTTTCGGGTAAAAAAATATCTGACATTTTCCCATCAAATATTTTAACAAGTCGACCAGAAAATATAGACTACTTATATATGAGTGATCGATTAACTCTAATACTTAAAAATAATCAAACGGCTTTTACAAACTTATTAAATAGTAATGAAACCTTCCCAAGTGGTTCTTTTATTTATGTACCGAAGTCTGTTATTTATAACAATACAGAATTTTATTTCTCTGACAACAATAGCACTGAGTTCAAAACTGTAGCTGAATGGCAACAAGCCCTTTATCCAAAGGCCAAATATAAATTTGATACTGTTGCTGGCTACAATGTGACTTACTCTGTAGACAGTGCAGGAAACCAAATTTATTCTGGCGGAAAAGACCCAGCCGTTGAAATGAATGGCAAAATTTATGATGCCGAATGGCAAGTTAAAGGTAATGTCACATCTGAGACATACGGTGAACCAGCAACTATGTGGACCACTAACTATGAACCAAAAGGAGAGTTTGCTTTATACAATAAAGCGAGTTATGACTTTCTTGTTGGCCAAATCCAATCTTACTATAAGTAAAATTTAAAACCTGTATATCCCAAAGTACCTTGCCCATGTACTTTGGGATATTTATCTAAACCACACCAAGCTTTAGTAAAAAGTAATCCAGTACCTTCTCTGTTTCAGCCACATTGCAGTTATCTAACAATTGAATAATCGTGCCTTCAATCACATATAAAAAGAGTCTGGCCTCATTAAATGTTGCATCGGTTTTTAACTGTCTGAGATGGCTATAAATTTCATTGATAAGCCACATTCTATATCTCACTGCGGTCTGAAAAGCGTTTGGATAGCTAATTTTTGTTTCAAAAATGGCGTTAAATAATATGTAATATGGCCCTTCTATATCGCTATGTAAAAAGTACAGCTTCTTAAGTTTATCTAGTGTACTTGTAGCGTGGTCATATTCGACCATTTCAATCACTTGTTCTTGAAGACGTTCTTTTTGCACGATTAAACAGATTTCAATGAAGCGCTCTTTAGAGTGAAAATAGTTATAAAACGTCATTTTTGTTACTTCGGTTTCCCTCACAATTTTGTCGACACCAACAGTGTGGAATCCACCGTGATGGAAAAGATGAATCCCTTTTTTTACAACATTTAAAGCACGTGGTGGGAATGTTAAATTTGGCATAGTTTTACCGTTATAAAATAAATTTTTGTTGTATATAAATGAGTTAAAAAAATCTGTGCCCTTTCTGGGAGAAAAAAAGGCACAGCAAAACCCATGAAGACTGTGCTTGGCACATCTCGAGTTTTATAGTTGCTAAGTTTTGGTCGTGATGATTTAAAGCTTGATAAACCTAATGGCGATCAAACTTGTTAACAAACTAAGTTGTGTTGTTATAGCTTTTGGCAAAGGCTGCCAAGAAATAATGGATGTGCAAAGCCGACTCCTTTTTATTGGGAGTTCTGCCAGACATTAAAATTATGGTGGCAGAACGAAGGGGGTTCGCAGACTGGCTTCAAGACCCAGCACACCCGAAGGTGTCCCCCTCCGTTCCACCATAGAGGGGGCGCGAGGGTATACACACTAAAAGAAGAATCTTTTAATGCTCTTGAAGTACGGTCTGCGACAACCGACTGGCAATGTAGGCCAGCACGCAAAGAATAATAGTCACTCTATTTATCGTCAAGCACAAAAAGTGACAACTGTTTTAAAATAAATCAGACAAAGTATTTGATAAATCAGTGGGTTTTAAGATGAACTACAAAATCTACAGGTAAAATCAGACATTGTTATTTCTATTGGTTTTTTAAAATAATTGAGTTCAGCAATAAACAGATAGAGCTAATTTATGCAGTACCTAATTAAAATGAATATGAAAAATAAGCCTCTTACTCGTAGTTGGCTTGAGGCTTGGTAAATTCATTTCAATAGCACCTGTTTAAAGATGCTACACAAAATAATTAATGGTTCTTTTTAGAGAATTTGTGACCTTTAGGAAGTGGAGCATCACATGGTTGATCCGTCTTTACATCGACCATTTTCACTGGCCCATCATTGTAGACCGTTACTTTACAGCCTTTTACAACATATTCCTGTTCAATACCACCGTACATTTCATCCTCAGAAACAGGAGCTACAGAAGTTACACCATAACAAGCTCCATCAGCACCACATTCAACATCTACTCCACTAACATCAGCTCCACCCGCTTCTGCCACTTCTGCTCCAGCAGCTTCCATTGCATCAACCTCTTCAACCTGTGTCTTTGCTGCATATGTATTTGAAAGACTCATCATCAGAAAAACTGCAAGAAAGAACTTACTACTGCGATTTATTGAATTCATGTTTTATCCATATCTATTGATTTGAAATTGGTGCATTCTCGGAAGGGATGAAAATTAATTAGTGATAGTAGAATTTCTACTTCAATTTATTTAAAAGCCTTCCTATATCAACCTTATGTTTATTATATACATCTTTCTTTATTTCATATTGAAATATTCTATTCAGATGATAACTCAATAGAGTTAAATCTTCATTATTTTTATCAGTTACAATTTCTTCCAAAATTTTCATAAACTCTGACAACGGTGAAATCTTCAAAAATACTAAATATGGCCTTTCTGATGAAAATGGTAACTTATGTAAATAATAATTCATTAATATTTTTCTTTCCTTTTTTCCCCATGAAAAATGAGGGATTAACTGGAATGCCAAATAATAATCCTCACTATTTAAAGGATAGTTATTCAACAACCAAAAGCATCTTTCCTCATTAGTATATTTTTTTAAATTTTTGATAATATTCTTTAATTCATCAACCATTTAACCTCCCATAAAACACAAATTTTTATAGATCTTACCTACTATCTCAAACTTTTAAATTGTACAAGTCAAATGCTTATGTATCAATACAGGAAAACTCGACTTCCTCCGTCGCTCTCATTTAGTCCGTGACTTTATAAACACTCAATGGTATAGAAATTTTATATTTCCCGATTAAAGATAAGAATTCAGCATTTAAAACCTCAAAATTACATTGCTCATCTTCTGAAATATATACCTCCATAAATAAACTAAAACCATCAGCTCCATTTTTTATAAAATTTTCAATATTTTTAGAAATGAACTCATAAAATATAGACTCATATTCTTCATCATAATATTCATTAGAAAAATCTTTATTAGAGTTAAACTGAATATAATTGGGGTATTCTTCATCAAAAGCAAAATAAATCTTATCACTAGATATATTTTTTAAAGCTTGAATAGCATCCAAAAAGTCTCCAGACACATTAAAAGTCAACCTAATATACATTATAAAAATTTCTCCAAAATAATTCTGACTGGAAACCCTCATTGCTACCACAATTGTTTAATATGCGTCCGCTAAGAATAATTTTCCTTTATACAATATTTTTATCAAAATCACAAAATATCAATTCAGATGTTTTATATAAATCCAATAACTTTCCCTGATCTAACTTTTTTTTATCAACAACAATATTACTCAAACCTTTAAAATAATCAATAAATTCAGCAGGTAATCTAACTCTATATTTTCTGACCCAATTAATTATAATTGCATCCCAAACATATACACCATCAGAATAAATGATATTTGGTAAAATATCTTGGTGATTATAAGGATCTTCTATTGGACTTACAAATTCTAATAAAACCAATCCAGACTCAAAATATTTTACAATTTCATCAGCATTATTTTCTGAAAGAAAGTATTTATTATCCTCAATAGTAGGTTTATCTAAAGGACGATTGCTATCAAAAACTTCTCTATACAATAATAATGTTTTTAAATTATTCATAATTACTTCTCATTACTTTATCTTCATCGGAAAGATAAAAATAACCCTATTTTTCCATTTTAATAATAAAATCAAAACCTTAAAAAATATAAAAGAACCATTAATTCACAATAACTCTTTTATAAAATAAAATCGAAAATTTCTACACTTATTTTCCTAAATAATTTTATCATTAATAGTCCACAAATTCCTAATCAGCTAAATTATCCCGATCTTTACTATATTAAATAAATTTTTCAAATTCATTTGATAAATATACTTCCTTCCCACCCAATAGTCCATTATCATTATAAATAAAACTTCCCTCTATTTTTGATAAAATATAAGCCAGCTTCACCATGATACTTAATGTTTCAGAATCTCTTCTTTTTGCGCTTATATCATATAAATATTTAAACAAAACTTCTCCAGAATCTTTACTAATTTCAAAATTCAAACTATTAAAACAACTTAAATCCTGTTTTGTTGTTTCAACATTTAAAATATCAATCCAAACTCTAGCTTTCAAAGAGTCAACAAACAATAAGTCATCTTCAATATTTAGAGTTAATCCACTTATTTTATTATCAGATATAAAATTAGAAATTTTCTCTAAAACTTCAATGGGCGGTTTATTAACCTTACATGGAACCGAAAAAGAAATCATATTATTAAACCAATTACTAGAAATATCTTAACAATTTTCTAATTACACCACCAGATGGACCCACACTAACCAATGATGCTTTCACTGTATAATCTTAAATACTCTTTGTATTTACCATTAATCAATACTTGCTAGTCTAGTATCATATCGACTATCTCGTACAACATAGGGCTCTACAATATCTTCCCATACTTGAAGAGCCATATTCTGCCATTTAGCCATATCTGTTATATAATCTCTTTTACCCCAATCCTCTATTTTCATATGCTTAACATATTGTCTAATCAATTTAATAGATAAATTAAAGTGAACTCTGTCCAATTCTTCAAAAGTATAGAATTTTAAATACTTACCCTCTTCCGATTTTATGCTTTCATGTAATTGTGGATAGCTTGGCAAAAAAACTTCATCCAATAAATCACCAAATGCATCCCAATATGTACTAGCAATAGATTCAGAAAGACTTTTTCCTCCCTCAGATTTGCTATGATCAAAACCAACAAATATCATTCTACTCATTATTTACGTCACTATAATATTTTTCTGATTAAGATTTTAGAATTCTATAAATATATTTAAAATAACTCTCTATTTAAATTGATACATAATTTATCTAGGCCTGATCACTTATCTTTTAGCTAAAAATCAAAAAAAGAATGCAAACTCTCATTCCTAAGAATTTGCATAAGTACATGTCTAAATTGTGAACCAATGACATTTATCTAAAAAGTACTAGTAAAATATTTAAGCAATAAACTTTATAACGTAGTCACAGATTGTAACTGCTACACTACCACCCTCTACTAGGTTACCTCCTTAAAATATAGAATATGATATATACAAGAATATTGACAATGTCATTATTATGAATAAGGCTCGCATACTAATATCAAAATCATTAGAATTTATATTTACTGAAAGAAATCCAACTGGTGATCCATTATATATTGCAACAATAAATGCAAAATAGGATAAAACTAAGGCAAAAAACTCCTCACCAAATATAAAATTATTAAAAACAATTAGATGCCCAACAATTAAAATACCAATACATGTACAAATTATAACGATTATCTTTCTATATTTTCCCATTACATAATTTAATAAAATATTTTTTATCATTTCGTACATCCTATTTATGATGTAGTTTTTCTTATATATACATCACATACCACAGAACCAGCTGATACACATCCTGAATTATGTAGCTGGTTGGCATTAGCTTTTTCATCTCTGCGATCAGCCAGTGAGTCAATATATTCTCTACCGTATTCTGCCCAATCACACCTGCTAACTGTGCATTCGATGCCTAATCTCCAACTGTGCCAATCACATTTGTCACATAAGGTATAGCGCATTGGCAGCAATTGAATATCTATTTGGCCTTCTAGTGCATTAGCACTACCTACTACAATTAATCACTCATCGTCTTTTTTACTACTCCACCCTAATTTATCTCCAAAATAATTTAGATTATGTTTTACAAACCCAATAAATGCTCCAACTATTAAATATTTTACAAAATCAAAACCATATTCAACTAACAAATCAATAAAAATATAACCCTTTTGATATATCACTCCATATATATATATATATATAGAAACAAATAAAACTAACAATAAATAAAAAGCCAAAGAATAAACCAGTGTTAATAAAAGTCCATCTTTTAAATATTTAAACATATCACTTTTTCTCCTTCATTTTTTCTTCTAGCTTATCAGATGCAACCCCTACAGCAGTTGAACTGAAAGCTGGTGTTAGAACTTCTTTTACAACAGAATTACTCGTAGGAAGTTTTTTATTAATCACCTTTTCCATTGCCGTACTTACTATAGTGGTTGCTGTCGCTTTGACTCCTGCACTCTCCATACTTTCATTATTTAAATATGCTTTTGCTCCTTCTGAATAAACATTAGCAGCGATATTAAACCCTAGTCCTTTACCTTGTGTTATAGCTCCAACACCAAAAGCAATAGCGGTATTTCTCCAATCATAAGGATTGTTATTAGCAGATTGTACTATGACGTCAGAACCTGCCCCAATTACCGCGCCTCCTAATGATGCAATTCCAATAGATTCAGGAGCAAATGCTACAGCAGGCAGCCCCATTGAAAGATAGATATAGTATTTTACAGGATCTTATCCTGCTGGTACTTTCCCCTTTGTATATTCCGATAATAATTTCTGAGTTTCTTTCTGGCTTAAATTCTTATCTTTAGCGAATTTTGTAAGAGATTCTGCTCCACTTGCCCAATCGGAATTAACAATTGCTGGAAAACCCATTTCATTATTCTCCACCGCATTCTGAGCAACCTGCCCACTCTGTACGGTAGAACCAATATCACCCGTCGTTGCCCCAACTGCACTACCCGCTAAACCTACAATAGAACTAATTGTAGATTTCTGATCTGCTGTGAGGTCTTTGGCAGCTTTTCCATACAGGAATTTGGATAATATTGGTGCCGCTGCCTCTGCTCCTCCTGCTGAAAGTCCCGCAGTCAACGCATCATTTCCACCAGCCGCCGCAACTGCTGCGCCAAGGACTGTATGAGCTAAAATATGGGCCGCTTCTTGACCACTCGTGAGTTGACCATTTGCATTATTACTCGCTTGTTCTTTGAAGTATTGACCGATCTTATAACTTGCCGCTGGACTTAAGGTTGCGGTCGCTATACCTAGACCTGAGCTTGTCGGAGCTGACAAACCTGTTGATATACTGTCTAGTAATACGCCTAGTCTTTGATAATTTTCAACTTTGTCATTATAAGCCTTCAATTGGTCTTGCTCTTGTTTGCTTAAGTCTAGACCTTGTTTTTGCTTGTCTATAATAGATTGATTTTCTTTTTTCGCATCATCAAGCTTCTTATTAATCTCAGCTTTTGCTTCCTGACGGTTGGCATCAAAATTCTTAGTCACATCCATCTGCAAATTAATTTCACTTTGAACTCTATCTTTATCAAAGTTGTTTTTCAGTGCTCCACTATTCTCACGTGCGGTATCTGTAGTTACAGACGTTAATATCTCAGATTTGATCTGTCCGGCAGTTACCCTACTTATCTTACTTTTATTTAATTCACTTCGCTTTCTGTGCGGCTCAATACAACCGCACTGACACTCAGGAGAATATTTACATTGCCCTTATTATTTGTAATTGCTGTAAATTTTCTTCGAAAAGTAGACTATCATCAAAAAGTTCATTATTTGCCCAGTAACGCTTATCATCAAAAATTTCTGTGATATACATTCTCAAATTATCCCTCGCCACTTCACTTTTAGATGTGCTAAATAAATTTAAAAAAAAGGTTAAATATTCATTGCTATTTTGAGTATTATAAAATTCTACACAATTAGAAAATAAAGATGTAAAGCTCCTAGATTCAAGTACTACTAACATATATTCAACGAGTTTGAAGAAACAATTGGATGGAATTAACTTATTAGTTTCACAACTTGAATAATAATAACTCAAATGTAAGTCAATATCGTTATCTACACTATAACTTTCATAATCAAGATCAAATCTATGAGCATATAATTTCCTATTAAATTCCCTAAAAGCTTCTGGGTTAAGATCTTCAAACTCCCAAGGCATAACAAACTGCAAATCTAAATCACCTATCAACATTTCATCTATTTGACTTAAATACATAATTATTTACCATTCGATATGTTTTTGTTTTTACATGCCTTACTAAAAAATTATTTCGTTCCTTCTATCAGTTTACGATCTTGCTAAAACTTTTTCATTTGCATGTTAATTGCATATAGTTAAATCAAATAAGCTACCAATTTTCCTGCAAGCATTTTACCCATTTTTTAGCTGCACCGGCTCCAAAAACCGTTTCCTCTTTACACCAAGCAAATAAAAAATCTTCACCAACAATATAGAAATTAAAATTATATGTATTTTCAAAAATTCTTGACAAATCATCAAAATTTTTAAAATTAAATATTTTTTTACAGTAATAAAAATCAAAAAAAATATATAAATCTTGTTTTTTTGGATTACAAAACTCAAAAAGCCGTTCCATTTGAGAAGCTCCCATAGGTAAATGTGCACCCTCTGTCTCTTTTTTTAATTCCTGCCATAGTTCATAATTATTTAAAGTAGGCGGTTTCCTAAAATATTTTTCAAAAATTTGAACATAAAAATTCTCACTTTTACTAATATCTAGCTCTCTATAAAAAATGTTTAATTCCTCAGCTACCTCAAAAAAATCTTCAATAAAAAAATCTTCACCTTTTAACATAGATAAATCACTCTTTAAAAATTGTTTATCGAACTTTTTCTTTAGATCGATTAGAGAAATATCACCTAACAAAATATGCCCCACTACACTTTTCTCACCTTTTCCTGGAATCTGCAACCTACATGTTGCACCTTTTATATCATTATAGGTTTGATAACCCTGGGCACCTGTTGCAACAGCTTGTAGTGATTGAGTATCTCCCTTCAATTTCAAAGCCATTAGTGTTTTTTAGAGTCCAGTCATTACTGAATAATCAAGCTAAATACAACTACTCATATAAATCTCTAAAGCATTTTCCGAAATCATTAACTATTGTTTTTGATTGTCCTAACTCTCATCTATTTTAAATGCTTCAAATCGTTGGAAAAGGGTGATCTTTCAAATAATTTTCTACTTCGATCATCTCTAATCCTTTAACACCATTTTCAAGCCATTTATTAAAATAATCTATATACCATTTATACACACTTCCATCCTTATCAACTACCACCTGATCAGTAGCACCAAACTTTTTTAAAAAACGAATATGATGTACTGAAAGAATATATTGCTCAATTTCATCTTTTATTTGAGGTATATTATTCATTGAATCAGATGAATAATCTGAATCTTCACTTAAAAGATTCAATAAATCATCAAATCGCTTTAATTCAATCATTTTAAGAACAAAATTTTTAAGCACTTTATTTCCTTTCAAATATAACTTTAGGCATACTACTAGTATTTTCGACTGATTTAACTTTAAAATCTAAATCATTTATTGACTTCCCTAAAGATGTATTATTCTCATCATTAATCGAATTTCCTGAGTTTTTATAAGTATTATCAAAAACTTCTTTATTTGTTTATTCTAACTTAGCTTTAGCTTTATCTAATCATCCACGCTGATTCATCATTAAATAGTTGATCATTTGAGGTTTAACTACCCATTTAAAAATAATAATAAAATTAGTTACTTACATGAATTAATATAATTTCCCTTATAAAAATAGGAGGCCAATCCCTCCTATTTTTTATGCATTTATTTACAGGTAAATATTGCTTGACCTGAATAACGTTCGCCTTTTGCAGAAAGCTGATTTGTATAGCTTGCGATAAGTAGAACTTCTTTATTTAAGCCTTGGCCCACTTGCACAAGAAATTGGCCATTTGAATTTATACTTGACGTAGGATCAATCGTTGTTGCGCCAGTAATAATGCCTGAATTTGTAGCAAAGTCAGCTTTTTGGCCTGGACTATACGTTGCAGTGTTTGTACTTCTGCCATTCGTTGTTGTAATACTGATTTTAAAAGTAGCTTTTCCATCCGCTAAAAGTTCAAACTCTGCTGTACCAGCAGTAGAGGTTGCTAAATTTGGTAAAGTCGATGATGAACCGTCGCCCCAATTCGTCAGATAAGGTTTAGTAAATGCGCTAACCTCACAGGTCTTTTTACCCACAGAAGTCGCGCCTTGGGTATATGCGTTATAAACAGCATATGTCCAATATAAGTTTTGCGATTTCTGTAAAACGTCTTGGCTTGAAAGCGTTCCATCAGACTTATATTGATTGGCCGTTCCGTATGACCAACGCCCTAACGCAAAATTTTGATTACCCGCAATATCTTTAACTGCTATTTTATCTCCAGTTAATTCATAGTTCTCAAACTTGGTATAGCTTCCATCAGTATTTTGTACTGCTCTATTTGCATCCATTTTACCTAATGTGAAACCATTAAAAGGTATGAGCATCATGCTTGCTGTTGCTGTTGGAACAAATGCTGCAGTCACAGTACCTGAGCTATTAATTCTGTCAGTTTGCTCTTGGCTATTTGACCCCGTATTAGGTGTTTGAGGGGCACTCCAAGTTCCACCATCACTACCAGAACCACCACAAGCAGTTAATGCCAATCCCATTGCAATAGAGACCAATGTTTTATTAACTAAAGTCATTTTGTTTTGCCTTTGTATTCACTTTTGAAGTATATAAATCTAGATATTTTAAAGTTCCAAAAATAAGCATTCACGACTGAGAAAATCAATCGAGTTGCTTATACCGAGTAGTATATTTTATGATATTAAAGAAATATATCGAAAATGATGACTGTTAAATATAAAATCTACTCAAAACTGATTAGACAGCCCTACTTAGTTTTTTATCTGTGGAAAAATTTATTTAGAATTTTTTCATCTCAATTTAAAAATCAGGATAAATAGCGAGAAAATTGCTCTTTCACGATAATTGATTCTAATGGTAGATGGACCTCATTAGGATAATTTTTAATTCCATCAATCAAGAAAAGCCCTAACTCTAAAGCATATTTTTTCCAGTTTTCTCCTAAATAGCAAAACTCCACATACTCAAACCAATTTTCTATTATCATGACTAGATCATGTCTAAAATTAATAAAATCATTTAAGGCATTACTTTTCTCAGTTATAAATCCTTTAAAATAATAAAAGTCAGCTTCATCATTAACGTATTTGGAAACCACCTCTTCTAACTCGTTCAGTACATTACTAAACATTTTATTCACTGCTTATATATCCTCCAGTTAATAATCAATCATATACTCATAGGCATTAATAGATTATAAAATATGCCTATCTAAAAATTGATAGGCATATTTTATAAAGTAATATTTCCTTTATAACTCTTACTATTTTATGAAAAATCCAACTTCTTTGGCATTCCATCAAGTCTTTGAACAGAACCGTCTAAGGTACTTTCTAATGTAACTTCAATTTCATATTTATGAACGTAATAGTCAATAACTTTATATAGTTCCTCATAAATATCATCTTCTGAAACAGAAATAGACCATACTAATTTGCTAGGATCTCGACTACACACGATGGTATTATATTTAAATTTATTACCTTTCTTTCCTTTTAATATAGCAATATTATTTACATCTTCCCATTTAAGGTTTCTTTTTCTTAAAAACAATGTTCTATAATGCCCACCACTCCCATCAATATAAATAGGAAATATTGAGGACAGCCCTGAAAGCATCATAAAGAACCATCCAACCAAAACCATTAATAAAAAAATTGTTTCAAAATTAAAATCAATGATTATATCAGAAAAACCTGTTAGATAGATTTTTCTTAAAACAAAAAACAAACCTACAAAACCAATTACTGAAGCTAAAAATACTCCAATTCTGTCAGAATCTTTATGAATATATGAGGGCACAGAATAATCTAACTCATTCATTCCTCTTTCCTTCTTTATTATTTTGCCTAGTTTTTTAGATTTCTTCAGATTTTATCTTTTACTATTACCACCACCCCATCATTTTAATAAAAATATAAATTAAAACTAAAAACCATAAGATCATGATTGTCCACATCATAATCACCGAAAAAGTGGACAACCCCAAGCTTGTCCACATCTCTCGAAAATAGTAACCAAAGTAATCTATAAATTAATAAATACTTGTACACTTCTCATAGGCTAAGCGTACCGCTTGTCCTAGTTCTTCATCCGTTGCATTACATGGAAGAATAATTTCATCATCTTTGGTTAAACCTGTGAAACTATAATCTAACCCATCTTGATGTGAGGGTGAAATTTTATAGGTATCATTGATATATGTTATGCCAACATTTCTCATATGTTTGAATAATGCTTTTTTTGATTTGTATCCAAAATCTGCCATTAATTTTTTATCTCTTTCTTTCATTAGTTTATCTAACTCTGGAGAGAATAAAATACCTTTAACATCTTCGGGCGGAATACTTTTTCCCGCATTTAAAGCAATTATAATTGACTGACCCAATACCTTATTAGACACATCTAAGGACAATATTACACGTTCAAAATCTAAATTTAAAAGCCCACTTCCTTGATGCCATGATTCAACTTCAAGATATTGATCATTAAAATTTACTGCTGCCATCTTCATTTTATTTCACCTTAGTAACTTTAATTGTAATGCCTTTCGTATTAGCATAATCTATCGACTTTTGGACTGCGTCTAACTGATTTTTACTCGTATTAGCCGGGATTGCCAACTGCATCTCCTTAGATGTGATCATATCATCTGTCAATCTGAATGGCCCTTTTGTATCTCTAGTAAAATTAGCCATCTGGTCAACATACTTATTAATCTGAGACGTAATTTTTTTAGGGTCTTGATAAGTCTTGGCCGCTGTATTTAAAGTTTTATCACTTGTAGCCAAACCTGTTGCAGGATCCCAGTGATCAAATGCCTTAAAATTTGACTTAATCGAATTTAAATCAATTGTTGTTGCAGGTGAGGTAGATTGAATATAATTTTCCCACGGTTTCCCCTGTTCATTAATACCCTTCCCCCACGTCATACCCATAGCATCTGAACTAAGGACTTTAGTATCCTTTAAGAATACCACTCCCGGTAAAACACTGCTTACCCCATCAACCGCTGATAATACCCTTTGACCAGTGGATAGTTGAGTACCACTTAATAACGTTTGTCCTGTTGCTGCTCCATAAATCCCTAATACCGAGTTTGCCCCAGGACTAAAGAAAGACATATCTTCAATTGACTTTGAAAGCTCCTGTTTATGCGTTACATAGTAATAAACTTGATCAGCGGCAGGTAAAATTTCTGCTTTAAGCACGCCATTTTTGTTTACCACAATATACTTAAGGCCCGATCCATCAGATTTAGGGTCAGGGTTAGATATGATATCTCCTGGTTTATAATTTTTACCATTTAATATGAGTTCTTTTTGCGCATATTTCATGGCATCCAATGCATTTTCAGTTAGTACAGTTTTTAAACACTGTACATTACCTTTACATGTAAATTCTCTTTGGAAATATTCATTATTCTTTTGAGGCTGTCCTTTAACTCCAAATATATTATTCTCCACAGCATTCTGCGCAACTTGCCCACTCTGTACTGTAGAACTAATATCACCCGTCGTTGCTCCAACTGCACTACCCGCCAAACCTACAATAGAACTAATTGTAGATTTCTGATCTGCTGTGAGGTCTTTAGCAGCTTTTCCATACAAGAAACTCGATAATATTGGTGCCGCTGCCTCTGCTCCTCCTGCTGAAAGTCCCGCAGTCAACGCATTATTACCACCAGCCGCCGCAACTGCTGCGCCAAGGACGGTATGAGCTAAAATATGTGCTGCTTCCTGACCACTAGTGAGTTGACCATTTGCATTATTACTCGCTTGTTCTTTAAAGTATTGACCAATCTTATAACTTGCCGCTGGACTTAAGGTTGCAGTCGCTATACCTAGACCTGAACTTGTTGGAGCTGACAAACCTGTCGATATACTGTCTAGTTTGTTGTTCTTAACTTACATCTTTAGTATTTCGAATAGTGTTAAGCTCATCTAATTATAAAAAATTTTGTAGCGTTATAAAAATCCTATCTAAAAATTGAGTTGATAGCTCTACACCTGTAAATCTTAACTTCATTACATCACTTACAATAGCTCAGGCAACTTTTCACTCATACCTCTATTAATGAAACCTGAGCTATCCTGTGTTTTAAGTCATTTATTTTATGCGATGAGGCTGCAACAATAATCATGGCAAGTGATTGACTATCTTTGCATCAAAAACTCATAATTATATAAACCAGAAGTTATATTAAAGTTTATAGCATTGAAAAAAATAATTAAATATATTCCACCATGTTCTTTATTAGGCGGAATAGACCACATTACTGAAAAGTCTTCAAATTCTTCCAATGTAATATTATAAACAGATAATTCATTTTCAAATAATTTATAAAATTCTGGTTCCTGTACATCAAGCCACTCTTTTTTTACATTTAGCCATTTATTTTCTGGTTGATTGAACAAAAATTTCATAGCATTTAAATAACTTTCATCTGTTAGAAGACTATAACAAGCCTCTAAAGCTGGATAATATTCTTCTTCATCATATTTTTCCATTTTGACACCTATTTAACAAAAGACTTTATTCTATCAATTTCTGCTTGTAATGCTGGTCTTCTTTGGCCAGATTGCAAAAGATTTCTATTAAATCTTTCATTTATTTCCCACCATTTAAATTTGCTTTACCAATGTATTTAACAGCATCATGTATCTCTCTTGGTAACAAATGTCTTAGAACTTTAGATTTATACTTATAAAAAAGAGCTATTGCTTAGCAACAGCTCTCTAAATTTAGATATTAAAAATATTTTCAAACATTAACTAATCAAGGTTTATGAATGGAAATAAGCTTTTAAATCTTTCTAAAATATTAGGATTCCTTTCCACAGCTTTTAAAGCTTCATCTCTTGTTACAGATGGATCATATATATCTGCACCTCTTAAAAATGCAATACCATATAGTGAATTTTTCTCATCATTAGATAAATAGTCATCTGGAACAAATCCTATTATTTTAGATATTTCATATAAATAACCATCAAAATCAACTAAATCGAATATATAAAAAGGAATACCTTCTACAGGTGTAGTTTCAATTATTCGCTCAATCCAGATTCTAAACTCTGCCAAATCTATAGCTTGAGAATATAAACACCCAAGTACAAAATTGAAATCTTCACTATCATTTTTATATATTTTAAAAGCCATGTTATTTACTATCTTTCATAGCATTACCGCCAATATGTCCAGTTTTAGAATGTTCCCACGTTGGAACCAATTGCATCCTACCTTTATATTGATGATGATGCCAAGTATAGCCTTGTACTCTCACTCTTCTAAAGCTTTTAACTGTTTAGAAATAAATTTACTCTAAAAAAACCTCTAATGTTTTAGAGGTTTTTAACATTAATCATTAAATTGATCCATACAAGATTGTATTTCATATATAAACTGTGTTTTAGCTTGACCTGTTTCATCAAGCGTCAAAATAAACTTTCTCCAATCCCCACCAGTATGAGCTTGCATTTCATCATGCAATTGTTGGCACAAATCATTAATACCATCATAATTAAAATTCGGAGCTAAAGTTTCAACATTATTTTTACAAAAATATGCGCCATATTGAGACCACCCTTCTTCCGGATTAAATTTATATTCAAACCTATAAGCATCGTAATCAAAAATACGTTGTTTATGTATTTCTTGAGCGATTTTATTCAATAACTCTAACTGCTTATCCACTTAGAACCCATCTCTAAATATAATGTCATTTATAACTATAAAAAAGCCATCAAATGATGGCTAAGTTTATTCTCAATATTACTCTTGTAGCATATTTAAAAAATCATCAAAACTATCTGCAACATGATTAACTACCATTATACTGGTACCATCATCATAATCAATAAAACCATCACTTAAACTTAAAAAACTATAATCTAGTCCATCTTAATGATATTTCTTAAAGTCTATGAGTATTGCATACTAAATCATAAAACAACCCTATAATCTCTATCTACAAGGGGTTTTATTAATTTACCCCACCAATATATACCATTTTTTACATCACTTGGTAATTGATCCAAGCTATTCGACAACCTATTAACCTGATCAATAACAAAATGAAAATCTTGTTTGCTTAACTCATCAAAACGCATAAAAATAATTTGTTCGACAATTTGTTCATATATATCTGGATAATTTTTCTCAAAAAGATATGAAATTAAACTTGATATATACGCATCAACAGTAGAGTTAACATTAATAGTTAATAATATTTCATCAGAAAGTTTTTTTTCTTTACCAATAATATAAGTCATACTCATATTCTATCTCACTATTAAAATCTTTTCTCTTTGATAAGAAGGAAGGCTTTTTATAAAATCATTGAATATAATCTGATTCTCAGGAGTTAGAACTCTACCTTTTGCTCGTAAAATCAATGCTTGATTCTGAGCAAAAATTAATCACTAGTTATAAAAATTAGCCAATCTATCAATATGTTCTTTTGTTTTTTCTCCCAATAATGAATGAAAAAAATCTTTATCCTCTTTAGGGTAATTAAAATATAAAGTTTCTAAAAAACCTGTAGCTACAGCATTACTTAAATTATCATTACTTGAATTAATAGCAATCTCAACCAAGTTTAATACTTTTATTAATAGCCCATGATTAATATCCAATTCCAAAAACTCCCTAGCAAAATTACTCATTAATAAAGTTAAAGGTGGTTTTTTAGGAGCCCAGTAACTTAACTCATTCTGATAAAAATCTCTAAGTTTAGGTATTTCACTAAGAATACTGTCAAAAAATCTTCTGTATTTATCATGATTTATTTACCTTTCAGTGCATCTTCTAACAGCCATGTCACCGCTACTGCTTCACTTGCAACTGCTTCGGTTACCTCCTTAAAAAATCGAATATGATATATACAAGAATATTGATAAAGTCATTATTATGAATAAGGCTCGCATACTAATATCAAAATCATTAGAATCTGTATTTACTGAAGGAAATCCAACTGGTGATCCATTATATATTGCAACAATAAATGCAAAATAGGATAAAACTAAGGCAAAAAACTCCTCACCAAATATAAAATTATTAAAAACAATTAGATGCCCAATAATTAAAATACCAATACATGTAAAAATTATAACGATTATCTTTCTATATTTTCCCATAATATAATTCAGCAATATATTTTTAATCATTTCGCTCATCCTATTTGTGATGTAGTTTTTCTTATATATACATCACATACCGCAGAATCAGCTGATGCACATGCTGAATTATATAGCTTGTAGCATTAGCTTTGGCTCTCTACAATCAGTCGGTGAGTCAATATATTCTATTCAATCACATCTGCTAACTGTGCATTTAATGCCAAATCTCCGACTGTACTTCTAACAACAGCTCCAATCGCTGGCGTTAGGTCTCGAATACTTGATTTAGCACATTGTGGTAATAAATTTGCATCAAACTTACCTGTTTCAGGGTTAATTGCTGTCTTGCCGTCATTGTATTGATTCGCAAAGTAATATGCTGATGCCTCACTTGCAACCGCTGCACTACCACCCGCTGCAGGGTTACCTCCATTAAGTAAGCCAGGGTGCGCCAAGAATTACATGACTCGCCATTTGAGCAGCTTTATTCTGCTCTTCCTCATACCCAAACTTCTCACCAATTTGCCATAAAAGACACTCTAGTTATAAAAATACATCTTCAGCATCTTTCAATTGCTCTAATATATCATCCGGAAGAAAAATACTTCCTATATTCTTATTTTTCATATTTTCATAGTGAATTAAAAATTCATTTGGTAATCTAACTCTATATTTTTTTAACCAGTTAATAATTATGGCATCCCAAACATATACTCCATCAGTTAATATAATATTTGGAATATGATCAGCTGAATCGTATGGATCAGTAGTTGGGCTCACAAACTCCAAAATAGTACTCCCAGATTCTAAATATGCCACTATCTCATTTGCCAAACTTTCAGATAGCTTAAATTTATTATCTTCTATGCTAGGCTTATTTAGAGGTTGGTCTTGATAATATCTTTCACGATACAACACTAAATTTTTCATAATTTATCTCCTCAATTCTCTTTTTTTGGATAAAACATTTTCCATTCGGGTTTAATTTCTGGAGATTCAAGCTTTCTATTAGGTACATCTGTATCCATTATCCATCGTTTAGCTTTTGAATCCCACGCAGTAGGCCTTGTTGGTGCTAGTACTGGCACCTTCAATGAGTTCGCTAACTCTTGTGCTGTTCCACTTGCCCCACTCCAGCATGAACCTAAACATATAGGTGTTCCTTTAATATAATCTGGATTGCTGCGTACAGCTTCAGCAACTTGCTCTATATTGGTTGGTTTATTATTTATGACAGTTATACCTCCTATCTCATCATAATTAGGCTTACTACCATGCACAATAACATTATGCCCGTTACCTGTATCTGTTGCATTTTTAAAATTATTAATAGTAGCAGCATCATCACCAACAGCTGTACTTACAGGACTATGATGAACAGTATCACCAGCTGCAGTAAAACTATCCATAAGACTATCTTTATCGTCTTTTTTTCCAAACCACTCTTTTACTGTACTAACTACTTTCGACCAAACGCCTGATTCTTTAGCAGCTACAACAATTGGCTCCATTAATTTTGTTCCTCCCCATGAAGCTGCTGCTGTTGCTACTGTTTCACCCCCTTTTTCCAATATCTCCTGTTGAGTTGCGTAACGCTCACCCTCTCTTGGTGCACATGAAGATCCTGCAACTTTTACACAGACAATAAAATCTCCATCAGCATTAATTTTATAAGTACTACTATCTTTAATAGCCTGTAACTGATCTTTTGCATATTGACCTGTCTGATCATTTTTGATTTCATCAATTTCATGTGGTAATAACACATTTTCTAATGCATTATTCTCCACCGCATTCTGCGCAACTTGCCCACTCTGTACTGTAGAACCAATATCACCCGTCGTTGCCCCAACTGCACTACCCGCTAAACCTACAATAGAACTAATTGTAGATTTCTGATCTGCTGTGAGGTCTTTGGCATCTTTTCCATACAGGAAACTCGATAATATTGGTGCAGCTGCCTCTGCTCCTCCTGCTGAAAGTCCCGCAGTCAACGCATCATTTCCACCAGCCGCGGCAACTGCTGCGCCAAGAACGGTATGAGCTAAAATATGTGCTGCTTCCTGACCACTAGTGAGTTGACCATTTGCATTATTGTTCGCTTGTTCTTTAAAGTATAGACCAATCTTATAACTTGCCGCTGGACTTAAGGTTGCAGTCGCTATACCTAGACCTGAGCTTGTAGGAGCTGATAAACCTGTTGATATGCTGTCTAGTAATACGCCTAGTCTTTGATAATTTTCAACTTTATTATTATAAGCCTTCAATTGGTCTTGCTCTTGTTTGCTTAAGTCTAGACCTTGTTTTTGCTTGTCTATAATAGATTGATTTTCTTTTTTCGCATCATCAATCTTCTTATTAATCTCAGCTTTTGCTTCCTGACGGTTCGCATCAAAGTTCTTCGTTACGTCCATTTGCAAATTAATTTCACTTTGAACTCTATCTTTATCAAAGTTATTTTGCAGTGCTCCACTATTCTCACGTGCGGTATCTGTAGTTACAGACGTTAATATCTCAGATTTAATCTGTCCGGCAGTTTTACCCGTTAACGCTTGCTGGCCTTGTTCATCTCGAATTGTAATGTTTTGGGTATTCACACCACTCTTGGTCACACTACTGTCTTTATCACTGTCTAGGCCAAACCCAACAGATTTACTTACACCTACTGTAGTTGAAGCATGTTGATCAATTTTGTTTGGTGTCGAAAGTACCGTGCCAGGTTCTTTGTTACCTGCCGTACCACTTTTTCCGGCATTAAAACCACCACCTACAGAAATGCCCTTAGCATCATATTCAGTCACGTTTTGAATATTAGAAGATGTTAAAGTTCCTGTATCTAGACTATTTTTCTTCAAGCTTTCCGCAGTCTGAGTCGAGGTAATAATTGCACCTTTCAAGTCAGTGTTTTTATTCACCTTAACCTGGTAACCATCGTCGCCTGCAAATACACCTGACTGCTCATTTACAGATGCATAATTGGCATCTACATTAGACTTGCTAAAGCTTCCAGATACATTGCCTCCACTAAAACCTACACTCACTTGTGCTGACATATTCTGTTGTTTGCTCTTATATGTCGCTTTGTCCTGTAAGCTTTCAACATTTAAGTTATCGGCTTCAATCTGTACACCTTTACCTTGTACTTGTCCGCCAATAATATTCGTCGTTTTTCCGCTTGTTATCGTGGTTAGACTATCTTTAGAACCCACATGGCCATTCACATAACTTGTGTCGGTACCATTACCCTTACCTTTACCCAAGTTGCCACCAGCCGTTACACCAAAGCCTGTTTTATTACTTACAGTAACTCCGGCATTCCAGCCTGCACTTTCATTTTTACTTTCTTCAATATGGTTCTGTTCGGCTGCTTTAATATTGACATTGTTGTCGGCAGCCAAGCGTGTACCTTGTTGCCCCAATACGTCTGAACCAACAATATTAATATTCGATTGATCTCCTGCACCTGTGGCAACAATGGTTGTCGTTCCGCCAGCATTGACCTGACTTTGACTCGCCGTGGTACTTTGTGAATGGCTTGTTTCAGTATTTTTCTGTTCACCATAAGTCAGGCTAACACCAACTTCCGTATCTTTAAGCTTACTCGCATCCGACAGTGCACCTTGTAATTTCCCTAAAGACTGCCCTGCTTTATAAGCATCAAAGCCAGCATTGGCTGCTGCCATTGCGTTCACACGATCATTCTTGCTTTGACCAACCTGCTTAGCAGACTCCGCTACACTTTGTACAGCCGAGACTACGGGAACATTTACTGCAAGTGTTAAACCTTTCTGTTGCATCTCATGCTTATAGTCACTTGTGCTTTGTTCTTTAGCAGCTTCAATATTGACTTGTTGCGCCAATATATTCACATCGCCTTTCTGTGATGAAACGGTACTTCCCGTTTGTTGATAGGTCTTACCCGCTACAATGTTGGTATTACCGTTTAAGCTGCCCACCTGAGAAGCACTATTAGTAAGCTGTTGCTCGGTTTTTAAAGTAGTTTCTTGTTTTTTACCTAAACTAAAACCAATGCCACCCGTGGACATAAGACCAGAGTTTTTAACAACACTATTAGTTTGACTGTTGTATTGGTTCTGAGCTCCCTCAATATTTGCATTGTCTTTGGCTTGAATGTGTGTCAACTCATCAGAAACAATATTGCTGCCACGGACATTGATATTTCCTGCATCCAATAGCACTTTTTTGCCTTCAACAATGCTACCGACCGCAATATCTGAACTACGATGGCTAAAGTCACTGGTCGTAGAGCTACTCAGCTTACCTTTCTTACTAAAGCTTGACTGATCTTGTTGATCAAATTTGTTTAGGCCCTCTTCAATCTGTAACTGTTCTTTCGCCTGTAACGCAGTTAAGCCTTCTGAACTACTAATTTGTGAACCATGAATCTGAATATTATTGCCTTGTAAGCTTAAATCACCTTGGCTCTTAATCTGACTGCCAACTTCGACTTGTCGTGTATCTAAATGATAAGCTTTTGAGCTACCCACCACATTGTTGGTCACTTCCGTATTCAGGCTACCGACTTTAAGGTCACCGCCCGTACGAATAATCGTTTGTCCACCGCTATTATTCTGGATATTTGCAGCCAATATACGAGTGTCACCACCAACATTCATCACTAAGGTTGGCTGATCACTCAATGCTTGCTGTTGTGCTGAATCTACATAAAGACCAGCTATTCGATCTATTCCTGTCCAGCTATAGTTGCTCTGGCCTAATGCATTTTGACTGCTCTGTGTGGTTGACTGAATATTCAGGTTACCTTTTACCTGCAAATTCATGGCTTGATCGGCCTGAATCATACCACCAATATTATTTAAATCTTTTTCAGTACCCAGGCTAACTACACCACCACGGATGTTTCCAGCAAGATTGTTTAAATTTTGGCTATTAATTTGAACAACTTGTCGTCCAGCAATTGTTCCCGCGTTGGTCAAATCTTTACTTAAATTGAGCTGAATACTATCGGCACTAATTAAAGTTCCATCACCTTTTAAATCACCCACACGCGCTTTAACATAAACTTGCGGGACTAAAGCTTTGGTTTTTGTACCATCTGGTAGGGTAGTTTCTTTTTCTACCAACCAAACAATATCGCTGCTTAATTGAGCCATTTGTTCTGGAGTGAGTGCAATACCCGGACGTAAGTTGTACTGTTTTGCATAGCTCAGCCCATTGTTCATGAGCGCTTTATATTGTTCCTCATCGGAACCATATCCTTGTAAGAAACGGTAGCCTGTCAGTTGAGCAACTTGGTCTTGTACCATACGTTGTTCATAGTAACCATCACCCAATCTTTTTTGCTGAAGTGCTGGGTCAAGTCCCAATGCATTCAACATATAATCTGAAGATAACCAGTTGCGATAGTTACTAAATGCTGGATCTGTTTCAATAAGGTAGTTAGCACGGCTATCTGGGTTTTTACTATACAACGCATTATTTGGGACTTTAACGTTAGCGTTGTTGGTGCGAATCTCAAAACCACTACCATCAATCTGTGTTGTTTGCCCCTGAACAGCTGAAGCCTTAGTATCAGTGTTTTGAATTTGATCGACTGCACTACTACTCATGGCTTTATGATCGGTAGTGTTTGCCCCGACTACGCCTTCAAGCTGTGCCTGAGCTGTTTTAATTTCATTTGATTCAATACGATCAGATTGAACTGTCGTTTGTTGAACAGTTTCTGTTTGATTAACCTGTGTATTTTGCTGACCAACAATATTGGAGTCATGGTTTTGACTAAGCGCCTGTTCAGTCAAATTGTCTTTATTGACTTGCTTGGTTTGGTCTTGCACTTTAACAGGCGTCGCACTGGTTGGATTTTCATAAATAAATAAATCCACCCCTTTGGTAACATCTGCTGGGTTATAAGCTTGTTCAGCAGAAGCCCAGACTCTATCGTGCCCTTTGCCCCCATAACTGCCATAACTTGGTGTTACCGTTCCTGTTTCATGCGTAATTTTAGGACCTTTGGCATCGACATTGTGAATTGCTTCGGCATCTCCAATCAGTTTTTGACCCACCATAATTTGGCTTTTGTCATTATTAATTGTGCCTGTGAAACTTAAATTACCCCCTGCACTGATTACCGCAGGTGCTGACTCATCCGCTACAGTCGTCGTCGTCGTTTGAGTACTTTTCACATTTTCATAATGGTCAGTACTGTAGAGTTGTCCGTTATAAACAACATAGCCTTTAAACATGTTGCCGGCTGAGCTATCGTCATAGTTATTTACAATGAAAAAATAACCATCAGGACGACTTAAATAATCCTGCATCGTTGCGTTGTCATAGGAAGTCACAAGTTGTTGTGCAGGCTTTAATTTAGTAAATAAATCTGGACTCTGGCTATAGATTTCCTGAGTAATTAAGGACTGAGGGCCAGGGTTATACCATCCGGCACGCGAATCTGAAATATACATATTCCAGTAATCTAGTTGCTCTGTAGTCTGCTGTTGTTTGGTTGTAAAAAAGACATTCTGGTTATTAACAATATCAGCATTCAAGTCGATATTGCCATTGGCATTAATTACAGAACTTCTGTTATTGACTTGCTGCGCAGTTCCTTGAGCATGCCACTGTGAGTCAAGTGAACCTCCTATGCGCAAATCTCCCATGGCAATAATTTGCGAACCACTTTGATGATTTAAGTTATTTTCCAGATTATTCAAAACCTGTACGCCTAGATCCAGATCGCCTCTTGAGGCAATGACTGGCGCTAAACCATTTAGGCTTTGGTTATTTAAAGTATTCGCCTGAATTGCAATATGGTCACCATAAATACGTCCGGCAATATTATTGAGTTGGCCTGCCTTAACATATGTATTTGAACCATTAATGAGTCCATAGTTATTGAGTACGCCTACAGCTTCAAGTTGAGTTTGCTGACTTTCCAAACTGCCATCTACAGCATTTTCAATTGTATTTGCTGAAATAGATAACTGTCCGTTGCTTTTGATTGCACCATGATTGGTAACTTTACCCTTAGAGCTAAGGTTTAAATTTCCCTGTGCATGCAACTGACCTTGAGCATCTTGTACATAATCATCATTGAGCTGAAGATTTAGCTGTCCCTGACTTAAGACCTTACCGTCGCCTGTTAAACCTTTGGCTAGAATATTTAATCCTGCAGTTGATGAGCCTTCTTCACCTGCAATAATAGTCCCTTGCTGATTGTTTACGATTAGACGATTATTGTCTTGCTGACCTTGTATTGTTAATTGATCAAGACTACTGATTAAGCCTTTAGTATTGTTTAAATTATCCGAAATATTTAAATTAAGTTGCTGCTCAGCAGAGATTCGCCCAGCACTATTATTTAAAGTACTAGCAGCTATTTCTATTTGCCCTGCCTGAATACCCTGGTTCTGGTCATTATTTGAATTATCAATATTTTGACTAATAATCTTGACTTGCTTTGCAGCACTAATGAGGCCCTGCTGACTATTATCGAGTTGGCTTCCGCTCATCAGGCCTGTATTTAGACTAATGTTCTGATTAGCACTGATTTTACCTTTCTGATTATTAATCGTACCTGCTTGTCCAACACTATCGATCAGTAAGTCTTGCCCACTGGCTAACAAGCCCGCATTACTGTTATTCACCTTAGGCGCTTGAATAGTTAATCCATTGCCAGCAATGACTTGACCTTGTTCATTATTTAATTCTGAGGTTTGTAAAACGACTTGCCCTAAAGATTGAATACCTTGGGCCAACTCTGGCAAGGTAACATTTAGATAGGTTTGTCGGTTATCAATTAATTGCACGGCGTTTATACCAAGATCACCCTGTGCAGTGATTAGACCTTGCTGATTGTTCAGACTATTGGTGCTAATCTCTAATGTATTACCGCTATTAATCTGTCCATTTTGGTTATTCAGGCTCTGCTGGTGAGTATCAATCTGAATTTTGCTTTGGTCACCTTTAGTACTACTAATCAAACCTTGTAGACTATTATCAAGACCCTGTACATCGAGGTTAATCGCTTGATTCGCTTGAATCTTACCACTCTGATTATTTAATGCTTGCTGAGTCGTCTGGATATTTACACCCGCATCTACCGACCCAATTTGACCCGCTTGGTTATTCAAAGCAGCACTTTGAATCATTAATTGCTGTTGTGCTGCAATTAATCCCGCTTGGTTACTTAAGGTGTTTTGGCTATTAAGCTGAGCATTTTTTGCAGTAAGAATTTGTCCCTGATCATTCAAAATGTCTTGTGCATTTACATTGAGATCACCACTGGAATGAATATTTCCAGACTGGTTATCGAGTCGTGATGCTGTGTTGAGATTAAGACCTGCTGTACCTGCGGTCACAATGCTGCCCGCATTGTTTTTTAACGTACCAGACTGAATTTCAAGATTATGATTTGTCTGAATCTTGCCATTGCTATTGTTTAGAAGGTTTTTAACAATTAATTGGTTAACAATATTGTCTTGTGTTCCAGCCTCAACAATTTGACCCGCTTGGTTGCTAAGCTGCTGTGTATTGATGTTAAAGCCATTGAAGCTAAGTAGCGTTCCAGCATCATTGTTTAACTCGGAACTATTCGTTTGCAAACTACCAGCAGCTTTGATATTGCCCTGATTATTATTGAGGGTATTAGCTATAGCGAGTATAAGTTGGCTGTCTGCTGTACCAGATTGGATAAGACCATTCTGGTTATTTAAATTATTAGCATTTATTTGTAGTTTTTGGCCTAGACTGTCAATTTGCCCGTTTTGATTGCTTAAATTACCCGTCAACAAAATTTGAGTGTCATCTAAACCTGTTTGCTGGATATGTCCTGACTGGTTATTTAAGTCTTTTGCATTAATTTGAACTTTATTCGCCTTTAAATTGGCTTGTTGAGTATCTAGCGTATCTGGAGTGGTTAAATTAAGTTGCTGTGCGGCCTGAATCGTACTTTGTTGAGCGCTCAATTGACCAGATGTACTGTTGAGCGAAATATTTTTTGCTTGAACAAGGCTTTGGTTTAAGACATGACTCGCTGACTGACTATTTAAATCACCGCCCGCGATCAGTTGCCCCTGCGCACTTATAGCACCTGTAGCATCAATGTTAAGATTACCCTGATTTGCTAATGAACCATCTGATTTTAAACCTGCAATAATGCTCCCTGCAGAAGTCTGGGTCAGTGTAGCCGTCTGTATATTTAAGTTATTTTGAGCAGCTAACTGTCCAGCATTTTTAAGATTTTGAGCAACTTTGAGTTGTTGATCTTGGCCGGCATAAATCAGACCACTATTGTCTAATAACCCAGTCTGAACATCTATATTTTGTGCTGCCTGAATAATACCAGCCGATTTACCCTGCTCAACACGACCATTAATCAACTGATTATTAATATTGAGTGATACATCACCAGTTTTAGCAGCAATTACTCCTGAACTATTGTCTAAGTTTGATGCAGAGAGCTTGATATCCTTAGCTTGTATCTGCCCAGACTGGTTATTAATTGACTGATCTGTTTTAAGCTCAAGCGCATTAGAACTAATTATACTGCCTTGTTGGTTGCTTATTCCTTTTCCAGTTTTCAATGTAAGTTGGCCTTCACTCACAATGTTACCCAGATCATTTTGAATATCGTTTTGGCTGACAATATTTAACTGAACAGGTTGTGAAGATGAATCATTTTGAGTGACTAAGATATTCCCACTTTGGTTATTCAACGAACCTGTTTGAATGTCTAAGCTATGATTACTTTGTAATACACTTCCTTGATGTTGGTAGTCACCATTTACACGAATTGAACTTTGTCCATTTACGGCACTAAACAGCATTTCACCATTACGGTCAGTCAATTGGTTGGCTTGAATATTGGCTTGAGTAGCAGACACTTTTGATTGGTCTAATAGTGCTTGATTGGTGGTAAGGTTAAGTACACCATTAGTTCTCAATTCAGCCTTTTGCGCATGAATATTTTGTATATCCATATTTAAGCCAGCTTGGCCCGAATGCAAGATCACACCAGAGTCACTATTGAGTCCCTGTGCTTGAATATTTAGTTGATTTGCATTGGTGAGAATACGGCCTTGCTGGTTATTAATGACACCCTGAACAGTTAAATTCAGATCATCTGTCGCAGTGTGCTGAATCAAACCTTGTTGGTTATTAATATCTTTCCCAATATTCAGATTCAATTTTTTCGCAAGAATTTGACCACTCTGATTAATCAGACTTTGCTGGTTTTGTACAGCATTTAATTGGATAGTGTCAGCCTGCAACGTACCAAACTGATTATTTATATCTCCATCACGAGCTGTAATATTTATATTTTGAGCTGCTGCAGTTCCTTGTGATAAATCTACATTTGCCCCATCTAAATCAATATTACGGCTTGCCAGTAATTTCCCGTGATGCTCAAGTGACTGTTCTGTTTTAATATTTAAATCTGCTTGAGTATTTTGATCTTGCTCACCTTGAGCATTGATACCGACCGCAATAACACTTTTTTCATCACTAACAAGACGCTGACTCGTTAAATCAATATTACCGTAGGCTGAAAGAACACCTCCTTGCTGCGTCATAACACCTGTATTATTAATTTTTAATTGTTGATCAGCACGAATATAACCCTGATTGGCAAGTTGCTGGCTTTCAATTTGCAGATTTGCATGACTAGATAACGTACCATTGGCTGCATTATTTAAAGATCCAGTTTGAATTTTTAAACTTTGGTCAGCATAAATCGTTCCAGATCCGTTATTCAAAGCCTGATCTTTGTTTTGAATCGTAATATTTTTTGCAGAAATTTCACCTTGTTCGTTATCTAAACCAAAAAGCGAACTATCCAAGTTATTATTAGTGACTATTTTTCCTTTCTGGTTATTCAAATGACCTGAAAGATTAAGTTTTAATAATTGTTCAGCCTCCAGATCACCCCCACTGTTATTTAGGCCCAATCCCTGTAAATAAAGTTCTGACGAACTCGCGATCTGCCCCGCTTGATTTAGAATGTTTCCGCTCGAGATCATACTAATATTATTTAAGGCATTAATTTTACCGCCCTGATTATCAATCGACTGGCTATTTACATCTAAAGAAGTGAGCGATTGCAGTAATCCTTGCTGGTTACTAAAACTTGAGGTTTGGATATCAGCACTTTTAACCGTGAGCTCACCTTGGTTGTTATTAAAGCTATTCCCTTTAATATGAATAGCACCCAAATTAAGTTGACCGCCTTGGTTATCTAACCCATTTTGGCTGTCTAAATCTACACCACCATTGGCAATGATTGACCCTTGGTCATTATTCAGTTGTTCCTTAACATGGATATAACCTTGGTCATAAGTTTTTGGAGTGGTATCTATTGGAGTGGCAACTTCTAAACTTCCGCCATCTTTTGATGGATCAGTTGGAACTGTCGGAACACTGCCACCTGTCGACCCACCTGTACCACCACCTGTAGTACTTTTGGCAATTCCGATTTTACCACCAAGGTTTGTCATTGAACCTGACTTTAAATCCAACCCTTGCAAACCTGTTTGTTCGATAGAGCCACTATTTTTTAAACTTCCCGCATCAATAACAACACGAGCTGCATTCAATGTGCCACTATTACTTAAACTATTCTGTTGATTAAGATGTAACTCATCTGCACTACTGATTAAACCAGAGTTATCTAGACTTTGACTCTCAACTAAAATTTGTGAAGTTGCGCTACTGACATTACCCGTATTTTGAATATTTTGAGCTTTTAGCTGTACCTGATCTTTGTTCGCAATCAAGTTACCATTATTGACCAAATCACCATTTGCATTCAGTGTAAGCGTACTTTGGTTACTATTTATCGTACCTGCGTTACGTACACCTAGCCCTTGCTCTGTTCCCACCAAAAAGATTTTTCCAGCATACATGCCGCCCAGTTGGCCTACATCTAAAGCAAAGTTTGGCGAAGGTGTGGTAGTAGCTGCTGTCGTTGCCGTGATTTGAGGAGCTACTTGGTCTTTGACTTGAATATCATTTTGTCCAAGTACCATATTAAGCTCATTTGCATATAAGCCTGCATTCACTTTTAAAGCACGCGCATAAATATCTGTATAAGGGGTTAAACTTCCATTTAAACCTTTACCTTCAATCGTGACCTGCCCCTCGCGGACGCGGAATGATTCAAGATAACCTTGATTCATCACCGCTTGACCTGTAGTTAAAGTAAAACGGTCTGCGTTAATCACACCACAGCCATCACAGATCAAACCAGATGGATTCGCAATAACAACTTGTGCTTGTTTTCCGGCAACCTCAATATAGCCTTTGAGTTGACTTGGATTATTACTATTCACTTCATTCAAAATAACTTTGGCTTCGCCTTTTGCCAGCCATGGGTTACCTTGTACCCAGCCCCCTAATTGGGTTTGGGTGTTATTACGAGAGTTATTTAAAATAGCACCTTCTTGCCCAACATCAAACTGAGTATAAGTATTCCGTGACACACCACCCGCACTTGGTGTCTGAATATTGACCTGAGTTGTTCCATTTGCACTATTTAAAATGGTCGGTTGCTGCGATGTAGGTGCACCTTTATCGGCAATAATCTGAGTTTCAGCCACACTGCTCATTGGCAAGCTAATCACCAATGCGCCCAAACAACCAATTACAGCAAAATTAAGTGGATTTAGTTTTTTATAATGAATAGGTAGAACCGAATCTATGGTCGAATCTGTTCCGATTTGCCCCTGACTTTGCCCTGCTTGTTTGGTTTTACTTTTTACAATTTCAGCAACAGCAATAAACATACCGCGAGCATGGCTAAAAATAATACGATAACGGTTCTTATTCATTCTAAAATCTCACTAAATCTTTTTTTAATAAAGTTGATTAAGTTCTGGACCTTTAAACTTGAATTAATAGGTCCAATTCACGCTAAATCCAGTCGTGTAATCATCTGTTTCAAAGTGATCTGGCTTTTTCAAAGGTGCACCCACAAAAGCGTCATAATTCAAACGTAAGGGAGCAATTTGTCCACGCAACCCAATAACTGCACCTAATAAACTCGTGCCTGGTAAAGGATTCGGATAATGTGCAGTTTTTCCACCAACCTCTCCGTAATCAATACCTGCATACCAAGAGTATGGTTTATTCATGATTGAGCCACTTAGTTCATTGCGAACTAAAAAACCATTATCAGCTAATAAAGTTTGCTCACCATCAAAACCTCTTACGGTATAACGGTTTCCAATTGAAAATCTGTCTTGAGGAGTTAAAGGTTGATTGCTGTGTTGAGTACGCCATTCAGCTAAATATTGCAGATTTTGCTGACCCACTTTAAAAGGAACTTGTAAACTGGCATTGGCTTGTAGAATCCCGACATGCGTATAAGCCTCGCCAAAGTCTTCTTCTGGCGCTCTCATTGCATTCAACCAGCCTGTACCTCGTTTGTAAGTCACATTGCCGCTTAAAGTGGCATTAGAAAAATATTCAGTATGATCAAAAGTGGCTTTCCAACCTGCAGTTTTACGGCGCTGTACTTCAATTTCTATATCATTAATATAGTTTTGTGATTCACGGTACCACCCACCAAAACCTAAGGCTGTTTTACGATGTGCATCTCGATAAATCACTCGAGATAAATCTGCATTAATGAGTTCGCTTTCACCGCTATATTGATAAGTTTCACTACTTCCAGCCACTGTTTGCAGGTAATTAGAGCGACTATAACTAGTTGAAAATAACCAGTAATCAAATGGAATGGTATAACTTGCATAAAAACCATCTGTCCCATGTTTACCAGAGTTTCCACCGCCTAAATCATGGTTATAGCTGATATAAAATAGATCATTTAAGGTCAGCAGATGATCAAGCGATAAAGTTGCTGTGCCTTGATATTTTCCAGTCGCCTCACTCCCTGAATCATCAATTCCGAGGTGTAAACGATAAGGTTTAGCTTGTTGCCAAGCCAAAACCACATCACTATAGCCCGGTTCTTTTTTTTGTTCTGCTGGCTGAATTTTAAAATCAGCCTCAACTGTCGGCACTCGTTTGAGGTTTTCTAGACCTTGCTCCATATCACGAATATTTAACAGCTCTCCCGACTTCATCGGTAAAGCATTCCACAAATGTGCACGTTTAGAAGTACCCTCAGCAAACTTAATCTGATCCACTCGTCCTGGAATAACACGAACGCGAACTGTGCCAGATGCAATATTTTGTTGAGGAAGTAAAACTCGTGTTGTGACATAACCGTTTGCTATAATTTTATTTTGTACAAGATCAAGGGCTTGGTTTAGTCCATTTACCCCCAAACAGCGTCCAATAATATTATTCTTGCCAGTCGTAATCACATGAAAATCTGATATGAATTGATGGGCTTCTTCGCCTTCTAAAAGTATTTTCTTAATTTCAAAACAAGGGGTTTCACTGTTAGAGCGTAAATATTGTAATTGCTGAGCTGAAATCTTATTTTGTTCTTGCCCTAGATTGACGTTTACATCTGGTTGAATTTGTTTTTCTAAAGCACTATCGCGTTGTTGTTGTCGAATGGTTTGGTCAGCCTGAATTCTCTGACGAATCGGATCATCCGACTCCGCAGCAGAACTTATGCTCCCCATTACTGATAAACAGATGAATAAGACACTTTTATTAAATTTGTTATAGTTCAACATATATGATTAAACCGTGATTAATATCAACTTAATTTTATTTTAACGAAAACTTAACAAAGTGGAAGCATTTTTTATACAGATTCGTCTGTATATAAAATAAATCTTATCTTTTTAAATATTATTTTTTATAAATCTTTATGTTAAAAGCAAAATTTATTTATTAAAAATCGGCTAAAAATAAAAAAGCCCCATGACAGGAGCTTTTTTGAATCTTGGCAGAGGATCAAGGACTCGAACCTTGACGAACGGTTTTGGAGACCGTCATGCTACCATTACACCAATCCTCTATATATACAATTAAACCCTTTAGATTTAATCATAAAAAAAGCAAGATCATCGTCTTGCTTCTTTCAATGGTGGGGGCGAAGAGACTCGAACTCTTACACCTTGCGGCGCTGGAACCTAAATCCAGTGCGTCTACCAATTTCGCCACGCCCCCATCTGGGACATTTATTTAAAATAAATGTGGCAGAGGATCAAGGATTCGAACCTTGACGAACGGTTTTGGAGACCGTCATGCTACCATTACACCAATCCTCTTCCAAGATTTAAATGACTTAACATTCAAATCAACTTTAAGCCTTAACTTAAAGTGGTGGGGGCGAAGAGACTCGAACTCTTACACCTTGCGGCGCTGGAACCTAAATCCAGTGCGTCTACCAATTTCGCCACGCCCCCGATGGCTGTGTATATTAGCGATAAGATCTAACAGTGACAAGTGTTTTTTTTCTAAAAAAAACTGACCGTGTAAATTGTATACAGATACTAGATCAATGATTTTTATAAGTTTGAATGTACTTTTAAACAATTTATCGCTTCAAATGCATTTGAAAACCGATTTTTCTGTTGTTTTTGCAATAATCCCACCAGTAAAGGGTAAAAAACTTGAACTGAATCACGCAACTGAATGTCTAAATTTTGACAATGCAATACAGCCCAATCATGATAACTATTTGCTTGTAAACGCATTTGGCTTAACCATTCATACAAAACAATTCCAAAAGCATATAAATCGCTTTGTATACTCTTACTTGCTCCATGGAACAATTCAGGAGCCATATATCTTGGGGTAGCATCAACGATTGAGTCAGGACTCGATATACGCCGTGTTTTTTCAAAATCAATTAAATAGAGTTGCTGTTCAAACTTTCGAAAGTGTTCCCTTTTTATATCTCCATGAATCCATCCCAACTCATGAAGCGCTGTTAAAGCCTTAAGTGCGCTAAAGACTGTCTCATAAATATCTTTTAAGTTTTGCTTTGCGATGGAACGATCAAACCAATCTTCTGTATCCGGCAAAATTAATATTTTCCCTTCATGTTGTTGTAGTTGGGAAACAGTGTCGGCATCAACTATTTTAAATGGTAAAAGCCAATTTGCGTTTTTATGCTGAATATCTTCATAAAATTGCAATTCATGCAAAAAATCTTGCTCATTTTGAGCATATACGTGTGGCACTTGATATTTTAGCCAGTAGTGATGGGCATCTATAGTACATGTCCATAGATGCCGCCCTAAATCTGCACTTTTAGGTTTTGTCACACTTTTTAGATTTTCTATATGAGAAGCAAAATCATGCTTCAGCATAATAAGACTCTGGTTGTTGTCTCTTTTCTTCAAAACGTAGCACTTCTAAACAATGCTGAATAGTTTTACCAATACGTGCATGAGTTTCTATAGAAGAAATTTTCGGCCAAGTCGCCCGCTCACCTTCTCGTTGTAAACGCTTAAACAAATGCGGACGAGGGTTTTGCAATGTATAGGCATAATGTTTTAAGCCATATTTAGCAATAATATTGACATCACCATAGTAGCGCTGCCCTATTACCCCATATCCATGATCAAGCAGTCTTCTTACTGGAGAAATAGCACCGAGTCTTTGACGGGTAAAGTCCATTACTCCCATAGACAGGACTTTACCTTGGCGTCTTAAAATTCGTTCTGGCCAACTTAAAAGATCTTTACGGAAACGGTGTGCATCATCTTGCATAAATGGCACAACATGCGGATTCACTTGACTGGCAATGGTGTAGTTTAAATTATAAAGCCTTGCCATTCTTTCTTGTGGAAAGTCACTGCGCACACTGCCATCTACCCATTTTGTATTTGCCATATAAGGCGTATGTTCACCATCATAACGCTTACTGGTTAAACGCACAGGTGGAAATAAAACTGGCACAGCACAAGAAGCCAATACAGCACTCCAAACCAAAACGTTGGGTGTCATAATTGCATTCATAATTCGCGGATTTTCTGTTGCATCATACGGTGCAACTGCGACATTAATATTTAAACCCGATTTTTTAAATGCTTCTTCAAAAGTCAAATCGCCTAAGTTTTCGATAAGGAATTTTTTCAAATAGTGGACATCCGCAATGCCCCCATTCCCTTTTATAAGTTCACGAAGCTTTCTAAAATGAAACGCATCACTAAAAAATTGCTCGCCATTTAACAAGTTTTGAACGTCTTCACTGGCAGAAGTTCCTAGCATGCCTGTCATAATCGCGCCAGCACTTGAGCCGGATAGCACTTTTGGCATTAAGTCTTGTTCAATTAAAGCTTTACATACACCTGTATGAAAAAGACCTAAAGTTGCACCACCCGAAAACATGAGTGCGGGTTGCCCATATGCTTTTTCACAATTTTCAAAAAACTCGATTTTTTCTTTTCTTTGAAAGGTAATACATTCACTAGAAGCAATATAAGCTAAGCTTTGGCTGACTTCTTCAATATAATCTTCAATTAACTTTTTTGTACCTACATGCGTTGCAGCAAATAACATAGGGTGACCAATATTTGCAATATCGTAAGTTAGCCCTTCTTTTAAAAGATAAATCAAATCTAAAGTACGATGTTGCTGACGATATCTTTTCAGTAAAGTGTAACGATAAGAAATGAGCTCAGCATCAAAATAAGGTGAACTATTATCGAATTTCCACTCCTGTGCACCTGTTTCTTCATCCAGTTTTAATGCAAAAGACTTCCACTCTTCATAAGATTCAGCCATGTCTAATTGACGTTGTAATTTTTTGATACGGTAAGCCTGATGCGGATTCATATCACTTCGTATTTTTTCAAACATATTTCGTCCTCATCTTCACAGATGATTTTACTGAATAGACATGACAACACTATGCGCGGTCTGAACATTTCAATCAATTGCAAAACAGATAAACTAGATTGGCAGTATCTTTTTTGTCAGCTTGCAAATTTCGGTGTTAGTATCCTAGTAAATTACTGTTTAACATGATTGATTAACCATGGCTACCATTGATTTACCCGACAATTTAGTTCAAACCTTATCACTTGTATTAAATCAGTTACAGCAAGTTTTACCAGAACCGAAACAAGAAACTGATTTCACTGCACCAGCTTTTAGATGGGAAAACCAGCAACTTAAAGCCATTTATACGCCTAAGAATATTTATCTTGATGACTTAAAAGGCATCGAACGTCAAAAAGAAAAAATCATTCAAAATACTTTGCAGTTTTTAAATGGCCTACCTGCAAATGATGTACTGTTAACGGGTTCACGTGGTACAGGTAAATCCTCTATAGTGCGTGCTTTACTCACTGAATATGCGCCTCAAGGATTACGTTTAATTGAAATTGAGCGTGATGATTTAGCAGACTTACCTAAAATCCAAAAAATCATTCAAAACCGCTCTGAAAAGTATATCGTCTACTGTGATGACTTAGCTTTTAATGCTGAAGATGAAAATTATCGTAGTCTAAAAAGTGTATTAGATGGTTCATTACAATCTGGTTCAACAAATTTTATTATTTATGCGACTAGTAACCGCCGTCACTTGTTACCTGAGTTTATGCACGAAAACACACCTGTAACTAAGGTTGATGTACCCCAATATACCGAACTACATCCACAAGAAGCGATTGAAGAAAAGATCTCTCTATCAGACCGTTTTGGCTTATGGTTATCTTTTTATCCAATGGATCAAAATTTATACTTAGAAATCGTAGAACATTATCTTGATAAAGCAAACATGCCTTTTAATGATGAAGTTCGTGCTGAGAGTTTACGTTGGTGTCAAATGCGTGGTCAGCGCTCTGGCCGTGCGGCTTATCAGTTTTCTAAGCATTGGATTGGTTTAAATGCTTTAAAAGAGTTGTCTAACAGTTAAATAAAATGTCCCACAAAGCCTTAGCTTTGGCCTGTAAACCGCTTAGCTTTGGCAGTTGTTTTTCATAACCTAAAACCAAGATCACCCCCTTTTAGGTTTATATATGAAAAAACAATTGCCAAAATTTTCTACCGCAAGCAAAACTATTGCTAAAAGTTTGTTATTCGCACAAGACTTTTTAGACCAAGCAAAAAAATATTCAACGCTTCCTTTTACTCAATCTCATATCATTCGCCCACGTGTTGACGAAAAATATTATAGCTGGACTCATTACGGCATCTTTTTTCCCCTTTTGCCAGAACCGCATCGCTATTTAAATATTATGATTTTATTAGGCACACCTGGTGCTCTTGCTTTTGATCATGATGACATTATTGTTGGCAATCCCAGAAAAACAGCGACTTTTTTTTCAAGCACAGCCGCCCTTGAACAAGCCTTATTGAAAGCCTATATCATTCCTAAAGATACAAAAATTAATGAAGATGGAAGCTTAATCGAACTAGGTCAGGAAATTCCAATTCAAGGAAAATTTCCTAAAATTCATATTAATGGACATTATGAAAGTCTAGATTTTGACTTTGATATCGATGTGACCTCACATGTTTCATGGTTTATAAAAACGCCTGTTTATGATCATTTGAGTTTATTAGCCAAATTTAAAGGTTTTTTAAATTATCAAGATAAATACATTGAAAGCGAAGGACTTTGCACTTACGAATATGCTCGAGCAGTTGGCCCCCACTCATTCACAAATCAACTTATCCCTGAAAACCATAAATTACCGCTTGATTTTTTCACTTATCAAATCATTAATTTGAATGAAAATACTCAACTTCTGCTAACCAAAGCAGATATTGCGGGTCAAACAGTAACTTATACATTGCATATTAGACATCTTGATCGGCCAGCTGAAATTTATACAGATGTCAGCTTTGATATTATTTCATATCAAATTGATGACTTCATTTCATCAACGGGCAAGAACATGCGACTTCCCAAATACTTTTCTTGGATTGCTAGAAATGATGCAAAACAAATTATTTTAAATATTCAGGCAGAAATTGACTGCCCATTCCGCTATGGTCATGGGCAAGGTTATGCAAGTAGTTATATATTTACTGGTCATTATTTTGGCAATGAAGTGCAAGGCCGTGGTTATATCGAATATATAGATATTGAACACCAACAAGCCGTTGCAAATGAATAATTTTACTCAGGAATAGTAAGTTCAGTCATTGGCCAACGTGGTGTAGTCGTGACAGCCAAGCCATCATGTTGGCCGGCTTTTAAACGCTGATAACCTGCAAATGCAATCATTGCACCATTATCAGTACATAAAGCAGGCTCTGCATAGTAAACCTGCGCTTTAATTTTCGCTAAGGAAGTTTCTAACTGTTCGCGTAGTCGTAAATTTGCACTTACCCCACCAGCAATCACTAAACGCTTAAGCCCAGTTTGCTTTAAAGCTTTTACCGATTTTTTCACCAAGGTATCTACGATTGCTTCTTGGAATGAAGCAGCTATATCAGCATCTCTGTTTTCACCATTCAATTTTTTCAATTGAACAGATACTGCAGTTTTTAAGCCACTAAAAGAAAAATCTAGGCCTTGATGAAGCATTGGTCGTGGAAATTCAAATGCTAGCGGATCACCAGATAGCGCCAGTTTTGCGATATTTGGCCCACCCGGATATGGCAAGCTCATCATTTTCGCAACTTTATCGAAAGCTTCACCAGCAGCATCATCAATAGACTCACCTAAGAGTTCATATTGACCAATTGCATGGGCAGCCATCAATTGTGTATGACCCCCTGAAACAAGCAATGCTACAAATGGAAATTCGGGTGGCTGACTTGAAAGTAATGGAGCCAACATATGTCCTTCCATATGGTGAACACCAATCGCAGGCTTATTTAAAGAAAAAGCTAGAGTTCTTCCAAACAATGCACCTGTCATTAATGCTCCCATTAAACCTGGGCCACGCGTATAAGCAACTGCGTCAATCTCTTGTTTCGTTACACCACTTTGTTCAAGCAATTGATTCATTAAAGGAATAAGCTTACGAACATGGTCACGAGAAGCCAACTCTGGAACCACCCCACCATATTCAGCATGAAGTTTTATCTGGCTATAAAGAACCTGTCCCCGCAAGCCGAGTTCGCTATCATAAAGTGCCAACCCTGTTTCATCACAAGAAGTTTCTAAGCCTAAAACAATCATCAAAACTGCCTTTTATATGAGTCAAAATATTGCAATCGCTATTATAGACTTGTGATATGAGTTGTAAATGAGTAAAATACTGACCTTCACTTGTGATCCGGCGCAATGGTGTGCCTGATCTTATCCATAATCTAGAGGATTTTACATGCCACAAGTTAAGTTGAAAGAAGGCGAACCAGTTGACGTAGCTATCCGTCGTTTCAAACGTTCATGCGAAAAAGCTGGTGTTTTAGCTGACGTTCGTAAGCGCGAATTCTACGAAAAACCAACTCAAGAACGTAAGCGCAAAAAAGCTGCTGCAGTTAAACGCTACCAAAAGAAATTGGCTCGCGAATCTGTACGTACTACTCGCCTTTACTAATTAATTTGTGATTGACTGCTGAAATTATGACTACTTTAAAAGACCAAATTACTGATGCATTAAAAACTTCTATGCGTGCCAAAGATATGGCAACAGTGACGGTTTTGCGTAGTCTACAAGCAGCAATTAAGCAAATCGAAGTTGATGAGCGCATAGAGCTTGGCGACGCTCAGGTTCTTGCGGTCATTGAAAAGCAAATTAAACAACGTAAAGAATCGATCAAAGCCTTTGAAGGTGCTGGTCGTGATGATTTAGCTAGTAAAGAACAAGCCGAAGCTGAGATTATTTCCCAGTTTCTACCAGAAGCTATGACTGAGGAAGAGCTTGATTCTATCATTGAGCAAACGATTGCTGCTCAAGAAGCAACTAGCATGAAAGATATGGGTAAGGTGATGAATTCTCTACGTCCGATCATAGCCGGGCGTGCCGATCCTGCTCAAGTTTCAGCAAAAATTAAAGCTAAGTTAGCTTAATTCCCTCCTCTTTCCTTATACATTCTTAGACCAAGCTTTCAGTTACTTGTCAGTTTAAGTAAATTCGTGTCTGCGAAAATCACAAGATTACTCTATACGTCCTAAATTTTCATTCGTCGTTCATCTTGCATTTGCTTTAAGCGGCTATCTATTTTAGCAGACATTGCATGATTGTCTTTTGCAAGTCGCTGTGCATGTAACATCGATTTAATTGCATTTTCTTCACTACCAGACCAAAATTGTGCTTCTGCTCGATAGCGCAACACATTCACCGCCCTTAAAGGCGACTCTTTATCTAAATTAGCGGCTTGCTGTAATAGTTGCCAGCCTTGAATATCTCGGGCATTTTTATTAATAAAACGCTGAACAAGTGTCTGTACTTGCGCATATTTCCCCTGACGTAACAAAACCTCAGCCAACTTATAGCTAAACGCTTTATTTTCAGGCATGGTCATTTGCAATGGCGCAATAGAATTATAGGCCTGATCAAGTTTATTTTGCCCCAAATAAATATCTGTTTGAATTAAAGAAACAAGCGGCTTACCACTAGATTTTACTTGATCTAAGGTTGTTTGAGCTTGCGTATAATCACCTTGTTTTAAATAAAATGCAGACAACGCCAATAACCCTGCCAGATTTTTTTGCGAGGCTAAACTTTGAAGCTGATTTTCTGTAGCTTCTCCAGCAACCACCATGGTGTACCATTTTAAAATTTCAAAATCAACATCATATATTCGACTTTTAACACGAGGCATTTGATTAGCTCTTAGGCGAGCCTCACTCATACGCTCAGTCGTTAAAGGATGGGTAAGCCAAAAATCCGGCAGGAAACTTACATGGCTAGTTGCCCTATGCATTGTTTCAAAATAATCTGCCATACTTTGCGGGTTATAACCCGCGGCATACATGTATTGCATTCCGATCCGATCGGCTTCACGCTCTTGATTACGGCTATAGGTAAGCTGCTTATCCAAAAGTGCAGCTTGCGTACCCAACATGACTGCCGCCCCTGCATCTCCACCCGCCTGAGCAGCCAAAGCTACGCCTGCCAGCAAACCAGCCAAACTTAAGAGTGCTTGCCCTTTAAATGCTTCTTCTGAACGACTAAAGTGCCTTTGAGAAACGTGAGCAATTTCGTGTGCCATCACACCAGCAATCTCATCAATATTGCGAGCAGATGAAATAAGGCCAGTATTTAATGCAAATAGCCCACCTGGGACAGCAAATGCGTTAATTTGAGGATCTTTAATTACAACTAGACCAATAGGTTGCCCAAGCTGGGTTTGACCCAAAATATTAGAGAAGACTTGAAAAAACTGATCTTCCAGCCATACATCCTGTATGACTGGCATTTGCTTATGAACTTCACGAAAAACTTTTTCACCAATAAATTTTTCTTTTTGCTGGTCAAGCAATCCTATTCCACTACCAATATTCGGAATTTCAACTTGCCCAGAAGCTGTTTTTGGATCAAAAGGGTCGGCATAAGAGGCATTTGTTATAAAAGCCAAACTTAAAATAACTGGCAAAAATTTCAAAAGTTCTTCTCTATTAAAAATTAGACCAACAAAAAAGCCCATTCACACAATGCTTGAATTATCTTGCATCATATCAATAGGCTTTCACTATAACATTGAAAATAGACTGTATTTGCAATGAAGTGTTATTCAATATTTATACGAAATTAGGGTTCAACAAATATCTTGGAGTTTTATCTTCCAATGCTTCTACCAAGTTTTTATAAGCTAAGTTTGCCATTTTTTTGCGAGTTTCAGCTGTAGCAGAACCTACATGAGGCAAGGTAACAACATTTGGTAATTTGAAAAGTGCCGAATCTTGCAAAGGCTCTTTTTCATATACATCAAGACCAGCAGCAAAAATAACTTCATTCTGCAAAGCCTCAATAAGCGCCTGCTCATCGACCACTGAACCACGCGCAATATTAATAAAAATAGCGTGCTTTTGCATAAGTTCAAATTGAGCTTTACCCATTAAAGCTTTAGATTCAGTATTTAAATCAACTGCTGTCACTACAAAATCAGACTGTTGTAACAACTCATCCAAACTTAAATATTGAGCATTCAATGGCTCGGCCAATTCAGGCTTTTCTCGTCGATTATGGTAAACAATATTCATGTTAAAACCATAAAAACCACGACGTGCAATTGCAGCACCAATATTACCAAGCCCAATAATTCCTAGCGTCTTCCCAAAAACATCTAGTCCAAACTGCTGTGGCCCAACTGTTCTTTTCCATTCGCCTTGTTTGGTCCAATGGTCTAGAAATGGTACTTTTCTAGCTGCACTTAATAATAGAGTAAAAGCAAGATCTGCCGTAGTTTCAGTCAAAACATGTGGTGTATTTGATAACCAAATTTTCTTTTGGTTCAAATAAGCAACATCATAATTATCATAACCAACTGTCACAGATGAAATAATTTTTAGTTTTTGTGCTGGAGCAAGATTGCTTTCATTGAGCAAGCGCCCCGCGCCAATCATTCCATCAGCATCTACGACTTCTTTTCTTATCTGTTCATTAATATCACCCAGTTTAGGGTTTAATACGACAACATGATAATCCTGCTGTAACCGTGACAAAATTTCTTCATCAATTTGGCTAAAAACCACAACCTTTTTCATGTATATCCCTACTACTCATTGTTATCTTGCATAAGTTGCCACAGCCTTTTTTTAAGGAGAGGCTTATCTAACATTTCTTTTAAACTAGCTAAATGAATAATATTTGCATGTTGAATATAGGTACATTTACCTAAACACAAAATCTTTTTTTCTGCCGCTACAGCATCTAAAAAACCTTGAATATATGAACCGACACCGCGTTGATCTTGATAAGCTGCTAATGGAAAAGGCCACCTTAATTCAGCATAATGTCCAACTTTGGCCTTTTGTATATTTGCCCAAAGTTGCTTTTCCTCTTTCTCTAATGCAGTTACATCAACAAAGATTACACACTTTTCAAGACAATAAGCCTGCAACTCAAATGGAGCAATTGCCTCTCGCTCAATAACTATAGGTTTTTCTACAACCACTTCAGGCTGCGGAACATCTACAATGGCTATTGAAGGCTCCTCAACCACTTTAGCAACTTCAAGCAGTTCAGGATTAGATGGTACCTGTTCAAATGCAGGAATATCTACAGCAATAGGTATATTAATTGGAACATGAGGCTCAACAACCTGATCACGCCATAAAGTATGAGCATTATTTTTTTGGCACACTTGTGTTCTAGGAATCCACACATCGATTCCTAAAGTTGCCAGTATATTTCTTTGCTGCCCAATCATGTTTAAATCAGTACCTCTAATCTACTCACATTCTAACGGGCTTCTGATTTTTTTTCAGCGTTTTCTTTAAATGATCTCTTTTCAAAACCACATATGTTTCTTAAATAATCATAACGCTATTTTTCTTCTGCATTTGCTCTACAATTTCATCGGACTCAAAACCAAATCGCCAATAGAGCAACTCAAGCACATCCAGTTCATCTTGAGTAATAATTCGGTCACTCCATAAGCACATTTCAGCAATTGCCAAAATGCTTAAACGATCACGAAGTAAAAGCCCAGCAATGTCATTTAAAATTTCAGCCAAGTCCAAAGGCTCATCCGAAATTTCATCATAAATATTCATTTCATCCGGGTTTAGCAATGAACGTAAAATACGTTCACGGACTTCCAACTGGTTTGGACTATTAATTTGCTGCACATGAAGTAGTGCATCAATTAAACGCACTATTTGAGGCTTTACTTCTTCAAATGCCGTAGGTAAATGAAGTGGCATCAGGTTCAATTCATATTTAACCCGCTCTAACAACAAAGCATCAAGCAGTCCTATTTCGCCATCTTCCTGAATAATGAGAGCCAGTTTGGTCAAAAATTGACGCGCAATACTTGCAGGCATATGGCCAATATTTTTACATGCGTCGTGAAATATCTGAATATGAATACGACCATCTAAATTAAGCAAAGCATCGACAATTGAATGACTTACCGGAGCTTCTTGTGGAATAAATTCTCGATATTGGCGAATCATTAAAATTGCAACCATCACCTCACGCGAACCAGTAGCGGTTTGCAATGCTCGCTGAATGAGCTCCGGGCGTTTTTTATTACGTCGAATATCATTACTTAAAGGTTTAATCGCATCATTTAATGCAAAACTGATTGGAGAAAGGCGCAACAAAGGCAAAGGTTGTGGTGATGACCACGGAATATAAATTTCCGTTTCAGATTCTTCTAATGAACGAAAAAGACTAAATAACGGTCTATTACGAAGTTTCTTTAAATTTTCTAATTGTAAATCTTGCAATAGAGTTGGATTAAGTTCGTAAATACGCTCACGAATACTTGGGTGAATATTCATCCAACTTTGAGGGCTAAGTGAGTTTGCAAAACACATATGTGCAATAGATTCAGAATAAGCACTATGAATTTGCGAACCTGAATGGTGAACATAAATACGCAATAAAGTTTGGGTATTCGTACTATTTTTTAGCAACCGCATGGTTTTTTGGTCGTTGCGAAACGTACGACCACTTAATGTTAAATATTTAATAAAACGTGTGATTAATACACCCAAGCTTCCCGCCAGCCAGATTACACCACCAACAGCTACAAAGACTGTTTCAAATTTATGCTTATAACCAGGACTGTAACGTTTAAAACCCTGCTTGGCGAGCTTACTGCCCCATTGACTAAAGGTTGTTAAACCACTGTATAAAATTTTTAATTTAGTATTTTCTACAGCTTCACCGGATAAAATCTGGTTAAACTCATGACCCAATAGACCATACAGTTCTAGTTCATCTAGATTCTGTAAAGCTCCCCAAGTCAAAATAATGACAATATCGTTTGAGTGAAAACCTGCAGTTAATGCATTCACTCCTACTTCATCAGGCAAAACATAAAGTGTTGGAATATTCAGAGAAAATGTTTGCGCCAAATGTTCTGTAATTTTTAATGCCGCATGTTCTTCCGGTGTACTCTCACCTTTTACCAAACGACGCGCTTTAAGCTGTTTAGCAAGAGAATGTCCTCCTTTACGCAAAATATAAAGCTCGGTCACCACAGACCAAACCATAATAAAAAGCAAAAGAGCAACAAAATATGGACTTAAAGCATGCCACCAAATTGGCTGGCTATAATCAAAGAAATGAACAAGTAAACCCAAAATGAGATTTAAAATAAAAATAGTTAAAAGCACAGCGACCAAACACATAGTGATGGACCATGCCATATTCTTATTTTCGATTAAATAGTGGCTTACTTCTTTCAATGTAAATAATCCCAATTACATTGTTAAGTTTCATCATAAAAGAAAAAAGCGGGAAACACCCGCTTTTTTCGGCTATTTCTATTCTTCTTTAATACCCGTCAAATCTACTGACGCTGCATCAATATTGACATCAATATAACCATCTTTTTTCTTTTTCGCAGAATCATTACGCTTCTGCTCCAAATTATTCAGATAGTCTGCATCGATTCCACCAGTTACATAGATACCATCAAAAACAGAGCAATCAAACTCAGTCAATGTAGGAACCTTACTTGTACGTACGGCGTTCTTCAAGTCTTCCAAATCTTGGAATACTAAACGGTCAGCACCAATAATTTCTTGGATTTCTTCTACACTGCGTTCCGAAGCGATAAGCTCAGTCTTAGCAGGCATATCGATACCATAAACGTTTGGATACATCACCTTTGGTGCTGCTGAAGCAAAGTATACTTTTTTCGCACCTGAGTCACGCGCCATTTGAATAATCTCATTACACGTAGTACCACGTACAATAGAGTCATCCACCAATAAGACGTTCTTACCTTTAAACTCTAACTCAACAGGGTTTAATTTTTGACGTACAGATTTTTTACGCTGTTGTTGACCCGGCATAATGAAGGTACGACCGATATAACGGTTTTTCATAAAGCCTTCGCGGAACTTCACACCAAGAATATTTGCAAGTTCTAGTGCAGAAGTACGGCTGGTATCTGGAATTGGGATAACCACATCAATATCATGGTCTTCACCCCAGTCACGCAAAATTTTATGCGCTAATTTTTCACCCATTTTTAAACGGGCTTTATAAACTGAAATACCATCAATAATTGCATCTGGACGAGCAAAATAAACATATTCAAAAATACATGGGCGGTATTTTGGTTCTGCTGCACATTGTTTAGTGAATAATTGACCTTCTGAATCAATGAAAATTGCTTCACCTGGTGCAATATCACGCTCGATTTTAAAACCAAGTGCAGTAATCGCTACAGACTCTGATGCAATAATATATTCCATCTCACCTTGTTCAGTCTCACGCGAACCATAAATAAGTGGACGAATACCATTTGGATCACGGAAACCAACCAAACCATGACCAGTGATCATAGCTACTACGCCATAAGCACCTTGACAACGCTCATGCACACGAGAAACTGTATGGAAAATATCTTCAGCTGTAGGGTTTAACGTTCCTTTCTTTTGCAACTCATGTGCGAAAACGTTTAAAAGAACTTCTGAGTCAGAATCAGTGTTCATGTGACGTAAATCTGTTTTAAACAGGTCATCATGAATTTCTTCTGCATTGGTTAAGTTACCATTATGTGCAAGTGTAATCCCATAAGGTGAGTTCACATAAAATGGTTGAGCTTCAGCACTGCTAGCAGATCCAGCAGTTGGGTAGCGTACATGGCCAATACCATAATTACCAAGTAATGCTCTCATATGACGAGTATGAAAGACATCACGCACCATACCGTTATCCTTACGAAGGAAAAGACGGCCTTCATGGCAGGTTACTATTCCAGCTGCATCTTGCCCACGATGCTGCAACATCGTTAATGCATCAAACAACATTTGGTTCACTGGCGATTTACCGGCTATACCAACAACTCCACACATAGCAACCTCGCAGACAAGCTAGGAATTAATAAAAAGGATTCTTTGTTGAATGGTCGGATCGGGTTTCTGATTCATCCGATTCGTCCATTGTTTTTGAAGGAGTGCTTGATGCACTACCTCCAGATGTTATCTGATGATACGCCTCACTTGCTGCATCTTTAGACAACTCTGTTGCTAAAGGCGCATAAGGCAATAAAAACTGTATAAGTATGGACTGTTTCCAGTTTGCTGAACTTTCAACCCAAGGTCCTACGCCTTGCATGGTAACAAGAACAACTAGTAAACCTTTTAAGGAACCAAAAGCACCACCTGCTAAACGATTTAATGGCCCCAATTTCAAACTTTTCAAGAGGCCATTTAAAATTGCAGTGACGATCCAAGTTAAAACAATAATAATGAGTGCAATAAATGCAAAAGCCGCAATCTTTTGAACCACCGGATCCTGACTTAAACCCGACATTGACGGAGCTAGAAGAACAGCATATTTTGCACCCATAATTAATGCAAAAATCCATCCTACCAAGTTCGCAAAGGCTTTTATAAATCCTTGTCGCAAACCGTTTAGCCCCCCAATGAGCAAAAGTATTAGAATGATGATATCAATAGTATTCATGTTCAATTAGGTCATAGCTTCAACACATTGCTTTACAAGTGTTGGTCCCGTATAGATTAGACCACTATAAATTTGAACAAGTGTTGCTCCAGCTTGTTGTTTCGCTAAAGCCTGCTCACCAGACAAAATACCACCCACACCGATTAAAGGAATTTGTCCTTTTAGTGATTGAGCAAATAAACGCAAACATTCTGTACTTTTCTCAAATACAGGAGCGCCTGACAAGCCACCTGACTCATTACCGTAAGGCAGGTTTTCAACCCCTTCTCTCGATAAAGTCGTATTAGTCACAATAAGACCATCAATTTTAAAATCAAGTAATTGTGCAGAGATAAATTCAACATCTTCAGCCGTAAGGTCAGGAGCGACTTTTAAAACCAAAGGAACATAATGATTATATTGCTCAGCCAACTCAAGTTGACGTGCTTTTAGTGTTTGCAACAATTCAGTTAACGCATCACCACTTTGTAAACTACGCAAGTTTTTAGTATTTGGAGATGAAATATTAACTGTAATATATGATGCGTAGTTATAAACTTTCTCAAGACAAATTAAGTAATCATCAACCGCCTTTTCAACAGGCGTATCGGCATTTTTACCAATATTGATTCCTAAAATGCCTCTAAATTTTGAAGCTTTAACATTTTCAATAAGCTTATCAACACCATCATTATTAAAACCCATACGGTTAATAATGGCTTTAGCTTCAGGAATACGGAATAAACGTGGTTTTGGATTGCCTGATTGTGGGCGAGGTGTAATTGTGCCAATTTCAATGAAACCGAAACCTAATCCGGCTAAGGCATCAATATGAGCACCATTTTTATCTAGCCCCGCAGCCAAACCTACAGGATTAGGAAACTCGATTCCCATACATTTGGTCGGCTTTGCTTGTACAGCCTGACGCATCATGCCTAGCTTATGTGCTTTATCAAGCATGGATAATGTTAATTCATGGGCACGCTCTGGTGCTAAACTAAACAACATCGGGCGAGCAAGTGAATATAACATACCAATCACAATCTACTGATTTTAGGTACGCATATTATAGGCACAGGTAGCACAAAACACCATGCTTGACATAAGCATATTTTGATATGTTATTGAACTGTCGCTGTTAATTTAATCTGACCTTCACTGGAAACCATTTCCATCTTCTGAATACTAAGACCCATCTGTGCAAGTTGTGTTAAAAAGTTAGCTAAAATTGCATAATTTTGATGTGTTACAACAATTTGTAACTGCTCTCCATTTTGCTGAGAAGTCACAGTTAAACCTTGCTGTTGAGCGACTCTTTGAATTTTTCCAGACTTATCAAGTTCAAGCTCATTTGCAGGCTTCATAGTAACAGCATTACTTTGCATCCACACCATCAGATCTTTTAAATCATTTAAGCGCTTTTGCTGTTGTTCTGCCAAAGAATGCATTTTCCAAAGCGAAGAGCCAATGATAGCCACCACCACAAAAATTGTAGTAAAGATAACCATAATACGTTCACGGACCGTTAAACGATCCAAATATTGAAGAACTTGTTCAATCCACTGATCAAAACGATTTTGCAATTGAGCTAACATTTTCATTATTGTATTTTCACCACCCCAATTGCACCACTACCATTTGCTTGGACATTACCTAGCTCAGCCTTAAATCCTTGCTGATTCAATTGTTGTGTCAAAGCTTGTAAATCATCTGCCGATTTTGCTTTTAATGCCATTGTTAGGATTGAAGCATCATAATTAAGTTGCTGAGCCAAAATCTGTCTTTGCATTAAAATAGGCCCCACACGACTTAACAAAGAAAGTGCTTGAGTATCACCCTGCTGGCTCATTCTTAAATGGCTTTCAAATTGACCTTTAATATTTTGTTCGGTTACGCGACTAGATGGCCCAAACCAGTATTTATATTGTTCAATTGTTTGGTCAGAGGTTTGGTTCGCCACTTTTTTCAATTTAACCCAACGCAATAAATCATAGCTAAATTGCACCACAATAATTGCTAAAACAATAGCTGCACAAGCTTTCCAATAGTTAGAAAAAGTACGCTCTTGGCCTTTTGACTTTGGCAAAACATTAAAAGGATGTTGTTTAGTTTTATCTAAAGGCTGGAATTGATAAATAAACTCAGAACGTTCGTCAGCACTTGAAGCCGCCTCTAAACTTTCGAGCTGCTCTACTGTTAAACCGCTATATTGATAATGCGTTTCAGCTGCCTGAAATTCTAAAAAAAGCCCCAAATCATCAACTGAATTGCCCAACCACTTATTTTCACGCACCAAGAGTTGATGATCAATATTACACAGAATAACTTGCTGAGCTTGTGGTTCAGGTAAAATCAGAAAATCCGGTAGTAAGGCCGCAAGTTTAGTTGGTAACAATGCTAAAGAATGTTGCCATGTCTCAACCATCCCCTGAGCAACACCCAATATAGTTAACTGATCGCCATGAAAATGATGAACCACTTTCATATGATCAATCGGCAAAGTCACAAACTCTTCAAGTAGATATTTAACCCCATCAGCCCCAAGCTGTTTATAGTGAGACTTTGCCATAGTTTGCTGAAGCATTTGAGCATGACGACTCGGAAAAAAGACTGTAGCTTCTTTTCCTTGGTGTATTTGCAAGTCTTGTATTAATTGATCGAGACTTGTAGCCTGCAACCAGTTCTCTCCGTTAGACCAATGCCATGTTCCATTGGTTTCAGGCATCCTTATATACAGCATGTCGGCTAAATAACCTTTTAATTATATTGTGGGTATAAAACTATTCTTTTGTGTTGATAAACCATTTGCAATAACAGCTTGATCATAAATTCTAGCTTCAGCAAGGGCAAATGGATTGAAGTTCTCATGAGTAAGTAACTCTGCAATATGACCGACAACATTCATATGGCAAACCACCACAATCGACTCATAAGGAATTTGAGACAACCACTCAACCGCTTCTCTTGCATCATCATCTGGCTTAATTTTATCGCATAACAATACAGGCACATCTTTAAAATATGTCTGGATATGCGCTAATGTTTCTTGAGCACGCAGTAAAGGACTTACAACAAAAATATCTGGCTTAACAATATTTTTTAAAAATGTTGCTGTTTGCTCAGCCTGTGCATGTCCACGCACAGTAAGTGGACGTTTAATATCATTACCATTTACTGGCGGAGCAGCTTCCCCATGACGAACTAATGTCAGTTGCATAAAATTTCCTTGTTAATAATTCCTGCATTATAACCACAATTTATGACATTTATTCGTCAGACTTCATGATGAGGTAAAACAAACTCAACATCACTACGGTGTCCATTTTTCATAAGTGAAAGCGCAATATTTAATGGTGGAGCACCCTCAAAAATTACTTCATATAAAGCATTAGTAATTGGCATATACACATCCAGTTCTTCTGCTTTTCCACGCACTTGCACAATTGTATTAATACCTTCTGCAGTTTGTCCCAACTCTTTACTTGCCTGATCAAGTGTCTTACCAGAACCTAATGCATAACCGATTTGATAATTACGACTCAATGGACTATTACAAGTCGCAAATAAGTCACCAACACCAGATAAACCTAAGAACGTAAGTGGATTTGCACCCTGCTTTACCGCAAAACGGCTCATTTCAGCCAAAGCACGCGTTAAGATCATACTCTTAGTATTTTCACCAATTTTATATGCTGCCCCAATTCCCATCGCGACTGCATAAATATTCTTAAGCGCACCGCCTAATTCAACGCCATGCACATCATCACTACCAAAAACACGGAATAACGCACTATGCAGTGCATGTTGTACAGCATAACGAACAAGTTCCGAATCACTTGCAATCACCGTACCAGATGGCATACCTGCCATAATTTCTTTGGCAAGGTTTGGACCCGACAATACACCGTATGGAACTTCTGGTAATTCTTCACGAATAATATCACTCATAAAACTAAACGTTTTAGCTTCAACACCTTTGGTTAAAGAAACAACCGCTTGTGCAGTAATATAAGGCGCGATTTGTTTTAAAACATCGCGGAAAGAATGACTAGGAATTGCGACCAAAATAATATCTCGATCACATACAGCTTGTTCCAAATCCGAAACAGCGCGCAATGAAGATTCTAAAGTGAAGTCTGGCAAATAACGCTTATTAATATGGGTTTTATTAATTTCTTCAGCTGTTTCGGCATCACGAATCCAGATCATGGTATCGCAGCCATTACGAGCAGCCAAATTAGCCATGGCCGTACCAAAGCTACCGCCGCCTAAAACAGTAATGCGTAATGCCGTTTTTTTATCGACCGCAACAGGTTCCACCAAATCTGTAAACTTAAATTCAGCCATGCTTTATTATCCTATTTCTTACTTTTACAGACGTTTAAGCCTGCCAAACTTTTACGAATTCTTTACTTTCAATATCTGCACGCGGTGCGATTGCTTTAGCTGCTGTGCCAACGTAAATAATACCTGATATTAAATCATGGGGTTGCAAACCTAAATGCTGTTTTAACCAATTTGATTCGACAACAACACCACTACGCCACATGGTTGAAAACCCTTGAGCTTGCAAAGATAACAAAAGATTTTGTACTGCCGCACCTGTACTTAAGATTTGCTCAAAATGTGGCACTTTGGGATGATCTTGCAACTGAGTAAGCGCTAAAATAAGTAGCGGAGCGCGAAAAGGATGTTGCTTAACGCGTTCAAGTTGAGCAGGATCAGTTTCACCTAAATCTGCCAAAGCTTTTGCTAGAACCTCACCAAAAGCTCCACGTTGTTCGCCAGAAACAATTACAAAACGTGTTGGCTTAAGTCTATGATGATCTGGAGCTGTTAAAGCAGCCTGAAAAGCCAACTCTAATTGATCTGAGTTTGGAGCGGGTTCAATTAATTGGCCAATAGACTGACGCTGATGAATATTTTGGTGAATTATTTGTATTGCTGAATCCGTCATTAATATTGATCTAACTCAAAAATTCGAAATAGATTAGCATAATCTACCGTTAATCCACCATGGAATCTAGCTTATAAACTTAGCGAACTCATAGTTTGACATTTTTTAATACAAAACTTCAAAACTCATACAACGTCTTCAAAATCAATTAGAAAACTTATGTTCAAATAACCCTATCTTTTGGCGGTTAACTTAGGTGAATCATGAAAAAAATAATTTTAGCGAGTGCAATGAGTAGCGTTATTTTATTACTAGGTGCTTGTGCAACTACTCCTAAAAACACTTTAGCAATTCAAAAAGAAAATAATCAGTTTGAAGTAACTGGTATTGGTAAAACTAATTTAATCGCAAAAAACAATGCAGTGACTGCCGCACAAAAAACCTGCTCTAAGAGCACAACCCCAGTTATTGTTGATGAAAAAACCACTTATCATGGTGTATTAAAAGATGTAGTCAGTGAAAAAACTGGTCAAATGGTAGAAGCCGCAGCAGGCGTCATTGGTAGTTTAACCGGTAAAAATGCGTCTTTAGCAAAAGATGATGATTACCAAACCACTCTTACTTTTTACTGTAAAATTAATTAAGTGAAAAAAATCCCAATCAACTGATTGGGATTTTTTTTATTAGCAATACCCATCTAATCGTGTGAGCGGTAGTTTTTTACCAATTGCTTTTTCAATTTCTGGTAAATAGAAAGCATCATCTTCAGACAAGAAACTAATACTTACACCTTGTGCCCCTGCACGACCAGTACGACCAATACGGTGTACATAATCATCAGACTGTTCAGGCAAAGTAAAGTTGATTACATGCGATACGCCATCTACATGAATACCACGACCAGCAACATCGGTTGCAATCATGATGTTATGTTTACCTTGCTTAAACTGCTCTAACATTTTCATACGTTTGTCTTGAGCAATTTCACCCGAGAGCATTCCCACTTTATATCCATCTTTTTTCAAATGGTCATATAGGCGGCGCACTTGCTCACGGCGATTTGCAAAGATCATGACCTTATCAATCGGTTCTTCACGCAAAATATCTTGTAAAAGACGATATTTATCTTGTTTAGCTACAACATAAACACGTTGTTCGACATCGTTATTGGTCTTTTGTTCAGGTTCAATTTCAACTGTTACAGGTTCAAATAACCACTGTCTTGCCAAATTTAATACGTCGTAGCTAAATGTCGCTGAAAACATGAGGGTTTGTCGTTGTTCCTTACGCGGTGAATAACGAACAATACGTTTTACCGAAGGAATAAAGCCCATATCTAATAAACGGTCAGCTTCATCAATCACTAAAAATTCAATTTGATCGAGCCAAACTTCTTTTTGTTCTACGAAATCAATTAAACGGCCAGGTGTAGCAACAATGATATCAACAAAATTAGCATCAAGTTGCTTCTTCTGCTTATCAAAATCGACACCACCCAATAGGGTCACGACATGTAAATTAGAGAATTTTGTGAGAAATTTCGCATCACTTTCAATTTGTAATGCCAACTCGCGAGTAGGTGCCAAGATTAAAGCACGAGGCTCACCACGGAAACGTTGCTCTTTAATTGGATTATTGAGTAAATCATTGATTACACTAATCAGAAAGGCAGCTGTCTTACCTGTTCCTGTTTGTGCTCGCCCAATTGCATCATGCCCGGCTAATGTATATTTTAAAACCTTTTGCTGAATTGGGGTCATTTGAGTAAACCCTAAAGCATCAATCGCCTTTTTAAGTTGCGGATGTAAATTCAAGGTTTCAAAACCAGATGTCATAAATACGTGCTCTAACAAACAATCTCTCGAATGAGAAGATCATTATAAACAAAAACGCTCCAATTCAAAAATTGGAGCGTCCATGATTCATCAAAAAGATGAATTTAGTCTTAGTCTAAAGGCTGAACGTTTTCAGCTTGAAAACCTTTTTGACCTTGTACAACGCTAAACTCTACGCGTTGACCGTCACGTAGAGAACGGTGACCGTCACCTACGATTGCACGGAAGTGAACGAATACATCGTCGCCGCCGTTACGTTGAATAAAACCAAAGCCTTTAGTGTCATTAAACCACTTTACTACGCCTTGTTCACGAGCTGTCATAAGTCAATCCTCAGATGATGAAAAAAGGACCTTCCGGTGTTGCAAACAGCAGAGTAAACAAGGATTTAAAATTTTTATAATCTTAAAGCTTGTAATCATTCTGTAAAACTATCAACAATTTCCGGTTACATCCATTTGTTATAGGTTATTAAAACAATTTAACTGTGTGGTAATCCCTAAAACGGTTCGAGCTTAACACGGGTTTATGACAATTAATAGAATTTTTTTCAAATATTTCCCCTATTTTTTAGCTCTTTTTTTAAACACCTTATGACTAGAATTTTTATAAGAATCCGTGACCTCATAATTTTATAAAACAGCTAGAGTTCATAAGAAAATTTGTTAGAATATTTTTTTTAGTTGTTTTTATGATGAATGAGCACTACCTCTTCTGCTATTACCCCTATTGAAATTAATGCGCTTGGCCAACCATGTCCAATGCCTTTATTAATGTTAAAACGTGAGCTTAAAAAAGTATCTGGAAAGCAACTGTTTTTATTAAAGTCATCTGACCCACATAGTGAAATTGATGTAACCCGTTACTGCAATTTACATCATTTTATGTGTCAAACCATGCAGATTTCAGAAAGAGAATTTCACTATTTAATTGAAACTCAATGATTCTTTGATAAAATAAAAGATTAGAAACTGCATAAAATTTTACATTTTTCTACCCAATTTTCCTTAATTATGAAGACAATTCAAATTAAGATGAATTTATTGGTTAATCCATCCTATCCTATAAGGAGAACTCATGAGTGACAGCAGCAATCAATTGATGCCCCTGTCATTGTCTGCGCCCGGTGTAAACCTTGGTGCATATATCAGTACTGTCAATCAGATTCCTATTTTAACGGCCGAGCAAGAAAAAGAACTTGCTGAACGTTATTATTATGACCAAGATCTTGATGCCGCAAAAATGCTGGTAATGTCGCATTTACGTTTTGTCGTTCATATTGCGCGCAGCTATGCAGGTTATGGCCTACCACAAGGCGACCTTATTCAAGAAGGTAACTTAGGCTTAATGAAAGCCGTAAAACGTTTCGACCCAAATATGGGCGTACGTCTTGTCTCTTTTGCCGTCCACTGGATTAAGGCAGAAATTCACGAATACGTTATTCGCAACTGGCGTATTGTCAAAATTGCAACGACAAAAGCTCAACGTAAATTATTTTTCAATTTACGTAGCCTAAAAAAATCGAGTAAAAAATTAACGCTCGAAGAAGCTCAATCGATTGCTAATGACTTAAATGTAACTCCAGAACAAGTTCTGGAAATGGAAGGTCGTTTAACCGCTTATGATGCTGCCTTTGAGGCACAAGGCGATGACGACGATGACACACCACACACAGCGCCTGCGTTGTATCTTGAAGATAACCGCTACGACCCTGCTCGTTTAGTTGAAAATGAAGACTGGGAAGAGCAAAGCACATCTGCTTTACATGATGCCATGGATCAGTTAGATGATCGTTCGCGGAATATTTTGCAGCGTCGTTGGTTAGATGATGATAAATCTACCCTACACGAGCTTGCTGCTGAATATAATGTTTCTGCGGAACGTATTCGTCAGCTTGAAAAAAATGCGATGGAAAAAATTAAAGTCGCAATGTCAGCAAGCTAAATTAAATGAAAAAAATAAAAGGGCGATAAGCCCTTTTGTTTTATCTGGCTATGTTTAGCCAACCTATTCTATGGTAACGTTGCCTTTCATTATTCAGTAGCGTTTTTTGTTATGTGGATTGCCATTTCAGCCCTTAATCTTGCTTTTGCAGTCATATTGGGTGCTTTTGGAGCACATGGTCTTAAAGCTCACGCGGGTCCTGAGCAACTTGCTTGGTGGCAGACTGCAACCGATTACTTTTTTTATCATGCTTTAGGCCTACTAGCACTTGGTATTTTAAGTAAGGTTCTTCCTCTCTTTCCAATCAAGTTATCTTTCTTGCTTATTCAAATTGGTATTCTATTTTTCTGTGGTTCGCTTTATATCATGGCACTAGGTTTACCACGAATATTAGGCGCAATTACACCAATCGGTGGAGCCTTAATGATTGCTGGATGGCTGATCTTGGCTTGGAATGCTTTCAAATACGCTAAATAGTCGGAATGTGATCATGCAAATTTATTTAAATGGCGAATTAACGGACACGCCTAGCCAAAACCTGTTGCAACTCATTCAGGAACTGGCACTTGAAGGAAAACGTTTTGCTGTTGAACACAATCAGCAAATCGTTTCTAAAAGCAAATTAGAGCAAATTACGATTGCTCAACATGACCGTATCGAAATTATTCACGCTGTTGGCGGCGGCTAAGTCGGAGTTATCCATGCAAGACACCCCTCTCATTATTGGTTCACGTTCTTTTCAATCTCGTTTATTGGTAGGAACTGGCAAATATAAAGACTTAAATGAAACGGATTTAGCTATTCAAGCCAGTGGTGCAGAAATTGTAACTGTCGCAATTCGTCGTGTGAATATTGGACAAAATCCAGATCAACCGAATTTACTTTCAGTCATCCCACCAGAAAAATATACAATTTTGCCAAATACCGCAGGTTGTTTTGATGCTGATAGCGCAGTACGCACATGTATGTTAGCGCGTGAACTTCTAGACGGTCACAACTTGGTAAAACTCGAAGTTTTAGGTGATGAAAAAACCTTATATCCAAATGTAACCGAGACTTTAAAAGCCGCTCGTACTTTGATTGATGACGGTTTTGAGATTATGGTCTACACGTCTGATGACCCAATCATTGCTCAAGAACTTGAAAGTATGGGCTGTGTCGCAATTATGCCTTTAGGTAGTTTGATTGGTTCAGGTTTAGGTATCTTAAATCCGCACACTATTTCAATTATTAAAGAAAATGCGAAAGTACCTGTCCTAGTCGATGCAGGCGTTGGTACAGCAAGTGATGCCGCTATTGCAATGGAACTCGGTTGTGACGGCGTGCTCATGAATACAGCGATTGCAGCTGCGCAAAACCCTATTTTAATGGCTTCTGCCATGAAAAAAGCTGTTGAAGCAGGACGTGAAGCATTTTTAGCTGGTCGTATGCCACGTAAACGCATGGCAAATGCAAGTTCACCAGAAACAGGTTATTTCTTTAAATAATCTCTTTCCAAGGAATCACTGCTTCTTCAGTGGTTCCTCTATCCTCTCATCTAAGCATTTTTTGTCTTTTTAAATTTGTATCTCTTTATTCAATTCACAAATTTAAATTCTTATAGTTAGCTTAGGCTATTCCAATATCTTTTTTAAATTTTGCTTGGCGTTTAATTCAAAATTCTTTTGGAAATATGCAGTTTGATAAAGTGGCTCAGACTGATAAAAATGCATTAAAACTTCTTTTCTTTTGATTGAATATACTTCTGGTTCAACCCACGCATACTCCTGCTGAATTTGCTGTTCATATTGTATGAAACGTTCAGGTGGTGCTGCCAAAATAGCTAAATCGATATCCAACAAAAATTGCAAATCTGTTTCATCGGTTAACGCATGCTTTTGAGTCGCAAGAATCCAGCGCTTTATTTTCTCTAGAGTATCGGGCAATAAATCTTGAGCCATCAATTGTTCAAATAACTCAGCACTTTTAAGCTCATTATCTGGTGCTTGAGGGTTATAGATCGCATCATGAAAACAAAGAGCCAATGCGACAGCAGAAGGATCATTTAATTCGGACTGAATCGATTGGTGCAAACTCAAACATTCATATAAATGCTGCACGCTATGGTAGGCTCGCTGCTTTTCACCATAAGCCGCAATGAGTTCATCCAAGATTTTTTGAGGCTCAGAAAAGTGATAGTGCTGATGCAGCTCAAACCAAACATGTTCTAGTTTTGATAAATAAAGCTGCATCATCATATTTTAACCATACACAGGCTTATTGTTCATCACGTTTAAATACCAACTCTTTTGCAGATGAGTTATCAGCATCAAAGTAGTAACCCTCAGTATTAAACGCTTTGATATCTTCAGCTTTATTTAATTGGTTTTCAATAATAAAACGAGCCATTAAACCGCGTGCTTTTTTCGCATAGAAACTAATGACTTTATATTTGCCATTTTTCTGGTCAAGGAAAACAGGCTTCATAATTTCAGCCTTAATTTTCTTTTCATTGACAGACTTGTAATATTCATCTGAAGCTAGATTTACTAGCAGCTCAGATTTAATTGCGGCCAAATCTTCATTAATCTGGTTAGTGATGATATCACCCCAAAATTCATACAAATTATGGCCACGCGTATTTTTTAATTTAGTGCCCATCTCTAAACGATAAGGCATCATTAAATCTAAAGGACGCAATAAACCATATAGACCAGAGAGCATACGCAAATGCTGCTGTGCAAAATTAATATCTTTGTCTTTTAAATGATAAGCATCTAAACCAGTGTAAACATCACCTTTAAATGCATAGATTGCTTGGCGAGCATTTGAGAAATTAAATTCGGGATTCCAATCTCTAAAACGATCTGCATTGAGTGTGGCAATTTTTTCACTAACCCTCATTAAAGTCGCAATTTCCGAAGCGGAGAGTTTGCGGCAAACATCAATTAATTGTGCTGAGTTTTCTAATAAGCGCGGCTGAGTAAACTCATCTGTAGGTAACGCTGTTTCATAATCTAAAGTTTTTGCAGGAGAAATTAAAGCAAGCATAGACAACCTGAAAAAATTATTCTTAATACCAACTATAACAGTAGATTTTTTTTAATGCTAACTCGTGTTTTCAATGACGACTATCGGTAAAATAGGAATACGTATTGTTATTTATCGATTCTTATATGTCTGAGCAAATTTTCATTCAGGGTCCAGTTGGTAAAATTGAACTTTTTGTAGACCGCCCTGAAGGTGAAATCAAAGGCTTTGCGGTTGTTTGCCATCCGCACCCATTGCAAGGTGGAACTCCTCAACATAAAGTCCCTGCTCTTTTAACCCAAATCTTTAATGAATATGGTTGTATCGTTTACCGTCCTAGTTTCCGTGGTTTAGGCGGTAGTGAAGGTGTTCATGATGAAGGTCATGGCGAAACTGAAGATATTTTAGCTGTGATTGAACACGTTCGTAAGCTTCATGAAGGCTTGCCGTTCTATGCAGGCGGTTTTAGCTTCGGTTCACACGTTTTGGCAAAATGTTATGCGCAGCTTAGCCCAGAATTACAACCAGTACAGTTAATTTTGTGTGGCTTACCAACAGCAACTGTAGTGGGCTTGCGTCACTATAAAACTCCTGAAATTCAAGGTGATATTCTACTCATTCATGGTGAGCAAGATGACATTACCTTACTTTCAGATGCAATTGCATGGGCAAAACCACAGAAGCATCCAATTACGATTTTACCTGGCGCTAACCACTTCTTTACAGGTTATTTAAAACAGCTTCGTCAAATCATTACACGCTTTATTATCATGAAATAAAGTGTATTTGATGGGCATAGATTGAGTCTATGTCCATCATTTCATAAGCACAGTAACTGCTAAAAATTATTCCAACTTAACCCAAAACGCGCTAAATATTTTTTCACTCGGTCGCTATCATTTGTTGTATTACGTTGTTGGCGAGATACCGAAAAGAGTTGTCTTCCCGCCTCTGCCATTGATTTTGAATTTTCACAGACTTTGAGCACACCTCGTAATTGAATCTGATCAAATTCATCTATTTGCTCTATTTGTTCAGAAGCCAAATAGTTCAACAAAATATCTGTATTTTTATCATTGTAAGATTCACCCTGAATAAGCCAAAGTTGCTTTAGGCGCTGAATTTCTTTTTCTACAGCCTCACGACGTATTAACTCACCTTGAGATAAAGTTGCCAAACGAGTTACGCTCGCTGCTAAATCTCTAAAATTTCCTTGCCATGATGCATCTGCCGATTTAGCAAACTTTAAATATGTTTCTAATGCATCACGTTGAAAACGTAATTGTCTTTGATGAATTGCAGCAAAACGCTGTAGCTCAAAATCAATATTGGGTGCAATATCTTCTACACGGTCTTTTAAATTGGGTAAAAAGAACGTCCACGTATTCAAACGAGCCCATAAATCTTCACGAAAACGGCCCGCTTGAACTTCATAGCGCAAATCACGATTAGTACCCGCTATTAGCTGAAAATCGGCCTGAATTTCCTTATCACTTCCAACAGGAAAAAAGCTTTTGTCTTCTAGCGCTTTTAGCAGCATAGCTTGTTCATCAAGTCCCAATTCACCAATTTCATCTAAAAACAAAATGCCTTGGTCAGCACTTTTTAATAAACCAGCACGAGAGGCAGCTGCGCCTGTAAATGCACCTTTTATATGACCAAATAAGGTCGACATGGCACTATCACCACGTAAGGTTGCACAGTTAACATCAATAAAACGACCGCTTAATTGAAATTTATCTTTCTTTAACTGAAAAATTTGTTTTGCCAAATGAGACTTACCAACCCCTGTTGCCCCCATAATTAAAATAGGCGCACTAGAGCGAGTTGCAACTAATTCAACTTCCTCAATAAGCTGATTAAACGCTTTATTATGAGTAGAAATATTGGCTTTAAGTTGTTGCCAATTTTGTTTTTGTTCATCATCGAAACGCTGTTTTAAAACATCGTATCGAGACAAGTCCAAGTCAATAATTCTATATTCACCTTCTGATGTCTTGTGTTGGTTAGGTGAACTTTGAATGAGTTGAGCTGGCAAATAATGTGCATCTACCAATAAATACCAACAAATTTGAGCAACATGCGTTCCTGTCGTGATATGCAGTAAATAGTTATTTTTTTCGACATCAAACGGATAGGTTTTTACAAAGTCATAGAGTGCACCATAAACTTCAGCAAAATCCCAAGGATCTTTAATACTTACCTTATGTCCAGAAACCTCAGTTTGTGGAGAAATCTCTTTAGCATCTGCTGCTATAGATTTAACTAAATTATGATGTTGTCGATCATGTAAAAGTACCAATTCATCTACAAGCAAATCTTCATGCATTAACAGGCTAAGTGTAGGACGCCAACGCTGCCAGCGATCTGGCCTTCTCCCCTGATCAAGTGTAGAACCGACAAAGCCAATAACAACTGTTTTCTTTGCATCTGCCATAATTTCTATAAAATTTTATAAGTGTCTATAATATACAATACGCATTTGACCAAAAAATTCCAAGAATATGCTTCATTTTACTTTTTTAGGCACATCTTCAGGTGTACCGACCCTGACGCGTAATGTTTCAGGATTAGCAGTTCGTAACAGCAAAAATAAGGACTGGATTTTAATTGATGCTGGCGAAGGGACACAGCACCGTATTCAACAAGCTAAACTTTCACTACAAAACCTAGTTGCCATTTGTATTACACATGTTCACGGCGACCATTGTTATGGTCTAGTTGGTTTATTAGCAAGTGCAGGCATGAATGCCCGTAGCAAACCCTTAATCGTGATTGCACCGAAAGAAATTCAGCAATGGTTTGAAATCACTGCCCAACTTACAGATTTACATTTGCCCTATTCCCTTCAATTTATTGATGTGAATGAAGCAACACAACCACAACAAATCACTGACGAATTCATTGTTCAAGCACATCCACTAAGCCATCGTGTTCCAAGTTTTGCTTTTAGCATTTATATCAAATCTATTCAGAAGAAGTTAGATACCCAAGCTCTAACTCAGCTTGGCGTACCTCAAGGCGATATGTGGGGCCATTTGAAACGAGGCTACAATATTGAATTTGAAGGACAAACATTAAAAGCTCAAGACTTTATCAAAATTCAAAATCAACAAGTTCATGCAATTATAGGTGGTGATAATGACCAACCAGAACTATTAGCTGACGCTTGCAAAGATGCTCAACTCCTTATTCATGAGTCCACATACGTACAAACGGTTTTAGATAAAGTCGGCAAAGGTCCAATGCATAGCTCAGCAAAAATGGTGGCTGAATTTGCAGAAGAGCAATCTTTAAGCAATTTAATTCTAACGCATTTTAGCCCCCGACATCAGGATAAAGCTGGGCAACAAGCTATTACTGAAGAAGTTCGCCAGTTTTATAAAGGTCATTTTTATTTAGCCAATGATTTTGATGAATTTACTTTAAATGAAGCTGGACAGCTTTTAAAAGTCGATAAAAACGGGAAGACCCATTAAATACATATATCCAAAAATATATTTAAATATATTTTTGGATATATTTTTAACATCAAAAACTATCAATAAAATTTACTAGATATAGATTAAAATTATTTTTATTTATTATTTTCAATATCTTGTATTTTAATTAACTAGTTTTAAAAAAAGTTGGCACACTCAGTGCAATAGTACAAAGCACACAACATCATTCGGATATTGTGAATAACACCTGCCTGCAAACGCTTGGCAGGCAGGCTTTGAAAGGAAAAGAAAATGTCTGTCATTGAAGAAATTAAACAACAAGCTCAGTTTGAACAAAAGCAGCAACAACGTTCTTATGAAGTTCTGCAAAATGGAAAAAGTATGCCAGTCAAAATGTGGACTAAAGGCGTGCTTGTTGATGACAACTCAAAACAACAATTATTACAAACAGCTCAAATGCCTTTTATTTATAAATGGATGGCTGTAATGCCAGATGTACACTTCGGTTTAGGAGCAACTATTGGTAGCGTAATTCCAACTAAAGGGGCAATTATTCCTGCTGCTGTGGGTGTAGATATTGGTTGTGGAATGATGGCAACTCGTACAAGCTTAACTGCTTCAGATTTACCAGATAACTTACATGCTCTACGTACTGAACTTGAACGATTAATTCCCCATGGAATGACTAAGCGCGGACGTGATCGTGGTTCATGGGAAACTCCACCAGAAATGGTAGATCAAGCTTGGACTGAGCTGGTTGCAGATTTTGAATACATTTGTGCAAAACATCCACGTTTAAAAAACACCAATAATCGCAAGCACTTGGGAACTTTAGGTACTGGAAACCACTTTGTCGAAATCTGTTTAGATGAGCATGATCATGTTTGGATTATGTTGCACTCAGGTTCTCGTGGTGTAGGAAATGCTATCGGTAATCATTTTATCGAACTTGCCCGTAAAGACATGCAGAAGCATTTCATTAATTTGCCAAATAAAGATTTAGCATACCTAGTAGAAGGAACTGAACACTTTGATGATTACTGGTTTGCGGTAGGTTGGGCTCAACGCTTTGCGATGAAGAACCGAGAAATCATGATGCAATCTGCGATTAAAGCCTTGGCTACGATTGTACCAAAGCCTTTTCAGGCACGTTTGGAAGCAGTGAATTGTCACCATAACTATGTGGAAAAGGAAGAACACTACGGTGAAGAAGTAATGGTCACTCGTAAGGGTGCAGTCCGTGCGCGTCTAGGTGAATATGGAATTATTCCTGGTTCAATGGGAGCGAAGTCGTTTATTGTCCGTGGGCTTGGAAATCAGGAATCTTTCTGTTCATGTTCGCATGGTGCAGGCCGTGTTATGAGCCGTACTGAAGCAAAACGACGTTTTACTGTTGAAGATCAGATTGCACAAACTGAAGGTGTGGAATGCCGTAAAGATGCTGCTGTAATTGATGAAATTCCTTCGGCATATAAACCGATTGAAGATGTAATGAAAGCACAAAGCGATTTGGTTGAAGTGGTTTATACATTAAGACAAGTGGTGTGTGTTAAGGGTTAATCATGGAAAAAGATTGTTTAGATATTCGAAGTTATAGAATCAAAGCAAATGAAGAAAAGCATCTGATTCTACCTGAGCAACCCTATTACATAATTTTGGTGGTGAAAACCGATCAAATTCTACCTGAATGGCGTAATTGGATTTGTAAGCAGATTGTCTATTCCAAACATTGTATTCAAGCGATGGTTACAGGATATGAGTGTTCTATTTGGGATGATGTCCTAGATGAAACATATCTAGTTTTTTATAACTATCAACCACCAGCCGATCATTGTTTTATGACAACTTGGCATGAAGATGAAACGTTAGAAGACATTACTGAATGTGCAAAAATTACTATGCAATTAGAAGATATTTCGAACTTAGTGATTGTACATATTGAATAAAAGGTAAATAAAATGAAACTCGCAGAAGCACTTTTACTTCGAAGCGATCAACAAAAAAAGCTTGCTTCGTTAAAACAACGAATTAATGCCAATGTATTGGTACAAGAAGGCGATGAACCTAGTGAAGATCCAAATGAACTCATCAAACAAGTATTTGCTTTAACTCAGGAAAGCAATCAATTGATTTGTCGTATTCATTTGACCAATGCACAAGCAAAACTGGAAGATGGCAAAGTATTATTGTCTCTATTAAGCTTGCGCGATAGTTATGCTGAACAGCATAAGATTTTAATCGATGCGATTGCCAATACGCATCGAGAACCTGATCGTTATAGCTCACGTGAAATTAAGTGGAAGAAAGTCATTCCTGTTTCTAGCTTACAAAAGCAGGCGGATGACATCAGTGCGAAACTCCGTGATTTAAACGTTAAAATTCAGGCTGCTAATTGGCAAATTGATCTAATCGATTAAACAATAGATTTTGTGAAATCATTTTCACAATCAAAGTTTGGACATACTGGGCGAGTACAAGATCCTACATTACTCCGATCTGAGGGATTGAAAATAATTCAGGCGGCTATGGCAGCATGTGAGCCGTGCATCGATATTCACTTATCAGGCTCAGCACTATGCACCTAGCAAACCTTTGTCAAAAGCAAAGTCACGCGTTACTTCGCATTACCATGTACTGACAGTATGTTCATTAAATTAGAAAATAAGGAAAATAGAAGTGAATACAGTTTTGGCAAATATGCCAAAAGCCATTCAAATTGATGGTTCACAAGGTGAAGGTGGTGGCCAGATTTTAAGAACTGCCCTTGCACTTTCAATGATTACAGGTCAGCCCTTTGAATTAATTAATATACGTGCAGGACGTAAAAAACCAGGGCTAATGCGTCAACATTTAGTTTGTGTACAGGCATCTCAACAAATTAGCCAAGCTTATGTGGAAGGCGCTGAATTACATAGCCAGCGTTTATATTTCGCACCTCAACATGTTCAAAGTGGTAAATATCAATTTCAAATCGGTTCTGCGGGTAGTACAACACTGGTTTTACAAACGCTTCTACCTGTTTTGTTATTACAAAATGAAGCTAGCGAACTCACCATTTCAGGGGGTACACATAATCCACTTGCACCAACAGCAGATTTTATTGAGCACTGCTTTTTACCTGCTCTAGCGAAGATTGGAATTAACGTAAATTTTAAATTAAATAAAGCTGGCTTCTTTCCAATTGGTGCGGGTGAAATTCAAGTTACCATTCAGCCATGGCAAAATCGAAACAAGCTAAATTTATTAGATCGTGGTGTTTTACAAAGTAATGAGGCTTTTGCAGCAGTATTAAATCTTTCAGAAGAAGCACAAATTGCACAACGTGAATTAACCACATTAAGTAAAAAGCTAAACTTAAGCTCTCAGCAGCAATTTCATTTAAATGGAATTAGCCAAGGCAATACAGTGTATGTGAAAGTTACTCATGAATATCACACTCAACTGTTTACAGCTTTAGGTGAGAAGAGCAAAAGTGCAGAGCAAATAGCTGATCATTTAGCAAAAGATGTAAAGCTATATTTATCTTCGCAGGCTGTTGTAGACGAATATTTGGCAGACCAGTTACTGCTACCTTTGACATTAGGTCAAGGGGGTGAATTCACCGCACAATGTATTAGCGAACACACTCGTACTCAAGCGGCCATGATTGAAAAATTTATTGATTGTGAAATCGAGTTTGTCGAGTTAAATCCAGATCAATTTCATGTAAAGGTTAAAGTTCAAGAAGCTCATAACTGAGCTTCTTATTTCTTAAAAAATTACTCTACAGATGCCAAAGCGGTTACCAGTAGCTTCCAGCATTTCTCTACAGTATCTACTTTTACTCGTTCACCCGGCGCATGCGCCCCTTGAATATCTGGCCCAAAAGAAACCATCTGTAAATGTGGATAATGTTCAGCAATAATCCCACATTCTAAACCCGCATGAATTACTTTTAGATTTGGTTCAATATTAAACGCATTTTGATAGGCTTGTTGTAAGCACTTTAGAGCAGCCGAGTCAGGGTTTGGTGTCCAACCAGAAACTAACGGAGTGAGTGCAGAAGCGATATTAAATTGACGAAAATGCGCCTGAATTTTTTCTGCAAAATCTTGAGCTTCTTGGTTCACCATTGAGCGAACCATTAAAACAGCTTTTCCGCCTTCTCTATTTAGTCTCACCACTCCAATATTATTTGAAGTTTCAACTACGTCTGGTAAAGCTTGACTCATACTTGCAACGCCATAAGGACTTGTTGCTAAAGCTTGTAACCACTCGTTTTGCTGTTGTTGAGCAATCACTTCGGTCACTTCAACGCTAGTAGGCTGAATAATTAATTGCAGATTGTCATCAATACCTTGTAGCTGTTTTTTCCATGCTGTTTGATATTCATCGAGTAATTTTTCTAATTTAGGCAATTGGTTAGATGAAATTGCAATAGTCGCTACAGCTTCTCTCGGTAAAGCATTACGGGCCGTACCACCTGTAAGCTCAACAAGATGCCCACCAAGTGAGCCTAAATATTGATTTAAAAAGCGGGCCAGAATAACGTTGGCATTGCCACGTCCTAAATGAATATCTACGCCAGAGTGACCACCTTTAAGGCCAGCTACCTGAATATTTACAACCGTCAAATTTTCAGAAATTGGTTCATACGTGAGTGATTGTTCTACTTCAACATCAATACTGCCAGCACATCCGAGATATAACTCGCCCCATTCTTCCGTATCAATATTAAATAACCATTTTCCTTTTAGTACACCTGCCTGTAAAAGCCGTGCACCACTCATGCCTGCTTCTTCATCGACTGTTAAGAGAACTTCAATTGGCCCATGAGCAATATCATTTGAATCTAATACAGCTAAAGCTAAGGCTACACCAATGCCATTATCGGCACCTAAAGTAGTATCTTTAGCAATTAACCAGCCATCTTCAAAGACTGGACAAATCGGGTCTTTAAAGAAATCATGTACTGTGCCAGTGTTAGCTTGTGTGACCATATCTAAGTGGCCTTGAAGAATAACGCCAGACACATGTTCTTTACCCGTGGTCGCATTCTTACGGATAATTAAATTACCAACCTCATCTACATAAGTTTCTAAATTTCGACTTTCAGCCCAGTTTTTTAAAAACTCACGAAGCTGCTGTTCATGCTTAGAAGGACGCGGAATAGTGCAAAGTGTTTGAAAATGCTGCCAAACCACTTGAGGAGATAAGTTCGAAAAATCAAATGGCACCATATATTTATACTCTCACAAATATTCTTAATAAACGTAGGTTTATTGAAAGATAAGAATTTATCAGCGCAGTTTTAGCTTTTTATTAAAATCGACGCTGATAAATTAAAAAAATGACTTTAAATGTAGAATATATTAGGTATAAAAATCAAAGCTAAATTTCGCGAACCAAACGGAATCCCCACATAATTGAACGAGCTTGTGAAGTTACATACGCATTACGATAAGCAGTTCGCACGTTATAAGTGTTATATATCCATGCCCCTCCACGTAAAACAGGGAAATTACACTGTCCATTATTTTCTTCACCCCAGCGACGATTCACACTAGGAGCATTTTCATAATTTGAATGCCAGCAGTCATCCACCCATTCTCGTGCGTTGGCACTCATATCATATAAACCAAAATTGTTTGGTAAAAACTTCCCGACTGGTGACGTAAATGCATAACCATCCGTACAATTAAATAGACTCCAACCACTGGTTTGGGGTATTGCCGCGGCTGTAGTTGGATCTAACACATTTGCATATTTACAAGCTTGATCAAGATTAAGATCATCTCCCCAATAATACGCTGTTGTCGTTCCAGCACGCGCTGCATATTCCCACTCAACTTCTGTTGGTAAACGGTAGGTCTGACCTGTTTTTTTAGATAACCATTTCGCAAATTCTCTTCCATCTTCACGGCGTACACATACAACAGGATCCTGAGGTGTTTGATTCATACCCGAATTATTCGGATTTAAATCATCTCGATACCACATATTGAAGACACCATTGCGTGTTTCCCAATTACGACATCCCTCGACTTCCCATCCAGTTTCCTTTTGGAAAGCCTGAAACTCAGCAATTGTTGTTTCATAAGTTGACATTGCAAATGGTTTTTCGACTTGTACTAAATGTTGAGGTAATTCATATGGTCGAGATTGAGCCGGTACATTTTGTTGCTCTTGCTCATTTATATTTCCACCCATTAAAAAGCTGCCAGCTGGAATAACCGTCATTTCCGGACAAAAACTATCTGAACAATCTTTGAATTTAGACTTTGCTAGAGTTGATTGATTAATATTGGTATTGGTTAATGAGGCTAATTTAATTTCAGGATTCATATTTGGCGGGTTATTGATTTGACGAATTAATAAATTAATTGTTCCCTGCCATTCACTTAACATTTCCCTTAGCATGGCAGGTCGTTCAATACTTACGCCTGTTCCATCATAGTCTGGAGCATTACACCTTGCTCTTAATACAGTTGACTCATCAGTAAGCTGAGCTAGTTTCGGAATAATTTGATTATCAAGAAAAACTCCTAAATTATTTGAACTAGCGATATTGGCTCTTAGTTCTGCCGCTGATTTTTGAGCAATTGCTGCCTCACTGATAACTTTAGAATAGACACTATCACACTGATTTTCTTGCCATACTAGATTTTGCTTAAGATTCTCTAAAGAACTAATTGTTCCTTCTAGCAACTTCTGGTTTGTTGAGTTTATGGTCGTATCTTTATCATCACTATTACACGCTGATAATAAGGAGATAATCAATATACCAAAGCCTTTTGAATAATTACTGGAAATTATGTTCATGTTAATTCTCTGTAAAATAATATAAATAAGAAGAGGAAATTGAGTTGTTCTTTGTTAAAAAGCATTTTTAAATTAATAGAAAATTAGTTCAAAATTCAAACAATATTATTTTTTCGTTTGTTAATTTTTATTAAATAATGTCACTACAAAAATAAATAATTCTTATCAATATTAATAAATAAAAAGGGTGAACAAATATGTTCACCCTCACTTTATAAAATATATTTAAGTGATCAAGACTTCCAAACAAATTGGGAAAAACTCTGATCGGCTTTCAAACTATTTTCAACGGCCTGTGCAAGCTGGCGAATAATGCTTTGTGTTTCAATTTTCTCAAACCAGTCTTGTTCTTCATCTGGATTGGCAGAAATTTCACACATCAGGTGTCCATCATGGTCTGTTTTTTGACACGTAATAGACAAAGGTAAAAGATGATTATCAATACTCACTTCTACCTTTTCATGTTCATGCACAATATGCTGTGCATCGAAACCATAATGCCCCAATTGTTTAAATAATAAAGCCGCTACATATTCTTGAGTGATATGGCATTCATTTGGTGGATGATCAAGCACCCCATGTTGTGGGCAACTGGCAATAAATTGTAATTTTTTCATCCTTTGTCCTAACACTATTATCATTATCTGCACTTAGCATAATCAATAAACAAACAGCAGCCAAGCTTTTAGCTCGCTGCTGCCGTTGCTATTGTGTTAGCAATTATAAAATGTGTTAGGTAAAAAGTTATTGGCTAACTTCTATTGTTAAACCTGCACGATTCGCCAACTCAGTGAAAGTTGGGAAACTTGTAGCAACGGTTTCAGTACCATGAATTGTAATCGGACCAGAATTACGAAGACCTGCCATACTAAAACTCATAGCAATACGGTGGTCGTGGTGTGATTCAATTTCACCGCCAGCGAAGATTGGTGACCAATCGCCAGATTTGCCTTTACCTTCGATAATGATGCCATCTTCAGTTGGCGTACAGTCAATACCCATGATTTTTAAGCCATCAGCCATCACCTGAATACGATCAGATTCTTTCACGCGAAGTTCTGCCGCACCAGTTAATACTGTTTGGCCTTCGGCACAAGCCGCTGCAATAAATAAAGCTGGGAATTCATCGATTGCTAAAGGTACTTGGTCTTCAGGCATATGAATGCCTTTAAGCGTGCGTGAACCTTTAATATGAATATCAGCAATAGGTTCGCCACCAGCAATACGTTCATTTTCAACAGTCAGATCTGCACCCATCTGTTTTAAAATTTCAATTACACCAGTGCGTGTAGGGTTAATACCTACTGCCTCAAGCACAACGTCTGAACCTTCAGTAATTGCAGCCCCCACCATAAAGAAAGCAGCAGATGAAATATCAGATGGAACTTGAATATCAGTACCCACTAATTTTCCGCCACCAACGAGTGAAATCTTGTTGCCTTCAGTTTTAACTTCATAACCAAATGCACGAAGCATGCGCTCTGTGTGGTCACGAGTTGGTTCTGGTTCAGTTACTGAAGTTTCGCCTTCAGCCCACAAACCAGCAAGTAAAATACCTGATTTCACCTGAGCAGATGCCATAGGTAAATCGTATTGAATACCTTTTAATTGCTGGCTACCCGTAATGCTGACAGGTGGAGTACCTTTCTCACCTGTAGTCTGAATTTGCGCACCCATTAAACGTAATGGCTTAGCAATACGCTCCATTGGACGCTTAGAAAGTGATGCATCACCTGTCATCACTGAATCAAACTGTTGCGCTGATAACATGCCTGAAAGCAAACGCATACTTGTACCAGAGTTACCCATATACAATGCACTTGCTGGCGCTTTTAAACCATGCATGCCTACGCCATGAATGGTCACTTCACCATTTTTAGGGCCTTCAATGCTTACCCCCATATCACGGAAAGCTTGCAAAGTTGCCAAAGCATCTTCGCCCTCAAGGAAGCCAGTTACATGGGTAGTGCCTTCGGCAATAGCACCAAACATAATGGAGCGATGTGACACAGATTTGTCACCCGGTACGGTAAATTTACCTTTAAAGGCCTTATTTCCCGGTAAGATACTGAATTGCTGTGTCACCTTATTTTTCTCCATTAAAGGTTTTTTGGCTAACATATGATTGAAATGCTGACGTGCTGCCTGAGCATGGCCGAGTAACCCCATTAATGCATGAGAGTCTTCGTTTTCAATCAATTTTCTAAGTACTGTAAGTTGCTTTTCGAAGCCATCGACAGCATTTAAGATCGCTGTTTTATTGGCAAAGAAAATGTCATGCCACATTTGAGGATCACTGGCTGCAATCCGTGAGAAATCACGAAAGCCACCAGCTGCATAACGGAAAATATCAAGATTATCTTCACGGTTTGCAAGTTGCTCAACCAAATTAAATGCCATTAAGTGCGGTAAATGACTCGTATGTGCCAAAACCTCATCGTGCTTGGCAACATCCATACAAATCACTTCAGCTTTAGCAGCCGACCATAGTTGAATCAGTTTATCAACAGCCCATTCTGCACTTGTTGGCAACGGCGTTAAAATCACTTTATGATTTGCAAATAGATCAACCTTACCTGCATGAACACCTGTGTGCTCACTACCAGCAATAGGATGTCCCGGCACAAAACCTACAGGTAAGTCTTCACCAAATACAGCTTTTGCTGCATCAACGACATTACCTTTTGTACTACCCACGTCAGTTACAATCGTAGTTTCTGACAAATACGGTTTAATTTGCTCAAGCACTTTTTGTGTAGCACGCACTGGCAAGGCTAAAACAACTAAATCGGCCCCTTTCACAGCTTCTACAGGATCGGAAAAACCTTCTTGTATTAAGCCAAGTGATTTTGCATCTTCTAAAGTTTTCTGTGAGCGTGTGGATGCAACAACTGTTGTCGCCAATTTTTCTGCAAAAATAACACGCGCCAAACTCGACCCGATGAGTCCTAAACCAATAAATGCAACTTTTTTAAATAGGGGTTGTGACATAACTTCAACTTTGTTTTTGCTCAAAGTGATTTAAACCTCTGAGCAATTTATTTTTAAGCATAATGACATGCTCTATTTGGATACATGCCATTATTCCAACATGAGTGATTAGAGAACAGCAGCAGGATAAGAACCTAGAATACGAAGCTCTTTTACCATTGGACGAATATCATTGATTGCCGCAGCAACGTTCTCTTGATCAATATGACCTTCTAAATCGATAAAGAATACATAGGCCCATTTTTCAGGTAGCGCTGGGCGAGTCTCAATACTCGTTAAGCTGATATTATGTTTTGCAAACGGTGCTAAAATTTCTAATAAAGCACCTGCACGGTCATGTGCTGAGATCAATAACGATGTTTTATCATTACCGCTTTGTGGAATTTTTTCACGACCAATGACTAAGAAACGAGTGGTATTTTCCGGGTTATCTTCAATATTGCTATGTAAGATTTCAAGGTTATACATACCTGCTGCAATATCAGATGCAATTGCTGCTGAATGCCATTCGTTGCGAATACGGCGTGCAGCTTCTGCATTTGAGTTTAAGGCAACACGTTCAACACCTGGATAATGCGCGTCTAACCACTGACGACATTGGGCCAAAGTTTGCTGGTGAGCATAAATCTGTTTAATGCTGTCTTTACGTGTATTTTCAGAGACTAAGAATTGATGATGAATACGCAATTCAACTTCACCAATCACATTTAAGTTAGATGTTTTAAAACAATCTAAAGTATGGTTCACAATACCTTCAGATGAGTTTTCAACTGGAACTACACCGTAATGTGCACTACCCGCTTCCACTTCACGGAACACTTCATCAATAGTTGGTAGTGGACGAACAACTGCATCCTTACCAAAATGTTTAAGCACAGCAGATTGAGTAAAAGTACCTTCTGGCCCTAAAAATGCAATGCTTTGCGGCGCCTCTAAAGCAAGGCAAGCCGACATAATTTCACGGAACAAACGCGCCATGGTAACGTCAGACAAAGGACCTTGGTTACGCTCCATCACTTTACGTAAGACTTGTGCTTCACGTTCAGGACGATAAAACAAAGGATTCTCTTCGGAAGCAAATTTAGCTTTAGCAACAGCTTCAGCAAGGCTTGCGCGGCGATTTAATAATTCTTGAATCTGTTGATCAACACTATCAATATCTTCGCGAATTTGTTCTAAACTAAGAGAAGTCGTTTTGTTTTGATCATCGTTGATCATTGGAATGCAGCCTCAGTAAAATCATCTTTTAAACGAGAGTATAACAATAGTCTGCTTTGATTTGTTAGGCAATATGGCTGTAAGAGCTTTTTTCATTAACCTTTTTGCGGACATTCTTTTGATAGCTTTATTTGATAATGATTTTCATTTATGATTTGAGTAATAAATTTTATTTTCATCTGTTATGCATAAATCATTTTTCTTTTTTTCTTCTAGTTTTATCTTGAGTACTTTAATAAGCAGTAATGTTCTAGCTGAAATGCCTATACAAAATCAATCAAAAATCGTTTTTCAAAATAATCAGGCACAATTCCAAATCAAATCTAAAAATACAGGCCATGATTATCTTATTCAAATTTATAAACCACCTGTTGCCCCACCACAACATGGGTATCCCGTACTATATATACTAGACGGAAATGCAACTTTCCCAAGTGCTGTCAATATTGCTCAGTCGATTGGCGCTGGCTCTACAAAATTAGGACTTGATCCACTTATGATTGTAGCGGTTGGTTATCCTCAGCAAAAAACTTTTGATGTGCAAAAGCGTGCTTACGATTACACACCAAAACGTTCTTCTGAATTTCAGGCTCAAGGTAAATATAAATATGGTGGTGCTGATCAATTTATTGCATTTTTAAATAACGAACTCAAACCTGAAATTGCACAACAGTTTCCAATTAATAGCCAACAACAAAGTATCTATGGGCACTCTTTTGGAGGCTTGTTTGTGCTTTATCATTTTTTTCAAAAGCCAGATGCATTTCAACGTTACTTCGCTGCAAGCCCTTCTCTGTGGTTTGACCAAGGTATGTTATTTCAACAGTTAAAGCATTGGCAAAGTCAAAAATCAAATCATTCTCCTTTACTTATGACCACAGTCGGTACACATGAGCAAGGTGGGCCTCGTACTCAATCTAATAATAAGTTTAATGAAACAGATTTCTTTAAAGCTTTAGAAAACAAACGTTCAAACCAATTTAATTATTGGCATTTTTATAATCCTGCTGAGCAACACATTACAAATTTATATGCAAGTCTACCTAAAGCCCTTATGTTTGCTTCGTGCAAAGATCTAGAAAACTGCAAATCTTTATTTCATGAACAGAGTGAGAAGGCAGCGGAATAAGAAATTACTCAAATTTCAAAATGCTGAACTCATCTTAAAACCTAGATTAGCTATACTGCTTAAAGATGTTAAAAGAACAGTAAAATAGAATGAATAAAATTATTGTCTTAAGTCTACTGAGTCTTGCAAGTTATAGTTTAACGGCTTGTAGCGGTTGTCCGATAATAGCAGGATGTAATGGTACTGATAATTCTCCGTACTATATGACAACTACCAGCAATCAAGTTCGTGGTATTCCAATCCCAGCCCAAACAAAACTGACCTATCGGTCGCAACACTTCCGGCAGAAATTTGAGCAAAAACATGCTTTAAATGAGAAAAATCTATCAGGTATATACTTGCCAGCAGATACAGCAATTATTTGGGGTGGTATGCCAGTAGACATGTTTATACAGTTTTCTAATCCCGAAATGAAAGGCTTCTCGGTCTATCCAGCACGAGGATTTAAAACAGAATTATCAAATGAGTTTTTACGTTTATGGAAAAGCTGTGAAAGTGATTTAAACATTAACTTAAAGGACCCAAATGACTGGTCATTTAATCCTGAAAATATGGAAATAACGGGTTGTGGCATCAATCAAAAACGTAGCAAATATACCGAAGACTCTTTTCGTCAAGATGAAGCCGATGCATTTTTAAGAAAGATCAATCAAGCCTTACACAAGTTACCCAAACAACAAGTCTATCCTGTCATTTATCGAACTAACAAATAGGTAATATAAAGAAGCCTACTCAAAGGTAGGCTTCTTTTAAAACTATTTAATTAGGCTTTACCAATTAAACCACGCGCTACGATTTCTTTCATAATTTCATTTGTACCACCGTAAATACGCTGAATACGAGCATCTACAAAGAAACGTGAAATTGGATATTCAGTCATATAACCATAGCCACCAAAAAGTTGCAGCAAGTTGTCTGCGACTTTCATTTGCATATCCGTACTAAAACTTTTGAGTGCGGCTGCTGTTTCCACATCTAGCTTACCTTCTTGATATAGAGCAACGTTTCTCTCGTAAAAAGCAGCCGTAGCAAGCTCATCAATTTTTGCTTGTGCTAAAACAAAACGAGTATTTTGGAACTGAGAAATAGGTTGACCAAATGCATGACGCTCTTTGACATAAGCCGTTGCCAAATCAATTGCACCACGAATAGCGCCAATGGCGGTAGATGCAATGGCTGTACGTTCACGTGGTAACTCTTGCATTAAGTAAGCAAACCCCTGCCCAGCTTGACCGAGTAACTGGTTTTTAGGAACCTTAACATTGTCAAAAAATAGCTCAGATGTGTCTTGAGAATGCAGACCGATTTTGTCGAGGTTGGTACCTTTTTTAAAACCTTCTAGATGAGTATCTGCCAATAATAATGACACGCCTTTTGCACGCGCTTGAGGATCAGTTTTTACTGCAAGCACCACAAGGTCAGCATGTTGACCATTTGAAATAAAGGTTTTTGAACCATTTAACAAATAATGGTCATCTTGCAAAATGGCGCTCGTACGCATTGATTGTAAGTCTGAACCAGCACCCGGTTCAGTCATACCAATTGCACCAACCACTTCACCAGTAACCATTTTTGGTAACCAGTATTGTTTTTGCTCTTCTGTCCCGATGTGTAAAATATAAGGTGCAGCAATTTCAGAGTGACAAGAAATAGCAGTTGATAATGCGCAAAAACCAGCTCGAGCAGATTCTTCAACCAACATTAATGAATAGTAAGTTGGAACGCCATAACCACCGTATTCTTCTGGAACATCTACACATAAAAAGCCATTTTCGCCCAATTGATTCCAAACTGAACGCGGCATAATTCCTTCATGTTCCCATTGGTCATAATGTGGAGCGATATGCTCATTCATAAAACGTTTAAAATTATCACGAAATAATTCTAAATCTGCATCGTATGCCAACATAATATTTTCCTTCAGCTTTATTGTTTTATCAATTCTCATTGCTGAGCATGCTAATCATTTTTTTAGTTACTGTCATGGCATAGCTGCTCATTAAAACTGTACTTTTCAGTCAGCCAATAAAAAAGGAAGCCGAAGCTCCCTTTTTATCAATCATAATTTTTAGTGAGATGCTTCAGCAACAACACTTTTTGGCTCAAGCATTTTTCTATCCACTTCCTCTGGATTATTTAATGCATCATTTAATTTATCTTTATCTAAAGCACCTACCCATTTAGCAACCACAATTGTTGCTAGAGAGTTACCAACAAGGTTGGTTAAAGCACGTGCTTCTGACATGAAACGGTCAATACCTAAAATTAATGCCAAACCTGCAACTGGAATATGACCAACAGCAGATAAAGTTGCCGCCATAACAATAAAGCCAGAACCTGTTACACCTGCTGCACCTTTAGATGAAATTAAAAGTACCAAAAGCAAAGTAATTTGATGCTGGATATCAAGCTGTGTATTTGTGGCTTGAGCAATAAAAATTGCAGCCATCGTCAAATAAATTGAAGTGCCGTCAAGGTTAAACGAGTAACCCGTCGGAATAACTAAACCGACGACAGACTTTTCACAACCTGCAATCTCAAGTTTACGCAGCATACGTGGTAAGACTGATTCTGAAGAAGAAGTACCAAGCACAATTAAGAGTTCTTCACGAATTAGACGAATCATCTTAAGGATGCTAAAACCGCTGATACGGCTGATTGTACCCAAAATCAAGAAGATAAAGAGCAGACACGTAATATAGAAGCAAATAATAAGTTGCCCTAATTGTACGAGTGACCCCACACCATATTTACCAATAGTAAATGCCATTGCTCCAAATGCACCCAATGGAGCAAGCTTCATGATCATATTTACAATGTTAAAAAATACATGTGCAATTTGATCAATTAACTTTAAAACTGGACGTCCTGCATCACCTAACTTATGCAGTGCAAAGCCAAATAGAATTGCAAAAAGAAGGACCTGTAAGATTTCACCATTTGCAAATGCACCCACTACTGTATCTGGGATGATATGCATTAAGAAATCAACGGTAGATTGTGACTCACCAGAAGTAACGTATTTTTGGATACCTGAAGTGTCTAGGGTTGTAGGATCAATATTCATTCCTACACCTGGCTTTGCAATGTTAATCACCACAAGGCCAATCAGAAGTGCGATTGTTGAAACGATCTCGAAGTATAACAATGCAACACCGCCAGTTTTACCAACTGACTTCATGCTTTCCATACCAGCGATACCACTGACCACTGTACAGAAAATAACAGGTGCGATGATCATTTTAATCAAACGAATAAATGCATCACCTAATGGCTTGAGTTGCTCACCTAAACCTGGAATATGATGTTCAACACCATTCACTATTTGCGTTGTACTTGGAGAGAAATGCCCTACCAAAACACCCGCAATAATCGCAATAATCACCTGAAAATAAAGTGATTTATAAATCGGTTTTTTAGCCATAACTTTACTTCAATCTATATTTCCAAGTCCGTTGGAAATATCAAAATGAAACGTCTATTCTTTACGAATACACAGCCCTAACCTTTCACATGGACACCGCAAAAGGGAAATGGTTTTTTAATAACAAAAAACCTTCCTACTACCTCAACGAAAACAAAAAAGCTGTTTTCTAAAACAGGAGAATACCTGAAGTTTCCAACCACTTTGAGTAGCCAGAAATAACCTCTTACTTTTTCAATAAAAAGCTGAAGATATAGGAGAATCACAGAAAATTATGATATGAGTGCTCAAAAAAGCACATGAAAGTTTACTCGAATTAAATCACGATTCGGTTAAATTTTTGGCTAATACGTATAAAAAACACCCATGCGGCCTTAAGACTTTAGTATGACAAACACTTTTGATATTTTTTCAGCAGATTTTTATGTCATATTGATAAGTACTTGCAGACATTTCATTTTGAGCTGCATACCCCTTATTTTTACTGTTTTGAACTGCCATGAATACTAAACGTAATATCTATAAAGATACTGAACATCCCTTTGCGCAATATGTCCGTATTTTAGGTAAGGGGAAAACTGGATCTCGATCACTGAGTTATGAAGAAGCCTATCAAGCTTTTACCATGATTTTAAAAGGTGAAACTCTTGATGTTCAGTTGGGTGCTTTTTTAATGCTACTACGTGTTAAAGAAGAATCTATTGATGAGCTTGCAGGCTTTGTACAAGCCACCAAAGACCAACTTAATTTTCAACCTTTAGACGTTGACCTAGACTGGTCATCTTATGCAGGCAAACGTAAACATTATCCATGGTTTTTACTGGCTGCCCTGACACTTGCGCACCACGGCTACAAAATCGTCATGCATGGCGCTTCTGGACATACGATTAACCGAGTCTATACCGAACAAGTTTTGGAATATTTAGATTATAAAATTTGCCATTCTGAACAAGAAGTCCGCGCACAATTGGCTGAACAGAATTTTGCCTACTTACCTTTAGAGGTGATTTCACCTGTTTTAAGTGATTTAATTTCTTTAAGAAATGTCATGGGTTTACGCTCTCCTATTCATACTTTGGCTCGTCTCATTAACCCATTTAATGCGAAAGCCACCTTACAAGCGATATTCCATCCCGCGTATAGAACCTCTCATCAACATAGTGCGCTTCGCTTAGGCTATCAAAATAGTGCCGTCATTAAAGGTGAAGGCGGTGAATTTGAGCGAAACCCCGATGCTAAAACTCTCATTTGCGGCATTAAAAATGGTGAACTCTATGAACATGAGTTACCAAAGCTTACGCCTGAACGTAGCCCAATTGAAGAAGAGTTAGATTTAGCAACGTTTAAAGCGGTCTGGCTTGGTCAGCAGCATCATGAATATGGTGAAATGGCAGTAACAGAAACCATGGGTATTGCGTTATATACGATGGGCGTTGTTGCTAGCTTTGAAGAAGCGATGCAAAAAGCAAAAGTGCTATGGGAAACACGAAATTTAAGCAATCTTAATTCGTAGTTAACAGATACTATCATGAAGGTCGACATGGATGTCGACCGTATCACTGCGATACAGGAAGTATCGTCAGTGATACAGAGGATTTTTGGTTACTTTTGATCCTTCAAAAGTAATAAAAGCCTATATGCTATAAGTTATGAAAAACATGCTACATAAGGCTGTATGGAATAACCAAAAATAATTTTTCTGTCTTATTAAGTTTTAAACAAAACGAATCGGTTTAAACTCAGGCTCATGCTTGTGATGATCATCATCACACTCTTCACCCTCTTCTTTCGTTCCGCGGTCAATATAACCACTACGCTGATCTTCCGGTAAGTTCTTTAACTCCCAAGCAATCACAGCTTGCATACATGTTTCGCGCTGTTCTTTTGTCAAGACAACACCATTTGGCCATTTACCGATCTCTACGGCTGTTTTTAAACGCTCGACAATTTCAGGGTTTAAAACAGATAGCATTTGTTCAATATTCATGATTCATCTCTTTGAAAAGATTCAAAATCTTGGTTCCAACCCAGTTTGGTACGACAAGCCATATAGAAATCATAACCTGGTGGGTGTAATAAACTTAATTTAAATGGATGTTTGCGGATGTGCAAACTATCACCGACATTGAGCGATACACTGTGCTGTCCGTCTGCACTCACCATCGGTAATACCCGGTTTTCGCGAATGACAATTTTAATTTCACTTTGCCCACCAACTACGATTGGGCGTGAAGATAATGTATGGGGGTGCATAGGGACTAATGCAATCGCATCCATACTTGGATGTAAAATTGGGCCACCACCTGATAATGCATAAGCAGTTGATCCTGTTGGTGTCGAAACAATTAAACCATCACTATGCTGACGGTAAACATATTGACCATCAATATTAAGTTCAAAGTCGATCATATGTACCGACTTACCTGAGTGTAGTACGACATCATTTAAAGCAATTGCGTCGTAAATGACTTCACCATTAGTACGTACTTCCATTTCAAGCAAGAAACGGCGATCAAGTTGAAAATGACCTTGTAATACCTGATCAAGTTTAAAAATAGCTTCCGCAGGCTTAATATCAGTTAAAAATCCTAAACGCCCACGGTTAATGCCAATAACAGGTGTATTGTAGCGAACTAAAGCTCTGGCTGCATGAAGCAAAGAACCATCTCCACCTACTACAATGACCAGATCAGCGACTTCACCTAATAAGTGACGACTAACAACTTGCGCATGATCATAGGGCACTAATTCGGCAGTTTCCTGATCAAAAATGGGGTTTAGGCCTAAACTTAGCAAATGGTCATGAATTAAACATAGTGTTTCTACAACTGATGATTTATCCGGTCGACCAATTAACCCGACGTTTCTGAAGGACTTATGTGAAATTTGCACGAATGAGTAAGCTCCGCTGCGATTCTACGCTATCATAACATTATCCTGATTAATTTAAAAAAACATAACAACAAGATGCAGTAAAATTCAATCTAAGTTTTCAATTTATTCACAGTTTTATCATTGCAAATTGATGACAAGCTATCGCATCATTAGCGTATTGTTTAGAGTTTTATCTCATTTATATGAAGTTTGAACGTGGTATCGGTTTCTTCGCGCTAATTTTTTCAATTTTGGTGATTGGTGCTTTTATTGCTCTTAGTATCTATCTGATTCGTTTAGATAATATTATTCGTGAAAAATTTGAAGGGCAGCGCTGGGACATTCCGGCCAAAGTGTTTGCTCGGCCTTTGGAAATTTATAATAATGCACCCATTACCCAAGCAAATTTCACTCAAGAATTAAAATTATTAGGTTACAAAACTTCAAGTAATTATGACAAGTCAGGAACCTTTGTTGCTCAAGGTAGCAACATGTATGTGCATACACGTAGTTTCGACTACGGTGATAGCGTAGAACCTGAACAGGTTTTAGAGCTCAGCTTTGCAAACGATCAGGTTGCAGATGTACGTAGTACAAAACCATCATCAACAGGTGTGGCCCGTTTAGAACCTTTACTCATTGGGGGCATTTATACCCAGCATAATGAAGACCGTGTCCTGATTAAACTTAATAGTGTTCCTAAACCACTGATTGAAGCTTTAATTTCTACCGAAGACCGTAACTTCTATCACCACCACGGTATCTCAATTCGTGGTACAGCACGTGCTTTGGTGAGTAATGTCACTGGAGGACGCCGCCAAGGTGGTTCAACACTCACACAACAGTTAGTTAAAAACTTCTATTTAACACCTGAACGCACCTTAAAACGTAAAGTAAATGAAGCACTAATGGCTTTACTTATTGAGTTGCATTACAGCAAAGATGAAATTTTAGAAGCTTATTTAAACGAAGTAAATTTAGGTCAAAATGGTAACTATTCAATCAATGGTTATGGCTTAGCTTCACAATTTTACTTTGGTTTGCCACTTCGTGAACTCAATGTCGCACAACAAGCTTATTTAGTCGGTTTAGTTCAAGGGCCATCGTTATATAACCCTTGGAAAAACCCTGAAGGAGCAAAAAATCGTCGCGATACAGTGCTCAATAACATGCGTGTAATGGGTTATTTAACTCAAGCAGAATATGAAACTGAAATTGCACGTCCTTTAGGTATTCTAAGTAAACCAAGCCTAGGCCCTGCAAAATTCCCTGACTTTTTAGATATTGTACGTCGTCAGTTACGTACCGAATATCAAGAAAGTGATTTAACAAATCAAGGACTACGTATTTTTACGACCTTGGACCCAATTGCTCAAACTCAAGTTCAAGATGCATTTAAAGCATCTGTAGAACGTCTTAGTCAAAGCAACCCTGCTCGTTTGAAAAACTTGCAAGGTGCTGTGCTCATTGCACATCCAGAAAACGGCGAATTGATTGCAGCTGTCGGCTCGACTCAAGACTTTACTGGATTCAACCGTACTCTAGACGCAAAACGTCAAGTCGGTTCCCTATTGAAGCCAGTGATTTATTTAAGCGCAATGGAGTCTGGACGTTATAACTGGGCAAGCAAGATCGAAGATGCACCAATTAGCATTCCTGTAGATGGTGGTAAAAGCTGGACACCGAAAAATTATAGTGGCGGTGGTCATGGCGTCGTAAGTTTAAGTGAAGCCTTAGCAAATTCTTATAACCTTTCTGCTGTGCGTTTAGGTCAAGAATTTGGGTTATCTACATTTACCAACAACTTAAAGAAATTTGGTGTCGAATCACCAATTCCAGCCTACCCTTCTATTTTCCTTGGTGCAGTTAATATGTCACCAATGGAAGTACTCGGTATCTATGAAAATTTTGCTACCGGTGGTTTTAAATATCCAACTCGTGCAATTCGTTCTGTAGTAGATGCCAAGGGTCGTTTACTTGATCGTTATGGTTTAAACGTACAACAAACAATTGATCCATCTGTTGGCTATATCATGAACTATGGTCTACAACAGGTTATGTCTTCAGGTACTGGTCGTGCAGCTTATAACAGCTTATCACCTACTTTAAAATTGGCTGGTAAATCAGGTACGACCAACGATACACGTGATTCATGGTTCGCTGGATATTCTGGTAACCATGTTGCTGTAGTCTGGTTAGGTCTAGATGACAATAAAGTAACTGGCTTAACTGGTTCATCTGGAGCATTACCTGTGTGGATTAATGTGATGAAACAGTTACGTCAAACCCCAGTAAATCTACGTCAACCAGACACTGTACAGTGGCAATGGATTGATCATGCAACAGGTGATTTGTCTGCACAGGCTTGTGCTGGCGCAATGTATATTCCTATGCTGACGCATACAGTGCCACATCGTGCTACGCCATGTGCAGCACCTTATTATCAAGTTGATCCAACATACGCACCACAAAGTGATAACACAGCACCAGCATCTCAACCGGATAATAGCGATAGCTATATTCGTGATAGTGAAAGTCAGATGGAACAAGATCTGTCGAATAACACACGAGTGATTTCTAGTGGTAGTTATAACAACTAAGTGTTAACAGGAAACAGGATATGTTAAAGAAGGGTGTTTTTTATATTGGTGCTGTACTTATGGTCGGCTGTACAACTTTACCAGATCATTCAGTCCCAAAAGAGAAAACACCACCTGTTGCCGAAAAAAAGAGTACTGAGACACCATCTGGTGTAAAAATTACACCTTATGATCATCCAGATATTCAACGTAAAAGTTTACAGGTGATTGTTCCTCAGCAGAAAAAGCCCCAACGCTTTAATGATGATGGAAGCCAATTACCTGCTTTTAAAACGTTAATGCAAAAAACTGAGCAAGCTTACAAAAACCAGCAATGGTCGGAGGCTGAACGCTACGCCCTTCAAGCGCAGCGTTTAGCACCACAGGCCGCCGAGACTTATTTATTTTTAGCACTCAGTGCAAATCATAAACAGCAATATGCTAATGCTGAGTCTCTTGCAAGACGTGGTTTGAGCTTTGCTCAGAGCCAAGCGATGAAAAAACAGCTTTGGCTAACCATTTTAAAAGCTGGGCAACAACGCAATAACCAAAAAACTATTCAAGAAGCTCAGCAAGCATTAAAAGCGCTCTAGCTTTTAATGCTTTTAATGCTTTTAATGCTTTTAATGCTTTTATATCTTATTAAAAATTACGAATACCTGCCAAGCCATACGCACCGTGTTGCTGTGCTGTGGCTAAATCATCAGGACTCATCCCCCCCAAAGCAAATACGGGAATCTGGCATTTGTCAATTAAGTCAGCAAAACGATCCCACCCTAATGCTCTCGCTTCTGGGTGAGTTTCAGTTACTTTGACAGGACTTACAAAAACAGCATCACAGCCGATTTGCTGCGCCTGTTGTAAAGAAACTGCATCGTGGCAAGCTGCAATAAAACGCACTCCCACCTCTAAATCACCTTTATGCAAACTCATTAATTGGGACTGTTTAAGATGAACTGTTTTTATGTGGCTTTTTAACTCAGGTTTTAGTTTGCGCCAAATATCGATATTTATGATTAATTTTGAAAGCTGCTCTGTATTTAACAGCACTAATTTTTCTATATCTTCTGGATTAAAACTATCTTTTTCACTACGCCAATACACTAAAGTGTCCTCATTTTCGGCTAGTGCGAGCGTAGAATTAATTTTAATGAAATGCGGCCAATACAATCTTTTTATGATGTCTTTATTGGCTTTTGGGAAGTTTAATTTAACTAGCTGATCACGCGTATACCATGTCCAAGGTTGATGAATAAGATTTAATAATTCATCAGGTACATAGCTATGGAACAAATGAAGATTGACAATAATGTCGTCATATTCATGGTGAATATAATCAAATTGATGCCATTCTTTTAAACCAATACCGACTTCTTCATAAATTTCACGGCGGCAGGCTTCTTCTGGTATTTCACCATGCTCAACCTTTCCTCCTGGAAACTCATGCTTACCACCTTGATGCTGCTGCTCCCCACGCCATCCAACTAATATTTTCCCACGATGAATTAAGATAGCTATTGCGACATCGACGATCGGTTTAGGCATTTTTCTACTCACTCAAGTTTTTCACAAGTGTAAGCAAATTTTATCAATTTATAAATTCTTTAAAATCTCATTGACAGATCTATTCGATAATGATTATCATTTAAATCGTTCAAGAATATACCACGGAGCACAACAAATGAACGCACCTTTTAGCTTATTTACTCGTAACACTGACTCAGCTCATGCCTTACCAATGCTGCATTCTAACAACCTATTTGCATTAGGTCGTGAAATTCGAATTATGCATGCTGGCGAGGAATATCGTTTACGCCTTACACGCAATAACCGTCTCATTTTAACTAAATAAGAACGATCCTCGCGTTTCAATAATATTCGTGGGAAAACAAAAAATGGATAGCATGGGCAACCATGCTATTTTTGTATTTCCTGATTAAAAGGCATTATCACTTCAACTTTTAAACCACCTTGGCTTGCATGCATAAATTGTAGTTCTCCACTATGGAGTTGAATAATTTTTTTAGTAATTGAGAGCCCTAGTCCTGACCCTTGCTGCTGCGTACCTAATACCCGAAAAAAACGCTGTCCTAGACGTCTTAAAACTTCATCATCTACGCCATTTCCAGTGTCTTCTATAGAAATTTTCAGTTGTTGCTGGGACTGACTCAGTTCAACATGAATAAATCCTAAAGTAGGACTATAGCGAATCGCGTTATCAAATAGATTTCGAAAAGCAATAAAGAGTAACTCTTCATTCGCAAATACTTTGGTTTGATTTGACAAAATATTGGTCTCAATCATCATTTGTTTGGCTTGCGCATCAATATTTACGGTTTCTATGACTCGAGCCAATATATGGTTTAAATCAATCACACTCTTAAACAGATCTGGCTGTTCTGTTTCATTAGGCTCTAAACGAGCAAGTAGTAGTAAATTTTCAAGAATCTTTGTACTTCTTGAAACGTCTTGTTGGATGCGTTCAAAGTCTTGGTCAAGCTCTGGAACATGCTGGTATTTACGCTGTAAAACTTGAAGCCGCATTTGTATTGCTGATAAAGGTGAACGTAACTCATGTGAGGCATCTGCGGTAAAGCGTTGTTCAGCAATAAGCGCCCGTTGGAGTCTTGCAAGTAACTGATTTAAAGCATCTATGACTGGTTGAATTTCTGTAATGACATCCGGGTCTTGAATTGGTTCTAAATTTGATGCAGTTTTTTGAGCAATACGTTTAGAAAGTAGATTTAAAGCCGCCAATTGTTGTTCTGTACGCCAGCTTACAATCACCCATTGTAATAGCCAGAACATAACCATAAGACCGCTATATCCAGCGAGTGCTTTGAGTACCTCTTCAACACGTGTACTCATGGGCTGAAAGACTTCAACTTGCAGCTCTGAATCTTTTTGCTGTGTGGCCAGACTACGCCATAATTGACCATCAAACCAAAAGTATGAAAACCCTTTGGATAAATTACCCTGCTCAAAAAGCTCATGTTGATAAGTATGAGAATGAGTAAGCAATTGACCAGAGTTTAATAATTCATACTGAATATCAAATTCATCACTAAGCTCATCAAACTGCTTCATAGGATGGTTAGAAAGATCAGAAACCAACAAAGTATCTGAAATTTCATCCATAATTTGATCTTGCACGGACATGTTGTGGTAAATCGAGAATATAGTCAGCAAACCTAAAGCCAACAGCCCTACCACTATACTGCTCCACATGGTGGTCTTAACCAGTTGAGACTGTAAAGATGAACGGTTCAATTTCATTTTAAATCTCCCATACGGTAGCCTAGTCCCCGTATGGTTTTAATGCTGCTACTGCCGATTTTTTTTCGAAGCTGGTAAATAAAAACTTCTATTGCATTACTTTCAATCTCGTCACCCCATGCATAGAGCGCTTCTTCTAACTGATCACGCGTAATAATATGTTCAGGATGAACCATGAGCTTACGTAAGATTTGGAACTCTTTTGCTGTTAAATCAATAGAGATTCCAGCCAATAATACAACTTTCGCTTGAGTATCAAGATGTAAATTTCCCCACGTTAAAATCGATTGCTGACTCAAAGTTTGTTTGCGCAATTGAGCTCGGATACGGGCAGATAACTCTTCTAAGCTAAAAGGTTTAACCAAGTAGTCATTAGCACCTAAATCTAGCCCCTCTACTCGGTCATGAATGCTGTCACGCGCTGTAATAAAAATGACTGGTACATTTTTTTGTTTATAACGTATTGTTGTTAAGACTTTTTCACCCGCCAATTCAGGCAAACCTCGATCAAGTAGAATACAGTCATAGTCATGCTGTTCAATCGCAGTAAGCGCGTAATCACCTCTTTCAACCCAGTCGACTTGATAGCCATCTAACTCTAACCAAGATTGAATACTTTCCGCTTGAGAGCGATCATCTTCTGCAAGCAAAATTCTCATCTATTTATCCTGTTATCTTCTGACTTGATCTTGCCAAGCATTTATTAAAAAAGCAAAGCCGCATCATTCGTGCGGCTATAAATGGTATAAGCAAAGTCCAATGCTTAAAATTGGACTTGCTCTACATCAATTTCTACATGTTTTGAGGGTTTAAAATCTATATCTACTTCACCAACCAGACCAATATTAGTCGTTGGAGAAATAGGATGACCCTGCCAAAGTTCATCATCTACATTAATAATGATAGTGCCTGTTTTATCTCGAAACTGATATTTCTCATCGCCTATAGACTTCACCACTTGCCCATGTAATTTTACAGGCGTATTGTCTTTTGCCTTTAATGCTTGCTTAACAGTAGTGACCGTTGCAGGTATCGCTGCTGCCTGACTCGTAGATAGATGTGCTATGGCTATACCAGTAATAGCTGTCATCAAGATCACTTTAAATGTTTTCATAAAATCACCTATTTGATTACATCTTGGAATGACATCAGTAAAACAAGCATAAATGAGGTGAATCTTAAGAAAAATTTAATTTAAAGGCACAACACGTAATACCTCTTCCAAAGTAGTAAGCCCTTCAATGACTTTATGCGCCCCAGCAATTCGCAAAGGCTCCACACTTTCTTTTTTAGTTTGGCTTCTTAGTTCATTTAATGTTGCGTGACTACCAATCAGATGCTTAAGCTCAAGACTAACAGGCATAAATTCATAAATACCGACTCGGCCTTTATAGCCTGTATGACGGCATTGTTCACACCCTACTGCTTGATAAACTTTTTCTGGCATTTCCATAATGTAGTCAAATGTTAGGTGTTGCCATTCATCTTCATTAATATGAGTCTGTTGCTTACAGTGCGGACAAAGCTGTCGCACTAAACGCTGTGCCAATACACCTAAAATAGTCGCTGCTGTTAAAAAGGGTTGCACACCTAAATCGTGTAAACGGGTCAAACTAGACGGTGCATCATTGGTATGTAAAGTTGATAATACCAAGTGACCTGTGAGTGCCGCCTGAATAGCCATATTTGCAGTGTCTTGGTCACGAATTTCCCCAATCATAATAATGTCGGGGTCTTGACGCATTAAAGCACGCACGCCATCGGCAAAACCTAGATCAATTGCATTATTGACCTGCATTTGGTTAAAACTAGGCTCTAGCATTTCAATCGGGTCTTCAATGGTACAGACATTGACTTGATCGGTTGCGAGTTGCTTTAAAGAAGAATATAGCGTTGTGGTTTTACCAGAACCTGTTGGACCAGTAACCAAAATAATGCCGTGACTATTTTGTGTAATGCGCTGCCATTGTTGCAGCAATGACTGATCAAAACCCAGTTGCTGAAAAGAGCGTACCAATACATCTGGGTCAAAAATACGCATAACCAGTTTTTCACCAAATGCAGTCGGCAAAGTTGATAACCGTAATTCGGTTTCTTGTCCTTTCGGTGTGCGTGTTTTTAATCGACCATCTTGCGGTTTACGCTTTTCCGCTACATTTAACCGCCCTAAAATTTTAATTCGGGAAATCACGGCGGTCAGTGTATTTGAAGGCATGTTATAAATGGTGTGTAAAACACCATCAATACGAAACCGAACTTTACCATTGTCTTTGCGTGGTTCCATGTGAATATCACTGGCGCTTTGTTCAAATGCAAACTGTAAAATCCAGTCGACCAATTTCACAATGTGTTGATCATTGGCATCAGGGTTTTGGCTATCACCAAGCTGTAAAAGTGCTTCTACTCCCTTGTTATCACGGTCATGCGCAGCATCTTTTTGAGCTGAATTTACTGCACGGCTAACCTGATAATACTCTCGCAAATAACGTTGCAACTGTTCGGGATTAAGCAATACCCGTTCAATTTTTTTCGGTGCCAAACTGCGTTCCAGATTATTTAACCAATCTATTTTAAAAGGCTGGTCGGTACCAATCACAATTCGGTCCGCATGGACTTCTACAGCTAAAATGTGGTTTCGAATCGCAAACTCTTGTGACATGACTTGAGTTAAAGCGCTGACATCTGCCTTTAAAGGATCAATCACAAATAATGGTAATTGCGCCCGATCGGCAAACCATTGGCACAGGCGGTTTAAACTTAAATGTGCCTGTACGTGGTGTTGATCTTTTAAATTAAAATGGGCAATCCACTGTAATGGATGCCATTTCAATTGATCTTTTTGTCTATTTGTCGTTTGTACCAGTAATTTATCACGCTCAGTAATACGGCCTTCTTGTAATAGTTGTTCTAGGCACCAATGTGCGTCTATTTCTACATGTGCATTCATGTGTTATCCCCAATATATTTTTATAATATAGCAGAGATGTTTTAGATTTAACTGGTATGAAAATTTCCAAATTCAGCTTTTAAATACCTTTTAACTTCAATTAATTAAACCAATTCTCAACTTATTATTGTTTTGTGGCATAGATCATATTTATAAAGATATTTATTGTGATAGTTTGATTAAAAAAGAGACTAGGCTCAATACAATAAAAAGCATACACTGCATATGAATACATGATTTAAATATGATTAACACCTGTATATAACAATAAACCAAAGAGGAAGTATTATGAATCTTCCAATGACAATGTCATTACAAACTGCATCTTTTGAAGAATTTATCACCATTATTGCAGCGGCATTGGGCTGCGGGTTATTAATTGGTTTGGAACGTGAAAGAAGCAAGCTCAAACATGAATACAAAACGTTTGCAGGTTTTCGATCTTTTGCAATTAGCTCCCTACTTGGTGCAATCTGCTTTTTATTTGGTACTGAAATTGGAATTGTAGGCGCTCTACTTATTGGCGCAATCAGCATAGTCTCCCTTAAAAACCAGCCGAATGACCCAGGTGTTACTACAGAACTCGCTTTTATTATGACTTATTTTATAGGAGCGCTTTGTATCTGGAATATTTCGTTAGCTGCGGGTCTCGCAGTCATCATGACGATTATTTTATTAGCAAAACAATCCATGCATGGTATTGCCAGTCAGTGGATTACCGAATCAGAATTACGTGATGGGATTTTTTTACTGGCATTACTTTTAATTGCCTTACCCTTAGTTCCCAATAAACCATTTTGGGGACCTGTTTTAAACCCACATGTGATTTTAAAATTACTGACTTTGATTTTATTTGTGCAAGCGCTCGCACATATTGCAAAACGGCTTTTGTCATCGAAAAATGCTCTATTACTTTCTTCTTTAGCATCTGGTTTTGTATCGAGTACAGCGACTATTGCAACTCTAGGTTTAGAAGTTCGTTCTGGTCGTGCGAACGCCACCACAAATGCTGGTGCTGCATTGATGTCGTGTGTTTCTACACTCATTCAGACCTTAATTATTGTGATTGGAATTAGCTTAGCATGGTTCAAAGTCATTATATTTCCAATGCTGATTGCATTGGTTTTTTTAGCGGTGTGGGCTTTTATTTTATTGCGTAAGGCGGAACCAAGTACGACTTCAGCCGAATTAGACTCCAGAATGTTCAGCTTAAAAGAAGCCGTGATTATTGCGGGAACACTCACACTTATTCAGATTGGTGTTTATGGCCTAAGTCTATATTTAGGAGATGCAGGCTTAATCGCAGGGACCTTACTTGCCTCTTTATTCGAAATACATGCAGCTATTGCAGCAGTAATTGTACAAGGAGAACCGAATAACGCTCACACATCGCTACTAATCGCTTTTATGAGTGGTTTTGCAGTACATGCAATTGCCAAAAGCATTAATTCGGCTATTTCAGGTGGAATGCGCTATGCCCTTGCTTTTATTCCCGCACAACTCACTCACATGGCGATATTAATTTGTCTGCTCTGGATGAACATACATTGGTTTTGAAATGAGATGTTTAAGCGAGTAAAACATCTTCTACCATATCAACTACTGTAATTACATTATCATTCACTTTAAAATGAATATCAAAATTCGAAAATTTCATTTTATAGACTCGTTCAGGGTCTTCTTGATAGGCAGGCCTTGGGTCTAAAGCTAGAACTTGCTCTAATTCATCCAGATATTGCCCGTTAATTTTTTTATTTTTTAGAAGATTTTGCTGGATATTCACTGCACTTTCCGACCAGATGACTTGCTTTCGTTCTGGTTCAGCTTGTGCATAGCCACTTTGAGCATCAGCAATGGCATCTGAATATTGAATATAAGGTTTAATATCTAAAATTGGCGTGCCATTTAGTAAATCACTGCCCGTAACATACACTCTTAAAGACTTACCGACTTTTTCAACCTTTTTTAAACGTACTACAGATAAACCTACAGGCGCTGGACGATACATACTGCGTGTTGCAAATACACCAATTTTTTCATTACCCCCTAAACGTGGTGGGCGAACCTGAGGTCGAAACTTATTTGCAGTCTCCTGATTTTTATTGTCATGAAACTGCCATATGAGCCAGAGATGAGTAAATTGCTCAATTCCCTCAAAAGCCAATAAGTCATTATAAGGTTCTACCATTTCGATATAAGACTCGATATTGACCAAGTTAGGCTGACGTGGAATACCAAATTTTTCTCGAAAAGGTGAGCACATGTGCCCGACTATTGAGAGGGTGACAGAGTTCATCATCACTTTTTCTTATAAACACAATTAAATATATTCAGTTTATCGGGAATGAAATTAGATTAGAATAGCAATCTGTTTTCTTTTAATCGTGATCGAGACCTTTAATGGCTGCTTTTAACGTTGAACGCATTACTCATGTGCACCACTGGAATGACACCCTTTTCAGTTTTAAAACTACACGCGACACTAGCTTACGTTTTAAAAATGGTCAGTTCGTGATGATCGGACTTGAAGTGAATGGCAAACCGTTAATGCGTGCATATTCGATTGCAAGTGCGAACTACGAAGAAGAGTTAGAATTCTTCTCAATTAAAGTACAAGACGGTCCTTTAACTTCGATTTTGCAAAAAGTACAAGTTGGTGACGAAATTTTAGTTTCTAAAAAACCAACAGGTACATTGGTTCATGATGACCTTTTACCGGGTAAAAACTTGTACCTTTTATCTTCTGGTACTGGTCTTGCTCCATTCTTATCAATTATTCGTGACCCAGAAACTTACGAACGCTTTGAAAAAGTAATCGTTGTTCATGGTACACGCTATATTTCTGAATTAGCTTATCAAGACCTGATTTTGAACGAATTACCAAACCATGAATTCTTTGAAGAATTAGGTATTAAAGACAAACTTGTTTACTACCCTACTGTTACTCGTGAACCTTTCCACACTCAAGGCCGTGTAACAACTGCAATTGAAACTGGCGCTTTATTTGAAAAAATTGGTTTACCACGTTTTAACCGCGAAACTGACCGTGCAATGCTTTGCGGTAGCCCTGCTTTCTTAAAAGATGTTGCTGCATTACTTGACCAACATGGTTTAGTTGAATCACCTCGTATGGGTGAAATGGGCGACTACGTAATTGAACGTGCGTTCGTAGAAAAATAAGCTTTTTCTAAATAAAAAACCGAGGCTAAGTCCTCGGTTTTTTAATATGTCTTTTATAAGGTGATGCTGCCATCAATACAGGTAACAGCGGTTCCACCCACTAAAATTTTATCTTGGTGCAATTCAAGTTGAAGCTGTCCATCTCGGCCTAAAGCCCAACCTTGTGAAGAAAGCACCACATCATTTTGTGCTGGCAAAATTCCGTGGTAACGAATAAATGAAGCTACGCTACCATTCCCACTCCCACAGACTGGGTCCTCATTTATTCCAATTGAAGGGGCAAATGAGCGGACTTCTATATGTTTTTGCTCATCATTATTTTCATAAAAACCATAAACCGTCGCTCCACCAACTTTCATTTCTAAATCATGTTCTTTTAAAGCAGCAAAGTCGGGTTGGCTATCTAAAACAGCCTTAGCGTTTACAGCTTGTAATACAATCCAGCGCGCACCCACATCAACCAATGCTGCATTCCATTGAGTATCAATCTGACATTTTAAAATTTCAGCCAGTTTTTCAGTATGCATTGTGTCAAGTGGAGTAATTTTAGGCTTAGGTAGTTCAAATGAAATATGCTTTGAGTCACTTACGGTCAGAGCCACCAAACCCGCAGCACATTGCTGTACCAGTTTACCATCTTTAGGTGTCACGAGGCCTGCTTCAAGCAAAGCATAGGCAGTACCAATTGTAGGATGTCCAGCAAATGGCAACTCACTTTGCGGAGTAAAAATTCGAACCTGATAATCAGCTTGCGAATCGGTCGCAGGGAGCACAAATGTCGTTTCAGAAAGATTCGTCCAATTCGCAATTTCCTGCATCTGTTCAGATGCTAAGGTACTGGCGTCCATAATGACTGCAACAGGATTACCTTTAAATGCTTGTGAAGTAAAAACATCAACTTGTTTAAATGCAACAACAGACATAGACCACTCCTACTGATTTTTAAAATTAAAAAATATGGTTTTTAAGTCCTTACAATTTTTTGATCTTACTGTTTTATTTTTAATGGTCACAGTATCAGTTAATATGAAAAATAATAGACACAGTTTCTAATTTCAAATTATGAATAAACCGACAAATCTAAAGTAATCACAATATTTGAGTTACATAAAAGATCACTATAAAGTGTATCCATTGCTTTGGCTTTTTAATGAATTGACATGTACAAATATAAAAAAGTGAGTGATGACCTCACTCTGCAAATTCAGAATGGCAGACAGCCTATCGGCTCCCGTTTACCATCAATCCGAGACTGTGCAAATCATTATCAGGTCAGTATTAACACCGTAAAAGAAGCTTATCGTCAGCTTGAAGACCAAGGTTTAATTTCAGTTCGCCCGCAGTCTGGCTACTATGTTTGTCATGCGCCTTCAAACTTACTCGAACTCGAAGAGCGTTATGTCAGTGAAGAAAAAGTATCACTTTCAGGAATTAGCTGTTTTCTCGCACAAATTGTTAAAAAACAGATGGACCCTGACTATATCAATTTAGCCTTAGCTTGCCCTACAGGTGAAAACTTCTATCCAATTGAACGCTTAAAACGCTTAACTGCTCAGGTTTTACGAACGCAGCCAGACATTTTTAAAAACTATACTTTGCCACCCGGCTCTATGCGTTTACGTACACAAATTGCGAGGCGAAGTTTACAACTTGGTATGTTTCTTTCAGCAGATGATATTGTGCTGACTCACGGCACAATGGAGGCTTTGAGTCTTGCGATTATGGCAACCACACAAGCAGGTGACAGCATTGCTCTTGAGATTCCTACTTTTCATAACCTGTACCCGCTTCTTCATAATTTAGGCCGAAAAATCGTAGAAGTGCCGACTTCGCCGCATACAGGTATGTGCCTTGATGCTCTTGAAGAACTGTTAAAATCTAAAAGTGTACAAGCTATATTGACCATTCCAACAGGTCACAATCCTCTCGGTTTTAGCATGCCTGAAACTAACCGTCGTCGCTTGGCAGAGTTAGCTAATCAGTTTCAAGTTCCTGTCATTGAAGATGCGATGTACGCCGAATTACAACTGACAGAACCGCTTTTACCCAACATTAAGGCGTTTGATCAAAATGGATGGGTTTTGGTGTGTGGTAGCTATACAAAAACCGTAGCACCCGACTATCGAATTGGTTGGCTAGAAGCTGGGCGCTTTCGTAATATTGTGCAGCAACTTAAATTTACGACCACTGTTGCTGAACCGGCTTTGCTCACGGAAACTTTAGGACTTTTCTTAGAGAATGGCGGTTATGACCTGCATTTACGTCAGCTCAAAAAACGCTATCAACAGCAAATCGATACCATCAAATCTTATATTTGCCGTTATTTTCCACTCGGTACTCGTGTCAGTCGACCGCAAGCAGGATTTATTTTATGGTTAGAACTACCCGAATCAATAGATACATTAGAACTGTTTCATCAGGCAATCGATGAAAAGATCTTATGTATGCCGGGAATTTTGTGTTCGGCTGATAAACGATTTAGTCATTGTTTACGTATAGCTGCGTGTTTCGAGCTAAATCCTAAAATGTTAAATGCTTTGATGCGCTTAGGAGAGTTAGCAAAAAATATGCTACCCGCACAAAGAGATTTAGATCAAATCCCTACTAATTCAGTAGGTTGAATCAAAAATACAGAGTTAATAAAATAAAACCATATATATTTTATGCCTTTTATTTTATGAAAACTGAACTCCTCTCTCCCGCAGGTTCACTTAAAAACATGCGCTATGCATTTGCCTATGGTGCAGATGCCGTATATGCAGGTCAACCACGTTACAGTTTACGTGTGCGTAATAATGCTTTTGATCATGACAATTTAAAAATTGGGATTGATGAAGCACATGCTTTGGGTAAAAAGTTTTATGTTGTGGTAAATATTCAGCCACATAACAGCAAATTAAAAAACTTTATTCGTGATCTTGAACCGATTGTAGCGATGCAGCCAGATGCGCTCATTATGTCTGATCCGGGCTTAATTATGATGGTGCGTGAACACTTTCCAGATGTGCAAATTCATCTATCTGTTCAAGCCAACGCTATTAATTGGGCCACTGTTAAGTTTTGGAAAGATTACGGTTTAAGCCGAGTCATTTTATCTCGTGAGTTGTCATTAGAAGAAATCGAAGAAATCCAGCAACACGTACCAGATATTGAACTCGAAGTTTTTGTACATGGCGCACTATGCATGGCCTACTCAGGTCGTTGCCTACTTTCTGGATACATGAACAAACGTGATGCCAACCAAGGTGCTTGTACTAATGCTTGTCGTTGGGACTATAAGTTGCATGAAGCCCAAGAAGATGCAAACGGCGATGTGATTCCACTCACTCAGCTCAACACCTTAGAAAAGTCTTGCTGCTCATCTGCACAATCAGAGACAACTTCAGCTCAAACTTTGCTTGTACAACGTAATGATGAAGAAATGTTTGCTGCTGAAGAAGATGAACACGGCACCTATTTTATGAACTCCAAAGATTTACGTGCGGTACAGCATGTAGATCGTTTAACCAAAATGGGCATCGCCTCTCTGAAAATTGAAGGTCGTACTAAATCCTATTTTTACTGTGCGCGTACTGCTCAAATTTATCGAAAAGCCATTGATGATGCATTAGCAGGTAAACCATTTGACCCAAGCTTAATGACTCAGCTCGAAGGGTTGGCAAATCGCGGTTATACCGAAGGTTTTTTAAGACGACATGTGCATAGCGAATATCAAAACTATGCCGATGGTTCATCACACTTTGACTATCAACAATTTTGTGGTGAAGTTTTAGAACGTCACGGTGATTATATTCGCATTGAAGTTAAAAACCGTTTTATGGTTAGCGACTCACTAGAACTCATGACACCTCAAGGCAATATCACCTTTACCTTAACCGAAATGCGCGATTTAAAAGGTAACCCAATTACAGATGCTAAAGGTTCGGGGCATTTTGTTGAAATTCCACTCTTACAAAATGTTGATATCAGTTATGCCCTACTCGTACGCAATTTGCCGCATGCGAAAGAAAGTATTACTGCATCTACATTGGATTATTCAGCGAGTTAAACATGGCACTTTTGATTACGAGTGACTGCATTAACTGTGATATGTGCTTACCGGAATGCCCCAATACAGCTATTTTTGAAGGGAGCAAAGTTTATGAAATTGATCCACTTCGTTGTACCGAGTGTGTAGGCTTTTACGATGCGCCTACGTGTAAGGCGGTTTGCCCTATCGATTGCATAAAACCAGACCCTGCGCATATTGAAAATAAAGAGCAACTTTTAGAGAAATTTAAGGGTCTAAATATACTCAACTAATTTATCTCATTAAAAAGTCTATGGAGGATCAGGCTAAAATTGCTGATCCTCTTGAGTGACTATACAGATCAATAATTAAATAAACGAATAAATAGCTGAGAACAATTGGCTAGTGATAAAATCAATTTATCAGTTCAGTTTGGTTTACTGGTAATTTTGTACCCAAAAAATTGCACAATCGTTAAAACTGGCAAACCATTTCAACATTTCATATAGATTGATTAAAACTCATTCTGGCGCAGTTCCCCATGTCTTATTTTTATTTAGCAATTGCGATTGCTTGTGAAGTTATCGCAACTTCAGCTTTAAAAGCATCTCAAGGTTTTACTGTTCCCATTCCATCCATCGTTACAGTTGTGGGCTATGCGATCGCTTTTTATTTATTGTCCCTGACGCTAAAAACGATCCCAATTGGAATTGCATATGCCATTTGGTCAGGCGCGGGTATTATTTTAATTTCTGCAATTGGCTGGATATTTTACAAACAGCATTTAGATTTGGCGGCCTGTATTGGTCTTACTTTAATGATTGCAGGTATAGTGATTATTAATGTGTTTTCTAAAAATACCCATCTATAAAATATAACAAGAAAGTAACCGAGTATGGTGAAAGTCCTTTTTTGAAAATTTCACCTTACTCGGTATGAACAGCTTATTTTAAACTGCCCGTTAGAAATTGCTTTAAACGTTCACTTTTCGGGTTGTTAAGTACTTCATCAGGATGGCCCTGCTCCTCAATTTTCCCTTGATGCAAGAAGATCACTTGATTAGACACATGACGTGCAAAGCCCATTTCATGTGTCACTACAATCATGGTACGGCCTTCTTCAGCTAAACTCTGCATAACCTTGAGCACTTCACCCACCAACTCCGGATCAAGTGCACTGGTTGGTTCATCAAATAGCATCACTTCCGGTTCCATTGCCAAAGCACGAGCAATCGCTACACGTTGTTGTTGCCCACCAGATAAAAATGCTGGATATTTATTCTCAACACTTTCAGGCAATCCAACTTTGCGTAAATATTTCCGCGCACACTCTTCTGCTTCAGCACGCTTCACCCCCAGCACATGAATTGGCCCTTCAATGACATTTTCAAGCACTGTCATGTGAGACCATAAATTAAAGTGCTGGAACACCATCATGAGCTGAGTACGCATTTTTTGTAGTTGCTTTGGATCAACCACTTTTAAATTGCCTTTTTTATCAAAGACTGTGCGCAATTTTTCACCATTAAGTTTAATGGTGCCATTGCTCGGTTGTTCTAAAAAATTGATACAACGCAGCAAGGTACTTTTACCTGAACCGGATGAACCAATAATACTAATTACATCGCCAGCATTTGCATCAAGTGATATCCCCTTAAGTACTTCATGATCACCAAATGTTTTGTGTAAATCACGAATCACTAGTTTTGCAACGTGTTCCATTTATGTCTCCTAATGATTCGATGGCTTTAAAAATGCCAACCAACGTTTTTCCAACTTACGAAATATCCAAATCAAAATAAATGCCAACACTGCATATAACACCGCAGCAATTCCAAAAGCATTGAAAGTGTCATAAGTTGCGGCATTTACATCACGCGCAATTTTTAAAATGTCGGGAACTGTTGCAGTAAATGCAATGGTTGTCGCGTGCAACATTAAAATGACTTCATTGCCATAAAATGGCAGAGCACGGCGCAACATCGACGGAATGATAATACGTGTGTAGAGTTTCCATTTTGACATACCGAACGCTTGAGCAGCTTCAATCTCACCATGTGGAATAGAACGAATCGCTCCAGCAAAGATTTCAGTCGTATATGCACCAGTATTGAGCGCAAATGCCAAAATGGTGCAATTTATGCCCTCTCGAAAGAATGCATCGAGTGCTTGATGTTCATGGACATAATCAAAGCTATAAATGCCCGAGTAAATAATTAACAATTGGATGTACAGTGGTGTTCCACGAAACACATAAGTAAACAGCCAAACTGGGCCACGCAACCAGATATTTTCTGATACTCGTGCAAGTGATAAAGGCACGGCAAGCACAAACCCAATACCGATTGAAAGCACCAATAACCAAGCAGTCATCGCGACACCGGTCATTTGTAGGCCATCGGTCCAAAGGTATGCCTTCCAATATTGTTGAAGGATTTCAATCATAATTGTCCCTTCCTTACACCAGCAGAATAACGACGTTCAAGCCACATTAAAATCAGATTTGACACGGTGGTAATTGCCAAATAAATCGCAGCAGCGACGATGCTGAAAAAGAACAATTGCATGGTACTTCTACCCGCATCTTGCGTAATTTTTACAATGTCAGTTAGGCCAATAATGGAAACCAGAGCGGTCGCTTTAATCAAAACTTGCCAGTTGTTACCAATACCAGGCAATGCAAAACGCATCATTTGAGGGAATAAAACACGTCGAAAAACCTGCCACGGCGTCATCCCATAGGCCATTGCTGCTTCAATTTGTCCCGTTGGAACCGATTGAAATGCACCACGAAAGGTCTCTGTAAAATATGCACCATAAATGAACGCCAAGGTAATCACACCAGCCACGAATGGGTTGATATCAATCTGATCCATTTGCAGTGCTTCAGTAATTTGGTTTAAACCTAACTGCAAACTATAAAATAACAGCAGCATAATCACTAAGTCAGGCACACTACGGATGAGCGTGGTATAGCCGGTCGCAATATAACGTAAAGCTTTAATATTAGAGAGTTTTGAACTCGCACCAATTAAGCCAATAATGACAGAAAGCAAGAGTGACAACAGCGCAAGCTGTATGGTCATCCATGTTCCGCTGAGAAGGAGTGGCCCATAGCCAGAAAAAGACATGACTCATCTTCTCCTTAAAAACAATATCTAATATTGATGAGATGAGAATATATTTAAAAATGTCGGCACTTAGCCGACATTTTTCACATCATTAGTAAATGCTAAAAGAGAAGTATTTTTTCTCGAGTTTCTTGTATGTTCCATCAGCAATGATTGCAGCCAAAGCTTTGTCAATATTTGCTTTCAAATCTGCATCTTCTTTGCGTAAACCAATAGCCGCACCTACGCCCAATGTTTTCACATCAACCACATTGCCACCAGCAAAAGCGAAGTTTTTGCCTTTCGGTTGTTTTAAGAAAGCGCCATCAACCATGATTGCATCTTGTAACGTTGCATCCAAACGACCAGACATCATATCTTGGTAAATCAAGTCTTGAGTTGGATAAGGAACAACACTCACACCTTTTGGAGCCCAATAGGTTTTAGCATATGTTTCTTGAATTGTGCCCTGTTGTACCCCCACACGCTTACCTTTCAATGAAGTAGGCGTTGGCAATAACGGTGAGCCTTTTTTTGCAACCATACGCGTTGGCGTATTGTAGATTTTGCTACTAAATAAAATTTGTTTCGCACGTTCATCAGTAACAGTCATTGATGAAAGAATGCCATCAAATTTTTTCGCTTTAAGTGCGGGAATCATCCCGTCAAAAGAGTTTTCAACCCAAACACATTTGGCTTTAAGCTTTGCACAAATGGCATTACCTAAATCAACATCAAAACCAGTTAACTTGCCATCTGGTGTTTTATATTCAAATGGAGCATAAGACGACTCAGTACCAAAACGAATCACCTTCCAATCCTTTGCTTGAACATTCGTTGCAACAGCAGCCAAAACTAAGGTTGTTGAAACGAACATTTTTTTCATAAAGCTTGCCATCTTGAAGCTTCTCCTTAAAATCCAAATAAGGTGATAAAAACTTGAGCAATTTCTAAATTACTCTTCTGCCGAAATAATTGCAATTTCTATACCAGTAAATTAAGGATTTATGAATATGTCTAAACAATGGATTGGATTAACTATCTAAATGTTGAAAAATCACTCAAATTTTAAATTAGTTTTTGAGTGTATAGGCTTCTGCCATATTTTCATTTTCAACCAATGTCCGAATGGTATATTCATGGTTATTTTCTTTGGCGCTGGCAAATTCACATTTCGAATCCCATGACATTGAACAACCACTCAACAATGGACAACTTGCAAATAATTCAGCTACCCAGTCTACAAATACACGAACTTTAGGCGATAAATGACGGTTTTGTAGATAAACGACTGATATTGGCATCGGTGCAGGTAACCATTCAGTCAATACCTCTCTAAGCGCACCAGATTCTAAATGTTTTGCCGCCATATAATATGGACATTGAATTAAGCCGAAACCTTGCACTGCCAAATCAATATATGAATCGCTATCATTGACAGAAACACGCCCTTTCACACCAACGCTATGAATCTCGCCATCCACCATAAAATCCCAGTCAATATTGCGTCCAGTACGACTATTAAAATAATGCACCACTTGATGTTTTTGTAAATCTTCAATGGTTTTTGGTTCGCCATGTTCCATCAAATAACGAGGCGCAGCAACAGTGACACACTGAATTGTTCCGATACGACGTGCAACTAAACTTGAATCTTTCAATTGACCAATACGAATAACACAGTCCACTGCATCTTGAACCAAATCGACTGGACGATCACTCATGCCAATCACCAAATCAATATCGGGGTACTTGGCATGAAAATCACAAAGCATTGGAATAAGGATGAGTCGTCCAATTGACGCTTTAACATCAATGCGCAGTCGACCTCGTGGTCCACGTTCAGAATCATGGAAATTCGATTCTACATCTTCTACGTCGGCTAAAATTCGTGCAGTTCTTTCATAATAAACTGCGCCATCTGGTGTCAAACTCAGTTTACGAGTGGTTCGGTTCAATAAACGAACTTGTAAATGTTTTTCTAAACCTTGAATGGTTGTCGTCACAGAAGCACGCGGTAGTCCTAAACTGTCAGCCGCTAAACTGAAACTATTTGTTTCGACAACTTTATTAAATACTTTCATCGCATGAAATAGATCCACACGCACGCTCCTATCAATGCATTTATTTAATCAAACACATCAATTGTTATAAAAATACGAATAGTGTTATCGAATTTAATATATTTATTCGTGATTGACAAACTTTTATGCTCCGTCCATCCCATAAACCCTGTTTCTCCCATATGGACCACAACTAAAAGTCTGAAAACAGGTATCCAAATAACTAGGAGCACCTCATGTCATTTTCCCGCAAACAGTTCGCACTGTCTGCCATCTTTGTCGCCATTTTGGCTACAGGGGGTAGTTTTATGTTTTTACATGAAAATGCCGATGCAAAAGCTGCACCGACCAGTGCCCAACAAGCTGCAACAGTAGATATTTCTAATGTCATCAGCAAAACGATTACCGATTGGCAAGAATATTCCGGTCGTTTAGAAGCGATTGATCAAGTCGATATTCGGCCACAGGTTTCAGGTAAACTCATTTCCGTACACTTCAAAGATGGCAGTCTTGTTAAAAAAGGCGATTTACTTTTTACAATCGACCCACGTCCTTTCCAAGCAGAACTGAATCGTGCTCAAGCTCAACTTGCTTCGGCTGAGGCACAAGTCACTTATACGGGATCTAACCTTTCTCGTATTCAACGTTTAATTCAGAGTAATGCTGTATCACGCCAAGAGCTGGATCTAGCTGAAAATGATGCACGTTCAGCGAATGCCAACCTACAAGCTGCTAGAGCCGCTGTTCAATCTGCCCGCTTAAATCTTGAGTACACTCGTATTACTGCACCAGTCAGCGGCCGAATTTCCCGTGCTGAAGTCACCGTTGGTAATGTGGTGTCTGCAGGTAATGGCGCACAGGTCTTAACAAGCTTGGTGTCTGTATCTCGCCTTTACGCATCTTTCGACGTTGATGAACAAACTTATCTCAAATACATCAGTAATCAGCGTAATTCAGCACAAGTTCCCGTCTATATGGGGCTTGCCAATGAAACAGGTTTCTCTCGTGAAGGAACCATCAACTCCATCGATAACAACCTGAATACGACTTCAGGTACGATTCGCGTTCGCGCAACTTTTGATAATCCTAACGGCGTTTTATTACCAGGCTTATATGCACGAATCCGTTTAGGTGGAGGTCAACCTCGTTCAGCAATTCTGATTAGCCCAACTGCAATTAGTGTCGATCAAGATAAACGTTTTGTTGTGGTCGTCGACGCTAAAAATCAAACTGCTTACCGTGAGGTAAAACTCGGTGCACAACAAGATGGCTTGCAAATCGTAAATAGCGGATTACAAGCGGGTGATCGTATTGTGGTGAATGGTTTACAGCGGATTCGTCCGGGTGACCCTGTTACACCTCATCTTGTACCTATGCCAAACGCACAAATCACTGCGAGCAGCACTACTCCTCAACCTCAGCCAACAGAAAAAACTTCAACTCCGGCAAAAGGTTAATCACATATGAATATCTCTAAATTTTTTATTGATCGGCCGATCTTTGCTGGTGTGTTATCAGTACTGATTTTACTTGCCGGTCTTCTTTCGGTATTTAAATTACCGATTTCAGAATATCCGGAAGTTGTTCCACCCTCCGTGGTAGTACGTGCTCAATATCCGGGTGCAAACCCAAAAGTGATTGCTGAAACTGTTGCTTCTCCGCTTGAAGAATCTATCAACGGTGTAGAAGATATGCTGTATATGCAATCTCAGGCAAACAGTGACGGTAATTTAACCATTACGGTGAACTTTAAGCTCGGTATCGACCCAGATAAAGCACAGCAATTGGTTCAAAACCGTGTATCTCAAGCCCTGCCTCGTTTACCTGAAGACGTACAGCGTTTAGGCGTTACTACTTTAAAAAGCTCACCGACTTTAACCATGGTTGTGCATCTGACCTCACCAGATAATCGCTATGACATGACTTACTTGCGTAACTACGCAGTGCTCAACGTAAAAGACCGTTTGGCACGCTTACAAGGTGTAGGTGAAGTCGGTTTATTTGGTTCTGGTGACTATGCGATGCGTGTGTGGCTCGATCCACAGAAAGTAGCGCAACGTAATCTCACAGCCACTGAAATTGTCAGTGCAATCCGCGAACAAAACATTCAAGTTGCAGCAGGAACCATTGGTGCATCACCAAGTAATTCCCCTTTACAACTTTCGGTAAACGCTCAAGGTCGTTTAACCACTGAGCAAGAATTCGCAGATATCATTTTAAAAACGGCTCCTGATGGCGCGGTTACTCGATTGGGTGATGTTGCACGCATTGAACTTGCAGCTTCACAATATGGCTTGCGTTCATTACTTGATAACAAACAAGCGGTCGCCATTCCAATTTTCCAAGCACCGGGTGCGAATGCTTTGCAAGTTTCGGATCAAGTGCGTAGCACGATGAAAGAACTTTCAAAAGATTTCCCATCTTCAATTAAATACGACATTGTGTACGATCCGACTCAATTCGTACGTGCCAGTATTAAAGCAGTCGTTCATACCTTACTTGAAGCAATTGCACTGGTTGTTGTGGTTGTTATTTTATTTTTACAAACATGGCGTGCATCAATCATTCCATTACTTGCTGTACCAGTTTCAATTATTGGTACATTCGCTCTCATGCTTGCTTTTGGTTACTCGATCAATGCACTTTCGCTATTCGGGATGGTGCTTGCCATCGGGATTGTCGTCGATGACGCGATTGTGGTCGTCGAAAACGTCGAGAGGAATATTGAAGCTGGCCTAAACCCAAGGGAAGCGACGTACCGTGCCATGCGAGAAGTAAGCGGACCGATTATTGCGATTGCTTTAACGCTGGTTGCTGTATTCGTACCTCTTGCCTTTATGACAGGCTTAACAGGGCAATTTTATAAACAATTTGCCATGACTATTGCCATTTCAACGGTTATTTCGGCATTTAACTCACTTACGCTATCTCCTGCCTTAGCAGCCATGTTACTAAAAGGTCATGATGCGAAACCTGATGCATTAACACGCCTTATGAACCGTGTATTTGGACGTTTCTTTGCGCTGTTTAACCGCGTATTTACCCGTGCATCAGACAACTATGGTAAAGGCGTAAGTCGTGTTATCTCCCATAAAGCATCGGCAATGGGTGTCTATGCAGCACTTTTAGGTTTAACCGTTGGTATTTCTTATATTGTTCCGGGCGGCTTTGTTCCCGCTCAAGACAAACAATATTTGATTAGTTTTGCGCAGCTATCAAACGGCGCATCATTAGATCGTACCGAAGCTGTCATTCGTAAAATGAGTGACACCGCACTTAAACAGCCCGGTGTAGAAAGCGCGGTTGCCTTCCCTGGTCTCTCAATTAACGGTTTCACCAATAGCTCAAGTGCCGGTATTGTCTTTGTAACCTTAAAACCATTCGATGAACGTAAGGCCAAAGACTTATCTGCAAATGCTATTGCAGGTGCCTTAAACCAGAAATACTCAGCTATTCAAGATGCTTATATTGCGGTTTTCCCACCACCACCTGTGATGGGCTTAGGGACTATGGGCGGCTTTAAACTTCAACTTGAAGACCGAGGTGCCTTAGGCTATTCAGCCTTGAATGATGCTGCACAAAACTTTATGAAAGCAGCTCAATCAGCTCCTGAGCTTGGTCCAATGTTCTCAAGTTATCAAATTAACGTACCTCAACTCAACGTAGATTTGGATCGTGTAAAAGCCAAACAGCAAGGTGTTGCTGTGACAGATGTTTTCAACACTATGCAGATTTATTTAGGTTCGCAGTATGTTAACGACTTTAACCGCTTTGGACGTGTTTATCAGGTTCGTGCACAAGCCGATGCGCCTTTCCGTGCAAATCCTGAAGATATTTTGCAGCTTAAAACCCGTAATAGTGCCGGACAAATGGTGCCATTATCTTCATTGGTAAATGTAACTCAAACCTATGGCCCTGAAATGGTGGTACGTTATAACGGTTATACCGCAGCAGATATTAATGGCGGTCCTGCACCAGGTTATTCATCTAGCCAAGCAGAAGCTGCTGTTGAACGTATTGCTGCCCAAACTTTGCCGCGTGGTATCAAGTTTGAATGGACAGATTTAACTTACCAAAAAATCTTGGCTGGTAATGCAGGACTTTGGGTATTCCCAATTAGCGTATTGCTCGTGTTCTTAGTTTTAGCCGCTCAATATGAAAGTCTAACCTTACCATTAGCAGTCATATTAATTGTACCGATGGGAATTTTGGCGGCTCTGACAGGTGTTTGGCTCACCAGTGGAGATAACAACATCTTTACTCAAATCGGTTTGATGGTACTGGTCGGGCTGGCCTGTAAAAATGCCATCTTGATTGTTGAATTTGCTCGGGAACTCGAGATGCAAGGTGCAACTGCTTTTAAAGCAGCAGTTGAAGCAAGTCGTCTACGTTTACGTCCAATTTTAATGACCTCTATTGCATTCATTATGGGTGTCGTCCCACTGGTTACTTCAACTGGTGCAGGTTCTGAAATGCGTCATGCTATGGGTGTTGCAGTGTTCTTCGGAATGATCGGGGTAACTTTCTTTGGTTTATTCCTGACCCCTGCCTTTTACGTCCTGATTCGTACATTGAATAGCAAACATAAATTGCATTCGGCAGCAGTTCATGAAGCACCATTAGCCAACCCACACGATCATTAAGGAGGACATTTAATGACTACAGCAAAACAAAGCTTGTTATTGTCCTCACTGATAGGGAGCCTGCTTCTTGCAGGCTGCTCTTTGGCTCCGGAATATCAACCTGCAAAAGTTATAGTTCCTGTCAAATTCAAGGAGTCAGACCCTAAACTTGAAGACAATAATTGGAAAATTGCCCAGCCTGCCGATCAGCAAGTTCGAGGTGAATGGTGGCGTGTTTTTAATGATGCTCAATTGAATGAGCTAGAACAACAAGGGATTGCCGGCAACCAAAATCTTAAAGCGGTGGCAGCCAATATTCAGGCTTCACGTGCAATACGTTCGGCAGCACAAGCCGAACGCCTACCAAGTATTGGTGCTGGCTTTGGCCCAACCCGTCAAAAACCCTCTCCTGCTTCATTGGGGTTAGATGACAATGCCCATACGTCTGCACAAACTTTATGGCGTGCTCAAGCGAATGTTTCATATGAGCTCGATTTATTTGGTCGTATCGCCAGTAGTGTTAATGCAGCAACAGCGGATCTACAACAGCAAGAAGCTTTATATCAGTCGGCACTTTTAGCCTTACAAGCAGATGTTGCGCAAGGTTATTTTCTCATTCGCCAGCTTGATGCTGAACAAGCAATTTATACTCGTACTATTAAATTACTTGGTGAGACACAAGATCTCGTTCAAACCCGATTTAAAAATGGTTTAGTCAGTGAATTAGATGTTTCTCGTGCACAGACTGAACTGGCTACAGCTCAAACCAATGCACTGAGCATTGCTCGTAACAGAGCCAATGCAGAGCATGCACTTGCAGTATTGTTAGGCAAAACACCAGCTGAATTTAACTTGGCTGTCCAACCTTTAACTACAAATAGTCTTCGTCTTCCAGCTGGTTTACCTTCAAGTTTACTTGAAAGACGACCTGACATTGCTGCTGCTGAACGTGCTATGGCAGCGGATAATGCCCGTATTGGAATTGCCCGTGCAGCTTTTTTTCCGAAAGTTAATCTAACGGGTGCCTTAGGTTATGAATCTGCAAGTTTAAGCGAATTGGGTAAATGGTCGAGCCGTACATTCTTGCTTGGTCCAGTCGCTGGTACTATTTTGTCTTTACCATTATTTGATGGCGGACAACGTAAAGCAGGCGTTGCTCAAGCACGAGCAGCTTATGAAGAAAGTGTCGCTAACTATAGACAAACTGTACTAAACGCATTTCGTGAAGTTGAAAATGGTTTATCCGATCAACGTATTCTTGATCAGCAAATTCAAGCTCAAAACCAAGCACTCTCATCATCTCGCCATGCAAATCAACTGTCTCATCTACGCTATCGAGAAGGTGCGATTAGCTATCTTGATGTGATTGACTCCGACCGGACTATTTTGCAACAAGAACAATTGGCAGCACAGCTGAAAGGTGGCCAAATCATTGCAAGTGTAAATTTAATACGTGCTTTAGGTGGGGGTTGGAATAATTAATATAAAAAAAGCGCCTTACGGCGCTTTTTTCTATACATACAAATTATTTTGCATATACAGGGAATTTTGCACAAACAGCTTCAACTTTCGCTTTTACATCAGCAATAACTTTTTCGTCACCTTTGCTGTCAATCACGTCAGCGATCCAGCCAGCAAGTTCACGAACTTCAGCTTCACCAAAACCACGAGTTGTTACCGCTGGAGTACCGATACGGATACCAGAAGTCACAAATGGAGAACGTGGGTCATTTGGAACTGAGTTTTTGTTCACAGTAATGTGAGCAGCACCTAACCAAGCGTCAGCATCTTTACCAGTTACGTCTTGTTTAATTAAAGATAACAAGAATAAGTGGTTGTCTGTACCACCAGAAACAACATCATAACCACGTGCGATTAATACTTCAGCCATTGCTTGAGCATTTTTCACAACTTGTTGTTGGTAAGCTTTAAAGTCATCAGACATTGCTTCTTTGAAGCAGATTGCTTTAGCAGCAATCGCATGCATTAATGGGCCACCTTGGTTACCAGGGAATACAGCTGATTGAAGTTTTTTCTCGATTTCTTCATTCGCTTTCGCAAGGATTAAACCAGAACGTGGACCACGAAGTGTTTTGTGAGTCGTAGTTGTAGTTACGTCAGCAATTTGAACTGGGTTTGGATATACACCAGCAGCAACAAGACCTGCAACGTGAGCCATATCAACAAAAAGGTAAGCGCCAACTTTGTCCGCGATGTCACGGAAACGTTGCCAATCTACAACACGGCTATAAGCAGAGAAACCAGCAACGATCATACGTGGCTTGTGCTCTAACGCTAAACGTTCAACTTCTTCGTAATCGATCTCGCCAGTTTCAGAGTTTAAACCATACTGAACAGCGTTATAAGTTTTACCAGAGAAGCTTACTTTTGCACCGTGAGTCAAGTGACCACCGTGAGCCAAGCTCATACCCAAAACTGTATCGCCTGGGTTAAGAAGTGCTAAATAAACAGCAGAGTTAGCTTGTGAACCAGCATGTGGTTGAACGTTTGCGTAATCGGCACCAAAAAGTTCTTTAGCACGGTCGATCGCCATTTGCTCAATAACATCTACATACTCGCAACCGCCATAATAGCGTTTGCCTGGATAACCTTCTGCGTATTTGTTCGTAAGTTTTGATCCTTGCGCTTCCATCACAGCAGGAGAGCAATAGTTTTCAGATGCAATTAACTCGATATGTGCTTCTTGACGCTCATCTTCAGAAGCAATAGCTTGAGCTAATTCTGGATCAAATTCAGAAATGGAAATATTGGCAAACATTAGCGGGGGTCCTATAAATTAGGGCTTTTAAGCCGTGCTAAGATTGCGGCATATTGTAGCATGAACTTTATAATTAAACAGAATCAAGTTAGCTCAGTTTTAAATAAAAATGGCTCAATTTTTATAAAAAATGAGCCATCAAATCTAAAATAATTTATAAACACTTAAAAAGCATTTATTTAATAATTTTCTAAAGTTAAATTTAGCTTTTCATAACAACAAAAAAACTTTAAATATCATTACCCTTATTGAGCTGACAATAGGTTTTGTACATTTCCAACAATGTTATCTACATTACTACTCATCGCCGTATTATGGTCCCAGTTACCCGTTACATAGCTATTAATTTTTGTACCTACCACAGTGGCATTAGATATCAATAAATCAGTTGCATCTTTAGGTACAGTGTTATCGTTTATTCCTTGATAAATAATAATTGGTGTAGAAACTTTTACTTGTAGCGGTTGAGAATCTTTATCTAAAAATGCTTTAACCAAAGGTACTGCCATAAAATTAGGTTGAGTACGCGTATATCCATCCAGTGTTCCACTATGATTTCCAGCATAACTTTCCATATCTGCTTCAAAAGCACCCTCTAACGGACCAGCACAAATTGTTTCAGCTTGTGCGGCAATACTTGCTGTTTGTGAAGTAAATACCTGTGAATAATCAAAGCTTGGCTGTGTATTTCGAAGACCCGCCGTAACTAAAGCTGTATATGTCTCAAGCTGCGCATATGTTCCAATTTTAATATTTATTGGCGCATTCACAACATCTAGTTCACCCATTAATAAAATACTGCCTAAATTGGAAGCTGGTGCTACCGCTACTGTACCTTTATAGTTTAGTTGTGCACGACTTGCATATTGTGCAGCACCCAATGCAGCATGCCCACCCTGAGAGTGACCTACAGTGACCCATTTGTTCGAAGTTAATAAATTACGTTGCGATAAATAATTTCTTGTTGCAACCACGGCGTCAGTAATTGAATAAGCTTCACTTTTAACATTTAAGAATGGATGTATGCCTGGGGTTCCTAAACCCTCATAATCAGGAGCGACAACGACATAACCCGCCGCAAGAAGTTTACTAATTAAATCTTTAGTACTATCTGTTAATGCCGATTTACTTGGTGCACATGCATCTGCAACCCCTGTCGTACCATGAGCCCAAACCACAATTGGCCAACCGCCTGCTGGTGGTGGTGTTGTCGGTGTAAATACTAAACTTGTTGCCTGAACTTCTTGTCCACTTTGGCCTAACATTTTATAAGTCAAAATACTACTTTCAGCGGCAACCGCTCCTAAGTTAGTACTTGTGTAAGCATCGACTTTAACCACTGGATTTTGAATATTATTGGCTGGTGTACCAGATGGATCAGTATTTGCTGGACTGTCATCACTACTTCCACCACCACATGCCGTCAACAATAAACTCGTGCTAAGAACACTAGCCATGAACAATTTCATTTTCATTGGTATATCTTCCCTTAAATTCGATTTTTGTTGTGCTTTAGTTTTTAATGAACATTTTAAATGTCTTACAAACAATTACGCCTAATCTTCATTTTTCGCAAGTGATATTTAATCAAAATAAGTAGCGAGATTTTATACTTTTCACCATAAATTAAATTTCATAGCTATATCTAACCTTATTCTATGTTTTAAAGTCGCTAGTCAACTGTTAACATTGACGGTTACTTGTAATTGTTTAAAGGTTCAAAAGATGCAAGCCATTATTTTAGATACAGAAACTCATACACTAAATGGTTTGCCTATTGAAATTGCATACGCTCCCATTGAACTTAATGCAGGTAAACTAACTTTAGATAAAAGCAAATTATTTGATCAGCTCTATCAGGTTGGAACGCCGATCTCTTATGCTGCGATGGCGGTGCATCACATCTTGGAGTCTGACCTAGAAAACCAGCCTCACTATAAAACATTTAAATTACCTGCTAGCACAACTTATATTATTGGTCACAACATTGATTATGATATTGCAGCTATTGCTCGTTGTGGCGTTGATGTATCTCATATAAAACCAATTTGTACTTTAGCTTTAGCACGCAAAGCTTGGCCAGATGCAGAAGCTCATAATATTTCTGCACTCATTTATATGATTTCTCAAGGCAGCAGTAAAGCACGAGAATTACTCAAAGGTGCACACCGTGCCGATGCCGATATTATTTTAACTGCCAATATTTTGATGCATATTATCTATCATTTAAATATTCAAGATATTGAAGAACTTTACCAAGTTTCTGAAGAAGCCCGTATCCCCACGACTATTAACTTTGGTAAGCATAAAGGTACAGCAATTGCTGAACTGCCAAAAGATTATATTCAATGGCTTCTACGTCAAGACGAACTTGATACCTATTTACGTAAGGCATTAGAAAGTGCATTTTAAAGACTTAACTTAAATAGATGATATTCATAAATTCTTCATCATATTGTCATTTTTGAGTTTTATCTTTAACCCCATTTATATTTTATTAAGAACAGTACTGTTTGATAAAAATTAAACAGTCTGCTTCATTTTTATATTGGGGAAATACAATGTCTGGTTTTTATCGAACCAATTTGGGAAGAGTTGCGCTTCAACAACGTAATATTACGTTAAATGCAAAACAAAGACGTTTACTTCTACTCATTGATCATGAAGATTTTCAAAGCCTTAATAATGAGTTTAAAAAGCGTATTGCTCCTCCAGAGCTGATTCAACAACTGATTGATTTAAAACTCATTGCTACTTCTAACGAAAGTTACTCAGAGTTGACCGAGCAAATATCTATTCAAGAGTCATCTATACCATCAAATGAAGTACATCCGAAAAATATTGATGAGAATAAAAGTAACGATTTAGTTGGAGAGATTCAGGTTCCTCAATCAACGTCTGTAACTTCTTCAAATATAGAAAATGACCAACCATCTATTCCAGTTCAGCAACTGTCTTTTGAAGAAATACAATTACTAATGAAACAAAGCTTAGGTCAGTTCTGTGGCCTTATGGCAAAACCCCTTATTCAAAAAATAGAGCAAATCAAAACACTTCAAGAACTTAAAATGTGTCAAATGCAATGGATTACTCACTTACAAGAGTCACGTATTCCCCCTCATGAGCTAGCAAAGACACTTCAATCTATTAACTATTCAATTCAGCTTATTCAACAACGCATCTAAAAATAGAACAAGCTGCTGTTTAAATAAGCATTAAACTCACTTGGTATGTATTTCGTGCTTTACCTACCGGTGTTTTTTTCCTATGATGTGCCCCACACATGTGCGCTCGTAGCTCAGTTGGATAGAGTACAGGTTTCCGAAGCCTGGGGTCGTGGGTTCGATCCCCGCCGGGCGCACCAATCTATTTTATAAAATCAATAACTTATATATATTTTGGCGTATATTTGGCGTAATGCGCTATTTATCCACAGGTCTAGAGGTAATTTTGCTTCTTATCAAAGGTCCATCTTTTACCGTTGTAAGTGACAGTTCCATCCAAATTAATTGGCAACTCTTTTAATGAGTAGTCATAGATTTTAAGAACATTCCCGTTCTTATCTAAATCAGCGGGTAGATTGCAAGTATTCTCCATTCTCCCCGCTTCCGAAACCATGATCATTAATTGCTGCATGATAAAACCTCGAGAGAATATGAAATGAGAAAAACTTTGCTCAAAATGTGCAATTATCCAGATTATTGAGCAAATAATTGCACATTAATAAAGGCTCTTACTCAAGAGCCTTCACAAGCGCACCATGTCTTGCTTTGCAGTCATTATATTTTGCAACTGTATCAACTGACCAGATCATTAAATCTTTGCCCGTTGTTCCCGCCAATTCATTTAGATTTGGGCATGGTTGAATAAGATTAGCTGGTATTACCGGCTTTAATGAGTTCATTGAGTTGCTGCACCCCGTCATCATCAATACAGCTAGACTTATAAACAGGACGCTCCACGATCTTTTGCACTTCACGCTCAATATATTCGACTTTGGTGCTTTGCTCTGCTTTGACTTGTTCATAGTCTGCGCTCACTTTATTGATCTGATTTTGCTTTTCTGCAAGAGCTTTCAAATTCTTGCGCTCAATCTCTTGGATCTGAGATTGACACTTTTGTTCAGCTTCTTTTAGCTGACCAGTTTTGTAATTGAGTACGGCCAAAGATATGGCCAATAAAAAAGCGAGAAACACAATAATGATTTCTCGCCAATATTTAGCAGCAAATACAATCCACATCACTGCGCTCCTATACATTTAGCATGTCTTTCAAGCTGTCTAGTCCAGACGCCATAGCATCCATTTTTACGAATAGAGCAATCGCGCTTTGCAACGTACTTATATTTAAGTAATGAGTCGCAAGCCGCTTTATATTGACCAGCTTTCAAGTGTTTAAGCATTGATGATTTTGCGAATGTTGGTACCCCGTACTGATATGAAAAATCCAAGTAAAGGTCATATTCAGTTTGTGATAATTTCACGCCCTTCAATGAATCTTTAAACGCGACTTCACGCTTAGCCACATCATTTCGCAACCACTTATCTGCGGTCGCACGTGTAATTGGTGGATCTGTCATTTTTACGGGTGAGCCATCTGGTTTGAATGTTGAACCATGGCCCTGTGTTGGCCGATCCCCTTTAACGGGAATTACTGGCTTTGATGTAAACCCTTCATCGTTTTTCACGCCCACAAAAAAAGCAGCCGAAGCTGCTAAGAATGCGGCGACATATTTAGTCTTGTTTGACATTACAGTCACCTTTTAACTTTTTAATACGTAGCTCGTACTCTGCCTTTCGCATTTCATGCTCCACCTTTTCACGGCGATTTTTCTGAACCGCAAAATAAATTTGAATTGCCAAGCCAAGTGCAGCAATTAGCAAACCGCCCCATGCAATAACATCGATCTTTGCTGCAAATCCGATAAATGACCCCACACCGCTGGTTGCTGTTACTTTTGATGTTAATGTTGCTGCGCTCGCTTCAAGCGCAGTCTGGGTTTCAGACATTTTCATTCTCCAAAATTTTGGCAATAAAAAAGCCCTAACTTATTTAAAGCTAGGGCTTGTGGTGGTTTGTTGTGTTAAATGTCTTGCAAAGTTAAAGGAACTTTTTTCCACACCGAAGCAGTGCCTAGTCCACCAGTTACGCAAATCCATTTATCAACACCAGAACTCGGCATTGTGCAATGAATAATGTCACCAATGTTGTATTGAATATTCATGAGATTAAGAAATGGTGAATAGCCAATTTTAACTAAACTCGAGACTCCCTGATTACCTGCCACGTGAAACCCTTTGAGTTCAAAAGGTGTAATTTCAAGTACATCGTAGGGATTACTACTTCGCGTAGAGACAGCATTTCGAGCATTAACCAAGTTTGTAGAACCATAAAGGGAGATGCCACTAGCACCTGTTGGTGACTTAACAACTAAATTGTTATATCTCCCACCATCAAAAGTTGGATAAATAATTTTCGATGGATCTGCTCTTAAATCATTGATCACTATATTTTCATAAATACCATTCATCGCCGCTGCCGCGGAATCAGTATAAATATTGAATTCGCTATTCTTAACTGTTAAACGGTCAATAGATCCAGAATATCCGTAATCATAGATCCAACCTGCTTTGAAAATATTAAACTTACAATCATCAAATTTAGGATTTGCCCCTGATGCGTTTATTAAATAAGTTGTCGTACCGACATTCGCATTTTCGTTTGGGTCATCTGTGAATGTACACCCCTGATACAATGTTCTATCTTCTTCAATACTTGTTCCATACTGCCCTTCCATATAACCATTAAAATAGCAGTTAAAGAATTTGAATTGCGGCTTACGTACCCAAGCAGTTACACCACCTGCTGGACTTAAAAAACGACTTGAGTAAAAATGAACATTCTTTGTATTAGCACTATCTGCCACGACCTGAGTCACCGCATTATTAAAGCTTTTTAAATTATAAAATCGAGCATTACGAATTGGGGAAATTTCAGCTTCAATATCCAGACCAGACATAGGCATAGACTGTACTTTCATATCAGACGCTGCAGTGTCACTAAATGAGCAGTCATAAAATGAAATATTCTGGCCGCCACAGAAGCTGCAAGCCTGTCTTGAATTATGATATGAAACCACATTTCGAACAGATCCAAACACATCTGAAAGTACTTTGTCTGGTTCGGTTAAAGAGTTATAACCTGCGATATAAAAACCATCAAGCAAATGATCATGCGTATAAATATTCTCTAAATCCAATTGCTTAATATTTGCAACACGAAAGCCATAAGCCATCAATTGCCAACCAGAATCTCCATATTTCCCACCAATGACTTGATTTGCCTGATTACCGTCAATATCAATTTTACCTGAAAAAACAACACTTTTAATATTTTCAAAATTTACAATATACCCTGTATCCGCTCTTGTTACTTTTGCCCCATCAACAGCCCAAGACGGTGTCCCTGGATAAAATGGCATTGTAGTCTGAAAAGGCTCTTTTGTATTTTTATCGAAGACACCAAAATATAACCAATCTTTTAACTTAAGTTTTGCACCATCAGATTTAAGCAGAATAGTTTTATTAACCATCTGAGAAAATCCAATGCTTAGCACATGCTCAAATATGAAACCTTGTCCCGCAACAAAACTCTGTTTACCTACAATGTAGTCACCATCTGGTATATGAATACTTATTGCCTCAAGTTCTGAAGCCATTACTGCATTTGAAATTTTTACAAATGCTTCATGGTCATATTCATTGTCTGAGCCATCGCCAATTGCTCCGAAATTGTGAGCATTGAAATAACTTGGAGGAACTTGCCTAGTCCATCCGTTAAAGATATTACCGCCATCATTAATTAGTTGATTCGTCGGTTCATAAACGAAATTATCACCACCCTTATTTAATCCCTTATGTATTGATTTTAAGTAAACAGTTTGACCGCTTGTTCTAGCGGTATACGCTAAAAGATCATCAAGGCTTTCAAAGTTAATAACTGTAGAATCATTAAATTTCTTTTGGTTAGATTCACCCACCTTAACTAAAAGTTCATCCCACCCATTCGCCCCTGCTCCAGCTGCTGCTGCGGCTTCAATAGCATCGTTAAAAGCACTAGTTTTTTCATCAATCTTTTGTTCAAGGAAGTTAATTGTTTCTAATGCTTCATCTATAGTAATCTTGCCATCTTCCGCAATTTTATTAAGTTGAGCAATAACTTCATCAATAGTAGTAGAATCAACTTTCCCATCTAACAAAGGCAGAATCTTTCTTAAGATAGCCAAAATATCATTTGAATTATTGATACTTGCTAAAACTGTATTCCAATTTTTTGCCATAACAGTTTCTCCACGCAACAAAAAACCGCCTTGCAGCGGTATATTTTGAATAATTTAAAAGCTTAACGAACGACTTGAAAAAAGCAGTCACTTGGATCATAACCACCTTGTGTGTTATCTCCACCGTAATTTGCTCTCAACAAAAAACCATTAGTAGTTAAGTCACTAACAGCTAACGAAGTAGCATCTCCGCGCCCAGCTTGCGCTGTAGTAACGCTGTAGTTTGCGTCTGTCATTGGTACTTCAAAGACAATACTGTACGTTCCAACTCCAGTTCTAGTAATACGAGCAATGTTTCCTTTTCCTCTAATTGCAGCATTAATTCCTGAAAAATTAGCCCACGCGCGTATAGAATAAATTGGTGCAGAACCTGTGCCCAAATCAGATTTGCTTAACTTTTTCTGATTTAGCTCTCTACCCATGTTTGCTGAAAGGGGTTTGTCTTCTTCCTCAGATGTTAGATCGTCTATAACATCTGTATAGCCAACTTTGTCATCACCAAGAGCATTAATCTCATCAATTGACTCATTTACTTTTTTCGTAATTACATTAAAAAGCCAGTTAAACCACTGTCGTGCCGGCTGTATTACTGAAGGAAAGCCTTTTTCTAGCTCCAAACCTGCAGTATTACTACTTTTATCGTCGGCAAGTTTTGCAAACTCTGTTAATTTATCAATACTCATCTTCACCCTCGAAAATCAACCTTACACCAGAAGGCACAGGGAACATTAATTTTACTAACTCTCGCTCAAAAACCTCGTAACTTTCTAAAAATGTGAAAGTTATCGTCATGTTTAAGTTGTCTTTAAACTTGAATTGTTTATCGATTACGAGAGAAATAATTTCTTTTGCTGACTGCTCGGAACAATCACTTTTATTAAGCAAAATTTTGGCTTTAATTACTTTTTTGAAAAGCTGCGGTGACATCGCCAAAGCTGTATAACCACTCATTCCAGATTCACGCCAATAGCCTGATTTTATACTCAGGTCCTCAATATCACGCCAGGTTAAGGAACCGGGTTGCCCTTGGAAACCGAAGTAAGGAACTGGTACCGCATTAGGTATAGAGTTAGGTGCTCCCACCCAGTCAGCGATAATTTGCAATTGGTCGCCGGTAGCAGTCTCAAGATCAAACTTATCGTTAAGACTATTTAGAAATTCAAGGCAATCAATTAAAGGATTTATTAATGCCTCAACTGTTTTTCTAAAATTTGGCTTATCCCGATGCTGACTAGTTAAGAGGGCTACATATTTGCTTGCATCCACTAGAATCCCCCTGAGGTGTTAATCTCGATATTATCCGAATCACAATAAGCGACTTCATTAAATGCGAGGCTGTAATTTCCTTCGATAACAACACCATCAACAATGATTTCTATGGAATCAATTTGATAAGTTTCTGAGTCTAAATTTCCAAACAAACCAGCCGGAATATAAAGCTTGTTGAGCATGATCCGATCACCAATATCAAGTTGGTTCACATAATCTGCTAGGTTTTGCTTAATGGTGTTTTCAATCTCTTTTGTGTATTCAGACGAGCCCACGATATTTAGCTTGAAACTGATATTTCTAATATTTGGTCGGTAAATCGATACAGTTACCGGATCACCAAATACATTAATGACAGGCACATTAACATTGCCAAACCATCCGCACCCTAGACTCTTTTTAACCCGCATAAGATCAGCAATTTCATTTGCATCGCCACCAGAAACAACCACACATAAGCTGTGAGGTGGCATGCCTAAATCGTTGGCTTTATTGCTGTCATTTTCATAGGTTTTACAACGTGAAACACCAGCCAAACTAAAAAGCCCGCCTTTGATGCTATCTGTCTTTGACTGAGATGGAATTGCTACCGAAAGCGCCTGACGTTGTCGTAACTTTGCATCCACTTCAACCGGCATACCCAGAGATGAGGTTGCGGGGTTATTTACCCCCTTCCAACCTCGCGTAGGCTTACCAATAGTTGTGATGGTATTGCTTAGCGCTAATATTGCACCTGGCTTTTTCGCTTTAGCAGTAACAACAATATTTCCAGACGCGGGAATAGTTACCAGATCAGGAAACATCCATTGATTACTATTCCGATCCAGTGCATACCCTTTTTTTATTTCGGTACCGGGTGTACCTGTGATTTCTAGATCTACAGTAGAAAATGTAGGTAGCTGACGCGAAATACCATTAATGGCCACATTCCTTGATAGAGCGTCACCTGTTGCTGTTTTTGGCGAAAAAGTAGAGTAAAGCTTAATAAAAGCACCATTTACATCAGCTATTGCACGCGAAAAAACACCAATCATTTGACCGTCTTGGCTATCGTTTTCTAAATACGCATCTTCACCGTAAATGCCCTTGAACTTAGTTTTAAAATAGTCATCGATCTCATAAAAAGTTGGTGCACTGACACCAGCATCAGTAATAACTGGCGCTACAGTTGTTAAAGTCATGTTGTTAAGTCCCCGTTAAGAGATGCTTCGCCAAATATCGTATTCACTGTCATTGAGACAGTTAGACGGCGCGTGTCAGGATCTAAAGCGCTTTGGAAATCTACGATGCTTTTTACGCCTGGCGTTTCAAGTACACGTTGATGGAGCGTGAGCTCATAAAGGTTTTTAGATTGTTTACCGACAATGGATTGATTCCATCCGGTACCGTCCGATGTATCTGCAAACCACTCGCCAAGCCAAAGTTTTAAGCGCGTGAGAATGGCTTGGGCCACGGCCTCTGGAGAATTAACAAGAAAATCATTCTTGCTAGATCCAAAGACATAGTCGCCATCATTTGAAAGTTTTCTATAGCGCATAAAAAAAGACGCTTTCGCGCCCCTCATATTGATTTCAATTTGGTTTCTATGATTGTGGTGGACCTGAAGTATCAGTACCAGATTTAACGCCGGTAGTAATGTGTTTAATTAAGCTCACAGTCTTAGCAAGAACATCTTCAAGTGACTCTATCAAACCTGTTACTTTCAGTGTCTTTTTAATTTCTACATCACAATCGAAGACCGCTTTCTGTCCAAAAAAGTTAATAATTCCATCTCGTGTAATTTGGATCTTAGTCGTATTGTCATCGGATCTAATTTCCAGATTTTCTGCAGAAATATTTTTAATCTTTTTGGCTTGTGATTGAGGTTTAAAGAAAGCAAAGCCATCGGATAAATCATGGTGTCTAGTATCAAAAGGATTTTGAACCCCTCCAGATTGCCACCACAAGTCGATATTGCGCGATGAGAAGCTAACCACACATTCATCCTTTACATTGATAGGATGAGTAATTGTAAAACCGCCAGCGCACGGAAACATTACAGGAACGTCTTGCAGTATCGGAATTTCAATCATCTTGATACTACCTTCAGGAGTCCGTACTGGCACACGAATTAATGGCTTTACTTCTACTGTTACAGCATCCGGATCATAACTAACCACTTCACAGGGCAAATTAGTCCAAATTGCTAAAATCTCCTCACTAACTGCATCTTTAATAATATTTAGCAGATCCGGTGAGCGCTCATTATTTGATAATACCATTAGGTGTCCTCCTGCTCTGGAGTCCAGCTATCATCACGGGCGGTAATGGTGATTCCACTTTTCGGCACCACAGCCCCAAGTGCTGTACAAACCATGTTTGTATACCACTCATCCCCACGCGTATCACCACTATGCTCAATGGCTTGGATAACAAAAATACCTTCTGAATTTGTAGCAAGCTTTCGAGTCTTTTGTGGCTGGTCCACTTGCTGACCACCGTAAGCAATATCAAAATTCTCTGTCTGCAAATTAGATAGATCTATTTGAATACGATCTCTACGTTTTAGCTTTGGATTAAGCAAGCATTTAACTACTAGCCCTTCGCTGGTTAGCTGTGGCATTCCAACCATGCCAGTATCTGCTTTCAAAACAAACATTGGCTGAAGCGTCCACTTATCCAACTCCGTAGAACTTAAAACACCGTCTGAATAGTCATAAGTGACGTTATTCTCTTTGCCAATCTTTTCGATATACCCATGTAAACTTCCGAAAAGAACACGGCCACGTGGGTATTTTTGTTCGCTTAAAGCTGCAATTTCACCAATATCGATACCGTACTTTTTACACTCTCCCTCAACCAGCTCACTTAATCCTTGAATTGAAGTACCAGCGGGTACCGACTGATTTATTACGGCGCTTTTTATCTGGTCGCCCGATATGGCCAAGATACAAAGATATGTATCTACTGGACTACTGCGGCCTCGTCTAAACTGAAAAACACTACCTTTAAAAATAACCTCAGGCTCATCATCTCCATAACTACACGCCAAAATCACTTGCGTATCTTTTTTTGAGTCATCGACCCCAGCCAAAAGGTTCATAGTTTGATGAGATAAATTATAGATATAAATTTCGGCCGCCTTAGGCTGCTCGGTCGTTCCCTGACTTACAACGAAAGTAATTTTAAAATCTGAGAAATCCAGAGCTTCAGGGGCGTTTTTATCAACCTGAATGGTTAGCCTACAATTACGCATCCACTGCATTGTCATGAGTCACTCCAAAACAGTTTAATCATCGTACCTAAATCGGTGAATCGCTGGATTTCATCTTCATTAGTATTTAGTACATACAATGAACCACTAATAATATGCTGGTGTTGGATAAGCAAATTATCCCCCATTAGTAAAGGTAAGCCAGCAATTAAAGGATTCTCGGCATTATCAAAAATATCTAAGAACCAAGTATCCACGCGGTAAATAAGTTGCAACTTATATTGTGTTCCGCCTAGACGAATACTAAATTTTTGATTGCCATTATTGAGCGGTATTTCGTAAATCATAATCAATTACCCAATAAAACCGACTTAAAGAAATCTGTACCTGAGCTTAAAAGAGATTGATTGGTTGGTTTTAATTGAACTGTACCGCCGTTGCTGACCGCGGCTGTTGCTTCAGGACTTGCTTGATTTTCAATAGCGACTAACGCAGTTTCTGTACTGACAATCAGTACTTTTTTGAATGAAATATCAATCATCAAAACATTTTCAGTTTGAAGATCGGTAGTGCATCCAAGCGACTTAATAAGCATGTTTGTATGTAACCGCTTTCCAGTTGAGATAATTAGCGGAACGCTTCTATCCTTTAACTGTAGTAGCGTTTGATAAACAATGCTTAAGCTAGTATTACCCCCAAGAATTGTATTACCTAAAAACCCATTTAAAGTTCCGGCACTTTCCGACCAACCCACTTTCATCGTTAGTTCTGGTGGTTCGCTATATGCATGGTCTGAAATAGATGCGCCTACTTCCGTGGGATGTTCAGTAATCTTGTGTTCATCCTTATGCTTTTCTTCGATAGTTACATCTGCAAAAAGCCCCATAATCGTACGACCACGGCCAGATAATAAAAGCGAACCTACAATTTCAGAATTTGATATGGCCACGCCTGACCCTAGGGCACCATTAAGTAATGTTCCTATTGCCATATTTCACCTTGAAAAAAACTAGTTATAATTAAGTCAAAGATCCGAAAAATATAATCATGTTATTACCACTACATATTTCGCCTAATCAGACAGTTCAACCTTTTGATGAGAGCTATAAAAACATACTTATATTTGTTTTCCCAAAATCGAAATCCGAGTTTTTCCCATTCGCTTTAAGGATCGCTCAATCAGCTAAATTCTATTGTGAAAGTAATTTATTTAATAAAGATCACTACTTTGCAGGATTTGAATTTGTACCAGAACAAATCAAAACAGCTTTAGCACTTTCAAAATATATAAGTAGTTGGAAGGGAGTTTATGCCTTAATAAACGGCGTAGAAAAAAACCCATTTGATTTAAACAACACCTTAACTTGTATTTTAGAAAGCCAACTTGCAAAGGAACCCCAAAAGTACTGCTGCAGCATTTCCAATAACTTCATTAAAAATGATAATTCTTATTGGATACATCCATGTAGGATTGTGCTAACACAGCAGACTTACTACAAAATCATTCCTAACCAAGAGCTTACGATGAAGGAGCAAATTTTTGCTCAAGCCATCAAGAATGGCTGTGAATGGTGTCCAAATCTAAACCTTGATAACCTAAAGCAAATAGAAATCAACTTATCCCTTAAGGATGTCCAATGAAGAAAATACTCCTTTTTGCTGCAATATCTTTTTTTAGTGTTGAAGTTTTTGCTGATTGTAACAACCCAAAGACCTCACACGACATTCAGCAATGTTTATCTAGTGAAATTACACAACTCAAAAAAGATTTGAATACGACATATGCAAAACTCTACAAACAAACCGATGCTAAGCAAGAGTTAGATAATGCTCAGAAAGCTTGGTTAAAGTATAAAGATTTGCAATGTGGTGACTTTACCGTAGCAGATGCTGGTTATAGTTCTGGTCAAGTTGCCTATGATTTAGCATGCCAAGCTGAATTAATAGAGCAGAGAATTAGCTTTTTAAAAAATCAGCTCAACTAACCAACCAAAACACCTTTTGCTCCTCTCGCCATAAACGTCAGCGCATTCTCTTGTTGACGTTTAACTGCATTAGCTGAATCTATTGGGCTTGATGCTCCATTAATCGTCATATCAGTTTGATAAGTTTGATTAATAACTACACTACTTGCTGTCATAGCATTTGAGTTATTTATCTGTGATTTATGGGGATTGCCTGAAGGGGGAGCAAACGTTGAGATATTATCATTTGATGATATACCAATATTACTTGGCAACTTATTATCCCGAATTGAGAGCTTAAAGGGTTTAGGTTTGAATTTAATTAAATCATTGGTTGTACCATGTCCATGTACCGCCTTACCGGATCCAAATACCATATTTTCTTTTTGTGCCTTCGCATAAAAAGCATCTACCCAAGCCTTTCTATTTTTTTTGTCTGAAGAATATGGATTTGCATAATTTAAGTGCTCACCAACAATTGAAGATTTCCCTTTGGATCTTTCCTCCAGATATGCTAGAACTTCGGCTCTCACTCTTGGGTTAACATCCTTATTTGGCATATTTTGCACACTCCCATAAGGATTAAGTTTAATAGTCTTACCGTCTTTTGTTTTATAAGATTTCGGACCCGTTATTTTGCTAAATTGGCGTCGAGCATTTGCTACATCCCGAACTGAATTCCCCCACTTACCTGAAGCTACACGATTAAGGATTGTATCTACAACGCCCTGAGTTTGTTTGGTAAAAGCTTCACCCTTCAAAGATCCAACAACTTCAGTAGAAGTAACCTTTACAAGATCCTCAATATCTTGTTTTGATAGGTGTAATATGGAACCATTCATACCACTAACCGAACTACCAAATGATTCAGACACAGTCCCTTTCACCGCCTCAACTGTAGCCCTTGCGACTCCCGCAGCAACTGCAACACTCTGCTCAATTGCACTCTTAACAGCCTGTGTAGTGCTAGCTACTTTTTCTTGCGTTGGTGTAGTTTTATTTGGATCAGAAGGATTCACATAATTCTGTACAGCCTGCTTAGCATTTTGTACGCCTTGCTGTACTTCCGTTGCGACTTCCTTAAGTGCTCCGGCTGGATCCTTAATAATCTTCTGAACAAACTCAACCGTTTTATCTTTAACCTTGTTGAGAATATCTAGAAAATCTTTGATCTTGTTGATAATCGTATCAATGCCATTAGTCCACTTAGACCAGTCAAATAAGGATTTACCGCCTTCACGCCAAGTTTTATAGTCATCATAGAGCAAGGCTAGTGCCGCACCTAAGGCCAGAATGATACCTATCGGTGAAGCGAGAAAAGCTAGTCTGAATAACTTCAGCAATCCAATAAAGGTTTTCAGTGCTGGAATAAATTTGAGCACCAGACCTAAAGACTTGGCCATAGCGCTAAACATTAAGGCCAACATTGCAAAGCGTAGGCCGATTGCTAGACCTTCTTTAATTTGCGGGTTCAACTGTGAAAAAGCATGAATGCCCGCTTGAATTAACTGATTAAGCAATCTCAAGATCGGAATAAGCGCTTTACCAGCTTGCATAACAATGACTTGAAAACCTGTTTTCGTCATCATTGTTAGATCACGGTATTCAGTCATGAACTCATTACCTGACTTAGCCAGGTCATCATTCATACCGAGTTCTTTTTGGATCTTCTGGTATTTCTCCATGTTCGAGATGAATTTACCATCCCGCATGGCCAACATAGTTTTTTGATCGATACCAAGAGAGTTTGCATAAGCATTAGCTTGGTAAGCTGGCATTTTAGCTAGTACGCCGCTTAGATCCTTCATTACTTCTACACGGTCACGCATAGCGCCGTTTGCATCACGAGTACTTACACCAAGGCTCTTAAGTTGGCCTTCATAGCCTGGTGAATTTCGGATCTTCTCTGCAAGGGACTCTAAAGACCCTATAGCTCCATCTGCACTACCGCCAAGCTGAGCAATGGCATTCCCATAGGCATTTATGTTAGTGACACTGGCACCAATACGCTGAGACGAAAAATATAACTTATCAAGCTCACTCGCCGTTTGACGCACCGCAACTACTGCACCAGTAGCCAAAGCCATCAAAGCACCGTTTAACGCCTTAGCTTTCCACTCAATGCCATCCATGGCACTTTTCATATTCGCTAGACCTGAATTATCTGTATCAAATCCAAGTGAAACCAAAAAGTCTCGAATAACACCATTTTTAGCCATGGGACCACCATTATTTATTTTTTCTTTCGCGCTCCTGGTTAAGCAGATATTCATTATCTGCTACTACGTCGAGTGCGTCATTCATGAGTGCTATATCAGCTAGATCTAGCTTCCCATTAATTAAAGATTCGTATTTGCACATGCCTTTAATGACTGGCCGCATGAGCCAATCAGACTCATCTGGCAAGCTTTTAAAGTTTATTGAGGTTGCTTCTGCATGCTCGATGCCTGAGTAAGCAACCCTAGAATAAAATTTCCGAGATTAATCCGAATCGTTGCAATGACTAAAGGCAATAGCTCCGTCATACCAAGGTTATCGAACATAATTGAGTTATTGCGGCAAACCACGGCACCACCACGTTTAACGACGCTTAAACACTTATAAATTATGAAATTGACATCTTCTTCAGGCATTGAAGCAAACACTTCCATTAAAGGAGAGAATGCATCTGCCAGAGGAGTAAGGTCGTCAAGATCTGGAATAGCTTCAGGTTCTTGAGTAATCTTCTCAACTTCACTCGATTCCTCAGCCTTTTTGATCTTTTCTTCATTTGCCTCAATGGCTGCAATAGCTTTTGTTAAATCACCTTTCGCAACCTCAGCAATGATCGGCATTAGCTTAGGTACGATGGGTGCAATTTTTCGGGATACGTGAAACTGATCGACCGCATTTAAGCGGCCGATTGTGTATTCAATTCCATTAATTTCCATTATCAAAAACCTTATTCGTATGTACCTAGTTGCTCTTCAATCTGGATTGAATCAAAGACCCACTCTACCGTGCCGCCATCTTTTGCATTTTTAAGATCTGGAATCTTTTTAAATGCACATAATTCAGCAGTAGCGTTGTCACCAGACCCTTCATTGTTCAAAGTGATGGTGTTTTTACCCCATTTTTTAGTGTTTGATTTCTGCAAGTTATAAAGGTTCATTAACTTGGCATTTGTTGGGGAAGTTTTAAGAAGGCTAATTGTCACCTGTCCAGAGTTGTCAGCATGTAAAGAATGCATGCCTTTGCCATCTGCCCCGACAAGCATTGAGTTTTTATCACCAGCCATGGAAATGGTAATGCCTTCATCTGCAATAGCCGCACCATAACCCAGGTCGATCACCGCATCATCACTCGTTAAAGTGCAATGGATGTCCATAAAAGAATATGTACTCACGTATTACTCCTTAACGATTTACAGCTACAAGAACATCAGCAAAGTGTGTTGCACCTGCTAATTTGCTTGCGATTTGGAAGACTGGCGACTTTCGAGCCTCACGCTCTGATTGAGGCTGATCATCAAGACTATTGGCAAAGACATAAAAGGCCTTGCTTAAGTAGTCACCTGTTGAAAGCACGCCAAAACTGTCACCATTCCATCGACCAGGGCCAAGCAAGCCATTGGTAACACCTTGCTGACATGCTCTTTCAAGTACTGCACATTGACGATTAACGCCTGCACCTGTTTGCGGGATCTTGGTTGTATTGGTGTAGTAGAGATTAAAAAGTGCTGTCTCTAAATGGTTTTGGTACCAATCCAGACCGTGGATCTCATCAAAGAAGGTACCATCTGCCATGACGCCTTCTTGAAAAATGGCTGTGTCATTGTTGTATCCAGCGAATACATTGCAATTTTTAGCCGCTAATGCTTTAGCTTCACCTGTATCGAGATCTTCTGCAGCAATACCCGGAAGCTGTTTAAACTTCAAAGTAATCGTGGTGTTAGTACCCAAGAAATTCACAGTGAAGGCGCGGCCAAATACCGACACCGCAGCATAAGGGTTGTCACTTGAGAATACGGTGAACGTACGGCGATATTTCTTAGCTTTAAGCTTATATGGAATATCGGTAGTGCTCGTTGCGCTTAAGCAATTTTCATCTTGCGATGTATAACCGAATAAGCGTGAAGGATCAGCCGCTTCGATCAAGGCTGAAACGTCCAAAACTTCTTGTTCTGTTAAGTTTGCAGCAATTGCAAGACCGTACCATTTAAGCGATTTAAGGCATGTTTGAACGACTTGCTGAATTGTTTCCGCATCTGCGCCTTCTTTATGCCAGTAACCGATATACAACGTACGTGGCTTAGGTGATTGACTGAAATAAACTAATGCAGCTTTATACTCTGGATCATCTACGCCGTAATCCTCACCAACTTCAGTAATGCTTGAATATGGGCGCATGCGCTCAATAACATCAATAACACCGCTGGTTGTTCCGAGAATTAAAAGAGAACCAAATGAGCGCGGTCCCGCCGCCAATGCAGCAAGGCTAATGCTGACATTTACGACATTAGAAATGGGCAATGTCATGGATTACTCCTGAGAATGTTTAATTGTTCCAGCATCTACAAACGACTTAACAGCAAACGTGCGTGATGTTTTCCGCTTAAAGACAGCGGTTAGGTCATATCGATGTACATACTGATTATTGAGAAAGTCAGGCGCGGTGATGATCTCACCCACCTTGATAAATTTGATTTTTTGCGCTTTGAGTTGCGCGATGTTTTGCGGAATGCTTAGACCATCTTTGAGGGTATTTGCGATCGATTGGCCATGGTCGCCATAGAACGATAAAAATAGCGTCAATTCTTCATGTCGAATTGAATCCATTGTTTCGTCTTTCTGATCGAAGTAAGGCCCATCATCAGGTTTAATATTCTTTACGGCGAAGGCGCACCAATCCTCACCAATTTCGGGAAATGGTGGCGGATCTCTTTGAAAGCGAGGCCGAACCATATCACCGGGTAAAGAAGTAACCCCAACAATGAAAGCTTGGAAAATGTCTTCAAGGTCTTGGTCATAAGCAGATCCGCCACTAGGGGTAATATATCCCCCTGAAGCAGAGTCACCCATGAATTACCCCAGCGGCTTGAGTTCGCAAATTGCTTTTATGAAACCTTGGCCATAATGCAAATTGTCCAGCACTTGAGACACAATGTAGGTTTTACCCTTCCAAGTAATCTCATCGGCTTTGTTTTTTGCATCGCCTGAAGTTAAAGCGAACTGTGTGTGAATATTGATAGCACCTTTGATTAAGGTGCCATCTGGTCGGCGGTCCATGTTGAGGCCGTTATTTGTAGTTACGACACCGTTAAAAGGTGTTGTGGTAGTCGTCTCTTGCGATCGGCCGTTATTCCCCACGATGACTTCTGTACGCTTGCAAATAATGCCTGTGTACATAAAGTCAGGATCTAAGAGAACATCTGAGACATCAAGTTGAGGCACGTTTAATCTCCTGATCCTTTTTCATGATTACATAAGTAACCGACTTTCTAAGCTCACCTGTATCGATTAACGGCCGAACTAGACCAGATTCGGCTGGTCCCGATTCAAGCTGCTTAAGATACTTCTTAGCACCTTTACGCCCACGGCGTGCACGTGCTCGGATTGTGGCCAAAGATAATGGTGCAAACTCACCATTGACGAAATATGCCCGAACCGAATTCATAGCAATCATTCCAGCGGATTCGAGTAACTTCATCATTTTTTGACGGTTACCAGTCATGCCAGCATCAACTGCTTGAACAAGTTTATCGCCGACCGGCTCTTGAACTTCTTCAACACCAGGCACGAGAAAAGGTCGCTCAGGAATGTTTTGAGATGGTGAACCAGTTTCCTGAAGGTAGCCAATTTGCGCATTGGTTAGGCCATCGCCATCGGTTCTAGCCTCACCATGGGGGATGCCTACTAATACATCCATTTGCGATAACTCAGCTATCGTTTGGAAAATGTCAGCTAGGCCTATGCCACTAGATTTAACACCGCTGCTCATAGCTGGATGCCTCCCGCCCCTGCCATCATCATTAACTGATAAAACTGAACACCGAAAGTTGTTTGGTTCCAGTGTCCAGCTTCAGCAATAAGTACGCCTGAAACATCCATGGATTTAGAAACGCTATCCACTGCTTTAGAAGTCTCATTACCTACGATCTTTCCAGCATCACCACCAATGCTTGCAGCATTCATGGTGCGTCTGTAAAGCGTAAGATAATGAGCTATGAACAGTGTTAATCCATAATCAAGCATATCCTCCCAACGTTCCTCACGAAGCAATTTTTTCCCAAGGTTTAAATAGAAATTAAACTGAAATGACGGATATTGCGTTGTATCAGCAAAAGCCGGCATTTCTTCCCGAAAAGAGGATTCACTGATCATTCGTTAGGTTTCCTTTGGCGCGTCTTTATCTTTTGCTGGCTCTTTTGCCGGTGTTACTTTGGCCAAGTCAGCTTTTAACTTAGTGATTTCAGCATCACGCTCTTTAATCACCTTTTGAGCTTGATCAAGGGCATCTTTTGATTCGGCCGCTTGAGCTTGAAGATCCTTAGCAGATTGGATTTTAAGATCACTAAGCTCTTTGTTCTTAGCTTTCATTTCCTCGTCATGCTTAAGGATTTGCTTTCCAGCTTCATCAATTTGAATTTGCATCGCTGCAATCTCTTCATCCTTTTGCTGGATCAAGTTTTCTAGTTCACTTGAATAAGCTGAACTTTCTGGGATCTCTTGAGCATGAGCAGCTACAAACCAGTGTTTGGCGATCTCTTCTTCCACTTCCTGAAGACCTTCTTGCAAAACTACTGTTTTAGCTTCACCTTGTTCATCTCGACCAAGGTTTACTGTTAGTTGCTTACCTAAAAGAATTTTTACTAACTTTGACATGCTGCCCCCTTATAGGCCATCAGCGTAATAAGCTGTTTCTGGATAAACCCATTCAACAACACCTAAACGACCGAAGTAGGTTGTAATTTGACGGATGCCGCGGAATTCAATTGGAGTACGTTGCAACGGTACCAGAGGGAAACGTACACGATCTTCTGATTGTGTATACGTCAACATACGGTCTGTACCACCAACACCACGCTTAACACACCACTTTGATGGCTGGATGTTTAACGGGCGTCCATTCACTGAATTACTCAAGCTATTGAGCTTTAAGAACTCAAGAATAGAGATGTTCCCCGCATCACTTACAACACGTGAGGTTAAGAAGCTAAATTGAACAGGTGGCAATAAAAGCTTGTCAGGGCAAACAGCAAAACCAGAAGCTACCCATGCGTTATTCAAGATAAGGTTTACGTCATCTAGAATTTCTTGAGGTGTAGCAGTTTTCCAGTTTTTATTTACGTTGGTTGCACCAACTTTTGAAGAGTTTAATAGACCTTCAACGCCAAGAGTGTCATCACCGATATATACCTGTTCATCAATATCCATTTGATATTTCAGGTTCATACCTTTGAATTTTTGATCATCTACAGAACGACCTACGGCACGTGCAGACTCTAACTCTGGGATGGTGTAGCTAACTTCCATACCCCATAAGCTAAGAGGCTGAGCAGTCTTACCAATATCTAAAGCAATACCGGCGATGGCATCAGTATTTTTACCGATCCAAGACTTACCTGTAGGTGAAGGACCACCAGCAGCAGCAAACTGTGAGTTTGTGAATGATGACATTTCATCAGCAATTGACACATCAGAGCGCAAGTCAATGTCACGGCCCCAGGTAATATTTGCTAATGGTTCATGCAACGTTTGGTCTAAACGTTCCAATTCACCCAAGAGAAATGCACCAGTACTATCGATCGTACGTGTATCGAAAGTATGCATTGTGCCAGTGTCACGGGTACGTGCTCGAATTGGTCGCCCCATTGCTACTGCTTGAGTCATGGTCATAGCTAAGAGAAGTTTACGCATATTCTTATAATCTCCAGGCGTAAAAAAAGACGCATATAGCGCCATGATTTACGTCAAATTAAATTTAAATGTTGTAGGAAATTTCCACGTTGTTTTGTGCATCAGCATCATGCATAAACATGGCATTTTTTAGTTCGATAGTGTTTACACCATCAGCTACTGCTTCAATACCACCAATAGGCTTAAGCTCAGATCCAGAGGCCACACGCACATAAACTTTACCGGCTGTTTTTGCGGTACCAGCGGTGCATTTAACAGTCATATAACCACGGCGCATAACATCATTAATGATGCCGGCCTGAGGAGTTGCTGCACCCATTCCATTAACTGCCGATTGAGTTGGATATGAACGAACAATCAACCCGTAAATATCGGCTGCTGTATCAGTTGGTTCCAACGGAACAACACCATCAGATGTGCGCTTTCCAAAAATACCGAAGGCCCCAAAACTGCCCTTAAGAATGTGCGCTTCAACTGTGGAGTGTGCTTTACGTGAAATATCACCTGGAATGCCTGAAGGCATACGATATAGATATGCATTACCCATTTATTAATTTCCTTTGTTTGCCCAATGTTCACGGTTTCGTTTGTTAATTTCAGCCGGTGTAATTGGTGCTCGACCAAAATCACGAGTTGAAATGCCTGAACGAATGCCCGCGGAGTTGTTTTTTTGCTTGATTAGCTCGGATGCCCCAATAAATGCAGCATCGACCGTATGAATTGGCATAGTGTCAAAGTTTGGATTTGCACCAACAAATGGCGCTAAAACTTTTTGTCCATCTTCTGTAGCATAGGCCTGTTTAAGTACATTACGCTTAGTGTTTAAGACGGCTTGTCCATTATTAGCACTGTCGAAAGTTGGCAATTTAAAGCCAGGTACTAACACTTCTGCACGTGATAAAACTTCCTGAAGGGAGTCACCAGTATGGTTTTGAATACCTTGTTCAGATAACTTTTGAGCTTGTTCAGCTTCCAAAATATCGTCTTCGGTTTTCTTACCTTCGCCGTCTTCATCACCATCTTCATCTTCAGTTTTCTTTTCAGAATCATCCGAATCTTTGGTTTTTTTCTTCTTCTCCAAAGCCACCAATCGAGCATCCATAGTTTTGAGGGTTTTTAGAATTTGAAGATTGATAGCGGCGTCAGTTGTCTGGCCACCTTCATCACCATCATCATCACCTTCATCTTCGGTTTTGATATCTGGCGCTTCATCTTCCACCGCTTTGGCTAATTTCTCAGCCTCATCTGCATCCTTAGTTTTAACTAGATTGCGGATACGATCAGCAAAACTAATTTTCTTTTTAGCCATAAAGCTATCTCCAATTTTACAACGCGACCCACAACGCCCCTTATCAACCAGAGCAATGTGATTACCAAAAATATTTGTTTGAAGCCCTTTTCCTACGCTGATTTCTGTGTAATCAGCGTCATATCCTAAAGAGATCTCAACCTTTCCTTTCATCACAGCATCAATCATGTCTTTGTCTGTAATGAGCAGATCCGCCACCAAACAATCAGAATTTTCAGCCTCTCCACGGCGAACATCGTGTGCAGTTCCATTTGTAAGTTGCTTCCAATTCTCTGGTGTTACCCAATCCTCAGGATGATCATCAGTGACAGATTTTCCTTCGAAACTAGCGATCGTACGTGGATCGAATAAAACATCCTCACCACGTTCAATAATTATTAGGCCAGAGTTATCAGCGGTAACTGGCACCTCACCATCGCTATAAAGCAATTTACCAATCCGAGCTAATGGCACCTCTCGACAAAGTAAATAACCTTCAGGAGTGATTTCCCGTGTCCGCCCAATTTGGCCAGTAGTGTAGAAATTAGATCTATCTACCGTGGCCTTTGATTTAGTTTTCTTTTTAAACATGGTTCACCTATGGTTTTTTAGGTGGCGCATGAAAGAAAACTAACTCACGCCCTCGAAAGAAATCCGGGTAATTTTCTGAGTCTGCAAAAAAATGTTGAATGCCAATTGTGATATGTTGGCATGAAACATAAATCCTTAAAGAGCCATTCCTTGCAATTTCAACGGCGGTTATATTTTTCTCTCCAAAATGTTGATGAAGTTTTTTTAGCAATTCATTGATATATATCTGCTCATAATCCTTGAAATCACACGGTTTTTGTCTTTTTAAACCACTTTCTACAAACTCAGCTAATGGATCTACCAACCCCGGAATTTCTTCAGGATGCACACCTATATCCATTGCTTGCTTAACTAGCTCTAGTCGAATGTCTTGGATGTTCATAGTTTTTTCTCGGCAATAAAAAACCACCCGAAGGTGGTTAAGTAATCTTTAATTAGTTAAATCGGCATAACAGACCAGTGTGTTAAAACTTCATCAACATCTAAGTAATCTTCAATTTCTGCTGAGTTTAAATTGCTAAGCCACGTACGCTTCCAAACCGTCTCATCCTCTGGCACATGTTCTAAATCTAAATATGCAGAATAGATATTGTTCTTGCTTGTCTTAACCAAAACAGCATCATCACTCATTGGAAGCTGGTCTTTATTTATCTCAATCCAATTAATCATGTATTAATCCTCAGGAATCACTGGCTCAGGATAACATCGGCAGTTAGGTAAGCACCCCGCATGACCTTCCATTCCATCTAAGGTTGGTGGATTTTCCCAAGCAACAAATTTTCCATTCATTTCCTTGTGACTCTGCCTAACATCGCCGTCTTCGCTGGTACGCCAGATATAACCCTCGGATCCAAGATTCTCGGCTCTAGCTTGAGTAAATACGCATGATGCTCGGCTAACCTCAGTACGCGCAATTGTATTTGCTCTGGACTTTGTGACATGTCCAGTTGCCATAATTAAGCCAGCTATTTCACTTGATCGAGCACCCTCAATAAGTGATCGAGTGGATAAGTCCTGTATGCGCTGAGCTGCTCCTAATGGCAATGATGTGATTAACCTCACCTGGTCATTTAAAAGCTGCTGATATACGGCTCCAGTATCGGTATTACGGATTTGTTCACGCACACCGCGCGAAAGATCCTTAGCGTAAATAAGCCAAGTTTTCTCGTCACGTAGTGCTACATCTGTAATGATTCGACCTGCCGCGTTTTGTGCCCAAAACTGAAGTGTATTTGCATACTCATTTAATGATGCAATCATTAGCGGGTATGTTCTTGGATCGTTGACATCAAAGCCCTTTACGATCGTATCAACATATCCCGCAATCTTTCTAAGCTGCTGACTGTATCGAATCTCGGTCTTTCTCGCCAGGTTCGGAGAGATCCGACTTATTTGGCTCTTCATCGTCATAACCTTCTCTTGGCGGCGGTGGATCATCTTCAGCCTGATTAATTTCCTCATCAGAAATATGAGAGAAAATACCGGTAGATTCGCTTGATTGGCGTAATTCTTTTAACGCCGTTTGACGTGAAAGAATTCCAGCCTCTTCGACCTTAGTAACTGCCTCGGCAACCTTTGCAGCAATCTCAGCCTTTTTCTCATCGTCAATTTGCCACAATGAAGCGAAATCAAATTTAAATGAGCTTGGCAGTGGTTTACCCAACTTTGATCGAGAAACAATTTCAATCAACTTATGCAACGGCGTACGCATACGACCTTCTTGTTGCTGGTTGATATTGTCGTAATAGTTGGATAAATCAGACTCACCAGTAGCATTAAAACCAGCCGGTGATTGCCCAAATAATCGAACTAATGGAATACCTAAGGCTCCAGCAATTTGTTGGCCAAACTGCATCAGAATATTATCAAGACCAGAAAAACTATATTGATGGGCCTCATAGGTATCGTCAGCATCCATCAATGTTAGGCCTTCGTTAGATTGCCATAGACGGATCTGATTGATTTGCTCAACTAAAGCATCGTACATCCGACCGCCTGCGGCGATAAGATTACGTAATCCCTTAACCTTGTAAGTGCGTAAATGCGCTTTATAGATGAGCTGTCCAGCACCTAAGGTTGCACTATCAAAAATTGTTAGCCGATCCTCTAAGCGCTCAATAACAGATTGGCCCCATAGGTTTTCTGCAATTGCCTGCCAGTATGGGAGCTTAATGCCATCCATTCTAAAGACACGTGAGTAATGGACTCTTTGATTACAAAGCCCCGCTGAGTCTGTTCTGACATCATAGTATTTAGGCATCCCATAATCTGGACCATACTCAGTGACTAAATCTTGTAAAGTCGGTTGAACCATCCAGCGATCTAAAACAAGCAAACCTTTGAATTGATCTTTACCAATAGTATTTACATTAAGAGGTGTAGAAACATTTTGGCCATCAATCAACATTACTGCGATAGCCCCGCCGTAAAGTCGGGACCAACGAATTGTTTCATTGATTTTGTCCCAAGCTTGTAAGCGGTCTAGCTCCTGATTAATTGCTTCTACATCTTCAGGGTCTTCCATACCACGAATATTGATACCCTCGCGGGTCATATCATCCGCAACCACATCAACCGCTTGGCCAACCACCCAACTTGAGCGGTACATAGCTTCAAGCTTTACGCGATTCCGACTTAAGAAGTTAAAGCCATAACCAGACTGGTCATGCTGATTTCCAGAACCTAAGCCAACGCGAGCGGCGAAATTCTGGAATGAGTCTTTAGTAAATTTAATTAAGCCCATAACCTTTCTCTTTTACAGCTTGCCCCAGACATTGAGTTCAGCAATTTTCGGGTTAAAACAGATCATGACGGCATCACCACGGTTAGGTGATGCTGTGCCATCAGGCTGTTTATTAACTAAGATTTTTCCGACACCATTTTTTGTATAAGTCGGTTGAGATAACTCAGTTGTAAGTAATGCCAATTCCTTAGCATCGATTTCTTCAGTAGATAGTGAAATGATCATGTCCGGATCATAGTCACGGCCTTCGAGTGCTCTAAAGGTCTCTTGGAAGCGCAAACGAAGCGACCACCAAGATTGAGCTTTAAGATTGGCAAAAAAGTCTTTGTTGTGACGATCTTCTACCATTTCACCATCTGGGTCATGAACGGAACCAGATCCACGGAACGACTCGACATTAACTTCAAATAAACCAAGTTCACGGCGTTTTTCATTGATAACACGAGCATCACCTTTAACACCCGCACCAAGTCCGTCAGCATCATAGAAAAGCGTGTCTATAGATTTTTCCGCACAATAATCCATAGCCTTCTGAGTGGTACCGAATATGTCATCACCTTTACCAGACCAAGTGGCCAAGTAATTCATAACTACGCCGTGGCGTGCAGCAAGTGAGTTTTTATCCTTGCCACCATCGGCCACATCTAAGCCGCCGATACGGTCACCTGTAGGCTCAATATGAAGTTTCTTATGTGCATCAAGCGAAGCCTGAACCCAAGCTGAAGGAATCAAGACACCCTCAACTGAAGCGGCGTAGTTAATATCTACTTCTTGAGCTAGTACAACATCGTCTAGTGTGGCCAACTGCTTTTCATACCATGGGTAAATGACTTTGCCGTTATATGTAACAGTCCAGTTCTTATCCGGGTTATCCCGCCAAGGCATTGTAAAAACTGAATAACGGCCGCTAAATCTATCCTGGTGAAATCGATCACCAATGCCGTTAGGTGTGGATCCTTTGATATGAACGTTCGTGTTTTGAGAGATAGCAGCATCTACAGCTTCTTGTCGTTCAACGAATGCCCATTCATCCAAAAAGTACATCGTGGTACGACCACCACGGCCGATATTGTCGCCAGCTTCACCAGTAATGGTTGCGCCGTTATCCGGGTTAATGATGCGCATGTAGTTATCATGAACTTTCTCAACAAAGCCCTTAGGTTTTAACCAGTCAGGCATTTTGCTGAACATATCGCGGAATTTATGAAATAGGGTTTTAGGGTCGCCCTTCTTATCTACAAGTTCCTCTTTACGGCTCCCGACACCACCCGCAAAACCTTCAACAAATAACCAACGATGTAAGAAAAAACCCAACACAACGTAACTCATCCCCTCATCACGGGATTTTTCAATTAGGCCGTGTGTTTGAGTGCTTTCACGTTCCACTAGCCACGCCACAAGCTCAACCTGTTTAGGACGCAATACAAATGGGATATTGGCAGGCAGACCAAATGCCATACCACGCGGATCGTATGTCCAGATCCAATGGTTAAACCAATGAACTGGATCCTTGCTACATTTGTATATTTCCGCTTGAATGCTAAGTTCGTTTTGCTCAATTACTGCCTTGTAGTAGTAACGCCGTGACATTTCAGCAATTACTTCAGGCAAGCGAGTATTCACCGTCCATTCTTTAATTAACGGCGCTATTTCATCTAATGCGTATGTCATAGCTTTCCATTAATCACTAAGCGCGAAAGCTCAGCCGGACTGAGTTTTTCAAGCTCATCTGGTGTAAATACTGGAGTCGTAGGCAATTGAGTATTTTCTGTTTTAATCGCCCCGCCACCAGCGCCGGTAATTTCTAGGCGTTTCTCGTAAAAACCTTTCACAATCTTTTGCATCTGGTCCACGATCTTAATTGTCATGGTCACGTTGTTTTTTTTGGCCCAAAGCAAATCACTTAGAATTTTCAACTGAACAATGTCATTAGCCCCACTAATGTTGTGTATTGGCTGTTTGAGATATTCCTCTCGCGCAACCTCAAAAACTTCCTTGTATTCTTTTCTTAAGTCACGCCCTGCAACCTTGGTCGGGTCATAGGCTTCTACTTGCTGCGGTGACACATCAACTTTGAAAGTTTCCTTGATAGCCTTAACAACTTCTGTGGGTGTCATGAATTGCGCAAGAGACCGAACTATAAAGAGTTGCTCGGCTTTTTTAAGCTTTGCCATAATTCAAAATCCATCAAGGCCCATCAAGGAAACAGGCCAAAAAAAATGAGCCAATCGGCTCAACTAATTAGACAAGTTCCACAGCACTTGGAAATATTTACATCAGATACAAACGGCGCTTGCTTCGCCACTTCAATAAGTCGCTTCACGTTCTCGTCTGCTCCCCAGCGTTTTACTACGCCCACAAACTCTTCAACATCATGGCCAGCCAAATAGTGTTTTGGTAATCCAGTCATTTCACTGTAAAGAGCTTCGCCGTCCTCATCGCGCTCCACCCCAATGTGATAAAGCTCATGTTCGATTAAAGCGCAAAAATCTCGGTCCGTTGCTTGTTCGCAAAAACTAGCATCAATAGTGATGAGATAAACCGGCACATAACCAAACCAATCACGCATTTGTTGTTCCTGGCGAGCCTTGCGCCAGCCACCAACATTGAACATGACTTTTTCACACTGGCCAGAAACCATTTGTTTTTTTACAGTGCAAGCCTGCGATGCCCATGCAAATGCGATAAAACCCTCGTTCTCATGAATCAATTCAGCGATATGGTCATGGTCGGGGTTATATAGTTCACCGCCTATAGTTAAATAATTTTTAATCACCCAATCCATTAAATCTGGTGCCGGTGTTAAGCGTGTAGCTTCTTCATCTTCTGCCTGATCAATAAAATCAGTCGGTGGAAATGGTCTTATTTGTTCCATTTTCGATTACCTTTAATTTATTTTTGATCAAGTTAATTACATAGCCAGATAAAACAGCATCGGGATGGAAGCGCTCAATCTTATATCCCATCTCTTCAGCTTGATCGTATCTATCAAGGCTCCAAGCTTTATTAGCCAACTTGCCGCCACGTCCACCAGACCAAGGACCACCCTCAATCTCAATCAACAAGCGTAATTTCACAATATGGAAATCAAAGCGCCAATGTTTTGTATGGATGGGTTGAAACTTACTTTCAAAGCCAATGGCCAAATCCGTTAATTCTTCTTTTAGAGTTGCTTCAGCTTCTAAATAGTTTTGCTTGGCTTTTGGTAATGGTGTGCTCTTTGGCTTGGGTTTTCTTTCTTTTTTCCTGGTGAGAATAAAATACTTTTTAGGATCCATCGCACCACCTATATTTATAAGAACCCCTCAGGTTTATTGCTAAGCCGTGCAATTAATTTGTTTTGCTTTGCTATGGCCAAAAAAAATCGCTCATCTAATTGAGCGATCTCTTCTTGGGTTAAGCCTTGCGTGGTGCAACTGCCTGTGTGATTTAGCTCTCTTTGGAGCTGTCCAATCTCAAAAGTGATTTTTTGAAATTCAGTCATAAATGCTCCAAAAAAGAAAAAGCCCCGCCAATAATCGATATTTAGCGGGGCCATTTGCGCCGTAATACGTCCGGCAAACGATAAAACTAGTTTTTAGGTGCTCTAAGGATATTTAGAACTTTCTCAGACATATCATGTAAGTCAGATCCAATTGGCAACCAGAAATGGAACACCGTATTGTCGCGGTTAAAAACTTGCTTGTAGTACTCAGTTTTAAAAGATGGGTCGATATCTGAAGCTTTTAACAATCGCCCTTCTTTTTCAATCTTTTGCCCGTCAAGTTCACCACCAACACAGATATTCATTTTAAGTACCAGATTTTAATTAGACTGGACTATAGCACAAAATAAAAAAGCCCACCGATTGGCGAGCTCTTAAATTCATTCTGGCGATTACTTTACATTTCGCCCATTTTAGAAATCTTTATACTCAAGTGTATACCCAACTGTCAAGCGTAAGTTTCTTGACTATCAGGAAGTTCAAAACGGAATGATCGAGAAATACGCGTTCTAATTTCATTTTCCCATTCAGCAACGATTGATTCTCCAAACAGCTCAAATTTCTGATAACTCTTTATATAAGCTGTTTTGGTTGCATCAATGCCAGCAATATTCATTTTCTCTTTCAACGTATATGGTCGTTTTCCAGTTCCATTACACTTCCCACAAAACATGGCCCCATTTGGAAAGCCATTTAAACCAAATGTCTCAATTTTACCCAACCCTTGGCAGACTCCACACATAGCCTTAACAAAAACATGGCCACGCAAAATAATCTCAGCCATACCTTTTGCCAGATTAGTAAGATCACCTTGGGCATTAGTAGGGGTAAATTTTTTCTTTACCATTTCTTTATGAATCTCTACCGCTAATTTATTTCGCGCTCGGAAAAAATTACCTGATTTAATCTCACCACGAACAAACTCAACCTTACCCGGAATATCTTCAATACGGCGTTCGGTTTGAAAATTAAAGTCATACTTACTGTAAAAAGTTTCAGTCTGTTTTTGTGCTGGGGTAATTATTGCGATTCGCTCAAAATCAACCTTTTCAATCAAGACAGTGGCCCAAAGCTTTGCAGCTGGTGATAAAAGTGCTAATTCACCTAAAACAACATCTTTCGAAATTTTCTTTCCTTCAGCTTTGCCTTGAGCAATAGCAAGGCGAAGTAACTCAATAAAATCAAACTTTTCAACCAACATAATCGCCTTCCTATTTACCCTTAATTAATAATTCAATTTGCTTTAATGCCATACCGGACTTAACTTGCGCTGTGCTGAACCGTAAAACTGTAAAACCCATCATTGCTGCGGAGTTGTATTTCTCCATATCCCCTAAATAGCCCTTGCCTCTTGTGTGACGGCCTCCGCTCCAGATCCCGCCTTCTACCTCAATCAAAATCTTTGTACCCGTTATTAAAAAATCTGCTCTCCATTTACGTTCAGGATGGAATTTATATTCCTGTTCAAAACTGATCTTGCATGCTTTTAAATGTGTTGCCAGAACCATTTCACCCACACTTGGTTGTCTGGCAATTTGCTTTGCTGAACGCCGCTTTTTATTTTTCTTAATAGGAAATAACTTACGGTATTCAGCAATGCTGACTGATGACATCAAGCACCACCTTTCAGCAAATGGTCCAATTGATTAGCAAAGCAGTTATAAACTCGCGCTTTATCCTGATCACCTAAAAGGCTGGATGAATGAGCATCTTGTTTATACTTCTGAGCCAGTTTTTCAATTGACTCACTTAGTTCAACCAGAGTGCTTTGCTTTTTACCGCTGAGTGGTTCAATTGAGCGTGATACGTGGTCAGCCATTTCTTTTTCCATCTGATCGAAGTAACTTTGACGTGCTAAATCTCTCGACTTGATTAGCTCTGGTGAAATAAGCTTTTCCATTTCACGGCGTTGCGCTTCAATCCATCTACTGTCCATTTTTTGCGCCCTCCGCATTAAACTTCTTCGCTTGGTCAAGTGCCTTCTCTAATTGAAGTAACTCGTTGTAATCAGTATTAGATAAGCCACTACGGTTATATCGGCCTCGTAATTTTTCACAAAGAGTCTTAACTTCTGCAAAACCGCAGTAAGAATTTATTAACTCTTCAACTGCACAGTGTTGGCATTTACTCATGGCGATATCCTTTTTCATCTAGCTCTTTACGCGCCAACCACCACAAAACCACCGCACCGCAAAGTACTGCTGTTACACACGAAATGAGTAAGCCACAGCTTAAAATCTCGAATTTAGTCATGATCCTGCCCCACCAAAACGCAAGTCATCCCAGTCACACTCAACTACTGTCAAACCATCATGTTGAAACCGAGACCATAAACGGTCCCCTAAGTTTTCCTTCAAACCTTGCGCCTTTTCTGTAGATTCAAGCGTCATGTTTGAAATTAAAACTGTCGGCTTTTTTTCGTCATAACGTGCATATAAAACTTTATGAACGAGCTGCAATCGACTCTCGTGTTGGTCGTGCAAACCATATTCATCCAATATCAATAAATCACAGTCCGTGAAGCGAAAAATTGCATTTGCTTCATTGTCATCTGGCTTTGTCCATGCAGTCGCAATTTCATTTGCCATGTCTTCTGAGGTGACGTAACGAACATAACTACGCTTGTCTAAAACGTTACGAGCAATAGCACATGCAAGATGGGTTTTGCCTGTTCCTGTACGCCCAACCATAATCAGATTGCGCTTCTTCCCTGAATTAAAATCTTGAACAAATTTATGGCAAGCAGCTTTAGCTTCTTTCTGCGGATCAATACTCACCACATAATTTTTAAATCCGCTTTCCTTGTGGCGCTCAGGAAGTTTTGCTCCGGCAAAATGTTTCTCGCGTACCATAAGGTTGACTTGGTGTGCGTGTACAATTTGTGATTTCACATACGCTTCATTTGCACATGTTTGGCAAACTGGACGACCAATTAGTAAAACCATTAACTCATTGTGTTTAGGGCAAAACTGATTAGTTTGTACCAGCTCAGTTTTGAATTGTTTGCTCAATGCATTCATAGCATCTCCCCTACATCGATATCATCTGTGGCTGGTGCATACTGTTTTGAATCACCCCAAGCACTGTTTACGTCTCTTGCTGGTGCAGTTTTCATTGGTGAGTTTTGTTTTTTAGGTCTTATCGACTTTGTGAATTCCTGAATTAACCAAGTTGCAAACTTTCGAGTTCGTTGGTTTTCCGTGAGATCAATTTTGTTTTCCCAGTGAGCATTGAAGTTGCCAAGATGAAATTCATAATTTGGCATTTCTAAAACCTGCTCTGCTTGTGCACCCACTTGTGAAGTCCTAAGCACATTCAGCAAAAGTTCACGATTTGGTTTCCAAGATTCTTCTTTCGCTGAAAAATTTTCAGCCGCGTTTTGTGTGTGAGTATTTTCTTGTTCTTGCTCCTGTTCCTGCTCCTGTTCCTGTTCCTGGCTTCGAAGGGGCTTTGAAGGGGCTTGTAAGGGGCTATCTATTTTGGCGTTTTCGCCACGCTTTTGAGTCATACAAAATGCTTGTGCATATTTATCGAAAAAGCTTGATAAATAAGGGCTTGACGGCAATGAGTCATACTCTTTTTGCACGTTCTTACAGCGGTTATCGGCTGGCTTTAATGACTCAGCTACTTGAAAACGTGCCATCTCGTGCACCCAGACTGTCTCCGTGGCTTCGTCATAGCTACAAAACCCCGCTTCACAGGCTCTTTGAAGCCCCTTAGAAGCCCCTTCAAAGCCCAAGCCAGTTTCATGAGCAATATATAGAAGGGGTATGTAATACAAGCCAAGCATGTTCGCGTGAGGGCTTGTCATTAAATACATAGCGACAATTAAGCCTTCAGGTGTTTGACGAAGTTTTTTTCCCGTAGTTCCCGTCCAGAAATGTGGTGAGACTTTCCCATAGTCACGCATGGTTATTTATCTCCTTTGAAGGGGGTTCGAAGGGGCTTTGAAGGGGTGATAATAATCATTACTTACCCCTTCCAAGCTTCACTAATCCGCGCATTTCCAACTGACGAATAATTCTTGGAGGAATAAATTCGTTGTTGATTTTGTAGCGAATACGAGACTTTTCTTTCACCTGAATTAGCTTGTGCCCAACCTCCATAAGGCGGCGAACTGCTATAGCTTGCCCCCCCATATGAGTTAATTCTTCAAGTTGATAAAATCTTTCCTGAGCCTCAATTGCTACATTCATAACTGAAAGTGGCATGGCTGCTAACTCTTTAGCCGAATAGATCTTTACTGGTTGCTCCAATGGAATTACCACCTCTAATGGTGTGGTGGAAACGGAAATATCCTGTTTTCTTCTTCCTGCATATCTCACTTTTCACCATCCTTTGGCTTAACATAGCCTCCAAAAGAATCGATTAAGCACGCCTTGGTTAAGCTGGTTACAATCTGCTGTGCTAACCACTGCGTTATGCGAAATTGACGAGCCATAACCTCTGAAAATTCAACTTTGGTTACTGCCGCATTATTTTCGTCATAACCTTTGTTGCGTAAATTTTGCTTTTTCACCTCAAATAGGTGCCCAAGTACTCGCAATGCAGGCTCATAAAAAGATTGGATTTCACTTTGCTGTCTCTGTTCTTGCAGATTGCCTTTATATGTTTGTTTTGATAAATTAGTTTGCATATTCATTGGTTCCTAAATTGATGAATTAAGAAGCCTGATCTTGCACATCAGGCTTTTTTATTGCCTTCGTTCCGAACGGATTGTTTACATTGTTCATATAAATCAAAGCGTTCTCTAGGTATTCCCAATACTTGTGACATAAGATTTTTATCATCCTCACAACGCTTCATATCCAAAATGGCTAACCATCTTAAATACTGGCTATTAGACCAGCCCCGCTCAAATGCCTCCCTTGCCACATGCTCCGCTACAGGCTCAGACAAATGTGTCGGCATGCATACCGTCTTTTTTGCGCTTAGCTTTTGTTTGGTCATTTTTTCTCCTAAGTTTTTAAGTTATCGATGGTTTTTTAATAATGTGAGGAATAGTTGGTTGAAGTATCACCAACCCTCTGGCCGAAACCTCAGGGACATATTCGCCCCATTGGCTGATTGCGGATCTTGAGACTCCTAAGGACCTTGCGAGATTTGCTGCACCCTTGTAAGCAACAATTGCATCTTCTGTTTTGATAAGAACTTCCATACTGGAATCCAAAATACAAAATGTTAAGTACAGTTAATCATAATTTATTTTTATTATCAAGCACACTTAATTTAATTATAGTTAAGCTAGCTTTACTTTGTAAGGTGAAGACACTATGAATACTCTTCAGGATAGATTTAATCTAGCTATAAAGCATTACGAACAAACATCTGGAAAACGCTTTGTTAAAGCTCATTTAGCTGACTTTTGTGGTGTTAGTAGACCCGCAGTATCAGATTGGATTGACAAAAATGTCCAAACTCTTGAGCAAAGTAATGCGGAAAAAGCTGCAAAATTTTTAGGTGTAAATCACCGTTGGTTAAATGGCTTAGATTCTCGAATGCTAGACGATATCAGCCAAGAAGGTAAAAACGATTCGCTATATAGACCTGTTATGGCATGGGAGGCCCCCGATGATCTTGATCCTGACTCCTTTATGATTATTCCACACGTCGATATTAAGTTTTCGGCTGGTAATGGGCGGTTAGCTGAATTTGAACCAGTACCAAAAAGGAATGGGTGCGCACAACCCTTAGAATGGTTTCAAAAGAAAAGAGTGTCGCCTAAAAATCTTATAGAGGTTGACTTAGATGGCGATAGCATGGAACCAAGGATACCAAGTGGTAGCGTTGTTATTATTGATAAGTCTATCAATAGATTGGAGCAAGTTCAGAATAGAAAGGTGTACGCTATTAGATATGGTGATGAGCTGAAAATTAAGAGGTTGTCTCGCAGGTATGACGGGGCCTTGATCATTGATAGTGATAATCCTAGTTATGAAAGAGAGATCGTTGAGCCGCAAGACTTAGAGCATATTGGTATCATTGGTAAATATGTTTCTCATTCTTATGATGGTGAAATTTAGGTGAGAAGAGTAATTAATATTTTAAAGAAAAGAGAATGTTATGATTGCAACACTTAATAAATCCAAAACTGCGCTAACAATTAATCGTCAAGAGTTTAAATTGGCATTAGGAAAAATTGGTGCAGGAATTGATAAACAAATAACTTTGCTTAAAAAAACCAAGCAGAGCTATGACGCTGCGGAAATGGCACGTGAGATCATTAGTGAAGCAAATATTTTTGAGGCAATTATTGAAGGATTTAATGAAGCAGAAGAGATCAATCTAAAGATATCTGATATAACCAATCTTGATGTAGCGCAAGAATGGATAGATGATTTTTTAGAAAAGTATTCGAATGTATAGATAGACAGCCTAAATCAACTCAATAAGCTCCATCCAACCCACCACCATGGTGGGTTTTCTTTTGCCACTAAATAAAAATAAAATTTATTTTACAAAATATTTGTTAACCTTACTTTACTTATTATTTTCTGTTAAGTATGCTTTATTCATCAAGACAATAAAAAGCCCTGACAACTTTCCACGGCAATCAGGGCTTTCCACCTACATGAGGTTAATTATGAATGTAAAAGCAATTCCACACAAGCATAAGGTAACAAGCGTTACAACAATCGCTGTACTTATAGCTTTGACATCTTGTGAATACAAAACCGCTAATTCTAGCGTCACTTCTAATTATTCATATGAAAGTAAGCAAGTGATTGCTTCTGAATATGAACTTCTAGCTGCTAAGAAAACTGGCGAACACTCAGGTGAAGGCGTAATACGCATTGACGGCTTTAAGTTAAATGTCACTTTTGATTATGAAGGTGTTCCCGACAGTTACGGCGTAGTAGGGTCTGACTTTAAAGTAGCTGAAATTACAAACCTTTCTATTGAGTCAGTAACAGACCTAAGCGGCAAGCCTTGGAACGACTTCACCAATCGCGACGACCATAAAAATATAAATATTTTGTTGGTGGGCTATATCGATCGTAACCATTGGATCGAGGAGGCTTAATCATGCAAAAAGTTAAGCATCATCCAGACGGCTACAAGTCATATTTAGGCCGAGACAATACAGGGCGCTACTCTGTTCGTATCGGCTGGCAAGTATTTGTGTCAAACGCTAATGGCACTGTGCTGTACAAAATCATTAAAGGGGTTAAGACACCTTTAGATGTAGAGAAATTCAAAACTGAATATCCGAGAGTTTGGGAAGTACTCAACCAAGAAATCCGATTTCAGCGCTCTAAGCAACTGGCTAAAGATCTAGGCGGCTCACACATCCCTTCACCTGACCGTAAAGCTTACAAGCAAAAATGCGGTTTTACTGGCTCAAGATAAGGATAAGAAAAATGGCTCTACCGATTATTACTGCTGACCAAACATTATTGGTACAAGCAATCATTGTTTACCTATACGCCGATCCTGGTCTTGGTAAGTCATCAATGGGTTTTACTGCGGAAAAAGCAATCTCTTTTGACTTTGACCGTGGTGCTCACCGTACTGGTGAATTACGTCGTGGCGCGGTTGTTCAAGTTCAACAATGGAGTGACGTTGCAAACCTTACTCCTCCGGACTTAGCACCTTATAAAACCGTAGTCATTGATACCGTGGGCGCTATGCTTGAATGCATTAAAACTCATCTATTACTTACTGCTAATAACCGTCAAAAAGATGGCTCTTTAAAGTTAAAGGCCCAAGGTTTAGCAAACCAAACTTTTAAGCAGTACATCAATACTCTGATTAGCCTTGGCAAAGATGTTGTTTTCATTGCTCATGCTTCAGAAGATCAAAACGGCGATCAAATTATTTACCGGCCAGATCTAGGCGGTAAAAACCGTAATGAACTTTACCGCATTGCAGACATCATGGGTTATCTAACAACTGTTACTACTGGTGAAGGTAAAAATGCCCGTGTAATTAATTTCAAACCTTCCCCTACACATCATGCGAAAAACTCAGGCGCATTAGGTGGTGAAACTGGAGAAGTGTGGGTACCAGATCTAAAAGCTCACCCTACTTTCTTGGCTGACCTCATCAACCTAGCCAAGGACCACATCAACACATTAACACCAGCACAACATGCGGCAGCTAAAGCTCAAGAAGAGTTAGAGAACTGGAAACAAAGTTGTGAAGAAGCTGAGCATGCTGGTGATCTTAACCAATTAACAGAGTCGCTTGATAAAGAGCACATGTACTACCAGAACATGCGCCAAGCAATGTTAATGAGAGCTAAAGCATTGAATTGCACATTCGATAAAGAACGAAATTCTTGGATTAGCCCTCCTGAATTTAACGGCATTTCAGATGAACAAAGAGACGAGCTTCAGAGCTTTATTGCTGAACGTGGCCTCGATGTAAAAACAGTGTGTGAACATTTTGGTATTGATGCCCTTATTCAAATTGAAGCGGTGAAGCTACAAGCAGTTAAACAAGAAGTTGAAACATTAGCTAAAAATGGGATGACAGCATGAATAATTTACTAACAGCATCTGAAGCATTTGCGGCTCTTCAAAAAGGTAAAACAGTACTTTGTCGTTACGCTGACGATATGTCGGATTTTGAAGACTTAGATCAATTTACAGCTTCTGTTTTTGCTAGACCAGGTTTTGAATTCTGCTTAAAGATTGAAACTATTGAATTAGCTGGTATCACATTTACCATTCCTTTAACTGTTGATGAATTAGAGGTAGGCACAGAGGTATTTGTTATTAATCCCGCTGGCTATATTGAGAAGCATGTTTATCAAGGTGTGGGCTATGGCATTGTCACAATGGTTGATGGTGGTTTTGCTCAACGTGATTTGGATAATGCCAGATTACAATATGAAGCTCTTTGTAAAGTACTTGGCGGCAATTCAATAAAAGATGTGCCTTTAAAAACTCCAGAACTTGAAATTGAGAATAAACAGTCAAAGAAGCGTAGTAAAAAAGAATCTCAGGTTAAGGCAGAAGAACCACAAGTTAAAGAAAAGACTTCTGAAGTTATTGCTGAAGTTAAACAACCCACAATTGTTATTACTGAGCAAACGAATGTCACTACTTCTGAGGATCTGTTAGTTCCAGAAACTAACGAGCCTAAAGTTGATCCTGAATATCAAAAAAACCTCGATAGCCTTCTGCAACGGGTTAAGGAGTCCAAAACGCCTGCAGAAGTAAATGCTGTTTATCGTTACGCACGTACATGGACTGATGAACAAACAAAGCCACTTCTACTTGCTACTCATAAACGGTTAGAAGAATTGGCAAATATAAAACCAGTTGAAGGTGAACCACCTTCACTAATGGTTCAGATCCAAAACGCACCTGACCTTACAACATTGGATGCACTGGAAATAGATGTGGCTGCACGAGATCCACAGATTCAGCCAAGACTTATGGATTTCGTTAAAAAGCGCCGCTTTGAATTAGAAAATCTAGCAGTTTCTCAAGCAGAAGCTGAACCAGATTATTTACTGGAGGAGCCTTTCTAATGTCGAAACAGACTACTCCAGAATTTCTATTCGAACCTAAGCTGCTACCCCAGCAGCTTTTCGAAAAGTTCGTAGTTTTCAATGTAAATGCTGGGTATCGCGGGCGAGGTACACCACACGGCGTAAACCTGATTAAAGGTAATAAAGCCACCCTTATGGTGAACAACGAAGGTGTGATGAACAAGGCAGCTCAAGAGCGCTACAAATTAATGCTTTTGAAGTATTTCAAGGAAGGTCGCTCAGCAATGGATGAGCTGAATCATGAAGTTAAACGTATTTATAGAATGGTGGCGTGAATGATTGATTTGAATAAGGAAAGAGAGGCTTTTATAGAATTCCTGAAAACTAAAGGTGTAATTAAAGTTGGTTGGAATAGTTTAGGTGTTTTAACAAACCTAGTTCGTGAAGCTGGATGCACTCTCAGCTATAACGAAATTGAACTAATGCAAGAAGTTTGGATGGAAAAAGCCAAAGCTCAGGCAGTGCAACAATCTTTTGAGATTGGTCGTCTTCAAGATCGAATCACTGAATTGCTTGATGAAAGACAAGATTTGTATGCACAGATTAATAATGATCAGGCGGTGCCAGATACTCAACAAAAGCTTACAGATACATATTATTTGGAAGGCTCAGATTATGTAGTTGATTACCCTTTCGAATATGACATTGAAATAGATAAGGGAGAAGTGCTTGAGTTGCAAAAATGGCAACGTACTGAGTCAACAAAAGTATATTTTGCAAATATCTATGAAGATGAAGATAACTTTAAAATTCTTCAATTCGCTTCAAAAGCCGAAGCTGAAAATGCAGTTGCAGAAAACTTGAAGATGTTAGAAGCAAGCGAATCGGGAGCTGAGGGATGAGTGACTATATGCACATGACACTTGAGCAGCTTCAGCAAGAACATGCAGAGTTACTTCTGTTTAATGAAGAATTGGATCGTCGTTGTAAAGCTCACAAAGCAGATGCACAAAAATATCAAACTAAGTGCTGGCACATCACAACACTTTTGATGAATCCAGTTGATCAAGACATGACTTTGAAAGCAATCCAAACAGTGATTGAAAGGGTTGGTGAAGAATGAGTAGTCTCGACTTTGAGCAACTTTATCTAATGGCCCTCATGAATAGCAAAAAGCCAAAGAACGTTTTGAATTGGGTTCATGTATCCAGACATGGGCCAGGTGCGACAAAAGCTAAAGAAATTTGTGAATATTTTGGGATAGATCCAGAAGGCACTGATTTTAGAAAAGCGGAAAGTAAGGAGGGGTGAAATGACAGCAATTGCGAATATAGGTAGTAACTTTGTTGTAGCGTTACCACCTTCGGACATCTGGCTTAATGACTCCCAAGCTGCTGAGTTCTTGGGATATCGAGATGTACATTTTAAGGCGGCAGTTTGCTGCCTGCCAACCTTCCCTAAACCGCGCTATGTTATTAAGTGCGGTCAAGGAAGACGCTGGAACTTGGCAGAGCTATCAAACTGGTTGAATGAACAATCGGATGATGAGCCAAAGAAAGGAAGACCACGCAAACGAGGCTAATCAAGCCTCGTTGCAATTTCGCTTGCAGTAGCATTGTAATAGACCATCAAGCTTCTTAAGTCTTTATGCCCAATCATACGGGCCAAGTCTAAAACTTCTAATTTCCTTGCAAGGCGTGTACAAGCTTCATGGCGTGTGTCATGAAAGTGCAAGTCAGTGATTTGACATCTATCTCTCAATTTACGCCAAAGCGTATCAAAGCTTTGGGAATTACAAGTAAAGACCTGCTTTTTATCAAGACCTTTTAATAAAGTAAGCAACTCAACTGCACGCTTAGATAGTGGCACATTTCGTTTAGTACCATTCTTTGTTTCAGTTAAAACTAAATATCTATCTTTTAAATAAATACGATCCCAACTCAAGCCAACAATCTCACCAGCACGCATTGCAGTTTCGATTGCAAAAAGAAAGGCAATAATAATTTGCTGCGTAGAGTTTACCGGGACATTGTTATCCCAATTTGCTGCAAGACATAATCTATCAATTTCATCTTGGGCAATTCGTCTATCACGGTGCTTTGATGGTGGGGGTAAAGTCAAGTCGGCCATTGGAGACTCTTTAATCCACTTCCATTCTTTCCGGGCAACAGTAAATAAAGAAGCTAAAATATTTGCTTCACGTCTGACAGTAGCACCCTGCACCTCTTTTAACCGGGAGTCACGCCACTGGACTAAATCGTCAGTGGTAACTTTTGACAACTGTTTTTGACATAGCTTTTTATACTCACGCTTAAAGAAAGCCATTCGCTTGACTTCATTCTCATGAGTTTTCTTCTTTATACTTACTTCATTAAGATAGCGTTCAATTGCTTCTAAAAATGAATGGTCCGGAAGTTTTCCATGTGACTGTTCGCGTAATTGAGTCTCACGTTTTGAGGCCCAAGCCCTAGCCTGTGCTTTTGTATCAAAGGTTGCACTTTCGCGAATTCCGTTTACACTTATCTCGGCTCGCCATGTGTCGTTGCGTTGTCTAAATGAAGCCATAATTTTTGTGGCGTAATCTTGGCGTAATTGTGATAACCGAAATAATAGGAAAAAATAAGAAATAATAGAAGTACACATCATTAGCCAATTTGGCATTTGATTGTTTTGTATGAAATAATAAGAAAAGATAAAAAAACCTAAGAAGTTGTTATTTTTGATCAAGTGCCCGCCGGGCGCACCAATTTATATATAATAACTTCATAATTTTATCTCAATTTCAGAAAATTCCGACTATTTTACTTGGTTTATTAATCATTATCGCTCAAAATATACCCCTCTTTCATAATGTGAGAATTTCATGACTGATGCTTTGGTATTAAAAGATTTGTCCAAAACATATCGTAATGGTTTTCAGGCGTTAAAAGGTATTAACCTCACTGTGCCTGAAGGTGAATTTTATGCGTTGTTAGGCCCAAATGGTGCCGGCAAATCAACAACCATTGGTATTATCAGCTCTCTCACAAAAAAAACCGAAGGAACAGTTGAGATTTTTGGGCACAATCTCGACACTCACCCATCCTTGGCAAAACAACAGCTTGGCGTTGTCCCTCAAGAATTTAACTTTGGGCAGTTTGAAAAAGCATTCGATATTTTAGTCACTCAAGCTGGCTATTACGGCATTCACAAAAAGATTGCCGAAAAACGTGCAGAACATTATTTAGAAAAACTAGGCCTTTGGGAAAAGCGTAATATACAAGCACGCATGCTGTCTGGTGGTATGAAGCGTCGTCTAATGATTGCCCGTGCCATGATGCATGAGCCTAAACTTCTTATTTTAGACGAACCTACTGCCGGTGTAGATATTGAGTTACGTCGTTCTATGTGGGATTTTCTAACAGAAATGAATGAAAGTGGCACTTCTATTATTTTAACGACACACTATTTAGAAGAAGCGGAAATGCTCTGTCGTCAAATTGCCATCATTGACCGCGGTGTCATCAAAGAAGACACCAGTATGAAAAGTTTCTTAAACCAGTTGAGTGAAGAATCTTTTATTTTCGATTTAGCAGAACCGATTGCCCCACTTCAGTTAAATATTATTGGAGTGAAGTTCAACTTAATTGATAGCAGCACTTTAGAAGTGACCATGGATAAGGCTCATACATTAAATGACTTATTCCAACTTTTAGAGTCACAAGGCATTCGTGTTCGTAGTATGCGAAACAAATCAAATCGCCTCGAAGAGCTATTTGTGAAAATGGTTGAGAAAAATCTTGAAGGAGAGGCAAAATGAACTTTAACCAACTGCAAATTGCCCTCTGGACTTTAGTTCGTAAAGAAGTACGCCGATTTCTTCGCATTTGGCCCCAAACCTTATTGCCACCTGCGATTACCATGAGCTTGTATTTTGTCATTTTTGGTAATTTGGTTGGGTCACGTATTGGACAAATGGGCGGCGTAAGCTACATGCAGTTTATTGTGCCCGGCCTGATCATGATGGCTGTTATTACCAACAGTTATGCGAACGTTTCTTCTAGTTTCTTTAGTGTAAAATTCCAAAAAAGCATTGAAGAACTCATTATGAGCCCTGTGCCATTACATATTATTTTATGGGGCTATGTCATTGGTGGTATCTGTCGTGGTGTATTAGTGGGTGCCATTGTTACTGCAATGAGCATGTTCTTTACTGACCTTTTTATACATAACTGGTTCGTAACTATATATACAGTATTAATTACATCTGTTTTATTTTCCTTAGGCGGCTTCATTAATGCAGTCTATGCGAAATCATTTGATGATATTTCTATTATTCCAACATTTGTACTTACTCCACTCACCTACTTAGGTGGTGTGTTTTATGCCATTAGTGCACTTGGTCCTTTTTGGCAAAAACTTTCTTTAATTAATCCTATTGTGTATATGGTTAATGCTTTCCGTTTCGGCATTTTAGGTCACAGTGACGTGAACGTTACGTTCTCTTTAACCATTGTGACATTATGTTGTGTTGTACTTTACGGAGTTGCTTACTATTTACTTGCTCGTGGTTCAGGAATGCGTGAATGAGTGTCGAACAGTCTTTATTGGGTAAAGAAACCCAATATCCAACTAGCTATCAACCCGATGTGTTATTTCCAATCGCACGTGCTCAATCTCGTGAAAATTATTCACATATTGAAGGTATTACCCAAGGTAAAGATTGGTGGCATGTTTTTGAAATATCTTGGTTAAACTCGCACGGTATTCCGCAGGTTGCTATTGGCCGAATTACCCTGCCAGCGTCTTCACCAAATTTGATTGAATCAAAGTCATTAAAACTTTATTTCAATAGTCTTAACTTTACTCAGTTTGACTCTAAAGCGTTATTCATTGAAACAGTTGAAAAAGATTTATCAGCTGCAGCAGGTGCAAAAGTTGAGCTAACGTTATTTCAAGTAGATGATCTCGATATTTCCAAGCCACAAGGCATTTGTATTGATGATCTAACACCTGAACGTTTAGAACAACATCCCGATGCATCGCTTTTAAAACTAGATGAGTCTGACGAAGAAGTCGAAATTGAGGTGTATTCTCATCTTTTGAGAAGTAACTGCCCAGTCACGGGACAACCAGATTGGGGGACAGTTTTTATCCGTTTTAAGGGCAAAAAACCTTGTTATCGTAGTGTTTTAGCTTATATTATCTCGTACCGTCAGCATAACGGTTTCCACGAACAGTGTGTTGAGCAAATCTTTGCAGATGTTTGGCAAAATTTGCAGCCTGAAAAGCTGATGGTTTATGCAACTTATACTCGCCGCGGTGGACTTGATATCAATCCTTGCCGAGTATCGGATCTATCATGGATGCCAAAACCGATTCGATTGGCACGACAATAAAACGAATAATTTGAGGATACACCATGCCGTTTTTTGGTTTTACCCCTTCTGAAGGCTTATTGAACGATATGCAGACTGGAATTGCGAATAAAAATTCTAGTGAACCGCTATATCCACTTCGAGACAAAATTGCTTTACAACTCAATGAAGAAATTATTGATAATGTACTGATTCAGTTGGTACAACATTTCCCAGCGAGTGAAAAAAGAGATACTGCCGAAAAACTTGCTGGTTATGTCAAATCTACAGTTGCCGTACTTTTAAAGCAATTACTCAGTAAAGCACCAAATGATGTTGTTAAACAGTCAGTTGAGTTTTCAGAGAAAAGCTTATTTAAAGATCCACAAGGTCAATATAAAGTTGGCGTAGCTTTAGATGCTAGCTTAGTGACTAATTTGAAGCATAATTTTGCTGAGCTTCAAGTAGGTAATGACATTAATAAAGCAGCATTAGCAGAACTCTATAAACAGTTTGGCGATGCTATGGTTAGACACTTTATGTCTGATTTTAACAAGACATTAGATTTAGGCATGATTAAGCGTAAAGCAGCCGATATTGGCGCTGCTGCTGTGACTAAAGCGGTTCATATCGCGATCGATAAACTCATTCCAAGTTTAAATCGCACTGAATTGAAAGCGATGGCTGAATATCATGATGGTCTATTCTTTAACTAATAAAAAGTAGACTATCGGAAACCTGGCAAACGCCAGGTTTTTTTATTGCAAAATATTGATATACATTGCCATAAATCACGTTTATGTTAGCATGCGCCAAGCACTGATTGACCTAGTTAAAGCCGCATGTCTCCTAGTCCACAATATAAATTTTTACGCCAAGCTCCTCGAGATGGTCTTAGTACTGCCATGCAACCATCACGCTGGCAGCAACTTCATATTGACCCTTGGTTATGCCTATTTTTATTCCTAAATGCTCTGTTAGGTTTAACGGTACTATATAGTGCATCTGCACAAGATGTCGGCTTAGTCAGTAAACAGGCTATGAGCTTTGGTATTGGCTTTTTAGTCATGATTGGTCTGGCTCAAATTCCTCCCAAGGTTTATCAAGCTTTTTCACCCTACTTTTATTTATTTGCACTATTTTCCTTAATTGGAGTTATGGTCTTTGGTGAAGTTCGTATGGGAGCTAAACGCTGGATTGATATTCCCGGTTTTGGAAGTGTGCAACCCAGTGAGTTCATGAAAATTGGCATGCCAATGATGATTTCTTGGTTTTTAGCACGCAAACCACTTCCCCCTAGCTTCTCCCAAGTTGTTTTATCATTAATGTTAATTGGTGTTCCTTTTTTACTCATTGCGGAACAACCTGACTTAGGAACATCTCTACTCGTATTAGCCAGTGGTATTTTCGTACTATTTTTAAGTGGTCTATCTTGGCGTATGATCGGCGCAGCAGCAGCCTGTGCCGCTATTGTTATTCCAATTGCATGGGAATTCCTTTTACACGACTATCAACGTCAACGTGTTCTAACGCTACTTGACCCAGAAGCAGATGCATTAGGAACAGGCTGGAACATTATTCAATCTAAAACAGCTATTGGTTCTGGCGGCTTCTCAGGTAAAGGTTTTCTTGAAGGGACACAGTCACATTTACACTTTTTACCAGAAGGTCATACTGACTTTATTATTGCAGCTTATTCCGAAGAATTTGGTCTGATTGGCGTACTTATATTAGTTATTCTTTATTCAGCTATTATTTTTAGAACATTCCAAATTGGTTTACAAAGCTTTCATAATTATGGCCGTTTGGTTGCTGGCGCCTTTGGTTTGTCTTTTTTTGTTTATGTATTTGTAAACGCAGGAATGGTCAGTGGTATTTTACCTGTAGTGGGTGTTCCTTTGCCTTTTATGAGTTATGGCGGTACCGCTATTATTACTTTAATGGCCACTTTTGGTTTAGTCATGTCTATTCATACACATCGATAATTTGGAATTTTAAAAAGATATGTTGTCTCAATTTGTTAATAAAACTTTAAAAGTACTCGCCTTGTGTACTGGCCTAGTGAGCACAAGTCATTTTGCTCAGGCCAATGATTTTGTAAATGATCCTAATTATTTAAATTTTAAACAAAAAGCCATGAATACTTATGGTTTAAGCAGTGTACAAGTAGATGCCGCGATGAGCGGTGCAAAAAATTTACCAAACATTATAAATATTATGACTCGCCCAGGTGAAAGTAAGCCTTGGTACGACTATCGCTCTATGTTTTTGGTTGAAGGTACTATTCAGCGTGGTGTCCGCTTTAAAAACCAATATGCAGATGCACTTAACCGAGCTGAACAGCAATTTGGTGTCTCTCAAGCTGTCATTTTAGGTATTTTAGGTGTTGAAACAGGATATGGAGCCAATAAAGGTTCTTTCATCACTCGTGACGCGCTTGCGACATTAGCATTTGGTTACCCGCGCCGTGCTGATTATTTCAGTGATGAGTTAGCTGCTCTGATTGCATGGACCTATAAAGAAGGCTATCCAACCAATAGTATTGTTGGCTCTTATGCTGGAGCAATTGGCTACCCACAGTTTATGCCAAGCAATATCAGTAAGTATGGAGTCGATTTTGACGGTAATGGGCACATTGATCTTCGTAACTCTGCGGAAGATGCTATTGGGTCAATCGCAAACTACTTAGCAAAACAAGGATGGCAACGCGATCAACCGATTGGCTTCATGGCTCGTTATGTCGGCTCAAATCCAGAAAATATCATTGCCAAAGACCTAACTCAGCCTTCTCCATATGGCGTACTCAAAACTCAAGGGATTTCACCATTAAATCCTTTAGTTAAAATTGATGATCTAGATATGGTAAATGTTATTCAATTACAAGATTATAACGGTCCAATTTACTATTTAACTTATCCAAATTTTCAAGTGATTACTACTTATAATAAAAGCCGAATGTATGCGACTGCTGTATGGTTGTTAGGCACAGAAGTAGCTAGCCGATAGGCTAGCTTTTTGATGAGCTTATGTAAAAGTCAATAAATATTTTTGTTAAATCGATCACAATACACACATTTTAAATACCTTGTTACATATTTGGTTATTTTTTAATCTAAAACTGTAAGTTTTTGCCCTTTTTGTAACTATTTCTCGTTAAAGACTAGACACTCTCCGTAAGCGATGAATATTATCCACCCCAATCAAGCAATTGCAAAAGTGAATAATTAGGCATGTTCACTTCAATTTTTAGCGTTTTGCTAAAAGAAAAAGAGCATGTTCTCAGGAGTTTATATAAATGCAGTTATCGCTGAAATACATTCTTGCACTGACGGCTAGTTTAAGTATGGCCCCACTGCACGCTGAAATGATGCAGTCATCATCATTAAACAGTGATGTAGATGGTCCAAATGCAAATTTAGCAGCACGTGTATTGAGTAAAGATACTCAAAGCTTTAATTCTCGTTTTTCCAACATTAACAGTCTTTCAATCACTGAACGTTCTGGCGATCAAATTCGTCGTCAAGCTATCGCAGCTAAAATTGAAATCCCTGAAGATGAGCCTTCAGTGATTGAAAAACTTAACACAGTAGCTTCAAATACTGTTCGTAAGTTTAGCCAAACTGGTATGGCATCTTGGTATGGTCGTCAATTTCATGGCCGTAAAACTGCAAGTGGTGAAACATTCGACATGAATGCACTTACTGCTGCTCATCGCAGTCTGCCATTGAACTGTTATATCCGTGTGACAAACAAAGATAATGGCAAAAGTGTGGTAGTAAAAGTAAACGACCGTGGTCCATTCCATGCAAATCGTGTACTTGATTTATCATACGGTGCAGCAAAACGCCTTGGTATTACCAATGCAGGCACTGCTAAAGTAAGTATTGAACGTGTAGACGGTCCTACTTCATAAGCGATTACTCCTAGAGTTCATGAAAAAAGCCACAATTTAATTTGTGGCTTTTTAATTTTTGGAGTTCATCATAAGAAATTATGTTCAAAAATTTTATGTTTCTACTCATTTTACAATTACAAAATTGATTAATTTTTAACCCAAAAACACATCTTTTTAATACCTCTCATTTTTTTCTTCTATTTTTCGATTAGAGCCATTTAAAAAAAATTACGCTACCCTAGTACCACTTTAGTCTAAAAAGGGCTATTTATCGCGTTTTAAGAGCAGTTGAGTTGAGTATTTTTCTGTTATTTTCCGGCTTTTCATAAAAAAGTGCTTTTTTGGGTCATTTCCTGACTTCAAAATCCAAAAATAAATAGCCAGATTTTTCTAAAATAGAATTCGCTATTTTTAAGTTCGGCTTTTAACTTTTCCAACCCGCTTTTTCCAGATGATGAATCCTTAAATTTTAAGATCACATAAATGAACGATAAGGAAGATTTGCAACTTTTCTTGTCTACTCACATAACGACAGGCTAAAATATAGGCATAAAAAGAATGATTCAAAATTAGACATGGAGAAAAAGGTCTATGAAATCTATTGGTGAATGGTTTGATGAATACAGTGAAAGCCATCAAAATCCAACGAACAAGAAAATCCACTGGGTATGCGTCCCAGCTATTTTATTTTCTATTATCGGAATCATTGCCCACTTTAGCGTCTTACTCACTGCTTTACTCATTGTACTGACTCTAATTTTCTATGCTCGACTCGATCTTGTACTTGCAGTAGCAATGGCTGCACTTCTCGTTGTGATGGCTTGGCTTATTTATGTCTTACCTGTAGGGGTAGGATTTTATATTGCTCTTTTTGTCATTGCTTGGATTGGACAATTTTACGGACATAAAGTTGAAGGTAAAAAACCTTCTTTCTTTAAAGATTTACAATTTCTATTGATTGGTCCAGTTTGGTGTATGGATGCCTATCTTGCAAAAATATTACCTAAGTGGAAAAGTCGGCAGAACAAACTGATTACTCAATAATTTATTAAAAAGCTGAATCTTTTAGATTCAGCTTAAATTTACTGATTTATTAGAAAATTTATAAAATAGAAAAATGCTAAGCTGAGTAGCACACTGGGCAAAACTTTTTTTAAATAGAAAGCTATTACAATACAAAATATTGTCGCGTATAAGTAAGGATTATCAAAAATACCTCTTAGTTCATTTCCCTCAAAAAAGATTACTGGTATACAAATAGCAGTTAATAAGCAAGGCGCTGAATAATTCAGCATTTTATTCATCAATACGGGTAATTTTACTTTTACATTCGGTTCTAAAAAATAATAACGATTAAAAAACACAATAGTAGCCAATCCTAAAATCATAAGCCATGACATATTATTTTTCTCCTGTTCTATTTTCTGCAAAAACCGCAATAAGCATTCCCAATAAGCCAGAAATTAGAATACCTCCTTCCAAGTTTAAAAATTTGAAAAAAGAGCCAGTAATGCAAGTTGTTAAAACTCCAGCTATGACAGGCTTTTCCTTACACATAGGAATAATCATGGCCACAAAAATAGCAATAATCGAAAAATCTAAATGGTAGGACAATAAATCTGGAATCGTCGTAGCCAATAAAATTCCAGCTAAACTAAAAATCACCCAGAATAAATAAAAACATATACCCGCCCCTAACAAATAATGAGGATGCCTTTTTTCGTTCGGAGCACTTAAAGCAAACAATTCATCTGTTAGCAAAAAACCTAAACTTAATCGCTTTGGCAAAGACAAAATAGAAATGTTATTTCTTAAAGTTAATGCATAAATAAAATGCTGTGCAGTAAGAAAGAAAATCGTGATATAGATTGTTAATAATGATGCACCTTCCATCACCATACTCAAACTGACCAATTGTGCAGCACCAGCAAACACAATTCCTGACATTGCTAATGCTTTATAAAATGATAAACCTGCATGAATTGCCATTGAACCAGCCAAAATAGCCCACGGAATAACCGAAATAGACAATGGCAATATATCTACCGCCCCTCGTAAAAAAAGATACGGAGGTTGGCCTTTAGAAAATCTTACAGATTGATTTAAGTGAGTATTCATCTCTAGACATCTATAACATTAAATATTTATAGATTTTCTTCTATGCAGGTTAGCTTCTCTTGAACAAAATTGCGTTTAGAAATGAAAATAAATTTTAGAGATTAAGGCTTGCTACATACTGGGTAGGTGTCACACCCATCGCCTTTTTAAAGTGACGGTTAAAATGACTTTGATCAGAAAATCCACATTGCTGTGCAACCATCACAATTTGATCACCTTGCTTTAATAACTGTCTCGCTTTTTGCAAACGTGCCTGTACCAACCACGCATGAGGTGGTAAACCCACATATTTTTTAAATTGTCTTAAAAAATGCCAAGCGCTTAATCCAACCATATCAGCCAATTCCTGCAAAGAAAAATTCTTTTCAGGCATATCTGCCAACAAATCTTTAACTTTTAAGATTTTCGAATAAGCTTCTGGTAGCTCACAAAAGGTATGCCGTGATTTACCATGACGCATCATTAAACAAGCCAATGTCGACAGATACATGGTTTCTTTCAGCAAAAAATTATCTTTTTGTTCTAATAAATCAAATAACAAGCAAAGTTGTTGAGACAAACCTAAGTCCTGAATAACTGCTTGAGGAAACCAAGGTGCGCCATGACCATTCTCAAAAAAATCCTGGCTCACTTCAGCAAGCATTTCTGGTGTAGGATAAATTGCTCGATAACGCCAACCCGATTCGACAGCAGATGAACCTGTGTGAATTTCATCTGCATTCACCAAAATAATGTCGCCTTTAGGGGCTACATGTAGCTGTCCCGTCCTAAAAAAAGACTGTGCACCCTCTTCAATCACACCAATACAATACCCTTCGTGGGTATGCTTTGAAAATTGCGTTTGGTGGTAATGTGCTTTTAATAGTTCTAAACCGCCCAACTCTCGCAAATGCAAGTAGTCAGCCTGTTCGCGGTACATATATACATCTCATCTACTTATCTAGAAAAAACATAGCATGTTTTAAAAAGATGCATAGAACAAAATTGCTGTTAGATAGAAATGTATATCCGTTTTCTATTGGTAAATACGCCCATTATGTTTTAGCCAACCATTTTCATGTCGATTTTGTGGATCATGATGCGTCCAATGCAATACACCACCTTTTTCGTTATATTCATATTCACCATTAAATTCGACAATATCTCCTTTGTGTAAATCTTCAATTTTTGGTGCTAAATCAATATTATGTGCGACCAAAATTGAAAGACCATTTTTTAATACAAGAATAAATTTCTGATGTCTTGTCCCATTATTATCTTCTCTTAAAATTGCTTTTACTCGACCACTTCCCTGCACTTGAACATTACTTTGTTTACGATCATAAGCAGTTTTTATGGTATCCGCGCCATCATTTGAAAGCGCCGTTTCAGTATGCTGAGTGATAGGAGTGGGTGATGATGTTTGATTCTTCTTATGCCCAGATGAATCTAGACCGAAATATGCAGCAATCAATAAGACAATAATGCCGCCAATACTTAGATTTTTTTTATTTGTCATCTTTATATTCCGATTTCAATAGGGATAAAAAAAGCCCCATAGGGGCTTTTTTTATTGTGATACGAATTACTTCGCAGCAGCTTGAGCAGCAGCAACTTCTTCAGCGAAGCTCATTTCTGCTTTTTTCTCGATACCTTCACCAACTTCGAAACGTACGAAGTTAGCAACAGTTGTACCAGTCGCTTTTAATACGTCAGCAACTTTTTTGTCGTTGTCGATAACGTACATTTGACGGTCAAGAGCAACTTCGTTTAAGTATTTCTCAACAGAACCAGTTACCATTTTCTCAACGATGTTTGCTGGCTTACCAGATTCTAACGCTTTCGCTTCAGCAATTTCTTTCTCTTTAGCGATAAGGTCAGCTGGAACAGCTTCAGCGCTTACTGCTACTGGGTTGAATGCAGCAACGTGCATTGCAATACCTTTACCAGTGTCAGCATCACCTGTGTAAGAAACTACAACACCGATTTTTAAACCGTGTTTGTAGATAGCCAAGTTTTCGCCTTCAACGATTTTCGCGCGACGAACTTGGATGTTTTCACCGATTTTTTGAACAAGCGCAATACGAGCTTCTTCAACTGATTGGCCATCAGCCAATTTTAATTCAGCGATTTTAGCAGCATCAGTTTCGCCAGCAGCTAAAGCAGCAGCAGCAACTGCGTGTGCAAAGTTAGAGAAGTTTTCGTCTTTAGCAACGAAGTCAGTTTGACAGTTTACTTCAACTAAGATCGCTTTCTTACCGTCTTGAACGATAGTGATTGCACCGTCAGCAGCAATGTTGCCAGCTTTTTTAGCAGCTTTAGCTTGACCAGATTTACGAAGGTTATCAATAGCAAGTTCGATGTCACCGTTCGCTTCTGTTAATGCTTTTTTGCATTCCATCATTGCAAGACCAGTACGGTCACGTAATTCTTTTACCATGCTTGCAGTAATTGCAGTCATGTTGATCTCCTAAAATCGGTAGAAAATAAATCTTTTCAACAAAAACGGCCCAAAGAAACTCTGGGCCGTTTGCACTCTCGACGCTTAATTTGCCACCATTACATGTCGCAAAAATGACAAGCCTGCGTCAAAACGCATTAAGCCTCAGAAGCGTCTTTCGCAGCGTCATCGCCTTTTGCTTGAGCGTTCGCTTGAGATTGAGCGTATTCTTTACCAGCAAGAATTGCGTCAGCCATAGCTGAAGCATATAAAGTTACTGCACGGATCGCATCGTCATTACCAGGAATAACGTAATCAACGTTGTCTGGGTTAGAGTTTGTATCAACGATACCGATAACAGGAATACCTAAGTTCTTAGCTTCTTTAATTGCAATCGCTTCGTGATCAACGTCGATTACAAATAATGCGTCAGGTAAACCACCCATGTTTTTAACGCCGCCTAAAGAACGCTCAAGTTTTTCCATCTCACGAGTACGTTCTAAAGCTTCACGTTTAGTAAGCTTAGCAAAAGTACCGTCTTGAGATTGAGTTTGAAGATCTTTTAAACGGTTGATAGATTGGCGAAGTGTTTTCCAGTTCGTCAACATACCACCTAACCAACGGTGGTCTACATATGGTTGACCAGCACGTTGAGCTTGTTCACGGATGATGTTAGAAGCAGCACGTTTTGTACCAACGAACAAAACTTTATTCTTTTTGCTTGCTAATTGGTTAGCGAAGTTCAAAGCATCATTTAACGCAGGAACAGTGTGCTCAAGGTTGATGATGTGAATTTTGTTGCGCGCGCCAAAAATGTATTGACGCATTTTTGGGTTCCAGAAACGAGTTTGGTGACCAAAGTGCGCACCTGCTTGAAGAAGGTCGCGCATGCTTACGTTGTAATCTGCCATTTTCTTTACCTTAAAAGTTGGGTTAGGCCTCCATATATCCGCATTCTCCACCTTTTTACGGGCACCCAGAGTAATGTGACGATATATGTGCGGATTTTTTACTCCACCTATCAAAAATCTTCGTAAAAGATATTCACGAAAAGCATTTGATAAAATGGGCGGCTATTTATACCATAGACGCTTGTAAATTACCAAAAGTTTTTAGAGATCATGAACAGTACTTATACAGCTCCACGTCGATTAATCAAAACTCCAGATGAAATTGAAAAAATGCGCATTGCAGGACGACTGGCGGCTGAAGTTCTAGAGATGATCAAGCCGTATATTAAGGCCGGTGTAAGCACCCTCGAACTTGATACCATTTGCCGTAATCATATTGAAAATGTACAACATGCCATTCCAGCTTGTGTGGGTTATGGTGGTGCTCCAGGACGCCCTGCTTTTCAACATTCTATTTGTACTTCGGTTAACCATGTCGTGTGTCATGGTATTCCTTCTGAAAATAAAATCTTAAAAAACGGCGATATCCTTAACATTGATGTGACCGTAATTAAAGATGGTTATCACGGCGACACCAACATGATGTATGTCGTAGGAGGTGAAACTTCTATTTTGGCAAACCGTTTATGTAAAGTTGCTCAAGAAGCAATGTACCGTGGAATGGCAACAGTTAAAGACGGTTCATACCTAGGTGACATTGGCCATGCTATCCAGAAATATGTTGAGTCAGAACGTTTTAGCGTAGTACGTGAATATTGTGGTCATGGGATTGGTACCGTTTTCCATGACGAACCTCAAGTGTTGCATTATGGCCAAGCTGGCACTGGTATGCGCTTAGAAGCAGGTATGACCTTTACGATTGAACCAATGGTCAATGCTGGTGTTTGGCAAACCAAATTACTTGGTGACAAATGGACTGTTGTAACGAAAGACCATAAACTTTCTGCTCAATATGAACACACTATTTTAGTGACTCAAACAGGTATCGAAGTATTGACAGCTCGTCCTGAAGAAGACCTTTCTCGCTTCAACTAATAATTTAATAAACATTAACAAAAGGCTACTTTGAGTAGCCTTTTGTTTTTTATTTTGTATTTTTTATTAATAATTCTTTCCAAATATAAACAAATATTTCAAAACAATTACAATTATTAATTTTTATTAAACAATCAATTTAATAAAACGCGCTAAGGTGGGCTCAATAAAAATCAGTAAACAAATGTCGGACATGGAGTCCTTTATGATGAAAAAGTCATTATTTTGTATGACAGCTGCCTTTTTTGCTCTGCCAACAGTCACTTTCGCCGCTTCTCCATATTTTAGCTTAAAAGATGGTGATGGTTTTAAACGCTTTTCAGTCTCTGCCGGCTGGTTACATGCAATGCCACAAGGAAGCGCAAATCCAGTCAACATTAATACCAGTGTCGCTGAAGGAACCAGCTCTAAAGTAGGCGATGTAACTGTAGATTCTGTTCTTAATGCAATAGATCAATCAACCGCTAATGGTAAAAATAAATATGATACTTTAAAAGGGTTTACAAGTAGTTCCCTGATAAGTCCGTTTATTACCCATAAAGGTGATGATGGAAAAACGTACTTAAATTCCAATATTGCAGGTAATGCCACAATTAATGGACTATCTAACTGGCAAGCTCAAGGTACGGGCTTAGAAGCTCAAAGTGTTGATACTCTGGGTATCATGGCAAATTATAATTTTACAGATAATTTATCTCTGGAAATTAAAGCTGGTGTTCCACCTAAAGTTGATATTAAAGGGAAAGGTAATATTTATGCTCCCTTATCTGGCGTAGATAAACCGAGTGGTATTGGTACTATTCTTGGTGATATACCTTTAAAACAAGATATTCATATCACTGATCTTACTCAAGGCGGTAAAGCTGCCACAGCACGAGCTTGGTTACCAGCAGTTGAACTGCATTACCAATTTGGTAAATCGGGTGTAAATAAATTTCGTCCATACATTGGTGCAGGTGTGATGTATGCCTATTTCAATGATTTAAAAATGAATTCAGGGATTGAATCAGATTTAATCAAAGCAGGCCATATGATTCAAAATATTCATGATGGTCAAGCGGGTGCAGCATTAGACGGTAAAACGTCTTCAGCTAACCCTATTGTTAAACTTGAAGCGACCGATACTTTCGCACCGATTGTTACGGTTGGAGCGACCTATGACTTCAATCCGAACTGGTTCGCCGTCGGCTCAGTTTCTTATTCAAAAATGAATAATGAAGCAAAAATTTATGTCACAGATCAAAATACAGGTAAAGAGCTTATTAAAGCGAATACCAAAATTGATATCGACCCACTTATTACCTATGTAGGTGTAGGCTACCGTTTCTAATTTTTTAAAATACTCAAGCTATAAAAGCCTTGCTGAAGCTTTTATAGCTTTTTTATTGGTAAGTTCAATCCTGCTTCTTTTTAAACCAATATGCTAAAAAAATGAGCATTTCTTATTAAATTATTAGGAGAACCTCATGTCCATCTCTGTGGTTTGCTTTTTTCTTAATCTTATTTTGTTAATTAATTTTATTAAATTCCAACTAACTGAATAAAATTAAAAACTAACATTTTCCTTTTAGTAAAAATTATTTTTTGGCACAGCCTTTGCTTTATCTACAACATGATGAATCAATGGCGATTCAATGGATAAACCAAGACGGCCAAAGACGTCCGCTCTGATCGGTATGCAAATAGACAATTTATTTTGTCGCGCAAATTAAAAATTCGTTCAGTTCAGAGGGACGGCGTATGTCTTCAAAGATCAATCTAGATGCAAAAAAAGCAACTGAGATTAAATTATTCAGCTTCTCAACTCCAGCAATGCGTGCCTTTCACATGTCTTGGCTCGCTTTTTTTGTCTGCTTCTTCGCATGGTTTGCCTGTGCTCCTTTAATGCCTGTTATTAAAGGTGAGTTCGGTTTAACTAAAGACCAGATTGCCAATATTAATATTGCCGCCGTTGCAATTACGATTTTAGTGCGACTCGCTGTCGGTCCCCTTTGCGATAAATATGGTCCACGAATTACCTATACAGCCCTACTCTTACTTGGCAGTATTCCGGTATTTGGTGTTGCTGCTGCCAACAGTTATGAATCATTTCTATTCTTCCGCTTACTCATTGGTGCAATTGGCGCAAGCTTCGTTATTACGCAATATCATACAAGTATTATGTTTGCACCTAATGTTGTAGGTACAGCAAACGCAGCGGCGGCTGGTTGGGGTAATGCTGGCGGCGGTGCAACTCAAGCCTTAATGCCTTTATTACTTGGTGCAATTGTCATGTTCGGTGTTGAGCAAACTATGGGCTGGCGTATTGCTCTTATCGTACCGGGTGTGATGATGGTGATTGTGGGAGTCCTTTACTGGAAGTTAACTCAAGATTGTCCTCAAGGTGATTTTAAAGAAGTTCGTGCACAAGGCATTGATGTTGGCAGCGGCAAAAAAGGCGGTATGGCAATTTTAATGCAGGCTGCGCGTAACTACCGCGTCTGGATTTTATTTCTGGCTTATGGTGCATGCTTTGGTATCGAAATTTTTATTCATAACGTAGCAGCCATGTACTATGTTGATCAATTCAAAATGGATTTAAAAACTGCGGGTTTAACGGCAGGAATATTTGGTCTTCTTGCATTATTTGCGCGTGCACTAGGGGGCATTATTTCCGATAAAGTCGCACTTACTAAAGGACTAGATGGACGCACGAAAGTACTTGTACTCATGATTTTAGGCGAAGGTTTATTCTTAGTCCTTTTCTCTCAAATGAATGGTGTCGCTCTCGCTATTCTTTCAATGACTATTTTTGCACTATTTACACACATGGCCTGCGGCGCAACATATGCTCTTGTACCATTTATTGACCGTAATGCATTAGGCGGTGTAGCAGGAATTATTGGTGCGGGTGGTAATGCAGGTGCAGTTGCAGCTGGCTTTTTATTAAAAGGTGTACTTGATATTCAAACGTGCTTATTTATTTTAGGTGGACTGGTTATGGTTGCGGGTTGTAGCGTGATTTTGATTCGCTTCACAACCGAACACAAAGAAAAAGAACAAGTTCTTTTTGAACAAGCGCTACTTGAGCGTAATTCTGCAACTTAATTTTTTCATAACCAGCAGAAATCAAAATGATTTCTGCTGGTTTGCTTTTGTTATAAAGAGACTAGCGTTGTTACCTTTTAATTTTTCTTAAATATTCCCACCATCTATATCGATATCTTTCGATACATCTTCTACAATAACTCATCACTTTCCTATAATTTTCCAATCACAATGACTAAAACAGGCAATCAGTTCTCACAGCCACTTATATACATGTTAATTGGTAGCGCTCTTATCTTGGCTCTTTCATTAGGTGTTCGTCATGGTTTTGGACTTTATTTAGTTCCAATGAGTCATGATTTTGGTTGGGGGCAACATGTTTTTAGTCTTGCAATCGCGATGCAAAATTTAATATGGGGAGCTGTGCAGCCTTTTACCGGTGCGATCGCAGATAAATATGGCAGTAAAATTGTGGTTGCTGTTGGCGGATTACTTTATGCCCTTGGCTTACTCTTAATGGCTTTTAGTTCAAGTGTACTCATTTTAAATTTAAGCTTAGGTCTTATTATTGGTTTAGCTTTATCTGCAACCTCTTTTACGGTTTTACTCAGTGCCGTAGGGCGAGCCGCTCCTCCAGAAAAAAGAAGTATGGCAATGGGTATTGCCAGTGCGGCAGGCTCTTTCGGTCAGTTTATTATGCTGCCATCTACACTCCTCTTGCTTAAAACAGTAGGATGGTCCGCAGCTTTAATGGTGAGTGCGCTGTTAATCGCTCTTATCATTCCTCTAGCATGGATGTTAAAAGGGCCAAGCAACCAAGCCCCAAAAGCAATCGCTCAACCTCAACTCACATTTAAACAAGTACTTAACATTGCCAGAAAACACAAACCTTTTTGGTGGTTAGCTTTAGGTTTTTTAGTATGCGGGTTCCAAGTTGTATTTTTAGGGGTACATTTGCCAGGCTATTTAATCGACCACGGCTTTGATGCGGCGACAGGTACAGTGTTTCTAGCTTTAATCGGCTTATTTAATATTGTGGGAACTTATGGGGCGGGTTGGCTGGGAGATCGTTTCTCAAAACCTAAATTATTAATGGCGCTTTATGGTAGCCGTGGCATCGCAATCATTGCCTTTCTAGTATTACCTTTAAGCACTTATACAGTATATGCTTTTGGCGTCGTTATGGGTCTTCTATGGCTCTCTACTGTTCCACTCACCAATGGCATTGTCGCAAATATGTTTGGCGTTAAATACCTTTCAATGCTGAGCGGTATTGTGTTTTTCACCCATCAAGTTGGTTCTTTCTTTGGCGGTTGGCTTGGCGGTGTTAACCATGACTTAACAGGTAATTACAATGCGATTTGGCTATGTTCAATAGCTTTGAGTATATTAGGGGTAATTGTACATTTCTTTGTAAATGAGGAGGCTGTTATTCATGACGCATAATGCCTTACTTTTGAAAACAATTATGAGTTTCTTCATTGTAGCTTTTCTGGTTCTTTCCATCATTTTATGGAAACAGACGCCTGATTTATTTGAATATTTTAATCAAGCATTTTGTGCACACTAGAAAGATGAAGCGCTGAAATCACTCTGTACATTGTCATAAAAATATAAAAATCGTATGGTCTAATGAAAATAAAAAAGCCCGCAAGTTTTCGGGCTTTTTTATTGAAAAATTATTTAAAATCAAAACAAGCGATTCATACCATTAAGTGCAGCTACACGGTAAGCTTCAGCCATGGTTGGATAGTTAAACGTTGTTTCGACAAAATATTTCAAGGTATTGTTTGGGCTGTGCATAACTGCTTGCCCAATGTGGATAATTTCGGCAGCGTTATTACCAAAACAGTGAATACCTAAAATTTCTAAAGTGTCACGATGGAAAAGAATCTTCAATTCACCCACTGTATCACCCGTAATTTGTGCACGAGCCAAATGACGGAAAGAAGCTTGACCTACTTCATACGGAATTTTCTCTTCCGTTAATTCCTGTTCATTTTTACCAATAGATGAAATTTCCGGAATGGTGTAAATACCTGTTGGGATATCACGTACTGGCTTCGCATCTTCACCACTCATGTTTGCGCCAGCACAGCGCCCTTGGTCATAAGCAGCAGAAGCAAGTGATGGCCAACCGATTACGTCACCAGCAGCATAGATATTTTCAACTTCAGTTTGGTATTGATCATTTACAGAAAGCTGACCACGGTTGTTTGGCACTAACCCAACATTCTCAAGACCTAAGCCTTCTGTATTACCTGAACGGCCATTACACCAAAGGATCGCATCGGCTTTGATTTTTTTACCACTTTGTAAGTGTAATACAACGTGGTCATCAAATGTTTCAAGATGATCCATTTGTTCGTTGTGACGAATTAACACACCTTGTTCACGTAAGTGATAAGACAAAGCATCAGCAATTTCATCATCTAAATAGCTTAAGAGTTTTTGCTGAGTATTAATCAAGTCAACTTTATGATCTAAACCAATAAAGATCGAAGCATATTCACAGCCAATAACGCCTGCACCGTAAATAATGATTTTTTGAATTGAGTAATCAAGATCAAGAATTTTATCTGAATCAAATACACGAGGATGGTCAAAGTCGAGACCTTGTGGATGATAAGGACGACTACCTGTCGCAATCACGATTTGCTTACAGATGATTGTTTCTTTAATGCCTTCATGGCTAAAAACTAAAACTGTATTTTTATCTTGAATATATGCACGGCCATGAAATACGCCGATTTTGTTGCGGTCATAAAAACGTGTATGTGTATCAACCTGTTGTTGAATCACTTTGTGAGCATTACGCAACACCTGTTTCATGGTGAACTGTTTCCATTCACCTACTTTTTGAAACATCGGGTCACGTTGATAGCGAATAATACTAGAAACTGTTTGACGTAATGCTTTACTTGGAATAGTCCCTACGTGAGCACAGTTACCACCCAGTTGATCACGCACATCTACTATTGCAACACGCTTACCCGCTTTTGCAAGCTTCATTGCCGCGCCTTCACCTGCAGGTCCAGAACCGAGAACTACCGCATCGTACTTAACGAAATTCCCACTAACGACCTCTTTTTTACGTGGCATTGAAAGCTCCTTCCTCTCTTGAATGACCATATTTTATAATAGATTATGACTAATATGCGGTGAATTTATGTATTTCTCAACCCTATATTTCTGAATAACCACATTTATTATATGAATAGTTATTTTCCGCTATTAACCAAAGAACTCGGCTATAATACAATGTCAATGTCTCTATAAACGAGTGGAAAAGTTAAATATGTCAGAACACCGTAAACCTGAACAGGGTGTAAAACTTCGTGGCGCAGAAAAAGTCGCAAGAATTCCTGTAAAAGTTGTACCTACGGTTGAAGTGCCGCGTAAACCTGACTGGATTCGTGTCAAGATGACGGCACCAGAAGAAGTTCAGCGTATTAAAACCACTTTACGTGCTCAAAAACTCCATACCGTTTGTGAAGAAGCAGCTTGTCCTAACCTACCAGAATGTTTTGGTGGTGGTACAGCAACATTCATGATTATGGGTGATATTTGTACACGTCGTTGCCCGTTCTGTGATGTCGCACATGGTCGACCAAATGCACTAGACCCTGATGAACCTCGTCACATGGCAGAGACTATTGCCAATCTTAAACTCAAATATGCAGTAATTACTTCGGTTGACCGTGATGACTTACTTGACGGCGGTGCACAACATTTTGTGGACTGTATTAAGGAAGCTCGTGCGCTTAGTCCAAGCACATTACTTGAAATTTTAGTTCCAGACTTCCGTGGACGTATGGATATTGCTTTACGCATTATGACTGAATGTCCGCCAGATGTTTTCAACCATAATATTGAGACTGTACCTCGTCTCTATAAAGCGATGCGTCCAGGTTCAGATTACCAACATTCTTTAAACTTATTGAAAATGTTTAAAGAATACTGCCCTGACATCCCAACCAAATGTGGTTTGATGGTAGGTATTGGTGAAACTGAAGAAGAAGTCATTGCATTACTTGATGACTTACGTGCTCACGATGTCGACTATGTGACTATTGGTCAATACTTACAACCTTCAAAACAACACGCACCAATTGACCGCTTTGTAACACCAGAAGAGTTTGAGCGTTATGCAGAGCATGGCCGTAAACTTGGTTTTAGAAATATCTGGTCTGCGCCAATGGTTCGTTCGAGTTACTTTGCTGACCGTCAATATCACGGTGAGCCAGTACCAGAAGTTCGTCGTAAAGTAGATCCAGCTAAAAAAATCGCTGTTCAAGTCGTCGAAGCTTAAAAATTAAATTTCTATAAAAAGCCCTCTAATACAGAGGGCTTTTTATTTGTATAAGAAAATCAATAACATTTCTTGACAAATAGATAAAACAAGCTATTACACTTTCACTCAAAAATATTTTATACCTAAAAGTACGATATATCCCTGCTCTAGCATATAGATCAATTGCGACATAAAAAATCAAATTTAAACAGCATTAAAAATAAGCTAGTTAAGCCTTAAATCTCTCCTCGCCTTTTGTAACGTCTAACTTGAGGGCTTATCTAGCAAGGAGCAAGTATGATTTTCCTACTCTTTGTTTTAAGTATTGTCATTCAGCTTATTGCAATATGGGCAATTTTCTTTTTTAACCTAAACAGAGTCGTTGGTAGTGTTATTACGATTGCTGTAGCCGTCCTTACTGCACTCATTTTAACGCCATGGTCACTGCTTTTAGGGATTCCTCTTATTGCTCTTAGCATTATTATTTTGTTTAAGCCTTTACGGTTTAGCTTAATTACAAAACCTGCATATAAAACTCTGGCAAACTCAATGCCGAGCATCAGTACCACTGAACAAGAGGCTTTAGAAGCAGGAACAAGTTGGTGGGAAAAAGAATTATTTATGGGTGCTCCAGATTGGTCGCAATTTGAGAAGTATCCTTACCCTACACTTTCATCAGAAGAACAAAGTTTTATTGATAATGAAGTTGAAGTGCTATGCAGCATGCTTAATGAATGGGAAATTCACCATCAATTAAAAGACCTTCCTCCTGAAGTTTGGCAGTTCATTAAAGATAAAGGTTTCTTAGGCCTGATTATTCCCAAGTCCTTTGGTGGTAAAGAATTTAGCTCATTTGCTCAAAGCCGTATTATGAGCAAAATTGCGTCACGCTCATTAACTGCAGCAGTAAGTTGTATGGTTCCGAACTCTTTAGGACCTGGTGAATTACTTATGCACTACGGTACCGATGCGCAAAAGCAGCAATATTTACCTGGCCTTGCTAAAGGCGAAGAGATTCCATGCTTTGGTTTAACCAGTCCTGAAGCTGGTTCAGATGCCGGCGCTATCCCAGATTCAGGCGTTGTTTGCTACGGCGAATATGAAGGCGCTCAAGTCCTTGGCCTGCGCATGAATTTCTCTAAACGCTGGATTACGCTTGCTCCAATTGCCACAGTAGTTGGCTTAGCATTTAAGCTTTATGATCCTGAAGGTCTACTCGGCGATAAAAATAAAACCGAATACGGTATTACCTGTGCACTTATTCCTGCAAGCCATGCTGGTGTAAAAATAGGAGCGCGCCATTATCCCGGCTCTCCATTTATGAATGGAACAGTTGAGGGTGAAGATGTTTTCATTCCTATCGACTGGATTATTGGTGGACAAGAAAATGCGGGTAAAGGCTGGCGCATGCTGATGGAATGCTTAGGTGTTGGGCGTGGTATTTCACTTCCAGCGTTAGCTACAGCCGCAGGTGAAATGAGTTATCTCACTGTGGGTGCTTTTGCGAGAATTCGTCAACAGTTCAATATTTCTGTTGGTAAATTTGAAGGTGTGCAAGAAGCAAGCAGTGAAATTGCCAGTGATGCCTATATGCTTGAAGCATTTCGTTATTTAGTCACATGTGGTTTAAATCAAGGCGGAACTCCTGCCGTGATGACTGCCATGGCAAAATACTATGCAACAGAAACCATGCGTAAAGTCATTAATCACGGCATGGATATTGCTGGTGGACGTGGTATTCAGCTTGGGCCTCGTAACTTCCTTGCCCTTACCTATCAAGCCATCCCGATTGCAATTACTGTCGAAGGTGCAAACATTTTAACCCGTTCACTCATGATTTTTGGTCAGGGTTCAATGCGCTGTCACCCTTATCTTTTTGAAGAGCTGCAATTACTTCAGTCTGAAGACAAAGCCAATGCAGTTCAAAAATTCGATGACCTGTTATTTAAACACTTAGCGTATACCTTTAATCGCGGTGCAAAATCATTTGCTTATGGTTGGACTGGTGGTTCAAGTGATGCACCGCAATCATCAGATCAGTTCACTTCAAGTTACTATAAAACCATTAACCGTTTCAGTGCCAACTTCGCCCTTGTTTCTGATATGTCGCTTGGCTTACTTGCAGGAGATTTAAAACGCAAAGAAATGCTATCGGGACGTTTAGCTGATATACATGCAAACTTATTTATTTCTACTGCGATTTTAAAATTTTATGAGGCTGGGCAAAAAACTGAAGCTGAACAATTGCACGCAAAACTAGCACTACAAAAAGCGTTCTTAAATATTCAGGAAGCATTTTGGGGGCTATTTGACAACTTCCCAGCCAAGCTTCCAGCAGCATTTGTAAAATGGGTATGTTTCCCGCTAGGTCGTGTGATTTCAAAACCAGATGATGAATTAAAACAGCAAGTTGCGGAACTCATGATGGAAGAACATCCGTTTAGAGAGCAACTCAAACGCCATGTGTACTATTCAACTGAACCTAACGATGTTACTGGCCGTCTAGAGCACACGTTCCAGATTTTAAGAACCCTTGAACCGCTTTGGGATAAGTTTAAGAAAGCTGAATCCAAAGGCAAGTTTACTGGTCTTACTTTTGAAGAGAATATTGCACAAGCGATAAAAGAAGGCTTTATTTCTGAAAACGAAGCTCAACAACTATTGCAATACAATGCAATTCGATTTGACAGCATGCTTACCGATGTTTTTGATGAAAAACTCGATAAGGATCTACCTTTGTCAAACCCTCATCAAATAGTGTGACTGATGCCTCCACCAATTCACTATTGCAATCATTTTTGATTCGCATTAATTAATAAATAGCCATAAAAGCGTCACTCGACGCTTTTATTTTTAGGAGAAATTAATGTCTAAGCAAGATTACGAAAATGGATTAAAAGTACGCACAGAAGTGATGGGAGAAACTTTTGTAAAACGTGCCCAAGAAAATACCGTACCCTTTACCCAACCTTTACAAGACTGGATTAATGAACATGCATGGGGATCAACTTGGCAACGTGAAGGTGTGCTTCCACGTAAATATCGCTCATTAATTACTTTAGCAATGCTCACAGCACTCAAATCACCAACAGAACTCAAGGGCCATGTTCGTGGCGCACTCAACAATGGTTGTACAGTTGAAGAGATTCAAGAAACTTTATTGCATAGTCTGCCATATTGCGGCGCGCCTGCTACTCAAGAAGCTTTTCGTGCTGCTTTAGAAGTCATTCAAGAATATCAACAACAATAACTTCAATCTGAGCCAGCACTCTACTGGCTCACTTTGACCTAATTTAATGTAGTCGAATAAATATTTAAATTACGATCACCAATTACAATAGCCTGACGACAAATTCCTTCTGCTTTACGCTGGTTCTCAAAAACTGCAGCTGACATTGGTTCGAAACTATCAAAAAAGCAAATTTCTTTTGGATCTATAGAATAAACAAGAGACTGATTACCGACCCCATCCAAAGTGTCATAGTACACGATTACCATTTGCCCATTTTGAATTGCGACTTGAATATCTTGATAGCTCAGTGCTGGTCCCGTTGGTATTTTTAATACCTTTGCTTCTTTATAACTCATGCGTTCACTAGGGCTAATGTTAGGGTCTTTATCTGAGTGAAATGAAACATCAAAACCAAACTTTTTTAAAGCAACAGCTAAAGCAATGGTATAGGTACCATCTTGCTCATATCGGCAAACTTTAATCAATTCAGCAACATCAACCTGAACCCCATAATGCTTTAGCACCATCCAAACTGCAAAAACACCACTGTTTGCCTCGAGGTTTGCCAAAGATTCGGGAATGTTTAAGGCCATAATTTAAATCTAAAGTCGTAATTAAGCAGATAATAAACAAAACTGGATTGGCACTAAAAGCTTTTCCAAGTACAATGTTTCGCTAGTCGAGGGATGCTGCGACAAATGATCGGCACTAAAGATCATTTTGCCAGGCTCGACGATCGGTTAAACACTCGTTTTAACCAACAACGGCATCCGCGAACAGAATGATCAATACTATTTTTTTCCTAGGAGATCCTGATGAACGCGGTTAATGCTTCATTTACAGATTACAAAGTTGCTGACATTTCACTTGCTGACTACGGTCGTAAAGAAATCAAACTTGCTGAAGCAGAAATGCCAGCTTTGATTGGCTTACGTAAACGCTATGCAGCATCTAAACCACTTGCTGGCGCAAAAATTCTTGGTTGTATTCACATGACCATTCAAACAGCGGTTCTAATTGAAACGCTTGTTGAATTAGGTGCTGAAGTTCGCTGGACATCATGTAACATTTTCTCAACTCAAGACCACGCTGCTGCTGCAATTGCTGCTCGCGGTATTCCAGTTTTTGCTTGGAAAGGTGAAACTGAAGAAGAATATGTATGGTGCCTAGAGCAACAAATCAATGTAAATGGTCAACCTTGGGATGCCAACATGATCTTGGACGATGGCGGTGACTTAACTGCTCTTGTTCACGACAAATACCCTGCTCTTTTAGAACGTATTCACGGTATTACCGAAGAAACAACAACAGGTGTTCAACGTCTTATCGAAATGTGGAAAGACGGTTCTTTGAAAGTACCTGCAATTAACGTAAATGACTCAGTTACTAAGTCTAAAAACGACAACAAATATGGCTGCCGTCACTCATTAAATGACGCAATCAAACGCGCAACAGATATGTTGTTATCTGGCCGCCGTGCGCTTGTGATCGGTTACGGTGACGTAGGTAAAGGTTCTGCTCAATCTTTACGTCAAGAAGGCATGATTGTTCGTGTAACAGAAGTTGACCCGATTTGTGCAATGCAAGCATGTATGGACGGCTATGAAGTTGTATCTCCATACAAAAACGGCGTACAAACAGGTAAAAAAGAAGATGTTAACCAAGACTTACTTGGCAACACTGACCTTGTTGTAACGACTACTGGTAACTACCACGTATGTGATGCTGCAATGTTAGATAGCTTAAAAGCTGGTGCAGTTGTATGTAACATCGGTCACTTCGACACAGAAATCGACACTGCGTATTTACGTGGTTACAAGTGGGTTGAAGTTAAGCCACAAGTTCACCAAGTTTATCGTTCAGAAGACGAAAACAACTACCTTATCCTTCTTTCTGAAGGTCGCCTTGTAAACCTAGGTAATGCAACTGGTCACCCATCACGCGTGATGGACGGTTCTTTTGCTAACCAAGTTTTAGGTCAAATTCACTTATTCCAAGAGAAATTTGCTGACCTTCCTGCAAACGAAAAAGCTGCAAAAATCCGTGTAGAAGTTCTTCCTAAGAAACTTGACGAAGAAGTTGCTGCGGCAATGGTTGCCGGTTTCGGTGGTGTACTTACCCAGTTAACTCAAAAGCAAGCCGATTACTTAGGCGTTGCTGTTGAGGGACCATTCAAGTCTGACGCTTACAAATACTAAGAACTTAAGGGCAGACGGTGAACCGACTGCCCTTTTTTCTAAAATGTTTCGCTGTTTACAAGGATTTGACATGACTAAACGTACACCTATTTCTTTTGAGTTTTTCCCGCCAAAAACTGATGCCGGTGCTGAAAAACTTCGTATTGTTCACCAAGAACTACAGCTATTAAACCCTGAGTTTTTCTCGATTACTTATGGAGCCGGTGGCTCTACTCGCGAACGCACGCTTGCTGCTATTGATGATTTCAATGGCAAAGGTACACCTGTTGCCCCTCACCTTTCTTGTATTGGTGATGATAAAGCGCGTATTGCTGAACTACTCGATTTATACAAGGCACAAGGTATTGACCGTATTGTCGCTTTACGTGGCGACTTACCATCTGGTCAGGTTGGACTTGGCGAGCTTCCTTATGCTCAAGATTTAGTACGTTTTATTCGTGAGCACTCAGGTGATCATTTTCATATTGAAGTTGCAGCTTATCCAGAAATGCATCCTCAAGCTGAAAATCTTGATTCAGATATTCAACGTTTTATTGAAAAAGTACAAGCTGGTGCTAATGCAGGAATTACCCAATTCTTTTTTAATCCAGATTCGTACTTTTACTTTATAGAGCGCTTGGAGAGTGCAGGAATTAACATTCCAGTGGCTCCTGGTATTATGCCAATTACCAATGCAAGCAACTTAATTCGCTTTGCAGATGGTACTGGTGCTGAAATTCCTCGTTGGATCCGTAAGCAGTTACAAGCCTATGGCGATGACAGTGAAAGTATTAAAGCTTTCGGTCATGAAGTTGTTGTTAAGCTATGCGAGCGCTTGATTGCAGGTGGCGCACCAAGCTTACACTTCTATTCAATGAATCAAGTTGAACCAACCCGTCAACTTGTTGTTGATCTTGGTTTAAATTAATTTTGTAAGGCGTACCCAATGAATCGTTTTTTTATCGAAACTGAACTTACAGTTGGCTCAACAATTCAACTGACTGAATCGGTATTTCATCATTGGGTGCGTGTTTTACGTGCACAACCACAAGAACAAGCAACTCTATTTAATGGTCAAGGTGGTGAGTATCTTGCGACTCTGACAGAAATTAATAAAAAAAATGCATTTGTCGCCATTGAGAATTTTAATCCTGCTAACCGTAATGCCCCTTTTAAAGCTGTTCTTGGTCAGGTCATGAGTAAAGGCGACCGAATGGATTATGCCATTCAAAAAGCCACTGAACTTGGTGTAAGCAAAATTCAGCTTTTAACCAGTGAACGCTGTGAAATGCGTTTAAAATACGACCGTGATCAAAAAAAATTAGACCATTGGCAAGCTGTTGCAATTGCAGCCTGTGAACAATGCGGGCTAAACTTTGTCCCAGAAGTTTTAGCACCCGTCCCTCTTCATGAATGGCTAAAATCTTCTGATCTTCCTGCATCCAAATTTGTTTTGGCTCCTGAAAAAGAACAAAAAGATGTACTAGCAGGGATCCAACCAGAACTCGCCCTCTTAATTGGTCCTGAGGGTGGTTTAAGCGAAAATGAAATTACACAAGCCAATCAAGCGGGTTTTATGAACTGGTGTATCGGAGACCGTGTATTACGCACCGAAACTGCGCCTGTTGTTGCATTATCTATTTTAAATTATCGGTTTTTATCCATATAAGCTAATTGAACATTGATTAAATCAACAATTAAAGTTAACTTACTTTTAATGTATGAATATTAATTTAAATTCTTTTCCACTGATAAATCAGATTCTTTCTGTATAAATGTAAAAAAATAGGATAGAAAAATCTTATGTCTGGCCTTCAGGAAGAATATTTACAGCATCAAACAAGGATTGAGCAGCTCCGACTCTCAATTCAATATATTCGCTTGTATCTGATTAGCTTAATATTACTTTGTTTAATTTCGGCCATTATTTTCACTTGTTACTTTACTTCTTACATTACAAATTTTATTTGGTCAATTGGTTTCACTATTTTATGTCTTAGTTGTCTATTATTTATCCCAAAGTTTTTAACACGTTATCGTGACATTAATTTCATTAGAAAAACTAATTTAACACTACAAGCTATTTGTTTGGTATCAGGGATATTAATAGGAGTGAATATAATTGTTCTGCATTTCTCCCTTCCTTCTACAATTATATCTATCTCTGATGTTCATATTCTAATTGGATTATTTATTAGTTCATCTCATATTATCGGTCTTACCTTTCTAACTCAGCAACCCCGATATTTTTATTTACTTTTTATTCCAAGTACTGTTCCGCTTATTATTAGCCAGTTTACACATGTACAGACATCGCAACTTCCCTTTTACTTTGCGTATAATTTAGCCTTCTTAGCTACCCTACTTTGTGCTTACGCAACTCAACGTAACTACCAAAAAATTTCTCAGCTCCTATTTAAAAATAAACAACTCGTACAAGTTGCGGAACAACATACACAATGGGCTGAAGAATTATGTATACAACTTCAACAAGAAGTAAATAAATCAAAAGATATTGAAGCACAGCTTCAATTTAATAATCATTTGCTCGAACAGAAAGTACGTGAAAGAACCTATGATTTAACTAAAATGAATGAGAAGCTTGAAAGCCATCATCATAATTTGGCATTTGCTCATGAAACTGCTGGTATTCGTCCGTGGGATTGGGACATTGAAAAACAAAAATTAGAAATTACTTTTTTTGATCGACAAAAGCAGACTCAAAGTACATCTTTACACCTCAATACAATTTTAGAACGTATCCATCCCAATGATCGAAAGTTATTTGATGAGCGTTTAAAAGAGCATTTAGATGGAAAATCTGATCACTTCAATATTACCTTTCGTATTTTACGGCGTAATGGTTCTTGGCGCTGGATACATGATGTAGGTCGTGTCATTAGCCGTGACCCTAAAACCAATAAAGCTTTACGTATGGTGGGAATGACTAGAGATATTCATCAAGAAAAAAAAGATCAAGAACATTTGAGACTTTGCGCTATTGTGCTCGAACAAGCAGCAGAAGGAATTTTTATTTTAGATGATAAACTGAATTATATTGATGTTAATCCCTATTATGAAAAATTAACTGGTTTCTCGAAATCTGAATTGTTAAATCAACAACTATTTAATATCACAATAAATCATAAATTACAGCAACAAGAGTTTCATGACTCCATTACCCAGCAACTACTTAAAACTGGCGAATATATGGGCCAGTTTGATGAAAAGTTTGTATCAGGTAAAAGTGTTCACTTATGGCTCCATATTAATGCTGTGAAAGATGAACATAATCAAGTTATTAATTATATTGGTTTTGCACGTGATTTAACCGAACAAAAGCGACAAGAGCAACATTTATCTTATTTAAAAAATTATGACAGCTTAACTCATCTTCCTAATCGTTTTTATTATTACAATCAATTACACCAGTATTTAATTAATCCATCTTATAGCTTTAAAAATCTTGCATTAATACGCATTAATATTGATAGGTTTAGAGCGTTTAATGAGTTTTTAAATAATGATAGTGGTGATGAATTACTAAAACAGTTTGCGCAGCGTCTACGCCTCACCAACATTAATGCCATTTTAGTGGCTTACTTAAATGGTGATGATTTTGCAATTATTTATGAAATATCACCAATTCATCCTAATATTGAGCAATATTGCCAAAATATTTTACAAGCATTAAATACTCCATTTTATATTGATCAACAAGAGTATTTTATTACCGCCTCTATTGGAGTTGCCTGCTTTCCAGAACACGGTAGACAAATTGACCATCTCAATAACCATGCCGAACAAGCACTATCTGAAGCAAAACGTTTAGGTGGTAACACCATTTGCTACTATTTCAATAAAGCAAGCAATCCGTATAAAACCGCAGATTTAGAGCAAGAATTACGCAAAGCTATCCAAAATGATGAATTTATTGTTTATTACCAACCAAAAATTAATTTAAATGACAAATCTGTTAAAGGCTTTGAAGCCTTAATTCGTTGGCAACATCCGGACAAGGAATTAGTCATGCCGAATATGTTCATTCCTTTTGCCGAACGTAGTAGCCTTATTTCCGATATTGGTAAAGTGGTTTTAGATAAGGTTGGCAAACAATTACAAGAGTGGAAAAACTCAGGTTATTCAGATATTCAAGTCTCTGTAAATATTGTTGCTCAACAAATTCATCGTGGACTTTTACTGAATGATTTAGATGAAGTTTTAGAGAAATATCAACTCGATGGATCAAATCTAGAACTCGAAATTACTGAATCGGCTTTATTAGACAATACTGATAATGTAAAAAAATTATTGCATTCAATTAAAGAACGCAATATTTCGATTGCACTCGATGACTTTGGTACAGGCTATTCATCTTTAGCTTACCTGACAGAATATCCAATCGATGTTTTAAAAATTGATCGGGCCTTTATTTCAAAAATCGGCGATCAAAAACAAGAAGCTATTGTCAATGCCATGATTGCGATGGGCAAAAGTATGGGATTAAAACTGGTGGCTGAAGGTGTTGAAACCGAAGAGCAAGTTATTTATCTACAAAAACAACAATGTGATTTTTTACAAGGCTATTTCTTTAGTCGTCCACTTCATCCAAATCAGATTAAGCAATATCTTCAATCAAATACACATATTTCATAATTGTTTTAACAGTCTATTTTACATGCACTGGTTTTTCCAAAAATGAGCGTTTTTGACTGTGAGAAATAGAGAAGTAGTGTTATATTCTTTAGCATTTAGCTCACTATGGGGCTATTGGCAATTCGTCTACTATTCTCTTAATTGGCAAAATTAAAGCATAGTAAGAGCGTCACATTGCCTCCCCCTAAATGAGTGATTTGACTAGTTTGCTTTTTTGTATCAAATAGAGACTCAGATGGACGATCAATCTTTAAAACAGGCCGCTTTAAATTACCACGAATATCCAAATCCAGGGAAAATCAGCGTCACGCCTAGTAAGCAACTCGTCAACCAACGAGATTTAGCTCTAGCTTATTCACCAGGGGTTGCTGCTCCATGTTTAGAGATTGAACGTGATCCTTCAGCTGCTGCAAAATATACTGCACGTGGCAACTTAGTTGCTGTTGTAAGTAACGGTACTGCGGTTCTTGGTTTAGGTAATATTGGTCCATTAGCTTCTAAACCAGTAATGGAAGGTAAAGGCGTTCTTTTCAAAAAGTTCGCTGGTGTTGACGTATTTGATATTGAAATTGCTGAGAACGATCCAGATAAAATCGTTGATATTGTTGCTTCATTAGAACCGACTTTCGGCGGCATTAACCTTGAAGATATCAAAGCGCCAGAATGTTTCTATATCGAGAAGAAACTTCGTGAACGCATGAAAATTCCTGTGTTCCATGATGACCAACACGGTACAAGTATTATTGTAGGTTCAGCATTATTAAATGCTCTACAACTGGTTAACAAGAAAATTGAAGAAATCAAAATTGTTGCTTCAGGTGCAGGTGCTGCTGCCCTTTCTTGTTTAGATTTACTTTGCGCTTTGGGCGTAAATAAAGAAAATATCATTGTAGCCGACTCTCGTGGTCTTCTTACGACTTCACGTGAAGGCTTAGATGAATCTAAAAAACGTTATGTACAAGACATTAAAGCGACTCAATTACATGAAGTAATGGCTGGCGCAGATATGTTCTTGGGCCTTTCAGCTGCTGGCATTCTCACCAAAGACATGGTGAAACTAATGGCTGAAAATCCAATTATCTTTGCTTTGGCAAACCCAGATCCAGAAATTTTACCTGAACACGCGCATGAAGTACGCCCTGATGTCATCATGGCAACTGGTCGTTCGGACTACCCAAACCAAGTAAACAACGCTTTATGTTTCCCTTATATCTTCCGTGGTGCACTTGACGTAGGTGCCACAACAATTAATGAAGATATGAAAATTGCTTGTGTACATGCAATTGCACGTATGGCTCACGTAGAAGCTGATGCTGCTACTTATGGCGAAAAATCTGCCTCATTTGGTCGTGACTACTTAATTCCACGTCCACTTGATCAACGCTTAATTTTAGAAATCGCACCTGCTGTTGCTAAAGCTGCAATGGATTCAGGTGTGGCAACTCGTCCTATCGAAGACTTTGCTGCATATCGTCAAAAATTATCTGAGTTTGTTTATAACTCTGCATTCTTGATGAAACCAATCTTCGCTCAAGCAAAAACAGATCCTAAACGTATTGCATACGCTGAAGGTGAAGATGAACGCGTATTACGTGCTGTTCAAATTGCAGTTGATGAAGATTTAGCTAAACCAATTTTAGTTGGTCGTACTGCTGTCATTGAAGCAAATATCAAAAAATTAGGCCTACGTTTACAACATGGCGTGAATATTGAGATTGTAGATCAAGAACAAAACCCGATGTACGAAGAGTTTTGGAAAGACTATTACCAAACAATGCAACGTAAAGGCATTACTGTTGAATATGCTCAACGTGAAGCTCGTCGTCGTTCAACTTTAATCGCATCACTTCTGGTTAAATTTGGTAAAGCTGATGGTATGTTATGTGGTACTTACAGTAGCTATAACATTCACCTAGACTTCGTACGCAACGTTATTGGCCTTAAAGAAGGTATGAACAACTTCTTCACGCTAAATGCATTAATGCTTGAAGACCGTAACCTGTTTATTGCTGATACCTATGTAAACACTAACCCGACTGCTGAACAACTTGCTGAAATGACAATTTTAGCAGCTGAAGAAGTACGTCGTTTTGGTATTACACCACGTGTAGCTTTACTTTCTCACTCAAGTTTCGGTAGCGACCAGACTGATTCAAGCGCTCAAAAAATGCGTGAAGTTTATCGTATTTTATCTGAGCAAGCTCCAGAGCTTGAAGTTGAAGGTGAAATGCATGGTGATGCAGCATTAGATGAAAGCATTCGTCAATTTGCATTCCCAGGTTCACGTTTCAAAGGCTCAGCAAACTTGCTCATTATGCCGAACCTAGATGCAGCAAACATTTCATTTAACTTGCTAAAAGCAACTTCTGGTAACAACGTTACCATTGGTCCAATTTTGCTAGGTGCTGCGAAACCAGTTCATATTTTGACACCTACAGCGACGACTCGCCGCCTTATCAATATGACTGCTTTAACTGTTGCTGAAATTCAACAACAAGAAAAGTAATTTAGAAACTGCTTTTTACGAAAAGCGTTTCTAATGACTTGAGAAAACCTCTATTCTGTAGCATGATTGCTTGAAGAATAGAGGTTTTTTCATGCAAGTGTATTTAGTAGGCGGTGCTGTTCGAGATTATTTACTTGGGCATCCCTATCAAGAAAAGGACTATGTTGTGGTCGGTGCAACGCCGGAACACATGCTCGCCCAAGGTTTCCAACCTGTAGGCAAAGATTTCCCTGTGTTTCTTCATCCCCAAACCAAAGAAGAATATGCACTTGCACGAACCGAACGGAAATCAGGTCAGGGCTATCACGGATTTCAATTCTTTACTGATACCACTGTAAGCTTAGAAGATGACTTAATTCGTCGTGATTTAACCATTAATGCAATAGCCATGGATCAAGACGGCAAAATATATGATCCATATGGTGGGCAAAGCGACTTAGAGAATAAAACTCTACGCCATGTTTCAGAAGCTTTTGCTGAAGACCCTTTAAGGGTTTTACGTGTGGCTCGTTTTGCAGCACGATATTTCCCATATGGTTTTCAAATTGCTCCTGAGACTTTGCAGCTTATGCAAACTATGGCGGAGTCAGGTGAACTAGATGCATTAACACCAGAACGTGTTTGGAAGGAAACTTCTCGCGCTTTAATGGAAACTCATGCAGACATTTACTTCCAAACTCTGCGTGATTGTGGGGCGTTAAAACATCTTTTCCCTGAAATTGATGCTTTATTTGGTGTACCTCAGCGTCCTGAATATCACCCAGAAGTAGATTGTGGCATTCATACCCTTATGTCATTACAACAAGCTTGTAAATCCAATTATTCACTCGACGTGCGTTTTGCTGTTTTAGTGCATGATCTTGGTAAAGCATTGACCCCTGCTGATGAGCTTCCTCGCCATATCATGCATGAAGAGCGTGGTATTAAACCAGTTACTGAGTTGTGTGAACGTTTACGAGTTCCAACTCAGACCAAGCAGTTGGCATTATCAGTGTGCAAAGAACATTTAAAATGCCACCAGATTATGTCCTTAAAACCAGGCACTTTATGGCGTCTACTACAACGCCTAGATGTTTTACGTCGTCCTGAAAGAGTAGAAGCTTTTGTACAAGCGTGTGAATGTGATGCAAAAGGAAGATTAGGATTAGAAGATCGTCCTTATCCTCAAGCTCAATATATGCTTGAAGCTATGCAGATTGTTCGCTCTATTAAAGTTCAGAATTTACCTGAAAATATTAAAGGTGCTGAAATTGGTGAGATGCTCATTCAATATCGAATTGAAGCTTTAACTGAATTTAAAAATCAGCATCAAAGTGTTAGTCATTCCTAATGAGTAATCATAAAAAAAGCCTCTTTACGAGGCTTTTTTTATTTAGATTTTAACGCTTTGGTAGCGGAATATACTGAGATTGGGTATTTTGCGCTTTACGCTCCCCCACAGTCACAACAAAGTTTTGTTGTTTACCATCTCGTTCAACCAGTACATTAATTTCGCTATTCGGTGCTTGTAAAGCCACATAGTTAATTAAGTGAGAAGCCGAAGTAATCGGTTCATTATTCACCTGAACAATTTTATCGCCCACTTTAATGCCTGCTGAAGCTGCTGGTCCACTTTTTAGAACATCAGCGACTACAACACCCACTGGAGGTTTTGGTGCCAACACATCATCTTGTGTAGGTGGAAGTAAACTAATACCTAACCAACCACGAACAACACGACCATCTTTTAAAATTGAGTTTAATACTTGCTGACAAACTTTAGCAGGAATCGCAAAACCAATACCTAATGAACCACCAGATTGCGAGAAAATAGCAGTATTTACACCAATCAAGTTACCTGCGACATCAATTAACGCACCACCCGAGTTACCTGGGTTAATTGCAGCATCTGTTTGAATAAAGTCTTCGTAAGTATTGATACCTAAATCTGAGCGACCAGTTGCGGAAACAATTCCCTGAGTTACTGTTTGACCCACACCAAATGGATTACCAATTGCTAAGACAACATCACCAACTTCATTACCACTCAATTTAAATGGCAATACTGGTAACTTATCTAAATCAATTTTAATCACTGCCAAATCTGTATCAGGATCTGTCCCGACAATTGTAGCTACGGCACGACGTCCATCATGTAAAGCAACTACAATCTGGTCGGCTTGAGCAATCACATGATTGTTCGTCAAGATATAACCATCGGCACGAACAATAACACCAGATCCTAAGCTATTTTCATTTTGCTGTTGTTGTTCAGGAACCTGATTTCCAAAAAATTCACGGAAGACAGGATCACTCAATAAAGGATGATTTTGTTTAACTTTCTGGGTCGTAAAAATATTCACAACTGCCGGCGCTGCAACTTTTACAGCAGCGCTATAGGACACCACCCCGCCCGTTCGAGAAGTATCCACCAGTGGTTCAACTTTCTCAGCAGGCATTTGCACACCATCAACTGCAACAGTTGGTTTCGGCCGATGGTATTTTTGCCATGCGATAAAACTGGCAATTACAATAATAAGTAACACCCAAGGTAACCATGTAAAGGTGCGGCGCACGTTCATATCCTCTACGAAAAGAAGTTTTTAATTAAATTAATATATTGAACAAAAAGAATTTTCAATTACGCATTTTAAATTAAATATGTCGATATACATAAAAAAGTCAAAAAAGATTTGTCTAGCTTTAGTTACACAACAAAATATGTTTCTATAGCTTTAGCAATTATTTACTACTCAATTCAGGAAATATCATGGCGAATTTGCATGAAATTATTCAGTGGTGTGATCAAACCTTAAAAGCGGCAGAATTTAAAGATTACGCACCAAATGGCCTGCAAATTGAAGGTTCAACTGAAGTAAATCGTATCGTTTGTGCCGTTACTGCTTCCGCAGATGCTATTGATGCAGCAATTGCTCAAAACGCAGACTTATTACTCGTGCACCACGGTTATTTTTGGAAAGGCGAACCGTACCCAATTACAGGAATGCGCGGCAACCGTATTAAAAAACTCATTCAAAATAATATTTCATTAGTCGCTTACCATCTGCCGTTAGATGCGCACCCAACTTTGGGCAACAATGTAGCGATTGCAGAGAAATTAGATTTACAGAATTTAGAACCTCTTGATTTAACCGAAAAACATCCGATTGGTAATATCGGTTATTTAGAACAAGCGCTTTCTGTAGAGGAATTTAAAACAAAACTACAAAATAGCTTTGATTTTAAAGTCATTCACTTACCAGCAGAAAAACAAACTATTCAAAAAATAGGCTTCTGTACAGGTGGTGCTCAAGATTATATTTCTAAAGCGGCTTTGCAAAACTGTGATGTTTATATTTCTGGTGAAGTGAGTGAACGAACTTTTTACGAAGCTAAAGAATTAGGTGTTCATTATTTTGCCTGTGGTCACCATGCAACCGAACGTTATGGCGTTCAACGTTTGGCCCAAGCCATTTCAAAACAATTTGCAATTGAAGCTGAATATTTTGAATTGAATAATCCGATTTAATTAAGTCTTTTTTTCAATCTGTGTTATGCGTATTAATTAGATCTTTATTGTGTATAGTTCTTTAAAACGATGCCCTATTGTTACCAGAATCATTTACAATAGAGCCACTTAATTGTATAACCCAGCAAATGCAAGGAATAGGAACATGACAACCATTACTTTACCTGCACTTCCATATGGCTATGATGATTTAGCGCCACATATCAGTAAAGAAACTTTAGAATACCATCACGACAAACACCACAATACCTATGTTGTTAACTTAAACAACTTAATTAAAGGCACTGACCTTGAAGGTAAGACTTTAGAAGAAATCATTAAAGCAACTGCTGGTGATGCTTCTAAAGCTGGTATTTTCAACAATGCTGCTCAAGTTTGGAACCACACTTTCTACTGGAACAGCATGAAACCAAATGGTGGTGGTAAGCCTACTGGCGCAATCGCTGCTAAAATTGACGAAGCTTTCGGTAGCTACGAAAAATTTGCAGAAGAATTCGCTGCTGCTGCAACAACTCAGTTCGGTTCAGGTTGGGCTTGGTTAGTTGCTGATGAAGTAAACGGTAAACTTTCTATTACTAAAACTTCTAATGCAGACACTCCACTTGCACACGGTCAAATTGCTGTATTAACAATTGACGTATGGGAACATGCTTACTACATCGATTTCCGTAACTTACGTCCTAAATACATCTCAACTTTCTTAGAAAGCCTTGTGAACTGGGACTATGCAAATGCAAAACTTGCAGGTCAACCAGCTGGTGTAGAGAAATAATTTTATTTCTTTATAAAAAACCACCCTTTTTAGGGTGGTTTTTTTGTTTTTAGTGCAGTAAAAGCATATTAATCAAGCAAACGATTCATTTTCTTTAATATTCTTATTGACGCATTTAGATTTCATCCATAAAATGCGCATCAGATTCTCCAATAGCTCAGTCGGTAGAGCGACGGACTGTTAATCCGCAGGTCCCTGGTTCGAGCCCAGGTTGGAGAGCCATCTACTAATCTCCCATAGCTCAGTCGGTAGAGCGACGGACTGTTAATCCGCAGGTCCCTGGTTCGAGCCCAGGTGGGAGAGCCAAGATTCTAAAAGCCCACATTTATTGTGGGCTTTTTCTTTTCTAATGATTTAATAATTTTCCATTATTTTAAATAAAATCAATGTTTCGTGTATTTTTAAGCCAAACGATTAGATATTCTCTTTAATTCTCTTATTAGCCCTTGACCTAGCTCCCTTTCCTCCCTAAAATCCTTTTCCAGATTCTCCCATAGCTCAGTCGGTAGAGCGACGGACTGTTAATCCGCAGGTCCCTGGTTCGAGCCCAGGTGGGAGAGCCAAGATTCTTAAAAACCCACTCATTACGAGTGGGTTTTTATTTGTATGATGCTGTCACATGTTCGAATCGAGTCATTTATTTTTTATTATTTTAGGCTGCTTAAGCACCTGCATTTTTCTTGTCGTTTGTTTACGTCCCTATTTATTTCAAAAACAAAAATTCTTTGCCCGCCCTGTCATTACTAATTTTGAAACTCAGATGTTTATCCGTTTGAAACAGAGTTTCCCTAGTTACCATGTTTTAGCTCAAGTGGCCTTTAGTGCATTAATTACCAGTAATGATTATAAGGTTCGTAGTCAGTTCAACCGTAAAGTTACCGACTTTGTTGTGCTAAACGACAAAATGGAAGTCATCGCAATCATTGAGTTAGACGACCCTACCCATCTTGAGAAAGTAGAAGAAGACCGTATGCGTGATCAAATGCTTACAGAAGCAGGATATATCGTAAAACGTTATACAAGCATCCCTAGCGTACGCCAGCTACAAAAGGATATTCATTAACAGCACTTCTATTATTTCTTTTCAGAACTTGCAGCTTCTTTCTCCGCTATTCTTTTTTCCATTTCTAAACGTTGCTGCTCATACTGCTTTTTATTCTTAGCATCACTCTTTGCAGCAAAGAAAAGTATCCCAATAATCAAAAAAGGAATAAGCAAACCTAATCCCATTAATAACCAAGGAACAGACTTTTTTTCAACAGGTTGCTGGCTCATAAGTGTTTTAAACTCGAACGGTATCAATTTTCAGAATGCGTAACAATATAACAAAAAGGGCCCACTTTTGGACCCTTTTAATTTGAATATTTTAAATACACGCTTATTGTGCTAATCCTGTACATTCAACATTTTTACTAGCATCTATCACCGATGGATCAAGCACTATATTTGTTTTAGCTGGCATCTTAGATTGAACAAATTGATAAATTTCAGCATTTCTACATACAATCGCTTGAGTGTGAGCAGCCCCTAGTACAGGTACAAACGTCACATCAGTTCCCATTTTTTTAAGACCATTTTGCAAGGCATCTGTAACTGGATATGGTACAGCCATATCAGCAGTACCTTGAACGATCATGACAGGTGAATTAATTTTTTTAGTCGCAGGCTGGTTATCAGTTAAGAATTTTTTCACAGTTGGGTTTTCTTGGAAATTACCAGCTAAACCTGGATAATCTGTAACTATTTTACCAGCATTAGTCGCAAGATAATCACGGATATCTGCCGCAAATTTATTATGTAAATCGGTTAAGCACATACCATTTTCGCCTGTAGTACCCTCTGCGAACTCAGCTATACTTTGTGAACGTTGTTGGAAAATCTCACGATAATTAAATTTAGGCTCATAAGCCGTAATACCTACTGTGGTATATGCAGCATATGCAAGTAGCTCAGCATAAACTTCGACAGCCGTACCAATAGGTGCTGTACCAGCTTGCTCTTTTTTAAGAATATCTTGAATTGCTTGTGGTGCAACTACAGAAATAATATAGCCAAGACTAGAAGCTGGTGCCGTTGCAACTGCACCTTTATAGTTGGTGTCGTTATTTGCAAATTCCGCAGTACCTAGAGAAGCATGCCCACCTTGAGACTGCCCAATCGACATCCATGCACCGTTTAGCTGATTACCATAGTGATCTTTTGCCGCTTTAACAGCTGCAATTGCAGATTTAGCTTCACTTCCCAAATTAAGGTATGGATGCATTCCACGCGTACCTAAACCTTCATAATCTGGGGCAATCACAACATAGCCTGCAGCCAGTAATGTATCCGCTAAAATTTTGAAACGTGGATTAATTGTATTATTGCTTGGTGCGCAGCCATCTCCTACACCTACTGTTCCATGCTCCCATACCACCACCCGATAGCCATCTTTAGGTTGTGCAATTTTAGGGAACATAACAAGAGCTGTTGCTTGAGCAGTTTTGCCTTGTACATTCTCCATGTTATAAGTCATAACTTTAATAGATGCGGCACCGCTTAAACTATCTTGAGAATAAGTTTTCTCAGAAATATATGTTTGATCAGGATTTACACCAATATAGTCATCATTATTGTCATTACACGCTGTAAGAAATAATGCTGAAACTGATAATGTTATAGCTAAAGCAATGTTTGACCGTTTCATAAAATATCCTTTTTATGTGTTATTTATTCCGCATATTTTTTATGCACAAATATTAAGACATAAAAAAAGTGCTCTGCATAGAACACTTTTCAACCTTACGGTCATTTTTACTATATGAAATTTAAAAATATTCCTAGAAAAATGATTAATCCAACCCAGCGATTGTGACGGAATGCCCAGAAACAAACCTGAGGATTGCGGTCTTTGGTTTTAATTGTTTGATATACAAAATCGAATGCCACTAAAACCAAAGCAATGATAGCCCATGGAAATAAAATATTTTCTAAATATAATGCGCTTCCAATCAAAACAAGGCTGGTTACTTGTAAAAGTGCAATAATTTGGATGTCATAACGCCCAAAAAGAATAGCGGTAGATTTCACGCCAATTTTTAAATCATATTCACGATCTGTAATTGCATATTGAGTGTCATAAGCCACTGTCCAAGCCAAATTACCAAAATAGAGCAACCAACAGGTTAAATCTGGAGTTTTACCTACCGCAGTAAAAGCCATAGGAATAGACCATGAAAATGCCGCTCCTAAAAATACTTGAGGTAAGTTGGTATAGCGTTTCATAAATGGATAAATAAACGCTAAAAATAATGCTCCAAATGACCAGTAGAAAGTTTCTATAGGTAAAAAAAACAAAAGACATGCGCTTGCTAAAACGAGTACCAAGAACACATACACCGCTTCTCTTGCACGAATAATTCCGGTTGCAAGTGGACGCGTTTTAGTACGCTCAACATGACCATCTACTTTACGGTCTGCAAAATCATTAATCGCACATCCCGCAGCGCGCATAAAAATGACGCCTAAAATCATGACGAATAAAACACCTAAATTAGGTATTCCTTTTGATGCAACCCAAAGCGCCCACATGGTTGGCCAAAACACCAGTTCAGTACCAATTGGCTTATCAAATCGACATAGATAATAATAAGCTTCTAAACGCTGACGCCATGTTGTGCCTGTTGCAGTCGTCATAGTAATTCCTTGTCGTGCTGCTGATATAAAAAAGCTTCAAAAGCCGGTAAGAATGTTTCTTGAACAATAAATTTACATCCATGCCAAGTATAGCAACTTTGTCGCGTCCAGCCTTCTGGTAAGCGAATAACACGACGGTCACACAGAGGTGTTGTTCTTTGAAATAAAAAACGGCCTATCGGTTTAGAACCAATATGCTGAAATATACGGGCTTTTTTTTGTAAACTTTGAATTGGAAAAATACTTTTTGCTTTAACCCATGGCTCAACTTCACAGCCATATAAATAGGTTTCCCTCACCCATGAAGTGTGGGTATGAGGCATATTCATCCATTGACTGTCTGCAAAAGTTAACCGTTGAAAATGTTCTTTGAAAGGTTTTACGCTGAACTGTCCACCGCCAAGTTCAGTCAATTGTTGTGTCAGAGAACCAGACGCATACAACCATGTTTTCAATGCAGGATTTAAAAATTGTTCCTGTTTAAGTACTGGTTGACGTTTACGCATAATCTGCTCACATGAAAACTCGCACCTAGTTTACCCCAATTTTTTGATAAAAAACGTAGAGAATTCAATCAACATTCCAAGCAATAAAAAAGCCTGCATAAGCAGGCTTTTTTATTAAATACGTATTACAAGCTGTAGTACATATCGAATTCAACTGGGTGAGTAGTCGTGTTAAGACGACGTACATCTTCAGTTTTAAGTTCGATGTATGCATCAAGCATTTCTTTAGTGAACACGCCGCCTTTTAACAAGAATTCGTGATCTGCTTGAAGTGCTTCAAGAGCCATATCTAAGCTATGAGCAACTGTTGGGATTTTTGCTTCTTCTTCTGGAGGAAGATCATACAAGTTCTTGTCAGCAGCTTCGCCCGGATGGATCTTGTTTTGGATACCGTCGATACCAGCCATTAATAATGCAGCGAAACCTAAGTACGGGTTCATCATTGGGTCTGGGAAACGAGCTTCGATACGCTTACCTTTAGGGCTAGAAACGTATGGAATACGGATAGACGCAGAACGGTTACGTGCTGAGTAAGCAAGCATAATTGGTGCTTCGAAGTGAGGAACCAAACGCTTGTAAGAGTTTGTAGATGGGTTTGTGATTGCATTCAATGCACGAGCGTGCTTGATGATACCACCGATGAAGTACAACGCCATTTCTGAAAGGCCTGCATATTCATCACCAGCAAACAAGTTCTTGCCATCTTTAGAGATAGACATGTGAACGTGCATACCAGAACCGTTATCACCTACCATTGGTTTAGGCATAAACGTAGCTGTTTTTGCATATTGATGTGCAACGTTCCAAACAGCATATTTGAACTGTTGAACTTCGTCAGCTTTACGAACAAGAGTATTGAAGCTCACACCAATTTCTAACTGGCAAGAAGCAACTTCGTGGTGATGTACTTCTACACGACCTGGACCCATGATATCTTCGATTTTTGCACACATTTCTGCACGCATATCTTGTGAAGAATCAACTGGAGGAACTGGGAAGTAACCACCTTTCACACGTGGACGGTGACCAGAGTTACCAGACTCATAGCTGTTACCAGTAGACCAAGCAGCTTCTTCAGCGATTAATGTATGACGAGCGCCAGACATATCGATGTCCCACTTCACTTCGTCAAATACAAAGAATTCTGGTTCTGGACCGAAGAATGCAGTATCACCGATACCTGTAGATTTTAAGTATTCTTCTGCACGGCGAGCAATCGAACGTGGGTCACGCTCATAACCTTGACCAGTTGAAGGTTCAATAACGTCACAAGTCACAACTACAGTTGGTTCAGCAAAGAACGGGTCGATGAAACCAGTTTCTGCATCTGGACGTAAGATCATGTCAGACGCTTCAATGCCTTTCCAACCAGCGATTGAAGAACCATCAAACATTTTACCGTCTTCAAAAGTATCTTCATCAATAGAATCAGCTGGGTAAGTTACGTGCTGTTCTTTACCCTTAGTATCAGTAAAGCGAAAATCGACCCATTTTGCGCCACTTTCTTGTATGAGTTGAAGGACCTTGTTCGCCATGCTCATTTTGCTCCAATGAAATTTTGTTGCACTTGTTGAGTGCGTGTTAGTTGCTGGTATTTATAAAGCAATTCTCATACCAACTTTATAAGACTTACCTAAAACATTGAATTACTTATATCTATTCATGATTTAGGCCCCTTGTCTTGAACCCATTATACTGTTTGAATGTGCAAATGCACCATATTCACACATTTTCAAATTATGGCATATTTAAACAGCTCATTATTGCCCTAATTTAGTGCAAAATTGTTGCACTGATATAACCCACTGCATCAATTTCTAACAGTCATTTCTGATCATAATACTTTCTTATATATAATGTTGAGATTGTTATCAGATTACACAAAAAATTTTACGGGTCTTAAAGCCATAGATCTCGCTCATTTTTACGATGCTTAAATGAGTCAAGCTAACTCATTAAGTAATCCAAATAATCTTTCTGTTGTTTACCTACAATCTTATAAATAGTTTTCATTTTTATGAATTCTTATCTTTCATTTCAGCACTATACAGTTCTTTTATTCAGCAAATGAACACTGATCATAATTAACACCTAATAACTAACTCCACTATTCATGTTCTTTTTCATTCACTTTTTTTATACAAGGTAAATTTGCTTTTATTATTAAAAATAACTAAAAAATAAAATATAAATTTTGGTTATAAATAATCAAACTAAAAGTTATGTTTATAAAAAAACAGAAAATCATTCAAGGATTTGAATAATGAAACATGAACTTAAACAGCCAGATAAAGCATTTTTTGGTCATCCTAAACCGCTACAAGGCTTATTTTTTACAGAGCTTTGGGAAAGGTTTTCTTATTATGGTATTCAGCCTTTACTTATTCTCTACATGATTGCTATGGTCAATGAGGGTGGCCTAGCACTCGACCGACCAACGGCTGCCGCTATTGTTGGGTTATTTGCAGGTTCAATGTATTTAATGACCGTCTTTGGCGGATGGGTTGCAGATAACTGGTTAGGGCAAGCACGCGCTGTCTGGTATGGATCAATTATTATTGCCTTAGGTCATTTATCAATTGCCCTTAGCTCTCTGTTTAATCAGTCTTTCTTTTACTTAGGTTTAGTACTGATTGTTTTAGGTACCGGATTATTTAAAACCTGTATTTCGGTGATTGTAGGAACACTATATAAAACTCATGACGCAAGGCGTGATGCAGGTTTTTCTATTTTTTATATGGGAATTAACATGGGGTCTTTTATTGCCCCACTCATAACGGGACTGTTGGTACAAAATCATGGCTGGCATTTAGGCTTTGGTATTGGTGGCATCGGAATGTTAATTGCTTTATTAATTTTCCGCTTTTTTGCACTCCCGCAACTTCAAACTTTTAATGAGTTACGTCAGGAAACCAACACCTGCAATAAACCTGTTGTAGATAATAAAAATGCACCCAAAATTGTATTTAGTTTTTTATTCGTAGTTGCGATGATTATTGCGTTAACTTTATTTGGGATTATCCACATTAACCCAGTCATGGTAGCAACCTACTTAACCTTAGGAATTGGCCTAGGAATTATTGCTTACTTTGCTTATTTATTGCTTTTCCTTAATTTAGATCAAAACGACAAATTTAAAATTATTATTTGTTTTGTGTTATTGATCACTTCCGCTCTTTTTTGGTCTGCTTTTGAACAAAAGCCAACATCTTTTAATTTATTTGCTCAGGACTATACAAACCGCAATGTTTTAGGCTTTGAAATTCCAACCGTATGGTTCCAGTCTATTAATGCCTTTTTTATCATTATTTTTGCCCCAATTGCCGCATGGCTGTGGGCAAAACTAGGCAAATCGAATAAAGACCCCAATTACATTTCAAAATTTATTATTGCGCTTTTACTCGCGGCAGGCGGATTTTTAGTAATGTCGTTTGCTAGCCGTTTTGCGATTAGTGATGGTTTGGTTTCGCCGTTTTGGATTGTAGGCAGTTTATTTTTACTTACACTAGGAGAACTCTGCCTAAGTCCAATTGGTTTATCGACCATGACCAAACTTGCACCAAATGTAATTCGTGGGCAAATTATGGGACTATGGTTTACAGGTACTGCTTTAGGTAACCTCATGGCAGGTCTAATTGGCGGACAAGTTTCAGCAGATGCGATCGAACATTTACCAAGTTTATTTATGCGCTGCGTATTGGCGTTGGTTATTGGCGCAATCGTGTTATTTTTATTAAAGAAACCCCTGAATAAATTAATGAATAAAACTAGCAACAAAGTTCAACCTAATTTGGAAACGATATGACCGACTTAACTGTTCCAGAAAAACTAGCAAAACTTCGTGAACTCATGACCACTCAACACGTTGATGCTTTGGTTGTTATGAGTGCAGATCCTCATATGTCAGAGTATTTACCTGACTACTGGAAAGCAAGGCAGTGGTTAAGCGGTTTTAGTGGCTCTGTTGGCACCTTAGTTGTGACCCAAAACTTTGCTGGACTGTGGGCTGATGGTCGCTATTGGGTGCAAGCCGAACAACAACTCGCTGGAACTGGCTTTCAATTACAAAAGCTGACCAGTGATGAGTCTTCAACACATCTTGCATGGATTGAGAAAAACTTATCCGCTGGTTCGGTTATTTCAGTAAACGGTCAAACGCTTTCAATCCAGCAATTTAAGGCTTTAGAAGCTACAGCAAAACAACGCGGTTTTAAACTTGAAACACAACAAGATTTAATCGGTTCAATCTGGTCCAACCGCCCTGAACTTCCTTCAGAGCAGATTCATTTAATGTCCGAAGGCTTAAATGCACTATCTCGTAAAGAAAAAATTCAGGCGCTTCGTGAGACATTAGCTAACAAGAATATTACGGGTCATTTTATTTCATCTTTAGATGATATTGCATGGGTCTTAAATGCACGTGGGCAAGATGTAGAATATAACCCAGTATTCCTTTCGCATTTATATATCAGTGCCGAACAAGCTGTTTTATTCATTGATAGCAACAAAGTCGATTTAACTACTCAGCAAGCTTTCCAAACTAATGGTATTGAGATTCGTGACTATCAAGATACAGCTCAGTTTTTAGCGAATATTTCAGATGCCTCGGTACTTTTAGATCCAGCCAAAGTATCGATTTTTCATGAACAAGCCATCGCAAAAGATATTCGGATTGTCTACGACATCAACCCAAGTACACTTTTTAAATCGCGTAAACATGAAAGTGAGATAGCTCATATCCGTCACGCCATGGTGAAAGATGGGGTTGCACTATGTCACTTTTTTCACTGGTTGGAAAAAGCACTTCATCACGGTGAAAGCATTTCCGAACTGACCATTGATGAAAAGATTACAGCTTTCCGTGCTGAGCAAGAGGGTTTTATAGGCCCAAGTTTTTCAACGATTGCTGGCTTTAATGCCAATGGCGCTCTACCCCATTACCGTGCAACTGAAGAACACTACTCATTCATTCAAGGCGATGGCCTATTACTGATTGACTCTGGCGGGCAATATGTTGATGGAACAACGGATATCACGCGTGTTGTTCCAGTTGGTACACCAACAGAGCAACAAAAACGTGACTATACTCTGGTTTTAAAATGTCATATTGCTTTGGCAAAAACCATTTATCCAGAAGGTTTAGCTGCTCCTCTACTCGATTCAATTTGTCGTCATACTTTATGGCAACATGGTTTAGATTATCGCCATGGAACAGGACACGGCGTAGGCTTTGCGCTTAACGTACACGAAGGACCGCAAGTACTTTCTTATTACGCACCAATACATGCCCATAGCAAACTACGCGCGGGAATGATTATTTCTAACGAGCCAGGTCTTTACCATGAGGGACAATACGGTATTCGTATTGAAAACCTCGTTGCAAACCGTCTCCACTCTGGATTTGAAAAAACTTACGGTGAATTTTTAGAGTTTGAAACGCTGACCCTTTGCCCGATTCATTTAGATTGTATCGTTATTGATCTGCTAACGAATGAAGAAAAAGATTGGTTAAATGGTTACCATCAAACTGTTCAAGAAAGACTAGCTGAACACGTGTCTGACGATGTTTTAGATTGGCTGATTTATAACACACGTAAGATTTAAATATTTAATAGCATTAAATCAAAGCCTTGAAAGAGTCAAGGCTTTGATTTAAATCCTATAAGATATGGGAATAATCAAAAACCATACTAAATACTTATTCTAATCCGTTTATTATTTTTGATTTAGTTACAGTTTCTGTCTAATAGAATTTTAGGAACTTTTTTCTTATAGAGTTCAAACTTTTTTGTAATTTGTCTGTCTCTGTTTCCAACAAATGACTTATTAGCTATTAATTCCATATCACCTTTATTTGATTTTTTACTATCATCAGCAATAAGATCATCCAAGTCATCATTAGTTTCTATCAAACCATTCTTATATCTATATTTTAAATAATTTGTATTAATCAAATTATCCTTCTTAAAATTGAACTTATATTTTTCTTGTCCAGATTCTCCATAAAGACTCAATATAAGAGAACAATAATTTTTCTCTTTTTTCAATTCAATCCCACCACCTTCAGGACTAATTCCCTGATCGGTTAAATCCAGCTCATAGATTTTCTTTGGAGACATGTTAGTTTTAGCAGATAAGTTGCATCCTGTTAAGAGAAAGAAAAAGCTAATAATAAGTTTTATTATGGTACCTTGTTTATTTAACATCATATACTACCTTTAATGGATCACCGCCTGCATCTTTAGTTAATTGTCTAAGCTGCGACATAGTTTTTCCAGTTTTTAGTTGGAAGTGAGGATTATCAATTATTGATTTCCAATCGCCACCCCACTCTAATCCAATATTTTTCCCGACAGGAGCGACTTTTCTCAGTATTTGAATATTTTTAGCATCCGACTTTGCATCCATGTGAAGTTTACCATCTTCCCATAATGGAAAAACATCAACAGCCAAAGCAAAGTTATGGTTACTTTGACCACCTCGTGCTCTTGTTACAATACTTCCGGACGTTGTACGTCCTTTGGCGTATAAAGCATCTTGCTGTGCATAGGTACGATAATCTTGAACAATAACAAGTTGTACCTGATGCTTTGCATACACTTCATTGATGAACTTTCTGATTAAGTCCCTTACTTGTGGATGTAATCTAGCTATAGCTCTCTCATTCTTTGCAGAAACTTTTGAAGATACAGAGTTTGATGATGATACCTTTGCAACTGGTGTCTTTTCCTTATTTTTTGAGGCATCCTGAACAACTTTAGGTGATGTTACAGGGTGATTCTCTTCTTTTTCCTTCTCAGTATGTGGTTTAGGCACAGTAGGCTTAATTTGACGATCATAGACTCTTATCTTCTGGTTTTGTGAGATTTTACCATCACTTAATCCATTAAGTTTCTTAATTTCGTCAATGCTATTACCTGTAAGTTTAGCAATTAAAGGCAAAGTATCGGTTCGCTGAGCTACGATAACCTTAGTTTTCTCTGCCTGATATTGCTGTGATACAGAGGGGGTTGGCTTATTTTCAGGTGCAGGCGAAGAAACCTCAGTTTTATTGGTAGGTATCTTTAAGACTTGCCCAGCATGAATATCTTGGTCATTTTTTAAGTTGTTGATTCTTATTAACTCAGCCGAAGTTGTATTGTTGTCTTTCGCGATTCGAGATAAATAATCTCCTTCAGCAACAATATAAGTTGATCTAACATATCCTCCCTGTGCTACTTCTTTAGTAGTTAGCTTTATACCTTTAAGCAAGACTTTAGGACTACGTATAGTAAAAATAGTCTTTTCGCCAATTAGTTGTATTTTAACTTTAGAGTTGTACTCTCCAGTGACTATGCTTCTAACTCGAACATCAATAACTGTTCCAACTGGACGTTTAATCCATACTGATTCGCCATTGGCAATAGTAACAAACTCAGAAATTAATGAGGAACCAACCCAAAGTTGATGAGCTAATCCATTTATTGGTTGGCCAAGGGCATCTAAGAATTTTATATTGGCTAAACAATCCATGATTATATCTCACCCCCATGTTCATGATTTTCGTGTGAACCACATTTACATTCATAATCATGTTCATCATCTTCATTGCCAGTTTCGACTGAAACAGTCCAGCTCTCATCTATACCAATCAGAATATCGCAGGCTTCATTAGTAGATGTATTTATACGTTGAGTTCGACCATGTTCATCTAGCGTTCCTGAAATATAAGTATTGCTTTTATTATTAATTAATTTATATTTCACATTTGAAAAATTAGATTCATAAAATAAATCATAAAAATCCCATTTATTTGTATAATTATTAACCTGATTAACGATAGGTAAATTAGGAAGTTCCGCTTTAACTCGCTGTCCATTATTAAAGATATGTTGACCAGCTTTAACTTCAAACTTACCCCCTGTTATCAAACTAATACCTTTATCATTAATTACAATACGTGTACCACCAGCCATACTTTTTTTATTCTCTAATATTAGAATATAAAGTTATACTAGCATAATCTGATTAAATCTAAAAATTAAACCCAATGACTATGATTGTTTCTGCTCACCTAGGTGATGTTATTATGATTGCAGCAGATAAGAGAGCAATGAATTATAATATTAATACTAATGAATTAAGCGTATCACATAATAATGAAAATAAAATACAGTTATGGTGCAGAGGTGCAGTTGCGGGAACAGGTGATGTTGTATTAATAAGTAGAATAATGAAGCGATTCGCTGATATCCCTATTGAAGAACAAAAGATTAAACAAATAGATTTTATTGCTGAGGAAATAAATAGAAGATTATATGAAGGGTTACCGATAGATTTTATTAATAATAATACAATTGTATTTTCTATTTTTAATGGTGTGAATTCCTTATTATACTCAATACCGATTAGCGCATTTCTTGAAAAACAACTCTCTAATAATTATCTTAATAAAGTTGAACCAAAAACAGTTGAAGTGTGCTGTCTACATACTCCTCCAGATTTATCGTATCTAAAAAACTTTCAAAGTAATTTACGGAGTCTTAATAGTTTCGATAGCACTGTTCAATTCCTTACCTGTTATGTTGAACAACTCAAACAAATCTTTGCAATCCAAGCTTCAATTGATCCCAGTGTTACTTCTGCATTTGATCTATATTTAGAGTCTTGCCATACAGGTCAAAGGCTTGCTTTACATATTGAAAATCCACTTTTAATATCATCTACTATGTTTAAATGACTAAACATCTAATTTAGAAGTACTTATTTTGGTATACTTCTATGTAAAAGATAAAGTCGAAGAATATAAAAATTCTGATATAGTAGCCATCTATTGATGGTGGCTTTATTTTAAACATGAGTACTTTAGCAATCCTGAGTACCAATTGAGTATCAAAAACCACATCTAAATGGAATCCCCTTATTTATTAGCGAGTTGAATCTAAAATGCTTCTAATGATCGACAATTACGACTCTTTTACCTACAACATCGTCCAGTATTTTGGCGAGTTGAATCAGGAAGTAAAAGTAGTTCGCAATGATCAAGTCACATTAGAGGATATTGAACGATGGCAACCTAAATATCTGGTTATTGGTCCTGGTCCTTGCTCCCCAAGTGAAGCTGGTATTTCAATTCCTGCAATTAACCACTTTGCCGGAAAAATTCCTTTGCTTGGCGTGTGTTTAGGACATCAAAGTATTGGGCAAGCTTTTGGCGGAAACATTGTAAGAGCCAAAACAGTGATGCACGGACGTTTATCTGATATGTACCATAGTAATAAAGGTATTTTCAGTAATCTTCCTAGCCCATTCTCGGCAACTCGTTATCATTCATTGGTGATCGATCAGCAAACTCTGCCTGACTGCCTTGAAGTAACGTGCTGGACTAATGAAGCAGATGGCTCAATGGAAGAAATCATGGGTGTTAAACATAAGACATTGCCTGTTGAAGGCGTGCAGTTCCATCCTGAATCAATCTTGAGTCAACATGGCCATCAAATCTTTAAAAACTTTTTAGATATTTATGCATAAGTGATCCCTATGAATATTCAACAAGCACTTAACCATATAACAAAAAATATTCACCTAACTCAGCCGCAAATGGAAGACATTATGCGTAGCATCATGCAGGGTGAGGCAACCGAAGCACAAATTGGTGCTTTAATGATGGGCCTTCGTATGAAAGGTGAAAGTATTGACGAAATTACTGCTGCTGCGCGTGTCATGCGTGAATTTGCCATCAAAATTGATGTCAGTGATATCAAATACTTAGTTGATATTGTCGGCACGGGTGGCGATGGTCAGAACTTATTTAATGTCTCTACCGCTTCAAGCTTTGTAATTGCGGCGGCAGGTGCAACCATTGCCAAACATGGTAACCGTGGCGTTTCAAGCAAATCAGGTTCATCTGACTTACTTGAGCAAGCTGGTATTAATCTTGATTTAGACATGCAACAAACTGAACGCTGCATCCGTGAGATGGGTGTAGGGTTTTTATTTGCTCCAAACCACCACAAAGCAATGAAATATGCTGTTGGACCACGTCGAGAGCTTGGTGTTCGCAGTATCTTTAATTTACTTGGCCCGCTTACGAATCCGGCTGGTGTAAAGCGTTTTGTGATTGGGGTATTTTCAGATGAACTTTGTCGTCCAATTGCCGAAGTAATGAAACAACTTGGTGCTGAACATGTGATGGTGGTTCATTCAAGAGATGGGCTTGATGAAATTAGCCTTGCAGCTCCTACAACTGTTGCTGAACTCAAAGATGGTGAAATTACTGAATGGACACTTACTCCTGAAGATGTCGGAATTGAGTCACAAACTTTAAACGGTTTAGTGGTTGCGGACGCCGCTTCCAGCTTAAAGCTGATTAAAGATGCATTAGGTAAAAATAAAACTGATATTGGTGAAAAAGCAGCAAATATGATCGCGCTTAATGCAGGCGCAGGAATTTATGTGGCGGGTATTACCAAAACTTATGCTCAGGCTGTTACCTTCGCTCAAGATATTATTTACGGCGGACAAGCTTTAGAAAAAATGAGCGTTTTGGCTGAATTTACCAAAACATTAAAACAATGTCAGGCAGATTAAGGATCTCTCATGATTAATATTCAAAATACCATTTTAGGTAAAATTGTTGACCGTAAACATGAGGAACTTACTGCGCGATTAAAACAACGTAATTTGCAAGACGTTGAAGAATTAGCAAAAGCTGCGACTCCAGTACGTGGCTTTGCTAATGCTTTACAACATAAACGTCCAGGTGTGATTGCTGAAATTAAAAAAGCATCTCCATCAAAAGGAGTTATTCGCGCAGACTTTAATCCTGCTGAAATTGCCCAGCAATATGAAGAAGCTGGTGCAGCCTGTTTATCGGTACTGACTGATGTTGATTTCTTTCAGGGTGCAGATGAAAATATTGCGATTGCTCGCAATCATTGTGCCCTGCCTGCTTTGCGCAAAGACTTCTTGGTCGACCCATACAATGTAGTTGAAGCACGTGCTTTGCATGCTGACTGTATTTTATTAATTGTTGCTTGTTTATCTGACCAGCAACTCGAAGAAATGTCAAAAACTGCGTTTGAACATCAACTAGATGTATTGGTTGAAGTTCATGACGAAGAAGAAATGGAACGCGCGTTAAAGCTTTCTGAACAATGTTTATTAGGTGTGAATAACCGTAATTTAAAAACGTTTGATGTAGATTTAAATACGTCTATCCGATTGAAAAAATTACTTCCGTCATCACGTTTATTAATTACTGAAAGCGGTATTGCGACGCCAGACGATGTGCATATGATGCAAGAGCATGATATTCACAGCTTCTTGGTCGGCGAAAGTTTTATGAAACAACCACGTCCAGATCAAGCTTTTACTGCTCTTTTTGGACAACCTCAAACGGTTTAATGAAGATATATGAGTAATAAAGATTCATCGCTTTCTAAAGAGCAACAAAAATTATTGAAGCAATTTAAAAAGCAAATCTCCAATCCTCATTCAAGCAAAATCGCAAATCAACCTGAGACTAAAAAATCTCAGGCTGAGCCTGAAGAATTGGAAGATATACATTTGTTTCAACAAGCTGTTGCAGGTGTTAAACGCATCAATAATAGTAATGTGGCTAATGTCAAACCACCTCGTGCCAAAAAAGTCGATGCACAAACACTAGCTAAACGTGCAGCTGCCGAAGGTGGCCGTGATACCGAACATGCTGAATTATCAGACACTCAAGCTGCTTTAAATCCAGTCGCAAGCCAAGCTTCATTAAGCTATCGCATTGCAACACTTCAACATAAGGTGTTTGAAGACTTAAAAGCAGGCAAGATGCGTTGGTTTGAGGCTGTAGATCTACACGGCTGTACCATTGAACAAGCGCGTGACGCAGTTTTACAAATTATCCAGATGGCAAAAGATGAAAATCAAAATGTCATTAAAATTGTTCATGGTAAAGGCCCCGAAGCGGTCTTAAAAACCTATGTCAACGGATGGTTACGCCAACATCGTGATGTTTTAGCCTTTGTAAGTGCTCCAGAAAATCAAGGTGGCACAGGTGCAGTTCTCGTGCTGCTTAAACGCGCAGAAAAAAATCCAAAGTTCGAACAAAAAAAATGATCCTTTGGGATCATTTTTTTACATCAAACACCTGCAATAATTGAGCAACTACTGCAATGGCAATCATTGCAGGTTGTTTCGATGAAATTCCTTCTACCCCGATCGGGCAAACCAAACGTTGTAATGTTTCTGGGGTATAACCACGTACTTGCATACGCTTTTCAAAAATAGCTCTTTTACTTTTTGAACCAATCATTCCTACATAAGCAAATGGTTTCGCCGTAGGTTTTAAGGCTGTAAAACACAATTGCAAATCTAGTTGATGATCGTGCGTTAAAATTAAAATTGCCCCCGAACGATCAAATTGCTCGATCTCGGCGTCTAAAGTATCAGTCGTTATACATTGCACCTGTTGCAGTAAATCGGATGGAAAAATATCATCACGCGGATCAATCCATTTCACCCGAACTCCAATAGGCAATAAACAACGAACAATTGCTTCACCCACATGCCCTGCTCCACAAATCAGCACTTGCATGGCATAAGGTTGAATCTGCTGGCTAAATTGCCATTCTTCACTGCTGCCAGAATGAAACTCGAAACTTGGTTGTTGTTCTATATCCTTAGTCTGCCAAGTGGATGCATATTGATGTGAGACGGTACGCCATATATGCTTTCCGCTTCGCCATGCTTTCAAACTCGCAGATAAATCCAATGTGATCGCAGCGGGTGATATTTTTTCAAACAATAACCACATTACTCCGCCACAACACTGCCCTAGCCGAGCACTGAGGTTAAAGCGTTCAATACGCCTCACACAAGTTTCCATTTCACTTAACATTGCTTTAGCAATATCAATGGTCTGAAACTCTAAATGCCCGCCACCAATCGTATCGGACTGCTGCCATTGCTGTTGCAAATTAAACCGCAATAACATGGTTGCACCCACTTCTCGTGGTGTTGAACCATCAGCGCGAACTACTGTGACCAATACCATAGGCAGAGCATCGACTTGCCACGCTACAAAATCAGTCCACCATTGTAAATGTTGCATAATCTTCTACATTTTAGCTTGTGGTCGGTCAGCCAAAGCTTGTCCGCGTCCAATCGCAATTGCGCGTAAAATTTCTTCGGCAGTTGCTGGAGCATTGAGTACGAGCGGTGCATTTTCTGGAATAGCCGCCTGTACCGCCTGACGAATTGCAGAAAAAACAGATAATGCCAACATAAATGGCGGTTCACCTACCGCTTTAGAGCGATAGATGGTGTCTGCCTGATTTTGGTTATCAAACAGTTTGACATTAAAAATATGAGGAATGTCTACACTGGTCGGGATTTTATAAGTTGAAGGCGCATGGGTAAACAAACGGCCTATGTGTGGCCCCTGCGGCTGCCAATACAACTCTTCTGTCGTGAGCCATCCCATCCCTTGTACAAAACCACCTTCAATTTGCCCAATATCAATTGCAGGATTAATTGACTGCCCAACGTCATGCAAAATGTCGGTACGTAATACTTTCATTTCCCCAGTTAAGGTATCTATTGCAACCTCACTAACCGCTGCACCATAGGCATAATAGAAAAATGGACGCCCCAAATGGTTGACCTGATCATAGTGAATTTCTGGCGTTTTATAAAAACCGCTGTCCCATAGCTGTACACGCGCCATATATGCCCGTTGAACCAAATCTGGAAATGTCCATGAATGACCATTCACTGCTGAAACCATACTATCTTCAAACTGGACTTGGTGAGCAGCACTTTGACTTATTTCTGCTGCAAGTTTTGCCAGACGCTCACGAATTTTAATACAGGCATTTTGAACCGCTTTACCGTTTAGATCTGCGCCACTCGATGCTGCGGTTGCTGATGTATTTGGCACCCGAGAAGTATCAGTTGCAATTAAACGAATGCTATCGATTGGTAAACCCAACTCATGAGCGGCAACCTGCCGTACTTTGGTATATAGCCCCTGTCCCATTTCTGTACCACCATGGGTGATAGAAACAGTACCATCCATATACACGTAGACCAGTGCACCCGCCTGATTGTAATGCACGGCGTTAAACGAAATACCAAACATTAAGGGTGTTAACGCAATACCACGCTTAATGATGTCATTGTTCTCGTTAAAGGTATGAATGCTTTGTTTGCGTTTCGAATAATCGCTACTTTGCAATAATTCGGCTACCAATTTTGGCGCAACATTATCACGGACTTCTGCCCCATAGTGCATACGGTCACGTCCAGCACCCGGCTGTTCGGCAAAGAAATTACGCTGACGAATTTCAACTGGGTCACAACCTAAATAACGAGCAATATCATCAATAATATTTTCAATGACAAACATACCTTGTGGCCCACCAAAACCACGATATGCGGTATTGGACACAGCGTTGGTTTTACAGCGTAAGTTACGTAGCTCAACTGCATTTAAATAATAGGCATTGCCAATATGGCAAATCGCTCGTTCATTTACTGGCCCAGATAAATCAGCCGAAAAACCGCAGTTTGAAGCCAGTTGCACCTTTAAGCCTTGTAAAATACCACTGTCATCAAAGGCTACAGACCACTCATAAGCAAAACCGTGACGTTTACCTGTAGCGCTCATATCATCATCACGATCTAAGCGTAATTTACACGGACGACCTGTTTTTTGTGCTGCCAAAGATGCAATGCATGCCCACTGTGCTGACTGCGATTCTTTACCACCAAAACCACCACCCATACGACGGCTTTCCACACTCACCTGATGCATATTCATGCCTAGCGCATGACAAATCAGTAGCTGCATTTCGGTTGGATGTTGTGTCGAACAATAGACTTTTAAGCTCTGATTCTCTTGTGGAATCGCATAGGAAATTTGTCCTTCGAGATAAAAATGCTCTTGCCCACCCAGCTCAATAGCACCTGAAAGATGATGTGCTGCATTTTGAAATGCCTGTTCAACTTCACCATGACTAAAGTCAACAGGCGGCAACACCCACGATTCTTTTTCAATCGCATCTTGAATGGTTAAAATCGGAGTTTCGGGCACATATTCAATTTTTGCCAAGCGAACTGCCTGACGGGCTTGCTGATAACTGTTAGCAACAACCACAAACAAGGCTTGTCCATAAAATTCGACCTGATCTTCGGCAAAAATTGGATCATCTTTAACAATGGGTCCCCAATTATTTTCAACATCAATATCCTTTGCCGAAAAAACTGCATGGACACCATCGGCTTGACGTACTGCATCCAAATCGAACTTACTGATTTTGCCTTTGGCACAACTTGAAAATCCGACAGCTAGGTGCATGGTATTTTCAAGCTCAGGTAAATCATCAATATATGTTGCCTGCCCCGTTACATGTAAATGGGCACTCTCGTGTGGAATCGAGTCGCCAGCTTTAGCTGATTTTTTAGAAATGCTTAAGTTAATGGTTTGATTCATGTTAGATCTCCACCATAGCAATCAAGTCATTAACACGAGTGAGTGTTTGAGACAGAATTTTTTCTACATAAAAACGCTGTAAACAGTTTTTCGCGACGTGTAACCGATATGCCGAGCTAGCACGTCCATCATCTAAAGGTTGATAGTCTTGCGACAATACTTCTTGTGCCTGAACGATCAATTCTGATGTAAGTTGTTGGCCTTCTAATATGGCTTCTGCATATTTTGCACGTTTGGGAATAGCAGCCATGCCACCAAAAGCAATTCTGACATTGTGAGCGACACAATGATTATCTAGCTCACATGAAATAGCAGCGCATACCGCAGAAATATCTTGTTCAAAACGTTTAGCAATTTTATAGCTAGCAAATTTAAAACGTGGTTGCCCTTCACGAAGTGGAATAACAATCGACTCTACAAACTCACCAAGCTGTAATGCTGTTTTTTGATAATCTAAATAAAAGTCTTCCAAGGCAATTTCACGAGTCTGTTCACCTACGCGCAAAATTAAGCGTGTACCTAGCGTAATTAATGCTGGCATTGAGTCGCCAATAGGCGAACCATTGGCAATATTTCCACCTAAAGTTCCAGCATTTTTAATAGGCATGGAAGCAAAACGGCGCTGTACTTCCTGAAAGTCAGGATAAAACTCTGAAATTTTGATGAGTGCATCACTCAAACTGACATTTGCCCCAATCGTTAAAGTATGGTCTGTGACTACAATCTTTTTAAGCTCTTCAACCTGACCGATATATAGCATATCTCCTAAATTACGGCCTTGTTTTGTGACCCACAAACCAACATCTGTACTACCTGCAACAATACGGGCTTGCGGCAACTGTAAACGTAGAGCGGCAAAATCCCGCAAAGTTTTGGGTGCAAAAAATTGCTGAACATGATGATTTAAATGCAATGCTGGTAATGCTTGAATGTCTTTTAATACATTAAGTACTTTTTGACGTTCTAATTGAACACGCGGATAGTCATATGCTTTTTTTGCTGCATCTAAAATAGGTCGATAGCCCGTACAGCGGCACAAATTTCCAGAAAGATAATCACTGATTTTATCTTTGCTTGGTGAATGTTGTTCATTTTCATACATTGCCCATAACGACATGATAAAACCGGGCGTGCAAAAACCACATTGTGAGCCATGCATATCCACCATTGCCTGTTGTACAGGATGCAATGTCCCAGCTTGTGTAGGTAATAAATTATGAAGATCTTCAACTGTAAATAAAGCTTTACCATCTAAAGTCGCTAAAAACTGAATACAGGCATTCACGCTCCGTAATTGCAAGCTGTCATTGACTAACTCACCAATCACTACTGTACATGCACCACAATCGCCCTCAGCACAGCCCTCTTTTGTACCAGTCTGCCGATTCTTACCAGTTTGGGTATATTCTCGGAGAAATTGTAAGACCGTCATTGTGGGTAATACATTTTCTACTTGTTGCTGACTGCCACGAAAAAAAAAGGTAATTGGACGTTCTGACATTTTTTATCCTTATGCTCTATAGTACGGCATATTTGCAAATATGATGCCATGAGGCGATCATTTATAACTTAACTGTATTAGTCGCACATTTCATGTTCAAATACTTGACTATTAACGATAAAAAACATGAAATTTATTCACCATTTATCCAACGCGTACCGAACAGGATAAATATAGTGCGACGAGTTATGAACATCAGGTCATGTTTCTGATACAATGCCGAGCTTGTCTAATAGAGTAAATTTATACGCCTTATGTCAATGCAGCAATCGTACGCAAACATTCTGACTGCCGTCGGTGAAGACCTTAATCGTCCCGGCCTTAAAGATACGCCTGTGCGTGCGGCTAAAGCTTTTTCATATTTAACTTCTGGCTATAGTAAAACTTTAGAAGAAGTCACCAATAATGCTGTTTTCCCATCAGATAACCATGAAATGGTATTGGTGAAAAATATTGAATTTTATTCGCTTTGCGAACATCACCTCCTTCCATTCTATGGCCGTGTTCATGTTGCCTATTTACCAGAAGGCAAAGTTCTTGGCTTATCTAAATTTGCACGTATTACCGAGATGTTTGCTCGTCGTTTGCAAATTCAGGAAAATCTAACTCAGCAAATCGCTGAAGCTGTGGCTGAAGTGACTGGTGCTCGCGGTGTTGCTGTCGTAATTGACTCTGCACATATGTGTATGATGATGCGTGGTGTAGGTAAACAGGAATCTACAACTCGTACAGTTTCTTTTGTCGGAGATTTTAAAACTGACAAAGAAGCACGCCGTGAATTCTTAAGTGCAGTACCAGAAAGCTACTAATCTGGTAGCTACTGCAAAAAAGCCCGACTCAGTTGGGCTTTTTTATATTTAGATAAAGCACTTACTCTATAAAACATAACAATCAAATTATGTGATTTTTGTTATAAAAGCTCGCATCTTTCTTTTTAGATAATTTATGAGTTAATCATGCGACTTAAAAAAATTTCTTACTTACTTTTACCTTCTCTAGTTATTTTGAATACTTCAATTTATGCAGGTAATACTGCTAAAGACCAACAAATTAAACAACTTGTAGATCAAAATTTTAAACCGTTATTAGAAAAATATAATGTGCCGGGTATGGCGGTAGGTGTTATTCAAAACAATAAAAAATATGAAATGTATTATGGCCTTCAATCTGTTCAAGATAAAAAAGCTGTAAATAGCAGTACCATTTTTGAGCTAGGTTCTGTCAGTAAACTATTTACCGCTACAGCAGGTGCTTATGCTAAAAATAAGGGAAAAATCTCTTTTGAAGATAAGCCAAGTAAATACTGGAAAGAGCTAAAAAACACTCCGATTGATCAGGTCAATTTACTTCAACTTGCTACTTATACCAGTGGTAATCTTGCGCTACAGTTTCCAGATGAAGTACAAACAGACCAACAAGTTTTAACTTTTTTCAAAGACTGGAAGCCTAAAAATCCAATTGGTGAATATAGACAATATTCCAACCCAAGCATTGGTTTATTTGGGAAAGTTGTTGCTTTGTCTATGAATAAACCTTTCGATCAAGTCTTAGAAAAAACCATTTTTCCAGATCTTGGCTTAAAACATAGCTATGTCAATGTACCTAAAACTCAAATGCAAAACTATGCATTTGGCTATAACCAAGAAAATCAGCCGATTCGAGTTAACCCCGGCCCGCTAGATGCACCTGCCTACGGCGTTAAATCGACCTTACCGGATATGCTGAGTTTCGTTAAGGCCAACCTAAATCCACAAAAATATCCGGCAGATATTCAACGTGCAATTAATGATACACATCAAGGTTTCTATCAAGTAGGTACCATGTATCAGGCGCTTGGTTGGGAAGAGTTTTCTTACCCTGCAACCTTACAAACTTTATTAGACAGTAATTCTGACCAGATTGTGATGAAGCCTAATAAAGTCACTGCTATTTCTAAAGAACCTTCAGTTAAAATGTTTCACAAAACTGGTTCAACCAATGGCTTCGGAACATACGTCGTATTTATTCCTAAAGAAAATATTGGTTTAGTCATGTTAACCAATAAACGTATTCCAAACGAAGAACGTATTAAGGCGGCTTATGCTGTGCTAAATGCGATAAAGAAATAATCATCTTTAGCTAAAACAAAAAAAGAGAAATAGATGAAATCTATTTCTCTTTTTTTATGAATATACGATTTAAAAGAACCAGACATATCCTAAGCTTGATTTCATCCAGTCCAAATGATTTTGCTTTTCATAATCCCAATTCAGGCGAATAGCATTATTGCTATTAATGGCATATTGCCACTGGGTATTTAAGCGTAAGTTCCATTGGTTTTGGTCTTCCCAATAGGGTAATTCAACTTGTATCACTGAGTTAAAGTTTTCAAACCACTGGTTCATACAGCCTATAGTTGGCCCCATTCCTACACGCCAACCTTTATCTAAATTTGAACCTGCTTGAACATAAGCTTGGACTTGTCCATAGCACACATGTTTACGGTCATAGTCCGCAACACTATAGCCAACTTGGGTATTAAAACTCGCTACACCATGCTGTTTTTCATCACTATAAACGCCGTCATGAACCGCTTCTTGACGCCAGCCTAAGTTAAATCCCCAAGTGAGAGGTGTTTTGAATGGTTGAATCGGGTTATAGGAGTTCACTTCAAGTAGATCAAGACGTTCTAGCTTTAAATGATCATCTCTCCACTGGGCATTACCATTTAAAAAAAGCAATTGAGTACCAGCACGATACCCTCCTTGAGGGTCAATCAAGTCATGGTAAGCCTGTCTATGCCCAATCTCGATAAACTTGTCACCTTGTACTTCGCCCAGTTTTAGCGAAACATTGCGTGCATTATGGCCTTGTGTTGGCTCGGTAGAAGGTCGTTTAGGTTCTTGGCGTTGTTTATCTAAATCAATCTGACTTCTTAAAGCCAAAAGCTGCCTTAGCTGTGGTTGAGCAAAACTTTCTTCAACTTTTCGACTAATGAATTGTAGATATAAATCATCGTAAGCCATCTCAAGAATTTTGGCCTGATCTGGCTGACTATACGACTTAAGTATTTCGGAGGACTCTTTAGTTGGCATCATGGCTACCTGATGAGCAACTTTTGCCAAAGACGCGCCATGCTGATGAGCTTGAGCTAATAATTGAGTCTCTAAAGCTGGTCGATACACAGGAGGATTCGTAAGCCCTTGCTGCTGCATCGCTTTAATCGTTTCCATTGGAATAGAAGCGTAATTAAACTTTTCTTGTAAGTTAGACTCAGGTTTGACCAAATCAACCAATCCCAATAAACGATAGGCGCAGTTGTCACTCACAAAATAATAAGGGAAGCTCACATGTTGCATTTCCCAAATATGAGACACTAAAAAACGTGTTTCTTCAGGAGATAGATTTAACTCATATTCCCATAAATCACGGCTTTCAAAATCACCATACTCTTTTACCTTACGATAATAAGGCATTAGTGAATATTCACCCGGATACTGCCCTGTTAAACCTTTCCATGCATATGACCAGTTGTCATTGCCTGCGACAGTGGCTGCATAATTTACAGCGTAAGAAACGAGGTTTAACTGTTTTTGATCTTTAGGGTCTAAGCGTAATAAGGTATGTCCAAACATTGAGCTTGGATTGCCCATAAAGTCTGTAGCGTAAATTAGCGTCGCTTTATAAGGTTTAATCTGGCCAATCCAGTTTTCAAACTCTGAACATTTTACTTGCGGTAATTCATTTTCTTGAATGCCTAATTGCTTTATAAGCCATTGACTTCGTGCAGGAAACTTACAACGAATTGATTGATTGTCTGGAGCTGGTGCAAATAATGCTGTGATATCTGCTTTCTGTTCTTCTTTTAAATTATTTTTCCCATTTGGCGCCATAAAGTAACCAGAGTAACTTACTTCACTCTTCTGGTTTTTATTGGCATACATCAGACGTTGCCATGTGATGTCTTGATCTAACTTTTTTTGTTCTGCAATAGACCAGTAGTTTTGAATAGATGGATTTATTTCTGCTGAATACGCAATATTAACTGCCAATGAGGCAAAAATTAAAACAACCGATTTCATTAAGCTCATCAATTTTTATCATTAAATATAAGAAAAACCCTGCCAAATGACAGGGTTTTCAATTTCAAACTTATACGTAAGCTTTTAAAACGTCGTCTTTAGCCATTACGTTTTGTAATGATGCTAATACTTGAAGTGTGTTTTGGTTGTTTGCTGAATAGATTTCACCAAAGTTTGCTTTTGAAACTTTGAAGAAACGATCTTTGTCTTGTGGTTTAATTTGCATTAACTCAGCAAGTACATTTAGGCTTTCACCTTGGCCTACAGCCATATCACGCGCTAAAGTTTCTGCATTTTCATTTGTGAAAGTAACAACTTGAGCTGTTACTGTTCCGCCTTGACGGCAGCCTAAAGTACCAAAAGTAATACCTAATAATTGGTTAGTAAAAATACCGTTTGTTGTTGCAGCAAGAATTTTAGGCACCACTCCTTTTTGGCCAGCCCATACTTGCGTACCCACACCACAACCTACATCGTTATCAGCCATAGCAACACTTGAACCAGCTGCTAACAAAGCAGCTAAAGCTAATTTTTTTAACATAGATGTATATCTCCAAAAATCATTATTGATTTGTTTCTTATGTATTGTTATGTGTAACTATTATTACACCCTTCAAAGATAGCGATAAGCCAGTCATTTAGCAATTAAAAATTAAATAATATGATAAAAAGTGAAAATGAAATTTTTACTTTAAATTCCAATTACCTTGATTATCTCGATGACCTAATATTTTAAGAACTAATACTAAACTTAGCAGTAATAGTAAATACCACGAACCAAGTTTACCCCATCCCACCATATGCCAAGCATTAATCTGACTTGGGTAAACCCAAATTTTATAAAATGTACTAATATTTTCAGCAACCCAAATTATGAATGCGAGTGTCACCAACACAGGGAGCATTGGCGTTTTAAACTTACGTTCATTTATTTGAAAATAAAGTGTAGTTTTCCAGAAAATATAAACACTAAATGCAAATAAAATATAGCGAATATCAGGAATAAAGAATTTACTCATAAAGTTAATATATGAGAAAAATGCGAGAAAAAGCATGCTTCCAAAGCTTGGCAGTTTCTCAAAGGAAACTTGAAATAGTCGTATTGAGCGAGCAAAGAAACTGCCTACAGCCGAGTACATAAAGCCTGCAAATAAAGGCACAGTAATAATTTTAAATACCGCAGGCTGCGGGTATTGCCATGAAGCAATGCCGGGGTGTGTCAAAAAGATTTCCATGACCATTGCCATGATATGAAATAAAGCAATGACTTTGGCTTCTTGCCATGACTCCAGCTTTAGATATAACAAGCAAATTTGAATAATGAGTGCATAGATGAGTAAATAATCATAACGATAAAAACCCATATATTCATGGCTACCCATCGGTGCTGTCAGGGCAAAAGCTATTAAAAGCAAAATACCAAACAAGGCTGCCGAAACAGCCTTGCCGATAAAATGAATTGGTAAAGTTAGGTGGCGCACAAAGAACTATCCTAGATATTTAGCACTATACTCATGCACTGTATCTACAAAGATTTTTGGTTGCGCAGGATCTACCCACTGGGTAATGCCATGACCCAAGTTTGCAACATAACCAGTCTTCTCACCATTTGCGTAAGCGTCATCTAACATCGCTTTTACGGCTTTTTCAATCGTAGCTGCTGAACCATATAAAACAGCCGGATCAAGGTTCCCTTGTAGAGCAACACGACCTGCTACAGTTGTACGGGCTGTATTTAATGGTGTCGTCCAGTCTAAACCTAAAGCATCTGCACCTGTTGTAATCATTGGTTCTAACCACTGACCGCCACCTTTGGTGAATACAATGACAGGAATACGGCGCCCATCTTTTTCACGTTGCAGACCCGCAATAATCTTTTTCATATAGTTCAAAGAGAACTCTACATATTCACGGTGTGCTAAAGCACCGCCCCAACTGTCAAAGATTTGAATTGCTTGAGCGCCCGCATCAATCTGAGCATTTAGATAGTCAATCACTGAATCTGCTAAATGGTCGAGTAGCGCATGCAAAACTTCTGGCTGTGCATACATCATTTGCTTGGTAAAACGGAACTCTTTACTTGAACCACCTTCAACCATGTAAGTTGCTAGCGTCCAAGGACTACCCGAAAAACCAATGAGTGGAACCTGACCACCCAAAGCAGAACGAATTGTACTTACTGCGTTCATGACATAATCAAGATCAGATTTAGCATTTAACTTTGGTAAATTTGCTACATCTTGTTCAGTACGAACCGTTTTATGAAACTTAGGGCCTTCGCCTGTTTCAAAGTAAAGACCCAAACCGAGTGCATCTGGAATAGTTAAAATATCTGAAAATAAAATTGCTGCGTCTAAATCATAACGACGTAAAGGCTGTAAAGTTACTTCACAAGCAAACTCCGTATTTTTGCATAAAGATAGAAAGTCACCCGCTTTTGAGCGTGTTTCGCGATATTCAGGCAAATAGCGTCCTGCTTGGCGCATCATCCATATCGGTGTGGTGTCTACAGGCTCACGTAATAAAGCACGTAAGAAACGATCATTTTTAAGTGTCGTCATTGCCGATCTCTATCTTTTTCATGTGGCAGCATCATATCAAAACGTAGATGTTTTTATAATTTCAATTTCATACAAAAAACTTGTCAATCCACTAAAAAATGCATATTTACACAAAAGTCTACTGCAAGAAGCTCGGTTTTCTGCAATACTTGCAACATGTTACATCGGGTTTATTGATATTCCTTTAATGCTTAAATTCACCAATATTGAATGCGCAAAAATTGCGTTGTTGGTAATTTTATAAACGTTAGGATCAGTCTCCTTGCCCTATTGCTTATATGAAAATTCTTAAGGTTGAATTACATGTTTGTTCGCTCATTACTCGCTATGAGTTTAAGTTGTATTATTGCTAATGTTGCTTTGGCTGCGTCAACAACTGAGCAACCACTGAACCCTAAAAAAGTATCTGCTCCTGTAGAAGATCCAATTGATCCGCTTGCTGTAGATGCTGCTTCAACTGCAAAAGCCCAAGCGCAGACACAGATTACTGCTCAAGAACAAAATGATTTAAATCGAGCGTCTACAACATTACAAAATCTACAAAAAGCTGAAGACCCAAATGCTGATTCAGGCATTGCTGCTTCAGAACCAACTGCACCAGCTAAAACAGCGACAGCCACTAAGACTTCTGCTCCTGCTCCAGCTGTTTCATGGACATTAGATAGCTTAAACAATGCTGACTGGTACGAAAACATTGGCAAAGGCCAACTTCCAGTTTATGCACGTGCTCACGTTATGTTGAACAATGCACATGCTTCGCCGGGTGCGATTGATGGCATGAGCGGTAAAAATACCCTAAAAGCAATTGCATCTTTCCAGCAAATGAATGGTTTATCTCCTACTGGCGAGTTAACTAAAGAAACTTGGGATGCACTTGTTGCAAAACAAACAAAACCAGCATTTATTGAATACACAATTACTGATGCAGACTTAAAAGGTCCATACGCTGAGTCAATTCCTTCTGACTATGCATTACAAGCCAAAATGAAAGGTTTGTATTACACTCGCGTGAGTGAAATGTTGGGCGAGAAGTTCCATATTGATGAAGGTTTCTTAAAGAAACTAAACCCAAAAGCAACCTTCAAAAAAGTTGGTGAGAAAATTATTGTTCCTAACGTACGCAATGACTTACCAGAAGACATTCATTTAATTATTGCGCATAAAGGTGCAAAACAGTTGTATCTGTTTAACAGCCGCAATCAAATGGTAGGTTCCTTTCCTGCAACAATTGGCAGTACTGATACGCCTTCTCCGACCGGTACTTATAAGGTAGTTGGTGTTGCGCGTAACCCTTGGTATAGCTATTCACCTTCGAACTTCGTACAAGGTAAAAACTTAAAACCACTTTCTTTACCACCAGGCCCTAACGCTCCTGTAGGTAATATCTGGATTGGTTTAAGTAAAAAATCATTCGGTATTCACGGTACACCAAACCCATCTTTAATTTCTAAAACTGCATCACACGGTTGTATCCGTTTAACCAACTGGGATGCTAACGATTTAGGTAATAAAGTACGTGCAGGTGTTACTGTTAAATTCTTAGAATAATCCTTTAAAAAAGAAAGCCTGCTTTATGCAGGCTTTTTTTATACTTAAAATTTAAAACGAATATTTATTGATATATCGATCATATTAAAAACGCAACAATATGTTGCATCTACTCTATTTTTAGCTTCATTCTACAGGTTTAACATAGTCCTCAAGAGATCAATAATAATTTGAGGAGATCGAGTCATGAATGCTTTTTTGCATCGTAGTGAAGATCGTGGTCATGTTAAAGCGGGTTGGTTAGAGTCTTATCATAGCTTTTCATTTGGTAACTGGTATAACCCGAAATATATGGGTGTAAGTGCATTACGCGTGATTAATGACGACAGAATTGATGCCCATAACGGTTTCGGCACGCACTCTCATGACAACATGGAAATTTTAACCTGTGTGCTTGATGGTGCAATTTCACACCGTGATACGATGGGAAATGAAGGCCAAATTAAGGCTGGTGAATGGCAACTCATGAGTGCTGGTACAGGCGTGGCGCACAGTGAAATCAACAACACTGATACACCTGTCCATCTATTACAAATCTGGATTATTCCAGACGTAAAAGAAGCTGAGCCAAACTACCAACAAATTAATTTGGACCCACGTAAAGATCCAAATAAATGGCATTTAATCGCAGGGCCTGATGCAAATGCACCTATGCACATTCGCCAAAACGCAGAAGTAAAATCTGCAGTATTGGAAAAAGGAAATGAACTTCCTGTTGAAACATCAAAACGGGTAAATTACGTTCATGTGATTTCAGGTGTAATTCGTATTGGTGATCAAGAAGTTAAAGCTGGCGATGCTTTAGTGTTTGAAGATAACGCCGTGATTCATGCACTTGAAGACAGTCAATTTATCTGGTTTGATTTACCTTAAACAGCTAAAAGCCCTTTTATATAAAAGGGCTTTTTAGTCACTACTACCGCCACTATCGCAGCTGCTTGAGTCCGAAGATGACGAACAATCATTTGAATAGCTTGAGCTATGATGATGGCTATTGTCATGAACATGATGGTTTGCTGACGATGAATAATCATGCTCACCCGATGATGAATAATTCTTTCGATAGCGAAGAGCTGCAATTAACAGAAACAGTCCAACACTGGAAAAAATGGTAATAAATACAATAAAAAACACCTTCAAATAACGACCTCCTAAATAAATCTATATAGATGATTACTGTATCACCTACTTCTTTATTTAAATGCCCCATGCTGATTAAACAAGTTATTTTTTGATAAATACCACAACACTTTCAATGTAAAAACTGGATGAGTAACCTTTCAAAATAATTCAAAAGTTACACACTACCACTCTCAACATAGCTTAAATAAAACCACTCTCATTTTATAAATTATTAAAAATCGTTTTGAGTTTCCTTTACATATAAATAGGCACTTGCTCTAGATATACCTAAATGCTGAGCAACCGTCTCTACAGCCTTTTTAATGTCTAATAAGCCATTATTCTTGAGTTCATGTATTAATTGTTTTCGCTCATTGAGTTTTAGCATACGCGGTGTCGTAGCATGTTTTGAGGCAAATTGATCGATATATCTTCGAATTGCTTCTGTACCATTCGGCTCAAGATTTTCAATAATGTTGTCAGTTTCAATTTTAGTGAACTGGTCTAGAGCACTTTGCATTCCCCTAAATAGGGTTAAATCTATATTCATACATAAAGCGGCCACATATTGCCCTTCTTCATCTTTAATTCCTATAGACGTACTTTTGGCAGGCCGACCATCTGCAAACTGGTTTGCGTAGTTTGAAATGAGGTTTGGAAATTCTGGAGACATGATTCTAGCCAGCCCTAATTCGGTTGCTGGATCTCCAATTTTTCGACCAGATAAATTGTTATGTATAGAGAGTATGGCATGCTCAGGATTTGTTAAGTCATGGACAACAACTTCGCAAAAAGGAAATAGCGTTTCACTTAGCCCCTTCGCGATAGTATCTAGTTGAGTGAGTAAATGTTTATCACGATTGCCCAATGTATTTCCTCCTAATGACTTAGTTACTATTTCAAACCCTAACGTAAAGCATGCAATAGTAATTTAGACTTTTTATCTAATTTTAAACTTAATGTAAATCAAAATCTTATATGTCATTGTTATCACATTAGAAAATAAAGTTAGACATTTTATCTAAAAATATATATTTTATCTAAACAAGGTCAGTATATTGTGCGTTGCTTGAGCAATAGTAAATCTTGCATCCGAAAACATTGAATAGCATTAGGTTTAATTATGAAAAATTTAACCCTTCCCACTTATGAAGATGTCGCAGCCGCTGCTGAACGTATAAAAGGTTTTGCAAATAAGACTCCTGTTTTAACTTCACGTACTGTAAACAATGAGTTTGAAGCAGAAGTATTTTTTAAATGTGAGAATTTTCAGCGTGTTGGTGCTTTCAAATTTCGTGGTGCAATGAATGCTCTTTTGCAATTTAGTGAAGCTCAGAAAAAAGCGGGTGTGGTTGCTTTCTCTTCAGGAAACCATGCACAAGCAATTGCACTGTCAGCAAAAACGCTTGGTATTCCAGCCATAATCGTTATGCCCCAAGATGCTCCTGCGGCAAAAATGGCAGCAACGCGAGAATACGGCGCCGATATTGTTGAATTTGACCGCTATAGAGAAGATCGGGAAAAAATTGGAAAAGAAATAGCTGAAAAAAATGGCCTGACACTCATACCATCTTATGACCACCCTCATGTAATTGCAGGTCAAGGAACGGCTGCAAAAGAGTTATTTGAAGAAGTGGGTGATTTAGATTATTTATTTGTATGTTTAGGTGGTGGCGGTTTATTGGCAGGTTCTGCCCTGTCTGCTCGCCATCTCTCGCCTAACTGTAAAATATATGGCGTTGAACCTGCTCTAGGAAATGATGGACAAATGTCTTTTAGAAAAGGAGAAATTGTTCATATTGATACACCACAAACCATTGCCGATGGCGCTCAAACTCAATATTTAGGCAAATTAACATTCCCTATTATTCAAAAGAATGTGGATGACATTTTGACAGTAGAAGACGAAGAACTTATTAGCTGTATGAAGTTCTTTGCTGAAAGAATGAAAATAGTGGTTGAACCGACAGGATGTCTCGGATTTGCTGCTGCACGTAATTTAAAGCATGAGTTAAAAGGCAAACGTATAGGCATCATTATTAGTGGTGGCAATGTCGATATTTCTAAATATGTAGAGTTTTTATCTGCTTAATAAAAGTTATTGTCTATGTATGATGTTATTTAAAGCGTCATAGATAGGCATTACATGCTACTCGTCTCTCGGCTTGCTCGTGTCTTAATTTAAATAAACTTTTGGAGATATGATGAGATTTATTTCTGAGTCTGAATCTGCTGCTCTCATCAATCATGAACTGGCTTATGACGCCATTTACCAAGCTTTAATTGCTGCAACTCAACCAGAAACCAAAAGTTTTGCTGTGGTTCACGGTCAAGGTTCCAATAGTAAAAATACGTTTAGTGTTAAGTCATCGGCGACCGAGCATTTGGCTGGTCTTAAAGTTGGTTCTTTTTGGGAAGATAACCCTAAACATGGTTTGCCTCGTCATAACGCGCTCATTTTATTATTTAATCAAGCCAATGGAAAAATGGCAGCAGCCATCGAAGCAGGCAAAGTCAACGCGTTTCGAACAGCGGCATCTAATGCTGTTGCAACCCAAGTATTAGCAAGAAAAGATTCAAAAGTATTGGCTATATTTGGTACAGGAAATCAGGCCAAATATGAATGTGAGGCTTTAGCGAGAATTAGAAATTTCGAACAGATTTTGATAGTAGGGCGCGACCCAACAAAAGCTGAAAAAATGGCAGATACCCTTAAACACTTAGGCGTTAAACTTCAAATTACGAGTGCAAAAGAAGCATGTGAACAAGCCGATATTATTGTGACCGCAACTTCTTCGCATACTCCTCTTTTTAAAGCTGAATGGGTCAAAGCTGGCACTCATATTTCATCGATGGGTTCAGACAAACATGGCAAACAAGAACTTCCGCCAGAGTTATTTTCACATAGTGGTTTATTTTGCGACCTTAATGTCCAGTCTAAACTCATTGGTGAATTTCAACACACGCCTGAGTCTGCAACCTTAATCAATATAGGTGATGTGCTTTTAGCAAATGCTCAAGGCAGAAAGTCTCAGGAACAAATCACAATTTATGACAGTTCAGGTTTATCTATACAAGATTTATATATCGCTCAGAAAATTTTAGAAATTTCTTAATATTGATCATTTAACTGCATCGTTCAGGCTGATGCAGTTAAATTAAAAGTATGTTCATTTTTATAGCGTTTCACCATGTTCTGTTTTTACAATCAGAATTCATCTTGAGTAAAAACTTTGGCAAAAGACGCTATATATTGCTCAGCCTTCGCCTCATAATTTTGAAAACCCGCATCAAATACCCATTTTTCAATTTCAGATTTTTTGACTAATTTTTGCAAATAAAGCTGATGATGTTTGTCTAATTCTTCTTTTAAACTTCTTAGCATGAGTTCATTTAAACCAGTGGGAGGATTCAGACCTGTATCTAAAAGACTCGGCGCAAATGCCACACTTTTGAGTTCCAATTGATGCGCTGTTCTTACAACACTTTTTATCGCAGTCTCGATTCGCTCTAACGTGAAATATTCTGGTGCCCCCATGCCTATAAGCAAAACTTTAGGTGCCTGTATGGTTGAAGGCGTTTGATTTATTAAAAGAGCGTCATTCAGTTTTGCACTAAACCAGTTATTTTTCCGTATTTCATATAGTCTGCCGTTTAGAGCTTCATCTAAATGCGCCAAACCACCAGAAAAAGAACGGTTATTCATTTCATGTTCAAAAATACAAGCACAGGAAAGCTCAACCTCGGCCGAGGTACAGTCCCAAGTCACGAGTTCAATGTTTAAATTTTGGTAACGCCCAATTTTAGTTTGCTTTATATCTGTGCTCATATTTTTACTCTTCTCGTTTTACCAACCATATTTCAGCTCAAGGCCTAAATAGTTTGCGTCTTTACCACCCGCTTTCTTAATGGTATCTCCAACCTCAAAGTGCACGCCTTCGGCAGCCACAGACAGATTGGAATTAATTTTTCGATCTGCTCTGAGTTGAAGATATGCCCCAGTCCAGCTCGAACCTTGCCCTGCGGTATTTGCCATGCTGTTATTGCCTTGGAAATAAATCGCATCGTGGGTGGTTTCACGCCACTGAAAACCTAAGGCACTTAACAGTGTAAGTTTTTGGGAAGGCTTGAGCGTCAGAGACGGTTTTAGGTGAATAATATTGCTATAACCACTATAACCCGCCAAAGTAAAATATGAGCCATTTGCAAAAAGCTGATTAAAGGTATTAAGTTGATTATCGTTGGTACTTTTGTCGCCTGTGGCAATATCAAACTGCACCCCTAAACGCGGTGACCACGCTTGGTCAGCAAAAGTGTATCCCGTAATACTACTGAGCGCCCAAGCTTGAATTGTTTGCCCTCCAATTTTTCCATGCTGAAGCATGCCTTCAACATCCCAATCGACATTATTCTTTTTACCCATATGGCGAAGGTCATATAAGTCTCGAACCTCATTGCCCTTAATACTTGGAAAAGAGGCATTATCTCGTTCATAACGCGAGTAATAACCTGATAACTCACCATGCCCTACATTTTGTTTATCTACGCGAAAGCCGCTAAAACTTAAATTGCTTTTTGAGTGGTCATTAAACGTGGAATCTTTTTCTATTTGAACAGGTCTGGTGAGATAACCTAAAACTCTCCAGTCGCCATATTCATAACCTGACCATACGCCATCAAAGGCTTGCCGAACGTTTGGGCCTTCTCTATTTGAAATAAAGCGCTGTAAGTCAAAAGCCATTTCTTGACGGCCGACTCTAAATTTAAAAGTTCCGTTATTTAAAGGACTCACCCATGCAATAAAGGCTTGTTCTATATCGAGTCTATTTTGATCGGTACTGGTAATATTTTTTTTATCAAACGCTCGGGCATCGCTTAGCTGAGTAAATAATTGTAAATGATCACCTATTCTTACATCTGCATGCGCTTGTAATCTTTGAATTAAATAGCTGTCGGCCTGATTATTTCCAGTACCAAACTTGGCATTATTATTGACTTCAAAACGTTCACGAATATTTGCCCCTAGTGATAAATAATTATTATCGCCAAAAGGTATATATTTGAAGTCGTCTCCTGTTTTCTTTGGCACACACGGATTTTTTAAAACATCCCAATTTTCTTGCCAACGATTCGTTGAGATTTTTGGACGGGTTGGACATGCATTTGTGTTTGAGGCTTCATTTTCTGCATAAGCAGATTCATAGAAAAATAAACTGCTGGTTAATAACAGACTCATTTTTATTATTTTCAGGTAAGTCTCTGAGTGCTTAGTTCGATATGTTCTATCTTTAAAAACATGCGAGGCCATCAAGTGTTATCCATGGTAATAAATAGGTCGTTGCAGAGACTTGGTGTTTTGCACTCACATTGCTCTTAGGCAGCATGAATGGAAATTTCAATCCATTATTTAGGCTATAAATTATTTGATAGACGCATGAATTTCAGCGATATAACCGCCCGGGAACTGCACCATTGCTGACTCACGACCATCCGACTTATAAGCATTCACCAAAACAGATGCACCTGCTTTTGTGGCTTTATCTAAAGTTTCAGATAAGTTTTTAACTTCATAACCCGTCATATCGCGCCCATACGGATAAGGAAGATGACCATTGGTCACGAACACTGTCATTTTGCCGAAGTCAGACTCAACGCGAATACGTCTATACGTTTCATTTGGGCGACCAATTTCTATCCCTGCGGCTTTAGGGTTGTCGGAAACGACTTTACCGTGCGAGAAACTCACGAACTTCTTAACAAACGAGTCAGCACTTTGTTTTGAAACATAAATACGGTTTTCTGGAACAGTCTCTAACTGGTTATAGTTAGGCTTAGTCGTATGCCAATAGAGCTGCATATTTACACCGCCCGGCCATTGGACAATCGCATCACGCCCAATTGGGTCTGGAAAAGCGTCTACAATGACATCTGCCCCATTTGCTTTGGCAGCCTGCACTGCTGCATCCATGTCTTTGACTAAATAGCCAGTTCTTTCCAAACCAAACGGATATGGAATTGGGGTTTTAAAACCAAATACAGACAATGTACCTACTGGGGTTAATACAAGCTGAGACATCGTCTGGCTCGGGGTTGGTGTGACTTGGAAAACACCTTGTTTCGACTTGGTGCCACCGAATGTTGCGACCAAGCTATCGGTAAATTTGTCAAAGTCTTCAGGGTTTACATAAACATGCGTTGTATCGTATTGGGGGGCTACACCAGGCGCCTCACTTTTTATACTTGTTGTTGTTTTGGCAAAAACTTGAGGCACTAAGGCAACATTTGTGCCCACTAACATGGTGCTTAAAAGCAATGCTGATAATGATTTACGCATAAAATGCTCCTGTTTAAATGAGATGCTTAAACTTATTGTGATTTTGAAGATTGATTAGAAAGAATGGTAACCATCACCAACGCAGCGATGAGCCCAAGATGTTCGAAGAAACTATTAAACGTACTAAAAAATGCTGGGCCTGTATGATTCCAAAAGTCGTTTGCAACGAGCATTGCGACTGCAGTTAGACAGCCTAATGCCCCTGCTCCTAACCAGACAAAACGATTAAAAATCACCAGCAGTGAACCAACAATTTCAATAAAAATAGCGGTAGCTGCCCAGAGCCAAGCAGGCTGTAAACCAAAACTCGCCTGCTCTTCAATAGCCGCATGAAATCCGATGAATTTATTAATTCCCCCCACTAAATAAGCTGAAACGAGTGCAAGTCGAAGTAGCGGAAGCAATCCATGAATTGATAAAATCTTTTTTACCCATACTGGGTTATTATTAATCAAGTCACTCATCTATTTACCTTTTTGAAATCTCATAGTTTTAATATTTAAAAAATATAAGTTTCATGCATTAATAAAAGTTTATAAAATATGCAATATTCATGATCTAATTTATAAAATTATCTTTATATAAATAAGACAATTTAAATAATTTTAAATATTTTATTAACCTTTAAAAAACCAAATAACTTACGATATATAAAATCAAAAATCCGTGTAAACTACTAGATATTTATTTAAATACAAACTGTATTCTAAAAAGATACAATGATTGATATACAGATATTCCTCATATAATTTAGCGGCAAGATCATTTAGCCTTTAAAATTTGATGGATAAAATAGACTGTATTAATACTTTTATAAGTGTGGTAGAGAATGGAAATTTTAGTCATGCTTCTAGAAATCTAGGCATTACGAGAGATCAAGTTTCAAAAAGAATTTTTTATTTAGAAAGTCTATTTAATACATCATTATTTATACGCAACACCCGAAAGATGGACCTCACTCGCTCTGGAGAAAAGTTCTATGAGCGATGCAAAGTGATTGTGAAAGAGTTAGATTTAGCCGCTCATGACTTTGTATACGACCAGAAGTACCCTGAAGGCTTACTCAAAATTAGTGCTCCACATGCCTTTATCCAAACGTGCTTTTCAGATGTCATTTCTAATTTTCTAATCAAATATCCTCATATTGAAATTGATCTTATGTTTTCAGACCACTCCTCTCATATCAATCCGCATAAGTTTGATGTGATTTTAAAAGTTGAGGAAAATATTGAAGAGCAAAATACTTTCATTTTAAATACATATAAAAGAAGCTTTTATGCAACAGACGCATATTTAAATAAATATGGAAAACCGAAAAATATAGAAGAGCTTAGAGAGCATAGCATTTTACTATATTCTAAAGATGACTTAAAAAATAATATTATTAACTCAACACCAAAATTGACATGTAATAATATAGAAATTCTTTTAGAACTTTGTAAGAGAAATCAGGGTATTTTATTTGCACCTGACTTTTTAGCAAAAAAATATGAAGATGAGGGAATTATTATTAATTATTCAAAAACCCTTTTAAACTCTGATCTTTATTTTTATGCAACCACACCTTATGGATCGAGAGTTCCAAAAAAGGTTGAACTTTTTTTAAATTCTTTAAAGCAGTATTTTTCAAATTATCATTAAGTTAATAAAACTTTAGCCGCTAAATTACTCTTTTTCTTTAGCTACATTTACCAAGTACTCTATTTTAGCTCTGCCCTAAAAAGCCTTAAATTACTATAACTTAGGGCTTTTCAGTCATACAAAGCTATCAAGTTTATTTGTTATAAGTTAGAGCCCGCAGAAAATATTCAAGCATCTGCTCTTTGTCGTCTGCTCCATCAGAACCTAAAAGTTGAATAATTCCCCCTTCAATCATATATAAAAAGAGTTTGGCATCGGTAAATGAAACATCGGTTTTAACTAATCGAAGCTGGCTATAAATTTCATTGGTGAGCCATGTTCTGTACCTCACGGCGGTTAGGTACGCGTTTGGGTAGCTATTTTTAGTTTCAAAAATGGCCTTAAATAATAGGTAATACGGCCCTTCTATATCACTATGTAGATAATATAGTTTCTTAAGTTTATCTAACGCGCTTGCGGCATGGTCATATTCGACCATTTCAATGACTTGGTCTTGAAGACGTTCTTTTTGCACAACTAGGCAAATGTTGATAAACCGCTCTTTAGAGTGAAAGTAGTTATAAAACGTCATTCTCGTTATTTCAGCTTCTCTCACGATTTTGTCGACACCGACTGTGTGAAACCCACCATGATGAAATACCTGAATCCCGTTATTTATAACTTTTACAGCACGTGCTGGGAGAGTTAAATTTGGCATAGTTTTACCGTTATAAATTAAATTTTTGTTGTATATAAATGAGATATAAAAGCCTTTCACTTTTTTAAAGCTGAAAAAAGGCATAGCAAGGCCATAAAGACTGTGCTTGGCACATCTCAAGTTTTATTGTTGATGCAAGTTTTTTGAGCCGTAATGACTGAAAGCCTGAAAACCTTAAAGGTGATCAAGCTGCTTTAAATTTTTAAGTGGTGTCGTTATAGCTTTTGGCAACGGCGGCCAAGAAATAATGGATGTGCAAAGCCAACTCCTTTTTATTGGGAGTTCTGCCAGACATTTATAGAATTATGGTGGCAGAACGGAAGAAGGTTGACAGACTAGTAATAACTCAAACTAGCACACCCGAGGGTGTCCCTCTCCCGTCCTACCGCTACGGGAAAGAGACGAGTGGCACACCACACAAGAGTAGTCCTCAGAAGGAAAAGCTCTGATGCGGGAGTTATTATTCAGCCTGTCAAAGCCGGCTGGCAATGTGGCCAGCAGGCAAAGAATAGTGCCCAACCCTGTTGCAGTCAAGCACACAAAATGACATTTGTTTTAAATTAGATCATTAAAAAGTAAGAATAAATAATGGATAAGTGATTGTTAAATGAGGGTTTATAAAGGGGGGTTTTAGGGAATTAAACTTTAAAAGAGTAAGCTTTTGAGGGCGTAACCTTTCTTAAAGGTGAGAAGATTACACCGCCCAATTAAGTTATAGATAGAAATTAGACTTCATCTATTTTCATAAAATATAAATCAGTGCCTTTTGCAATTGTTTGTTCTTGAAAAGGAACCATCACAATACAATTCGCTTTAACAAAAGATTCTATTTGATATGGCTGCTGTTGGTCGATAATTTCTAATATATATTCCCCATTTTCTTGAGCCTTATAATGACCCCATAACAACTTTCTGTTTGTCATATCAGGAACAATCTCTATATCAACTTTACCTTTAAAGTAAGCATGATCAAAAAAGTCTGAGATATGCTTATTCAAAATATATTTCACGAAAGCATGCATCAGAATCGCAATATCTTGGATATCACCCGGTAAGTTAATAATAGTCGCTTTGTCTTCTGTAACGACTACTCTCATACCTTTATGATTACCGCTTTCATCATAAATTTGCACTGTCTCACGACTAGGTGGAGTCCTATCTTTACCTTTAAGAATTTTAATTTCATGGGCTGGTATACAACGTGTATTCAAGGCCGATGACATGCTGCTTTGATCAAAGATTGGAAGTTTTTCAAGCTGGAATAAAGAAGAACGATTATTTTGATATGTGCAGCAAAGAATGAAATCAAAGTTTGAGGTTTGTTCTTCAAAGAACTTTATATAATCGTCCCTGCTCGTCGTTAATGAGTCATCTAAAGCTGGGTCATTATCTTTTTTAAGATTATTAAATGCAGCATCAAAACGTTCAGGTTTAAGTGATTTGATTTCTACCTGCTCATAGCCCCATGTTTTCAAGAGATCTTTAACATACAGACTTTCCTCACTCATTTCATTTTTATCGAAGGAATGCATACTTACAACGAGAATTCTGGGATTTTTATATATAGATAATTCTTTGATTCCCGCTCGTCTTAAAACAATTAATTTTTCAGGAGTCAGTTTCTCATCTTTTTTTAGAATCACTTCGCCTTGTTTAAATATACTGCCTTTAGAAATGACACCATGCATGGCTGGAATGGAGCTAGTAATTTTTTTTGCCTCGGTATCAGAAAGATCTAATCTTTCATCTTGTTCGTCAACGACTGAATCTAAAGAGTCTGGCAATTTTGTATAGGCAGGAATTTCTAACAAGCTCGGAGCTTTTAGGTCTAATTTATATGGATTAATAGATCTATAAAGTTGTTGTCCCCAATAGTACCAATGAGTAATTAATAAAGGGCTTTCTTTACTTGCAGATTGAGTTGTTTCTGAGTTAATAGCCCATCCTGAATAGGCTGATAAATTATGTAGAGGATAATCCTGTAAAGCATATACATCACTTGCGTTAACTTGATTTAATGCTTTATCAAGCTCTACAGTTTCTTTTAAATCACCTTTAGGCAAATTTATATTGATGTGGTAAAAAATGTCCGTTAAATGATTCGGTAAGTTATCTGGTATTGGAAGTTTTTTTTGCATAAATATAGTTCCTAGAAGTACCTCAAATAAGAGGTACTTCGCTAATTTTAATTATTAATCCACATTAATAAAGAACTTATCGCCATCTAAGACGCGTTCTGTATTAAAGAAAGACCTTCAAAATACCTCACTCATTACATTATTTGCTCTAAAATCTATTTTCTAAAAATTGGCTGTATAGCAAATTGTAAGAATCAGAAATACACCTCTTTATTTTGCTTTAGAAAAGAATTTATAACATCAATAAAAAAGCCCTAAACCATTATAGTTTAGGACTTTTTAAGTAAATAAAGTTTTATTAATATTATTAAAAATTTCATTGCACTTTTTTAATATTTTGAAGTTCATTTTTCATTATAGAAGCTATATCTTCTTTAGAAGGACTTTTTAATGAAACATATAAGCCTCCAATACTCAAAGCAAAGCTTACTAGTCCTACTACAGTTAACATGAAATTAATCTTTTTAGTTCTTTTCTGTTCGGTTTCTATTTGATCAGCTTTTTCAAGAGCATTTCGAATAGGAATTAATAAATGCTTATCTGACTCTGAGCTTGAATTTTCAGTTATTAGGTACAGGCGCTCTAAAATAGTGCGCATATCTTTAGATAGAGTTCCAAATGGTTCAATCTTTTCAAGTTTCCGTACCAGTTGTGAATAATAATTATGGTCTTCTGGTGTAGAGGCTTCTAATAATAGCTCTGATAGGACTTGTTCAGCTGTCAATTTACCTATCTTAGAAGACTCAATCATTCTCATAAATTCATCAGCACCAATATTAATGTTGTTTTTGTGCTTATTTAAAATACTTTCTTTAAAAAAAGCTCTCTTCTTTTTACTCTCTCCTTTGCCTACAAAAGTCATAATAAAAGCAATTATTGTGATAGAAGAGTAACCAAAAATAATTGTCCAATTCGCAATATCATTTATAGTGATTGTATTCATAAGTCATTAAATTTAAATAATTATAGAGTTAACGTTAATTCTTTAGAGTTTCCATTCTTAACATCATCATCCCAACTAACCTGAATCGAATGTTTAGTAGGTGTATCAAATGATACTGAAGCTAAGAGAGTAACTGATTGCTTAGAATCAAGATTTAAGGGAAATTTACTATCAACATCATCTTGTAGTAACGGGACCAAATAAGTATTCGCAAATGAAAGTGATACATTTCTTGCCTCACCTAATCCATCATTCCATATTCTTAAGCGATAATTATTACTGCCAATTTTAAAGTAACGGGCTTTAATATCCGCTGTTTGTTTAGAAATAAAATCATCTTCCTCTTTTTGAATTAAGAATTGATTCAACTTTATCTCCATCTCCATTAATCTAGCTTGACGCTGATTAGTCTTATGATTTTGATAAAGAGCATATATAGAAACTAATAAGGCTAAAAATGCTATAACATCGGCTAATCCTACTACCATTATTTCACCTTAAAAACTTTACTATTTTTAAAAATATTCTTAATTTCTTTTTGAAGATGTTGCTTTGCTTCTTTAATAGCTTTATTTGCTATTTCATTAGTATGTGCGTCAATACTTTCAGAATTAGCTTCTAGTAGTTCTTCTCTACCAAATTCTGCAGAACAAGAATTACAAATGAATAAATCTGTTAATTCATTATGTTTAAGTAAAGTATCAGCACAAACAGGACAATTCATAACTATCGTCCGTTTCATTTTTTTCATTTTCATAGGCACTTTATCCTTGCGAACAATATTCTAAATTGTTATTAAAATAAGTATCAAAGTTTGCTGCTATATTCTTCTCAATAAGAAGACTCACAAAACTTTAAAACACAAATATATCTCAAGCTATATTATTATATAAGATTACATTTTCTAGCCCATTTCTAGATTCAGACGACGTAAAATGTCGCCTAATTTTGAAATACAAAAGTATAAATTTAAATATCTTAGTAGAAGAATAATCTTCATCTAATCTTGTTTATTCTAATTATACAATTTTATAAAAAGTTAAATTAAGCCAAAAACCAATAAAAAAAAGCCCTAAATCATTATAATTTATGGCTTTTTTAGTCATGTAAAGCTATTCGAGTTTATATAAAAACAGACAAATCTGTATATTTTTCTTTGTTATCATTCGTCTAATTTATGAAAATAACAAGGACTAATAATTTGGCTACGCCCTATATCACCATACGTTGCCCGACATAGTTCTCGAATCATGAAAACAAAAGACTTAAATCTTCTAAATTTAAGCCTTTAAAAGCCTCTTATTTCCGCATATATAAAATCAATCAGGCATCCCTAAATCTCTACTTGGCTTCCCATTTCCACCACTCGGTTAGCTGGTATTTGGAAGAAATCACTAGCGGGACTCGTATTAAGTTGCATAGAAATGAACAGTTTTTCACGCCATGAAACAATACCATCACCTACGTTATGAATTACACGTTCACGTGATACAAAAAAGCTTGTGTCCATAATGTTATACGGTTGATTCAACTTAGTTAAAGCTTGTTCTAATGCTTGAGGTACATTTGGCTGTTCTTTAAATCCATAATAAGCACTAACACGTAAAAAATGCTTATCTAATACTTCGACATCAATACGTTCTGATTCATCTACATAAGGAATGTCGCGAGTATTTATGGTGATCAAAATATTACGTTCATGCAGTATTTTGTTATGTTTTAAATTATGTAATAAAGCATGAGGAACAACTTTTGGACTACTTGTCATAAATACAGCCGTTCCACTCACCATATAAGCACTAGACTCCAAGCTCTTAATAAATAAATCTAATGGCATAGTGTCACTTTGCAACTTGCTCAGTAGTAACTCACGTCCACGGCGCCACGTTGTCATAATTATAAAAGTGATTGCACCCATCATTAATGGGAACCAGCCGCCATCTACAATTTTTAGTGAAGTTGAAGCAATAAAGAGGAGATCTGGAATTAGCAAAGGTATCGCAATTAACAACATAACCCACGAAGGCCATTTCCATAAGTGATACATGATGAAAGCAACTAAAATAGTGTCACAAAACATAGTCAAAGTTACTGCAATACCGTAAGCCGAAGCTAGATTAGCGCTAGATTGAAACATAAGCACTAAACCAATAATCATACCAAGCAACATCCAGTTCAATGCTGGTATATAAATCTGACCAATTTCAGATTCAGAGGTATGATCAATAGCAAAACGTGGTAAATAACCTAATTGGATAGCTTGACGTGCCATAGAAAATACACCTGAAATAACTGCCTGAGAGGCAATTACTGTCGCGGCAGTTGCTAAAGCAATCATAGGATATAATGCTATTTTAGGTACCATCATGAAAAAAGTATTCTCGATGGCCTGCGGGTTTTGCAGAATTAATGCGCCTTGTCCTGCATAGTTTAATACCAAGCATGGTAGCGCAACCAAAAACCAAGCCAATTGAATTGGTTTACGACCAAAATGGCCCATGTCCGCATATAACGCCTCTCCACCTGTAATCGTCAATACAACTGCTCCCATAACTACAAATGCAGTCACAGGGTTATTTTCAATGAAAGGAAGAGCCCAATACGGATTAAGCATATTCAAGATATAAGGGTTCTTGATAATGTGAGATAGGCCAATAAAACCTATTGAGAAAAACCACAGTAGCATGATAGGTCCAAAAAAACGGCCTACTGATCCAGTTCCCTTTTTCTGGATCATAAATAATCCAATTAGAATCACAATCGTAATTGGTATCACATACGGTGTAAAAATAGGGGTTGCTACGGACAAACCCTCTACTGCTGACAATACTGAAATAGCGGGGGTAATAATGCCATCACCAAAAAACAATGAAGCACCAAATAAACCAATTGTAATTAACCCAAAGCGCACTTTAGGCCCAATTTGCTTATTGTGCATGTTAAGAGCTAATAAAGCTAAAATGCCCCCCTCTCCATGATTGTCAGCACGCATAATTAACATACTAAATTTCAAGGACACCACGATCATTAGTGCCCAAAAAATCAAGGATAAAATGCCTAGAACATTCGCTTCATTTATAGGAACATTATGTGAGGTATGAAAACATTGGGTAAAAGCGTAAAGTGGGCTGGTACCTATATCTCCAAAAACCACCCCTAAAGCACCCAATGTCATTGCAGACATTTTTTGACGTCCAATCTCATGTGAACTCATCCATATCTCCTTGATATGAAATTATTATTCTTATTTAAAAAGTACTAACACCTATAGCCACTATCATTGATCAAAATATAAAAATCAAGAGCATTAATAATCAATAAGATATTAATTCCTATAATAAGGAGGACTATAAACAAAAAAATTAGTCTACTCTCATAGTATTTGAATTCAGAATACTTCTATGAACTTTACCTCTCCTACTTATGAGGTAGATAGCTATGTCACTTTATAAAAATTAATTTTAGAAAGTCACATGCGACTATTTCATATACATTTGTTGAATCATTCCTAAAACCATAATAACGCGTGCTTTACCTTTGAGCAGAATAAATAAGCGTTAATTCCGCCATTATCCATATAAATAATTTCATAGTTTGGAATATTATTTTCACATTTTTCAACAACTTCTTTTCTTTTTTCATCATCAAAGTCATTTAACTCCGCAAGATATAACCCGGTGCGAATTGAGTCAAAAACTTCCCTATCCCCAATAATATTATATTTATCACACAAACAATCCTTCCGTTTACCCGAAGCTGTTAGTTTTTTCATTTCCTCATCATATAACTGTTTTTGTTTACTATAAATTTTTATGATTTCCCAAGCTTTTGATATTTTTTCCTTATTAATTTTTGAATACCCATATTTATTTTCCTTACTGCTTAATATTGAATATGAATATGCCAAATAGAGCACTTGATCCATTTGCGTCATATCAAGTTTATTATTTTGATAAAGTTCCACCATCTTATTTGCAGCACTTTCAATATCAGTTTTGGATGAATGTGTAGAATAGACGTCCAAAATTTCAATTAAGCCTTGTATATTACTTTCTTTGATTGCGGACTTATGTTTTATTGAAATTTTTGTTGTGTCCCAAGTCTCACGAGTAGCTTTTGTTGTTCCCTTAACAATAGCAGCAGGAATAAGAACTGGGGATAACAATATAGCGGTAACAACCATTTTCCCCTCAGGTGAATGCGGACTAATACATGCATTCAAGCCAACAATCGACAACAGTAGTAATAGTATGGCTCTATATTTATTATTCATCATTTTCAAGCAACTTTTTATGCATCCAATATTTGATGTACAACTACCCTAACTCCCATAAATTTTGATCAATTTATGGGAGTTTATTATAAGCATTAATCCATATTGTTAATATGGTCTGCTGACATTTACTGTATAAAAAATAGCGAGATAGTAAAATTAAATCGTCAAACTTAATTCACTACTCACTACACCTCGTACAATGTTAAATTAGAGTCTGAATGTTGTTTATCAAAATACCAATAACTTGTATCAGCATAGTCACCCTCAGGCAGAGTATAAGCATCTCGCAGAGTAATATTTTTATACTCTAGTATTATTTTCTTCTTTAAAGTATCGACATTCATTTTATTGTCCTAAAATCCCTAGTTTCCGACTCTGCCAAATATAGAATGCGACAAACAGGCATAAAAAAAGGGCTTACATGTTATTAAAACAATGTAAACCCTTTATAAATCTTGGTAGGTATATCCAATACTTAACAATACTCTAAAATACTGATAAAAAACAAATTAATTCAATAAAAAATAATATGATACAATTAGTGATACAAAAAAATAATTTCTAAAATAAGCAAATTATTGACCAATGTAAAAAAATTAAGCAGACATCACACCCAAGTGATAGCTTAAATTTGGTGGGACTAGGTGAAATCTGCCTTTAAAATATTTATGTGATAAAGCCATTTAGTCTAAATATATTCTAAAAATATAAAATTCTTTTGGTGGAGCATTATCAATATTATCTTTTCCATAAACTTGATATTTAAATTTTCCATCTGTTAATTGGTATTCAAAGATTTGATTTGAATCATCTGGAAGTTCTTTTTTTATAACTTTTAAACCTAGTTGATCTAATATATTTAATTTATATTCTTTTAAATTCAAAGCTCCAGCAGATCCTGAATAGGCTAAGCTAATATAAGTTAGTTTATTATTTTCTTTTCTATATTTTAAATATACTTCAATTTCAGGATAATTAGGTATATTCTCATAACGATATGAAACCTCAGGATCTGAGAACTCCTTACTATACATTCTTTCTTTCTTTCCTAAAATGGGATCAATTTCTTTAAAATCAGATTTCTTTGCTGTTTCAATTACATATTTTGCAATTAATAAAAAGTCTTCTTCAGTAATTTGATAATTTTCTAAACTTTTTAAAAACTGCTCATCAGCAATATTTTTTTCTTCTTTTGTCATTTGAACTTTAGACACATTATGTTCCTCTTTGGTACTATTCATATTCTCATTCATATGAGAAGGTTGGCTACAAGCCAATAAAAACAAGCTTATTACTAAACTTAAAGTAATTTTATTTACCATATTACTTCATCCCTTTTATTTCTTTCTGGCAATATTTCATTTATTAATTTTTTAGGATCTTCTTTGGTATAATATTTTTCACCAATTGGATAAGTCTTATATGGTACTCCAGATTTTTTTAAATCATCAAAAAGCCAATAAGGAGTAATAGCATGGATATAAGTATAATAAGTTCCTGTTTTCCCCTTACCTTTTGGCAACTCAGGTATATATGGTCTTAATATCTGTAGCATTGTTTCTGCACATGTATCATTTGTTATTCCACTATATACGATTCTGCCTTTCTTCGAAAAAATACTACCGTTTGTAATTAAGTTTCGCCATGAATTAGTTTCCTCAATAAGTTTCTCTGCTTTGACTTTAGTTAAATTATACTTAAAAGCATAGACCATGTTTTTCATCGTACAATCCGCGGTAGCAGGTCCTATTGCAGCGGCAGCAGCAGATCGGGGACCAAAGCTTAAGACGGATTGAATAATGCCATTTTTTACAACATAGTGTAATGCATGCCCTGGCACAGCAATAGGATTATGAGCTATTGAACCATCTAAAGTTTTTATTAAAGCTTTTTCAGGATGTGAAGCATCAATCATAATTACAACATAATAAATATCTGTTTTAATTTCTGTTATTGGCTTATTTGAAGCTGTTGTGCCCTTGCCATTCGGAATAATACCCATTAGATCACCCCTTTATTTCTTTTAATTTTTCTTCGGCTTCTTGTCCTAAATAGACTTGCATGCCTTCGGATTCAGGTCGGTATATCCGCTTGGTATAACCTTCTTCATCTGTTTTACCCTCATAATAGACACCGCTTTTGGTTACAGCTAAATAATTCATATTTTTTAATATTTTATTGTTTGAATCTTTAATTAAGAACTTTTGACTAAATTCTTGTAGAACGGGTAATTTATATTCAGGATAAGCTTTTTGCTCACCGCCCTTAAACTGGTGCTGACCAGCTTTCACTTCAAATACTGAACCTGTCGCATTACGTATACCTGAGCCACTGATTTCAATTCTTGATCCACCAGATTCCAATACAATTTTTTTATTGGCTCTTATAATGACTTCACTTTCGGTGGAAATAATTTGGATACCTTTCCTCGCAACAATATCAAGTTGATCATTTTGTGCTTGTAACTCAATTTTTCCTTTTCCTGCAAATAACCGTGCTCCTGCCTCTGCTGCAAACAAACTGATCTTATCTTGTGCATGTAAGACAAAGTTTTTACTGGTGCTCTGATTAATACTCTTGTTGGCATATTGATTAATTTGCCCATCTGCGGAGAGATGAATATCTTCAGATGTAGATAATCCTATGCTGTTGGGAGCACTCAATAACATAATGGCTTTTTTTAATGTACCTATATTTTTTTCGATCTGTTCAAAAAATACCTTTAATTGCTCAAACGACTCAATTTCATCTGTTTTTTGATTTTTTGCAATTGAGCTTAAAGTTTTAGCATTATTAAAATTACCTTCTAGCTGAGCTATAGCTTCATGTGCATCAAGATGTGTCCCCTTTGCACTGTCTTGTTTATAAGTGGAAATAAGCACACCTTTGCCTGCTCTAATCGCCCCCCATTGATCAGAACGCAATTCAAATCCCTCACCACGACCATCACTTGTTTCATTTTCTTTAGGATGACTTAAATTACCTAGATTAAGCTGCGTTGCACCATGACTACTGTGAAGTTGGGCACTGATTTGTCCAGTGGTATCATCAAATCTCAGTTGGTTAAAACCCTCACCACCGACTTCTTTAGAACGGATACCGCAGAGCTTTTTAGTATCAGGCAATTTTCCCTTTATATCGAACTTCGTTGGATTTCGCTGTGCTTCATGAATACGCCCTGTCACAAATGGACGGTCAATATTGCCATCGAAGAAGTCAATTACAACCAATTCATCTTTGCGTGGTAAAAATCGTGCGCCATAGCCTTCACCCGCCCACGGAGTAAGAACATCTACCCAAGCTGAGTCTGTATCATTATCATTAGAACCTGCACCACCATCATGACTATGATCATCACTACGGGTAAATAAGAAACGAACTTTAATACGCCCCCATTCATCTACATGAATTTCTTCTCCATTTGTAGTGACTTTTGCACGCTGTACATGGGCAAAAGGACGATGCTTTAATGGATCATATTCAGGAACAATATCAATATTTCGACGTACCACCATAAGTTCATTGGCTTGACGTTCTTGATTACTATCTTTGCTAGTTTCCCAATGGCTAAGTGTAAGCAACTTTTCAAGTTGATCTTTCAAATCTTTTGGAAGGTTATTCTGATTATAAAAATGCTTATTAAGGATTAAAAACTCTCTATCATTCAAGCTATGATTTTTCTCAAGTTCTGGATAATCAATTAATTGAAACCAGTAACCAACTTGAGTATCACGGACACTACTTTGAGCGGTGAAGTATTTGGCTTGTAAGGCTTGATATTGATTAAATTGCTTGTTGAGCTTTTCTAACTGGTTATTACCTGACTTTGTTGCCTGATCTTCTCTCTTTAGATCACTTATCCATGCAGGAGAGATATTCCATGCTTGTTCCAGACTCAGGCTCTCATTATCTCTATTTGAACTGTGTTTATGGGAACTCACAACCGAGCCGCTGGCATCTTCTTGACTTAGACTGTCTGCTTGCCAACGTTGTACATGTATGGCTGTTGGTTGTAACTGTCGCTGAGCTATAAAGCTAGTGATGCTATCATATTGTTCTGTAGCATTTGAACGATGATAACGAATGGTTCTCCGCTCAAGGGACTGAAATTTGTTATTATCATCTATTAAGCGTAATTTTTGTACTTCTATACTTTCGCTATTATTTGATACAATATACTGAGCCTCATCAATTAGCCAATTAATTGATTCTTCACGCATTAATCTGGTCAAATATTCATAATCACTTTCGTTAGATTGCATTGAGAAAGGTCGAATATCATAAGATTTAGCTAAACCACTAGTATCTAATTTTAAAGTTGAAGCAAATAACGGACTTTTTGACTGCCATTCTTTGAAAATTATTTCAATAATATCTACAACACTTTTATTCATAAATACACGGCTATTGCGTCTTTTATGCCATAAACTTGTTGAATCTTGCATGGTTAAACGGTAAATACTCAAAGCACCATCGGATTGACCTTGAGATGCGCCCGTAATAATCCCTGTCATTCTAAAAAGTTGACCTGAATCTGTAACTTGATCTACTGCTACATGGCAACCAATGAACTGTTTAAGCTCTAAATACGGATTGGTAGATAAGCAAATGAGTTCTGCGGACAATCCTTCATTAATGCCGTGATAACCATCAATACGTTGCAACATAATTTGGGAATTAAGTTGTAAATTCGAAAATTTAGCACTAATGGCACGTTTTTGTGTTCCAAAACCTAACTTGTCTAAAATACCAAAAATATTATCCATCACTGTTATTATAGCCTTATTATTAATAGATATATTCTACCGAAATATATAATAATACTCAATATTATTAATTTTTATTGATATAAGAATATCTAAGTACATATTATATTTTAAAAAGGATATAAAATGAGACTACATTGACCTGTATGCAATAGCATCCAAACAAAGTTCACTTCTAATAATAGTATTCTTTTACCTTTTACTAATTACAAGTGTAAAAACTGTAGTTATAGTTTTACTCTTAGATATCAGAAGAAAGATGTTGTTTATAGTAAATAATTAAATACACCTTAGGGGCTATTTGTTTAGAATTAGTTAAAACCGTATCCGATAAAGGATTTTTTAATTACTGCTCTTTTCATTAAATATTTGTATCACAAGTTAGATTTATTTAAATAAGACCAATTCAAAAAAGTGCTTATTATTTTTACTAAAAAGGTTTTTTATTACAATAATTTTAGTCAAATTAGAGTAGTACCATTTCATAAAATATTGTAACTTATAAAAAATAAACTCTAAATAATATAAGGTATCACATGGGATTCATCGTAAAACTTCTTGATTCAGGAAATTATTTCACCGCTGGTGAGGATGATATAGATACAACCCCGTCTAGAGAAAAAGCTATAGCGAATGGGCAATTTACTCATTATGAAGAAGCAAAAGAAACAGCAGAAACATGGTCTGGGCAGATGGTCTTAGGTGAAGATTACACTATCGAATCAGTATAAAATTTAGGTATTAGTCATGAAGGATAATGAGTTAAGAAAATTATATACCCTTGAAGCTTGCCTTGATTATGGAGATTTACCCAATACTTTTCGGGAAGGTTGGTCACCAAGTTATGGTCTCCATTTCGAAGAAATAGGTATTCGTAATGAGGAAAAAGCTCACGTCTACATCAGCTTAAATGGCAGGTTAAAAAAGACCAAATGTGAGTTTATTCAAGATAAGGCTTTAGCTGAAAAGCTTCAGAGACATGTTGAAGTAAAACTAAAAAAGCTTTATCCCAGTATTACATTTAATGTTAGAACAGTTGAATCACGAGAATTAGACTACAGGAGAAAGAAAGCTCTAGAGGAAGCAAAATTGAATAGTGTTAAGCTTATAGAATTATTAGAATAGAAATTATTAAAACTCTTTTTTACAACTCATAAAATTTAGGATACAGCAATGGCAATTAATACATCACTTGAAGGGAGATTGAGAAATACTACTCTGCCATACAATCAATGTTTAATGCCATTATTTGAAGCCGTAGTGAATTCAATACACTCTATAGATGAATGCACAAATAATATCGATCCTTCTATAAAAATCTATATTGATCGTAATATTCAAAGCACGCTAGCACAAGACATAGCAGTTGAAAACAATTCACCTATTTATGGGTTTACAATCATTGATAACGGTATTGGATTCAATGAGGCTAATATGAACTCATTTGAAACGTTAGATAGTGAATATAAAGCAAAAAAAGGATGTCGAGGTGTAGGTCGTTTAATGTGGCTAAAAGCCTTTACGAATGTATCAGTCGAAAGTAATTTTATAGATTCAAAAAATGAAGTACAAAAGAGGAAATTTAACTTTAATAAAAAAAATGGCATTTATCTTTCATCAATAAATGCAATAGAGAAAACAGAACCTCTGTCAACAACTATTAAACTTGAAGATTTTATTGATAAATATGAAAAAAGATCACCTAAATCTTGCAGTGCAATAGCTAACAATATCTTAGAACATTGTTTGTGGTATTTTGTCAGAGAAGGTGGTGCTCCCAAAATAACCATATATGATCAAAATGAAATCATTAATTTAAATGAATTATTTGATGCTCAAATGTTTGAATCTGCCGTGCCAGAAAGTTTTGACGTTTCGGGCATTAAATTTGAACTTCTACACATTAAATTGAAATCAAAAACTCGCCCTCCTTGTATTGCTTGGTGTGCTGCAGGTCGAGTTGTTAAAGAAGAAAATCTGATAGGTAAAATTGCAGGTTTACATGGAAAAATCCAACACAACAAAGGTGACTTTACATACTGTTGCTATCTAACATCTACATATCTTGATGAAATTGTCAGACCTGAACGCATAGACTTCAATATTGATCAAGACCAAACCGATTTATACTCGAATGCTATAAATGAAGTTCAAATTCGTGAAATTGTTTACTCTAAAATCACGACTCATCTCAATGAGTTTTTAATTCAGTATAAAGAATTAGGGCGTCAAAGAGTGCATGACTATGTTGCAACTAAAGCCCCTCGTTATAAATCAATTTTAAAATACATTCCGAACGAAGTATTTTTTGTTAATCCAGAAATTTCTGACAAAGAATTAGATCTGCTTTTACATAAATATTTGACTGATATTGAAAGTCAAATTCTTTCTCAAGGACATGATCTTATAAAAGATGTAGACAAAGAAGAAGAAGATATTCAGTCTCGAATTGTTGATTATATGCAAAAGGTCGATGATGTTAAGAAATCTGACTTAGCTGGCTATGTTTGTAACCGCAAAGTTGTGTTAGACATTCTTGAAAAAGCAATACAACGAGGAAGTGATGGGAAATATTCAAGAGAGGATTTAATCCACCAACTTATAATGCCTATGCGTCAAACCTCTGAAGATATTGGTTTAGATAAGTGTAACTTATGGCTTATAGATGAAAGATTAGCTTTCCATGATTATTTAGCTTCGGATAAAACATTATCCTCAATGCCTATTACAGACTCGACAGATAATAAAGAACCCGATCTTTGTGCATTGAATGTATATGATGAACCCCTTCTTATATCAGAAGGTAAAAAGCTACCTTTAGCATCATTAACAATCGTCGAAATTAAACGCCCTATGCGTAATGATATTAAAAGTGGTGAAGATAAAGATCCTGTAGAGCAAGTATTTGGTTATTTACGTCGTATAAGAAATGGAAAAGCTACTACTGCTACTGGAAGACCTATTCCTGACTCTAAAGATGTGCCAGGTTTTTGTTATGTAATCTGTGATTTGACACCAAGTATGAATGACAGATGTAAAGAAATCCATGATCTTACCGAAACCTCTGACAAGATGGGATTTTTTGGTTATAAGAAAAACTTGAACTGTTATATTGAAGTTATTTCTTTTGATAGGTTAGTTAATTCTGCAAAAGAACGAAATAGAGCTTTTTTTGATAAGTTAGGTTTACCGTGCAACTAAACAATGATTTAAATAATTTACAAATTTATTGTGATGAATCAGGTTTTACAGGAAATAGACTTTTAGATGCCGGCCAACCAATATTTACATTTGCATCTGTAGCATCAAATGAACAAGAATCTAAATATATTGTAGAAAAAGTCATTCTGAAATATGGAATTCAAAATGGTGAAATTAAATCGGGAAATCTCGTAAAAAGTCCAAAAGGATTACGAGCACTTGATGAAATTCTAGAAATCTTGGATGGCAGATATAAGATATGTATTTGCGATAAGAAATATGTTATCGCTGGTAAGTTCTTTGAATATATTTTTGAACCTGCATTAGCACAGAAAAACTCTATTTTTTATGGAATCAATTTTCATAGATTTATTACTGATTATCTTCATTTAAAATTAGTGACTCAGGACAAATCAGCAGAAGTTATTTTTGAAGAGTTTTATACGGTTATGAAGCAAGGAGTAGATACTCCTACTGAATCCTTATTTCATCTTGTCAGTAATCAACCAGATCCTGTTTTAAGTCAAATTCAAAAATTTGCTCACTACAATAAAGACTCTTTTTTATATGAAATGGATGGTTATTTAGGAGAAGGTGCAGGAAAATGGATTCTAGTTATTACAACTACTTGTTTATTCAGTAGTTTGGGTAAATGGGGACAGGAAATTGATATTTTGGATGTATATTGTGACTCATCAAAACCCCTAAATGCTAATCAAGAAATATTTAATAATATGGTTGGAAGAACTGAGAAAAAATCTCAAATTCATGAAAAAATGAATCTAGAACAACCTCTTACATTTAATTTAAAACAGCCTGTACAAATGGTTGATTCGAAAAGTTTCTACGGCATTCAATTAGCAGATGCGATTGCAGGCAGCTTTAACTATGCATATAAAAATATTAAAGATAAAAAAAATCATTTTGCACAAAAATGGATGAGCAAAATTTTTCAAGATGAAAGTACTTTAGTAACTTTTTTAGGTGGTGATTTCGAATATGCAAATATTGAAAAAGCTAGTGTCCTGTTAAATTGGTTAATTCTAAATCATATAGTGCAAAAGTGTGATGAGGGTTTACCTATTCTAGAGAATATTAGTAATGAAATTATTTCTTTAAGAAATATGATTTTGTTAAACCCTCCTCCTAATGTAAAAGTGTGGAATATATAATATATATAAAACAATACAAAAAAAGATACTAAACTTTAGAATTTAAAAAATTTAGTATCAATTTTGAAAAAATAATTATATTACATTATTTAATAAATGACCTATCTATAATTAAACTATGCCCAATAATATCATGCTTAGTCTCAGAGTATATAAATCTTTTTTTTGCCTCTACAACTTGAAATGGATTAGAAATAAAATTTAAAAAATCAATAGCCCTAGGTAATTTACCATTCCATTGATCATAAATATTCTCTTTTTTAATATGACCCTTCTTTATTACATTCTTAGTCAAATATCTTTCTGAAAAAAATCTTGATATAATAGAAAAATCAGTAAAAATCACACCATCTATTTCAAAATCCAACGAAAAAGATAATGAATTCATTATTACTGGGACAATTTTCTTAGATGTAATATCAATTGAAAATTCATTTGGATTCTGTGATAGAGCATATTTAAGCCTATTAACTTGATAAGTATACTCATCAATTTTTTCTCTAAAACTTGATATTGAAGTAGGTAACGTACTAGGAATTGACCGATTTTTACACTCAAAGATGAAAATTAAATCGTCCCATTCTATTACAATATCATATTGATATTGTTCACCATTAATTTTTCTATTTGGTGATGAACATCTAAAATTAAATTTTTTTTCTAATTTTTTAAAAAGATTAAAAGCATTTGCTTCAAAATTTTCGCCTTTGTTTTTTAAGGCAAGTTCTTTTTTTGACAATATAGAACTGATAATATTTATCATATTAGGAGAGTTCAAGCCAAAAGAAATTAGTAAATTTAAACCGCCCTCAAACTTTACTATTGGGGTATCAAAGATATCAGGAGTTCCTTTTTTAAATAATAAGCTGTTAATAACTTTCTTACATTTCTCTTCATTTACATGAATTTGACTAAAAAGTTCCACTAACTCATCATCACTTAATATGATTGGGCTATCCGACTTTAGGGTAATATCTCTTAACAAGTAAAAAGAATTGATCCATTCTTTTACAGTTAATCCATCATATTCTTGATCATTATCTATATCAACATGAAGTAAAAGTGAAAATTTTATTTTTTCTTGATATATAAAATAATTTTTACCTTTTTTATTTATATTATTCATTTTAACAATATTATTTAATATCATTCTACTTATTCGTTCATTTGCAATAGATGCATATTTTAGAAATTTACTATCGTTATTATTTGATATAGTAATTGAACCATTATCACAAAAAACAATATCCTCTTTTAATAATCTAAAATGAAAATCAGCTTCTTCTAGAATATCCCATAAACCTGTATTTACTGATAAATTCTTGACAATATCTATATGTTTTTTTTCTGAAGCGTCATAGACTTCCAATATTTTCAATATTTCTTTAGGTAAAATAGCAATTCCCCCACTCTTTTTTTCAAACCAATTATTAGTATAACACTCAATATTAATGTTATTTGTTAATATTTTCGAAAGAGCGTTAATAAAATTATCAGGATTTATATTTTCGCCCAGTGGTCCTTGATTTAAGTACATTTTCTCATGAAAAGAATTGCAATTATTTAAAATAGAATCTAAATGTAATTTTAAATTATAATTAGAAATATATACTGCTACAATTATAGCAGCAATAATATATTCTGAGCTTGTATCACCTTTTATCTCATCTCTCTTTAGTAAAATATCTGCATACGCGGCTTCAAAAAATTTTATAGTTTCAACTAAATTATTTTCAATACCTTCCTCTTTCAATAAACCATTAATTTTCATTAAAAAATCATTTTTTAAAGTAGACGTTTTTTTGGGTCTCTGATCTATAAAATTTACTTTTTTATTTATTTCTTTCAAAATAATTATAGGATCAACCGAAGTACATAATTTTTTGAATAATTTTTCAAAATTTTCAAAATTATAAGTTTCCGCATACTCCACAAGTTCTTTAAATTCGTACATAGTTTTCCTTAAGTAATTAAAATTGATTAACTTTAAATGATTGACTACTGATAAAATCTATCAGATGACTATACTCAAAAGATAATAAAATTAAATGATAATTTGCTTATCAATAGACTATATATTTATATTAAATGATAGTATTATCAATATACTTAACAAAATATAGTTAAATGAGAAATGACAACTAGAATTTATGTACGTGCCAGTACTAAAGACCAAGATGCAGAAAGGGCATTAGATGATTTAAGAGAGTTTGCTAAATCCATTAAAGGTGATGTGAACGAATATGTAGAGAATGAATCAGGCACTAAGTTGGATAGACCTGTATTAAATCAGCTATTAGATGAATCAAAGAACGGCGATACTTTACTAGTTGAGAGCGTAGACCGCCTATCTAGGCTTTCTCAAACTGACTTTGATGTGTTGAAAGGACGCATAAAAGAAAAAGGTTTGAAGTTGGTTGTAGCAGATCTACCAACTACACACATGCTTATTAGTTTAAACGATACCATTACAAGCTCTATCCTGAACCTTGTAAACAATATGCTTATAGATTTATTAGCAACTATGGCTAGATTGGACAATGACAAGCGTAGGGAGCGAATTAAGCAAGGTTTAGAGAGAAGTGGATACAAGCCAAGTGGCAAGAAAGCAGATACAGCTAAACATAATAGAATCAAAGAGTTAGTTAATAAAGGACTGACAAAAGAAGAAATAGCCAAAGCCGTTGGCTGTGGTATCGCTACCGTTTATCGAGTAACTAAAAGTATTTAAAAAGCATCTTTAAAGGTGCTTTTAATTGTGCTATTTTGTGTTCTATGACAGGAGCAAATATGAATCCACAACTTTCTCGTATTGAAGATGAAGCTCGTATGCATGAATTAAGAGAGCTATTTGCGTTATTGGAAGAGAAAAATTTGCATACAACTTCATCTAATGAAAAAGCTCATAGCATAAATGAGACACTTGAAAGAGCTTTGAGTATTCTTTCTTGGGATGACTTTGAAGATGATACTCAAGCTATAGCTGTAGTAATTCATCGGAACTGGTTGAAGGTATTACAGTATGTAATGCCTTACCTACGATCTGTATTATCTCCAAAAGATATATCACTGCTTAGTAAACTCAAACAAGCACTAACGAAGTATGCAGAAATCAAACATCCAAATCATCTAGTAGTTATTCAACCAAAATTGCAGTTAATCAATACCATAGAGGCTTAATCATGACTCAACTAATCCATGCACGAATGACTGCAAGTATTACTGAACTCAAAAAGAGTCCTATGGATACTGTATTAGCAGGTAAAGGTGAAGCTGTTGCTATTCTTAACCGTAATACCCCTGCTTTCTACTGTATTCCTGCTGATCTATATGAAAATATGATTGAACAGCTAGAGGACTTAGAACTCAATAAAATTGCAGATACTCGTGCGAATCAAAAGCGTATTCGAGTAAACATAAATGAGCTATAACTTAGACTTTTTAGAAGAAGCATTAGAAGAATGGAATAAGCTTAATCCTAGTATTAAGCAACCAATGAAAAAGAAACTGATGAAAGTCTTAGAGAATCCTAGAATCCCTAAGAATAAGCTATCAGGGCATCCTAACCGATATAAAATCAAACTTCGTAGTGTTGGCTATCGTTTGGTTTATGAGATCATAGATGATGAGGTTGTTGTATTAGTAATTGCTGTAGGCAGACGTGAAAATAATGCTGTCTACAATACGGCAGGCTCACGATAACCTTGAGCATTTTACTAAGAGATTCTTTCTATTAGCTCAGATCTGATCGAACATTAATCTTGAAGAAGAGAAAGTTACTTGTTTTGATAAAAATGCCTAATAATTATCAAAACAAGTAACTTTCTATATTTATATTAACTAAAATTTATTCCCACCCAAACACTAAAACAACTAATAGTAGTTAAGTCCGCCGTTCTTTAAAAACAATACTTCTTAACTAGTAGAATAAAATAAAATCTGAATAATCTTTCCCATATATCCCCTATCAGCTAATTAAACTTGAGGCTTAAACATATAATTTCCAAAACTTGTTTTAACTTCTATCTCTTGAACCATTTGAGCATCACAAGCACCTATGGACAATTCAATATACTCACCAAATTTCAAAATTGCTGGTAATTGCTTTTCTTGAGCATATTTGGAAAGACCACATTTATTTCCTCTATTTAAAACTACATCATTAATTACAATTTCTCTATCAGCACGTCCTTGAATTACGATATTGTATGCAGTTTTATTATAAATTGAGCTATTAACATCATTAATACTAAATCTTACAGCGACAGGTATATCATTAACTGTATTTTCAAGTATTTGATTATTTGATGTTTCCGAATTTTCGTGAGTAAGTCCTTCATCATTATAATTTGGATTACTATCTGATACCAAACTTTCCAAATCAACATCTGAATTTTTATCAGAAACAATTTCACTCTCTAGGTTTTTTTTATTTTCTATATTTTTAAAATCATAATTATTTAAAAATTTAGCACTAAACAATACAATAAGGATTAAACTTGATAAAGCAGAAAACCATATTTTAAAATTCCCTTTATTTTCATTCTCAACATAATTTTTCTTAATAAAGTTATTTGTGTCCTCACTAAACAATAAAATCAATGTATAAACATCAAGAAAAATCACCAACAAATATAACAGCCCCTGAAATTTAGAATACTCTAAAAAAAACATAGAACATACATATGAGATGACTCCAATCATCTCCAAGATTACTAATATAGTTTTTGCTGCCTTCTTACGCTTATTTATAAAGTAAATTAAACAATAAAATAATACACCAACAATAAAGTAAAATATTAATAGTGTACTTATAGATTGATCATTAGATATATTTTTTATTTTAATCACATCTAGGTATGAAAGAAGAAATGATAAAAAAATTGAAAATAAAGTTAATATTGAAATCTTCGAAATAAACAATGGACTATTTTTTAGCATTTGTTCCCCAATTTTTAATTAAATAAAAGTTAACTAAAGTTAATTTTTTACGTAACTTTTGTCAATAGTTACGTAACTGTCAGTTAAGTTAATTATTTTTGGAGAATGAAAAATGATGATGAAAAAACCTTATTTGCAAAACGCTTAATTCAGGCTATGCAATCAAAAGGTTATGAACCTAAAGCCTCAGTCTTAGAAAGAGAATTCAATTTGAATTACTCTGGTAAACCGATGACTCTACACGGCGTGCGAAAGTGGCTTATTGGAGAGTCTATCCCTTCTGGTGATAAATTATTAGCTCTAGCAAAATGGCTCAATGTACCTCCAGAAGAACTAGTTTTCGAAAGAAATTTTCAAAAGATAAACCAACATCTAGAACCGACTTGGCAACAGGAATTAGGCTATAAAGATAAAGAAATATTTGAAGCTTATATCAATCTTTCAGCTTCACATAAGAAGATCATAAGAGAAATGATTATTGCTTTATCAGATAAATATATTAAGTAATTTAAAATATTTAAAAACAAGTTATGTTCTATCTTGTTTTTAAATATTAATAATTTATTATCATAAATATTTATAGTTTTTCATATTTATTTTTCCACCAATTTTCAATAGCATTTAAATCAAAATAAACAGCGGCTTGTCTTGTTTTTCCATCTTTAATTGGACGTGGAAAATCCATATCTTCTGCTATAAGTTTTCTAAGTTTATCTGCTTTTATTGATAATAAAAAGCATACTTCATTTTTTGTAATTCTAATTTTTTTCATTTTACCCCCGTTTAAAATCAAAGATATTTCTTTATATCAATATTATATTTATCTGCAAATTCTTTACTTTTTCTAAAAATGACTGTTCTTGAATATGTATTTTCAATATCACCATTAATTAAACAATTATAAAATTTACGATCACTTTTATTTGTAATACTATTATTTGAATCTTTTAAAATAGTATCAGGAACTCTTATATCATTAAAAATATTATTAATAAATTTATCTATAAAATTCATATCTAACCATTTCCATGCAATTTTCAGGTCCCACTCACTTAACTGGATAGAATAAATTCTTATTTCTTGTCTAATCATTAGATTTGCTTTTTCTTTTAAATCTAAAGCAATATTGTCTTTAGATGACAACTCTCTACCTTTATGATAAATACATAAACGCCAGCTTCTTGAGTTATATCCATAATATACACCATTAGTAAATATAACTTTATCTCTATACGGATAACTTGAAAGATTTTTAATATTATTAAGATACTCTAGAGCATTTTGTTTACTTTCAAATAAAATATCTTTTTTAACATCAACTCTAAAAATTGTGAAATAACCAAATTTAATAATTTTTAATTGCTCTTCTGTGGGGTCAATTAAATTACTTTTTTTTAACTTATGAATAACTAATAAAACTAATTCTATTAAGTTACTACAACCGGTTACATTCTGCCCATACAACCATTTATAAAAATTACCACTGATCTTTAATTTATTACTTATATCATTTACACATTTTATAGATTTAATTTTTAATTTACTATTAAACTCTGAATAAATGTTTTTAGATATATAAGATATTTTAGAATCTTCAATATTATCACTATTATTATTGTAAACATGATAACCATTTGATAATTTTGTAGGGCAATGATTAACTTCAACTTCAATATCTAAAAAATCTATTTCCAATTTATTTTTATACATAATAACCTCTCATTATTTAAATTACGTAATAATGATGGAATTTATTATTAATTAAATTTAAGTGTCAAAATGAAACAATTATACTATTAATATTAAATCAACTAGTCTTAACTTATTTTTCTTATATTCACTAACTAATACTTCAATAAACTCACTATCACTCCGAGGTGGCGCATAATAATAGCACTAAAATCATTTGTCAAATTTTATAAAAAATCCACTGTATTTATAATTATTTTTTACTTAATATTTTTTTGTTATTTACTCACAAACTTTTTAAGTGTCTTCGCTAGTTATATACATAATTGAAATTTCACATTGAATTATCTACCTATTCATCTTCATCATAAATGTATGCCCCGCAAAAAACTAGTTTAGCTACTTCTCTCTCGTACTCTATATAATCAAATACAACTTTGCCAATTCCATTAAATACACTAATAGCAGAATCATGCTTATCTAATAGAAAAATCTTAGGCATATTCTTCACTAATTCCAGTTTAGCTATCATACTCAGCTTAGGATAAAACAACCCAAAGCCTGACCAGTTTCTTTCTGCCTGAATCAACACTATCTCATTTTCGTTAATTTTTTCAGCCATTATTGATTCTGGATCAAGTGCATCAATAATTTTTTCATACTTATAGATATTCGATAATTCAACTTTTCGAATGCCTTTATAAAGAACTAAATCTCTAAAAAATAATTTCATATAAAAGTTCAGCCTAAACTAATGTTTCTTCTTCTAATAGTTGATCAATATAATCAGCCCACCATTGCATCATTCCAACACGTTCTTCAAAATGCGATCCTTTATCATAAGCTCCTTTTACACCTTTTTTCATATGAGATAAGCATGCTTCGACAACTTGCTCTTTATCACTAAATTTATTATTTAATGCTGTACTTGCAATATGCCTGAAACCATGCGGATTCTGACGACCTTTATACCCCATACGATTTAAAGCCATATTAAAGGTATTATCAGAGATAGGCTCACTTAGGCTATTTCTACCAGCAAACAATAAATCTGATTCAGTTTTATAGTTTTTTAGCTCCTCTAATAATTTAAGTGCCTGTTTAGGCAAAGGTACAGCGTGGACGACTCTCTTTTTCATAATTTCAGCAGGTTTAACCCAAATTGCTTTATCAAAATCAAATTGGTTCCAAGTTGCATAACGCAATTCTACAGGACGAGGAAATAATAAAGCCATTAACTCTAAACCAATGGCTAATTTACGTTGATGATGAGTACGAATATCTTTAATTAATCTTGGAAATTCAGCTAATTCAACGAATTTCATATTACCACCAACTTTTTTATCTAAATGCGTGGTCATACCATCGAGTGGATTAGAATTTATTTTCCCTTGGAACTTTGCCCAGTCATAAGCATTTCGGCAATAAGAGGTTAATTTCTCAACTTGAGTATGGATATTCAAGCCACGTTGTAGGCCTTGAAAAAAGTCAAACCATTCTTTAGATATAATTTCAGTAAAATCTCGTTCACCAAATTTGGGAATGATATGTCGATTAATCGATTTTTTTGCTTTCTCAAATGTGTCTTCTCCCCAAGATGTTTTTTTAGTGTCTAGCCACTCATTCATTAAAACATCAAACCTCCTTTGAGCAATTTCTTGTTGCTTCTTCTTGACTTGTTTCCGTGTCTCTATAAGCTCGCCATTTCCTATTTTGATAGATAGCTCATTCGCTTTACGCCTAGCTATCGCTCCACTTACATTTGGATATGCACCCAGTCCTTTCCAAGACCACACCCCTTTTTCATTTTTATATCGCAATTGCCAAGATTTTTTGCCAGTTTTTTGTACTAGGAAATAAAGTTGTTGTGTATCACGTTCTCTATAATCTTTTTCTTCTGGTTCTAGATTAGCTAAAACTGTATCCGATAAAGGTCTTTTTTTAATTGCTGCTCTTTTCATTAAATATTTGTATCATGAGTTAGATTTATTTAAATGATACATCAGATGATACAAATTCAGAAGTGCTATATCTATTCATATAACGTTATACAAAGCAATAAAAAAGCTCTAAATACATAATATCTAGAGCTTTTTAGTTTATATGCCGTGATACATAGACATATAAATTTAATATTTTGGTAGGTATATCCAGACTCGAACTGGAGACCTCTACGATGTCAACGTAGCGCTCTAACCAACTGAGCTATACACCTAGAATGGAAAGCATAATATTCATTTTTCAAAAGCAAAACAAGAGATTTGCCATTGAAAAAAATACAAATGAGCAGACTTTAAGCAAACTTTTTTCATTTTCCAAAAAAATAAAACGGCACATGGTTCAACCACATACCGTTTTGTTTAGCTGAATTTAACTCTCAATTTAACAAGGGCATTTCTTTAAAGTACCGCCTGCCGATGGATAACGCACATCAACACAATGACGGTAGAAAGTCTTCGCATCCATAGGTGTTAAATCAGGATGATGAGCTTTCATGTGCTCCAAATACGTTTGATAGTCCGGCACGCCTACCATGAGACGAAAGCTTTGCTGCAAACGCTGCCACAAGGTTGCTATACGCGACCAGTTCTTTGGAGAAAGTAATAGCTCTTTTTGCGAGAGCACTGTCATTTTGATGATTTTCGCAATAATGACAGTTCCATTTTTTGCAAATTTAAAATTCATCTTTATTCTCCTCGAGTGGTAACCACTTCAGGATCGGCATATACCGCAGGTGCTTCATTTACAGTCGGAGTACGACTCGCTAAAGCACGGCGAACAATACCAATTGAGGCAATAATCATGACAATCGAAACAATCATAAAGAAGCCACAAAGCGCAGCATTAATCTGATTCGACATCACAATGTTTTGCATCTCAGCAATAGTTTTGGCTGGTTTAATAATTTCACCGCGAGCAATCGCATCAGAGAACTTATGTGCTTGCGCCAAGAAACCAATTTTTGGGTTTTCGTGGAAAATCTTTTGCCAACCGGCAGTCATACAGGTCACGAATAAGAAAATTGTTGGGAAAATCGTTACCCATACATATTTTTCTTTTTTCATTTTAAACAGAATGACTGTACCTAAAATGAGTGCCATAGAAGCCAGCATTTGGTTACCAACACCAAACAGAGGCCATAATGAATTAACACCACCAAGTGGGTCAATCACACCTTGATAGACGAAGAAGCCCCATCCACCAACTGCAACGGCTGTACCAACCAAATTACCAAAGAATGAACCTGATGCTTTAACCGCAGGAATAACAATACCTACCGTGTCTTGCACCATAAAACGACAAGCACGAGTACCGGCATCGACAGCAGTTAAAATAAACAATGCTTCAAATAAAATGGCAAAGTGATACCAAAATGCCATCATTTGGCGGCTATTAAAAATTTCAGAAATGATATGAGCCATACCAATAGCAAAGGTAGGCGCACCACCTGTACGTGAAAGAATCGAGCTTTCACCTACTTCTTGAGCCAACACTGTCAACATTTCTGGAGTAACGACAAAACCTAAGTTACGTACAGCTTCTGCCGCAGACTCTACAGTTGTGCCGAGTACTGCCGCTGGCGCATTAATCGCAAAATATACACCCGGGTCTAAAACTGTCGCACAGATCATGGCCATGATCCCGACAAAAGACTCCATAAGCATACCGCCGTAGCCAATCACACGAATATCAGCTTCGTTATCGACGAGTTTTGGTGTTGTACCACTTGATACAAGCGCATGGAAACCAGAAATAGCACCACAGGCAATAGTAATAAATAGGAATGGGAATAAGCTACCTGAGAAAACTGGACCTGTACCATCAATGAAGTGAGTGACAGCAGGCATTTTTAGTTCAGGTAATGCAATGATAATACCTACCGCTAAACCGAGAATCACCCCGATTTTAAGGAAAGTAGATAAATAATCACGCGGTGCTAACAGCAACCAAACTGGTAATACTGATGCGATAAAACCATAAATGATGAGACACCAAGTGAGTTGTGTACCCGTTAAAGTGAAGAACTCACCCCAGTATGGGTCTGCTGCAACATGTCCACCATAGACAATTGCCAACATCATTAAAACAAAACCAATAATTGAAACTTCGGCAATACGTCCCGGACGGATAAAGCGCATATAAACGCCCATGAACAATGCAATTGGAATGGTTGCTGCAATACTAAATACACCCCACGGACTGTGTGCAAGTGCTTTCACAACCACCAACGCCAGTACTGCAAGGATAATAATCATTACCCCGAGCGCACCGAGCATTACCACAACACCAGCAAAAGAGCCAAGCTCCTGCTTTGCCATTTCACCAAGTGAACGACCATCACGGCGTGTCGATATAAATAAAACTAAAAAGTCTTGTACCGCACCTGCCAGAACCACACCAACCAGTAGCCAAATGGTTCCCGGCAAAAAGCCCATTTGTGCAGCCAAAATTGGTCCAACTAACGGCCCTGCTCCAGCAATTGCAGCAAAGTGGTGACCAAAAAGCACATATTTATTGGTGGGAACATAATCCAGACCATCAGCTAAACGATGTGCTGGGGTTAAACGTCTTGGGTTTAATTCAAATACTTTAGTTGCAATAAATAGACTATAAAATCGGTATGCGATGCTATATACACATGCTGCAGCTAGTACAAGCCAAACCGCGTTAACATGTTCACCACGACTGAGTGCCAGCATCCCAAAAGAAATTGCACCTATAATTGCCACTAGGCTCCAGACCAGCTTGGAGGGAAGCGTAGATTTCGCTTGCATTGTGTCCATTCTTAACCTCTCAATAAATAACTACAGCATTTTTATATTGTTATGTACTGTTTCTCTTAATCCCTGTGACTCTACTCCTCCTTTTTCTTTTTTCCTCTTATACTTTCGCATAAAAAAAGGGATGATTTACATCATCCCTTCGATAATAGTTTATTTTTTAACTATTATGCACGCTCTAAATAATCGCCAGTACGAGTATCTACACGAACGCTTTCTTCTTGCTGAACAAATAACGGAACACGAACAACCGCACCTGTTTCAAGCTTAGCTGGTTTACCGCCACCGCCAGATGTATCACCACGTACGCCCGGATCAGTTTCAACAATTTTTAATACAACGAAGTTCGGTGGGCTTACTGTTAAAGGTACGCCGTTGAACAACATAATTGTACATTTTTCATTTGAATCGTCTTTTAACCATTTAGCAGCATCGCCCATTGCAATTTTGTCTGCAGCGATTTGCTCAAAAGTTACAGGATCCATGAAGTTCCACATTTCACCGTCGTTGTATAGGTATTCCATTTCAACTTCAACGATGTCAGCCGCTTCTAAAGAGTCACCTGATTTGAAAGTTTTTTCTAATACTTTGCCAGTTTTAAGGTTACGTAATTTTACACGGTTGAACGCTTGACCTTTACCTGGTTTTACATATTCGTTTTCCATGATAGAACATGGGTTACCATCAAGCATAACCTTAAGGCCAGCTTTGAAATCATTTGTAGAATAATAGGCCATGAAAGGCACACTCCAAACTTAACAAGTCAACTATGCGATATAATGCGTTGTTGCATTATCTTAATCGTGTCAAATGATAAACTATTTATACCAAGAGCAAAACTGGCAATCACAACTCAGTGACCTTATTACTGATCCTTCTGAATTGCTAAGCCTACTCGAGTTATCCTCAGATCAGCTATTATCAGGTGCGATTCTGGCTTCTGAAAAGTTTAAATTGCGTGTTCCTCGTGCGTTCGTCGGAAAAATGAACGCTAAAAACCCGCTTGACCCGCTTTTACTACAAGTATTACCTCATCATTTAGAGCTTGAAGAACATCCTGAGTTTGTTACAGACCCTTTAGGTGAAGAAGCAGCCAATCAGTTACCGGGTGTTTTACATAAATATAAATCGCGCTTTTTGCTGACTTTGACGGGTGCATGTGCTGTGCATTGCCGCTATTGTTTCCGCCGTCACTTCCCTTATCAGGAAAATCTGCCAAAAAATGATGATTGGCTCAATATTAAAAACTATATCGAAGCCAATCCTGACATTAATGAAGTGATTTTAAGTGGTGGTGACCCACTTACACTTTCTAACCGCAAGCTTGCACTTTGGCTAGAACGTTTATCATCTCTCAAACAAGTTAAGATTTTGCGAATTCATTCACGAGTTCCAATTGTCATTCCAAATCGAATCGACGAAGAGCTTATTTCTTTATTAAAAAACAGTAGGCTGCGTATTATTCTGGTGGTACACTCGAACCATGCTTCTGAGCTCGATGACTTTACTTGTTCAAAGTTGATGGAGTTATCTTCACACCACATTACTGTACTAAATCAGGCTGTATTGCTAAAAGGTGTCAATGATTCTGCTCAAACTTTAACTGATTTAAGTTATCGTCTATTTGAAGCTCGCGTTATGCCATATTACTTACACGTATTAGATAAAGTAAAAGGTGCACAACATTTTGATTTAATGCCATCTGAAATAGATGCGATATATCAAGACGTGTTAGCGAGCCTACCTGGATATCTGGTTCCTAAACTCGTCAGGGAAATTGCGGGCGAAAAGAATAAAACACCGCTTTTTGGGGCTACAACTTTTTGAGTTATATAATAAGTGATGATGAATAATGCACTTTCGGACATTTTTCACAATCAAACCGCACGTACTCGTGAACGGTTAAGCTTTTGTGAAGCCAACATTAAAGACCTTAATGAATGGGTCACTACCCTTTCTATTATGCAATTGGGTGATACTTCAAAAGCGCTATTTACCGCAATTTTGGAGTTAAATGAATTAAATTGCAGTGAAACACTTCGCTTTGACTTAATTCAAACGCTTCACCCAACCATTAATAATGTTTTGGCAAGTTTAGAAAAGAACTTCTTTAACCAAGGTGTGATTAGTACAGACCGTAACGAGCATATTATTGAACTGGCAATGTTGTTGCGCTGTTATTTTGCCAGCATTTATTTAAATATTGCTCAAACCAGCCACGAACAGCTGCAAAAACAGAAGTTCTCTTTATTTTCTTTTAAACAAAAGAAAAACTTACAAACTGCACGTATTTTGGCGACATTCCATGCATTGCAGCAACTGACCAATCTTTTATACCAACAGCATATGCTCTATAGCGAACCTGTTAAAGGCCAATGGTTAATTGCACATCAACTTTATGAAACAGCCGTTCAGCACAAATATCATTTAACCAATATTAATCATATTCAAGGTGTACAGCACCCTTTAGCGAATATTACGCAGGCTTATGCACAGCTTATTTTATTAGATATTTTTAATACCAATCAGATTCGTCAATCGGAAATTCAAGCGCTATTCCAGTGTAGTTTTGACTGGGCACGTATGATTCAGATTTTACCCAAAGATAGTGCTTTAACTAAGTATGTGGTCGACCCGACTAAAGACCATCCACCGGTATATAACAAAAAACAAAGCTCAAATTTCAATCCAAGCATTTTTATTAGCACTCAAGCGTTGCTTGAGCATGTCACTGCCACCATGCATAAAAATGCTCAGTACATGTCTAAAAATGAAAAGATTTATTTAAGCCCTGCGTTAAAGTTTCACGTTCAAACCATTTTAGGCACGACCGCACAGCGCCGTCATGAACGTTATGAATATAATGCCGCTCTCCAAATTTGCTTCGGATTAACTACCGCACATTTTTATCTATCTAAAGCAAAGAACTTTGAAGAAACACTACAACTGAACAATAACTATAATTTACAAAGTGAATCGAAAGTTTTATCAAACCTAGAGAAAAAAGAGCAACAAACTTCGTCTTACCAACGCTTAAGTCGTGAGAGTAAAACCATTTATCAAACCACAGTGCTTGATATCAGTGTTAATGGCTATCGTATTAAATGGTCTGGTGAAGCTCCGAAAAACTTACGAACTGGCGAATATATTTTAGTTAAAGAAACATTGCATGGTCAGTGGCGTGGCGGTGTGATTCGCTGGATTAAACAATCAACAGAAAAAAGTTTGGAACTGGGTTTAGAAATTCTTTCACAAGCCATGTTCCCTTGTGCTGTACATATTCAGGCTGAGCGCCATACTCGTAATTATCACCCTGCACTATTACTACAAACTCAAAACTTAGAAGAAATACAAAACACGCTTATTTTACCGGGGTCTCAAATTTTTAGAGAGCAACAAACAATTCATTTACGATTGGGGACAGAAGAAATCAAAGTGTATCTACTCAAAGCACAACTCATTACTCAGAGTTTTATTCAATTTCAATTTGAACTTTTAAATGATCAGCAACAACATTTGCTTGATCAGTTCATGTTGAAAAAGAATAGTAACGCGAATAGTCAAGATTTATGGGAAGCATTAAAGTGAGAAACTCTTTACTATCTAAAAAGTTAAGACGTACTGAAATACGTTTACTCATTATTGATGATAACCAGTTACGTTATAACCAAATTTTAAATCTTTTATCGGGGAATCAATATCAAGTTAATGCTTTATTACTTGATGATTTAAAAAGTTTTGAAAAGCAGCTCAATACATCATGGGATGTGATTATTTTTGGCCGCGCGTACGATTTGAAAATTGAACAAACTCTCTCCCTCGTTCAAGCGTCAGAACAGCCGCAGCTTCCAATTTTACTTTTGCAACCAGATGATTATCAAACACAGCAATACCAAAGCTATGTTCAAAAAGGTATTTACGATGTAGTCCCATTAGAACCATTGGACTATTTCTACATCACCCTTGTTCGAACCTTATCCTATAGCCGCCTTTTACAAACGGAACAACGTTTGTTAGCAGAGCTTGATACCATTCATAGTCATACGCAAACTCTAGTCGACAACAGCCATAAAGCAGTCGCTATTTTTCAAGAAGGCATACATATTAAGGCAAATCCTGAATACCTTAATCTTTTTGGCTTTAAGCAAGAAGAAGATATTATTGGTTTGCCAATCTTGGATGTCTTACAACCGAACGATTTAAATATTTTCAAACAACGATTTAAGAAAATTTCTTTAGGTCAGTTTGATCAAGCTCGTTTTGAAATTCAAAGTCAGCATCAGGCTATTTCTGGTAATAACGCTTTGAAACTGGAATTTATTCCAAGCCAAGAAGAAGACGCTGTACAACTGACCATCGATTATCAAGTTGATTTAAGCATTCCAGCAAACACGTCTCCATCTGAAAAAAGTGTCGGATTAAGTACGGCTTGGCAACAAATCAATCGACATTTATCAACCCATCCTGCGCAAGCAAATGCTGTAGTGTTATTTAAGCTCGCGCAATGCCCAGAACGCCTCTTTCAACAAGGTTGGCAGACGTTGGGACTATATTTCAATCAGCTTCATGGTTTTTTAAAAGATCATGCACAAATGCCAATTTTCAAAGTCGATTTGGGAACTTATGCTGGGATTTTACAAGCTGAAAATAGTTCAGTTTTAAATTCGCAGTTAACAAGTCTACAAACTTTGCAAAAAGAACACTTGTTAAAAGTGAATGAACAAAACTTCTCGGTACAGTTAAAGCTTGGCTATGCTCCGCTTAACCAACCACTCACTGAGATTTCTTTTAGCTCATTACTCAATGAAGCTGAAAAGCAGAATCTACCTCAAGTTACACCTCAACTTGAAATAGCACCAATTGAAGAAAAAATCGTTTCACCGACTGTTGAAACTGTTCCTCTAGATTTAACAATTGACCATTCCGAGGTGAGTTCTAAGTCATCTTTGCTACAGCAGTTAAAACAAAAACTTGCTAAAGGTGAGATACATCTGAAGTATCAGCAAGTGTATGACAAACATGATGAAGAAACTCATAACTATGAAGTGACGAGTGGCTTTATTGCTGATGAACAATGGCATGATTTAAACGACTTAGCTGACTTAAAAGAAGACGCTGAGCTTTCAATTCAAGTAGATCGCTGGATATTGGTTGAAGCATGTAAACAGCTTCACAATTTTATTGCTCAGTATCCTAAAGCAAGACTCATTATTAACCTGAATATTGATATTTTGCTGAAAGATAAATCATTCCCTGAGCTGATTTCAAAGCTGCTTACCATCATTGGTAGCAAACTTGAAAGTCCATTGATTTTGCAGTTTTCAGAACAAGCACTTCAGCACTACCTTCCAACGGTTCAGCCATTGATTGGTCGTTTACGCCAACATGGTGCAGAAGTTTCAATTCGAGATTTTACTTCTTCTATGCATAGTGATTCAATTTTACAGCAGCTTGATATTCAGTTTGTAAAATTACAGTCTAGCAAAACGGCTTTGTTAAGTTCAGATCAGGGTCTGAACAGCTTGCAAGAAAAGGTATTGAACTATCTGACTGTAAAACCAATTGGAATTTTATTGGCTAACTTAAATGATATGAACCTATTTGCAAATGCATGGAACGTGGAAGCACGTTTCTTACAAGGTGATTATTTCCAGAAAAAACTTGATCGCTTAACCGATGTACAAGACCAGTAATGGTCTTGTTATTTAAAAAATAAAAAACGGGCATAAGCCCGTTTTTTATTTCGTTCTGCAGTATTAACGCTTGATAGAGCGAGACATACCAGAGAAACGTTGTTTGAATTTGTCGATACGACCACCAGTATCTACATTCTTTTGTTTACCAGTGTAGAATGGGTGGCAAGCTGAACATACGTCAAGGTAAATAGTTTCTTTACCTAAAGCAGAACGAGTTTCGATTACGTTACCGCATGAGCAAGTTGCAACTAATTTTTCATATTTTGGGTGAATATCGGCGCGCATCGTCGATTACTCCTAATTGAAGAAAGGCTTAAGCTGTCATCGCAATTGATCACTCTCAATTAAATTGAGGAAAGCTTTTTCAAGCAGATCAACACCACAACAGACCATTCTTTTGGCCCACCGAAACCTCTAGGGTTAGAGCTAAGCACAACAAGTGGACAGTATTATACGCCATATAAATCTTTTTTGCGAATTAATCTTGGGATTTAGCCCAGTAATTTGCGATTACTCCACACACCATTAGCTGTATTTGGTGAAATATCATAATTGGCAAAACAATCATTCCTAACGGCTGACCAATAAATAAGATTTGTGCCATAGGTACACCGCTTGCCAAGGTCTTTTTTGAGCCACAAAAGAAAACAGTGATCTGATCGGCACGGCTAAAACCAAAAGCACGCGGTAAATACAGCGCAAGCAACATAATAATGGTGAGTAACACAGAACAAGCGAGCGCCAAAAGTAGTAAAGTTTTCCAGTTTACCTGATGCCAAAGCCCGGCAACCACTGCCCCGCTAAACGCGCCGTAAACCACCATCAAAATTGAGCCTTGATCGAATGCTTTTACAATGCTTGGTACTTTTGCCATATATGGGAAAACGTAGGGACGAAGCAATTGTCCTAAAACAAATGGCACTAATAGCAACAGCGTAATTTCAATAATAGACGACGTAGGATCAAACCCGTGCTGACTTTGCCCTAAAATAAAGAAGCTGACTAAAACTGGCGTGATAAACATACCCACCAAGTTTGAGAAAGATGCACTACATACCGCCCCTGCCACATTTCCTTTTGCAACTGAAGTAAATGCAATAGAAGACTGAACAGTAGATGGCAAGAAGCACATAAACAGAAAGCCCCAATAGAGCTGCTGTCCTAATAAGGGTAAAAGAATAGGTTTGGCCAATAACCCAAGGGCAGGAAAAATAAAGAACGTAATTGCAAATACCAGTAAATGCATTTTCCAATGCAAAATACCTTCAATTACAGCCTCACGAGACAATTTAGCACCGTGCAGAAAAAATAAAATTGCGATCGCGACTGTAGTTAATGTATTGAAATACTGCGCAGCTTGACCACTGACTGGAAAAAACGTTGCTAGTAGTACCATGCCAACCAACAAAACTGTAAATCGATCAAGTGCCAAGAACTTCAGCATATTCACATCCTATGATTATTTTAGACAAATAAAAGCCCAGTTGATAAATTGACCATTTGGTCAGGTCTTCATCATACTGGGCTATAAAAATAAAGCTAGACTTTTAAGAGCTAAATCTTAAAGCACTTAAGTCATTTACTTAATTATTTCTGGCATCTGCATCTTGCTGAATGAGCTCGATTTTGTAGCCATCTGGATCTTCAACAAAGGCAATAACCGTAACGCCACCCTTCATTGGGCCAGCTTCACGCACAACTTTACCGCCACGTGCTTTAATTTCTTCACATGCTTTGTAAGCGTCTTCGACACCAATTGCAATGTGACCATAAGCATTACCTAAATCATAACTTGATGTATCCCAGTTATGAGTAAGTTCAAGCACGGTATTATTTTCTTCATCGCCATAACCAACAAATGCCAGTGTAAAACGACCTTCTTCATAATCACGCTTACGAAGTAACTTCATTCCTAATACTTCGGTATAGAACTTTAAAGATTGTTCTAAATTGCCTACTCGCAACATTGTATGAAGCATTCGCATGTTTATTCACCTGCCTTTTCTGATTCATGTGTTTGATGATCTTTGAGTAGTTTTCCAACCCAAACCACTAAAATTAAGATTGGAATCCCGATCAGTGTGGTCATCAAAAAGAAGTTTGGGTACCCAATATTACTCACTATGGTACCCGAATATCCACCTAAAAGTTTTGGTGTAAGGGTCATGAGTGAACTAAAGATCGCATATTGAACAGCAGTAAATGACACACTGGTTAGGCTCGAAAGGAATGCAATGAATGCTGCACCTGCCAGGCCCGAAGCCATATTGTCTACAACAATTGCAAAGTATAGCCATAGCGAACTGTAAGGCTTAATGACTTTACCGCTAATCTCAACTTCTTTACCTGACTGAGTGTCAATGTATGGTAGAGGTTCGATGTTTACATCTAATTCAGCTTTTGGTGCAGAATTTGAAGCGACTTCATATTGATGTGAAACTGATAATACTTTTTGGTTTCCTTCAACCACCGCAGCAGTTAATTGCTTGGTTGGTGATGACAATAATTTTTGCATATCAATTGCAGCGTTAAACACGCCTTTTTGATCTGTCATTTTTGCATCAAAGTTTTGCCCATCCAAACTCACTACAATCTTTTGGTTAGGTGACAAAGCCTTGCCAAAGTACTGACCACGAACAACAACACTTCCCTCAGAAGATTTAGCAGTAATTTGGTCACTTCCCATTAAAGGTAAAATCTGTATAGGTGAATGTTCAGCATGCGTTGTTACTAATGGTTGAACTCGAACTATGGTCTCTGCTTGTTGACCTTGCAAAGCATAGCCAGCTTTAACATCAATTTGTTTTGTCCCATCAAAAGTAGAACTTGGGACTTTAACCTTCCAATACCCTACTTCATCAGGCTGAGCTTTATAATGTTTGTCTCCCACTTGAACATCAACCATATCAAGCGGTTTGCCAGATTTTACTAAACCAATGAAAATGAGGTTAGTAGAACTAGCTAATACAGCACCAACAAACATCAGTTTCATGATATTCATGCGCTGCGCTAGTAGACCGCCTAAGAAGCCACCAACCAAGCTAAAGATAACGCCATAAACTTTTACTGCTTCGGCAATTTGTTCTTTGCTAAAGTTCAAATCTTGATAAAAGACGTTTGAAATTACACCCGCAATAATGTCTGAAATACGGAAGAAACCAATCAAGAATAAAAGCACTAACGCAAGTTTGACACCATAACGTTTAAAGAAATCCAGAATTGGAGCAATCCAAGTTTCTTTTGCCATTTGCTGGTTTACAACGCCCATTTTAACCAGTATGTAACCGACTAAAATGGCAGTACCTGTTGCGGTTAAAAATCTTAAAGCTTCTAAGCCAAATAAACTTGCACTATCTTGAATATTGCCAGCTTTTGAAATTGCCTCAGTAATTTGACCTGAATAAATATAAGTTAAAACAAACGAAATGACCGCTATAAAGAAGACTAAAACCAAACGGTAGTAATCAGTAGTTTTATAGTTTTTATATACTCGACTAACTTGAGGTTCACGAACAAGTAAGGTTGTAATAATACCGACCGACATGACTGCTGCCATTGTTAAGTAAGTGGTTTTCCAAGCCTCGTAAATATAGTTGCCTTTCGCTGTTCCTAAATGTGCAGCTAAAAACAATGCACCAGCACCAGCCACAATCATACCTATACGGTAACCCGCATTATAAGTAGATGCTAACACCGTCTGCATTTCAGTTTCAGCTAACTCAATACGATAAGCATCAATGACGATATCTTGCGTTGCCGCCGAGAAGCCAAGTAAAACTGCACCTGCTGCCATTTGAACGAGATAACTATGACCTAAAGCTGGGTCGGCAAATGCCATCGTACAAATCGCAAGCACAATCAAACACTGGGCAATTAACAACCAAGCACGTCTTCGACCTAAAGCCTTGGTCAAGAACGGTACTGGCAACTCATCAATTAAGGGTGCCCAAACAAACTTAAAGGAATATCCCAAAGCTGCCCAACTGAAAAAAGTGACTGCACTTTTATCGATACCCGCTTCACCTAGCCATAATGAAAGGCTAGAGAAAATCAATAAAATAGGTATTCCGGCAGAAAAACCCAGAAATAGCATAATTAATGCACGACGGTCTAAAAATGCTTTAAACGCCGAGACCCAACCAGAGGTTTGTGTGGTCATTCGTTTTTTATTTTCCATAAATTATAAATGTGCCTATTCAATCGCTTCTTACCATTCCTTTCAAGATTCTTTATGCAATCAAGTTTGGTTTTGATGATAAAAACGGCAAGTTTGCTTGATATTTTATGCTAAACCTGTATACCTTTAACCCTCAACCTTCGTTTTCTTTTGCTGGATACCAACAGTGACACAAAAACTTGATCAAGTGACAACTTCAACTTTATCACTCGCTAAAACAAACACCACAAACGTCACAATAAATGCATTTCCTTCAGCTCTTGAGCAACCTGATATAAAAATGACTTTAGATAAAACAGCCTTAAAACCGGAACAACTTACCCATATTCCAGATTTTGAAAATATTCCAGCTTCAACAAAACGTATCAAACCACTCAATAATTTTTTAGGTCAAGACCGCGCTAAAGCGTCGGTAGAAGCGGGTATTTCTTTACCCTACTCAGGTTATAACATTTTTGCAGTAGGAACGGCAGGCTTAGGCAAACGCACCATGATTAAGCGTTTACTACAGCAACATGCCAAAACAATGCCAACTCCTGATGACTGGGTATATGTCTATAATTTTAAACACGCGCGTCAACCAATTGCCTTACGCTTCCCTGCTGGTCAAGGCACCAAGTTTCAACAAGCTCTTCATCAAGCTTGGCAAATTATTTTAAAACAGCTTGAACGTCGTTTTAGTGCCGAAACTTATCATAACCGTATTGAACGGATCCGTGAGGAAACTGGAGATGAACAACAACAAGCGCTGGTTGAGTTAACCAAAGAAGGCGAAGAGCTAGACTTAAAATTGATTTCTCGAAATGAGAAACATGGTTTTGTACCTGTACAAGTAAAAGACGATCAGGTGCAAGAGCTCACTCAAACAGAAATTGATGCTCTAAATACGAAACAACGCGCTGAAATCGCGGCTAATGTTCGCTACATGGATAAAAAACTTGAGCGTCTTGGTTTGCATTTAGGCGATTTAGAAGATGATGCGCGCGACAAAGTTTCTGTATTAAATCGAGATATTGCGACTCAAGTGGTTATGCCACGAATAGATTTAATTTTAAATAAATATGGCCAAGTGAAAGGCCTTGAAGATTATTTAAAGCAATATGCTCAAGATGTAATTGAGAATGTTGAACTCATTTTAGAGCAAGAAGAAGACGACTTTGCTCCTGCTATGTTCAATCGCGTACCAGCACGTTATCAAGCAAATGTGATTGTCTCAAATAAACCAAACAGCGGTGCTCCCGTTATTTTTGAAGATTTCCCAACGCACTACAACTTACTTGGTCACGTTGAGCAGCTTACTCATAACGGTACAATTACCACAGATTTTACTCTCATTCGTCCTGGTGCTCTTCATCAAGCGAATGGTGGTTTTCTAATGCTTGAGGCTGAGCAATTACTTGAACAACCTTATGCATGGCAAGGTTTAAAGCGTGCCTTAAAATCAGGCCAACTCAAGCTCTCTTCTCTTGAACACATGTTGACGTTAACAGGCTCTATCTCGATTGAGCCTGCTGCGGTTCCACTGGATATTAAAGTGGTACTTATGGCAGAGCCTGAAATTTATTATGAAATTTTAGAAGTAGAACCAGAGCTTGGCAGCGTATTTAAAATACGCGCAGATTTTACCGATACATTACAACGTAATGACGAAAATGAACAAGCTTACATGCAGCTCATTGCTGACTATGTTCAAGCCGACAAACTACTTCCATTTGACCGTAGTGCTTTAGCTGCTTTACTTACCGACTCAAGCCGTCAAGCAGAAGATCAAAGCTCGCTGTCGTTACATGCTTCAACTTTGGGCGACCTGATTCGTGAAGCACATCACCATGCTTTTAAAGCCAATGAAAAGCTTGTAACTGATCAGCACATTAACCTTGCGCTACAACACAGACAGTATCGCTTAGGCTATTTAAGAGAGCTTTACTGGCAGGATTTATCACGCGGAACTCAGCTAATCGAGACTTCTGGTCATCGTTTAGGTCAAATTAATGCCCTCTCTGTTATTCACTATGCAGATGTCGAGTTTGGTTTACCTTCACGTTTGACTGCATCAGTCTATCAAGGTGGCGGCGATATTCTTGATATTGAACGTAGTGTAGAGCTTGGCGGTTCACTGCATGCTAAAGGCGTCTTACTTATGTCGAGCTTCTTGAAAGCTCACTTTGGTCGTGAACAGATTTTGCATTTCTCTGCTGCGCTTGCATTTGAACAAAGCTATGGCCAAGTAGATGGCGATAGCGCCACGGTTGCCGAACTTTCTGCGTTAATTTCTGCAATTAGCCAAATTCCAATTGATCAATCATGGGCGATTACCGGTTCTATGAACCAGTTAGGTCAAGTTCAACCCATTGGCGGTGTAAATGCAAAAATTGAAGGCTTCTATGATGCTTGTAAATTACAAGGTTTAACGGGTAAACAAGGTGTCATTATTCCTCGTCAAAACATGCAGCATTTAATGCTACGCCAAGATGTAATTGATGCGGTACAAAGTGGTCAATTCCATATCCATGCGATTGATACCATTGATCAAGCACTTGAAATTTTAATGGCTCGCCCTGTTGGTACACTGGATAAGAAAGGTAGATACAGCAAACATTCAATTTACGCCGCTGTAATGGAACAGCTTGAATATTGGCAAGCGATTGAAGATGGCGAAGAAATTGAAGAGGAGCCTAAAAAGAAAAAGAAAAATAAGAAAAAAATTAAGAAGCACGAAGAGCTCACGGCAAATGATCTTCCACAGGAAACTCAGGAAGAAGTTGCGACTCTCAAGCAAAAATAATACTCATATAAAAAGGGCTTGTAATCACAAGCCCTTTTTATGCATCAATTGAAAGTTAGCGAACGATCTGCATCGCTCGTCCACCAGCCAACTGACTAAAATATTGTTTAAGTGCTTCAACACAGCGTTGAATTTTCATTGGCTGTTGATCGTGTTTGGCAATCTCTGCATACAAAGTAAAAGCCGGCAGTTTCCAATCTGGTAAGATTTCAATTAAAGAACCAGCTTTCAATTCTTTTTGAGCATCTAAATATAAAATTCTAGCAATACCATGTCCTTGCTGACATAAGGCTTTAGCAACTTGCAAATTATTGCTTTGCAAACGGCTTGCCATTTCAATATGCAATTTTTCACCAGTTTTGGCATGTTGAAAATGAAAACTGCGTGATTCATTCATTGCATTGATTGAAAGCAACTCATGGTTGTTTAAATCGTTTGGATGCAAAATCGGGCTCGATTGATTGAGATAGCTGGGAGAGGCTACCAAAATCTGATCGACAAAAGCCATAGGAACGACTGAACTACTCTCTTCTACTGGTGTTGAACTCATACGCACTGCAACATCAATTCGTTCTTCAATGAGGTCAATATAACGATGACCTACTTCAAAATGAACAGATAAACCGCGATGAGCTGACATCCAATGAGATAGAGCAGGAATAATGTGCTGAACCGCTAAGTCGGGTGTGCTTGCAATCCGCAAATCTCCAATCAAATCATCTCGCAATTCATTGATTCTGATTTTGCCTCTTTCTGCAGCTGCCAACATTTCTTGACAACTTGAAAAAAAAGCCTGTCCGGCCTCTGTCAAACTAAGTTTCCGAGTAGAACGGTGTAATAAAATTACATCCATTTCATGCTCAAGAGAACGTATTTGCTGACTTACAGCACTTGTTGTAATGCCTAATTCACGTGCCGCACCACTAAATGAACTTTTTTCAACCACACAAGCAAAAACACCCATCGCACGAAGCTGATCTAACATAGGTTTCCTCAAATCTAATTTTAAATTTATAAAAAATGCTTATTGTTGTAATGAAAGCAACCAATTACATTATACGAGGAAACCTATATTTATTGCATTAGCTAATTAGGTAAAAGATTTGCTGGGTTGATTGGTTTACCATCAAGGCGAATTTGGAACTCAAGCATAACTCTCGACGCACCTGAAGAGCCCATTTCTGCAATCTTTTGACCTGCAGTTACATTATCTCCACTCTTCACCATCATCTTGCTATTGTGGGCATACGCACTGATATAGCCATCAATATGTTTAATTAAAACTAAATTACCATATTCTTTTAAGCCATCGGCTGCGTATACGACTTGACCATCTGCTGCCGCATAAATTGGATCACCTTGATTACCACCATAACGAATTCCTTTGACATTATTCGCCAAATTAAACGCTTGAATCACTGGTCCGTTATTTGGTTTGATCCAACGCAAGCTTGAACTTGGAATAGCAGTTCCCACTGTTGTATTGGTGGTTGGTGCAACTGTTCGTGGCGGGGTTGTTGTTGGTGCCGTTGTTGTCGTAGTCGGTAATGCTATTGTTTGGCGCTTAATTGGTTCAGGTTGCGCCATGACTTGTGTTGACACGGTTCTTGGTGAAGAAGATTTCTTTAATCGTAATGATTGATTAACATAAATACGATACGGTGGAGCAATGCCGTTCATTTCAGCAATACTGACATAGTCCAGACCGTAACGCATTGCAATACCACTTAAAGTATCACCCGAACGAACTGTATAATAGTTAGGAGCCGTCGCATAGCGAGAACTATTATTAATTTGTGGTCTAGAAGCACATCCTGCCATTGCAACAGTAAAACCCACAGCTAAAGACAACATCATAATTTTCATTATTTTGTCTCTTTGAATATGCAATCTGCTTTGTTGCTCAGTTAAATGCATCGATCTCCCTCACTAAATGCTACAAATCATTTCGGCTAAGAGTACCAAAAAAGTAAGAGGAAACATGTTCCTCTTTTTCTTTATTCACAAAGTTATAACATTCGACCTAGATTATTCGCCCAAACTGGCCTGTAAATCCTCTAAAACCGCATAGTTTGTTGCATCCATCTGAATTGGAGTTACACTCACAAAACCATTTGCAACTGCGAAAAAGTCAGATTGAATCTGGCTAGCAATACGCTGTGGGTCAGTAACTGCCTCACCTGCTAGACCAATCCAATAAACCTGTCTTCCTCTTGGGTCGACATGACTGGTGATGGGTTTAGACTGAGCACGGCGTCCTTGATAAGTAATTTGAGTCCCTTTAAGCTGCGGCACATCTGGAATATTAATATTAAAAATATGTCGCGGCGGTAGTGCAGGTAAACCTTTGGCAATAAAGTCATGCACCCACTTGGCTGCTTGAGCATAATCATCTTTATGGTTGTATGAACGTACATCCGACCCAGCTAAAGAAACCGCAATTGCAGGTTGTTTCATTAAGCGGCCTTCAAACGCAGCACCAACTGTTCCTGAGTACAGAACATCGTCACCTAGGTTTGCACCACTATTGATTCCACTCACCACCAAGTCAAATTCGAAGTCGAATAGACCATTCATAGATAAATAAACGCAATCCGCTGGTGTTCCATTCACAGCCCACACATCTTCGGCAATTTGAATAGGACGTAAAGGACGATCAAGTGTTAACGCACTTGAAAAACCACTTCTCTCACTTTCCGGAGCAACCACGACAACACGGCCTAATGGTTTTAACGCTTCAGCTAAAGCTTGTATACCTGGTGCAAAGACACCGTCATCATTCGCAATTAAAATATTCACTAAAAATCTTTCTCGACAAATAAACCCGAAGGTTTTCTCAATTGAATTATTTGTTGAATTATATATATTTATGCCTCCATAGCATTATAAAATTGTGAAAAAATGAAAACTTTTGCTCCTTTTTTTCAAGTATTGGGGATCAGTATCACATTGTGTACACAGACGGTTTTTGCTGATGAGGGTATCTCGACACAAGAAGCTGATAGCTTAATTAAAGATGACATTGCATCTACTCAAGTTTTACAAGAAATTTGCCCGACTTTTGTTGGTGCAAATAAAAATCTTGAAACCAATACTAAAAAGATTATTGCAATGTACCTTGGCGGTTATTCCAATAAATCAATCACCTTCTCTGCACTGCAAAATGATTCAGAATATAAAACACTGCTAGACGAAGCTCGTCAGGCTGCAAAAGAAATGGATCACCATGAACAACATGAGCTTTGTGAAGAAGTGGTAAATTACAAAGACTAAGCCTATTTCACTCGATATGCTTTTCTTTGAAAGGTTTTCTGTTGATATAAAGCAGAAAACCTACATAACAATACATTTTTTCCATTTTTTTAGCCCTTAAATTGTTTAAGCTATCGGCATATTTCAAATTTTTGTTTCAGGTTATCCATGTTTATGAAAAAAAGCTTAGTTCAATCTCTTTCTGTTGTTTTACTTATGACAATGGCAACAGTGGGTTATGCTGCTGACAAGAAAAAACCAACTGAAAATGAAAATGTTGTTGAAGTTACCCCAAATAAAGGCACCACCCCGGAAGAGTTAGCAGCAATTCAAGTACTTTCTGAAATTTGCCCAAGTTTGATTGGCAAAAAAGATGCAGAATTTGCTCAAGGTTATGAACGTCTTGTAAAAGACTATTTGCCAAATGAAGCAGACCCAGTTGCAGCTTTAGAAAAACGGACAAAAGACAAAAGTTTCAAAAAAGTCTTAAAAGAAGCGCGTAATGATGCAAAAGCTGCTGGTAACGAGCAAAATACGTTAGTTTGTCAAGACGTAAAAGCTTATCAATCGCAAAACTAAATTAGTTAAAAACTCTCTAGTTACAATACTGTTCGAAAAAGCCGACTTCCCCCATAGAAGTCGGCTTTGCTTTGTCCTAAAATGCTAGGTTCTTCTGCTTCATACAAGATATTGGAATTACCTAGAATGACTCGAAAAAGCGCTATTGCTGCACTCCTCCTCTTACCAAGTTTTTCTTATGCAGCAACTGTCTTATCAGCTCCGCCAGAATTAAATAATAAGTCTTATGTATTAATGGATTACGAGACAGGACAAATTCTTGCTTCTAAAAATGAAAATGAAAAGCTTGCTCCTGCTTCTATGACTAAAATGATGACAAGCTACATCATTGAACAAAAACTATTAAAAGGTGAACTTACCGAGAATGAAAAGGTTCGTATGAACGAATCTGCTTGGTGTAAAGGCAGTAGTTCCGAATCATGTATGTATGTTCCATTAAATGGTACAGCAACTGTTTTAGAGATGCTTCGAGGTATTATCATCCAGTCTGGTAATGACGCATCAAAAGCAATGGCTGAGCATATTGCTGGAAATGAAGGTACTTTTGCTCACCTGATGAATCAGGAAGCAAAACGTATTGGCATGACCAATACACAATTTATGAACTCTACGGGTTTACCTGCAGAAGGCCATTATTCAACTGCAAAAGATATGGCAGTTTTAGCTCAACATATTATTAAAGATAGCTCAAGATACTATCCAATTTACTCTGAGAAAGAGTTTACATTTAACGGTATCAAACAAGGTAACCGTAATGCTTTACTTTACACAGACCCAAGTGTTGATGGCCTAAAAACAGGTCATACCGATGAAGCTGGTTACTGCTTAACAACTTCAAGTAAGCGCGGTCCAATGCGTTTAATCTCAGTTATCTTTGGTACCAATAGCGTTAATGAACGTGCAAACCAAACACGTGCATTGTTGTCTTGGGGTTTTGCAAACTTTGAAACTGCAAATGTTCAACCTGCAAATCAAGTTCTTGCGAAAGCTAAAGTATGGTTTGGTAAAGAAAATGAAGTTCAAATTGGTTTAGCAGAGAACTTTAACGTTACTATGCCTAAAGGCAAAGCAGGCGGTATAAAAACTCAATTAGTTGTTCAACCAAATTTAAATGCGCCTCTTCAAAAAGGCCAAGTGGTTGGTAAACTTGTTGCAAGTTTAGATGGTAAGGTCATTGCTGAAAAACCTTTAGTTGCATTAAAACCTGTTGAAGAAGCAGGCTTCTTTGCACGTATGATCGACCATATTAAACAATTCTTTAGCAACTTATTCTAATTTTAGAGTAGTTGGATTAAGCACTCATGCTATTAGCTTGAGTGCTTTTTTATTTTATAATTTGATTAAATTTTATTTTGATACTTCTTATGACAAAAAACATCCGTCCCTATTTAGATCATCATCCCCAAATTGATCCAAGCTGTTACATTGATGAAATGTCAGTGGTTGTCGGTGATGTTAAATTGGCCGAAAATGTTTCGGTATGGCCTTTTGCAGTCATTCGCGGAGATGTAAATAGTATTCAAATTGGTAAAAATAGTAATGTACAAGACCATTGTATGTTACATGTCAGCCATAAAAATGATGCTAAGCCTAATGGTTCGCCTCTTATTATTGGTGAAGATGTGACGGTGGGTCACCATGTGACTTTACATGGCTGTACTATTGGTAACCGCGTACTAGTCGGGATCAATACCGTCATTTTAGATGATGTTGTTATTGAAGATGATGTGATGATTGGTGCAGGAAGTTTAGTGCCACCTCGTAAAGTCTTAAAAAGTGGTTATCTTTATGTTGGAAGCCCTGTACAACAAGTACGCCCATTAACCGAAAAAGAATTGGCATTTTTACCTTATTCAGCAAAACATTATGTAAAAGTGCAAAACAACCATAAAGATAACCAAACCAATTAGTACATACTCAATTTTTTCAAACGATAGAGCTTTTATAGTTCTCTATCGTTTGTAAGATCACCGTAGCCAAAAACCCCTAAATTTCGTATCATACGACTTTTAAATTCATGGTGCTTTTTTATGGCCGCATGGACTCCTCATGTCACTGTCGCTACAGTCGTAGAAAAAGATGGACGCTATCTTTTTGTCGAAGAACATAGCGAAGGTTTTGCACACACTGTGTTTAATCAACCTGCTGGTCATGTGGAATGTGGTGAAACGCTAATAGAAGCTGCTATTCGTGAAACACTTGAAGAAACGGGTCATCATGTTGAGATAGATGCCTTACTTGGTATTTATACATATACTCCGCCTATGTTTCCGGACCGTACTTACTATCGCTTCTGCTTTTTAGCACATGTCACTCACGTCGAAAGCGAACCTAAACTCGATACAGGTATTGTTTCTGCTGTCTGGATGACTCTAGATGAGCTTCAAGAATCTGCCCGCGCTCGTAGTCCTCTGGTCATTAAAGCGATTGAAGATGCCATAAAAGGACACCATTATCCTTTAGCTCTTATTTATGAGCACCCTTTCTCTCCCTCATTAACTTCTCATTTGGATGCCTAGTCCTATGCAACAACGTGTCATCGTCGGTATGTCTGGTGGCGTAGATTCATCTGTTTCTGCGGCACTCTTACTTCAACAGGGTTATCAAGTTGAAGGTCTCTTCATGAAAAACTGGGAGGAAGATGACGGCACGGAATACTGTACAGCAATGGAAGATTTAGCCGATGCTCAAGCAGTAGCAGATAAAATCGGTATTAAACTTCACACTGCAAACTTTGCGATGGAATATTGGGATCGTGTATTCGAACACTTCTTGGCTGAATATGCAGCTGGTCGTACCCCAAACCCAGACATCTTATGTAATAAAGAAATTAAGTTCCGCGCATTTTTAGACCATGCCATGACTTTAGGTGCTGACTTTATTGCAACAGGTCACTATGCTCGTCGTGCTGAAACTGCTTATAACTCTAAAGGTGAAGCATATGCACCTTTATTACGTGGGTTAGATAACAACAAAGACCAAACTTATTTCTTGCATGCAGTTCATGGCCGTGAAATTAATAAAACCCTATTCCCCGTTGGTGAAATTGAAAAGCCAGAAGTGCGTAGAATTGCCGAAGAACTGGACTTAGCAACGGCGAAGAAAAAAGATTCAACTGGTATATGCTTTATCGGCGAACGCCGCTTTAATGACTTCCTTAAACAATATTTACCCGCTCAACCAGGTAAAATCGTGCTGGATAACGGTAAAGAAGTTGGTGAACATCACGGTCTGATGTACTATACGCTCGGTCAGCGTGGCGGTATTGGTCTTGGTGGACTAAAAGGTGCAGCAGAAGGTGCATGGTTTGTACTTCATAAAGACCTTGCCAACAACCGTTTAGTTGTAGGTCAAGGACATGAACACCCACTTATGCAAAGTACACAGCTTTGGAGTGAGTCAATTGACTGGGTAGCTGGAGAACAACATATTCCGGCTGAAGGATTACGTTGTACTGCCAAAACACGCTATCGCCAACCTGATCAGGCTTGCACAGTGTTTATTGATGAAAATAGTGAACACGGTATTCATGTTGAGTTTGATGAACCTCAACGCGCAGTCACACCTGGCCAAAGTGTTGTATTTTATTCGGATGAAGTTTGCTTAGGCGGGGGTGTGATTCACCATACAAATGCCCCTACACCAGATTTTATTTAAGGGAATGGATGGCATGGTGGAGTTACCCTTTCAACAATCACAAGCCTTGAATGTTCGCGAAAACCGTGCCCTTGCTTTGGCTGGGGTATTCCAAGCGACCCAGCTTACGCATATGACTGCCATGACTGGGCAACAAAGTATTGGTGAAAGCGGTAACTTCTATTTTGAGTTATTAATAAAGGCGAGTTTAAATATTCGTCCTACAATAAATAATAATAATGTTCAGACTTTAGATTTTTTTAATCAACTGGCTGATATTTCATTAGGTCTTAAGACACTCGAAAATTGTATTACTCAGCCTTTTACCAATGCGCCTAAATCTCGTTTGCCTAAAATGCGTAGTGCAAAACTTCCTATGTCTTACGCGATGTCACTTTTGCAATTAGAAAAAAAGGTCTATAGCAATCCTGAATATGTAGCGATTATTGAAAAAGCACAGCAGAAAATTTTAAAACAGCTTTCTTTTTTCGATAATAACTATTTACACCCAAGTATTTTAGCCAATTTGGCGCAAACCTATGTAGATACTGCTGGGCAAATTAATCCACGTATTCTTGTTCGTGGTAATGCTGAGGCATTTAAAGATACCAACCATACTAACCGTATTCGTGCTTGTCTGTTTACAGGGCTTCAAATGGCTCATTTATGGCGACAACTCGGCGGTAGTTCATGGAACATGATTTTTAGCAAACGTAAATTGCTACAGGATATTCAAGCACTTGCTCGTTTACAGTACCAAGTTATCTAACGCTGTAACGAGATTATTTTTGTTTTATGTTTATTCCAGCATTAAGGAATCGTTATGAACGCTTTAACCGCACTATCACCATTAGATGGACGTTATGCCAGCAAATGTGATGCGCTACGCCCTTTTCTTTCTGAGTTTGGTTTAATTCATGCTCGTGTCACTGTAGAAGTGCGTTGGTTACAAGCGCTTTCTAACCGTCCAGAAATTATTGAAGTTGCTCCTTTCTCAGCTGAAACAAATGCAGCTTTAGATGCAATCGTAAGCAACTTCTCTGAAGAAGATGCGAATCGCATTAAAGAAATTGAGCGTACAACTAACCATGACGTAAAAGCAGTTGAATATTTCTTGAAAGAGAAAATTGCTGGTATTTCTGAATTACAAAATGCTGGTGAATTTATTCACTTCGCTTGTACATCAGAAGACATCAACAACTTGTCTCATGCGCTTATGCTTAAAAATGGTCGTGAAGTTTTAGTATCAAGCATGAAGCAAATTTTAAATGCAATTTCTGCTTTAGCAACAACTCATGCTGAACAACCTATGTTGTCTCGTACACATGGTCAAACTGCTAGCCCAACAACTTTGGGTAAAGAAATGGCAAACGTTGCATATCGTTTAGCTCGTCAAATCAAACAGTTTGAAAATGTTGAGTTATTAGGCAAAATCAATGGTGCGGTAGGTAACTACAATGCTCACCTTTCTGCTTATCCAGATGTTGACTGGGCTGCTCACGCACAAGCTTTTGTTGAATCTTTGGGTTTAACATTTAACCCATACACAACTCAAATCGAGCCACACGACTACATGGCTGAGTTATTTGATGCATTACGTCGTTACAATACAATTTTGATCGACTTTAACCGTGACGTATGGGGTTATATCTCTTTAGGTTACTTCAAGCAAAAACTTAAAGAAGGCGAAGTTGGTTCTTCAACTATGCCACACAAAGTTAACCCAATTGACTTTGAAAACTCTGAAGGTAACTTAGGCATTGCAAATGCAGTGTTGGCTCACTTAGGCGAAAAATTACCAATTTCTCGCTGGCAGCGTGACTTAACTGACTCAACTGTACTTCGCAACATGGGTGTTGGTTTCGCTCAAAGCTTAATTGCTTTTGATGCTTGCTTAAAAGGTGTTGGCAAACTTGAGCTTAATGCAAATCGTTTAAATGAAGATCTTGACCAAGCTCAAGAAGTTCTTGCAGAGCCAATTCAAACAGTTATGCGTCGTTATAACATTGAAAAACCATACGAGAAGTTAAAAGCTTTAACTCGTGGTCAAGCAATGACTCGCGACATGATGGTTGATTTCGTAAATGGTAACGAACTTGCTCAAGTACCAAGCGAAGAGCGCGCTCGTTTAGCTGAGCTTACTCCTGCAACTTATACAGGTAACGCAGCTGAACAAGCAAAACAAATTAATGACTTAATTAGTAAAATCTAATTAAAAAATTAATCAAAAGCGAAGCCTAGGCTTCGCTTTTTTATTACACTTATACCCATCAAAATAAAGTTTTCCATAAAATGATCGAAAAAAAATTTCAACTTAAACACTATATTGCAATCAGCCTGCTTTTGATTGCCATTATTGTTTCAGGTATCAATCCTCTGGAGTTTGAAGCTTACTTACTTCATCAATCCGGCACAGTTTTAATGCTGATTTTACTTTTTATTATTTTCAAAAAAATTGGTCTCGATTTTTTAAGTTTTTGTTTTTATTTACTGTTTCTTTTAATCCACGTAATTGGTGCTCATTATCTATATTCATACGTGCCATATAATGACTGGATTCAGCACATCTTTCATTTTAATTTAGATGAATACATGGGTTGGTCTCGCAATATGTATGATCGACTTGTGCACTTTTCATATGGCGCTTTGCTCTACCCTCTTATTTATCGTGTTTTTCAAGTTTGGTTGCCGACTGCACGTCCGTTTTCCCTATTTTTACTTGTAGTTCAATTCGTGATGGCATCTAGTGTTTTTTATGAACTGATCGAATGGCTCATTGCTATTGGCTTATCACCTGAACAAGCTGAAAATTATAATGGGCAACAAGGCGACATGTGGGATGCTCATAAAGACATGTTACTCGCCACAATTGGATCAATTGTTTATGGAGTTATTACTCTTATAACAACACCGAAAATCAAAAATTAGCCATAAATATAAAAGCGCTCATTGAGCGCTTTTATATTTTACATAGAGTCTTTTAAACAACCGGATAAGTCTGTTCTAAAATATTTTGCAAAGGTGAAGAAGTCGTACTTGGTAAAAGATGATCAAGATTTGTTGTCTGGTCAACTGAAGTAGTTACATCAGTTTGTTCAGGTGCTTGTGTAGGCTTTAATGCTGTCGATGCTAAAAGTTTTGCCACTGGATCTGAGTCACTTGTAGAAGAACTTTTCAATAAATCATCTATAGGAACAGTTTTCTGCTGGGTATTGGTCTCAGGTGTTGTATTTTGTGCGACTTTTAAAGTACTCAGTCCAACACTATCTGCCAAAGCTGGTTCATGTGTACCCAATGTATCTACTGAAGCATCAGCCAGGCTTGCAGTTTTCGGTGCGACCACATAAAAGGTAAATGGAGAGCTTGCCTCACTGGTCAGCCCTGCTGCATCCGTTTGAGTTAAAGTAATTACATGCTTACCAAGCGTTAGATCTTTATCAAATGTAAATGTCCAAGATCTGCCAGTTGTGACAGTTACCATACCAATCGCAATGCCATTATCATAAATCGTGAGGGTTGCATTTGCTTCACCAGAACCTGTGAGTTTTGGTCTAGCATCATCCGTTTCTGAACCTGCTGCGATAGCACCCTTTACGTCACCAACATTATCCTCCACAGTGTTTAATATCGGCTTTATCGGAGGGATAGTGTCTTTTGTACCAATAATATCCAGACTATCAGATCTGTTTCCTGCAGCATCAATAGCCGAAACAGCTGCATGATTGTTATCAGTTAAAGCTGGAGAAATAGCAATCGTAAATTTACCGTCAGCATCGGCTGTTCCTGTACCAATGACTTTACCGGTTACGTCTTTAATTTCAATTTTAGCGTTGGCTTCAGCCGTACCCGTTACAGAAGTTCCATCTGCATTAATTTGAGCCGTAGGTTTATCTGGTGCAATCGAGTCAAAGCCTGGTTTAATTTCTACAGGTTTAGATACATTACCAGCGGCGTCTTCGGCAACTACCGTTCCTTTTTGTGAATCTTTTAAAGCGGGTGAAAGTGTAATATGAAAGTCACCTTGAGTATCTGCTGTGCCACTTCCAATGACTTTACCATCTGCATCTTTAATTTGAACTTTGGCATTTGCTTCGGTTTTACCATGTATTACCGACCCTTCTTTGTTAACTTCAACAAAAGGAGGAGCTGGTGGTATGGTATCTTTACCCGCAATAATTTTAACTTCCTCAGATTTATTCCCAGCAGCATCTTCGGCAATCACTTTACCGCCCGCTTCACTGGTTAAAGGTGGGGTAAGTTTTAAAGCATAAATACCATCTTTATTTGCAAAAACTGTTCCTAATACTTTGCCAGTGGCATCATAAACGGTAATTTTTGCATTGGCTTCTGCCTTACCTGTAACCAATGTACCATCATCACTTAATTGAGCTTGTGGGACATCAGGAGGAATTGTATCTTTTGTTCCTGTTAAGACAGTAGCTTTAGAATTATTTCCAGCTGCATCTTGGGCAATAACATTCAATTTATCACCATTCACGAGTGGCTTGTCTAATTTAATCGTGTAATTTCCGTTTGCATCTGTAACGCCTGAAGCAACTGTATTGCCTGCGGCATCCTTAATGTAGATTTTCGCATTTGCCTCAGTTTTACCTGTCACCGTCACGGTATCATCAGCAAGCGTAGCTGTAGGAGCAGCAGGTGCAATTAAATCAGGAACAGTTGGTGAATCATTTTTATCATCTTTATTAAAAGCCCAAAGGTACAAACCCTCGGCAGCTAAAACTGCTAAACCAGCTTTAAGTACGTTACCCATCGAAAAACTTGGATCACTATCAACAGACATTGTTGCAGCTGACGAACTCGTAGTGGCATAGCCTAAATCTGTGACATGATTTAAGCCTCTATAATCGATGAGCTTACCTTGAGTATCAAACCGTGCTTCGACAAACTTTCCACTTTCTGTTGGCAAAACAAGTGAATGCTCTGTTGTATTTGTTGCTTCATTAAAGAAATTTTCTAAGACAATTGTCTCGCCATTCTTTAAGTGGATGACTAGGCGTCCACCCTGTTTTTCCATCGATGCAATATCTTTTTGACTGATACCAATTTGAATGATCGTAGGTTGATTCAAAATTACTTTATTGAGCTGACCATCTTGCAGAACGTCCAAACCCTTTTTGGATGCCACAATTATTCTTGTCATTATTTCCTATCCTGAATTTCAGTTATATTTTTAAATGTTTAACTTTTTAAATGAGTCATCTAAAAGCTATTTTATTGTTGCCTAAAATATCAAAATCACTTACCCATCACAATTCAATAAGTATATTTATCAATAATATTTTTTTTCTTTCCATTCAAAATATAACTAAACAGGACAGACATAAAACGTATATATTACATTCCTAAGTAAAAGTAGCTAAATGCACCTATAAGGACTAAAACAAATAAAGCCATATAATTCGTTATTTTCTTATCAGCAAGTGTCATCTTAAGCATAGTCCAACCCTGAAAGCGTTTCGCAAGTATGCTATTTAAAACAAGTGCTGAAAGATGCACGATAACTAAGGCTAAAAATAAGTTTGCGAAAAATGAATGTAAGTCTCTCAAAGAATAGGTAAAGTGCTCTGTTCCGTATCCAAGTGCTACAACAACAGGAATGAGTATGAAAATAAATACAATCGAAGCTTGAAATAGTCCAATGCTGAACAGTTGAATTGAATTTTTCGAAAAAATACTTGCTGAATTTGCATGACTAAATGATTTTTTAATTGCATTGAATGCCATACTGCTGCGCTTTTTTATGCCAAATGGTGCGCTATTTGAAACACGCGGACTTAAAAAATGCCAAATAACTCGTATGGTAATACTGATGAGAAGTATATAACCAAACATCATATGCACTTGATGTAGGTCTTCATTATCGCCTGTAAAGTAAGCTCCAGTAAAAGCAATCATAATAATGATGTGTAAAATTCTTATGAGAATATCAATATGCGACAAAGTCTTTGACATCACAAAACTCAAAACTTAGGAATTAACTCCTACTTTGGCAATTGAAACTTAAACAAATATTAAGCAAATTCTTTTAACCATCGATATAAAAAGAGCATCAATTAAGGTGCTCTTTCTTTTATAAATATCTTAATTAAAATTTTGTATCACGCATTTGAACTAGCGTTGAATTCGCTTTTGCCAAAGTGTCTGCAACTTTATTCATTACCGCCGGAATCAAACTATCCGCCATTTGAGCAGCTTGTAAACCCAACTTTTCACCCAAAGTTGCCTTTTTACGTGTGTTAATCACATAGACATCATGCTGAGGTAATAAAGCCAATAAATACTCATCAGATGTTTCTAATTTATCTACAAGGTTTAAATCAAGCGCATCTTGTCCATACCAATGCTCGCCAGTAGCAACTTTATCTACATTCAGCTGTGGACGATATTTCTCTACAAAGTGCTTAAATAAGACATGCGTTTGTTGTAGCTCTTCTTCAAACTTCGCTTTACCTTCAGGCGTATTTTCACCAAACATGGTCACAGTACGCTTATATTGCCCTGCTGTGTAAAGTTCAAAGTCAACGTTATGCTGTTTTAAAAGACGATTGAAATTTGGAACCTGAGCAACCACACCAATCGAACCAACAACAGCAAATGGCGCAGAAATAATTTCATTCGCAATACAAGCCATCATATAACCGCCACTTGCAGCGACCTTGTCGACACAAATTGTTAAATGAAAACCTGCATCACGCAAACGAACCAACTGAGCTGCTGCTAGTCCATAACCATGAACCATACCACCCGGACTTTCAAGACGTACCACTACGCGGTCACGTCCGGCTTTAGCCGTTGCTAAAATAAGTGTGATTTCTTCACGAAGATTTTCAACCGCAGATGCCTGAATATCACCCTTAAAATCCAAAACAAAAATTTTCTGATTGTTCTTACGGCGGATTTTAGCTTCTTTCGCAACTTGTTGAGCTAATTGTAAAAGCTCTAAACGACTTGCTGTAGTTTGTGCAATTTTTTTTCTCTGTTCATTTACACGTGCATTTAAATGACTAACACGTATTTCCGCAGGGAGTTTAGGCAAATGGAATAACATAAAATTCTATGCTCATAAGTTTGTCTTTATAGCCTTAAGATGTGGTTCTTTTGATTAAAATTCAATAGCGATTTTGCAAAATAGATTCATTTTCATTTATTAAATAAAAAAAAGAGCACAAGGCTCTTTTTCTTTTACAGCTAGAAATTAACCGAAACGGCCAGTAATGTACGCTTCTGTCAATTGATGGTCAGGTTGCGTAAATACTTTTTCTGTAGAGTTTACTTCGATCAAATCACCTAAATGGAAGTAAGCTGTACGGTCTGAAACACGTGCTGCTTGTTGCATTGAATGCGTTACAATCACAATCGTATATTGATCAGAAAGTTCTGAAATAAGCTCTTCCACTTTTGCTGTTGCAATTGGGTCAAGTGCAGAACATGGTTCATCCATCAAAATGACTTCAGGACTTACCGCAATCGTACGTGCAATACATAAACGTTGTTGCTGACCACCAGATAAGCCTGTACCCGGTTGATTCAAACGGTCTTTCACTTCTTCCCATAAGCCCGCTTTACGCAAGCTATTTTCAACAATTTCTTCTAGGTCATATTTGTCACGTGCTAAACCATGTAGCTTGGGTCCATATGCAACGTTATCAAAAATAGATTTAGGAAACGGGTTTGGCTTTTGGAATACCATGCCCACCTGAGCACGTAGCAATACAACATCCAGATTTGGATCATAGATATTTTTATTATCTAAAGTGATCTTACCTGTTACACGACAGCCATCAATTGTGTCATTCATACGGTTTAGAGTACGTAGGAAAGTTGATTTACCACAACCTGATGGTCCAATGAATGCAATCACTTCATTTTGGTAGATATCTAAATCAATGCCTTTGATCGCTTCAAAGTCGCCATAATAAACATGGGCATCTTGTGCACTAATTTTGATTTCTGTTGAGTTCTGCTTTTTTGAAGTTTGTGGTTCAAAATGCGAAACATATGAAGTGCCATGATTCAGCGGCTTATCTGTAAATTGAGATTGTTCAGTATTCACTAACTTATCCTTTTCTAAGGAATTCGTAATATCAATAGTATTCATTATTTATCCTCTATTACCAACGCACTTCGAACTTTTTACGTAACCAAATTGCAAGGCTGTTTAAACCAATCATTAATGCAAGAAGTACGATAATCGCAGCAGCAGTACGGCCTTCGAAGAAGTTACGCAACTCATTACCCTGCCATAAGTAAACTTGAACAGGTAAAGCAGTTGCTTGATCAAATGGAGTGGTTGGAATACTGGCAACGAATGCACTCATTCCAATTAAAAGTAACGGCGCAGTTTCACCAAGCGCATGTGCCACACCAATAATTGAACCTGTCATGATGCCCGGCATCGCTAAAGGTAAAACATGATGGAAAACGGTTTGTACTTTAGAAGCACCTAAACCAAGTGCAGCTTGTCGAATTGATGGTGGGACAGCTTTTAAAGACGCACGGGTTGTAATAATAACTGTTGGCAGTGTCATTAAACTTAATACCAAACCACCGACAAATGGAGCCGACAATGGTAAATGCATCCAACCAATGAAAATCGCAGCACCGAGTAAACCGAACACAATTGAAGGAACAGCTGCAAGGTTATTAATGTTGACTTCAATAATGTCTGTCAGGACATTTTTTGGAGCAAACTCTTCCAGATAAATAGCACTCGCCACACCAATTGGGATCGAAATAATGATCACAATCAGCATCATAAATAACGAGCCCATGAATGCACCTGCAAGACCACTAATTGCTGGTGAACTACGAGAGTCCGGATTTGTAAATAAGTTGGTATTAAACGTATTTTCGAGAATACCTTTTGCTTTCAAATCATCTGCAAGCTTACGCGTTTCTGGGTCAAGCTGTTGCTGGTCATCTGGTAATGAGCGGTCAATGTTGCCTTTTAACCATACGTCTACGTTAGCATCGCCCAAGAAAGTAAGGTTCTCTTTTTTACCAATCAGCGATGGGTCAGCAAATACCATGTCACGTAAACGATAAGCTTCAGAACTTGCATAAAGGCTACGTAAGGAATCACGCTGTGACTCAAGTGAAGGGTCTTTAGCAACCATACCATTTACGATCAGGCTATCCCAATCGACCATACCCATTTTTGTTTGCCAAGCTACATAACGTTCTTGGTAATGCGCCGGTGTTTCACCCTGAGTACGAACAGGCACAGGACCCGCATCAATCACTTTAGGGTCAAAGTAAACTGGAACATTCATACTGGTTTGCCAAAATGCTGGTAAACCTTTTGCCAAAATACTACCGAACAATAGCGCAACAAATGCAAGACCAATAACAACTGCCGATAAACCAGCAATACGGAAAGCTTTTTCTTTACGGTGACGCTTCGCCAATGATTTTTCAATCACTTTTTTGCGGCGATCACGTGTCTGAGCAGCAGCTTGTGGATCAAATACGTTCTGATCCATAGGAGACGATGTATTTGATGTACTCATTCGTATTGCTCACGGTATTTACGCACAATGTACAGTGCAACAATGTTTAATCCCAAGGTAATCACAAAGAGTGTTAAACCCAGTGCAAATGCCACCAAGGCTTGCGGGCTTGCAAAATCGGTATCGCCCGTTAACTGTTTTACGATAGTTACTGTAACTGTCGAAACAGCTTCAAACGGATTTGCATGTAGAAGTGGACTATTTCCCGCTGCCAAAACCACAATCATGGTTTCCCCTACGGCACGCGATACAGCCAATAAAAATGCCCCAGTAATACCCGGTAAAGCTGCTGGTAAAACCACTTGGCGGATTGTTTCTGATTTGGTTGCCCCAAGCCCGAGTGAACCATCACGAAGTGCACGTGGCACCTGAGTAATAATGTCATCTGACAAAGATGAAACAAATGGGATAATCATGATTCCCATTACGAAACCTGCAGTCAAAGCACTGGTTGCGTTAATTTCGATACCGACATGAGCACCAACAGCTTTAAAGAATGGACCAATAACCATCATGGCAAAAACACCATAAACAATCGTTGGAATACCCGCTAAAACTTCAATGGTTGGTTTTGCCCATGAGCGTAACCATGGAGATGCGTATTCAGCTAAATAAATAGCAATCATTAAGCCAACAGGTACGGCAACCAATAAGGCAATACCACTGACCATGAGCGTACCCCATAGTAATGGTAATAAACCATAGCTACCTTCTGCATTACCTGAAGTACTAAAACCTGGGTTCCATTCAGTTCCAAAGAAAAAGTCAATTGGACTTACAAAGTGGAAGAAGTGCATTGCTTCACCAAACATCGACATTACAATGCCGATAGTGGTTAAGATTGCAACACCAGAACACAAGATTAAAGCAACATTAATGGCACGTTCAACTTGGTTACGAGCGCGATATTCTTGATTGATTTTTTTCTTTGCCCAGACCAAGCCTAGTAAGGCAGCACAAATAACAACAGCAAATTTGGCAAAAGAGCCAATAGTTTGAAATTTTGCATATTGCTGAGCCGCAGCCAATTCATAAGCTTCTGGATGATCACTTACCCCAAAACCTGAAGCAATCGATTGAACTCGATCAACAAGAACACTTCTTGCTGCTTCATCTAGAGATGCAGCGACAGAAGCAGGAACATTATTAAAGATAATATGATTTAAAATACTTGGCTCAACCAAGTTCCAAATGATCAAAATTAAAAAAGCAGGGATACCGCACCAAAGCCCAACCAGTGCGCCATAATAACCAGGACGAGAATGTAGTGTCGCCGAGTTGCTTCCCTTACCTGCTAGGTGGCGGCTCTTTCTTAGCCCAAGTTGATATGCAATTGCCACAAGGGCTAACAACACACCGATAAGTAGCAGATTCATGTATTCTCCACTGTTTTCTCAATTGTCATAATTTGGGAAAAACGTGTTAGACAAAAAGGCTGATGATCACTTGGGATCACCAGCCCCTATTCAAAACAAATTATTTAACAGTTTTACCTGCTTTAAAGTCAGCCAAGACTTTAGCGCGTTCTGCATCAGACATTGCGATTAAACCGTCACGCTCAGCTTTAGAACCTTTACCAGTCGCTTTTTTGCTTAGGAAGTATTCTACATACTGTGGTAAACCTTTAACTGATTTTAAGTGTTCGCCTTTCACATAGAAGAACAATGGGCGAGATACAGGGTATGTACCGTTTAACACAGTTTTCTCAGAAGGAAGTACGTTGTTTACTGATGCTACACGTAACTTGTCACGGTTCATGTCATAGAAGCTTAAACCGAACACACCTACCGCACTTGGAGAAGTTTTTAAGCGAGCTAAAGTTTCTGTATAGTCGCCAGCAATTTCAATTACACGACCGTCTTTACGGAAAGTCGAACATGCTTTCTTCTGAGCGTCTTTATCTAAGTTTTTGAAGTATTCGTATGATTCACAACCAGCATCAACCATTTTCTCTTGGAAAACTTCACGCGTACCGTGGTTAGACGCAGGAATTACAAGCGTAATAGGTTCGTTAGGAAGTGATTTGTCGATTTGGTTCCAGTTTGTATATGGGTTTGGAACCAATTTACCTTTTGAAGGTAACTGCGCAGCTAAAGCAGCAAACACATGGTAAGGCTTTAATTTATAAGCTGCTTTGTGTGAGCTAGACGCGAATACGATACCGTCATAACCAATTTTGATTTCTTGAATTTGTTTTACACCAGCTTTGTTACAAGCTTCAATTTCAGTGCTTTTAATTTTACGAGAAGCGTTTGCAACGTCGATTGTATTGTCACCAACACCTTGACAGAACTGCTTTAAACCAGCAGAAGAACCACCAGAACCCACAACAGGAGTTTTAAATTGAGGGAATGTATTACCAAACTCTTCAGCTACAACGCTGGCAAATGGTAATACAGTTGAAGAACCAGCAATTTGAATCGTATCACGAGCTGCATTTGCAGTCGTAGTTACAGCGGCCCCAGTTACTGCTAACGCAATTGCGATTTGACGTGGATTTAAGCGCATTCTGTTCTCTCTCATTAATGCAATAGGTTGTACGTCACTTTTTGTTTAGTGCTTGTACGCTCTTCGATAGCTGCATTGTGAATAGAAAATATGACAAATAAGTTACAGTATTATGACGCTTTAATGATTTTTAAAATCGGGACTGTCATATTTCTAATTCTATTTTATATCAATTATTTAATCTTATTTTACAAGGTAGCTCGCACTCAAGTTTAATCTTGAATATGACAAACACTCAAATCAACAAATTGATAATTATGCTTAAATTATAAAAACTTAATGAATTGAGATTACAAAATTATTTTACTAACCCATTTTTTAATTTTTTACATGTCATACTTATTTTGAAAAATTATTTCGCTCAAACATGAAAATATTATGACAAAAAGATAAACGGTTATCTGCTCTTTGTCAGATAACCGCAATATCACTGTAAATTTAAGCTTATTAGTTTGATTGCACTTCTGGCATTGCGACCATTTTTTTACGGTACTTCAAGAAATACATGATAGCTAAAGCCGCCAACCAAATAGGCCCTAAAATAACAGCCAATCTCATATCTGGCGTCATCGCCATAATAATAAGAATAAAGCATACAAAGCTAATGGTTAAATAATTACTCCATGGACTCATAATGCTTTGGAACTTAGTTTGGCGACGTTGCAATTTCATTGCTTTGGTAAATTTCAAATGTGTGACTGAAATCATAAGCCAGTTAATGACAAGTGCTGCCACAACCAACATCATAAAGATCTGAAACGCTTGGCCAGGAATTAAGTAGTTCACTACCACACATACAGCTGTGATTGATGCAGAAACAACCGCCGCCGGAACTGGAATACCACGGCTATTTACTTTCTTCAAAATTGCAGGAGCATTACCCTGCTCTGCTAAACCATGCAACATGCGGCTATTACAATAGATACAGCTGTTATAAACAGAAATAGCAGCAATTAAGACCACAAAGTTAAGAACATTTGCCACGCCATTACTATTGAGTGACTGGAAAATTAAAACAAACGGGCTACCACCTTCTGCAACCATATTCCAAGGGTAAAGACATAAAAGAATACCAATTGCACCGATATAAAAAATCAGGATGCGGTACACAATTTGATTTACTGCTTTTGGAATTGTTGTTTCTGGTTTCTTCGTTTCTGCCGCCGCAATACCAATAAGCTCTAAGCCACCAAATGCGAACATAATGACAGCCAAAGCCATGATAAAGCCATGAATACCATGCGGAAAGAAACCACCGTGTTGCCATAAATTTGCAACACCTGCTTGCGGACCTGCTGAACCGGAAAATAATAAATAAGCACCAAAGCCAATCATGCTTAAAATGGCAACAATTTTAATGCAGGAAAATAAGAACTCGGATTCCCCAAAAAAGCGGACATTTACCAAGTTAATGCCGTTAATTAAAATAAAGAAAAATAATGCAGTCATCCATGTCGGAATTTCGGGCCACCAAAATTGGATAAATGTACCAATAGCACTCAGTTCAGCCATACTGACGAGTACATACAACACCCAATAGTTCCAACCAGACATAAAACCAGCCATTTTGCCCCAATACTTGTTCGCAAAATAACTAAAAGAACCACTCACTGGTTCTTCAACAACCATTTCACCTAAATGGCGCATAATTAAAAAGGCAATAATTCCTGCAATTGCATATCCCAATAAAATTGAAGGACCAGCCAATTTAATTGTTTGTGAAAGACCTAAGAATAACCCTGTTCCGATCGCTCCTCCAAGTGCGATGAGTTGAATATGCCGATTGGATAAGCCTTGTTTTAACTCGTGCTTATTGTTTGCATCCATAACATTATCTCCAATGTTGGTGTCACTTCCTGTACACCTTTATTCAGCACTACATCCGAAGATCAGAAACCGACCTTCGGACATAAGTTGCTTTAATATGAGTCCATTTAATTTTGAGAAGACTTGTCCTATCTTCTATTTAAAACGAGCTTGCATCCTTACATTTAACTGGCTGGGAACGCTCCTTTAAAATTTCGTAGCCACGATCGCCGTAGTCAAAACGCGCAATCACAGAAGCAAATTTTTTCAAACTCACCGGGGCATCCATTGCTGGTAGTTTTAATTCAATAAAAGTTAACTGATCATTTAAATGAACATTGTCTAAAACGCTCTTTAGCTGCCCTGCTGTTTCAACCACATAAGTGGTATGGCCTTTTTTACCGTTAAATACCCCTGGAATTTCAGTATATTTCCAATTTTGCACGTCGTTATAGGCAGCATTTTCACCCATAATTAATCGTTCAATGGTGTAGCCGCCATTGTTCAACAAGAAAATAATTGGTTTTAAACCGTGACGGATAATGGTAGAAAGCTCTTGTACCGTAAGCTGGAAAGAACCATCGCCAATAAATAAAATTTGACGGCGTTCAGGGGCAGCCAACAAACTACCAAGCAAAGCTGGTAAGGTATAACCAATAGAACCCCAAAGCGGCTGAGCAATATATTTAGCTGTCGCTGGAAGCTTTATACCTGACAAAGCAGAGTTTGATGTTCCAACTTCACCAATAATCACATCATCTTCTTTTAAGAAACCTGAAATGTAGTTCCAAAGCACATCTTGGCTTAGCTTTTGTTGAGCTGGAGCTTCAACTACTTTCTGAGGTTGCTTTTCAAGAAGAGGTGTTGTCGATTTACGTGGTGCAACTTTTTTATTTAGCTCAACAAGTAATTGTCCAATTTCAATACCAGGAAAATCCTGACCAAAAATATTTAAGCCATAAGATTTAATTTCGATGTAGTTCTTGGTTTCAATTTGATGCGTAAATACAGCTGAGCCAACATCGGTAAAGCGTGCGCCAATACCAATTAAACAGTCAGACTGTTCGATGATATTTTTCACATGCGGTTGGCTTGCCCCACCAACATAAGTCCCGATATAACGAGGTGAGCCCTCATCCATAATATTTTTTGCAGTATTCATACCTGCAAATGGAATCGAGCATTTTTGAGATAAATCATTTAAAAGCGACGTTACACCAAAAACTGAAGCTTCATTATCAATAAGAAGTGCTGGGCTTTGAGCATTCTCAATAATGTCACAAAGTTTTTTTACCACAGTTTGTAATAATTCAGGTTCAACAGTTGGGTAGCTTAAGTCGAGGGAACGCTCAGATACTTCAATTTTAACGTGGGTAATATCGCCTGGTAGTTGAATGTGTACAGGACGGCGTTCAAGGAAACACTGACGTAATACACGGTCAATTTCAAAGGCTGCATTTGCTGGAGTTAAACGAGTTTGGGCAACTGTAAACTCTTTCATACAGTTCATAATATTGTCGTAGTTACCATCGACAAGCGTGTGGTGTATTAGTGTGCCCTTTTGAACCGCATGTAACGGTGGAATTCCTGAGATATGAATAAGAGGTACATTTTCTGCGTAGGCACCTGCAATACCATTAATCGCACTTAAGTCACCTACACCATAAGTGGTTGCCAAGGCAGAAAAACCGTTAATTCGTGCATAACCGTCTGCTGCATAGGCAGCATTTAATTCATTACAATTTCCAATAAATTCGAGTTGTGGGTCTGCTTCAACTTGTTCAAGATATGAGAGGTTAAAATCACCAGGTACACCAAAGAGATGTTGGATACCCATTTGTTTTAAACGAAGATTTAAAAAGTCACCGATTTCTATGAACATTGCTCTATATCCTTTGAGACCAATTTTTATTCCATAGAAAAATAATATTTCATCTACCTTTTAGATTTCGTGCATAATGAAAACGCATTTTAATAAAAATACATGATTTGTGTATCATAAAAGGATTTTATGCAATGGATAAGTTCGACTGGCAAATCATTCAAGCATTACAAAAGAATGGACGACTCACCAATCAGGAAATAGGAGATTTAATCGGTTTATCTGCTTCGCAATGTTCTAGAAGAAGACAGTTACTCGAGCAAAAAGGCATAATCTTAGGTTATACCGCACGCATCCAGCAGCAGGCGCTAGGACTGGAAGTTACAGCAATGATTCACATTAATTTAAGAACACACGAGGCAAAGTCACAGCAAGCTTTTCAAGAATTGATTGAAGCCGAAGATAATATTCAAGATGCGTTTTCAATTAGTGGTGATGCAGATTTTATTTTAAAAGTTGTTGCTGAAAACTTAGAACAGCTTTCTCAATTTGTGACTGAAAGATTGCTTTCTTATAATTTTATAGGCCATATAAAGTCTTACATTGTTCTAAAAAAAATCAAAGAACAGAATCATTTTTTAATCAAACCTAAAAGTATGAGCTATCATCACTCCCAATAAGCAAGCCAAGCTTTTCTACCTTATGAGTGAAAATAAAAAGGCGGATACTAGATCCGCCTTAAAATTAATATTTAGACTTTACTGATATGAACCGTTTGCCCAATCGTATTTTCAAGCAAACCTTCCAAACCAAACTCGGCACCTATACCAGACATTTTCCAGCCACCAAAAGGTGCATGAGGCAGGACTTCTGCATGGGTATTAATCCAAACAGTACCGCATTGAAGCTGAGTCGCATAAGTTTGAGCAGCTTTAATATCGGAAGACCAAATTGAGCCACCTAAACCAAACTCACTGTCATTGGCACGAGCAATTGCATCATTGATATCTGTATATTTTAAGATAGGCAATACTGGACCAAACTGCTCCTCTTGCACCACGCGACAAGAGTCAGAAACTTCAGTCAAAATAGTTGGCGCAATAAAGTAGCCTTGCTCTGGTAGCTGTTGTTGTCCAGAAAGTGCTTTTGCACCTTGTTCAATCGCTTCAGTAATAAGCGCTTTCACTTTGTTATATTGCATTTGGTTTTGTACTGGGCCAAATGTGGTAGAAGACGCCATACCATCACCGACAACTTGAGCATTGGCAATGTCAGCTAACTTTTGCGATAAAGCCTCATATTGACTTTCATGCACGTATAGACGTTTTAAGGCTGCACATGTTTGACCAGCGTTTAAGAACGCCATATTAAAAATCTTGGCTGCAATTTCATCGATATTTGCATCTGGCAATACAATACCCGCATCATTACCACCCAACTCTAAAGTTAAGTGTTTTAGCTGCTGAGCTGCACCAGCCATAATGTGCTGGCCTGTTCGAGTTGAACCCGTAAACACGACTTTTTGTACATCTGGATGAGAAGATAGCGCTTCGCCAATCTCACCAGCACCAACCACAATTGAAATAACACCAGCAGGAACTTCTTGCTGAATGATTTCACATAAACGTAAAGTTGATAGTGGTGTGTATTCAGAAGGTTTGCTAATAACAACGTTACCCGCGCGTAAAGCAGGCATGATATGCCAAACCGCAATCATGAGTGGCCAGTTCCATGGCGTAATTGAAGCCACTACACCTAATGGTTGGCGATGGCGCTCAATACGCTTAGTTTCACTGTCTTCAATGACTTCTACAGGTAAATCCATAGCAGCAGCATAACGCGTCCAACCAATTGCACCCTGCACTTCCATTTGCGCAAGTACGAGTGGCTTACCTTGTTCAAGTACAACCAACTCTGCAAGCATTTCAGCATGCTTTTCAATGCCATCTGCAATCTTGTTTAAAATTGACTTACGTTCATCATGAGAAACTTGCTGCCAAGCTTTAGATGCCTGTTTAGCTGCACTCACTGCCTGATTGACCTGTGCAACTGATGCTTTTGCACAACGTGCAGCAGTTAAGCCAGTAGCAGGGTTTAGAATTTCTAGTTCACCTTGCTCACCTGAACAAAGTTGACCGCCAATAATGAGTTTAAATTCATTGAGCATATTCGCTTGTTGCATTTCTTCTTCCTTGTCTTAATTGTAATTACAGCCACTTACTTTTTTCAGTTAAAGCGGGATTATTTAAAGTAAGTACGATATTGATATATCAATGCGACCCAAAATATCGGGAACATACCAATACAATAAGAAATTTGCTCCCCATAAATCATGCATAATTATTTTTGTTTTTTGAAAATATGCATGTTTTGTGCATTTCCTTCTGTTGTGATGCACATTTTTAATAAAAATAATATGTAATAAAAAAGCCCGGCAATAAACCGAGCTTTTTTTGTTATCAACTTAATTAGTCGATTGGTGGTACATAGTTACCAGAAGCAATTGCATCTTTAATGCGGTCAGCTTCAGCCAATACTTGACCTAAAAGGTTCTTAACATTTTCAAATGTCACAACAGGGCTTAATGTTGTCATTTTCAATGACTGTACATCACCCACTTTTGTTACACCGATATTTGCTTCACCACGTGCAAACAATTCGTCTGCTACGTTTTGGTTCAAGCTATCGATAAACTCAACTGGGTAGCCTTGTGGCACAACACGGAACAACACCGAAGCAAATTGTGGTTCAACTAGAAGTTCTAAACCTTCAGTTGCCTTGATGTAATCTGCAACTTCACGAGTCAGTTTTACACCATGGTCAATCATTGAACCATATAGGTCTTCACCAAGTGATTCAATTGTCATCCACAATTTCAATGCATCAAAACGACGAGTCGTTTGTAATGACTTAGACACAAGGTTTGGTACACCATGTTCTTCGTCATAAGCAGAGTTCAAGTATTCAGCTTCGTAGTGCATGAAACGATAGTTCGCTTCATCTTTTAACAAGAACGCACCACAGCTAATGCTTTGGAAATAATGCTTATGGAAATCGAGGGTAATCGAGTCAGACAACTCAATACCATCAAGCATTGCACGATAGTCATTTGACAAGATCAGTGCACCGCCCCATGCAGCATCGATGTGCATCCATGAACCATATTTCGTTGTGATTTCACGAATTTTCTTCAATGGATCAATTGCACCAGCATCGGTTGTACCTGCTGTCGCAACAACACAAGCAACAACTTTGCCTTCAGCTTGAAGATGTGCCATCGTTTTTTCGAGAGCATCAACATCCATCTGTGCATTTTCATTCACAGGAACAGTCACAACTGACTGGAAGCCCATGCCCATCATTGCCATGTTCTTTTGCACAGAGAAATGCGCATTTTCAGAACAAATAACTTTGACGTTTTTCATTGCTTCAGCTGGAATACCATCACGCTGTACAGACCATGGATTACCATTTTCGTCTTTCCAGTTTTTCGCAATGCACCAGTCACGAGCAAGCAACACACCCATCAAGTTAGATTGAGTACCGCCAGAAGTGAAAACACCTGCCTGACCAGAACCATAACCTACTTTTTGACGCAACCAATCAATCAGCTGAACTTCCATTAATGAACCTGCCGGGCTTTGATCCCATGAGTCCATAGACTGGTTAGTTGCATTGATTAACACTTCCGCAATCTGGCTCATCACCATAGTTGGGCAGTGTAAATGCGCTAATGAATGTGGATGGTGTACTTTCAAGCTTTTATTTAAGAAAAGCTCAATCATACGTTGAAGTGATTCTTGTACACCCATACCTTCTTTTGAAGGTTGGAAAGAAATTGCTGAACGCAATTCTTTGATGCTACCGCCTGTGTACATTTTTTCATTTTGCAACCATGCTGAAACGGCTTTTACCGCTTCGCCCATTGCTGACTCATAGTCAGCAATGGATTGTGCATCATTGCAGAGTAACGCTTTACGATGTTCTGCAAAATCCACCATTCTTACGCGCCTCGTACTGCAACCAATGCTTCTGCAATTGCTTTCTTAAAGCGGGCAATTACTTCCACACACTCTTCTTGAGTAATGATAAGTGGGCAAAGTAAACGAATTACTGTACCGTTACGACCGCCTTTTTCAAGCAATAACTTGTTGTTAAAGCAAGCAGTCTGGATCGCAGCCGCTAACTGAGAGTCAGCAGGATGAGAACCGATACGGTCAGCAGGTTTACGCTCGTCAACGATTTCAACACCAATCATTAAACCGCGGCCACGTACGTTACCGATACATGGGAATTCAGTAGCTAATTTTTTCAATTCAGCTTGTAAGAAATCACCACGTTCTTGCGCATTTTGAGCAAGATTTTGTTCGCTAATCGTTTTTAATACGACAAGGCCTGTACCCATAGCAAGTTGGTTACCACGGAAAGTACCGGTGTGACCAGCAGGCTGCCAAGCATCAAATTTACGTTTAATACCTAATACTGCAAGTGGTAAACCACCACCTACTGCTTTAGACATTACAACAACATCAGGTTCAATACCTGCATGTTCAAACGCAAACATTTTGCCTGAACGTGCAAAGCCAGCTTGAACTTCGTCTAAAATTAAAACGATGTTGTGCTTTTCAGTCACTTCACGGATTTTTTGCAACCATTTTACTGGAGCAGTAACAACACCGCCTTCACCTTGAATTGCTTCAAGAATCACAGCAGCAGGTTTTGTTACACCGCTTTCAACATCTTCAATAAAGTTTTCAAAATAGTAAGTTAAAGCATCAACACCAGCTTCACCACCCAAACCAAGTGGGCAGCGATATTCATGCGGATATGGCATGAATTGTACGCCTGGCATTAAACCGTTAACCGAGTTTTTCGCACTTAAGTTACCAGTCATTGCAAGTGAACCATGGGTCATACCATGATAACCACCAGAAAAACTGATTACTGAACTACGACCAGTGTAAGTCTTAGCAAGTTTAACCGCTGCTTCAGTCGCGTCTGCACCAGCAGGACCACAGAACTGTAAGCAGTACTCTTCTTTACCGCCTGGTAAATATGCTAACAACGCTTCAGTAAACGCATCTTTTAAAGGTGTGGTTAAGTCTAAAGTATGCAATGGCAAACCACTTGCCAATGTGTCTTGAATACTTTGAATCACCGCAGGATGATTATGACCTAAAGCCAATGTACCTGCCCCAGCTAAACAATCAAGGTACTGTGTACCTTCAACATCAGTAACCCAGCAGCCTTGTGCTTTCGCTATCGCTAACGGTAATTTACGTGGATAGCTACGAACATTCGATTCCATCTGACTTTGGCGAGTCAAATAATATTCGTTGGTAGCATTGTCGGCAGGGTTGACAGAAGTAACGCTCATATCGGATTACCATCTCTGATAAGGGTAGAAAGAAATAAGTCTGGTGACTTTTGGTCCTTTGACTCGGTGCTTTATAGAACTAGCGAAGACACATATTTTATATCTTGTAACTAGGAGCGCGATGATACCTAATTTTGCAAGAAAAAAAACGTCTTTTGTGTACTTTACTCATCTAATCTTATTGAAAATATGTATTATCCCAATAGTTATGATGAATTATCATCATACTATGTGACAACCTAAAGAAAATATTCTTTTTTTATATTAGTTTGATTCTTTAAGTTACATTGAAACACTTTAATTTTAAGCTTTTATTTTTTATAGTTTTTATTCTTACCAAAAATTTAAAAAAATGATTTAAATATTACAAATACCCCACAAAATCTGCGAAAGTTATGCATAACTTATGTTTAACATTTCTTAATGAAAAAAATTAAATTTATATTAATTTTTAAAGGATAAATTTATGCGTACTTTAGCAATATCTACTCTTCTACTTGGTACGGTACTCAGCCCTATGGTTTTTGCCCAAGATGATAATACCCTTCACTACAATATTGTAAATGTACAAGCTGAAGCTTCTCGTCAGGTATCTAATGATGAAATGCATGCCACTTTGTATATTGAAAAAAGTAACAAGCAGCCTGCTGAACTTTCAAATCAGATTAACCAGTTAATGAATCAAGCGCTTGTAACTTCCCGTAAATACCCACAAGTAAAAGTGGAAACTGGTGCTCAAAGCACTTATCCAATTTACGATAACGATAGCAATAAGTTAAAAGAATGGCGTGGTCGTGCTGAAATTCGTCTTGAAAGTAAAGATTTTAAAGCCGCTAGCCAGTTAGTGAACGAATTGCAGCAAAACTTCCAAACTCAATCGATTAATTTTACGGTTTCTGACGAACAACGTAAAAAAGTTGAAAATGAGTTGATGGTAGAAGCATCTAAAAACTTCCAACAACGTGCTCAAATGTTGACTCAAGCATGGAATAAAAACCAATATACATTGGTCAATTTAAACTTGAACACTAACAACTATTTCCCTCAACCCGTAATGCGTGCCAGCATGGCTAAATTTGCTATGGCAGAAGCTGCACCGGCTCAAGATATGGCAGCTGGTGAGTCTAAAATTACTGTTAATGCAAACGGTTCAATCCAGTTTAAATAATTTATCTTTCAAACTAAAAAACCGCATAGAGAATGCGGTTTTTTATTGCTAAATATTAAGGTTTTAAACGCAAATCCTGCAATGAACTCCACGCTGCTTTAGCTAACACATCTTTGTAAACTTTAGGGTTGGATTTTACACGTTGTGATAACCACGCACGACAATAGCTCTCTGTAGAACCAATCACCAATGAAAGCAAAAGCTCATTTGGAATTAAACTTAATGCTTTAAATTCTTCAAAATTTGCAATCTGGCTAAATATATTTTGGTTTCTGTTCTTATTTCTTTGGACGAGCTGCTGGTGTTCTTCACCTTTCATCATGTTAAAACGTGCTGAATTTAAAAATCTTGCAAATTCAGGCTGCTCACTTACCCAGTCCACATAACTATGAATTAAAGAAAATACCACGTCTTGTAGCGTTTTGGCCTGTTTTAAGTATTCATCTCTTAGAACCGTTTGGTCATCTAAAGCTGAAAAAAATAATGCCGCGACAATACCCTCTTTATTTTTAAAATGATGATAAATCGCTCCAACACTCGTTTCTGATTTGGCACGAATCATTTCGATACTGGTCGTTTCTATGCCATGCTCTAAAAAACATATTAAAGCATCTAACAATATTTGTCGTTTTAAAGCAGCCCTTCTTCCGGGATACAAACGTTCTAATAAGTTTTGAGCAGATACCATTTTTTATTCTCTAACCAGTCATCGGGGATATTTTGAATGACTTGACGTCTATTTGTAAACAGAACTATATTCTTTAACAGAATAATATTCTGTTTTTAAAATTATAGGAAGTGAAAATCATGGCAACCACCTTAGAACTTTGGAAAAAAGTGACTGCTTTTCCTAAAGGAAAGTGGACATTCTCTCGTATGCTATGTCTAAAAGCGCCTTATTTCGGTAGCATTTCCCCTCTTTTTATTGAGTTGAAACCGAACTATTGCGAAATTTCTATTAAGAAGAAGCGCTCTGTCCTTAACCACATTGGGACAGTCCACGCAATTGCTATGTGCAATATGGCAGAACTCGCAGGTGGGACTATGACAGAAGTTACCGTCCCTTCTACACACCGCTGGATTCCCAAAGGTATGACTGTTGAATATTTAAAAAAGGCAGAAACAGATCTCATCGCTATTGCGACGCCTGTACAAACTGATTATGACTGGGAAAAAGCAGGAGAATATTTAGTAAGTATAGATGTTTACGACACTCATAAAGACAAAGTATTTCATGCGGTCATTACAATGTGGATTTCTAAAAAGAAATAAAAAAAGCCCTGAAATTTCAGGGCTTTTTTGACTTATTTTTTAAAAGGTAAAGCATATTTAAAGATACGGCCTACAACCTGTCCAAACTGTTTCGCCAGACTCGCATTGTTATAATTGATACCATATTTTTCACATACAGCCTCAACTTTTGGAGCCATTTGGCGATAACGGCGTGCTGGAACATCAGGAAATAAATGATGTTCAATCTGATGGCTCAAATGTCCACTTAAAATATGTAATGCTTCTGAACCTTTTAGGTTTGAAGAACCACGAATTTGGCGCATATACCAATGTCCACGGCTTTCTTCTTGTAAAACAGACTTTGGAAATACCTCTGCATCCTTTGTAAAGTGGCCACAGAAAATAATCGTAAATGTCCACATATTACGCAGACCATTTGCAACTAGGTTTCCTGTAAACACAGGTAACGCTGCAGGCCCTGCAATTAACGGAAAGAACACATAGTCTTTAAAAAGTTGTTTGCCAATTTTTTTATTAACTGGTTTTAACTCTTCTAAAAATTTGGCTTTAGTCTTACGTTTGTAAAGAACACGACCAATTTCAAGATTCTGAATTGCTACGCCCCACTGGAACAATAAACAAAACGGAATGCTATAAACAGGTTGGAGTAAGAAACCTGGTTTCCAACGTTGCTCTGGGAATAAACGGAGCAAGCCATAACCAATGTCATCATCAACACCTTTAATATTGGTATAGGTATGATGCTTATAGTTATGCGTTTGGCGCCAGTTATCAGATGTACCTACGGTGTCCCACTCATAAGTTTGACCATTAAACTTAGGATCGTTCATCCAGTCATATTGACCGTGCATTACGTTATGACCAAGTTCCATGTTCTCCATAATTTTAGAGAAACCTAATAGACCTGTTCCTAAAACCCATGCTGGCGGAAACCATCCAGCAAATAGACAAGCACGACCTAAAAGACCACTGTAACGAACTGCGGCATAGACACGGCGAATATATTTAGCGTCTTTTTCACCCAAATCATCCAATACTTCTTGTTTGATCTGATCAAGCTCTTTTGCAAATGCTTCAAGCTCTGCTGGAGTCAAATCGCGATTTTTAGGATTTTTAAAATATTCGACTTTCACTGGCATATTCATCAGAGTTCTCTCTTAAAGATCAATAACTAGATCGGATTGTGCTGAGTTGACACAAATTTTAAGTAACTGGCTTGGTTCAGTATTTTGACTACCGTTTAGCAAATTACGGGTAGAACCTTGCGCTTTACTACAAACACATTTATTGCAAATTCCCATACGACAACCATGTGTTGGCTTAAGCCCTTCATGCTCAAGGCTGACTAAAATAGATTGGCCTTTAGGAATTGCAATCACTTTATTAGACTGGGTTAATGTGACATTTACATAACCAACATCATCTGCAGAACTTTCATTAGTTAAACTAAAAGCTTCAGTCTGTACGGCTGGTGCTTGTTCAAAAAGCTCTTCAACAGTGGCAACAAAACCCGATGGACCACACGCATAGATTGTGCTGTTTTCAATATCATCAACTAACGCAAGATGTTCAGCATTTAAACGCTCATCATTTGGTGTTTCTTGTGTATAGAACACCTGATAGCTAAAGTTTGGATTTTGTTCAGCAACTTGCTCAAAATATTCTGTAAAAGCAGCATCAGAGCGCTGTTTTACCCAATATAAAAGCTGAATTTGTACTTTTTCTAACTGCTGGCTTTGCTTAATTGCTGTAATTAAACTCAACATTGGTGTAATGCCACTGCCTGCAGCCAACATAATTAATTTCGGTGTCTGAATATTTTGTTGCATGTCACCATAAGGTTGACCAAGCTCAAAAATATCGCCAATTTTACTTTCAGCAATAAACCAGTTACTGACAATACCATCAGCAACTTTTTTAACTGTTAAACGTAAGTGCTCAGCATCGATTTGCGTCAAGCTATAAGTACGTTCGTAACGGCGGCCGGCAATTTCAACAATAACAGGATGATGCTGACCTGCTGCGCCAGTTTTGACCAAACGGTTGCATTTTAGAGTAAGGCTCACAGTGTCATGAGCCACGAATTCTTTTTTTACAATTTGAACTAGTCCGTGCTGTACAGACCATAAAGGATTTATTTTTTGTAGCCAGAAACTCGCTATATTTTTGTCAAATACAGCTTGTGTTAATGAATTGAATAGAGAATTTCTCTTTTCGATTGCTTGCATAACTGAGGGCTCTGTCGCTCTTTTTTAATTATTATACACATGTATATATATTTGTATATACACTCGTACTTTTAATTACAATTTCACAAGTTACCTGTCTAACGCTATAATCCAGACAGTTTAAGAATATATTGAAAAGCATGACCCAAACCTCACTTTCTCAGAGCCAAAATGACACAGCCCCTTCACAAGATGTCATTGAAATAAAAACAGCAACGCGTTCTGTTGGAAGAAAAGCGACGATTACTAAAGACGAACTTTTTCAGGCCGCCCTTAACCTGATCGGCCCACAAAAAAGTATCGCCTCATTAAGTTTACGTGAAGTCGCACGGGAAGCTGGTATTGCACCAAATAGCTTTTATCGTCACTTTAAAGATATTGATGAGTTAGCCATTTCACTGATTGACCGCGCAGGTATCGTTTTACGTAAAATTATTCGTCAGGCTCGTTTACGTGCCTCTTTCCAAGACAGCATTATTCGTAGTTCTGTAGAAATTTTTCTTCAACAGCTTGATGCAGACGAAGGTAATTTAAGTCTATTGTTACGCGAAGGCTTTACAGGTTCAGCTTCTTATAAAGCTGCGGTAGACCGCCAGCTCAATTTCTTCCAACAAGAACTACAAGAAGATTTAATCCGTCTAGAGCGTTTAAATAACAATCACCTATATCATCCTGAGCTTGTTGCAAAAGCAATTACACAGCTTGTATTTCACATGGGTGCTAAAGTGCTGGATCTTCCCGTTCATCAACGTGCAGAAGTCGCCGAACAAACCATGATCATGATAAGAATGATTTTAGAAGGTGCTCGTCATCTAGACGAAGCAAAAATACGATAAGATCAACACAAAATGGTTTGTAATTGTACAAGCCATTTTTTATACAGACATAGTTATTTCTTGATAAAAATATAATTCACAGATTGAAGCAACCAACATGCAAGAGTATAAGTAATTATTATTCTAGCAATATATACCCATATTTCCCCACGATATTTAGGGATTCACATGCAAAGTTTGAGTAATCGTCAAAGCCTGATTGCAAGCTATATTCTGATGGGCATTTTTTTGCTTTCGGTTATCCCCTTGCATCTCTTAGCAAGCTTTTTTGCTGGCTTTCTCATTTATGAAATTATTATTAGTTTAAGCTCTATTGTTGAACGTTATATTGATGGTCAAAGAGCCCGCATTTTTATTAGTATTTTACTGAGTATTATCACGGTTTCACTCATCGCCTTTTTCATAACAAGTTTAATTAGCTTTGTCGTTTATGACTTAAAAGGTGTAGGTATTCATAATATCAACAATAAAGTCGATCAAACGCTATTGCACTTACAAACCGAAGTTGGCAAATATCTTCCAGGTTATATTCCAGATAGCGTTACAGAACTAAAAGATGAAATTTTTGCATTTATGAAAGATAACGTGACGACATTAAAAAATGCCAGTTCTGATATCTTACATAACTTTGTAACGATGATTATGGGCCTTATTATTGGTATTTTGGTGGCGATTCATGGCTTTCACCGTCGTACACCACAGCCTGTATTTAAGTCTTTACTCATCCAACGTATTCAAAAGTTATCAATTTCTTTTAGAAATGTCGTTTTTGCCCAAATTAAAATTTCAGCAATTAATACACTGCTCTTTATCTTATTTGCGTTTGTAATATTGCCGATTTGGGGTGTTCATCTCCCTTTCGCCAAAACATTAACTATTCTTACTTTCTTGTTTGGTCTAATTCCGATTTTAGGCAACCTAATTTCAAATACGCTCACCTTTATTGCTGCGCTTACGGTTTCACTGGGTTTAGCAGGTGTTGCTCTGCTCTATCTCGTATTAGTGCATAAGTTAGAATATTTTATTAATGCGAAAATTATTGGACATAAAATTAATGCCAATGCATGGGAAATTTTATTGGCAATGTTAATTTTTGAGTCAATTTTTGGTTTGGGTGGCCTGATTGCAGCACCAATCTTTTATGCCTATTTAAAACTAGAATTAAAAGATGCCAGAATGATTTAATTAAAATTTATTCAATAAAAAAGCGCCTTAAAGGCGCTTTTTTATGACTCATCATTTATGGTTTAACAACAACAAGTACCTGAATTGCTTCAGGAGTTACTGTTAAGCCATCGAGTAAGCTCAAGCCTTCTTTTTGCAACTTCTGTAAGCGCTCAATTTCGTCTTGACGAATACTTGGGTTGAACTGTTTCAAATACGTTAAACGGTCAATCTCGTATTGCCATTTATTACCATAATGCTCTTTTGCCTGCTGTTGTAGCTGTGGCAAGCCGACTTTAGCAATATCAAGCGCTTGTCTATAGCGCTCTTCAATCACTTCACGGCGAGCTTTAACCACTTGGCGACAGCTATTGCCATCTAAATGATGCAAATATGGTTTTAAAATGGTTGGATCAATCTTTTCAGATAAGTCCTGACCATTTTCACTTAACAACACGCGAATGAGCTGTTTCGGTAAGCTTGATGGCAAGTTCAAAGATTTTGGTGCAACTACATCAACTTTAAACCAAACTTCAAGTAATACAGAACCTTGCTTTAATGCGTTTGACTTAAGAACAGCAACATTAGTACTACCAAATGATTGTGTACGGATCATTTCCATGACACTTTCAATGAACGGATGCTCTAAAGTCAGATATTGAGCATCTTCACGCATTTGCGCCTGATCACGATAGAACGTGGCAGTCATGCCTTCTTCATCTAATGCCAAACCTTGTACTTGCATTTGGTCTGTCGGACGAATAATAACAGTACCATTACTTTGCTCATCAAAATCAATATTGGTTGAAGACATAAAACGCTTCACAAACATAGGTAATGTTGTGTTGTCATCGTAGTCTTCTAAAGCTTGAACAATTTCTTGTGCAACGATAGGACGGCATGAGTTGTATTCAAGCAAGCGATCTCGACCAGCTTGTAACTCTGTTTCTAAAGCTTGACGTTGAACATTTACTTCTTCGAGTAAATCTTCAAAGGTTTGACCTTGATCTGAAAGTAAGCAGTCTTTTAATTCAACAATAAAGTTTTCTTGAAGCGTTTGAGCTGTCGGAGAAATATTGCTGAAAATATTCAACGCTTCGTTGTACCAACGGAACATACGCTCTTGAGCAGTGCCCATTAAGTAAGGTACATGAATTTGGATACGGTTTTCTTGACCAATACGGTCTAAACGACCGATACGTTGTTCTAAAACATCAGGGTTTGCAGGCAAATCAAATAAAATCAGATCACTTGCAAACTGGAAGTTACGGCCTTCTGAACCAATTTCAGAACATAGTAGAATTTGAGCACCATAGCTTTCTTCTGCAAAGTAAGCAGCCGCTTGGTCACGCTCAAGTAGACTCATGCCTTCATGGAACATTGCAGTACGAATACCAGCATGCAAACGAAGTACACTTTCTAAAGATTCAACAACAGGACCACTACGAGCAATTAAAAGAACTTTTTTGTGCTTAAGTTCTTTACGCAAGATTTCCATTAACCATGGCACACGTGGGTCATTTTGCATCCATGAACCATCAAGTTGTGCTTCTTCTGGCCACATTTGCTCACGTAATTTACCGTCTTTTGACCAGTCTTCTGGCGCTGGCAAAGGTGCTGGTTGGCAATCACGGCCTGGGAAGCCTTGAATCGCTTCACGCGTATTACGGAATAAAATACGACCTGTACCGTGACGGTCTAACAACTCATGAATCGCTCTGAAACGTTGTTCAGGCTGATCTTCAATTGAATGACCCAATAAACCTTCTAAAGCAGTTAAATGCTCTTGGGTTAAAGGTTCATCCGACATGAGCACTTCTGCAACTTGAGCAGTTTGCTGATACTGCGCTTCTTCATCTAAGAAACGTTCTAAACTGCTAAAGCGCTGCGGATCTAACAAGCGTAAGCGTGCAAAGTGACTTTCTACACCAAGCTGTTCAGGTGTTGCTGTAAGCAACAATACACCCGCTGTATTTTCAGCAAGTTCTTCAACTAAATCGTAACGATCATTACCGCCTTCTTCTTCGCTCCACATTAAGTGATGCGCTTCATCGACAACGAGTAAATCGAAACCAGCTTCTAGTGCTTGCTCACGTAAATCGTCATGGTCCACCATCAAATCTACGCTGGCAATAATGCATTGCTCAGTTAAGAACGGGTTAAGCTCTGGATCATGTTCTTTAATAGATGCAGTGCGGGTTAAGTCGAACAGAGAAAATTGCAAGTTGAAACGGCGACGCATTTCAATCATCCACTGATATTGTAATGAATCAGGGACTAAAATGAGGATACGTTCAGAGCGGCCAGTTTTAAGCTGTTGGTGGATAATTAAACCAGCTTCAATTGTTTTACCTAAACCTACTTCATCGGCAAGTAAAACACGTGGTGCGAAACGTTTACCAACTTCATGTGCAATATAGAGTTGATGTGGGATTAAACCTACACGCGCACCAACCAAGCCACGTAAAGGACTGGTTTGCATTTGCGATTGCATGAGCATGGCTTCAATGCGTAGGTCATACCACTCTTTATAATCGATCTGGCTTGCCAGCAAACGATCTAAAGGTTTTGACAACTGAATTTGTGCACCAATACGAGTTTCATTGAGCGCTTTACGTTCTTGTTCGCCATTTTCTAAAGTACGAACAACGTTATAACGCAAAACACCATGGCGGTCTTCAACAGTCTCAACAATCCACTTCTGGCCTTCTTGATCTTGAACTTCATCATTTTTGTTGAAGATGATGCGAGACAACGGTGCGTTGTTACGTGCATAGACACGCGTTTCATCACTTTTGGGGAATAAAATGCTGACAGATCTTTCATCTACATCAATAAGAACGCCTAAACCGAGCTCAGTCTCTGTATCTGATAGCCAACGTTGACCAATAGCATACTGCTGCAATTTTTCCACCTTTTTCTCAAGTTCGCACTACATATTGTACGATGCAAATTAGCTTATTTTTGCATCTTTTTATGTAGTCTTTAAAGCAAAATTTTGCAGCAGAAACCAATTAAATTGTTTCGCTACAAAAATTACTCATTGAAAGTTTTTACATTAAAACGGTACAGGACAGTTAAACGTTAATGATTCCCCTGTCACAGGGTGATTAAAGCCTAACTGTTTAGCATGCAAGCACAGACGAGGAACAAGTAATTGTTCCGGTGTTGCATACAGCGTGTCACCTACAATCGGATGTCCCAGATATTGCATGTGTACACGGAGTTGATGAGAACGCCCGGTAATCGGTGTTAATTTAACACGCGTAACCGGTTGCCCCTGAATCTGGAAATGTTCAATCGCCTGCCAGTGTGTTAAAGCAGGTTTGTTATGAGAAGCATCGACAATATGTAAAGGTGGTCGACTTGGGTCATAGACTACAGGAATATCAACAGTCCCTTCGCCGTCTAGATGGCCTGCGACTAAAGCTTCATATATTTTCGAGGTTTGACGGTCTTGAAATTGGCGTGCAATCGCACTTTGTCCACGCTTAGATAACCCAAAAACCAAAATACCCGAGGTATCGCGGTCAAGGCGATGAATGAGCAAAGTTCGTGGTTCAATTGCCACCAGTCTTGTTAAAACGCTGTCATGTAAATCACCTTTCCCTGGCACACTCAAAATGTCCGAAGGTTTATGAATCACCATAAAATCATCATCACGATAGATCAGATGTTCACTTAGAAAATCACTCAAAGTTGTATTCCCAAGGCAAGATGAAAAACAAGCGGGCAATAATAAAAAGCTTACGTCCGAATTACAATGCCGTTCGGGTAAATTAACGACAGAATTTGCAAATATTATGATTCACTTTATGGCTAAAGCCGATTAGTGCTTCAATAACTGCATAATTTGTTGCAAGGTAGGTGTTTGCATCAGCTCTTCAGCGCTTAGACTCGCACCGTTCGCACGCCATAACTCCACCAGATAATTGACTCCTACAGCATCTAAACCATAGTTTCTTAAATCTATTTCAGGATGAATTTCCATTGGATGCCGTCCCACCTGCTCAGCAACTGCCAATAAAATTCCTTTATCGGACAACACCTGTGACGATGGTGCACTTAAAGACCATAAGCGCATTAAAGCCTGTGTGTTTATATGTTGAATGGAGTCAAAACTGATTTTTTCAATCCATTGTATATGCTGCTCTAAACTACCTGCCAAGATCGCATCATTTACAACAGCTACATAATCTGTAATAGATAAAACAAGCTGCATCACTTGCTTAAACAACGGGGATAAATTTCCAGCTATTATCACTTGTGCTTGAGTGTTTGATGACAATTGTTGCCCAAGCTGTAACATGACCTGTTGAAGTTGAGATGACTGAATCATCATGACTGGAATTTCGAGTGCCTGTGCTCTTTTACTTAGCATTTCTAAATGATCGGCTAATGGCTGATTTATCCAGTCAGCGTCATTTTCAAGTTCGTTTAACCCAACGATGAGTAAAATGCTATGCGTAGATTCAATAGACCAATTTGAAGTACTTGGGGCTAACTGGATTTTTCGAGGTAAGGGATAAAACATTGTTCTCTACAAATATAAAAAAAGCTCAAATTAAAAAGCCCGTTTAACACGGGCTTTTTTGCTTACTTCATTTCGGCAAATGTTTCTTTTGCAGCCTGAATCGTATATTCGATATCTTCCTCAGAATGAGCAGATGAAATAAAGCCTGCTTCAAATGCCGATGGCGCTAAGTTTACACCGCGCTTTAACATGCCATGGAAGAACTTTTTGAAAGCTTCAATGTCACATGCCAACATAGAGTCAAAGCTTGTAATATCTTCTTGATCGGTAAAGTAAAGACCAAACATTGCGCCCGCTTGCTGAGTTTTAAATGGAATACCTGCTTCATCAGCCGCGGCTTGTAAACCCGCAAGTAACTTTTCAAGTTGAGCAGATAACTTGCTGTAAAAGTCAGGTTGACGTAAATGTTTAAACATCTCGATACCCGCACGCATAGCAAGTGGGTTACCAGATAAAGTTCCCGCTTGGTATACACCACCTAAAGGTGCGATGCATTCCATGATTTCACGCTTACCGCCAAACGCACCTACAGGTAAGCCCGCACCAATAATTTTACCCAAAGTCGTTAAGTCAGGTTTAACGTTATAAACTGACTGAGCACCACCTAAAGCAACGCGGAAACCTGTCATTACTTCATCAATAATAAATACAGATTTATATTCATCACACACATCACGAATGGCTTGTAAGAAACCGTCAATTGGTTTCACCATATTCATGTTGCCCGCTACAGGTTCAATAATAACACCCGCAATTTCATGACCGAATTTGGCAAAACACTCTTTTAATGCAGCAATATCATTATAAGGCAGCGTTAAAGTATGTTTAGCAAAATCGACTGGAACACCTTTTGAAGTTGGCTCACCCTCGCCTAAAGTAAGTAAACCCGAACCCGCTTTTACTAAAAGTGAGTCAGAGTGTCCATGGTAACAACCTTCAAACTTCACGATTTTGTCACGGCCAGTATAACCACGCGCTAAACGAATAGCGGTCATGGTCGCCTCTGTACCAGAGTTCGTCATACGTACTAATTCAATTGATGGCATGATTTCACAGATAATATCTGCCAAAGTCGTTTCGTGTACGGTTGGTGCACCAAAACTTAAACCATCTTCTGCTGCTGTTTGTACCGCTTTAATAATTTCTGGATGAGCATGGCCCAAAATCATCGGTCCCCAAGAACCAACATAGTCAACATAGCGCTTGCCATCGACATCCCACAAATAAGCACCTTTAGCTTTCTCGATGAAAACTGGTGTTCCTCCAACGCCATTAAAGGCACGTACCGGAGAGTTCACACCACCAGGAATGTGTTTGCTGGCTTGTTTAAATAACTGTTCTTGCTTTGGAGATAAACTCATGGAAATGCTCGTCTTAAATATCTAAAAAATAATTTTGAAAGCTTAAGAAAATAATTGTGCCCACGCTTGTACACGGACAGGAATTTCAGCAGTTGATCGACCTAATATATCACTAATGACTGCGCAGAGGTCAGCTCCAGCCTCAATCACAGGTTTTGAGTTTTCAACAGTTAAACCACCAATCGCACAAATTGGTAAATCATATTGAGCTGCTGCTTGCTTAATGACTTCAATACCTACATTGCCGGCTTCTGGTTTTGTGGCAGTTGCATACACAGCACCAAAGGCAACATAAGTTGCGCCATCGGCAATTGCTTTTCGAGCAAGATCTAAAGAGTTGAGGCAAGTACGGCCAATAATGACACCTTCAGGAAGTTTAGATTTTGCATCTGTGATTTCACCATCACTTTGTCCTAAATGCACACCTAAACCAAACTGAGCGGCCAGTTTTAGGTCATCATTAATGACAAAAGGAACCTGATATTTTTCACATAACTGTTTGATCTGTTCAACTTCAGCAGGCTGGTCAGTTTTTTCTATTTTTTTACGGCGGTACTGTAAAATTGCGACCTGACGAGTTGCGAGCGCGGCGTCTAATTTTTCTAATAATAATTGGATTGGGTCATCATTGGTAATGAGATATAAACCGCGCATGAAAATTTCACCACTAAACATATTGCGTTCAGAATATATTTTCTTTGTAAAAATTTAAAGATAAAGAGTGCCTTCAAGGTAGCCATATCATCATGATTTTAATTATTAGGGTCTACATTTCCCAATTAGTAATGCCCACTCTCTGCAAGAGTGACTACTAAAGATAAAGATATTGATTTTTTAGCTGGGACTTTTTTAATAGTATCTTTCGCATTTTGCAGCGCGAATATGCTTTATAAATAAATACAATAATTTTATAACTATATTTTTCTATTTCTTCAAATATCTTGACAATATTTATATTTACATATTAATATATAAATATAAAGAAAGCAGTCCGCTCTACAGGCATTATCCTGAATCGGATTGCTTTTTTTATCTTTATAGACTTCTGATTTATGTACTTGGGCCTTCATCAAGTTTATTTTGAGCTAATAAAAATACTATATGCATAACTAGTAATGAATAACTAAAATCGAAACGATCAGCATTTACAATTCCATGACAAACATCATTTCTTATATTTAATCCTCTTGGATCGGATAAGACAGTTCTAATATAAAAAATTGTCTCATCGTCAAAAATGTTTTTTACTAGATCATTTTTCACTAAAGAGTCCAATGTTTGAAAATTTACACCATCTAAATTATTTTTTTGTAAAATATTACCTGACTGTAATTCGATTATTTTTTTAAATGCAACCTCAATTTGAGGAATTAATAGGTGTACACAAACAAGATGATCTTCGTTTATAAAAGCTTCAACCCCTTTGTAAATGATTTCGCGATTTTCCACTTTAAAGAAAGGTGACTTATAAATTAAATCAACTAATTTTTTAGATGACTTATTGTTTTTATTGATAATTTCTCTTAAAAATAAATTAAAAAATGAACTATTTGATATTATAATTTCGCTCATTTCTTTTATAAGTATACTTTCGCTACCATCATTATTAGCGTTAATCTTCTGTTTTATCCGACCATTCTCATCTATAATTGTTTGACTTGTACATACTTGAAACAAAGGAAATTGTTCATACTTTTGATCTATATTCTTTATAAGACTATTTTTTGAAATAACGTAGCTTCGTATCAGTTTTAGAAAAACTTCTTCAAATTCTCCTTCGGTATTTATTTTGAACATTTCTTCCATAGTCTCATGACTAATTTTATGTTGTGTTTCAACAATAGATATTTCATTTATCACGTTTTTACCATTTTTATTAAGCAAGACTAGAACTTTTTCAGCTTCACTATGTAAATGATTTTTAGTCAATAACTTATATAATTCCAATAATTCATGTGAGGCGACAATAGGTCTAACAGATTCAATGTGCTTTTTAACTTTTTCAGAATATACATCAAAAGTACTCTTAATTTTTTCATTATCTTTTATAGATCTATAATATGAAGTAAGAGGTTCAAGCGTATATAAAAGTAGGTATGAAGGAAGGCCCACGATTTTAGAGAAATAATCAAACTTGTCTTCCATATCTTTTACAATTTTTTGCTTTTGTGGTTCCGTTAAATTTCTTTCCTTCCCCAGTACCAACTTTTCAAAGCAAAAACCCCAAGTACCAGCTAAATTAATATCAGTTATTTTTTCTTCTAAATTAATTAAATTTAAGATACTGCTATTAATTAGTTCTAAATTCTTTATAGATTTTGAAAGGGATAAGGCACGTTCTGCATATCTAATTAGTTCTTGGTTATTTCCTATATTTTTCGTACATACATCTATCAATAATTCAATATAAGAACAAGTAAGTTGCGGATTTCTTTTTTTAAAAAGTTCATTATCGAAGACTAGAACTAATCCCATATAGCGTAGTTTCATAAATAAATTTTTTGTTTGTTCACATCTTTTCTTCCAATAATTAATAGAATCTTCTGTAATTTCTTCTAACTTTGGATATTCAATTAAACCTCTAGAATCATTTGTAGTAGTGTATGGGTAAAAAAAACTCCACTCACTTTGAGTATGAATTCCTTTAATTTCACTGATGTAAAAAGCCATCTTCTCCATTTCTGCTTCAGGAGATGGGAAGTCGACACTTACTTTATGAATTTTCATCCAAATTTCATGATCCTTTTGGTCTTCGAAATTATGGTTATCTAACTCATTTAATAGACCATCAAGATTCTTATTCATTTCTAAGCTAACAAATTGATAAAATAACAGTTTACTTTAAATCAAAAGATATATTTAGATACTTGCGCAATAATTTTGGATTGCTATTCTATGAATGAGTAATCCCTTAAAAATCATAAAAGCTGAATATGAAATAATTATGCTCAAATAAAGTAGAACAGATTAACTCACTTAGAATGTAATATTGGTTTTAAGTCAGATGGGTTAAGTTGTTCCATTCTTTTGATTTCTCTTGTTTTTTCTTATATTAATTAAACATTAAATAATAAAAAAGCTGCCTAAGCAGCTTTGCGACAGTATATGTCGTTTTATTACTTTAAATTTTTATCATATTCTCTCTTTTAAGAATCAATCTTATCGCGCTTACGATCAATCAAACTTAATCGACCAGTTGCAACATCAGATAGCATTCGCCAATCAGAAATAAAACTATAGAAAGGTTGTTTAAAACTGGCAGGTTTATTTTTCTCAAATACAAAATGTCCAACCCATGCACATGCATAGCCAGAAACTAAACCATAAAGTGCGTATTTGGCCTGTTTCTTACGAATAGCTTTTGAAAAAAAGTATATGCCAATGCTGCTACCCACCACATGTAGGCGTCTGCTCATAATGTTACGGTGTTCGGTTAAATAAAAACGATAAAATTCCTGATAGTTTTTAATCGGCAATTCAAACTCTGGCTGAGCTTCATGGTTGAAGTTTACTGGTGCATTCACGATCATCTTCCTGATTTTTATTTGATCAAAACGTCACCTGATTGTACACCTAAAACAAAGTGTAGCGTCATAGGTTTGATTGTAACTTTCTCTATCAAAAACATTATTTTTAGCACTAAGCTATTATACTTATTCAAGATAGTTTAAATACCTGATTCAGGGAGATCCGTTATGGTTGAAGTTGAGCTTAAGTTTCAGTTACCTGAATCGAAGAAAAAAACTGTTCAGCAGTACTTGAAAAAGCATAAAGCACAGCATATTCACTTGCAGGCCAAATATTACGATACACCAGACCGTCTACTCGCAAAAAATGGTATGGCCCTACGTTTACGTAAAGAAAATGATTTGTGGGTACAGACCTTTAAAGCCGCTGGTCAAAGTCATTTACACCGTGTTGAAGAAGAAGTTTTTCTAGGTAAATCCGAGCAAGAACCCGAACTAAACCTTAATCTATATAAAGATAATAAAGCAGTCACAGATTTAATTACTGAAGCTTTAGACACTGAAGTCGAAAAGCTAAGCTTACAGTTTGAGACAGATGTACAACGTACTTATCATGTATTTGAAGCCGATGACACTGCTATTGAAGTCTGTCTTGATGACGGTGTAGTAAAAACGGCAACCACCCAAAGTAAAATTTGTGAAGTTGAGTTTGAGCTTAAACAAGGTGCTGTTAAAACACTGATTCAATTTGCACAGCAATGGATTAATCGTTATGAGTTATGGCTCGATGTTAGAAGTAAAGCCGAACGCGGTAATTTACTCGCATTAGGTAAAGCCGTTTCACCTGCTGTTCACGCAAAAAGCTTGAGTTTAGATAAGAATATTTCAGCAGAACAAGCCCTCAAAAAAATTGTAGAAAACTGTTTAGGACAATTCTTACCGAATATGGCTGCAATTGCCGATAACGTCGCCGAAGCTGAGCATATCCATCAGGCACGTGTAAGCTTACGTCGTTTACGCAGTGCACTTCATCATTTTTCAGGATGGTCAGACGATTTAAACCCTGCTTGGGAAGAGCAAATTGCAGCACTTTTCCGCAAGCTTGGAAACACGCGTGACCTAGATGCTATTCGTACTGAAATTTTACCGATGATTGTGCAACATGGTTCGCCTGAGCTTTTACTTCCAATCTCAGAGGAGCCATTAAAAGATCTTGCCACACTGTTCAAATCAGCAGAAACTGTCAAGCTTGTACTCGCATTACTGGCATTTGCTTATTCAGAAGAAGATAGCCAAAGTACCAAAGGAAAATTTAAAAAGCAGATAGAAAAAAGCTTAGATAAGTTACATCACCAAGTTGTGAGTCATGCTAAAAATTTCAATGAACTCGAAGTAACTGAACAGCACAAGATACGTAAAAAAGCTAAACAGCTACGTTACTGCATCGAATTTATATCAAGCTTATATCCCTCTAAAAATGTTCAACAGTTTTTAAAGAAATTGCAACCCGTGCAAAATACCTTAGGACTATATAACGATTTGTTTATAGCTGAAGATCTATTTAATAAAGCAATTGAACACGACCCGCACTTCTGGTTTGCTCTAGGATGGATTAAGGCCAAACAGTCTTATTTACAAAATCAGTCTGCCGAAGCTTTGCAAAAATTTAATCAAGTAAAAACTTTTTGGTAAATATCTTAAAGTCGCGACATAGATGTCGCGACTTTTTATCTTATCGGTATTTACCAAATACTTTCCATACACCGTTATCTGCTAACGGGTCATTATAGCTATCGCTACGCTGCTTTCTTGGTTTATCTCGGGCATCGACGAGTTCAAAGTGAGGCTCTACCCCTAGTACAATACCATTGGTATAAAAACGTGAACGTGTATATTCACTTTGACCATGCTGGAACACATAAGTTCTTAAATCGATAAATTCACGGTGAGCAACGAGTGCTGCCGTATCATCACTCTGCAACCATTCTTGCATAGTAAAAATCTGATCTGTTTCAAATTGACCGCATTTTTCAATAAGACTTGCCACACCACGAAAAGTTTTCGACTCTTTAGCACGTGTTTTATTAATACGAATCCGATCTACATGAAAAAAGAATAATGGTAAGTTCAAATGGCTTGGTAAATGAATTGCATCTGGTAACTCATCTTCCATAAAAGGCTGGAAAAGCTCTTGTGCCCTTTCGATTAAGTCTTTCCATTGTTGGTAATAGGCTAAAACTTCTTCTTGCAAACCATAATAAATTGGTAGCCCTTCGACATGCTCTAAATATTGGGGTGGAAAAATATGCTGACGTAATAGAGCAATGTCTGTTTTTAAACTTTGAATGGCTATCGCATCTTGCATAATTAGAACTTCCAACACTTAGGCTATTTACAGACTAAGGCAAAGGTTTTGTTTCCGCAAGGCTTTGCCTATAATAAGCAGCTCTATTTTTGCGGGAATATGTCATGTCTCAAAAGATTAATGCAACAGATATTACTGAAGAAGAAGCGTTAAATGCTGTTTTCTTTGAGCGTGCGGATGAATTCATTAAACAAGCGAATGATTTTTGTCGCCCGCCTAAAGGCCAAAAGCCTGACCCTGCTGAGCTTCGCGGCCAAGTGAGTGCAGCTATGTTATTTGCAACTGCCCGTTTTAATACGTGGGTGGCTGCAAATAATTTTAAAGATGGCAATGAAATGCGCGATGCAAAAGAGCAAGTGATGTCTTATTTGCTTCAGCAATTTCAAATGATGCTCGAAGATAACTTTGATGAGTATTGTGAACAGTTCGAAAACTACTTACGTTTCCGTAAGAATGAAGATTTCCATGCTCACAAACATGACCATGATCATTAATAAGTTTTAAATACTCAAATAAAAAGCCACTTCATGTGGCTTTTTATTTGAATAAGTTAGTTATTGCTTTTGCGCTTGGCCATATTGGTCAGCCATCACTTCCACAAGGTTTGAAGGTTTAATATATTTTTTAATGACTGCATTCACATCGGCAACGGTCAGCTTAGTTAAGTCTTGATCATGCTTAACACGGTCAAGTAAAGTTTTACCCGACTCAAGCTCAATATTTAACATACCGTGAATGTTGCGCTCATCCTCTAATGCAGTAACACGTTTCTTCATGAGATCTGCTTTAGCTGCTGCAAGCTCTTGCTCAGTGATACCCTTCGTTAACAAGTCATTTAATACCTTATGAACTGAATCAGAAACTTGTGCTGAACGCCCAGCCGTATAGTTTGCACTAATACTTAACGCACCAACATTCGTGTCCTGATCAAGTTGTAGACCTGTTCCAAAACCATATACCAATGCATTTTTTTCACGAAGCTCTTGAGCCAAACGTGATGAGATTTGAGAATCACCTAAAATATAATTCATTAAAATTAATGCAGGTGCGTCAGGGTGGTTTTTCCCAACTGGTAGTGTGATTATACTTTGATAACTACCAAACTCGCGTTGTTCAGATAAAGCATGTACCTTCTGAGCAGGAAAATCGACATGTTTAATTAAGATTTTTTCGTATGGTTGCTTACTGTTCCAGCTTCCAAACTCTTGATTCAATAAATTTTTCATTTTCTTTGCATCAAATGCACCAGTAATCGCAATTTGCGCATGGTTCATTGCAAAGAAATGCTGGTACAGCTCTTTCACTTGTTCTTGAGTCACATTCTTCAATTGTTTTTTAGCCAGCTCAGGTTCGAAGTGATAACGCAAATCACCCGGTTGGTATTCTTCAATTAAACGCGATAATGTTAAACCTGCCACGACATCTGGTTCAGTATAAGGACGATCAAGGCTCGATAAGCTTTGAGACTTAATTAAATCGAATTGAGATTGTTCAAATTTAGGATTTTTCATGACCTCTAAAACAAATTTGAAGAACTCATCAAATTTTTCAGTTTTAGATTGAATGTTAATAGTCATACCATTGCCGTCAGCACTTGCATAAGCTGCACCGCCTGCATCAATCGACTTATCTGCAATATCTTGCAAACTATATTTGTCAGAGCCACGCAGTAATAAATATGAAGTTAAATCAACAACTGTACCTTTATCAAATAAAGATTTTTCTGTACCAAAATCCATAGTAATAGTGGCATAGGTACGGTCATCACGGGTTTCTACAGGGAACAAAGCATACTTCATTCCATTTTTAAGTTTGCCGCGAATAATCTTTTTCTCATTACTTTCGGCATATTGCTTTGAGGTTTTTAAAAACTCGTTAACTTCTTGTTGATAAACTTTCGGGTCTTTTAAAGGCTCTGGTTTAACATCGGTTTGATCTAAAGTTTTAGGCTTATCTTTAGGGTCAAGTTGCAATGCTTTCTTTTGATCTTCAGGTGTCGGCAAAATATCGCCATCAATACGATGCCCAGCAACAAGAAACTGCTTTAAGGTTTGATTGACTTCATTGAGTTTCACTTTCTCAACTGCATCTAAATCTTTAAAATATTGGTCCCATTGCCCACCAGCTACACTGTAATCACTTAAACGAGAACCCAAAGCAACGGCATCTTTATTGACTAACTCGCCTTGCGTTTTCATTAAGCTTTTTACGCGATTTAGCTCAGTCTCTGTAAAAGGCTTACCCTTTTCTATTCCCGAGAGTAATGCACTTTCAACTTTATTAGGGTCATTTTTTGGTGAGTAAACCGCACCTAAAAATACGACATTAAAATCTTGATCTAACCATGTTGATGCCTGAACGTCTGTAGAAATACCCGTTTCAACCATGTTTTGGTATAAATGACCACTTGGCTGCATGGTATATAACATTGGTGCTAAAGCGAGTGTTGGCTGAATTTTCGTGTTTTTTCCATTCATATAGATATGGAATTTGGCCAAATCGCTGCCCTTTTTCACTACAAACTCACGATCCTTCATTTTTGTAGAATCTAAGACAGGTACCTGAACAGGCTTCGGCACAGCTCGCGCAGGAATCGGACTAAAATATTGGTCAATTGTTTTTAAAACATCAGTTTTATCAAACTTACCTGAAACGACCATCACAGCATTATTCGGTGCATACCAACTGCGGTAGAACTGGTTCAATTCAGGCATTTTAATAGACTTAAGCTCAGGTAAATCACCAATCGGTAATCGCCCTAAATACTTGTTTCCATAAGCCGATTTCCACATTTGATCCATTAAGACAGCAAAAGGCTGATCCATACGGACTTCACGTTCACGCTTTACAATTTCAATTTCAGAAGGTACAAATTTTTCTTGTAGTACCAATTTATCCATACGTTCAGATTCAAGGTACAACACTTGATCTAGCGCATTTTTTTCTGGACGAACAATATTGGTATATTTGGTTGAATAGTAATCCGTGCTCGCATTTGTCATTAATGTATATTGATCTAAACGGCGCTGAAATTCTTCACCCTTTACGTTTTGCGTGCCTTTAAATGCCAAATGCTCAAGTAAATGTGCTAAGCCACTTTTACCTTGTGGGTCATTTAAAGAACCTGTCAAATAGATAGTATTAATAAAGATTTTATTTTCTTTGTCATTCGGTGCAAGTACCACCCGAAAGCCATTATCTAATTTATATTCCTCAATATTTTGCTTACTTTTTACTAATGTCGTTTGTGCAAAAGACGCAGCACTTAAACCAAGAATACATAGGGAGAGAGTCAGTTGTTTAAACTGCATGAACATAGAAATACCAATTAATTTGAATAATAAAAAATCAATAGTTGTAAGAGTATAGTAGGTAATTTAAGCTGACATTAATAGTAAAGTTTTGAAAAGAAAGCCGTTTATTTAAACGGCTTTTTATTTTAAAGAAAAATTTCTGCTTGCATATAGAGTTTGCCATATCCTGCAATTTCAATACGTTCCTGATTCAGTATATTGCAATATAAAATGCCTCCACGGCTAGAAGCTTGATAAGCCACAATATTATTTTTGCTCAGCTTTTCTGCCCATAACGGCGCTATTGCAGTATGAATTGAACCTGTAACAGGGTCTTCTTCAATGCCTGCAACAGGTGCAAAATAACGAGATACACAGTCATAGTGCTCGTCTGCTTTTGTAGTGATTACGACATCCATATCTGTAGTCGTAATAGCTGTCCGTTTACCTAAGGCTTTAAGTAAGTTCATGTCAGGCTGCTCATCCAACACGTCTTGCACTGATTCATACTCAACAATATAAGCTTGAACATTTTGATAAACAGCCTTAAATGGTTTGCTTAAAGCTTGTCGTAAAATAGCTGGATAATCTTCCAGTTGTTCAGCCTTACGAATTGGAAAATTCATTCTGATTTTTCCATCTTCATCTTGGTGAACCATAAAAAGCCCTAAGTTTCGGACATGAAAATTAATGGTCTTTTTATCCGTAAAATCTTTAAAGAGTACAAAAGCACTCGCAAGAGTCGCATGACCACAAAAATCGACTTCAACCATTGGTGTAAACCAACGAATTTCATAGTTTTCAGAATCTATAATTTTTACAAAAGCTGTTTCAGATAAGTTATTTTCGAGTGCTATCTTTTGCATTAAATCTGCATCTAGCCACTCTTTTTCAACAATCACAGCAGCTGGATTTCCACGAAATAACTCTTTTGTAAAAGCATCGACTTGATACATTTTCATGATAGTGCTCTCTTTTGTACTAAGCTCATTTTCTAAAACTATTTAAAATAAAAACAGATACAGTTTTTTTAAAATTCACATCACAGTGGCAATTTAAGCATATAAAAAAACGGCTCATTCAGATATGAATGAGCCGTTTTATACTAACTATTAATGATGTTGAGTTAACTCAATTTCATCTTCACTATTTAATATGTCTTTATCTGTTTGGCCCATCAGTTGACTCGTCACTACACCTGCAGTCATTGAACCATTTACATTTAATGCAGTACGGCCCATATCAATTAACGGTTCGATTGAAATAAGCAGCGCAACCAAAGTTACAGGTAAACCCATTGCAGGAAGCACAATCAGTGCAGCAAAAGTTGCACCACCGCCAACACCAGCCACACCAATTGAACTTAAAGTCACAATACCCACTAAAGAAGCAATCCACATTGGGTCGAGTGTATTAATCCCCATAGTGGGAGCAACCATCACGGCCAACATTGCTGGGTATAAACCCGCACAACCATTTTGACCAATGGTTGCACCAAACGAAGCAGAAAAACTCGCAATAGATTCAGGAATACCCAAACGACGAGTTTGCGCTTCAATACTCAGTGGAATACTTGCTGCACTTGAACGACTTGTAAATGCGAATGTTAAAACAGGCGCAACTTTCTTAAAGAATTTAAGCGGAGACACACCAGTTAGGGTCAAAATAATGGCATGCACGCCAAACATAATCGCCAAACCTAAATACGACGCAACCAAGAAACCGCCTAGGTTTAAAATGTCAGCCACGTTTGAACTTGCCACAACCTTAGTCATAAGCGCAAAAACGCCATACGGTGTAAGGGTCATGACTAAACGCACAAGCTTCATTACCCAAGACTGTAAGGTCTGAATAGCAGTCAAAATACGCTGACCTTTCTCGGCGTCATCTTTCATCAAGTTGAGCGCAGCTATCCCTAAAAAGACAGCAAAAATAACTACACTAATAATTGAAGTCGGATTTGCACCCGTTAACTCAGCAAAAGGGTTACTTGGAATAAAGGAAAGAATAAATTGCGGTACGCTTAAGTCTGTTACTTTGCTTACATAATCTGTATTAATTGCAGTTAAACGCGCAGTTTCAGCAGCACCTTGCACCAAACCTTTGGCAGTTAAACCAAATAAGTTCGTCACAAATACACCAACCAGCGCAGCAATTAACGTTGTGAATAGTAGAGTTCCAATGGTATAGATGCTGATTTTTCCTAAAGAGGAAGCCTGATGCAACTTGGCTACTGCGCCTAAAATCGATACAAATACCAAAGGCATCACGACCATTTGTAAAAGTTTTACATAGCCGTTACCAACAATATTAAACCAGCTAATAGATTCAGCAAGAATCGGATGGCCACCGCCATAAATCAAATGTAGTCCTAAACCAAACACTACACCTAGAACTAAGCCAGCAAGAACTTTTTTAGATAAGCTCCAGTCCGTTTTACGTGTTTGGGCGAGTAAAAATATTAACCCGACAAAAACCACAATATTGATGATTAAGGGTATATTCATTCCCAAACTCCAAATTATTGCTTGTGTCATCTTTTAAGGGGGCATATTTGACCATAGCCGGCCTATATAAACTACCCTTTTCCACAATTTTCTAGCATGCAGATCATTGCCGATCTGGATGAGAATATAAAATGACTTTTAAATACATATATATCACTTTTAGGGCATAAGCTAAGTAGGACATTTATGTATTAAAATTAAGCACATTTCTGTATAAACTGTTGCTCAATAAAACCAATAAATTGCTTTAAATTGCTCCCCCATGTATCAGGAGGCTGAGCAACGACATAAGTGGTAAAGTGTGCAGATTCAGTATTAATTTCAAAACAGCTTAACGACAATTTATCAGCCACTTTAGTCAAATATGACTTTGGCAATAGCGCAAAGCCGACACCTAACTCCACACAACTGACAATACCGTCTAGACTGCCCATTTCCATAATTTGTGAAGGCGGCACACTATGGTCATTTAAAAACAGCTCAATTGCATGGCGGTAGGAACACCCTTGTCGAAATGCAATAAATCTGGTCTTTGCAAGCGTGGCAATGTTAGGAAACTCGGTTTGCTGTTTAGGGCAGACCAAAACCAATTGTTCCTGCCATATTGGATAGCTATATAACTCAGGAATCACATATTTCGAGGCAACAAAAGCGCAATCAAGCTCACCTTGCTGTACAGCGTTAATCAAATATCCTGTTGGGTGAGTTTGAAGCTCAATCGGCAAATTGGGATATTGCTGCATACACTGATTCAGCAATTGAGGAAGTCGTATGGCCGCTGTGGTTTCCATACTGCCTAAACGGATGGTTTCGTTCGGATCAATATCACTGTCTTGAAAGATTTTTTTCGCTTTATTGTGCAGCGCGATCATTTGAACAGCATAGCTATGCAACTGCTGCCCTGCATTGGTTAATGTCACGGGATTATGGCGATTTAATAAAACCACTCCTAACTCTTCTTCAAGCTTTTTCACATGACTGGTGATATTCGATTGAACCGTATACATTTTTTGTGCAGCCAGTGAAAAACTTCCACTCTCTGCTACCGCTAAAAAAAACTCTAGAGACTTAAGCAACATACCACTATCTCAAAATAAGATAATTATTATCATATTAAATCATTTTTAAAGATTATCAAACTCGCTTTTAATAATAAAAAAATTGAGTGATTTCTCATGACTACGCTTTATCGAATGAGTCTGCTTGTATTTTTAGCAACTTGCTTGGGTATTGGTATTTTTAGATTTTCCTACACTGCCCTCATGCCAATCATAATTGTTCAATACGGATGGACACATGACTTCGCAAGCTTCTTAGGCAGTGCAAATTTGCTGGGCTATTTGCTAGGTGCCTTGTTGGCGTTGTTTAGTATTAAAGAAAAATCTATTCCCATACTCATTGTAAGTTCGGCAGTTGTGGGCAGTTTAAGCCTACTCTGCTGTGCCTTCATACACATGCCATTGGTTTGGTTCATGTTCTGGCGCACCATTTCAGGAATTGCAGGCGGCCTACTCATGATTTTGGCACCGAGCTTTGCCATGAAAAATATTGCAATGAGTCAAAGGCTCAAAGTCAATTTCTTAGGGTTTAGCGGCATTGGTGTAGGCGTGTTATCTGCCACTATTATTATTCCCTTACTTAAAAATATGCCCGTTCAATATGTCTGGAGCATTTTTGCAGCGCTCTCTATTTTTGGCAGTTTGATACTTTCCCAATTACTCAAACATCAACCACAGCAGTCTGTTCAAACAACCAGTCAAACACCTCAAAGCATCAAACATTCACGCTTGGGGCTGGTCATTATTATTGCCTATATGTGCAGTGCTTTTGCCTATATTCCCCACTCTTTGTTTTGGATGGATTACTTATCGGGAACCTTGCATTTTCCATTGCAACAGCGAAATTTGTTTTGGGTGCTGTATGGCATGGGAAGCTGTATAGGCGCTTTTGTGGCGTACTGTTTAAGCCGCTTCACCGGATATTTACAAGCAATTAAATGGCTTTATGGCATTTACTGCATAGCCGTTGCATTACCGTTCTTTTCGCATGCCATCTCTTTACTTGCGTTGTCTTCATTCCTTACAGGTTTGCTCACGCCTGCCACCGTGTTTATTAGCTCCTATAGCCTTTTACAAATTTATGAGCAGCGTTATCAAAAACTCTGGAGCCTTGCCACGATTGGCTTTGCCAGTACCCAGCTTTTAGGTGGCGTGGTTATAAGCACCTTACATCATTTGCACTGGTCGTATGCCCACCTCTTTTTAATGAGTGGCATTGTTTTGCTATTTGCGTTGAGCCTTTTAGTTCGCACCCGTCCATCCTTACCTACAACTCTCGGAGAAACCGAAACGTGAAAACTATATTGTTTCCTGTATTTGTAATTGCATTTGTACTGGTGATACAGGTCTTAGACCAAAGCTACCAAAAGAAAATCGGTGCACCTAAAACGGCAAAACACCCTGAGTTTATGCAATAAAAAAAGCCCCGACGAATAAGGGGCTTGTCAATTTTTTCAAAGTGAACATTAACGATTAAATCTGTGTCGTAAAAAGGTATCGTTTGCATTTCTTGATTATTTACAAAGCAGCTTTATTGACAAAAAATGTCATATTTTGTCAATGTAGAGTGTTTTCGTCTCATCTATATTTATTCAAAATTTATAATTTTAATACTTAAAATAGAGTAAGACATGAGCAATAACAATTATATTGATGAGCTTTTAAAGCTCTTAGCGATGTTCGCTTTTATCTGCGTTTCATTATTAGCATTTAAATGTCGAACTATATTTGCACTGGACATCACAACATCCTATGAAGTCTCTGTAAAGATTATTATCTATATTGCCACAGCGGCTACCCTTGGCTTTTTAACACGCGATCATATTGAGTTTACAACACAATTTTTAATTGCTATTCCATTTGCATACTTTTGGCTATCGCCTGTTCTTGACTATAAAGCCATTCAAACCATCCCAGAGGTTCCATTTTACCTCTCTGGTCATGGTCAAATTTTAGGATTACTCCTCGTCATTATCTTCTGCTTTGCGCTATGGGTATTTAAAGAAACAAGCTCAAATTCGCATTAGTCTTAAAAAGTCTGAATAACGATTTTTCGTGATTTTTATAAAGTTAAAAATGGTCACTGAAATATATATTTTTATAATATATATTTTAAATAAATTACTTTATATCAATTAAAACTTAAAAATGTTAAATGTATCAAGCCCAGCAAATGCTGTTGTAGTAACTATTATTTCAATAATTGCTACATTTAGCCTTCTTATATGGAAGTTTAATGTTTATGTTGGTATAGATGTCTATACCAGTGGAGAAGTACTTTTCAAAACTCTGTTATATGTAATGGTAATAGGGCTATTTAGTTACTATTTCCGCTTTACCATTAAAATGAGTAACACGGTAATCTTTTCATTACCGCTGTTTTTCTTTTGCATTAGACCTATTTTGAACTATAAACTTACGCACAGTATTGGACAAGTTCCCCTCTATGCAACTCATTATGGTCAAGGTGGAATATTGTTAAGTTTAACTGTACTGACTTGTATGCTTTGGGCTTATACGGCGAACTCATAGCTTGTTATTTGTATTAACTTCAATACTATAAATAACATTCATTAAACAACAAAGAAGCCCTCATTAAGGGCTTCTTTATGACAGTCTAATCTTCCATATGACGAATAATTGCCTCACCAAATTCAGAACAACGCAACAAAGTTGCCCCCGGCATTAAACGCTCAAAATCGTAAGTCACCGTTTTAGCTGAAATCGCTCCTGAAATACCTTTAATAATCAGGTCTGCCGCTTCCGTCCATCCCATATCTCGAAGCATCATTTCAGCAGAAAGAATAATTGAACCAGGGTTTACTTTATCTTGCCCAGCATATTTAGGTGCTGTGCCATGAGTTGCCTCATATACGGCAATTGCACCCCCGATATTTGCTCCCGGAGCAATTCCTATACCTCCTACTTCTGCTGCTAATGCATCAGAAATATAGTCACCATTTAAATTAAGGGTTGCTATCACTGAGTAGTCGGCAGGACGCATCAAAATTTGCTGTAAGAAAGCGTCCGCTATCACATCTTTAATAATAATGTCTTTACCATTTTTAGGGTTCTTAATTTTAACCCATGGCCCACCATCTATGAGTTCACCACCAAAACGATCTAAAGCTAACTCATAACCCCATTCTTTAAAGGCACCTTCGGTATATTTCATAATATTACCTTTATGAACAAGGGTTACCGATGGTTTGTCATTATCTATTGCAAATTGAATGGCTTTACGAACTAAACGTTGCGATCCTTCTTTAGATACTGGCTTGATTCCAATACCGCATCCTTCTGGAAAGCGAATTTTTGTGACGCCCATTTCTTCTTGAAGGAACTTAATCACTTTTTTGGCTTCTTCAGAATCAGCTTTCCATTCAATACCAGCATAAATATCTTCCGAGTTTTCACGGAAAATCACCATGTCGGTTAGTTCAGGATGCTGAACAGGTGATGGAACGCCTTCAAACCAGCGTACAGGGCGTACGCACACGTACAAGTCTAATTCTTGGCGTAATGCCACATTGAGTGAGCGAATACCGCCACCAACTGGAGTAGTTAAGGGACCTTTAATTGAAACGACAAATTCACGCAGAGCTTCAAAAGTTTCTTCTGGCATATAACTGCCATAAATTTTATTAGCCTTTTCACCGCAATAGACTTCCATCCACTCAATGCAACGTTTACCGCCATAGGCTTTTAAGACAGCCGCATCAACAACTGTTTTCATGGTCGGTGTAATATCTACACCAATACCATCACCCTCAATGAAAGGAATAATTGGATGATTTGGTACATTCAGTGATAGGTCTGCTTTTACTTTAATTTTATCACCATCGGCAGGAACCACGATCTTCTGATAACCCATTGTGTAGATTCTCCCTTTTATAATATTTAACTAACCAAACAAAAATAATTATCGATAAACAATACTTTCAACTTTTATTAACGCATAATAGCTTAATCGAATTTAATCCTTTTTGAGATTTATGTGGGAAATAAGCAAATTTCACACTTAAATATAGCTCAATGTTTTTACCGCTTATTTGAAAGAAGAAGTCATTTTTTATGAAAATCGTCATTCTTAACAAACCTTATGACGTACTCTCCCAGTTTCGTAAAGACGAAGCGCACATGACGGTCTCTGACTTTATAGATGACCCGACTTTACGCATAGCAGGTCGTCTTGATATGGACTCTGAGGGTTTAGTTTTTTTAACCGATCATGGTGGTTTGAATCAGTTCATTACCAACCCTGCGAATAAAAAATACAAAACGTATTTAGTTCAAGTTGATGGCGATGTTACCGAAGAAGCGCTTGAGCAACTTCGTAAGGGTGTAGAGCTTAATGATGGTATGACTTTACCAGCAAAAGCAATTAAGGTAAGTGAACCTGAATGGGTATGGGACCGTGATCCTCCTGTACGTTACCGTGCCAACATTCCAACCTCTTGGATTGAAATTTCTATTTGTGAAGGTCGTAACCGCCAAGTTCGCCGCATGACCTCTGCGGTAGGTTTCCCAACTTTACGTCTCATTCGTACTAAAATTGGTTCAATTGATTTAGTTCAATTAGGACTAGAACCGGGTGAGACCAAAGAAATTGAACCTCTACTCTACCCTGACTTTAAAAATGTGCCAGCAGAACAACCTTATCGTTCACGTTCTTATGTGAAAAAACCGGGTGGTACAGGTGGTAAACCAATGGTTCGTAAGAACAAAGATGGTTCTGTTAAAAAGTCTGGTACAAAACGTATTTGGCAAATGGATGAAAGTGAGAAACCACGTCGTAAGACCAATGGTACAACTCGCCCAAATACCAAAGCTCCACGTGGTCGTAGTGGTCGATAAAACATTTACGTTTTAAAGCTCACTTAGGTGGGCTTTTTTTAATGCCATTTATTTTTATAAAAAAATAAAAAAAGCCGATGTATAAACACCGGCTTTTAAGCTATTCACACGAGTTAGTAATTAAGCACCAACACTTGCAAGAGCAGCATTAAATGTAGCGCTTGGACGCATTACAGCATTTACTTTCGCTGGATCAATTGCGTAATAACCACCGATATCGGCTGCTTTACCTTGTACTTGAGCAAGCTCAGCAACAATCTTCGGCTCTTCTTCAGCTAAAGTTTTTGCAAGTGAAGTAAACTTCGCTTTTAACTCAGCATCTTCGTTCTGTGCAGCAAGTGCTTCTGCCCAGTAAAGTGATAAGTAGAAATGGCTACCACGGTTGTCAAGCTCGCCTGTACGACGTGATGGAGACTTGTCGTTGTCAAGCAATTTACCAGTCGCTTCATCAAGTGTCTTAGCAAGCAACTTCGCACGAGCATTATTCTCTTTAACACCCATCTCTTCTAAAGAAGCTGCTAAAGCAAGGAACTCACCAAGCGAATCCCAACGTAAGTGGTTTTCTTCAACAAGTTGTTGTACGTGTTTAGGTGCTGAACCGCCTGCACCAGTTTCGTACATGCCACCACCCGCCATAAGCGGAACGATAGACAACATCTTCGCAGAAGTACCAAGTTCCATAATTGGGAACAAATCTGTTAAGTAGTCACGTAAAATGTTACCAGTCACAGAAATTGTATCTAAGCCACGAACTACGCGCTCAAGTGTGTAACGCATAGCACGTACTTGAGACATGATTTGGATATCAAGACCAGTTGTGTCGTGATCTTTTAAGTACTTCTGTACTTTCTTGATCAATTCATTTTCGTGTGGACGGTATGGGTCAAGCCAGAAGATCGCAGGCATGCCTGAGTTACGAGCACGAGTTACTGCAAGTTTTACCCAGTCACGAATCGGAGCATCTTTCACCTGACACATACGCCAGATATCGCCTTCTTCAACATTTTGAGTCAATAACACTTCACCAGTGTCAAGATCGGTAATGTTTGCGATACCAGCTTCAGCAATTTCAAAAGTCTTGTCGTGAGAACCGTATTCTTCAGCTTTTTGAGCCATCAAACCAACGTTTGGTACTGTACCCATAGTCTTCGGATCGAAGTTACCATGCCATTTACAGAAATTGATCATTTCTTGGTAAATACGCGCAAATGTTGATTCAGGCATTACTGCTTTAGCATCGTATTGCTTACCATCAGCACCCCACATTTTACCGCCAGCACGGATCATTGCAGGCATAGAAGCATCTACAATGATGTCGTTAGGTGAATGGAAGTTTGTGATGCCTTTTGCTGAATCAACCATTGCAAGTGCAGGACGGTGTTCTTGACAAGCATGCAAGTCTTCGATGATTTCTTCACGTAATGACGTTGGAAGAGTTTCGATTTTCTCGTATAACCCAGCCATACCGTTATTAACGTTGATACCTAACTCGTCAAATAACTTACCGTGTTTTTCAAAAGCTTCTTTGTAGTAGATTTTCACACAGTGACCGAACACGATAGGGTGTGAAACTTTCATCATTGTCGCTTTTACGTGTAAAGAGAATAAAATTCCTGCTTCTTTACAATCATCAAGTTCTTTTTCGTAGAAATCACAAAGTGCTTTCTTGCTCATGAACATTGAGTCGATGATTTCGCCTTCTTGAAGCGCAACTTTTGGCTTAAGAACAATGCTCTTACCACTGTTTGTGATAAGTTCCATTTTTACATTACGTGCACGGTCAAGTGTCATTGACTTTTCACCGTGGTAGAAGTCACCTTCTTCCATGTGTGAAACGTGAGTTTGTGACCACTGTTTCCACTCGCTCATTGAGTGAGGGTGTTTCTTAGCGTAATTTTTAACGGCAGCAGGAGCACGACGGTCAGAGTTACCCTCACGAAGAACTGGGTTTACTGCTGAACCTAGGCATTTGCCATAACGAGCTTTAATAGTTTTTTCTTCTTCAGTCGCTGGGTTTTCCGGATAGTCAGGAATTGCAAAACCTTTAGATTGAAGTTCTTTAATACATGCTGTCAATTGCGCAACAGAGGCACTAATATTTGGGAGTTTGATAATGTTAGTATCTGGATCTTGTGTAAGACGACCTAGCTCAGCAAGGTTGTCGGATACCTTTTGCTCTTCACTTAGGTAGTCAGCGAATTCTGCGAGCACACGTGCAGCTACAGAGATGTCACTTTTAACAATCTCGATACCTGCTGGCTTAGTAAAGGTCTCAATGATCGGCAGTAGCGAATAAGTCGCCAATAATGGCGCCTCGTCAGTCAGTGTGTAAATGATAGTTGACTTTTCACCAGCCATATATAGCCCCTTCCGTTGAATTGAGTTTTGAGGACCGAGCTTTTGGCCCAGTGCCTACGAACCGATATGCTTAAATAAAACCCTGAGAGTATCGGCTCTCATTGGCTTTCAGTCAACGAAATATCCAGTGATAACGACATTTCGCAGCGAAATAATACATAATTTAAATCTATTGATAATAATCTTATACCTAACTTATGGTAATACATCTAGGTTTACCAACTTTTAAGGTATAGATCAGTCTTAAATTACATGAGATATCTTTCAGAGTTCTGACAAATATTATACTTTTCATTCAAAATAAACTCAAAGATAACACCTATTTCAATTTTTAAAATCTACTAAAAAGTAAAAAACCGATGTACGAAACATCGGTTTTTTATAAACTATTTAACTGTTATTCAGGCTTTTAACCATTTATCAGCTTTTGTTTGATCTTCAATAATAAGTTCAACTTCAGTTAAGTTTATACTTTCACCTGTAACATCAAACGACAACAACTCATCACGGCGGAAAGCTAAGACTTGATAATTACCCTTTTGCTTAGCATATTTCTCAATAAGTTTTGTGGTCGCTTTTAATCCATCAATTGCGATAATGACATCATTGGCAGAAATACCTGCTTTTGCCCCAGCTCCTTCACGTTGAGCATTTTGTACCAATACACCTTCAGGTTTATCGGTTAGCTTTAAACCATAAGCCAAAGTCTTATCGTTTTTAAGCGTATAACTTAAACCAAACTCAGGGAATAACTGATCCAGCGGCAACTCATCCGTTGTGTTAATCAAATGATTAATTTGCTCAACCCAACTATCACCCGTTAACTCTTCACATAAATCGAAAACGGTACGTTCATTAACCTGAATACCATTTTGTGTATTTTCATACAATCGACGCATTAAGGCATCAAGACTAGAACCACGTAAACGTAAGCCTAAATCTAAACATAAGGCAACTAATGCACCTTTGTTGTAATAGCTGGTGCCCGCATTATTGGTGTTTTCATCTGGACGATAAAACTTAATCCATGCATCAAAACTTGATTCAGCGACTGTCTGAACAAAACGACCTGGATTTTGTAAATAACGATCAAGCTGTGACTTCAACAAATCTAGATAAGACTTCTGAGAGATCACACCGCTACGTAATAAAATGAGATCATCATAATATGAAGTAAACCCTTCAAAGATCCACAGTAGCGAGGTATAACCTTCTTGATGTAAATTGTAGTTTGCAAAGTTTTCTGGGCGGATAAACTTCACTAACCAAGAATGAAAATACTCGTGGCTACATAACCCTAAGAAACGTTGATAGTCTTTCGAAGGTTCAGTTGGTTCATTCGATTTTGGTAAATCATCACGTGGTGTAATCAGACTAGTACTGTTGCAATGCTCTAAGCCACCATAACTATTGCCTGTTGCCATCGTCATAAAGGTATAGTTTTTAAATGGCGCTGAACCAAACATTTCAATTTCAGCTGCACAGATTTTTTCAATATCCGCTTTTAAACGTTCTATATTCGTGTTGTGCTGTCCAGAAATTGCAAATTCATGTTTAATTCCATGAGCATCGAAGCTAAAACGTGTTTGCTCCGCAAGTTCAAATGGACTATCAATCAGTTGATCATAATGATCAGCTTTTAAGGTAAAACGTCCCTTAACTAAGCTTTTTGAAGCTAAGCCAGTTGCTAATTGAAAGTGTTTTAACTCATCAGGCAAAAAGATTTCTAACTCACAAGCAGATTGCTCTTGTCCATCTAAACCTAAGCATACACAGGCTGGGTTAATATATAGACGAGTTTGATCTACATAAGCACCACGTACTGATAAATCGTAAGCATAGACATCGTATTCAACAGTAATTAACTCATGATCGGTGTTAAATAAACGCCAGCGATTTTTTTCAGTTTTTTTAATATTGAGCATGCGCCCAGCTTCATCGTAAGCTTTTACAGCTTCAATATGCTTAGAAAACTCACGAATTAAATAACTACCCGGAATCCACGTTGGTAACCATAGTTCCTGATTTGGATTCGCTAAAAAACGAATTGTGACGTGAACAAGATGCTGTTTGTAATCATCGAACTCTATTTGATAATGCAACATAAATTCTTCAATTTAAAATAAGAACGGTTTCACCTTAGATTATCACTTTTTTGTATCGACTTGCGTAGATGTATTTTTTGGCAACAATTCAGACTAGCCTTCTACAAAAAAAAGGCATAGCATGCTGTGCATCTGTGTTCCGTATTTGCCAGTAAACGTCAAGGTCACCTAGTGAAATTCTTCCTATCTCTTTTTACACTGTTTAGTATTTTCTGTACTACTCTTACCAATGCTGCCCTTCTTAATATTGCTCCTGAGAGCGTCGAGGCCGCTGCTTGGACAATAGTAGATACTCAATCTGGTCAAGTCATTGCTGAACATAATAGTCATGTGCAACGTGCACCAGCATCTTTAACCAAAATGATGGTTGCTTATATTGCATTAAAAGAGATTAAGGCTGGAAAATTAAAGCTAGATCAAGTTATTACTGCAACACCAGTAGTTAGCGTGGTTCAGTGGGATGAATCACAAATGTACCTTAAAGCAGGTGAGCAAATTTCAGTTGATCAGCTTTTGGCAGGTTTAATTGTGATGTCGGCAAATGATGCAGCTGTGACTTTGGCAGAAAAAATTTCTGGTGATGTGCCTCATTTCGTACAACGTATGAACCAAGAAGCTCAAGCTTTAGGTATGAAAGACACGCATTTTAGTAACCCTGCCGGGATTACAATGCCAGATCATTACACCACAGCTCATGATTTGAGCTTATTAAGTCAGGCAGTGATTCACCAAACACCTGAATATTTACATTATTCAAAAATGCCAAGCTTTAGCTACAATCAACGTTTTCATCATGCGACTAACCTTGCTTTGAAATATGATCCATCTGTAGATGGTTTAAAAACTGGTTATACCAAAGCAGCGGGGTATAACTTGGCTCTTACAGCTTCGCGCCCTTCGTTTTCACCAAACTTACCGCAAAGACGTTTACTGGTTATTGTTTTAGGTACACCAAGTGCCGTGAAACGCGCTGAAATTGCCGATAAATTAATGAATCTTGCTTATGCGTATACACGTGATGAAGTGGTTATTCCAGAGCAAAAACTTATTGCTGAGCTACCAGTTATTAAATCAACTTTAAAAATGTTTAAGGTTGAAACTAAGCAGCCAACTATTGTCACGACTTCTTTATATGCCGAACCAGTAGCAATTGATTTAAATACGTTTGATTACGCAACACACCGCATTCAAGTCCTTGATAGCAATAAACAACTAAAAACTATTGCTCCACTAGAAACGACTCAAACTCGTGTAAATATTGCATTAAACGAGCAAAAATTAACAGCACCGTTAATGAAAGCCATGAACTTGGCAACAGTTTCAATTTATCAAAACAATCAGCTCATTCGCAGTCTACAAATTGAAAATGATGTGCATATTGAAGAAGCCAATATTTTCCAAAAAATCATGATGTGGTTCTCAAATTTGTTCTCTATTTTTTCATCGAGTAATCATAGTGCAGCAAAACTCTACCCTGTAGATTCGCACTAAAAACATCAAATTGTGCACAGAGGCACAATAAATTTTATAAATAAAAGATGGCATAATTTAGCCATCTTTTTTTATAGAAAAATAATTAGGTGATAAAAATGGCCCAAAGTTTACATCATATTGTCATTGTCGGTGGTGGCGCAGGTGGTTTAGAACTTGCCACACAACTCGGTGAAACCTTTGGGAAAAGTGGTAAAGCCAAAATTACATTAGTCGACCAAAATTTGACTCATATCTGGAAGCCTCTACTTCATGAAATTGCGGCGGGTTCCTTAAACCCTCACGAAGAACAAACCAATTATTTTGCGCATGCAGAAAAACATCATTACGAATTTATATTGGGAACACTTGTTGCAATTGATAAAGAGAAAAAAATAATAGATTTAGTCCCTCCTCAAATGTCTAAAGAACAGAACACGCAAGTTCAAAAACTCAGTTATGACACGCTTATTTTAGCGCTTGGTTCAGTATCCAATGACTTTAACACAACGGGTGTACGTGAAAACTGTCATTTTCTAGACAGTAGAAATCAAGCAGATATTTTCCAACAAGATCTTTTGCATTTGTACATTGAAGCACAAAATCAACCAGATCAACGTACACTCAATATTGGAATTGTTGGTGCAGGTGCAACGGGTGTAGAACTTGCTGCCGAGCTTATAGAAACCACTAAAAACTTTTACCGATATGGTTTGAAAAAAATCCACCCTAATCAAGTCAAAATCACACTGATTGAAGCTTCCGAACGTATTTTACCTGCTTTAAGTGAGAAAACAGCTGAGCATAGTGCAAAACAGCTCCAAAAAATGGGTATCCAAATTTTAACTCGACATCGCGTTGAAAAAATTGATAAGCATCGCATCTATTTCAGTAACGGTAATGAACTCAAAAGTGATATTACGGTATGGGCAGCTGGCGTAAAAGCACCGAAAGTTCTTGAAAGTTTTACCGATTTCGAACGTGACAACATTAACCGTTTAATGGTCTATGCTACGCTGCAAACTTATTCTGACCCAAATGTATTCGCTTTTGGTGATTGTGCACACTGCCAACTTGATGCACGAAACCCTCCTCTTGGACCACGCGCTCAAGTTGCCAGTCAACAAGCACGCTTTTTAGTTAATGCTATGGCTGCCAGACTGAATGGCCGTTCACAGCCAATGTTCACTTTTAATGACAAAGGTTCACTTGTGTCTTTAAGTCGTAATAAAGCCGTTGGAGAATTGCTTGGGGATGTTAGTGTACAAGGATATATTGCTAAAACGATGTACGTATCTTTATACCGTTTACATCAAGCAACAATTCACGGATACACTCAAGCTGGACTACTCACAGTGAAAGATTTACTTACAAGACGAGTACGACCAAAAATTAAGCTGTATTGAGTTGAATTTTTTGAGTTCATCCCTATATAGGTAAAAACGCATTAGAAAAAGTGTTAAAGATTGAGATTTTGTAGTCTACAAAATTTATTTTTCACTTTATGATGTACGCTTTAATTGATTGAATGGATCAAAAACATGACTGCAATTGCAAATAACCACGTGGTTTCATTCCACTATAAATTAACAAACGCTGAGGGTGAAACACTTGATCAATCTCAAGGTGAACCACTTGCCTATTTGCACGGTGCAGGCAATATCATTCCTGGTTTAGAAAATGCATTAACTGGTAAAACTGTTGGTGATAAATTCACTGTAAACGTACCAGCTGCTGAAGGTTATGGCGAATACAACCCAGACCTAGTACAAGAAGTTCCAGCTCAAATGTTCCAAGGTGTTGATAACATTCAACCTGGTATGCAATTCCAAGCTCAAACTGATGACGGCGTTCAAATCGTTACAGTTAAAGCGGTTGAAGGCGACAACGTTGTTGTTGATGCTAACTTCCCACTTGCTGGCCAAGACTTAACTTTTGAAGTTGAAATCGTAGAAATCCGTGAAGCATCTGCTGAAGAGCTTGATCACGGTCATGTACACGGTGCTGGTGGTCACCACCACTAATTCATCTTTAACAAGATGATAAAAAGCAAAGCTTCGGCTTTGCTTTTTTTATGCATTTATTTTATATAATATTCAGTGAGTTAATTTATTATTGGACTATGCATGTCAAATGCTTATCAATTGATTTGGTTCCGACAAGATTTACGAGTGCGCGATCATGCAGCTTTATGGCATGCTTGCCAACAAGGTAATTCAATTGCATTAGTCATCTTATCGCCAGACCAGTGGAAACAGCACGACGATGCTCCAATAAAAATTAGTTTTTATTTAAGACAACTCAAAAAACTTCAAGAAGAATTGGCAGCTCTTCACATCCCTCTGGTTATTCAGGTCATCCCTTATTGGAAAGATATCGCCAAGTTTATTTCTGACTTTAGTAAGAAATATAATATTGAAAATGTTTATGCCAATATTGAGGTAGGAGTAAATGAGCTAAAAAGAGATAAAACTGTACAAGACACTTTAAATAAAGACAGTAAAGAACTTTTTTTATTTCATGATCGCACGATTTTTCCTCTGCGTTCAATTCGCAATAAATCAGAACAACCTTATCAAGTTTTTAGTGCCTTTAAAAAAGTGTGCTACTCAAAACTAGATACTAGTGGTTTACCTCAATGTTATCCTTTACCCAATAAACAAACTAAAGTTCCAACCGATTTATTAGAAGAGAAAAATACAAACTTAGCTGAAATTGAAAAGCTATTCTGTTCATCCATTACAACAGAACAGCAAGATTTATGGCCTGTTGGCGAGTCATATGCATTAGAACAACTAGATCATTTTATTGAAGACTCGGTATCTCACTATAAAGTCGAGCGAGATTTTCCTCACATAACAGGTACAAGTAAACTTTCGCCTTATTTAAATATTGGCATTTTATCTATACGTCAGTGTTTACAAGCATTATTCCGCAGTCAACATGGTAACTTTCATTTAACCAATGAAGGTCAGCAAACATGGTTAGATGAACTTATTTGGCGAGAGTTTTACCAACATATTTTATTTGACTTTCCTTATGTGTCTAAACATATTCCATTTAAAAAGGACACTCAAAAAATTCAATGGAATCATAACCCAGAACACCTAACTGCATGGCAAACTGGTCAAACGGGTATTCCTATAGTTGATGCCGGAATGCGCCAGCTTTTACAAACCGGCTGGATGCATAATCGAGTACGTATGATTACTGCTATGTTCTTATGTAAAAACTTACTGATCGATTGGCGTATTGGTGAGCAATGGTTTATGCAACATTTAATTGATGGAGACCTAGCTGCAAACAATGGTGGATGGCAATGGTGTGCTTCAACTGGAACAGATGCTGTACCCTATTTCCGAATTTTTAACCCGATTAGCCAATCACAAAAATTTGATCCGAATGGTGACTATATTCGCACATGGGTAAAAGAATTAGCTCATCTGGACAACAAATCTATTCATGATCCTTATTCAGCAAATAAGTCTCTTCGGTTGAATTATCCAAAACCGATTGTAGATTTAAAAGAAACACGCCTCAAAGCAATTGAAACATTCAAGCGTATTTAGTTAACAATTACGTCTTATATGTTTGCTTTTGATTAAAAAATAATAACGGGATTTGACTATAAAGGGACTTTCAACTACAAATAAACAGAATAGATACTTAAAAAGGACATAAACAACAACAACTTCCCAAATCACGACCTTTCATTATAAAAGTATAAAAAAATTAACATTACAAAAAAGGTAGCATAAACCATATACAACAAAAGAACCCAGGTAGAACACTCGTCTTATGGATTATTGCAGCTCATCTATTTATGGGAATGATTGCATATGAGTGGCTACCTGTAAGTTTTAGAGGAAGCTGGATTTTTATTCTAATTCTTTTAGTTTCCGGTGCTTTTTTAGAAGTTGGTTTATCACTAATTGTGGGTTTACTCGCTTTTATTGGCGTATCTGTTTATTTTCTCCTTGATCTTGGAGCACAAACGCATATTGAACGTCAGCTTCTTTTACTTTTTATTATTCCTCTTATTCCAGTTTTTTTAAGTGCCGTACGCCATAATATTGAAATTAACGTTCAGAAATATCGCGATATTCAAAGTTATGACCGAAATTATCGACGAGATATTTTCCCTTTAAGCGCTTTAAAATATTTTCAGCGTAGTTTTTTTAAGCTACTCGATCATCATAATGTTCAAGATTATGAAGTCTTCGTCATTAGTATTCTTAATCGTAGTCTAATCAAAGAAATGTTAGGAGATGATGTCTGGAAAACCACTCAAAATGAAATGATTACGATTTTGAGCCAACATCAACCGAATGAAATTGTTTTCCAATTTGCTGATGATGATTTAGAGAACATATACAGCATTGTCATTCGTCAGCAAAAAACTGACGAAGAGCCTGACTTTATTAAAAAGTTAAGAGAAATTATGACACTGCGTCTTGAGGTTGAATATAAAGTTATTGTTATTCCACCTGAGGAGATGAACTAATGTCTACTCTTCTTAATATTTGTGGAATTGTGATCGCATCGAGCCAATATCCAGACGCCACTTTACAACAGTTCTATCGGCAATATTATCATTGTGAAATTAAAGCTGAACAAATAAAAACTGAAGTACAAACTCCAGAAGATCTTTCGATGTTCTTCCCTTATCAAGATACTTGGTGGCCTGTCTTTACTCTTGACCAGATCAGTTCTGAAAGTTTTCAAAAGTTTATTCATAAGGGAATTCGACCCGGCATTATATTGCCAGATGAGGTTTTTGGTTTCCCCCACTATTTCTTGTTAAAAGAAGCAGTAAGCCAAGGCGCTATTCCAATCGTACTATTTAAAACTGAACAACCTCAGTATTTTGCTGCGAAGGCAACATTTTCAACAGCAATTGGTTTACGGCCAATGGCTGCGTTTGTGAATACAGGATGGGATGAAAATTTAATTTCGCAGCCAGCGGGTAGTTATATTATTCAGTTAAATTCGGCAAACTTACCAATACCATCCAGAGAAATTAAACAAGGTAAACATTTATTTTATTCGGCCAAAAACTTTAACGGCCATGTTTCAGGTTACGAAATTATCATTAATCCTCCAGCCGACTTACCTCTTTCCAATATTCGTTATCCACAACTCGGTATTTCGTGGAAATTTAATAATATTGATTATGTAAGTACACCTGAACATGTCAGTACAAATCTTATCGGTTATATATTTATTGGTTTAAGTGTAGTTGTTGTTCCTCTAGATCTGATTTTAACAACAACTTATCCAGATCTTCTCGGCACATTTGGTAGTTATATTTCATGGATCTCCTTAGTAGTAGGATTAATTCTATTATTGCTACTCATCTCTTCTATTATTAGGAGGGTCCGTACAAATGGCTCCAATTGATATTCTATTTTTATTTGGCTTTTTAGGTATTTGGATTCCACAAGCATTTTGGGCGTGGCTAAGCTATCAAGCATGGAAATATTCAAAAACAGCTGAAAAAGAACTACAAAATCTACCTATCCCCGAGAGATGGCCGGTCTTAAGCGTTTTAATTCCCGCCTACAACGAAGGCGTAGTGATTGAAGATACTTTACATGCAATTGCTCAACAAGATTATCCAGCCGAAGCTTATGAAGTTCTACTGATTAATGATGGATCTAAAGATAACACGCTTGAAATTGCAGAAAGCCTCGCAAAAATTTATCCATGCATAAAAATTGTTAATGTTCCAAAAGGTATGGGGGGTAAAGGGAAATCAAGAACCCTCAATAACGGGCTTCCTCATGCTAAAGGTGAGTTAATTGTTGTTTATGATGCCGATAGTACTCCTGAACCCGATTGCGTTCGATTACTCGCACAAACCCTACTTGCAGATAAAAAACTAGTCGCTGTAAATGGCAAAGTAAGAACCCGTAACTGGCAAGATAGTATTTTGACACGCTTTATTGCGATTGAGTTCATCTTTTTCCAATGGATCTTTCAAGGTGGACGTTGGCAACGTTTTGAGTTATCAACATTGATGGGCACTAACTATGTCATCTGGCGCGATGCCTTAGAAACCTTAGGCGGTTTTGACGAAAAGTCGCTAGTGGATGATACAGAAATGAGTTTCCGAATTTTTATCGGACAAAAACGAATTAAATGGGTTCCTTATGCAATTGGTTGGCAGCAAGACCCACCTTCGTTAAGTGTATTCGTTAAACAGCGTTCACGTTGGACTCAAGGTAATTTTTATGTGACACGTAAATATTTACCAGTAGCGCTCAGAACACCATTCCCCATCGGAATTGAAATTCTGAATAACATCATGTGCTATATCCTTTTCGTACCAGCTCTGTTCTGGAGTCATATTACGTTAACACTTGGCTTACTTGATATTGCAGGTATTTCAGTTCCAGGACCATTTACGCTCTTGTGGGGCCTTTCATTTTGCCTATATGTAGCGCAAATGTGGTTTACGCTTTCTTTAGAAAAAGTTAAACCAGAGCTCTATTTTTACTCAGTTTTATCTTATGTAAGTTATTCACAGATATTCTTATTTATTGTATTTAAAGCAGCATTCGACATGCTAAAAAATAAAATACAAGGTAATTCACTTCAGTGGTACAAAACAGAAAGAAGCAAGGAGAAAAAATAAATGAAAAAGACTTTTAAACTTTATCCACTCATACAAGCACTCCTTGCTAGCAGTTGCCTTATGTTAGCCGTGCCAGCCCATACCACCACATGGACTTTAGATGATATTAGTACATCAACTAAATATACTGTTGAGCCTCACTTTTTCTATATTGGAAAGGGTGCAGCGTGGCAAAACATTCAGTTTTCCAGTGACTATTCCACTGAAAGTGATACCAATATTTTAGTGAAATATGATGATAAGCTCATCTATAACACGACTTTAAATGGAAGTGGGCAATTTAAATTTGATATTCCCGCCAGCCCGAGTGGTTTCCATCGTTTAGATTTTATTATTCAACAATATGATAAACCTACAATGCTGAGCCAAACGAGAGATTCCTTCTGTACAGAAGATATCGATCATTTGACATATTTAAGCAATTCTCAGCTCGACTTTACACCTATTCGAAATGTTTATCGCTTAAAAGATTTACCTGATGCTTTGTTTAACCCCCAAGCGAAGAGACCCACTCCTTTTGTCGGTATCTTGAAATACAACCGCAAGGAGATTACTGAAGCCTCTATGCTTGCTCGACTAGCAACTTCTTGGAGCTCTGTCACTCCTATTGAATGGATCGATTCTGGACAAACCAATTTAAACCCTGAAACCAAGTTTGTTATTGAAATAATAAAATCGACACCTCCACTTAAAAATGGAGCTTTTGTACAAATTTCAAAACCGACAGATGGTGCTCCTACCCTCTCTATCACTTATCACACACCACAAGAACTTACTGCTGCTATTAATGGATTAATTAATCCAGCTTATGTACAGCAGCTTGATACAGGCAGTGCAATTTTCCCAACTACAATTTCTGCACCGGCTTGGGCTCAATTCAAGAAAATTGATACGCTTGCAGACTTAGGTATTGAAGATTTCCGCTTAAATCACGCTGAGAAAAACTTGTTTCTCGATTTTCCAGCAGTATGGCAACCTACTGACATCCTACAAGGACAAATTGCCCTTCGTATTCAAAGCGGCCTATTACAGGGTTCAAACATTACAGCATGGCTCGATGGTGGTCTTGCAGGTAGTATGAAAACGGCGGATCTTGCCTCTGACCCAGTTAATCGACAATTCAACATTTTTGCAAAGTCAATTTCTAATACAACCAACTTTAGCTTGAAGCTTGAAAACTCGGTCATTGCCAACTCTCAATGTCTGCCCACTGCTCATGGTTCACTTTGGGTCGATACAGCCAAATCGACTGTCAAGCTTCCACACAAACTTAAAAATGGGGTTGCAGCCCTTTCCATGACATTGGCAACTAAACCAACGATTGCAATTGATGATCAATCTGGTGCATTAAATATTGCGATCACATTAGGGCAAGTCGCTAAAAAAATGCTACTTACTGATGCTCCAATGCCACTGAATCTAGTACGTTTTTCTCCAAATGCTCCACAAGCAGTTAATGTGATTGTGAATAAACAGATTTATCAACAACAAGTCTCAATGCATCAAAACATTATTTATGCGCCAGCAGCAGCAAACGGTTTTATTGTGAGTTATAACAATAACCGCTTTGATGTCATTACTGACTCTGAAAAAGGTGCACAAACCTTCATGCATCTATGGGGAACCATTCAACATAAAATTCCAAATAATGTGACCAAAATGTTGGTTTCAGAAAACGGCAATATCTATGTTCTCCAAAAATTAATTGTAGGTAATCAAAAAGCTCCATTAGTTCAGCAGTCTTCATTCTTTTTACTGGTTGTGATTATCTCTGCAATTATGATAATAGTGATCTTCTTGTGGTATTGGTTACGACGTAATAATGAGAAAACAGATACCAATTAAAATAACTGCTTTTATTATTTTAATTATATGTAGTGTAGTGGCTTATGCGGGGTTGTTCAAAAATCATGGACAACCCCCAGTGATCGAAGGAATTTTTTGGCAACCAGATAACAATACCACTCCTCCAAAAGGAAACTGGCATTACTTAGGAGTGAACACTTTTGTTCCCCAATGGTCAGTCGTTGAATCTAAATCGTGGTGGACAAACTCCAACCTCTCACAGTGGGAAAAAGCCATTGATATACAGAAAATTAAGCAACAACCTTGGGCTAAAAATCTCATATTAGGTTTAGCTGGTGAATATAATGAACCAGAAGCACGTGCAAATGTTGTTGCTTTAGGAGAAAAGTCTGCACAAATTATTCAAGAACAAAATGATGCATCTTTAAAAGGTTACTATTTTCCAGTTGAAGCTGATCCAACTTGGTTAAGGGTAAGCACACTAGGTCATGTTCTAGAAAAACTGCCAGCACCTATTTGGGTGAGCATTTATAGTGGTGAAAGAGAACCTGAAAATTATAATTTATGGGTTAAAAGTTGGCTACCTAGCCAAGCTGGTGTCTTTTTCCAAGATGGTGTAGGTGTCGGCGTAAGAACCCCTCAACAAGCCAGACGTATTTTAGACCAACTTGAACAAACTCTTGGAAAAAATAAAACTGTTATTGTACTAGAAGCATTTCGTACCAAAAAAAATGGACAATTTCGAGCAGCCTATCCTTGGGAAATTATTTCTCAGATTAAAGCGTATGAAGGCAAAACAATTTATATTTTTGATGGTCCCCACTATATGGGACGCTGGTCGGTTTATATCGTCGGTTTATGGTATCGCCTGACTTATGGCAGCATTCCTGCCACCATAAGTGAATCAGAAAATTCAAAATAAATACTTTTTATTCAGAAGTTCTGGCAATTTCATCTAATATTCGCTGGGCAGCACGCCCATCACCAAACGGATTTTCAACATTTGCCATTTTTTGGTAATGCTGCGAATCTGTTAAAAGTTTTTCAGCCTCATCAATAATTTTTTGCTGATTTGTTCCAACAAGTACTCCTGCCCCGACTTCCACGACTTCTGGTCGTTCAGTGGTGTCTCGTAAAATTAATACAGGCTTATTAAAAGATGGGCTTTCCTCTTGTAAACCACCAGAGTCCGTTAAAATGAAGATAGAACGGTTTATGACGGCTAATAAACTTGGATAATCAAGTGGTTTAACCAAGTGAATTTGAGCATGGTTTTTGAACTTATCATGTACTACATCATGTACAGCTGGGTTTAAATGCACAGGCCAAATAAAATGTAAATCAGGATGATGATTAGCTAAATATTCAACTGCATTACAAATATTTTGAATTCCCTCACCAAAATTTTCACGGCGGTGAGCGGTAATAAGTACGACTTTATCGTTTTGTTTTAACTCAATTCCGTAAGGTTCGAGCTGATTTTTTAAACCAGCTTTTTCAGAAATTAATTTTCTGCCTAAGTATACAGCATCAACCACAGTATTGCCTGTCACTGTAATTAAAGAAGGCTTGATTTGCTCATTAAGTAGATTTCTTTTTGATTGTTCAGTCGGAGCAAAATGCCATTTAGTAATACGCGAAACTAGCTGACGGTTTCCTTCCTCTGGGAAAGGATGGTCTAAATCATAAGAACGTAAACCTGCTTCTACATGGGCAACAGGGATTTTCATTGAAAATGCGACTAATCCAGCAGCTAACACAGTCGTAGTATCCCCCTGAATGACAATTGCATCTCGTTTTTGACCATCGGTGTAGACATGTTCAAGTTGTGTCAAACCATGAATTAACAGCTGATTTAGGCTTTGTCCTGCATTCATAATTTTAAGTCGGTGGTCAATTTCAACCCCAAAGAAATCTATAGCATCTCGCACTAATTCATCATGCTGCCCCGTGAAAATAACTTCTACCTGAAATCGTGAGTCTTGTTTTGCTAATAAAATTACCGGAGCTAGCTTTATTAGCTCTGGACGAGTACCGAATACAATTGAAATAAAAATTTTTTTCATTATTAGAAGTCCTTATAAAAAACAAGTTCTACTCGAGTATTGTTGTAATGTTCTTTTGTATTAACAGGCACGTCTTTAAAATAGTTGCCATATAAACGTTCAACACGAAGTTTTATTGGTTGATAATTAAAAGGTTGCCATGAAATCCCTGGCCCATATTCAAATAAATTATTGTAATACTCATTTTTACTGTCTGCTAAGCCATGCAATTTCACATAAGCCTGTACAGTTCCATTATCTCCTTTATATAAATTTAAACCTGTGCGTAAGCGCAAATCTCCAATAACGTTATAATCTTCTCTTGAATAAGTCGCGACATTGCCATAGAGGTCAGTAAAGTAATTATCTAAACAAAGTGTATGATTACAGTTAGATTGGGAATACCACTCTTGATAACCGGCTACCCCTCCAACTACACTTTCACGAAATTTTTTTCGATTTCGATCAATCAAGTCATAACTTCCGCCAACTTCGACATAAGCTCGAACAGGAATAGAAGTCCATGGTTGATAATTTGTACCTACCCCAAGAGTAACTGCATTTTCATCAATAATTTCAGGTCGTACTCCACCTTGAGATTTAGTATCACGGTTTAAATTAAGAAAGCCATAGACTTGAGCTCGTCCGTTATCGATGTTTTTACCGTACCGAACTTTTAAAGGAAAAATAACATCGTCATAACGTGACTCATAAGAGGGTGCAAAATAGATATCCCCAAAATATGGCTTAACCTCACCTCCACTTAAATTTTTAACCGCTTGAGTTGCCTTCGCAGCAATTGCTGGATCTGAAGATGAAGTTAGTTCTTTAAATAAAACCAGTGCATCACGATTTTTTTTCTGTTGATTCAGCAAATATGCTTCTTGTAATTTTAAAGTGTCGTCTTGAGGAGCTAAAGCTCTTGCTTGTCTTAAACTTTGTAAAGCCTCATCTCTTTTTTCGAGCCGAATTTGTAAATAAGTAAGGCTTTTCCAGACTTTAATATCTGTAGGGGTCAGCTTACTCAGCTCAACTAATATTTTTTCTGCTTCTTGAGGTTGAGACTGCTCTATTTTATAGAATCTGTCCCATTTATCATAAATGAGATTTCCAGGTTTATATTCAGAGGTAACTGGGTCTTGTGCATAAACAGAACACACACTTACTACCGTTGAAGAAATGACTACTCCCATAAGTAATATCGAATGCGTTATAGAGTTTATTGTTTTGCTATTTCTCATTATCACCTCTACAGTAAATTAGAGTTATTAAGGGTAATTTGTTAGAATGATCAATAAATATCATAATTTAAAATAATGAGTTACATCGTTAAGTTAGGTTAAGGATGATTTAATATAAATAGTTTAGTCTCCATTTTTATTATTGATCTATTCTTTAGTATCCCTAAATTCCCTATAATGATGACATATTTTTTGATCAATAATTTGTAAAATTTCATAGCATCTATAAAACATTTATAAGGCAAAACACATGGCTTTTCCACATCATACAGAGCATCATGCAATTCACCGTTCAGGTTGGTTAAGAGCTTCAGTATTAGGAGCCAATGATGGAATTATTTCTGTCACTAGTTTAATTATGGGTATGGCAGCAAGTGGAGCTAACTCACATACTTTATTAATTACATGCATTGCTGGACTAATTTCTGGGGCTACATCAATGGCTGCCGGAGAATATATTTCTGTAAAATCTCAAGAAGATATTGAAAAAGCAGATTTAGCGATTGAAGCAAAAGAACTCTCTAAGCACCCTCAAAAAGAGTTAGATGAGCTAACTCAAATTTATATTTCTAGAGGCCTATCTAAAGAATTGGCTCAAGAAGTTGCTTTGCAGCTAACCAGTCATGATGCATTGGGTGCACATGCTCGGGATGAAATCGGCATTCATGAAAATACCGCAGCCAATCCTGTACAGGCCGCACTATCATCTGCTGCATCATTTTCTTTTGGGGCTTTTTTCCCCATGCTGGCTATATTACTCAGCCCGAATCAATGGATTATGCCTGCTGTCCTAGCCACAGGAATTCTTTCATTAGCGATTTTAGGTGCACTTTCAAGTTACTTTGCTGGTACATCTAAACTTAAAGGCAGTTTACGTATTACCTTATGGGGAATTTTAGCAATGGCTTTTTCAAGCTGGATTGGTTCTTTATTTAATGTCACGCCATTATAAAAAGATCTTTTAAATAGTGTTCCAGAATATTTAAAAATTAAATAGCCAATATTATTTGCTCTTCATTCTATTTTCACGTTATGGTGAAGTGAAAGAAATGAGGTGAATAAAATGAGCCTATTACAACAACTTGCAATTAAACATCCAATTTTTCTGGCTCCCATGGCAGGCGTTTCTACACCAGAACTAGCAGCCGAGGTTTCAAATCAAGGAGGCCTTGGATCATTAGGTTTGGGAGCAAACACTCCACAAAGTGCACGTGAACAAATTTTAAAAACTCAAGCACTCACTGAAAACTCATTTCAGGTTAATTTTTTCTGTCATCAATCTACAGAGCTTAACCTAGAAAAAGCAAAACAATGGATTGAATATTTACGTCCTGATTTTGAAAAATTTGGTGTTCAACCTCCTCAAGAGTTGCACTGTATTTATCCAAGTTTTTTAGACAATGATGACTTTTTAAATGTTGTTTTAGAAACTAAGCCTAAAGCAGTGAGCTTCCATTTTGGTATTCCACATCTGCATCAAATTAAAGCTTTGAAAGAAGCTGGTATTTTGACTATGGTTTCGGCCACCAACCTGATTGAAGCGCAAGCGATTGAAGCAGCAGGTATCGATATTATTATTGCTCAAGGTATTGAAGCAGGTGGACATCGAGGAATTTTCAACCAGACTTTTGATGCAGCGATTAAAACCAGTGATTTGGTCCAATTGATTGTGAAGCATTGTAAGCTTCCTGTTGTAGCTGCGGGTGGCATCATGACTGGCTTGCAGGCCAAACATATGTTGGGTTTAGGAGCAACCGCAGTCCAGTTAGGTACAGCATTCGTTCAATGCCAAACTTCAAATGCTTCTGCTGAATATCGCAAAGCATTATTTACTGAACCTGTAACGCAAATTAGTGCAAGCCTTTCTGGGCGTCCAGCTCGCGGTTTATTGAACCATTGGCATACTAAAATTGATTCACCTACTCGACCTGTTCAACCAGAGTATCCATATGCTTACGATTTAGCAAAACAACTCAATGCTCTTGCGAGCAAACACCATGACTATGGTTTTGGTGCATTTTGGGCAGGAAGTAATGTTGCACAAATACGCGAATTAGGTGCTTCTGATCTGATCAATCAACTGGTTGTTGAAATGTTAGATAATGAATAAATGAAGATTTTAAGCAACCAGTCGTGTACTGGTTGCTTTATTTTAGTGAGTAGCTAATAAATTAACTTGTTCAACCTGAACATCACTCATCAAATTACCTTCTGCAAGTAATTGATTAAAATAGCTCTCGACCACTAATGCTTGTTCGGCAGTAGTTTCAACTTTATACATATTTTGACGGAACTCGTTACTTGAACGTAAGCCTTTGGTGTACCAAGCAATATGCTTACGAGCAATACGACATCCTGAATATTCACCATAAAATTGATATAACTCAGACAAATGTCCTAAAAGTACATCTTTGACTTCTTCAATATTTGGAGCAGCCAAATGCTCACCAGTTTTTAAATAATGAGCAATTTCACGGAAAATCCATGGACGACCTTGTGCGGCACGTCCAATCATAATTGCATCGGCGCCAGTATAGTCCAGTACATATTTTGCTTTCTCAGGACTATCAATATCACCATTGGCAATAACAGGAATATTGATTAATTCTTTAACATGTTTGATTAATTCATAACGTGCTGTATTTAAATACATGTCTTCACGTGTACGGCCATGCAATGCTAACGCGGCAATCCCCGCCTCTTCAGCACGTTTAGCCACGCGTAAAATATTTTCTTGCCCATTTAAAAATCCCAAACGGGTTTTTAAAGTCACAGGAACATCAACAGCTTCAACAACAGCATCTAGTATTCGAGCTACCAAGTCCTCATCTTGTAATAATGCTGAACCTGCTAATTTATTACATACTTTTTTTGCAGGACATCCCATATTGATATCAACAATTTGTGCCCCATTTGCAACTTGATAACGAGCAGCCTCAGCTAACTGTTCTGGGTCAGAACCCGCGATTTGCGCAGAGATAGGAGCCAACTCTCCATCAAAATTCGCACGATAAAGACTTTTTTTAGTCATTCGCAAAGTTTTGTCGGCAGTCATCATTTCACTCACCGCATGACCCGCACCAAAATACTTGCACAGTGTTCTAAATGGACGGTCAGTTACACCAGCCATAGGAGCAACAATTAAATTATTTGACAGTTGATAGGGACCAATATACATATATATTCATACAATTCATGATCAACATAGTATACTTCATCCGCTTGATCAGCTCATCTTTTTTGCAGGTGCTTTCCTCGCCATGAACAAACCGTTGTCTTCCCGTTTTTTATTAAAATCATTCGGTTTAGTCACCGTATGCATGAGTTTAGCTGCTTGTGGAGATAAAGCCTGGTGGTCAAAAAATGATGAGCCCGATTTAGAAAGCCAGCAAATTAAAAAATTAATCCCATCGCGCGTGCATGATCGTGAGTCGTGGGCCAAAGATATCGACGATATTATGCAGGACTTAAAAATTCCTAAAACCAAGCAAAATGTTTGTAGTATTGTCGCGATTGTAGATCAGGAATCTAACTTTGTTGCCAATCCAGTAGTACCCGGTCTTGGTAAAAAAGCGGTCGATGAAGTCAGTACCCGTTTAAATGAAAAGTTTGAAGACAAACTTGGTGAGAAAGTTGGTGGTACTGTCGCAGGCTACTTCGAAGAAGTATTAAAAACCCAGCCCTCTCCTGATAACAACTACATGAGTCAGATGCGTAAAGTCAAAACTGAAAAAGATCTCGACTTACTTTATCGTCAAATTTTTGATTTTATGACTCAACATTATCATGTTAGTGCTTTAACGGGTGCAGCCAAACTGGTTGGACAAGATATTGGCGAGAAAATGAATCCAATCACTACATTGGGTTCAATGCAAGTTCATATTAATTATGCCAAAGCTCATAAGCGCACTAGTATGAATATTAATGATCTTAGAAATGATCTTTATACGCAATATGGTGGTTTATATTATGGCATTCATCGCTTGATGGTATATCCAGCAGACTATGATAAGGCGATTTACCGTTTTGCCGATTATAACTCTGGCATGTACTCTAGCCGTAATGCTGCTTTTCAAAGTATGTTGGATGATCTCACTGAGGCTAAACTTACTTTAGATGGTGATTTACTACTTTATGATAAATCTGGTAGCCCACTCGCAGTACAGAGTCAGTCTGAAAAAGAATTAATGAATGTATTTAATACAAATAATGTTTTAATTACTCCAAGGCAACTGCGCGATGACCTAAAGTTAGAAAAAGAGAAAAAGTTTGAGAGTACACAAACTTATATTGCCTTAACTAAACTCTATAAGGCTAAAACTGGCAAAGAACCTATCTATGCAATGATGCCTCAAGTGGTCATTTCTGGGCCTAAATTAAGTCGTGACTATAATACTAACTGGTATGCAACCCGCGTAAACGGACGATATGAATCATGTATGCAACGAGCGAAACGAATAAGATAATAAAAAACCTCGCCCTGTTCGATTTTGATGGAACCTTGTGCACTAAAGACAGTTTTACAGGGTTCATCTTTTATGCATTATCTAAGCGCCACATTGTGAAGCAAGGCTTGAAAATCCTGCCATGGATTCAAGCCTACTATCTTAACTTTTATCCAGCTCATGCGATGCGAGCTAAACTTTTTCGCAGTATGTTTAGCAATACTCCAGTCATTGAACTGCAAAGGTTAGGCGAAGAATATGCGCAAGAGCTTGTATCGACGCTTTCACCTGAAATCTTCGCACAGCTACAACAACATCAGTTACTTGGTGATCAAGTAGTATTGGTTTCAGCTTCAATTGATATCTATCTTGCTCCACTTTGCAAATTACTCGATATCGAATTAATTTGTACCGAAACTCAAATTAAAAATGGCATGATGACGGGCTACTATTCAACACCAGATTGTAGTAATGAACAAAAGAAGTTAAGAATACATGAACAATATTCTTTGAAGGATTATTATCAAATTTATGCTTATGGGAATACTTCAGAAGATTTAGACATGCTGAGTCTTGCCACCCACCCTTTTATGGTTGGTGAAGATCGAATCTTGCCATCATTAACACCACAAAAAAAGCTCGCATAAAGCGAGCTTTTTATTGATCACAACTTAATAAATTGCCATATGATCGCGATGAATCATTTCCAGCGAACGAGCTTCACCAAGTACTTGATAAACCTTATCCGAGGCTAAGCCTTTAATAATTTCAGCTGAACGAGAACTAAAGTTTACTCGTCCAACCGCAATACGTTTGCCTTGCTTATCAACGCATTCAACCACATCGCCACGATCAAAGTGACCTTCAACAGTTTTGACCCCAACAGGGAGTAAACTACGGTGTTTCAATTTAATCGCTTCAACCGCACCATCATCAATCACCAGACGACCTGCTGTTTGCAAATGCGCAGCAAGCCACTGTTGATGCGCTGTCATACGGTCTTTATCAGTCGTGAATAACGTACCTAACATTTCGCCAGCCATTACTCGTGACAATACATTGTCACTTTCACCACTAGCAATCAGTGTTGGACAGCCTGACTTGGCAGCTAAACGCGCAGCACGAACTTTAGTGACCATGCCACCTCGTCCAAGAAGTCCACCACCACCAGCCATTTCAAATAAGACATCGTCCATGGCACGCACAGTTGATAACAACTTTGCATCAGGGTTATGGCGTGGGTCTGAGTCAAACATGCCTTGCTGATCTGTTAAAATGATCAGTAAATCAGCATGTACTTGACCAGCAACCATTGCTGCTAAGGTATCGTTATCACCAAAACGAATCTCGTCAGTAGAGACTGTGTCGTTTTCATTGATAACGGGAATAACACGCCAGTCAATCAAGTTCTGCAACGCATCGCATGAGTTCAAATAACGACGGCGATCTGCCAAATCATCATGTGTTAGTAACACTTGCGCTGTTCGAATACTATGATTTTCAAGCACGCTAGACCACGTATGAATTAGGCCCATCTGCCCAATTGCGGCACATGCTTGTAAACTGGGTAGATCGGTGGGTCGACTCGCAAGCTTCATACGAACCATACCTTCTGCTACAGCTCCTGAAGACACTAAAATAATTTCGTGTCCAGCATTGTGTAAATCTGCAATCTGTTTCGCCCAATGCGAAATAGCTTCCAGATCTAGCCCCTGCCCATTTGCTGTGAGTAAAGATGATCCGATTTTAACAACGATTCGTTTACACTCACTGAGCTTACGTTGCCCATCGACCACTTCTATCATGTTTTCCTCGATTTTTTAGTCACGAACGTAGATGCTTTCTACATCATTGTCGTCTTCATCATCGTCAAAATCATCATCATCGTCCATCATACTTTCGAGACGTTGTGCTCGACGCATCGCACGATATGCTTCTTTTGCCGCAATGGTTTGTTCACGTGTTTCAACTTCTAGTTGTTCACGGAAAGCTCTTACTTCTGCTGCGTATTCAGGATCTTCAACTTCGCGTTCGCGTTGTTGTTCAATCTGATCCATCAAGTAATACACAACGTCTTTTGTTCCTTCGCTTAATAAGCCTGAGGTCTTAAAGACAGGACCAGTCCATTTCAACTCGTCTAGAATGTGCTGACACCACTCTTCACGACTTTCTTCAGCAATTTGATCCAATTTATTGAGTACTAAAACAACTGGTAGTTTGGCTAAAGTAGGAGAAAACTTAGCCAACTCATTCATAATTGCTTTTGCATTATGCGCTGGATCTGAACCATCAATTGGTTGCACATCAATAATGTGTAGAAGAATACGAGTACGTGCCAAGTGTTTAAGGAAACGAATTCCTAGACCTGCACCTTCTGCCGCACCTTCAATAAGCCCTGGAATATCGGCCATTACAAATGAACGATGACGATCAGCATCTACAACACCTAAGTTTGGAACCATAGTGGTAAATGGATAGTCCGCTACTTTCGGTTTTGCAGCACTTACAGCACGAATGAAAGTAGATTTACCAGCGTTTGGCATACCTAATAAGCCAACATCCGCCAATACTTTCAACTCAAGACGAATTTCACGAAATTCACCTTTTATACCAGTCGTACATTTACGTGGAGCACGGTTAGTTGATGATTTGAAGTGAGTATTACCTAAACCACCTTCACCACCACCTGCAACCAGAATTCTTTGGCCGTCTTCAACCAAGTCGCCAATAATATCGCCAGAATCTGTATCAACAATTGTTGTACCTACAGGTACTTTTAAAACCACATCTTCACCACCACGCCCAGTACAGTTAGCACCTGCACCGTTTTTACCACGCTCAGCGCGGAATTTACGGGTGTAACGGTAATCGACTAAGGTACTTGTATCATCATCAGCTTGAATATAGATACTTCCACCACGTCCGCCATCACCACCATCTGGGCCACCAAATGGTACAAATTTTTCACGGCGAAAACTGGCTACGCCATTGCCACCGTCGCCAGCCTCTACGGTAATGACTGCTTCATCAACAAAGCGCATTTGCCAATCCTCTAAAAACTCTAAAACCGCCTATTCTGCCATATTTTCATAAAATTCTCGAATAGAAAATCGAGAGAATTCAACTTTCCTAGGTCTTATTCTATATCTTTTGATATTGATAAAAGTTTAAAGCTGATCAGAGTCGCTTTTTATGCATTGATCCCTTATGGATGAACATTGCGTAAAGGCAAATCCATCTTCATATCTAAATTCGCTTTTGTGTGCTGTACAGAGTTATACATAATGGCATTAAAGCTTGAGATATTGCCCATTTCCATTGCATCATTAATTTTCAAACTTGGATTAAACTGATGTTTAACTGGTAAATTTACCGACTCATCGAACTCAAAATAAACTGGACCATTAAAAGCAATTTTAACGGGAATGGTATAACTACGTTTTAACTGAAATGGAATATCAAGATTGATAGGAATATTTAATTTTAATGGAAATCTAGGTAATAACTTATTTTGGTAAATTAAATCGGTAGTTGTTTCCAAAGGCATAACCTGATCAACTTTCAGAGTTGTCGCATAATCAACACTTACTGTAATTGGCGTCTCGACTTCAAACTGCAAATCAGCCAAATACCTTCCCTTTAACGGTACCGAAATCTGACGATCAATATTAATTGAGGTATCTAGTTTACCTATAGACTGTACCTGTAAATTATTACCAACATGAATTTTCGTCTCTAATGACTCTGGTAAACGAATATCCGACTCATGTGCAGACACTACAACTGAAGCTTGTATATTTAAATAAAGCCAAAATAAAATTGCCGTGAGTACCATAATCAGAAAAAAACTGATCAGCATACTTTTTATTGAACCAAGCATAAGTCACCTTCCTACTTATTCTGGTTCTGATCAGGTAAAGATGTAGCATTATCGGCTTTAACCCGATTAAGGCTCATACTTGATAAAGGTATTTTTAACTCACCATGCTCAATTTTAACTGGCAAAGTATTTTTCACATCTACTGAAGCATTTAAAGCAGTTTTTACAGGTACATTCAAACTACCTTGAATCGGAATATTGGTCTTTAATTGAGCATTTAGAGGAATATGAAGATCTTCTTTTAAAACTGTTTTAACTGGAGCATCAAACTTCAAATGAACTTTTTGATCGAGTGGTACTTGAATATCAATAGGAACATCAAGCTTTAATGGAATATTACCTTTTAATGGCAAAGTGATATCCTTACCTAATACTCTGACTTGAACTTTAGTATCTATTGGGAGGCTTTGATCAACTTTTAATGTTTCTTTAACTGGAATAACAGTGCTAATTGGCACCATATTATCGAAATAGACCCGTGGGGTTAACGTCTGTGTGAGAGGGATGGTTAACTTTTCATTAATAGGAATATTCGCATTTACTCTACCCTTTACATCTACATTTAAGGCATCTTTGACTTTAACCTGTACCTGCAAAGGTTCTTGTAAATCAATCGCTACAGCTTGGTTTTTCAGCGGGATATAAATATTAAAATGCTTGAAAACCCAAATGGCGATGAGTACACCACATATATTCGCGATGATGATGAAAAAGAAGACGATTAATAATCTTTTAAACTGCTGCAATTCCAATCCCTTTTACTATTTCTTTTTGTTCCTTAAATCCTATTCTCATTGATTTTTAAAAAATAATCAGCATATATTTTGTACGGTTGTAAAAAAACCCAGTCTAAACTGGGTCTTTTTGTCACAATATTTTATCTAACGTTAAATAGAATTAAGCGTTAGTTTCTGCAGGAATTTTTGTATAGCTTACGCCACACATTTGTTCAGCAATACGTAATACTTGGCAGCTATAACCTACTTCGTTATCGTACCAAACATATGCAGTTAAGCGGTTACCAGAAGTAATCGTTGCTTGAGCATCATATACACCAGCTGTACGAGAACCGATAAAGTCGCTTGATACCACTTCTGTAGAGTTGGTATAACCGATTTGACCTTGAAGGCTAGAGTTAATCGAGATTTGACGAATGTATTCGTTCACTTCTTCACGATCAACTTCTTTATCAAGTGTTAAGTTTAAAATAGCAAGAGATACGTTTGGCGTTGGAACACGTACAGAGTTACCAGTTAACTTACCTTTTAATGCAGGTAATGCTTTAGCAACAGCTTTAGCAGCACCAGTTTCAGTAATAACCATGTTCAATGTAGCGGCACGACCACGACGATCAGCTTTGTGGTAGTTATCAATTAAGTTCTGGTCATTTGTAAATGAGTGAACTGTTTCAACGTGACCATTAAGAACTTTATATTTGTCATCCAATACTTTAAGAATTGGAGTGATTGCATTTGTTGTACAACTTGCAGCAGAGATGATTTTATCTTCATCTAAGATGTCAGTGTTATTCACACCAAATACAACGTTTTTCATTTCGCCTTTACTTGGTGCAGTTAATACTACACGTGCAACGCCTGGGCATTTCAAGTGTTGGCTTAAGCCTTCAGCATCACGCCACTTACCAGTGTTGTCGATTAAAAGCGCGTTTTCGATACCGTATTCAGTGTAATCAACTTCACTTGGGCTAGATGCATAGATGACTTTAATGAAGTTACCATTCGCAATGATTGCTTCGTTTTCTTCATCAACAGAGATTGTACCAGCGAAAGTACCGTGAATAGAGTCACGACGAAGTAAAGAAGCACGTTTCGCCAAGTCACCGTCAGAAGACTTACGAACAACAATCGCTTTAAGGCTTAAACCGCGACCTAAACCTGATTGGCTAATGATTAAACGAGCTAAGATACGACCAATACGACCAAAACCGTAAAGAACTACGTCTTTTGGTTGTTCAGAAGTTGCGCTACCTTTAATTGACTCAACTGCTTGAGCAACAAACGCGTCAACATCACCGCCTTTTTCTTTATATTCAACTGCAAGTTTACCGATATCAACTTCTGCAGAACCAATGTTTTCAACTTTTGCTAAAGCTTCTAAAATTGGGAATGTATTTACAACAGAAAGCTCAACATCTACAACACGTGTACGACGGTGAGTCTTCAAAATTTGAATAACAGAACGGTTAATTAAAGAGCGACCGTAAACAGATACGACAATATTTTTTTCACGGTATAATTGACCGATTAATGCAATCATACGTTCCGCGATTTCTTCACGGTTTTTCCAACGACCTTGGTGTTCAGCATGCAGGGCGATGATAGTGTCTTTGCTCACAGATACGTCCTCTAATTAATTATATCTAGGCGTGATTTTTAAAACCCCGTAATTGTAATGGAATTATTGGCAAGAATGAATCAAAAGCTGACGTTAGTAGCTAGATTTTCCTAAAATTCATCATAAATTCATAAAATACCTATAATTATTTTTTATTATCTTATTGTTTAAAGCAGCTAAATTTTTGCTTTTTCTTACTTTTTGGATTCTGATGCTCTAATGATGAGCATCATTTTTTAATCTTTTTTGATATTTTTCGATATTCAACTGCAAATTTTTGGCTTTTTGCTGCTGTTGATAAAGATGAAAAGCACCTTCTAAAACAAGTACAAAAACAGCACACCAGATTGGAATATAAGTAAACCACTCTTCTCGACCAATACTTTCACCTAAAACCAACGACGCCAAAGCAAGCAATACAGGTTCAAGATATCCGAGCAACCCAAATACCACTAAGGGTAAAAAACGGCTCGCTAATATATAACTTCCTAAACCTATAGCACTAAGCACCCCTAGCCCCATAATGACCAAAGCAAGGGTTGGTTGATCTATAAATTTAGCATATGGCAATACACCTGTATGGGTCAGATAAATCGCTACGGGCATAATAATCACAAGATCCCACCAAAAACCACCTAAATTATCAGTTTTAATTTTCTTGCGTAATAAGAAATAAGCTGAATAACCAATGGCAACTAAAGCAGTTTCCCAAGCAATACTTCCTAAGCGAAAAATTTCATGACCTACCCCAACTATGGCCAGAATAATAGCGACCCACTGAAATTTTGATATTTTTTCGCCATATAGCACACTACCAGCTAACACCAATACAAGCGGTAGAAGGAAATATCCCAAAGACACTTGTAAACCACGCCCATGCATTGGCCCCCATAAAAAGAGCCATAGCTGTACCGAAGTCAACACAGAGGTGGTGATGAGCAATAAAAGAAAAGTGGGTTTTGCCAAAACACGCTGATAGATATTTTTAATATGGCTTAAGTCACCACTCCACCACATAAACATAGTTAAAAATGGCAAAGTTGCAATAATACGCCATCCAAAAGTCTGCTCGCTATCAAGTTGGCCGAGTAATTGGGTATAGAAATAAAGTACACCGAAAGTTAATGATGCCATGACAGAGAAAATCACGCCTTTTAACATCACCAACCTCTTTATACTTCAATAAAAATGAAGCGATACAATACTTGATTTATCCACTATACAAAAGAAAAAACCATGTGAAGACATGGTTTTTTCTTAAGCAAAATTTTTTACTCTTTGTGCTCAGAGTGAATAATATCTCGAATATCAAATCCTAATGTTTTTGCATAATTCAGATATTCATCAACTACCTCTTTTTTAGGATGTGGCGTTCTAGATAATACCCAAAGATATTTACGAGAAGGCTCTCCAACTAAAACAGTCTGATAGTCTTCATCAAGTTTTAAAATCCAATAATCGCCACGAATTACAGGTATCCATCTTACAGCCTCAGGTAAAAAACTAACCTTTAGTTTAGTGTTATATGGTGGATTCACCACAAATGCTTCACCAACAGATTGCTGTAATTGTTTTTGATTATCATAACAACGGTTATCTACAACAATATTTCCATTTTCATTTAAGGTATATGTTGCAGATACATTGTAAGCACATTTTTTTTGAAAAAAAGCTGGTTTACGTGCGACTTCATACCACACACCTAAATAACGGTCTAATTCAACTTTATCGACAGTTGGTAACGGTTTTTGCTGGGCGTAGGCATATGTTCCAACGGCTAAGCCAGTCAGAACAATCCCGCCCAATGCAATTTTTGCCAAGCGCCAACTGGCTTGCGGAACATTTTTTCGAAATGCCATTGTTGCCCTCAACTTTTAGTTGTGAATACAAAAATAACTTAAACATCCACAGTAGCTTGTTTTTTAAACAAATCATGTAGTGTTATGTATCCATTTATTGCAACATTTGCGCTTTTAAACGAACAATCTCATCACGAATGCGAGCAGCTTGCTCGAATTGTAAGTCTTTAGATGCCTTTAACATTTCTTTCTCAAGCTTAGTAATATGCTTACTAAATAATTTAGGATCAGAAAGAATATGTCGATCGTCAGCACTCAGTGCTTTTGCCTGCTCTAATACATTCTCATCAATTTGATCATCTGAAAGTACTTCACCTGCATCAATTTCTTTGATCACCTGACGAACAGCGCTACGAGGTGTAATACCATGTAGCTCGTTGAACTCAATTTGTTTGGCTCTACGGCGCTCGGTTTCATCAATTGCTTTTTGCATAGAATCGGTAATTCTATCCGCATATAAAATTGCTTTACCTTTCACATTTCGGGCAGCTCGACCAATGGTCTGAATAAGCGAACGTTCTGAACGTAAAAAGCCCTCTTTATCTGCATCCAAAATGGCAACTAAAGAAACTTCCGGCATATCTAAGCCTTCACGAAGCAAGTTAATACCGACTAAAACGTCGAATACACCTGTACGTAACTCATGAATAATTTTGACACGCTCAACTGTATCGATATCTGAGTGTAAATAAGCAACCTTAACGCCATATTCTTTTAAGTAAGACGTTAAATCTTCCGCCATACGTTTAGTTAAAGTGGTCACCAATACACGTTCATTTAAATTCTTACGAATATTAATTTCAGAAAGAACATCATCGACTTGAGTAAGTACTGGGCGAACTTCAATTTCTGGATCAATCAAACCTGTAGGACGAACGACCTGCTCAACCACTTGTTCTGACTTTTCCAATTCGTATTTAGCTGGCGTTGCACTGACAAAAATAGTAGTTGGTACAATACGCTCCCACTCTTCAAATTTCATAGGGCGATTATCAAGTGCACTAGGTAAACGGAAACCATAATTCACTAAGTTTTCTTTACGTGAACGGTCACCTTTATACATTGCGCCAATCTGAGGAACCGTTACATGCGATTCATCAATAATAAGTAAAGCATCGTCCGGTACATAATCAAACAATGTTGGTGGTGCTTCACCTGCTGGACGGCCCGATAAATGACGAGAGTAGTTTTCAATACCATTGGTATAGCCTAACTGCTGCATCATTTCCAAATCATAACGAGTGCGCTGCTCTATACGCTGAGCCTCAAGCAACTTGTCATGTTCTCGGAAGAACTTAAGCTGGTCTTGAAGTTCATCCTTAATGGTATCAATAGCGCGTGTTAAGTTGTCTTTTGGTGTCACATAATGGCTTTTTGGATAAATCGTGACACGTGGTACTTTGCGTACCATTTTACCAGTGAGTGGGTCAAACCAACGAATTGAGTCTACTTCATCATCAAAAAGCTCAATACGAATTGCGTGTTGGTCTGATTCAGCTGGGAAAATGTCAATAATTTCGCCACGAATTCGATAGGTACCACGTAAGAATTCAAGCTCATTACGGGTATACTGCATTTCAACCAAACGGCGAATAATTTCGTCTCGACTCACTCGATCACCCTGCACCACATGCAATAACATTTGCATATAAGCATTTGGGTCACCCAAACCATAAATAGCAGATACAGAAGCAACAATAATTGCATCACGACGCTCTAACAAAGCACGTGTTGCCGATAAACGCATCTGGTCAATATGGTCATTAATTGCTGCGTCTTTTTCAATAAACGTATCTGAAGACGGAACATAAGCTTCTGGTTGATAGTAGTCGTAATAACTTACGAAGTATTCAACTGCATTATTTGGGAAAAAGGCTTTAAATTCACCATAGAGCTGCGCTGCCAAGGTCTTATTGTGCGCCATCACAATAGTTGGCCGTTGTGTTTGGGCAATGACATTTGCCATGGTATAGGTCTTACCGGAACCAGTCACACCCAACAGTAACTGATTACGAAAACCTTTTTCGACGCCATTTACCAGTTTTTCAATTGCCTGTGGCTGATCACCCGCTGGCTGGTAATGAGTGACCAAATCGAAAGGTTGATTTTCGTTCACAGTTCTCTCTCTTTTATAAATATGCGTAATTTGCTATTAATGGAGTCAATAAGCCAAATTTACAATCATTTTTCTGTACTTTAATCAGATTTTTGATTACATATAAGTGAATATCTTCAAATTTTATATTTTCATAATTTAAAGTCTCAACCTTGAATTTACACATGAATACATTTTATTCTATGCCTTTCAAAAATATGAAAATTTAAAAAAATTGCTGTGAATCCCATCAATATGCAATATTTTATATTAATTGTTCCAAGTTGCCTGTTTTTGATTGGACTCGCTTTTACATTCTGCCGCTTAATTTTTAAAGCTGATCTTTTTTTATTATGGATTGGCTTAGCTTATGTCATTCCCTCAATTGCATTATTTGCTCAATGTTTAATGAACAATGCACAACTTACTTTAGCAGCTCCTTTCACAGCAATTTTATATTTATTAGGCAGTTGGTTCGGTGCCTATGCTATTAGTCTGAAGTTAAAGGTTTCTTTTAGGCACAAATTAGCATTAGCGATTAGTTTATGTACGATTCCTATATTGACCTATTTTTCATATATACAGCCCCAGATATGGGTACGATTAATTATTTTAAATATTTCTTTGGGTTTAGTAGGTTTTATTACAATTCCCCATGTACTAAAAAAATTACCGTCCTCTAAATCATTTGATAAATGGATCTTAATTTTTTATTTGATCAGTGTTTCATATTCTTTTTTTCGAGCTGGAATTAACTTCATATTTTTAGAGCCTATAGATCAAAGTCAATTTACCTTAACCTCATCAGTATGGTGGCTGCTATGTATGTCAGCCAACATCCTCTTAAATATTTTATTTGCTCTAGTCATTAGTGGATGCGCCGTCAAAGATGTTATTCATCATCTCAATAATGAACGTTTTCAAGATCCGCTTACTCATTTATTAAATCGTCGTGGTTTTTTTGAAAAAAATAAAGTTATAGATTTTGGTAATAGTTTTTATTTTTTAATATACTTCGACCTTGATCATTTCAAAGCAATTAATGATACATGGGGTCATTATACAGGTGATCTAATTTTAAAAGGTGTTAGTGAAATAATATTAAATAATAAAAAGGCTAATGACTTAGTAGCACGCTTTGGAGGTGAAGAATTTATTTGCTTGATCTCGGCTAAAAATGGAATAGATGCTTTACACCAGACACAACGGCTTAAAGCTTTGATAGAACAAACTGTATTTACGAATAATAAAATTAGAATTACAGCAAGTTATGGACTCACTTCTATAAACAACTTACAAGATATTGAACAGGCTTTGCATCGTGCAGATCATCTACTCTATAGAGCTAAATCAAATGGTAGAAATCAAATTTCATGTGATTTTGTTATTTAAGTAAGACCTTTACTTTATGACTCTATAAAAACATATCAGTTTCTTATAAGCCTTTCTTTATAAAATGAATTGATAACTTTCATCTTCATTGGGTACAGTCTTATAAAAAATATAAAAGAAAAATGCAAACAGGTATTGACCCTTCCCACAATCAACTGCAACATGAGCTTATACTCTATTTAATGATAAGAATATGTCATACCAATACCATGATGAAAGCATTGTAACGGAACTTCCTGAAGATACAGTTTTCGTATTTGGAAGCAATCTTGCCGGGCAACACGGTAGTGGAGCTGCGCGAGTTGCTAGTCAGCACTTTGGTGCAGTTGAAGGTGTAGGTCGTGGTTGGGCTGGACAAAGCTTTGCAATTCCAACTCTAAATGAACATATTCAACAAATGCCACTCTCCCAAATCGAGCATTATGTTGAAGACTTTAAAATTTATGCAAAAAATCATCCTAAAATGAAGTACTTTGTGACTGCTTTAGGATGTGGAATCGCAGGTTATAAAGTTTCTGAAATTGCTCCACTTTTTAAGGGCATATATCACAATGTAATTTTCCCTGAATCATTTAAACCATATGTCGAAGAAAACGCTGTTTCACAGTTCCCGACACTTAATCAAAAAATGGTTCAAAGTTTCATTAATGATGAAGTCATCTTTTACTTTAATCATGGTAGCGAGTCTTTTGAAGAAGCTTTAGATAAAACAGATTTATCGAATGCTGAAAAAGCAGTAGCACTTATCGTACTTAATGAAGAATTGTATCCTCGTGACCGTTATGGCAGAGGCCGTGATCATGAATTAAGTGATATTTTGGGTAAGCTCAATGGTAAGATTTTCAATATTCATGGTAATTCAGAAGGCGCGATGATTTTCGTAAGTGTTATTGTTGCACTTATGGAACTATATGATTTCGATGAGCAAGACTTTATTAAATTATGGCGTGGTGAAAAACACATTGAACACCCAATTAACCGCTAATTTATTTTGTCATTTTATGAGTTAAGCAGATAACCTCTGCTTTCTCATTATGTTATTTCACTTACATTAAATATTCTTTATTTTAATTATTCTAATAGATTTAATCTGTTTATCTTTCCAAATCTTAATTTTTCTCACTATACTTTGAGACAAACTGAATACTTAAAGAAACATATGGAAACTTTAGATTCTTCAATTTTTGACCTAACCCCAATTCCAATGTGGATTGAGGATTTCAGTGAAGTTAAACAGTTATTTGACTTATGGAAAAGCCAAGGGATTGAAAACCTATATGATTTTCTAAGCCAAAATAAAAATCTAATTATTGAATGTGCCCATAAAATTAAAGTGATCAAAGTCAATCAAAAAGCTTTAGAACTTTTTGAAGCAAAAAACCAAGAAGAATTGTGCGCGAACTTAGATCTTATTTTTAAAAAAGAGATGTTTGAAGCCCATATTCATGAACTCGAAGCGTTATGGAATGGCAAAACCCACTTCTCAAGTACTACTATAAATTACACGCTCTCTGGTAAACCTATTGATGTACAACTACGGGGGGCAATTTTACCAGGCTCTGAAGCCACCTTTAGCCGTATTTTAATTACGACTGAAGATATTACTCCTTACAAAAACGCACTCCGTCAAGAAGAGAAAAATAGACGTTTAGCAGAGTCAATGTTTATTTACTCACCCACTTCTCTTTGGGTCGAAGATTTTAGTCGTATTAAAAACAGAATTGATCAGCTTAGATTATTAGGTATAGAAGATTTTAGAACTTTTTTAGATGTACATCCTGAATTTGTTCGTCAATGTATCGAAGATATTTTGATTTTAGATGTTAATCAGTCGACCCTCGATTTATTTAAAGCACCCGATAAAAACACTTTGCTAAAAAATACCCATAAAATTTTTGCCGATGAGATGGTAGAAACCTTCAGAGAGCAACTGATTGAGCTATGGCAAGGAAATATTCACCACAAGCGTGAAGCAATTAATTATGCATTAGATGGACAAATTAGAAATGTCCTACTGCAATTTACTGTATTCCCAGGGTATGAAGAGACATGGGGACTGGTACAAGTTGCACTCACAGATATTACAGCTCGAAAGAAAGCTGAAAATTATCTCGAATATTTAGGGCAACATGATGTACTGACTAAACTCTATAACCGCGCATTCTTTACAGAAGAACTTAATCGTTTAAATCGCAGTATTATCCGCCCTGTTTCATCAATTTTTTTAGATATGAATGGTTTAAAAGAAACCAATGATCAACTGGGTCATGATATTGGCGATGGGTTGTTACGCCGTGTAGGTAATATTCTAAATCAGGCAATCACAAATACTGCTTATACCGCTTCTCGAATTGGTGGAGATGAGTTCGTTGTTTTAATGCCCGGAGCAGACGAAGCGAATGTTTTAATGATGCTTCAAACGATTCAGGAACTTTTCAATATAGACAATCAATATTACTCAAGTCACCCAATTAGTATTGCTATTGGGCATGCAACAACAAAAGACAATGAACAGGTGGAGGATATGCTAAAACGCGCAGATCACCATATGTATCAAAAGAAAAAAATCTATTATCAAGAAATATTACAGCAATAAAAAACAGGCATATTGCCTGTTTTTTATTTAAATTAGCGTTTACCCATTGAGCGACGAGTACCACGAGGAGGCATCCAAGTTCTATCAGCATATTGCTCTGGCTTCGGACGCACTTGGTTGTGTACAGCATCATCCGCTTGATTACTTTCATTCGGCATTGGGAATGGCAATTTCACCAAAGCCTTTTTCTGTTTTGGCTGTTGCTCAGTCATAATTCAGTCTCGAAATTTCGATTGCCGCCTATTATAAAGTATTTTTCTCCTTTCTTTCCAAAAAAGCTTTAATTGAATAAAAGCGCAACAAGATCTTTCTTAAATTAAACTTTTTTACATCTAAAAATACCTGCATCCGCAAATTACCTAATTTTTGCGATAAGATAGTATGCTTTTTATTTTTAATCCCATAAGAGGAATATTGCCGTGGACGTACGTCTTTCTGATCGTGTCAATGCTATCAAACCGTCCCCTACACTTGCTGTAACTAACAAAGCTGCTGAGCTTAAAGCTGCTGGCAAGAATGTGATTGGTTTAGGTGCTGGCGAGCCAGATTTTGATACCCCTCAACACATTAAAGATGCTGCAATTGAAGCAATTAATAATGGTTTCACCAAATATACGGCTGTAGATGGTACTCCTGGGTTAAAAAAAGCAATTATTGCTAAATTGAAGCGTGATAATAATCTTGATTATCAAGCGAACCAGATTTTAGTTTCATGTGGTGGTAAGCAAAGCTTCTTTAACTTAGCACTTGCATTATTAAATAAAGGTGATGAAGTGATCATTCCTGCACCGTTCTGGGTAAGCTATCCAGATATGGTGATTATTGCTGAAGGTACACCAGTTATTGTGAAATGTGGTGAAGACCAACGCTTCAAAATCACTCCTGAACAATTAGAAGCTGCGATTACACCAAACACTCGTTTAGTGGTATTAAACAGCCCATCTAACCCAACAGGTATGATTTATAGTAAAGCTGAATTAGAAGCTTTAGCTGAAGTTTTACGTCGTCATCCACAAGTATTTGTTGCTTCTGATGACATGTATGAACCAATTCGTTGGGAAGATGAGTTCTACAACATTGCAACTGTTGCTCCAGATTTATATGACCGCACAATTGTTTTAAATGGTGTTTCTAAGGCATATGCAATGACTGGTTGGCGTATTGGCTATGCAGCCGGCCCAGCAAAAATCATTGGTGCAATGAAAAAAATCCAGTCTCAATCAACTTCTAACCCAACTTCAATTTCACAAGTTGCTGCTGAAGCTGCATTGAATGGTCCACAAGATGTTTTAGAACCAATGATTGAAGCGTTCAAACGCCGTCATGACTTAGTTGTAAACGGCTTAAACGACATCAAAGGTATCTCTTGCTTACCTGCTGATGGTGCATTCTATGCTTATGCAAACATTCGCCCTCTTATTCGTGCAAAAGGCTTAAAGTCTTGCACAGAATTCTCTGAATGGTTACTTGAAGAAACTGGCGTAGCAGTTGTTCCTGGTGACGCATTTGGTTTAGGCGGCTTCATGCGTATTTCATATGCAACAGCTGATGAAGTACTTGTAGATGCGTTAGCACGTATCAAAAAAGCTGCTGAATCGATTGAAGGTGTTGACGCTGCGATCGCTTCAATTGAAGCAGAAAAAGCTGCTAAATAATTTGTAAAATTAAAAAAGGCCTCAAAATTGAGGCCTTTTTTTATAATTAAAATTATTCTGGGTTAAACAAGGCGACTACCTCAGCCTCAGTTAGTTTTTTTGTTTGATTTTGGAAAGTATAAAAATCGGGTTTTGAATCAATAAAAATTTCCATATCCAAATTCAAGTCTTCTATTGGCTCATTTAAAGAAAATACATTGATATTACAGTAGCTTTGATCTTTCGTTCTCCAAAAAATTGTTGTTCCACAAGTATTACAAAAGCCTCTTTCGCCCCATTCAGAAGAGTTAAATACGCTAAGATGCTTTTGCTGAATAAACTTTAAGCTACCTTTGACCACGTCAACTGTCATAATGACACCACTAGTTTGTCTACGACACATCGAACAATGGCAAGCATGTACATCATGATTTTTTAATTCAACTTCAAAAATTGTTTCACCGCATAAACACTGACCGTTCATTATTATTTTCCACAAGAAGTTTATATTTTTAGGGTTATAAAATATTCTACTCAACCACATTTTACAAGTTTATAAACTATAAAATAGCCATATTTCTTGTACTTGCTAACTTGACAATATGCATTTTAACGCCTAATTTAACATCAAGTTCCATTTTAGAACTTTAATTGCTGAAGGACTCAAAAATGAAAAATCCTATGGAAATGACAGGCCTCGAATTTTTACAAGCCATGATTGAAGGTCATATTCCACCTGCCAGTATAAGCAAAACGATTCCAATGCAACCTACTGAAATTTCTGAAGGATCTGTGACTTTCAAAGCACAAGCAGATCACAACCATTTAAATCCATTAGGTGGTGTACATGGTGGCTTTGCTGCAACAGTCCTAGACTCGGTAACAGGCTGCGCTGTTCATACGATGTTACCCGCAGGTGTGGGTTATGGCACCATCGACCTTAATGTAAAAATGTGCCGCCCTATTCCCCAAAATCAGGCTTTAATTGCCACAGGTAAAGTTATTAATTTAAGTAAAAACTTGGGTATTTCCGAAGGTAAAATTATCGATGAAGAAGGTAAACTTTATGCTTATGCGACAGCAACCTGCATGATTATTCGCCCATAAAGAATAAAGGCAGCTTTAAACGGCTGCCTTTTTTATGACGTAAGGAATAATTGGACGTTCACAAGTTTGAGCAATCGCATATGGCGCCCAAATATTTTTAAGTTGAAGTTCGACCACCTCACGATGCTGAGTAGACCAAGCCAAAACTTTATTTTTACCTAATAATAATTCGCCATCGAGCTGGAAAATATAAAGAGGTTGCGATTGATCTAGCAATTTGGAACACTTTAAGACTTTAAATGAAGTACGCACATTCCACTTTGAACTAAACCAGAGTTGTAGCAAATCACCTAAGTACAATCTCTGCTTTTTAAATGGAAAAGCATCAATCCACGCATCTTCTACACATGTGTAATAGGATTCAGGTTGATTTAATATATTAAGATAATTACGTTGATAAAAATCAAAATTAGAAAAAATAGAGGCAATAGTAAGTGTTTTCATACTTATCTCCGATTTAGCCATTTTAGTGCTGGCAAGTTGGTTTAAATCCACACTGTTTGGATTTCTCCAAACGCTTGTTCTTTTTTGAATCTAGCAATTCAGTTTTTAAAGTGCAAGTAATTTATGAGTTTGCCACCCAACCTGATCAAATAAAAAGCATACAACACAAAAATGAAGGAAACATGACGATTTTCACTTGACCCTTGTCAAAATCTCCTTATAATCGCATGCAGATTCTCCCATAGCTCAGTCGGTAGAGCGACGGACTGTTAATCCGCAGGTCCCTGGTTCGAGCCCAGGTGGGAGAGCCAAATACGAAAAAGCCCGCAGCATTAAAGTGGGCTTTTTTTTGCCATAAATTTATCAATAACTACAAAAAATCCCCTATCTATTGATAGAGGATTTAATTTTTTCTTAGAGCATGTGTTAGGTTTAACGATACAACTTAACTCTAAACAACATATTTTCTTCTTAAATCATTCTTCTACTTCAACCACTTTTAAAGGATTAAAAGACTGCGTTGTTGGCATCATTTCTATACGGTTAATATTGATATGTGGTGGTTGAGATGCAATCCAAGCTACCGTATTTGCAATGTCTTCAGGCAAAATTGGGTTTTTCTTATCATAGAGACTACTCACTTTATCTTGATCCCCTTTAAAACGTACAAGTGAAAATTCAGTCCCCCCACACAGCCCTGGTTCAACGTTAGTCACGCGCACACCTGTACCAGCCAAATCCGCACGAAGATTTAGACTAAACTGCTCTACAAAAGCCTTTGTTGCACCGTAAACATTACCACCCGGATATGGGTATGTACCTGCAATTGAACCCATATTAATAATTAAGCCAGATTTCTTGTTTACCATACTTGGTAAAATTAATCGGGTAACTGTCACAAGGCCTTTAACATTGGTATCAATCATCGTGTACCAATCATCTAATTCTGCTTTATCTGCCGACTCTAAACCCAATGCCAAACCTGCATTATTTACAAGCAAGTCAATTTGATCAATTTGAAATTCATTGGGTAACTCTTTAAATATCTTATTTATATTTTCTGCTGTATCCGTCATATCAAATACTAATGGATAGAATTTTTCACCCAGTTGTTGTTTTAGTTCTTCTAGTTTTTCTGCCCGTCTTCCACATCCAATAACGTTATAGCCTAACTCGATCAGCTTTTTTGAAATACTATAACCAAAACCTGCCGATGCGCCTGTAACTAATGCTAACATTCTTATATCCTTGGAAATAATCAACTATTTTAGTTGAACTCATGATGAACATATCAGCCTTTATATTTACACAATATTTATTATTAGGCTAAAAAAATAAAAGTTTTTTTAAAAATTTTAAGAGAAATTAAAATCTATAAAAAATATATTTATTAAATAATTATATGCATTAAATAACTAAAAGCAGAGTTATTTGATCCTACTAGATAAATTATACCCAATAAAAAAGTTTACCTTGGAAGGTAAACTTTTTTAACAAAAGCCGTCAAAAACTACGCAGGAACACCACTGTGAAAACGGAAAGTATCATCTGATGTTAATATCAGATTTTTTTCAACCTCACGAATATGTTCAATACGCTGCTGAATATCCTCTTTAGGATTTTTCATTTTTGCTGTTTTGGCCACATCGAGTGCGAGAGCTAAATAGTCTTCGAAATGACGTGATTCTGATTTAAGCAGATAACGATAATAGCGTCCTAACTCATCATCTACACGTGGAGCCAGTGCATGAAAGCGTTCGCATGAACGCGCTTCAACAAAAGCACCTACCACAAGTACGTCAATTAAAGCTTCAGGTTCATAGGTACGAATCTCTTTACGTAGACCACCAGCATAACGTCCGGCACTTAAACCAGTCCACTCTTGACCACGCTTAGCCATAAGCTCAAGCACTTGTTCGTAGTGAAGCATTTCTTCTCGTACAAGTTGAGCAAGTTTTACTTGTAAGTCAGGAAAGAAGCTATAGCGGAACATTAAGTTCATTGCTGTACTAGCAGCTTTCTTTTCACAATTAGCATGATCTTGCATCAAGATATCTAAATTATTGATTGCCTCATCCAACCATTCATTTGGGGTTTGACACCCCAAGAAGTCTAATACAGGCTGCATTAACTCATCATAATTGATACTCGACATTACTAATTATCCTGCTGCCTGAATTGCTGTTTTCATATCTTTAACAGCCTGTACCAGACCTACAAAAACACTCTCAGCAATAATTGAGTGACCAATATTTAACTCATGAATTTGTGGAATCGCTGCAATTGGAGCAATATTTTTTAGATTGAGACCATGACCCGCATTTACAACTAAACCTTTTGCTGCCGCGTATTCGACACCTTTTACGATACGTGCTAGTTCTTCTTGTTGGTCTTGCTCTGTTTCCGCATCTGCATACGCACCTGTATGTAACTCAATCGTAGGTGCTCCACATGCAATTGCCGCATCAATTTGAGCAAAATCTGCATCAATAAATAAAGATACATCACAACCCAATGCAGCTAAAGCTTGAGTTGCAGCCTTAACTTTTTCAAAATTAGCTACGACATCCAAACCACCTTCCGTTGTCACTTCTTGGCGTTTTTCAGGAACGAAGCACACATGCTGTGGCTGAATTTCTTTTGCAAACTCGACCATTTCATCAGTAACAGCCAACTCTAGATTCATACGCGTTTTTAACAATGGACGCATACGACGCACGTCATCATCTTGAATATGGCGACGGTCTTCACGCAAATGCAAAGTAATACCCTCTGCGCCAGCTTGTTCACAAATGAGAGCAGCTTCTACAGGATCTGGGTAAGTAGTACCGCGCGCCTGTCTTAAAGTAGCAACATGGTCTATGTTTACACCAAGCAATGCAGCCATAAATAAATCCTAATTACGATTGAGTTTGAGTGTTTTGAATCCACAATTGTCGACTTTTTAGGGGACGATCTCCTAAAAGCGATGTAATCATTTGACGGTATAGTTTACCTAATAATTGCAATTGTTCGTGAGAAAAATCCTGACCTTGCTCATAGTCCAACATAGATAAAATTGCTTTTCCAGACAGAGATGAACGGCCTGCCTGAATGACTGGAGCAAAGCCTTCAGTCACTTGAAATTGATAAAATTGATGTGGCAAAATTTCTTTTTGGGAGCTATCAACTGAAAAATCAATCGCGTAACCTAACTCAGGAAGCAAGGCATGTTCAAACTGTCTTAATATCTGTCTAAGAAAGAGATCTGGGTTTTCGTGCGAAGACAATTCTTGTAGTTGAAGTAGTGTTAATTGATATTGTTCAAATGTTTGCGGCATTGCTTCTTCTAAAGGGCAAAGTCTTAAAACAATTTCATTTAAATAAAAACCAGCGAAAAAAGCATCACCAAAAAAGAAAACTGGCTGATTTAATATTTCCAGCTTTGTAAAATTTTTCAGTTCACTTTTACCCGTAGCTTGTAAGCGGATAGGCTGATATTGAGGGGGTGGAGTTTGTCTTAAAATACCATCGACTCGCCCATACTCTTGAGTGAAGAGATGCACAATATGGCTTTTTTCACGATATTTACGATGATGAATCATATATCCATGCAGGATTTCATTGCGCATCATAAAAAGAAACTATTCCTTAGATTCTTTTTCTTTCTTATCGTCGTCATCACCATCAGGAATTACAGCTCCTACAACAGCAGCTGTACCCTTCACTACACCTTTAGTTGTTTTATAAGCAATACCTACTGGTACGGTTACAAGCTTGTACACACAACCTTGCAACATCAATGCACATCCAACAATAGCTAATATTGATGTAATTGCTTTCATACCAGTATTCCCTGCTTCTTAGATATCACTATATCCTAAACTTTTTAAAGCACGCTCATCATCAGACCAACCGCCTTTAACCTTAACCCATAAGGTAAGCATGATCTTTTGTTCGAACATTTTTTCCATATCTTTACGGGCATCCATACCAATCGTTTTAAGCTTGGCACCTTTCTCACCAATTACGATTGCTTTTTGACCAGCACGATCCACAAAAATAGTTGCATCGATATAAGTACAAGCTGGTTTTAATCGTCCCGTTTTCTCATTAACAGTTTCTTCTTCCGTTTTGAAAGATTCAATTTGCACTGTTAAATCGTATGGAAGCTCTTCGCCCAACTGACGCATGATTTTTTCACGGATGATCTCACTTGCCAAGAAGCGCTCAGAACGGTCCGTAATTTGATCAAATGAATACAGTGGTGGCTGATAAGGAAGATATTTTTCAATCGTTTCACTTAAATGTTCCAAGTTAGCTCCACGTAGAGCAGAAACAGGAACAATCTCAGCAAAATTCATAAGCTTAGTACGCTCTTGAATTAGAGGAAGAATCTCTCTTTTATCTTCAAAAGTATCAGCTTTGTTAATCACCAAAATAACTGGCATTTCAGCATTCTTGAGTTTCTCAAGAACTAAATCGTCATTTTGAGTCCACTTATAAGCATCGATAACAAATAAAACTAAGTTAACGTCACGTAGTGCAGAATGCGCAGCACGGTTCATCATTTTATTGATTGCACGTACTTCTTTCTTATGCATCCCCGGTGTATCTACATAGACCGCTTGCATTTTTTCACGTGAATCAATACCAATAATTTTATGGCGTGTCGTTTGAGGTTTACGCGAAGTAATCGAGAGTTTTTGACCCAATAAATGGTTCATGAGGGTAGATTTACCCACATTTGGACGTCCCACAATCGCCACAAATCCGCTCTTAAAATCCGAAGGAATTGTAACGCCTTTGGAACTAAAAAATTGATCAATCAGATTGTTTGGATCTTGGTTTTCATTTGAATCTGGATTGATTTGATCAGAATGCATCGACATGCAGGTTATTGCTCCAATAACTTTAAAATTTCCGCCGCTGCTGCCTGCTCGGCAAAACGACGACTTGACCCCTCACCATAAATCTTTGGTAAACCATCTACTAAACATTCGACCTTAAAGTGCTGATGAGGTGCATCACCCTGAATATCTACAACCTCGTAAACAGGGAGAGGTTTTTTACGTGCTTGTAGATACTCTTGTAAACGTGATTTTGGATCCTTGAGTTGATCTGTTGGCTCAATATGATCTAAATAAGGTACATACCATTTTAACACAATATCGTTGAGTAGGTTCAGGTCACTACAATCAAGATATATTGCGCCAATAATCGCTTCTACAGTATCTGCCAATATTGACTCACGATGATGACCACCAGATTTCAATTCGCCCGTGCTTAATATTAAACACCGACTAAGTTGCAAATCGGTTGCAATTTTACCTAAAGCTTCTTGGCGAACCAGAGTCGCACGCATACGCGTTAAACGCCCCTCATTTTCATGTGGGTAGGCATGATATAAATAATTGGCGATGATCATCCCCAACAACGAATCGCCTAAAAACTCCAAACGTTCATAGTTATACCTATGACTCACCGAACGATGAGTCAAAGCTAACTGTAGCAATTCGGGCTGCTTAAATTGATAACCGATCCGACTGAGTAAGCGAGGATCACTTAGTTTGAACTGATGTTTTGTCAAAACTCTTCTCAAATGTTAAAACTAAATCAATATTTAGTAAGAATGGTTTTCTTACTTCATATTTCTTTTTGACAATTAGACCCGATTGGTTAAACACTTCAGCAATCTCTTTAAAATGGAGATCACGAATATTGTTCATTTCCAATCGTTGATCCATTTGTGTCATAAACTTTTGGGGTGTGGTATCAGCTGAGCTTTGTTGCATAAGCTCAGTAATCTGATTATTAATCACACGATCATCCCAATATGCTGGCCAAACTGCAAGTACGGCTTTCGCCGCAATTGCAAATATGACCACCCCAAATAAAATTGCTAAATACGAAGTACCCTGTTGTGCCTTACGCATTTTTGTTTTCCTAATGGTTGTTTTTAATCTATTTTTCCATTTCGGTTAAAGCTTGGCAGGTGGAAACCAGGTTCTTTATGCATCCAGACATAGAAAGCTCGGCCTGTTAAGTTTTCTTCAGGAACAAAGCCCCAGAAACGACTGTCAGCACTTTGATCGCGGTTGTCACCCATTGCAAAGTAATGTCCTTTTGGAACTGTCACTTCCCAATATAAACCGTCTTGGTTCGAATATTTGCCATTATCAACATAGTTGATAAAAGGTGCCTGACGCGCAACATTTACGCCTTCAAGCTCACGCATTGTAAAGGTATGATCACCAATCGTCTCTTTATGATAAATCGACGTAGGTGTATCTAAAGCATCTTTTTCACGACTAAACTGAGTTGCTACTTTAGGAATTTTTTGACCATTAATAATCAATTGCCCATGATCATAAACAATATGATCACCCGGTAAACCAATTACACGTTTAATGTAGCTAATAGTCGGCTGAGGTGGATAACGAAATACAATGACATCACCACGTTTAGGCTCACCAACATCAATCACTTTTTTATTGACGATAGGTAAACGAACACCATAGTCAAACTTGTTAACCAAAATAAAATCGCCAGTCTCTAAAGTTGGAACCATAGAGTCTGATGGAATGTTAAATGGTTCATAAAGGAATGAACGTAATACAAGCACAACAGCTAAAACTGGCCAAAAGTCATAGGCCCATGTAATAACAAAATTTTCGTTCTCTCGCCCTTTATTCGCACGCTGTTTAAAAACGAGCTTATCTAGCAACCACACTGCAAATAAAATCAGCGTAACTGGAACAAGAATTAAATTAAAATCAAAATCCACATGACCTCACTCGCAGCCTAGCTGCTTGCTTTATGGCTGGGAGAATATAAGTTCATCCCAGCCCTTTCTTTTATCTTTCTACTTTCAAAACAGCTAAGAACGCTTCTTGTGGAATTTCTACACTACCCACTTGTTTCATACGTTTCTTACCTTCTTTTTGTTTAGAAAGTAATTTCTTCTTACGAGACACGTCACCGCCGTAACATTTTGCTAGAACGTTTTTACGCATCGCCTTAACGGTCGAACGAGCAATAATTTGCGCACCAATGGCAGCCTGAATTGCCACATCAAACATCTGACGTGGAATCAAGTCTTTCATTTTTTCAACTAGAGCAATACCACGATGACGAGCATCATTACGGTGACAAATCATAGCCAAGGCATCAACCTTTTCACTATTAATTAACACATCAACCTTAACTAAAGATGAACTTTCAAAACGTACGAAGTTATAGTCTAGCGATGCAAAACCACGTGAACATGATTTCAGCTTATCAAAGAAATCCATTACGACTTCAGCCATTGGAATTTCAAAAGTAATCGAAACTTGATTACCTAAGAATTTCATGTCTTTTTGTACACCACGACGCTCAATACATAAGGTCATGACATTACCTAAGTATTCTTGCGGCACAAGAATGTGACATTCAGCAATTGGCTCACGTAAATCTTCAACAACTGAACCATCTGGCATTTTAGATGGACTATCGATATAGATCGTCTCACCTTTTTTGGTAACAGCTTCATAAACTACTGTTGGTGCAGAGCTAATTAAATCGAGATCGTACTCACGCTCTAAACGCTCTTGTACGATTTCCATATGCAACATGCCCAAGAAACCACAGCGGAAACCGAAACCAAGTGCATCTGAACTTTCAGGTTCAAAGAACAAGGCAGAATCGTTAATTTGTAATTTCTGTAATGCTTCGCGGAATGGTTCAAAGTCACTTGAATCGATTGGGAAAAGACCCGCATAAACCTGCGGTTTAACCTTTTTGAAACCCGGTAACGTTGCAACGTCTGGTGTAGTTGCAAGTGTAATCGTATCACCTACTGGCGCACCAAAAATGTCTTTAATACCTGCAATAACAAAACCTACTTCACCAGCTTCAAGAATATCTGTTTCAGTATGCTTAGGGTTAAATACACCAACAGAAGTTACCGGATGAGTTTGTCCTGTCGACTTAACCAACATTTTGTCGCCCTTACGGATACGACCTTGTTTAATACGGACAAGAGAAACTACACCTAAGTAGTTATCAAACCATGAATCGATAATTAACGCTTGAAGTGGAGCTTCACGGTCACCTTCTGGTGCCGGAATAACATCAACTAAACGCTCTAATACACCTTCAACGCCTAAACCTGTTTTTGCTGAACAAGTCGGTGCATCTGTCGCTTCAATCCCGATAATTTCTTCAATTTCATGAATTACACGTTCAGGTTCAGCCTGCGGTAAATCAATTTTATTCAAGATAGGAAGAACTTCGAGACCTTGTTCAATAGCTGTATAACAGTTTGCAACTGATTGTGCTTCTACGCCTTGCGCAGCATCAACAACCAATAATGCACCTTCACATGCAGCTAATGAACGAGAAACTTCATACGAGAAGTCAACGTGCCCAGGTGTATCAATAAAATTAAGCTGATATTCCTGCCCATTTGGATGGGTGTAATACAATGTCACAGACGCTGCTTTAATGGTAATCCCACGTTCGCGCTCAAGCTCCATTGAGTCCAAGACCTGAGCTTGCATCTCACGATCTTGTAGGCCACCACACATCTGAATGAAACGGTCAGCTAAAGTAGACTTACCATGATCAATATGAGCGATAATCGAGAAGTTTCGGATATTTTTGATATCAACGGATTTTTTAGCTTGCGCCATGGGCTACCTTGAGAAAATATAAAGTGCTATGTAGCTTGTTTTAATACATAGCCAAAGCGGTTTAACAAATTGCGAGAGATTATAGCAGATGGATATTTTAAAGTATCCAAAATAATCATGAGCTTTGTACTTATGTTCTAAAAAATGACAATTCAAAGCACATGTAATACTTCCGACTAACGAACATATGAAATAGTAAAATCCAAAGGATTTATGCTTGTATCGAGGGGCTTATAAGCTTGTGTAAAAGTTGGTGACATCCGTTTTGGTCGGCCAGATTCAATTTCAATACATGCCCATTTGGTATTCCCAACAAATAAGACTGCCTGATCAGAGGGACGATAAAAAACATACTGGCGAAATGAATAAAGTGCATTGATATCATCTAGCCATGTTCGCAGCACAATTTCTTCGCCTTCAAACGCAGCCTTACGGTATTGCACATGATGCTCAACAGCAACCATTGCATGTTTAAGCTCAAGGTATTTGGTTACGCCTACCCCTAATGTTTCAACATGAGCAGCAGCAACATCTTGCATCCATTGGACATACATTACATTGTTAACATGACCCAAAGCATCAATATGCTGTGGCTGAACCTGAATATGCAAATCGAAAATACTGCTCACAAAACACCCACTTTAATCATTAAACCTAAAACCACAATTAAATTAGCTAGATCGAACATTATGCCGAATACAAATAATAAAAAACCACCCATTTTCAGGGTGGTTCATTTTTAAATCATTTTACTGGATACGCAAACCAAGCATTGCACGTTGGCCTTGACGAATAATTCCAACACGCGCAACCGTATTTTTTTGTAAGTTAGAAACAACTTTTGCAAAATCTTGGCTATTCAAAATTTGAGTATTATTAACCTGAATAATCACATCACCCGGAATAATATTTGACAATGATGCTAGTCCACCACGGCGAACATCTTGAACATAAATACCACCTTTTACGCTCAATGCATTTTTCTCGGGCTCAGCTAAATCACGAATACTCATGCCTAAAACCGGACCTTTAGAGGCAGAAGTCTGAGCACCTGTAGCTGGTGTTTCATCTGGTGCGGTTGCCAGAGTTGCCGAAATATTACGAGTTTTATCATCACGTAATACTTCAAACTGAACAGTTTGATTTGGCTGTACTTTGTTTAAAGCATAGAGCAAATCACTTGTGCGTAGTACAGAAGTTCCATTAAGTTTTAAAATCACATCACCAGCTCTAAGCCCTGCTTTTTGAGCAGGTGAATTTGGCGTAACTTGTGTGATAAGAGCGCCTTCTGGTTTAGGTAATTTGTAGGCATCAGCAAGGTTACGATCAATATCTTGCATCATAACGCCTAAGTATGAACGAGTAACCTTCCCTTTGGTTTTAAGCTGTTCAGCTACATCCATCGCAACATCGATTGGAATAGAGAAAGACAAGCCCATATAACCCCCAGTACCACTAAAGATACGTGAGTTTACTCCGACTACTTCACCGTTTTGATTAAACAATGGACCACCTGAGTTACCTGGGTTTAAAGCCACATCTGTTTGAATAAACGGTACAGAGGTTTCACCACTCATATTTCGTGATTTAGCACTGACAATACCTGCTGAGGCTGAGTAATCAAAACCAAATGGTGAACCAATTGCTAAAACAGGCTCACCGACTCGTAAGCGGTCAACATTACCCACTTTTAAAGCTGGATAATTATTCCCATTCACTTTTAATAATGCAACATCGGTACGTTCATCACTACCAACCACAGTTGCATCAATCTCACGACGGTCATTTAAAGTAATACTAATGCGGGAAGCATTTTCAATCACATGATGGTTTGTGAGTAAGTAACCATCTTTACTAATAAAGAATGCACTACCGTATGCGGTTTTTTCTTGAGGACCTTGTTGCTGTGGAATGATGACCTGATTACCAAAGAAACGTTTTAAAATTTCAGGAACTTGCTGTTGTAACAGTTCATCCTGAGTCATTTTTTTTACGACATTTACACTCACCACAGCTGGACTAACTTGTTCAACGAGGTTTGAAAAATCAACAGCAGCGTTTGCCTGAACAGCGGCAACTGTAAATACCGCTGCATACATTCCTTGTTGTAAATAGCGAGATTTCATTCGGTGCTCACCCACAATTGGTCTACGAGAAATAAGAATAAAACTTTTGTATCACAATGCTTTGGAATTGTGCGTAACAATATGTTTACTTATAAGACATCATGATCACGTTTATTTTACACATTGCAATTTTTTAAGGTAATTGCAATTTTTCTGTGACTTAGAGCGCTTAAGCTCTTGCCTTTTTAGGTAAAAAGGGGTGTCATTAGCGGACGTTTTAAATTGATGCGAATGGACATGCCTAATCAACAGACAATTCACCACTTTGATGTGATTATTGTGGGCAGTGGCGGTGCTGGTTTAAGTCTGGCTTTATCGTTACCAAGTCATTTTAATATTGCAGTTTTAGCCAAAGCTGCTTTGACTGAAGCAAGTACCTTCTATGCACAAGGCGGTGTTGCTGCTGTTCTTGATGAAACTGACTCTATTCAACAACACATTAATGACACGATGATTGCAGGTGCTCATTTATGTGAAATAGATGCAGTTCAACATACTGTAGAAGGCGGTCGCCCTTCTGTTGATTTCCTTTTAGAGCAAGGTGTTCAGTTCACCTTAGATGAAGATGAGCAACTTCACTTAACGCGTGAAGGGGGTCACTCACAGCGCCGCATTATCCATTCTGCTGATGCTACTGGTAAAGCTATTTCAACCACGTTAGTTGAACGTGCCAAAGAACGCGAAAATATTACTATTTTTGAAAACTACATTGCGATTGATTTAATCACGTCGCATAAATTGGGACATACAGATCAAGCAAATCGCGCTATTGGTTTGTATGCCTTAGATGAAAACACTGAAAAAGTTCATACTTTCCTTGCACCATTCACCGCACTTGCTTGCGGTGGTGCGATGAAAGCTTACCTTTATACGTCTAATCCAGATATTGCTACAGGCGATGGCATTGCCATGGCTTACCGCGCAGGTTGCCGTGTAGCCAATATGGAATTTAACCAGTTCCACCCAACTTGCCTATACCATCCACAAGCGCGTTCGTTCTTAATTACCGAAGCCATGCGTGGTGAAGGTGCTTATTTACGCTTGCCAGATGGCGAACGTTTTATGCTTCGTTTTGATGATCGTGCAGAGTTGGCTCCTCGCGATATTGTAGCACGTACCATTGACCACGAAATCAAGCGTCTCGGTATTCGTCATGTATGGTTAGATATTACCCACAAATCACCTGAATTTATTAAAGAGCACTTCCCTACACTTTATGCACGATTGCTTGAGTTAGGTATCGACATTACCAAAGACATGATTCCAGTAGTGCCAGCAGCTCACTATACATGTGGTGGTGTTGTAGTTGACTCAAATAGTCAGACCGATATTGAAGGTCTATATGCAATCGGTGAAACCTCTTATACAGGTTTACATGGTGCAAACCGTATGGCGAGTAACTCATTACTTGAGTGCTTTGTTTACGGCATGAGTGCAGCAAAAGACATCGAAAATAAGTTTGATGAAAACTTCAAATTACCAGAAGTACCGACTTGGGATGACTCTCAAGTAACCAACCCAGATGAAGATGTGGTGATTTTGCAAAACTGGGATGAGTTACGTTCGACCATGTGGAACTACGTTGGTATTGTCAGAACCACGAAACGTTTAGAACGTGCCTTACACCGTATAGAGATGTTAAAGCGTGAAATCACTGAATATTATCAAGATTACCGTGTTAGCAAAAACCTGATTGAACTGCGTAATCTTGTGCTCGTTTCTGAGATGATTGTTCGCTGTGCCATGCACCGCAAAGAATCACGTGGGCTACACTATACGCTCGATTATCCAGAAACTTCGAAAGAGATTCGTAAAACAGTTTTAACTCCTCCAACTTTTGCAGTAGAACAACCATTGGTTAATACCGAAATTTAAACTGTTCTTCTTATAAAAAAAGCACAGCTCTTGCTGTGCTTTTTTTGAATTTAATATTCATGGTCTAGGTGGAATTGAATAAGTTGCGGTTACATGTGCTACTGGTTCATCTAATCCAACTGAATAAATCCATACCTCACCCACGACAAGACTCTTCCCTACTTTCATGAGCTTACATTCGCTGCGTAGATCTTTATCACCTGCGGGTTTTCTAAGAAAGTTAATATTAAAATTCGTCGTTACCGCCAAACCAACAATTCCAATTTCACCGAGTATTGCGATATACAAAGCAAAGTCTGCCAAAGTCATCATGGTAGGTCCAGATATGGTACCGCCTGGGCGTTGATGTCTTTGATCTACGTGATAATAAACGACAGCTGCTTTAGGCGTAACTGATTCAATCGTGCAATGTTCAAGACTTGGGGGAAATTCCTTTTCAAGAAACGCTATAATTTCTTCTTTTGAACTTTTCATCCTTGTTTTTCTTCGATTTAAGAACAGTATTCAAAATAGCATAAAATATTGCTCAATATGTTCTATGTTCTTTTTAAGCAGATTTGTCATTATTTTTTAACCACTCCCACAAATATGAGAGTGGCTTTTATTATTTATCCTAAATATTGTAAGGCTTGCTCAAAAACCTGATCAGGACTTTGCGTAGCATCTAAACGTTTAATACGTTCAGGCTCAGCTTTCCATAAGGTCTCATAACCTTCACGAACTTTAGTAAAGAAACTTAACTTTTCTTGTTCAAAACGGTCTAAAGCTCCACGCTCACGTGCACGGTTCATACCGAGTTCAATCGGTGCATCTAACCAGAAAGTCACGTTTGGCATACGTGAAACAAAATTCTGATTTAAAAGCTGTAATTTATCTTGGCTTAAACCACGACCCGAACATTGGTAAGCAAAGCTTGCATCGGTAAAGCGATCACTTAAAACAATTTTGCTAGACTCTAGAGCCGGCAAAATCACTTGTTGTAAGTGTTGCGCACGTGCCGCATAAATTAAGAGTAGTTCAGTATCGTGACTCATATTTTCATCATGATTTACCGCTAAAAGCATTGAACGTATTTGTTCTGCTAAAGGTGTACCACCTGGTTCACGGGTTAAAACAACTTGTTTACCTTGCTCTTCAAAATGCTGATGAATTTTTCGAATGAGTGTAGTTTTACCCACCCCTTCCGTGCCTTCAAAGCTAATAAACATCTTTTTTCCTTATTTCTTCGATCTCAACACGGATAAGTACTCTTGTACCGCTTGATTATGAGCCTGTAAATCTGCTGTAAATTTATGACCGCCATTACCAGTTGCCACAAAATAAATATTATTTGAGTCATCTGGATGTAATGCTGCTTCAATTGCCTTTTGACTAGGTAAAGCAATTGGTGTCGGCGGTAAACCATTAATGGTATAGGTATTATATGCAGTTGGTGTACGTAAGTCTTCGCGAGTAATCTTGCCTTTATAGTTATCACCCATTCCATAAATCACGGTTGGGTCAGTTTGTAAACGCATACCAATTTTCAAACGGCGCACAAATACACCAGATACTTGCCCAAGCTCACTATCTACACTTGTTTCTTTTTCAACAATTGAAGCCATAATTAAAGCTTCATACTTATCTTTATAAGGTAAGTTTGGTGCACGATTTACCCAAGCAGTATCTAAGGCTTTCATTTGATGATGATATAAAGCGGTGAGGATTTTTTTATCAGTCTCACCTTTTGCAAAGAAATAAGTGTTAGGCGCAAATAAACCTTCCGGATGATGATATGGAATTCCTAGCGCCTTCATGAGCTGATCATCAGGTAGATCGAGTATTGTATTTTTTACATTTTTATCATTTTTCAAAGCAGTAATAAGCTGTTTAAAGGTCGTACCTTCAATCACCAAAACACGGTTCATCTGAGCATTATCCGCATTAGACAACATCTCTAATACTTGCCTTACGCTCATTCCCTGTTCGATTTCATACACACCAGCTTTCATGCTGTCATGAATCATGAACTTTTGATAAAGCTTAAGTACAATAGGGAAATGGATTTTGTTGTCTTTGGCTAAATGATCAATAAAACCAGAATAGGTTTCACCTGAGGTGATCGATAGCATCTGCTTTTTCCCTTCAACAGGATAAGCTTTAAATAAACTTGACCACAAAATAGCAAAAATAGAAATTAAAACGATAAAAAAGCCAATCAGCACCAACTTTTTAGGAAAATGAGATGCTGTTTTATTGCCCTTTTTTTTAGCATTTTTTGCTTTCGCGTTCACAGGTGGCTTCGGCATATTAATGAATCTGATTCAAGTTAAGATTATGAAATAAATTTAGGCACGCCTGTGAATCTAGAGTTTGTTCACCTATTTGAGTAACTACTCGCATTGGATGTAAAGCATTACAAAAGAATAGACTCTGTATTTGTGGCACTTCATCTAATTCAATTATTCTGACTTCGCAGGCAATTCCATGGTGCTGCATACGCGCCAAAATTTCTGCACGCATCACACCGTGGACGCCATTATAGCGAAGTTCCGGTGTAATCCATCTATCATTTAAACGAATAAAACAATTACTGCTTACCCCTTCAACAATATAACCTTGTACATCAGATACTAATGCTTCTGCCCACCCTTGTTGATCTGCTTCTTTTTTTAGCAGTACCTGTTCCAGACGGTTTAAAGATTTAAGTCCAACTAGACTTGGCATGGTTAAACCCAAGGCCTGATTTAAAACCCCACACTTAATAAAGTCTGGTCGGAACTGATCTAATGCTTTTGGATAGAACCAGACATAAATATCAGCTTCATGCTTTGGCAAACTATAACCACGGTCACCTTCACCACGGCTAATTACAATTTTTAAAGTGCCATTGAGTACAAGGTTTTGTTTATATAGATGCTGTAAACTCTGTTCAATGAAGTCAAAGTTTGCAGTTAAAGCTAGTTTTTGGGAGGCAAATTTTAGACGTTCCCAGTGTCGAGCCTTAAGCTCAATCTTATTTTGAAAAATACGAATTGTGGTAAAGCATCCATCTCCATAATGAAATGCTCGGTCTAGTAACGGAATGGTTTCAACAGGTTGCCCATTTTTAAAACACCACATGCTTAGTCCGTCCTTTCTTAAAAACCGCCCAACAATACAACACCTTTCATTTAATTAATAAATGACTGATTTTAAAAAATTATACCGATTTAATTAGCACTTTTGAAACTTGTTATATATCAAGATTTAAGAATAGCTTATCCATTTTTTATATTTCTATATTTTTCATATTAAATTCGTTTTTTATTATTTTTTTAGAATAAAGACTAGCGCTATTCTGCGTTCATGTTTTGAACATTTCGTATTTTTGAGGGGTTATCTCATGCGTTTTTCTCAATTAAAAGTCGGGGTTATTGCTGCACTTCTTTCTGTTTCATCATTTGCAGCTCAAGAATTCTTAAACGTTTCTTATGATCCAACTCGCGAGTTATATACAGACTTTAATAAACAGTTCGGTACTTATTGGAAACAGCGTACTGGACAAGATATTCAGTTTAAACAATCACACGGTGGTTCTGGTAAACAGGCTCGTGCCGTGATTGATGGCTTAAATGCTGACGTTGTGACATTAGCGCTTGCAGCTGATATTGATGAAATTGCTGAAAAAGCAAAATTGCTTCCAACTGATTGGCAGAAGAAGTTGCCACAAAACTCTACTCCATACACATCAACAATCGTGTTTTTGGTACGCAAGGGTAACCCTAAACAAATTAAAGACTGGGGTGACTTAATCAAACCAGGTGTAGAAATTATTACACCAAACCCGAAAACTTCTGGCGGTGCTCGCTGGAACTACCTTGCAGCTTGGGCTTGGGCAAAACATCAACCAGGTGGTAACGATGCTAAAGCACAAGAATATGTCCGCCAAATTTATAAGCACACTAAAGTTCTAGATTCGGGTGCACGCGGTGCAACCACGACTTTTGCTGAACGTGGCATTGGTGATGTATTGCTTGCTTGGGAAAATGAAGCTCATTTAGCTGTTCGCGAACAACCAGGCAAATTTGAAATTATTACCCCGTCTCTTTCGATTTTAGCTGAACCACCAGTTGCTGTTGTTGAGAAAAACGCTGCCAAAAAAGGCAATCTCACCATTGCTAAAGGGTACCTTAACTACTTGTACTCACCTGCTGGCCAAGAAATTGCAGCACGTAACTTCTACCGCCCTCGTAATGCAGCTGTACTCAAAAAATACAGCAATGTATTTAAACCATTGAAACTCGTGACGATTGATAAAGAGTTTGGCGGTTGGACAAAAGTACAAAAACAACACTTTGATAATGGTGGTGTTTTCGATCAAATCGTGAAAATCAATAGTGCAGAGAAGTAATTCTTTGTACTAACGATAAAGGAGAACAGACATGACTCACTCTGTAATTGTTCCAGGTGTAGGTGGAAGTGAACATCAACATTGGCAATCTTGGTTGCAGCGTCAACTCGTGTCTAGTTCTCGTGTTGAGCAAAAAAACTGGGATAGACCCGTATTAAGTGAATGGATTGAACAATTTGTTAAAACAGTTCAAGCGGTACAAGCACCTGTGCAAATTGTTGCACATAGTTTCGGTTGCTTAACCAGTGTTGCTGCTTTAGCTGAGCATCCTGAGTTACAAGCTCAAGTTAAAAAACTAATTTTGGTTGCTCCTGCAAATCCGGCACGTTTTGGTGAAGCAGGCTTTGCTCGCCATAGCTTGACTGACTACAAAGATTATTTTCATCAGTTAAAAATTAATGTGCCTACAACACTACTGATTAGTGAAAATGATCCTTGGTTAGATTTTTTTGATGCTTTACAACTTGCTAAAGCTTGGCAATTAAATCCTATTAATCTTGGAGAAGTCGGTCATATTAATGTTGCTTCCGGTTTTGGCCCATTCCCTGATTTACTGAACTATCTACTTCCTGAAGACTCGATGTGTAGCCACTCATCTATTGATCCGGTAAAGACACATTTCTCTTTGAAATTTGCTTAATACCCAGCTTTATACCGCGCCGTTTATCTTTATTTATTCGCTTACTGGTTTCAGCAGGCTTTTCTCTTTGAGGAAATATCATGTCGCAGCGATCCCGAGTGCTGCCTGGGTTTGGTCTATCATTGGGCTTCACCCTCGCCTACGTTTCTTTTATTGTGCTTATTCCATTAGCCGCAGTCTTTATCAAATCATTTGGAATCGGATGGGACGGTCTATGGGAAATTTTAACCTCTGAACGTATTTTAAAATCGCTTCAACTCAGCTTTAGTTCAGCTTTAATTGCGGCGTTTATTAATGTTGTTTTCGGACTACTTTTAGCTTGGTGCCTTGTCCGTTATAACTTTCCCGGAAAACGTCTAGTTGATGCTTTAGTAGACTTACCTTTTGCACTACCAACGGCAGTTGCAGGTATTGCACTTACTTCGCTTTATGCACCAACTGGCTGGATTGGTCAATATTTAGAACCACTCGGTATTCATGTTGCTTATACACCGATCGGGATTACGCTAGCTTTAGTATTTATTGGTATTCCTTTTATTGTTCGAACTGTTCAACCTGTACTAAGCGATATCGAAACCGAGCTTGAAGAAGCTGCTTCTGCACTTGGAGCAAATCGCTGGCAGACGATTACTAAAATTATTTTGCCAATATTACTACCTGCTCTATTTACAGGCTTTGCTTTAGCATTTGCTCGTGGCGTGGGTGAGTATGGTTCTGTAATTTTCATCGCAGGTAACCAGCCGTTTAAAACAGAAATTGCCCCGCTCATGATCATTTCTCGCCTTGAAGAATATGACTATGCAGGTGCAACCACCATTGCAGCGGTCATGTTAGTTCTCTCTTTCATTATTTTATTTGCTATTAATTTACTGCAAGCCTGGGCAAACCGTCGTACAGGGAGAAATATCACATGAATCTACATACCGACAGCAATGCACTTGCTTTAAAGCTACAGTCTCGTGATGCGACTCGTGAACCGACTTGGGTACGTTATACGCTCATTACAGTTGCACTGATTTTCTTTCTTAGTTGCTTAATGCTGCCACTTATTTTGGTTTTTGTTGAAGCATTTAAACAAGGCCTTGAAGTTTATGTTCAGGCTCTAATTGATCCAGATACTTTGTCAGCGGTGAAATTAACATTACTCACCGCAGCGATTGCCGTTCCAATTAACGTGATATTTGGTGTTGCCGCAGCATGGGCTGTTTCTAAGTTCCAGTTTAAAGGCAAAGCGATTTTAACCACCATTATTGATATGCCTTTTTCGGTTTCGCCTGTTATTGCAGGTTTAATGATTGTACTGATTTTTGGTGCTCAAGGTTGGTTAGGCGGCTGGTTAATGGACCATGACATCAAGATTTTATATGCCGTGCCCGGAATTGTTTTAGCGACCATCTTTATTACCGTTCCCTTTGTTGCACGTGAATTAATTCCACTCATGGAAGCTCAAGGAACAGAAGAAGAAGAAGCCGCGATTGTACTTGGTGCCTCAGGCTGGCAAACCTTTTGGAAAGTCACTCTGCCTAACATTAAGTGGGGTTTAATTTACGGCGTGATTTTGTGTAATGCCCGTGCAATGGGTGAGTTCGGTGCAGTATCGGTAGTTTCTGGCCACATCCGTGGTGAAACCAATACCCTGCCACTTCATGTTGAAATTTTATATAACGAGTACACCTTTAGTGCAGCCTTTGCCGTGTCCTCATTACTTGCTTTCTTAGCCTTATTAACACTGGTATTGAAAACTTGGTTAGAACTTCATCAAGACAAACCAGAACCGCATTCAACTGATTCGTAAGGAATGAAATCATGAGTATTCAAGTTAAGAACATTGAAAAACACTTTGGTGCATTCCATGCGCTTAAAAATATTTCCCTAGATTTTCCAGAGGGCGAACTGGTTGCGCTACTCGGACCATCTGGCTGCGGTAAAACCACACTACTGCGTATTATTGCTGGTTTAGAGTCAGCAGATGGCGGTCAAGTGTTACTTGAAGGCGAAGATGCAACTAATGTCCATGTTCGCGAACGTCAAGTCGGCTTTGTATTTCAGCACTATGCTTTATTCCGTCACATGACTGTATTTGACAATATTGCCTTTGGTTTACGTGTTCGCCCTCGTGCGACCCGTCCTTCGGAAGCTGAGATTAAAAAACGTGTTACTCGTCTGCTTGACCTAGTTCAACTGGGCTTTTTAGCAGACCGTTACCCTGCTCAGCTTTCTGGTGGTCAACGTCAACGTATTGCTTTAGCCCGTGCGTTGGCAGTAGAGCCACGAGTCTTATTACTTGATGAACCATTTGGCGCACTTGATGCCAAAGTCCGTAAAGAATTACGTCGCTGGTTACGCAACTTGCATGACGAATTGCATATCACTTCAATTTTCGTAACCCATGACCAAGAAGAAGCTCTTGAAGTAGCTGACCAGATTATTGTGATGAATAAAGGTAACGTCGAACAAATTGGTTCACCACGTGAAGTCTACGAAAAACCTGCAACACCATTTGTATTTGATTTCTTGGGTCAAGCAAATCGTTTTGAAGGTGAACATGCCGGCGGTATTATCCGTATTGGCAATGATCGTATCGAATTACCGACTACAGTTCAGGCACCGCAAGGAAAAGTGATTGCTTTTGCCCGTCCGGATGAGTTACATATTCATTCGCAACCACAGGCAAATACAATTGAAGCAACTTTTGTACGTGAAGTCTGGATTGCTGGAAAAGTAGTGGCGGAATTACAAGATCGTAATGGACGTTTAATTGAGATTGCTCTGAGCAGTGAAGCTGCAAAACAACATGCATTTAAACCAAATCAAACTGTTTGGGTCAGTGCATCTCAACTTCATCTATTTGCAGATCAAGTTGCTTAAGGAATTATTTGGTGAGGAATCATGTCGCGGAATTTAAAGCCGTTCCTCACCTCTTTCGAGGAAAAGTGTAAATGAACTTTCAACAATTAAGAATTATCCGAGAAACAGTACGCCAAAACTTTAATTTAACGGAAGCATCTGCCGCGTTATACACCTCTCAATCAGGTGTAAGTAAACATATTAAAGATTTAGAAGATGAATTAGGTGTACAACTTTTCGTTCGTAAAGGTAAACGTTTACTTGGTTTAACTGAACCGGGCCAATCACTACTTAGCATTGTAGAGCGTATGCTTGTAGATGCGGAAAATATTAAACGTCTTGCCGATGACTTTAATAAAGTGGATGAAGGTACGTTAACAATTGCGACAACGCATACTCAAGCACGTTATGTACTACCACCGATCGTCAATCAATTTAAAAAGCTCTTCCCTAAAGTACATTTGATTTTGCAACAAGCCAGCCCCGTTGAAATTTCAGAAATGCTTTTACAAGGTGAAGCAGATATTGGTATTGCGACAGAGTCTTTAACAACTGAAGAAAACTTAGCAAGTATTCCATACTATCAATGGCAACACAGTATTATTACTCCGCAAGATCACCCGCTTGCAAAGCTCAATAAGATTGATCTTGATGCTTTATCTGAATATCCGCTAATTACTTATCACGGTGGTTTTACAGGCCGTTCAAAAATTGATAAAGCATTTGAAGACGCTCAAATCGATGCTGATATTGTAATGTCTGCTCTTGATGCCGATGTTATTAAAACGTATGTAGAACTTGGGATGGGTGTCGGAATTGTCAACGATGTTGCTTACGATGCAGAACGTGACTATCGTTTAAAGCAAATTAAAACTGATATCTTTGGTGTTAACACCACATGGATTGCTGTTCGTAAAGGTCATTTATTACGTGGTTACGGTTATGAGTTTATTTCTTTATGCTCACCCGATGCTGATATTAAAGCCCTCAAGAAAATTGCTTATCCAGATGAATAAAAATTAAGAATAAAATAAAAGAGCTGAATAGCTCTTTTATTAAGTTCAAAAAAAAACGAGCCGAAGCTCGTTTTTTTGTATTTATTACCAGAAGAAGTTCACACCAACTTTACCCACTGGTAACCATTTATATTTGTCATCGTTAGCAATCTTACGAGCTTCAGCATTCACTGCTTCTTCAAGAGACTGACTGCCACCTGTAATTGCTGAACCAGTTGAAACTAGTTTTACAGTTGGGTTACCAGTGTAGTAAGCACCTACTTCACCGAATACACCCCAGTTTTTATTGATTTTAGGTGCAATACCAAAACCTAAATAAGGAGCTATGTCATTTTTATATGACATTTTACCGCTAATTTTTACACCATCAGCACCCGCAATAAAGTCTTGATCATTTACGCGGAACGAACGAGTAGCGTCAACATTACGATTTAAATCATAATCATTATCAAGATATGCAGCACCAGCAGCTACATACAAGCCCTGAGCCCAACGGTTAGAACTTGCACCCCATGGATGAATTTCAGCGTTTAAATAAACGTTGTTATTATCCATATCTAGGTCATATGTTGAACCATTGACTTTTACATCATCAGACCAAGAAATATCACCACCATTATAACCCAATGCTAAACCAACGTATGGGTTTGCTTGCCATAATAAAGCACCACCGTAGCCTGTAGTACCAACTTCAGCACGAGCGCCTACTGGAATTAATTGGTTCTTATCGAATGCATAACTGTCATGAACAACAGCTTCATCTGCCATTGCAGCGCCAGCAGCAAGTAAATCTGTAGTTGTCACTAAAACACGTAATACTTTCATCGTTTTCTCCTCAAGAAAAGGCTCTGTTTTTAATTTTTCAGCTTGTGACAAAAATTATATTCAAGAGCATAGAGTCTTTTTTATACAAAAACTGCTAGATTTCTGTTATTTTTTGATACAAATTGAGTTAAATTTTTATTTCCAAATCATTTTTGTGTAAAAAACACTTGATTATCTAATAAGCTTTTCCACTTTAACTCTCGCTTTAAACGTAACACGTTTTTTCAAAGATTCTTGTCACAAATTAGTGTAAAATCTTTAAAATTTTTTATGGAAGGAAGATCATGTCTCAGCTTTCTACGATCATTGAGCAAGCATTCGAAGACCGCGCAAACTTTACTGCAGCAGATTGCTCAAGCGAAATTCGCCAAGCTGTTGAAGAAGCCATTGCTGGATTAGATAACGGTACACTTCGTGTTGCAGAGAAAATCAATGGTGAATGGGTTGTTCATCAATGGTTAAAAAAAGCTGTTTTATTATCATTTAAAATCAATGACAATAAACCAATCGAGTCATGTGATCTTCGTTTCTACGACAAAGTTGAAACTAAATTCTCTGGTTGGACTGAAGAGCAATTTAAAGCTGCTGGTGTGCGTGTTGTGCCTCCTGCTGTTGCTCGTCGTGGTAGCTTCCAAGCTAAAAATGTGGTGTTAATGCCATCTTATGTCAACATTGGTGCTTATGTAGATGAAGGCACAATGGTTGATACATGGGCAACTGTAGGTTCATGTGCTCAAATTGGTAAAAACGTTCACTTGTCTGGTGGTGTAGGTATTGGCGGTGTTTTAGAGCCTTTACAAGCTAACCCGACAATTATTGAAGATAACTGTTTTATCGGTGCGCGTTCTGAAATCGTTGAAGGCGTTATTGTCGAAGAAGGTTCAGTTATCTCAATGGGTGTTTTCATCGGTCAATCAACCAAGATTTATGACCGCGAAACTGGCGAAATCCATTACGGTCGTGTACCAGCAGGTTCAGTTGTAGTTTCAGGTAGCTTGCCATCTAAATGTGGTACTTACAGCTTATATGCTGCAATCATCGTGAAAAAAGTTGATGCAAAAACACGTGCAAAAACTAGCTTGAACGATTTGTTACGTGCTGACTAATTTGTTATAACTCTCTTGCGGAGCTTCAATCGCTCCTCATCTCTACGATCAACACTGATCGTAGAGATTTTATTTTTTATATAATGTGGTATTTCTAGAATGGCTTCCTTACGTTCCTCTGCAATTCCTGTCTCTGACCCTGCGTCTGGTTTACGCATTACCGAGATTTTTTACTCGTTGCAGGGTGAAGCAAATGCCTCTGGTCTACCGACTGTATTTATTCGTCTCACAGGCTGTCCTTTACGTTGTACATATTGCGATACTACTTATTCTTTTGAAGGTGGCGAGCGTTTATCACTTGAGCACATTATTGAAACGGCTGAAAAATATAAAACCCCTTATATTTGTGTGACTGGTGGTGAACCTTTAGCGCAGCCAAATTGCTTAATTTTATTACAACGTTTATGCGATGCAGGTTTTGACGTTTCTTTAGAGACCAGTGGTGCCCTCGATGTGTCAAAAGTAGACCCACGCGTTTCTAAAGTCCTCGATTTAAAAACTCCAACTTCTGGTGAAGAACATCGTAATCTCATCAGCAATCTTGACTATCTAACTTCACATGACCAAATCAAATTTGTGATTTGTAACCGTGAAGATTATGAATGGTCAAAGCAACAAGTTGAACAATATCAACTGCAAACTAAAGTCAGTACCGTTTGGTTCTCCCCTGCTTTTGCAGTTGAAAAAGGTGCTGTTGGCCTACCACGTTTAGCACGTGATCTGGCACAGTGGATACTGGACGATAAAATGCCTGTTCGTTTCCAACTACAGTTACATAAACTGCTTTGGAATGATGAATCAGGTCGTTAATCGCTCAATAAAATAAATTATTCCGAATATGGAGAAAAATATGCGCCCTCGTGCCATTGTTTTACTTTCAGGCGGCTTAGACTCAACCACTTGCCTAGCTTGGGCACAAGCGCGCTATGAATGTATTGCTATTAGTTTTATGTATGGTCAACGCTCAACCACTGAACTCGATGCAGCAAAAGCATTAGCTCAACGTGCTGGTGTTGAACATCGTGTTATTAATATCGATTTAGCGAATTTAGGTGGATCTGCACTTACAGACCATAACATTGCTGTACCAGAACAATTACAAGAAGGCATTCCTGTAACTTATGTACCAGCACGTAACACAATTTTCCTTTCATATGCCTTAGCAGCAGCCGAAGTATTCAATGCTGAAGCAATTGTGATTGGTATCAATGCTGTTGATTATTCAGGATATCCTGATTGTCGCCCAGAATTTATTGATGCTTTTGCCAATATGGCTCGTTTAGCAACAAAAGCTGGCGTTGAAGGAAAACCTCTTAAATTTGAAACACCCCTGTTACATTTATCCAAAGCGAATATTATACGTTTAGGGATTGAACATGGCGTAGACTATAGCCAAACGGTATCTTGCTACCAAGCAGATGCTCAAGGACGTGCGTGTGGCAAGTGTGACAGTTGCCGTTTACGCAAAGAAGGCTTTATCGATGCTGGTGTTACCGATCCAACACGCTATATACCGCAATAAGTAGGTAAAATTTATGAAGTTGTTAAAATCAAATCTTATTCTTTCATCTTTATTCTCAGCAGTTGCACTTATGGCTGGTTCAGCTCATGCAGCTGAAAACCCAGTTCAAGCGGCATATAAAAGCACTAACGTTAAAGGTGCATTAATCAACGTTTGTAAAGACCAAACTGCAAAAGGCGGTAAATTAAGTTCAGCTGAAGTTAGCAAATTCTGTAGCTGCCAAGTTGATGCTCAAGGTAAAGTAACTGAAGCTCAAAAATGGGAAATTCAAAGCGCAATCAATGCGAAGAAAAGCCCAAGCTCTTTAGCTTTTGTACAACAACAAAACCGTGATCTTAAAGCATGTTTTGGTCCTCAGTTAACAACTAAACTTGAAAAGTTAACTGAAGATGCGATGAAAGCAGCTCAACAACAAGCTCCTAAAAAATAAGCTTTTATTGAGTCAAATTAAGCCTGCATTTTTGCAGGCTTTTTTTATAGCTCTGTTAAAATAACACTTATTTAGTCATTCGAAATAAACCATGCAAGAACAATGGAAAACCAACGCAACTGATAAAAAGTCTATTGTCTCATTTAGTGGAGGTAAAGACAGCTCTCTTGCTCTCTACCACGCTATAAAAACTGGCAAGGTAATGGGTTTAATTGTTATGCTGGAAGAGCATGGCCAACGTTCTCGTTCGCATGCAATGCCACTTGATATTATTCAGGCGCAAGCGCAAGCAATTGGCTTACCCGTATTTATGGCTTCATCTAGCTGGAATGACTATGAAAGTAAATTCATTAGCTTACTGAATGAAGCCAAACAGAAAGGTGCAGAGGTGTTGGTTACAGGTGATCTAGATATGCCTGAACATGGTTGTTGGCATGACCGTGTCACTCAAACAGTGGGGCTTAAATTAGGCATGCCACTCTGGCTACGCCCCCACCGTGAAGTAGTTGAAGAGTTCATTCAATTTGGATTTAAAAGTGTATTAGTTACTGTTAATCTTAAACTAGGAATGAAAGTAGAAGATTTAGGTAAAACTTTAACTTTAGAATATATACAAGAGCTTGAAAACCGTGGCATTGATCCATGTGGTGAGGGCGGCGAATTCCATACCACTGTCGTTGACGGTCCAATTTTTAACAAAGCTATTCCTGTAAGAAAACTCGATATTGTTTATCATGAAGAATATGCTTTTCTACCACTTGAATTAGATCAAATTTAACTTTTAAAGGATAAGAAATGTCTGAGAATATTCAACTGCCAAATCAAGTATTTCCTACTACACACGGCGAAGTTAATTTGGCTGAAGTCGATAATGAATGGCTGATTATTTACTTCTACCCTAAAGATTCAACACCAGGCTGTACCACACAAGCTGTCGGTTTTTCTTGTTTAAAAGACCAGTTTGATGCTTTGGGCGCTCGTATTTACGGTGTCTCTCGCGACTCGGTAAAAGCTCATCAGAACTTTACAGAAAAGCAGGCACTGACTATTGATCTGATTAGTGATAATGAAGAAGTGCTCTGTAATCATTTTGATGTCATTAAAGAAAAGAATATGTATGGTAAAAAAGTAATGGGTATTGAGCGCTCTACCTTTATTTTCCATAACAAAACTTTAGTTAAAAGTTACCGCAAAGTAAAAGCTGCTGGGCATGCTGAACAAGTTCTAGAAGACTTAAAAATATTACAATCAGCTTAATAAACTTAAGTAGAGAAAAGCGAGTCTAATACTCGCTTTTCTCATGTACAAAAATCACTCAACCAGTTCAATTTGGCGTATGATAAAAATATTAAAATAATTCAAATGAAGACAGGCTATGAATCTACTTAAAGTTTCTATTTTATCGGTTTGTAGTCTTATTTTAACTGCATGTTCTGTAAACTCTTCGAGTATGCCTCCGACTCTTAGTTCTTCTACCCCACAAATTCAGAAATCCCCTATAGAAATAAGCTGCCAAGATTTACAAAACCCTGCCTATCAACAAGCTATGCTTAATACTATTAATCAAATTCGCCAGCAATCACGCCAGTGTGGTCAGCAGTATTTTTCTGCAACTACGCCGCTGAGTTGGAATAATAATTTATACCAAGGTGCACTCTCTCATAGTCAAGATATGGCAACACATAACTTTCTTGGACATGTTGGATCAACAGGACTAGATTTAAAGTCACGTTTAAAACTTTATAATTCACTTGGTAAAGCCAATGGTGAAAATGTTGCGAGTGGACAGAAAACTTTAAATGAAGTAATGACAAAATGGCTAGCAAGCCCTCTACATTGTAGTAACCTAATGAACCCTAAGTTTACAACTTATGCAATCGCTTGTGCTTCGGATCACTCCGCTAAACAAAAGAGTTACTGGACACAACAATTTGGTACACGTTAAAAGGAAAAATGATGCAATCTGGTTCGATTACCCCTATTTTAAGAGTTTTTGATGTCGCGTTAGCTCAATCATTTTATCTTGATTTCTTAGGCTTTCAGCTTGATTGGCAACACCAATTTGAAGATAACTTTCCGTTGTATTTACAAATCTCCAAAGATGATTGCATCATTCATCTCTCTGAGCATTTTGGAGATGCAAGTCCGCATAGCGCAATTCGTATTTATTGGGAACATATTTATGAGTTACATAGTGAACTCAGTCAAAAAGATTATAAATTTTCTAAACCTCAGGTTGAAAAAACAGATTGGGAAACACTTGAACTCAGCATCACCGATCCTTTTTCCAACCGACTTATATTTTGGGCAGATGCTTAATCCACATACAGTTATTCAATTTCATCCAAGTTAGAGCGGTCATCCTCTTCAAAACGTTGTTGCAATTGTTGATAAGTCCGTGTTTTTTTAAATTCATCCAAAAATTGAATAGTTCCTACTGGAAAAAATTCCGTTTGGATTTCCCCACGATAATATGCTTCACGCATTGGAGTGGCTGAAATAGAATCCTTTAAGCTATCCAGTTCCACCATAATCCACTCAGGAAATAGTCTCAAATAATAAGAAGACTCATCCTTAAAATGCCCAATCAAACCAACTTTTGAGTTCGGTTCTATTACATCATTTACCAGTGATTTGACTTGTTTTACCCACTTCTCATCATTGTAAACATCTACGACATGTACAAACCGAATACGCTTTTGCTCATCCGGTGAAAAATTTGACAAGATCATTTGCTCGCGCTCTACTGCTAAGAACGGATTCTTGATATTGCGCTCCATTTGAGCAGAGCCTAATGCTAAAACGACATAATGGCTTTGCTGCAAAGCAATTTCAATTGTCTGCATATGAGCCAAATGAAATGGTTGAAAACGCCCTATAAAAACGAGATAGTCAAATGTATACATAATGAGTTTTTCACTTTTTATGAACTCACCAGTTACGCTTATTACAAAAAATATGCGCCATAATGAGAACCTAAAAATCAACAACGTGGTTTAAAGCAAGGATAGTACGATGACACTTAGCTGTATTCAACAACCTCATGAACATTTACAAGCAAATTTACAAGGTGGCGTACTCACCTTAGCCATAAATCGCCCAGAAGCAAAAAATGCATTATATGGCGAACTTTACTTATGGATTGCTCAAGCACTTGATGAAGCTGACCAAAATAAAGATGTACGAGTAGTCGTTTTACGTGGTGTTGAACAAGATTTTACCGCTGGTAATGATATGAAAGACTTTATGGGTTTTGTACAAAATCCTAATGCAGGTCCAGCAGGTCAAGTTCCTCCATTTGTACTCCTTAAATCTGCTGCCAAATTATCGAAACCGCTGATTATTGCAGTAAAAGGTGTAGCAATTGGTATTGGTGTTACGATTTTATTACATGCAGACTTAGTATTTGCTGACAACACTGCCCTATTCCAAATTCCATTTGTAAGTCTTGGCCTTTCTCCAGAAGGTGGTGCTAGCCAACTATTGGTTAAACAAGCCGGCTATCACAAAGCAGCTGAACTTTTGTTTACTGCGAAAAAATTTAATGCAGAAACGGCAACACAAGCTGATTTAGTGAATGAAGTCGTTGAAGATTCTTACGCATCTGCTCAGGCAACTGCTCAACACTTAGCAGCATTACCACTTGCTTCACTAAAACAAACAAAAGCATTGATGAAGCATGATCTGGATAAGATCATTGCATGTATTGATCATGAAGCTGAAATCTTTATGCAACGCGTTCAATCGCCTGAAATGCTAGAAGCTGTACAGGCATTTATGCAGAAACGTAAACCAGATTTCTCACAATTTAACTAATATCCAAAATTTGGATAAACTCAAAGGCAGGCTCTTCGTAAGGATGGCTTGCCTTTAATGCTTTCGCAACCTCACTTGCCTTTTCTTCAAGTACAATTGTTTCAACACGCCATTCTTCAATTTGTTCGAGTTCACCGAGCTGTCCAATATAGGGATCAGCGCCTTTGACTGGTTTAAACTGCCCGATCCCTTTGACTTGCCATGCGCAGTGTTCATAGTTACCTATACCACCTGCTCCGGCCGCAAATATGGACTGTTTAGTCGATTCAAGATGTGACTCAGGTACGTAATAGATTAACTTTAACATCTGTAAAATGACCCAAAAATATTGAACTTATGTTAAAGCATACCTTTTAAGAATACGCTAAATCAAAGTCAGCTTATGATGGCCAAATAGTTTGCTCCAATAAAAAGAATTTGAATAGCAAGCGCCAAACCAAATAAACGCCAGCCTCTGTCTTTTGTAGACATTGTTCCCATATGATTTTTGTTTTTCATCATTTTGATCTCCGATTTTTATCGTTGTTACAGAGAAAGCAAAAATTGAACCAACTTCCTTAAAGTATAATTTAATATAAATTTACCTTACCCATCGAAATATTTTTCTTATTAAATTGTTTTTTGTGTAACTTATCAAATAACATGTTAATAAATATTTAGGCCAAAAGAAAAATGACTAATTCATTCATAAATCAATGGAAGTTTTTTTATCCTAATAAACTTCCAATTTCACATTGTTTTCGACAATATTTTTCACAATTTTGGTTCCGAATTCATAGTCTTCCAGAATCAAAAAGATATGCAGATACACCTGCAGAATATGAATTATTATTAAATCGTCATAATCAAATTATTGATGACTGTTTCGATTCTAATGCTTCTATTTTTATTGTTACCGGTCATTATTTCAGTCAAAGCGATAATAATAAAATATATGATCCAACTTTAAGGCTCAAATACGAATTTCATCCAGAAAAAGAAATAAATCTAACACAAGCTAATCCCGAATATTATGATGATGACGAAGAAGATCATTTCTATAGACCGTATTCCATCAATGAAATTTGGAAAAAGAATGAACACAATGATTTATTAAAAAAGATCGCCGACGATGAGGTTCGAGCCTTTATGATTTCTTTTGAGCAAAATATAATTATTGCTCCATATGATGGTGGCATTGATTTTATTATCTTTAATGACGCCAAGAGGAATGAGTTAATAAATAAGTATAAAGATTGGCTTTCACCACGAGCTGATGGATTATAGAACTTTAGGAATATTAAATAATACATCTGTAATCTCTAAAGATTTTGGAGATAAATTTAATGAGAAATTATAATTCCCTATGAGTGGATGATCTTCTATTGGTAATGAATCTATATAATTTCTTTGCTTTATCCGATGAGTATGAGCTATACAATATCCATCATTGTATCTAGAAAAAGTTCTTGTGTATGAATCAACAAGAATTACTCTAACCTGGAAATAATCACCATATAGAGTATCTGCTGATATTTTATGATCTTTATCAAGTGCAATTTTTATGACAGCCTCAATCAAATCCTCTCTTTTTTTCTTATGAATTGCTAAATAATCATCTAGATAGCTCGAGAATTTATTATTTACGTTCTTTAAAAATTCATCATTTATGAAAGAGTTACTATTTAATAGATCAAATGTTAAGGAAAACTCACCTATTGAAAAACAATGTGTATACAAAACACCGATTGCCTAAAAACCCTCACAATCATGATAACGATTAACAAACTTATCTAGTAATACAGTTGCAGTATCTAATAATCTTTTCTTCATTTATTTAAAGACAATAATATATAAATAAAACTTTTATCATGATTAATCAAAGATTTGATTATCTACAATCTTTAACTGCCTCTTCTCATATACGGTCATCATCAATGCTAAACCACATAAAATGGCGAAGCCACCAGTCATTGGTATTAATGTCCCATCATATAATTGCCCAATAATAGAGGCAAGAATAAGTGACAAGACAGACGAAGCTGCACCAATAATGGCCGATGCCATGCCGGCAACATGCCCCATCGGCTCCATTGCAATCGCATTTAAGTTACCAAATAAAGTTCCAAATAATAAAAACAGAATGCAGGCATAAAGCATAAACATCCAAAATGCTACAGTCACACCTACAAGTTGAATCCCTAAGAAAATGAGTGAAATTAAGCAAAGACCGAGAAAGCCATAAATACAGATTGGACGCATACCAAACTTCATCACAATTTTAGAGTTGGTAAATGAAGCAATTCCCATCACACCCGCAAGCACAGCAAAGTAAGCACTAAACTCTTGCCCAGTTTTACCAAATTGCTGCATAAAAATTTGTTGAGAAGTTCCTAAATAGCCAATAAATCCACCAAAGCAAAAGCCTGCACATAACAAATAGCTCATGGTGGTTTTGTTACTCACTACTTCTTTAAAGCCCTCTTGAAATGCTTGTAAACGCATAGGTAAACGGTTTTCAGGAAGTAGCGTCTCTTCTAATCGTAAAGCGACCCATGCCCCAACCACTGTGGCATAGACCATATATAAAACAAAAATATCACGCCAACCAAAGAAATGAATAATAAGCTGTCCCAGACTTGGTGCAATCGCTGGAGCGACCATAAATACCATCATAATTAAGGACATGATACGGGCCATTTGAGCACCGCTATATTTATCTCGTACAATCGAAATAGAGGCAACGTAAGGCCCAGAAACCCCAATACCTTGAATAAAGCGCCCTACTAAAAACCATTCAAAACTTTGTGTGGTAAAGCACAATAAACTTCCCAAAAAGTAAATGATGATCCCAGCAAATAAAATGCGTTTACGCCCGATCGCATCAGATAGCGGTCCAGCAATAAGTTGCCCTATCGTCATACCAGAAAAAATACCAATAATGACCCATTGTGTCTGATTATTATTCTTTAAGTTAAAAACTCGTCCAATCTCACCTAAAGCAGGTAAAACTGCATCTATTGAAAAAGAAACAATAGACATGAGTAATGCCATCAGAAGTGCAAACTCACGGAAATGGATTTTTGATTTCATTTTTATTCTCTACTATTTATTCTATTCACATTGTACTACATACAAATAAGCCACCTTACGGTGGCTTATTTCAATTTTTATATTAACCAATAAACTTACGTGCGTTACGGAACATACGTAACCATGCACCATCTTCAGTCCACTCTTCGGGACTCCAAGAGTGTTGAATTGCGCGGAAAGTACGCTCTGGGTGTGGCATCATAATCGTTGCACGACCATCTTTAGACGTTACACCCGTAATCGCTTCCGGCGAACCGTTCGGGTTCAATGGATAATGTTGAGTCGGGTTACCGTGGCTATCAACATAGCGCAATGCAACTTGGTTAGCTGCATTCAAGCTTGCTATGTTAGCTTCGCTTGCAACTGCACGACCTTCACCATGTGCAACAGCAATTGGTAAAATCGAACCTTCCATACCATCAAGTAATACAGAAACAGATTTTTCAACACGAACGTTTACGCTACGCGCTTCAAAAACTTCTGACATATTGCGGTGGAAACGTGGCCAGTGTTCAGCACCCGGAATAAGCGGTGCTAATTGTGACAACATTTGGCAACCATTACAGATACCCAAGCTAAACGTACCTTCACGGTGGAAGAATTGTTCAAACTGATCACGTAACTTCGCATTGAACAGAACTGATTTTGCCCAGCCACCGCCTGCACCCATTACGTCACCGTAAGAGAAACCACCACAAGTCACTAAACCTTCGAAATCACTTAGGCTTACACGACCAGCAAGTAAGTCGCTCATGTGTACGTCAATCGTATTAAAGCCAACTTTGTCGAAAGCTGCTGCCATTTCAATATGACCATTTACACCCTGCTCACGCAAGATTGCCATATTAGGACGACGGCTATTAATAAACGGCGCTTCAATAGGTTCATTTAAATCAAATGTAGGTTTTGCAATTAAACCTTGATGTGATTTATCAGTAATTAAAGCAAATTCTTGATCAGCAGTTTCAACGTTATCACGTAAACGTTGGATCTGATGAGAGACTTCAGACCAAGCCTGTTGTAACTCGGCACGCTCTAAAGTCAAACCATTTACAGATAATTGGTCAGTGTTATTTACGCGGCCAACTACAGCAATTGCATCTTTCAGGCTAGACGCAGCAACTTCTGTTTGTAAAGCTTTCCAATCAGCTGCTTTGATTTGAACAACTGCACCAATTTCTTCTGCAAATAAGCCCGCAGTAGTTTGGTTTTCTAATGCCACACCTAAACGTGAAGCAAACATCATTTCAGCTACAGTTGCGAGTAAACCACCATCACCGATGTCATGGTAAGCTTGAATCAACCCACGGTTATTCCAGTCTTGAATTAAAGCAAAGAACGCTTTGAAATCATCAAAACTATCAACATCAGGAGTGATTGAACCAATTGCTTTATATACTTGAGCAAGAATCGAACCACCTAAACGGAACTGACCTTTAGATAAATCAATACGTACAAGTACTGAATCTTCTAAATTCTTAAGTTCAGGTGTTAAAGTCTTACGAACATCAGCTACAGGAGCAAATGCAGTGATTACACCCGTCATTGGAGATGTTACAGCTTTATCTTCGCCGCTGTCATTCCAAGTGGTACGCATTGAAAGTGAATCTTTACCTACAGGAATCGCAATTCCTAAAGCAGGACACATTTCCATACCAATCGCTTTCACACCTTCAAACAATGCTTGGTCTTCACCTTTTTGACCAGCAGCAGCCATCCAGTTTGCAGAAAGTTTGATATCGCTAATTTGTTCAATGTTTGCACATGCAATATTGGTAATTGCTTCAGCAACTGCCAAACGAGCAGACGCTGCTGGATTTAACAATGCAACTGGTGGACGTTCACCCATTGCCATTGCTTCACCAGTGAAGCCTTGTAGGCTTGTAGTTGTTACTGCTGCATCCGCAACAGGAATTTGCCAACGACCAACCATTTGATCACGTGCAACCATACCAGTAATTGAACGGTCACCAATAGTAATCAAGAATGATTTAGACGCAACTGTAGGATTTTTCAATACGCGGAAAATCGCATCTTTCAAATCAACTTTTGAAGCGTCAAATTCGTTACCTTTACGCTCAATTGTTTCATAAGAACGTTGCATACGCGGTGTACCACCAAGCATCACTTGCATTGGGATATCAACTGCATTGTTCTCGAACAATGGATCTTCAACAGTTAAATGACGTGCTTCAGTTGCTTCACCTAATACGGCAAATGGACAACGTTCACGTGCACAGATTGCTTCGAACTGCTCTAAAGACTCTGGACGAATTGCAAGAACATAACGCTCTTGTGCTTCGTTTGACCAGATTTCCATTGGGCTCATGCCCGGCTCTAATGAAGGAATCTTACGAAGGTTAAGAACTGCACCTAACTCATGGTCATTTACAAGTTCAGGCATAGCATTTGATAGACCACCCGCACCAACGTCGTGTACAGAAACGATTGGGTTGAAATCTTCTAAGCGCCAGCATGTATCGATCACTTCTTGACAACGGCGTTCCATTTCTGGGTTTTCACGTTGTACAGAAGCAAAGTCAAGGCTTTCACCCATTGTACCGCTGTCTACAGAAGATGCTGCACCGCCACCAAGACCGATTAACATTGCAGGGCCACCCAATACAATGAGCAAGTCACCTGGTTGAATCGCATCTTTTTCTACATGGTCAGGACGGATGTTACCGTAACCACCAGCGATCATGATTGGCTTATGGAAGCCCTTCACTTCACCATTTACGTTCTGTTCGAAAGTACGGAAATAACCATTTAAAGCAGGACGACCGAATTCGTTGTTAAATGCCGCGCCGCCTAATGGACCTTCAATCATAATTTGTAATGGCGATGCCATACGTGAAGGTTTACCGTAGTTTTCTTCCCAAGGTTGTTCAAAACCAGGAATATTTAAGTTAGAAACTGTAAAGCCTGTTAAACCCGCTTTTGGTTTACCACCACGACCAGTTGCACCTTCATCACGGATTTCACCGCCTGAACCAGTAGCAGCACCAGCAAATGGAGAAATTGCTGTTGGATGGTTGTGAGTTTCAACCTTCATTAAAATATGAGCGGCTTGGCTCTTATATTTATAGACAAAATGACCATTTTCATCTGCTTTTGGATAAAAACGCATCGTGTCATAACCAACAATTACAGAAGCGTTATCTTTATATGCTGATAACACATCAGTTGGTGATTCTTTATAAGTATTTTTAATCATTTGGAACAATGATAATGGTTGTTTTTCACCATCAATTGTCCATTCAGAACCAAAGATTTTATGACGACAGTGTTCAGAGTTTGCTTGTGCAAACATCATTAACTCGATGTCATTTGGGTTACGGCCAAGTCGAGTGAACGCTTCAGTTAAATAATCAATTTCTTGTTCAGATAACGCAAAACCAAATTCATTGTTGGCTTTTACTAATGCTTCTTTACCTTCACCTAAGATATCAATTGAGTTTAAAGGTTTTGGAGCTGTTTCTGAAAAGAGCGCTTTTGCATCATCAATTTGAGCAAAAACAGTTTCTGTCATACGGTCATGAAGTACTTGTTTTACTTCATTAGAAATTTCAGAAACACCTTTTAACGTAAATAAAAGACCACGTTCTAAACGGTGAACTGGCGTATTACAGTTCTTGAAAATATCAGTTGCTTTAGAAGACCAAGGTGAAATAGTACCCACACGTGGTGTTACTAAAATCTGAATCTCATCACTTGCAGGTTGACGAAGTTCAAAAGACTCACCGTCATTTAATAATTGCAAAGCAGATTGATGTTGCTGCTCGTTGAGCGCTTGATCAAACAAATAGACCCATTGGCTGTCAAAAGATTGAACAGAACTAATTGACGATAAACGTGTTAATAGTTGAGCTTTCTTAAAAGAAGAATGTGCTGCTGCACCGGCCACGATAAACATGTTGATTTTGGCTCCACGGGCAGGTCTTGTGAACCTTACCGCAATGTGACTTTAGAGAGAGCGCATATTCTACTGTGTCTTGCTAAAATCAGCTAGATGTAGAATCAGTATTCTGTAACCTAATTCTGCAAGAAGTGATGTGTTTTTTGTTCAAAATCATTTTTTTAAGCATTATAGGTAAAAATAAATTGTTTCATGTTTATTCAATAACATAATAAAACCTGAACTAAGACAAACTATGTCGCACCACGCTAGTGCTTTTAAGTTTTTTTTGGCATGATCAGACTTTATAGTTTTGAATAATGATAAATGGAACAAATGCGTTGGTTAGAACTGCTTTCTGCAGTTCGTTTAGGTAGTAAAAAAAGTAGTACAGAGTTGGCTCGTAGCCCGTTTCATAAAGATTATGACCGCATTATATTTTCACAAAGTTTTCGTCAGTTAAACCGTAAAACTCAAGTTCACCCCTTAGCACAGCATGACGGGATCCACACCCGTTTAACTCACTCCCTTGAGGTTTCCTGTATTGGCCGTTCCATGGGTATGCTGGCAGCCGAAAAAATAAAAGATGAATTGCCCGTTTGGATTTCTCCTGCCGATGTCGGTGCAATCATTCAAGCAGCCTGCCTTGCTCATGATATTGGCAACCCACCCTTTGGTCATGCCGGCGAGTATGCGATTCGTGAATGGTTTGACGATGCCTCACATAATGATTTTCTAAAAAAATTAACTCCCGAAGAAGAAGCCGATGTTCGTCAGTTTGAAGGCAATGCTCAAGGTTTACGCCTCTTAACCCGTATTGACTATCATCCAGACGATGGAGGTATGCGTTTAACTTACGCGACCCTAGGAGCATATTTAAAATATCCTTGGCTTTCAAAAACTATAGCTTCTCAAGGTGATCGTCCATCACACCAACGAGCCAAATTTGGTTGCTATCAGTCTGAAAAAGAAATTTTAAAGCAAATTGCTGAACAGCTTGGTCTCATTCAATTAGGTGAATACCATTACTGCCGCCACCCGCTTACCTATTTACTAGAAGCTGCAGACGATATTTGCTATGCCCTCATTGATTTAGAAGATGGCATTATTTTAAATATGCTGAATTACCAAGAAGTTGAACCCATTTTTCTGAATTTAATTGCAGATTATGGCCAACCTGAAGAGTTATCAATGCCAAGTAGTACATGGCAACAAAAAATTTCGGCATTACGTGGTCGTGTCATGAAACGTTTAGTTGATGAAGTCACTACCGCTTTTGCCAAACATCAGTATGAAATTATTACAGGTCAGCTGCAAGGTAGCCTTTTACAATACTGCTCACCAGATATTGCTAAAGGGATTGAAACAGCCAAAAATCTGGCGCGTGAAAAAATCTTTGAACACCCACAGAAGTCTGGTTTAGAAATTATTGCACATCAAAGTTTGCAAACTATTCTTGACGCGTTTGTACCATTAACCATGCCGCATAAATCTTTAAGCTTTAAAGAACAACGTTTAATGTCGATCCTTCATTTGTACGGTGCCCGCTTTAGCAATAACCACTACAGCAATATCATGCAGGTACTCGATATTATCAGTAAGTTTTCAGATCATCAGGCTTATAGCTTGGCGCAAGAGCTACAAGGTAATAAAATAGGTCTGTTTTAATGATAAGTAGACATGTTGATAGAGGGCTTTATCCATCATCTTTTATGTATTCAGATCAGTGGGTAAAATGTCCTAAATGTTCTCATCTGAGTATCCTGAAATATGACAGTCCTTTGTCAACAGTAAATGCGCCTTATCAAGGAACTTTTTCTTTTAGTTGTTTAAATTGTTGTTATCAAATTAAAGCTGAAGAGAGTTCGATATCGAGTCGTCACAATGGTCATTTTTACGCCACAGCTTACCAGCGTTGCCAAAGTTGTGGTGGGTCATGGATCAAGGCAAATCAAAAGCTGAATAATTCAGGAGCTTATCCTCTGTATATTCAAGCTAAATGTCATCTATGCCAAAATTTTTCAAAATTTGAAAAATATAATGTAGCTTTTGTTTTAGACCAAAAATTTGGTTTTACACACTATGGTCTTGAACTTTATCTAAAAACTTCAAGTAGGCATGGAGACATATACGTTTATAGCCCTGCACATTTAAAAGAATTAAAAATATTCGTTGAAGCTAATTTAAGAGAAAGAACTAAACAGACTGGTAATAACAGTTATTTTTCACGTCTACCTACATGGATAAAATCCACACGAAATCGAAAAGAAATTTTAAAAGCCATTTTGCGTTTAGAACAAATGGCATCTACTATTCAACCATTAACAAATAAGTGAAAGATTCAATGATCGGATGTTTAATTGGCGAAGTGTTTGCCCTAGAAGCCCCAACTGTCTTACTTAATGTAAATGGTGTGGGTTATGAAATTGATACGCCACTTTCAACATTTTGCCAATTACAAAAAGGCCAGAAAGTTACGCTATGGACGCATTTAGTTGTGCGTGAAGATGCACAGCAGCTCTACGGTTTTAGCGATGCCCAAGAAAAAACTATTTTCCGCACCTTATTAAAAGTAAATGGTGTTGGTCCAAAAATGGCATTAGGTATTTTATCAACGTTAAGTGTTGAGTTATTGGTTCACACTATTGAACATGATGATATTAATACATTGGTCAAAGTTCCAGGCGTTGGTAAAAAAACAGCTGAGCGCTTAATGATTGAACTACGTGACCGTTTTAAAACCTTGGCTCAAGGCACTTCAACTGCAGCAACTATGCCTCAAATTCAATTTGCTGCAAACTCTCCTGTTGCAGAAGCAGAAGCTGCGCTGCAATCTTTAGGTTATAAGCCACTTGAAGCACAAAAAGCTGTAGCTGCGGTTAAAGCCGATTACACTGAATCAGCCGATATTATTCGTGCTGCTCTTAAATCAATGATGAAGTAAATACACTTATGCAAGACCGTCTAATCAGTGGAACAGAAAAACCTGAAGATCATTTTGATCGGGCTATTCGACCGACTTCACTTGCCGACTATATTGGACAGCCAGTTGTACGCGAGCAAATGGAAATCTTCATTGGCGCGGCTCGTGGTCGTGGTGAAGCACTCGATCACACACTGATTTTCGGTCCACCGGGCTTAGGAAAAACCACGCTTGCCAATATTATTGCGCGTGAAATGGGTGGCAATCTCAAATCCACTTCAGGGCCTGTTTTAGAGCGTGCGGGTGATTTAGCAGCGATGCTCACCAACCTTGAAGAAGGTGATGTTTTATTTATTGATGAAATCCATCGTCTTTCACCAGTAATTGAAGAAATTCTGTATCCAGCTATGGAAGATTACCAATTAGACATCATGATTGGTGAAGGCCCTGCTGCTCGTTCAATTAAACTTGATTTACCGCCTTTTACCCTAGTTGCTGCAACTACACGTGCGGGCTTACTCACCTCACCACTACGTGACCGTTTTGGTATTGTGCAGCGTCTTGAGTTCTACTCTGTAGAAGATTTAACTCACATTGTGTCGCGCTCTGCAAACCTCATGGATGTACCGATTACAGTTGAAGGTGCAGAAGAAGTAGCTCGTCGCTCACGCGGAACGCCTCGTATTGCCAATCGTTTATTACGACGTGTTCGTGACTACGCACAAGTGAAAGGTACAGGTGAAGTGACCCATGAAATGGCACAACGTGCGCTTGATATGCTTAATGTCGATAAAGCTGGCCTAGATACCCTAGACCGTCGTTATTTGAGCATGTTACTCGAGCGTTTTGATGGTGGCCCTGCTGGAGTTGAAGCGCTTGCAGCAGCTATGGCTGAAGATAGCGGTACACTTGAAGATGTGATTGAGCCTTATTTAATTCAACAAGGTTATGTCATGCGTACTGCGCGAGGACGCATCGCAACCAATCAGTCTTACCTACAATTTGGCATGACGCCACCTGAGCCTAAAAACTAAGCACTGGAAGAGAGTTTTCTCTTCCTTTTTTAATTTAAGTATTCTTTTTCAATTCAAATAATAATTGTCTTATCAATACATTAGCTACTCTATACCTTTTAAGTCTATATTTATACCTTATTGATTTTTTAATATTTTTAAAAACTGAATTATAAGAAATCTAGATATAAAATCTTATGGAAAATAATATTTTTAGGATAAGGACATGTACAAAAAAGCCGCTTTAATTTTTCCACTTACCCTCATGAGTCAACTGAGCCTAGCAGATTGGGTCAAAGATGCCGCACAACAAAATGAAAATCAGGTCATTCAGTTAAGACAACATATTCATCAAAATCCTGAACTTGGCAATATGGAATTTAAAACATCTGCACTTGTTCAAAAAGAATTAAAGTCTTATGGCATCCAAGTCAAAACAGGTTATGCAAAAACAGGTGTTGTAGGTATTTTAAAAGGTAATAAACCCGGCCCTATTATTGCGCTTAGAGCCGATATGGATGCACTACCTATGGAAGAAAAAAGTGGTGTTCCATTTGCGAGTAAACAAAAAGCAATTTATCAAGGTAAAGAAACTTATGTGATGCATGCTTGTGGACATGATGCACATACCGCAATGCTATTAGGTGCAGCAAAAATTCTAGCTGCCAATAAAGATAAAATATCTGGTACGGTTGTCTTTGTTTTTCAACCTGCTGAAGAAGGTGGAGCAGATATAGATAATTTCACACAAGGTGATCAAATCGGCTCCAGAAAGATGATCGCAGATGGAGCATTTAAAGACTATAAACCTGAAGCCATTTTTGGCATACATGTCATATCAGGTATGCAAAGTGGCCACCTTTATTATAAAGATGGCGCTATTTTAAATAGTGCAGACCATTTACGTATTCAGGTCAACGGCAAGCAGGTACATGGCTCTACCCCTTGGTTAGGTAGAGATCCAATTTATGCATCTGCACAAATGATTAATAATTTACAAAGCCTTATTAGCCGAAGGACTGACCTCACTCAAGGTATGGGTGTAGTGAGTATTGGGAATATTCAAGGTGGTACAGCAGGAAACGTAATTCCCGAACAGGTCAATATGGTCGGGACTATCCGCTCTAATAACGAACAAATACGAGCAAATATCTTAAAAAGTTTACCGGTCATGATAGAGCATAATGCTCAAGCCAATGATGTGACTGCCAAAGTTGAAATTGCGCCTTATGCGCCAGTGACCATGAATGACAAAACACTGACTCAATTTATTCAGCCAACTTTAGTCAAGGTTGTTGGAGACTCAAAACTTCATGTTTTGGATCATAATGCAAGCGCAAGTGAAGATTTTGCCTATTATGGCAAATTAATGCCATCATTCTTTGTTTTCTTAGGTGCAACACCAGAAAATCAGGACTTAACTCAAGCTGCACCAAATCATAGCCCCTATTTTATTGTAGATAATAAAGCCTTAAAAACTGGAACAGAACTACACGTCAGATTCGTATTAGATTATCCGAATATATCAAAACAAGTTCAAACTTCATGGAAGCCCTCTTAACTTAAAAAGCTTGCTAGCCATAAGATGTAGCGTTTTTAGATTAGAAATAGAGCAATCGCAATTGAAAGGTTGTGCCATAGGACTTAGTATGCAATCTGCTAAACTGCCCCGTATTTAAAAGCAGATGTATGACTTTGATTAGAACTGATGTTTTATTCAGCAGTCATATTTTAAATATAAAGCTCTATAGTGAACTAAAACGGAATACTCTCATGGCGAATCATTTTGAATTCAATATTCGTGTTTATATCGAAGATACGGACGCAGGCGGTATCGTTTACCATGCCAACCACATTCGCTACATGGAACGTACCCGTACAGAATGGCTTCGTGCTTCTGGTGTTGATCATTACTGGCATCAAAAAGACTACAACTTTGTTGTTCACAAAATTGACGTAAAATACATGCGTCCTATCCTAATGGATGACCTAATTACTGTTACAGCACGTGTAGTTTCATGTAAAGCTGCGTCATTTGTGTTGCAACAAAATATTTATCGTGGTGAAATCTTGCTTGCTTCTGGCGAGGTTGAATTGGCATGTTTAAGTAAAGAACTTGTAGCTCGTCGTCTTCCAGAAGAAATACGTGATCTTATTCGTAAAGAATTGGAACAAGACTAAAAAAAGCAACCGGCATATGTAACTATGGCAACAAACATTGAATCAACCCTGCATATTTCTGACCTTATCTTACAAGCAAGTCCAGTCGTCCAATTGGTCATGCTAATTTTATTGTTAGCATCAATCTTTAGTTGGTATTTGATTGCCAAGTTACATATGGGTTATAAAAAGGCACGTCAAGGTGATGAACATTTCCAAAAAATGTTCTGGTCTGGTGCTGAACTCAATACGCTCTATAACAACGCACAACTCAACTCAAAACGTTCAGGTCTTGAGGATATTTTTTATCAAGGGCTGAGTGAATTTTTCAAACTTAAAAAGCGCCATGCTTCTACTTCGCAAACGATCGAAGGTACCGAACGTATTTTACGTGTTGGTCTAAGTCGTGATCAAAGTACTCTTGAATATGGCCTTGGCACTTTGGCAAGTATCGGTTCTGTTGCACCATATATCGGCTTATTCGGTACAGTGTGGGGAATCATGAATGCTTTTATTGGTTTAGCTGCCGTTGACCAAGTAACTTTAGCGACGGTTGCACCGGGTATTGCCGAGGCACTCATTGCAACTGCAATTGGCTTATTTGCTGCCATTCCTGCAGTACTCGCTTTTAACCACTTTACGGCTAAAGGTGAAAGCGTCTACTCTGACCGTGCATTATTTGCCGAAGAAATGATTGCTTTATTGCAACGTCAATCTGTGGGTTCATCACAGGAAGATGCATAATGGCTATTCAACGTTCAGGGCGCTTTGAGCGCATAAAAAAACCATTAAAAAGTGACATGAACGTCGTACCCTATATCGATGTAATGCTCGTACTCTTAGTTATTTTCATGGTGACTGCTCCCATGATTACTAGCGGTATTAAAGTCGACTTACCTCAGGCAAATAATCGTCCAATTGAATCCAAAGATATGCCAGCCATGGTAACGATTGGTAAAGATGGCAATATTTATCTTCAATACCAAGACTATAAAGATAACGAGCCACTTTCTCGTGAAAAGCTCGAATCTGTATTAAGTGAAGCGCAAAAGCAAGCTGAGCAGGAAAACAAACAGCTTACGGTTTTAGTGAATGGTGATAAGTCACGCCCTTACGGCGAGGTCGTATCATTGATGGCAAGTTTACAAGAAGCAGGTTTAACTCAAGTTGGCCTTCTGACAGAGCCTTTAAAATAAGCTATGAACAAAAATCAAAAGCCTCCTTTTAAACAGAATGCGATTGCATTGGGCTTCACACTTGGAGTTCATGCAATTGCTATTGTCGGCTTGCTTTTTTTAGGCTTGAGTAAACCACCTGAACAGCCCAAAAAGCTAACTACTATTTTAGTTAAGCCAGAAGATTTACCACCGCCTTTAGCAAAAGAAGTTGAGCCACAAACTACAGCAGAAAATCAGGCAGAAGAAGTTCTAAGCCCAATTGTGGATGAAAATCTTCCTCAAAATCTTCCAGCAGTACCATCACCTCCTCCTCCTCCGCCCACAGCACAACATCTGGTTGCCCAAAAGCAAAAAGCCGAGCAGGCACAGCAAGCAAAATTAGCTGAGGAAAAACGTAAAGCCGAAGAAGCTGCTAAAGCGAAGCAAGCTGCGGAACAACAACGTTTAGAGGAAGCTCAAAAGCAGCAAGCTGAAGCTAAGCGTCAAGCTGAGGCAAAAGCTGCAAAAGTTGAAGCCGAACAAAAGCGTAAAGCTGATGCTGAGGCAAAAACCAAACATGAACAAAATGAGGCTCGCAAAGCTGAAGAAGCTGCTAAACGAAAAGCTGAGGCCGATGCAAAACTGAAACGTGAAGCAGAAAATGCAAAACTTCAGGCACAGCAAGAAGCAAAACGTAAAGCTGAAGCTGAGGCAAAAGCGAAACATGAAGCTCGTAAAGCAACTGAAGATGCTAAACGCAAAGCGGCTGAAGAGGCGAAAGTTAAACAGCAGAAAGTAGCTGAGGATGCCAAGCGTAAAGCTGAAGCTGATGCAAAAGCCCAAAAGCAGAAAGCGGCTGAGGATGCTAAGCGTAAAGCTGAAGCCGATGCAAAAGCAAAACACCAAAAAGCAGCTGAAGATGCCAAGCGTAAAGCTGAAGCCGATGCAAAAGCTCAAAAGCAAAAAGCGGCTGAGGATGCCAAGCGTAAAGCTGATGCTGACGCAAAAGCTAAACACCAAAAAGCTGCCGAAGATGCTAAGCGTAAAGCTGAAGCCGATGCAAAGGCTCAAAAGCAGAAAGCGGCTGAGGATGCCAAGCATAAGGCTGATGCTGACGCAAAAGCGAAACAGCAAAAAGCGGCTGAAGATGCAAGACGTAAAGCTGAAGCTGAGGCCGAAGCAAAAGCTGCATCTGTTAAAAAAGCACAGGAAGAAGCCGCTCAGAAAAAGGGTGAAGCCAAAAAAATTGCATCTTCAGCGAAGCGTGATTTTGAGCAGAAAATTAGAAATGCTTGGGATATTCCAGCAGGAACATCAGGTCAAAAAGCTACTGCGCGTGTAACGTTAAGTGATAGTGGAGCTGTATTATCAGTTATTGTTAGCTCTAGCAACCCAGATGTTAAAGCTAGTGTTGAAGCAGCGATTCGTTCTGCTGCGCCGTATCCTATGCCATCTGATCCTGATGCTCGACGCGAAGCAAGATCATTCAGTTCAACATTTACTGCAAAATAAGTATCTTGTTACATGCTTTAAATAGTTTAAGGCATGTAACTATGTTACAAAATCCACAGTCACAAAAATGCCTTCAATGACTTTAAACCTATGAAAACGAGCCGCAAACACCTTTTAGCCTTAACGCTGCTTACAGCATTAAGTCCTCTTGCACCAACAGCTGCATTTGCTCAACTACATTTAGAAATTGCAAAAGCACCTGATCAGGCGCCTAAAATCGCTATTGTTCCGTTTAACAATGACAATGGACTTTATCCAATTGTTGAAACGGACTTAAACCGTTCAGGACGTTTCACAAGTTCATCGAAAAACTTACCTGCAAATGCTGCTATTAACCAGATTCAAGCATCTGATTGGCAAGCTGCAGGTATTCCATACGTTGTTACAGGGCAAATTAAGCAAACAGCTGATGGGTTTGAAGTCCATTACCAACTTTATGATGTGCAAAAACAGCAATATCTTCTAAATGAGTTGTTAAATGTACCTGCTTCGCGCATCCGCCAAGCTGGACATATGGTTAGTGATGCTATTTATCAAGCTTTGACTGGTATTGCAGGCGACTTTAGTGGTCGTATCGCTTATGTATTACGTAATCCAGCTACTCCTGCTGAACGTTACACTTTACAAATTGCGGATACAGATGGTGAACAACCAAAAACTGTTCTCTCTTCACGCGATCCAATTCTGTCTCCAGCATGGACTCCTGATGCCAAAAAAATTGCTTATGTTTCCTTTGAAACTAAACGTCCAGCAATTTACCTACAAGATCTTTCTACTGGAACACGTGAAGTACTTACCAGCTTTAAAGGTTTGAATGGTGCGCCGAGCTTTTCACCAGATGGTAAATCAATGCTATTTACAGGGTCAATGAATGGTAACCCTGAAATTTATCAAATGGATTTATCAACTCGCCAAATCAAACGTATGACAAATGACACGGCAATTGATACAGAAGCTCGTTACACCCCAGATGGAAAAGCTTTTATTTTTACATCTGACCGTGGAGGCTCTCCTCAAATTTATCGCTATGATTTTGGAGATGGCTCAGTAAAACGTTTAACATTTAAAGGGTCATTTAATGCACGTGGCACTCTAAGTGCAGATGGTAAAAAAATTGCACTGGTGCATCGACCAAGTGGTAGTAACTATAAGGTTGCTATCCAAGATATTAATACAGGGATTGTTAATATTCTTACCCCTACGAGTTTAGATGAATCACCAAGTTTCTCACCAAATGGACAAATGGTGGTTTACGCAACTCGTGAAGGGAACCGTGGTTTACTGTCTGTCATGTCCACTGACGGTCGTTTCCGTATGAATTTACCAAGTGAACAAGGTGAGGTACGTGAACCAGCCTGGGCACCTAAATAACTTTTTCTTCCATTGATGGAGATGATGATGAAATCAATCAAATATTTGGCTTTTCCTCTACTTAGTGTAGCGCTTGTCATGACAGGTTGTGCGAGCCGTAAACCAGCAACGACTGCAAATGCTGGTACTACAAACCCAAGCACAGTAAACACGACAGGTTTAAGTGAAGATGCTGCATTAAATGCCCAAAATTTGGCAGGTGCTTCATCAAAAGGTGTAACTGAAGCAAATAAAGCTGCTTTAGCTAAACGTGTTGTTCACTTCGATTACGACAGTAGTGATTTATCTGCTGAAGATTATCAAACACTTCAAGCCCATGCTCAGTTCCTTATGGCAAATGCAAACTCAAAAGTTGCATTGACAGGTCATACAGATGAACGTGGTACACGTGAATACAACATGGCTTTAGGTGAGCGTCGTGCAAAAGCTGTTCAAAGTTACCTCATTACAAATGGTGTAAATCCACAGCAACTTGAAGCTGTAAGTTATGGTAAAGAAGCTCCTGTTAACCCAGGCCATGACGAATCAGCTTGGAAAGAAAATCGCCGTGTTGAAATTAACTATGAGGCAGTTCCTCCTCTATTAAAATAAAATATCTCTTTAAAAAATAAACGCCCATAGATGGGCGTTTATTTTTGCTTTCTTAATTTAAGAAGATTTATTTTCCTCTTCTTCTGAATGTTGCATCGACTCAATCAAATCATGCTTATTAAAAGCTTTATATTCAGGTTTAGCTTCATAGTCTTTCCAAGCTTCCTGAACACTTTCTTTCGAAATTTCTTCTAAATTGATTGGTTCACCTGCCGTTGGGGTCGCATCAAACTTCTTAGTTGTCATTTCGATTCTCCTAAATATACATTCCTTTGCTATGCAAACAACATACCATGTAAAATGGGGCTTGTAAGCATAAATGCAACACAAATAAAGTAAGATAATTTTTATTTTCCGGCATTCTCATCTAGAATATGCCACGTATTTATTTGACTCATTTTGATGCTTGCGCACAGGAGCGTTTTTTTATGTCCAACCTCACATTGTCCCAATTTTTACAACAACAAAAAGGGAACCTAACACCTGAGTTGGCCCAAGTCATCGACACGATTGCTACGACTTGTAAAACCATTGACCAAGCCCTACAAAAAGGTGCATTGGCTGGAATTTTAGGTAGTGCTGGTAATGAAAATGTTCAAGGTGAAACACAGAAAAAACTTGATGTGATTTCTAATGACTATTTAATTGATGCTTTAAAAGTTCACCCTCATGTTGGTGGTCTTGCATCTGAAGAGCTTGATGAATTTACACCTGCGCAAGAAAACGGCAAATACTTAGTTTTATTCGACCCATTAGATGGCTCAAGTAATATTGATATCAACATGTGCGTAGGAACAATCTTTTCGATTCTTCCTGCAAAAAATGCAGTGACACAGTCACAAGATTTCATGCAAGCAGGAACTCAACAGGTTGCTGCTGGTTATGTGTTATATGGCCCATCAACAATGATGGCTTTAACCGTTGGAAACGGTGTAGCTTTCTTTACTTTAGACCCAGAAACTCAAACATTCTTACTTACTACAGAGAATGTTCAAGTATCAGCAGACACTCAAGAGTTTGCAATTAACGCATCTAATCAGCGTCATTGGGAACAACCAGTAAAGCAATATATTGAAGAGTTACTTGCAGGTAAAACATCTGTACGTGAAAAAGATTTTAATATGCGTTGGGTAGCGTGTATGGTAGGCGATATTCATCGTATTTTATGTCGTGGCGGTATTTTCCTTTATCCATATGACTTAAAAGATCCTAAGAAAGCTGGTCGTTTACGTTTAATGTATGAAGCTAACCCAATGAGTATGCTTATTGAACAAGCAGGCGGTTCATCAACTACTGGCCGTGTTCGTATTTTAGATATTGAACCTACAGAGCTTCACCAACGTGTTCCGGTAATTATTGGTTCTAAAAATGAAGTTGAACGCGTAACAAGCTATCATTAATAATTTAAATTATAGAGGGCGTCATATAGTATGATGACGCCCTTTTGGATATATCCTTATGGCGGTTATTTTTTTAGAATCAAAAGACAATGCAAAAATTAAACATTTGCGTGGTTTAATTGAACTCAATAGCGCCCGAAAAAAGCATCAGCAAACAGTTCTTGAAGGTACTCACCTTTGCCTAGCTTGGTTACAGCAACAGAAAAAGCTCTTTTCGTTGTTTACGACTGAACAGGCGTTGGAACATGAAGATTTAAAGAAAATTATCGAACTTCATCAGGGTCATGTTTTTATTATTAGTGAAGTTCTATACAAAGACTTAAGTACCTTAGGTAATACGCTTCCTTGTTTGGCTATTATTGATTTACCTAAAACAGCATCAACGATTGATTATAGTTTAGACACTCTAATTCTCGAAAATGTACAAGACCCAGGCAACGTAGGTACATTATTACGTTCAGCAGCAGCAGCAAATATTAAACAAATCATTTGTACCCAAGGCTCGGCCTCCCTTTGGTCTCCTCGCGTTTTAAGAGCAGGTATGGGAGCTCATTTTAGCTTACATTGTTTTGAAAACTTTCAATTGACCGATATTCTTCCTAAATTCGATATTCCTGTTTTCGTTACAAGTTCTCATCGCTCAACCAGTCTTTATTCAAAAGATCTTTCAAAGCCATGCGTTTGGATTTTAGGCAACGAAGGACAAGGCGTAAGTGATTATGCTTTAGAGCATGCGCAGTCGGTGACAATACCGCAGCCCGGTGGTCAAGAGTCATTAAATGTAGCAATTGCAGGATCTATTTGTTTTTTTGAAATGGTTCGCCAACGCCAATAAAACGTTAATTTATTTTACATCGCTCATATTTGTGAAAAAAATCATTTACACTACTAAAAAATAGCCGATTGTTGTCAACCTCCCACCTCTTTTCAACGTTATATAAGAGATATATTGAAGATAAGGTGGGTACGTCCAATGACAGGATTTTCCATCTCCATGGATTTAGCACCGAAAAAGTCTCGATCGGAAGCATCTAGTGTTCATGCCAGCACGGCTGAGCAACGCCTAAAGGTTTTTATGCAAGATGTTACGGGTCGTGCTTTGGTGATGATGGAGAGTGCTACCCAAGGTCAACAAGGCATTGCGATGGACTTGGTTCAAGAAGCATTTATTGCTTTACACAAATCTTACGCCGATCGAAGTACTGAAGAATGGTATCCGCTGTTTTATACTATTCTAAATAACAAGCTTCAGGATTGGCGTCGTAAAGAAGCACGTCGGGCAAATCCATTTTCATTCTTCAAAAAAGTTAGTCTAGACAATGATGATGAAGAAATCATTGATGTTGTCGATGAAAAAGCAATCAATCCAGCAGATTTTCTAGATCAAGCAGTAACGATAGAAGAGATACGAGAAGCGATTGCAAAACTACCTGTTCGTCAACAGCAGGCTTTCATGTTACGTGCTTGGGAAGGGTTTGACACTCATACTACAGCACAAATCATGAACTGTACTGAAGGTAGTGTCAAAACCCATTATCATCGAGCAATTCAGGGACTTAGAGAGTACTTAGCACATTTAAATCCCATGGGAGGTTCTAATGAATCATGATGATTTCACTAAAAAGGTGACGTCTAAACTCGATAGTTTGGCTGATCACCATAAAAATAAAACAGTGGTAATGAATCATGTGCTTGACCATATCCAACAGAAGCCAGCATCTTACTATAGTGTCTGGAAAATGACGGGTTTCGCACTTGCCGCAGCAATTACTGGTTTTGTGATTTTACCAAATTCAGCGGAGTTGATCGAAAAGCCACAAAATCAAGTTATTGTGAATCCTAAATTATCGCCACAGATGGTTGAAGATTTAGAAATGCTGATGGTGTTGGGTGAGGATAAAGTTCAACATGGTAGCTAAAAAGTTAGCACTTATCCTTTGTTCATTAAGTTTCCTGCAAACAAGTTTTGCGGGTTTTGAACGTTTCTGGATTTTTTCTAAAGATGCCAATACACAAGTAGATGATACTTGGAATGCTATGTCTGAAGAAGAACAACGAGCTGTAATTAAACGCTATCAAAGCTTAAAAGAATTACCAGCGAACCAAAGCGCTAATCTGCAACAACGCATGGATTGGTTCAACCAACTCCCAGATGCAGAAAAGCAGAAAATGCGTGAAGCCTGGCAAAAAATGAGTACACAAGAGCGTAATGATTTACGTCAGCGTATGCTTAAAGCAAGTGCAGACGAAAGAACAGCTATACGCGAAGAATATATCAATAAATATTTAGAACACTAACCTAAATTTCTAATAAAAATGCTTGTTTTGAAATCCGACTAGCAATAAAAAAGCCTCCTATGGAGGCTTTTTTATTTTTTCTTATTTACGATAACGTCTATAAGCAATCAAACCTAACAGTGATGCAATAGAGAGAATACCTATACCTCCCCCACCACTTCTTGAATCATCAGTTGTAGTTGCTGTGCTTACTAAATTAATCGTTCCTGCGCTAGCTGAAATAGTTCCATCTGCATCATATACATAGTAGGTCAATGTATCATTGAAAGTATTAAACACGTTGCTCGCTTGAATATAGATGTTACCACCATAGCAAGTATTACCACTATCACTTTTAGGACACGGACCTTCCCGATCTGCTTTCACTACCTTGAAAATACCGTCTTTTGAGGTTTTGCTTGGTATATAAATTGGTAACTCCACACCCTGATCATTTACCCAAAATTTAGGTTTGTTTGGTTTGGTCTTAAGTGTGTTTACAGGACCATCCCCATCATCATTAGCATACTGTAATACATTTAAAGGAATAACTTCATTTGCTAAATACTTAAACGTTACCGTACCATTACCGGCAACTGGTGGAATATTATCAAAACGAGCTTCCAATAGCCCAGATGATTGTGTAGTCCCATCTTTACTGCTAATCGTATACTTACAATAGTTGTAATCACCAGCTTGGGTAATAACATCATCCAATCTGTAAAAAATAATTTGCTGCAAAGCAGGATTCCATTCACATTTAAGTACTGCTTCTTCTTTATCTTTAATATTAAATACTTTATCGTCAATCAATCCTGTTCCAACAGTTTCAAGATTAATATTATAATCCGTTGTATTAAAGAATTTTAAAATATGATTACTATCTTCATTTGGCAAAGGTAAGCCATTTGCTTTCAAATCAATATAGATTGCTCGATATTTTGCATTTGCTTTGGTTTGATCAAGAAGATTTTTATAATTTGCTGAATCAATTTTTAATACATTCAACAAATACGCATAATCTGGATTCAATATATTCTTCTGAACCGTATCATATTGAGATTGATATTTAGCCAGCAAATCCGTAAGAGAGGTATTACCTAAACCTTTTATATCACCAGCAGTAAGTTTCATTAACTCGACTGAGCCAATATCACAACTATTACGACTATTTGGTTGATAATATAATTTACTGTCCGCAAGTCGTGATAAACCTCGTTGGTCTATAGACGTACAGGTATCTTTACCTTCAGGATCTACATCTACTAGATTTTTGCCACCAATATTATTTTTTGGATAGTAAATGGGTAGAAAACCAGTTTCTGGAGCAGAGGCATGTAAAGGTTCAAGTAATGCATTAAAAGGCTGACCAGCTATATCAACAGTTCGATGTGTAGACGTCAGTGCTTCTGTTGGTAGGTCACATTTTGCTGAATCATTTGTCAGATTCAAAGCATTAAATGATAGTGCGAAACCAGCATTTTTTAAATCAGCCGCAGGTCCTATAAAGTAATGACAAGCATAGGTTCCCAAATTATAACCAATTACATTAAACCTTAACTCTTTACTTCCCATAGTGTCATATAAGAAGGTGCTATAAGCGTTATTTTCAACAATAGTATTATTTTTTAAAGATAAAGTACTGTTAGCGCTAAGTATGGTTGAAGGATTAGGAGTACCGTTTGGAGTAGCATCACCGGTAAATTTCAAAATACTGCCATTTACTGTATTTGCAATATTTTGAGCAATGGTATTAATTGTAAAAGTTGCTTTTGGCTCCCCGCAAAACTCAAAAGTATTATTAGAGCTATTCGAACCATTATTGATAATACTAGATGAGGTAAATGTTACTTCTCGTTTTGCATAGGCTGTACCATTCCAACAGCTCATCGAAAGCACACTTCCAGATGTTGCTGTATTACCTTGAATTAAAGAATGTGTTGTAGACAAATTAACATTATCACCACCCAGAAAAATTGCTCCTCCTTTTGGAGCTTGAGAGTTTAATATCTGAGTATTGAGCAATGTGACATTGCCACCAGCATAAATCGCACCGCCAAAATCTGGTGCTACACCATTTTCCAAAATAACGTTTTGAATAAATAGAGGCTGTTTATTTACGGCTGTGTTGAAAATACGCGATTTTCCAGCAGCATTTATTATTGTTTGTAACGGTTGTAGTGCTGGATAGTCATTGGTTAACACACTTTTTTCTGACCAATTTTTATCTTGATCTTTTTCACCGAACCCATAAATTGCTATATCTGCATTGGGAACCAGCTCTTTATTTAATGTATAAGTCCCTGCTTTTAGTTGAATCACCTGACTTTTAGAAGTGTTATAGACTGTACATCCATAATCAGATCTTCGTGTTTCAGCAACTTTTATTGCTTCTCTTAACGAGCAAGCATTAGGATTCTCACCATCCTCATCTGCAAAAGTTGTAACTTCGATTCTTTGATTTGCTGTATCAGCAAAAAGAGGCATAGCCGCTAGCACGGCTAGTGCTAATACTGCTTTTTTATAATTTTTCATAGTCCTCATCCCTGATTATGACTTGAAACGGCGTAGCGCGATTAAACCAAATAACCCTAAAATTAAACCGCCACCTACACTTCCCCCACCACCAGTACTTACAGATTTATCTTCGATACCAGATAAAGGTTCTTGGACTACAGTTGCCGGAATCGAGACATATTGGAAATCTGTTCCATCATTAAATCTTGATACACTCGTAACAACTTGAATACTAAAAATGTCTGCACCATGCCAGTTTCCATTTGGTGTGTAAACGACATTTCCGTTCTGATCTATTGTTATGCTGCCTTTAGAAACTGGAGTATCAGTACTCTGTTTTATTTTTAAACAACCTGGTTGCCATTCTTTACCATCAGGTCGATCACCAAATAAACGTTTACAAGTAGCAGGTGTGACCAAATCAGCTTCACTTAAAGAATCTAAAATATTAAATTTTGCAACTTGTCCATATTTAATATCCTGCCCAACAGTCGCAATTTCATTATTTAAAATATATTCAATTGCTCCTAAGTCGCACAGCTCATCATAGCCACTACGGTTTTTTCCACGTTGGTCAAGTCTTTCACAACTAGCCAATCCAATCGATGAACCGTCACTATATAACCGTCCTTTATTGATAATTAACGAATCAGCTAGGCTATTATAACTCTCGAGTAGACGAGGCTTAAAAAACCCAAGAAAGCTATCTTTCGGCGTGCTAAATGGGCATAACAGACCATCTTTAGCTGTTACATCACAGACACCTTCATCGATATCTCCAGCAATTAACTTTTCACTAGCAGGAAAAAGGATATTAGGTAACTTTGCAGTAGCATTACGATTACAATCAGAAATAACTAAATTACTTTGAATAACGGTTTTGTCATCTGTATTTGCAGTACAGTTCGCAGTGTTCCCCACTAATATACTGTTCGAAACAGAAGCATTTCCCTGTGGAGCATCGAGAAATAACCCAGCTGCATTTTTAATCATTGTAATGTTATTAACAAACATTCCATCTTTAATGTTTGCAATAAAGCCAACCTTATTGTGGAAGAATGTACTGTTACTAAAGCCTATAGCACGTACATTTAAGTATCCTCCTGTACTTTCATCATCAAATTTTGTTGCACCATAAAATAATGCGCCATCTGAAGAAGAAACTTCATTATCACGTATTACAGATTGAGTGACGAGATATAAAGGCTGTTCACTATAAATAACACCACCTTGAGTCGCTTTATTATTTTGAATCAAGCTATTTATAATATTTACAAAACCAGCAGTTTGGCCTGTTTTAGATAACAATCCTTGATTGTAAATTGCTCCACCCTGATTTGCATATCCACCAATCAATCGTGAATTTTGGATAGTCAATTTTTCATGGTTTAAAATTAAACCACCTGTTAATACATTAGAGTTTGAACCTGCGCCTTGTAAGTTAAGATCACTCAAGGTCACAGCAAAGGATGCTTTTTCTACACTACCATCATCAATTTTAAATAGCTGATCTGTACCCACCATCTTTATTGTTGCGTTATGGGAACCAGGCTGATCAGTATCAACTATCGTAGAATCATTTTTTGCGGTACTGATCGTAAGAGGGGCTGTAATCGTTATTTTTGAATTTAACGTATATTCGTTATCACGCTGCAAAATAATATTTGATGAGGAATCTTTATTCCCACAGCCATGATAGCCATTTGCATACTTTTCAACATCAGCAGCGTTTGATGAACCACGATAATTCAGAAATTGTACCGCTTCTCGTAAGGTACATACCGTATCATCTTTATCTTCATCAACTAAACTTGTGACTTGAATATCAGCAGAATAAGCGTGCCCAGCAGCAGCCAATAATGCAAAAGCAATGCTCCGTTTGAGCATACCCTTCTCCTTACCTATTTTTTTCATTTTTCTTTGTCAATATTGCAAAGTTTTAACTTTTGCAAACGCATCCTTTGTGCGTACTTTGTCACAGGAGTCAGAATTTCTCAAGATGTTTTGATCGGTCTATAGCGTCATTTTAGATAAGCAGCTTCATAAATATTTGCTTAATTAAACATCTATTAATATATGTAGATTTTACTTATCTAAAAATTTAGTAGTGCACTTTAGAATTTAAATTATAACTAGTTAATAGATGAATATTTTTTATAGTAAAGCACAGGCTTAAGCTAAAAATTAAATTTTTTTATTGTTGATACTCATCAATTAAAGCATAGATTTGTCTTAAAGTTGCATTTGACAGCTTCGTCTTCTCACCTTTAAGAAGTTTCTCTAATTGAGCTACCGTTTGCAATAATACAGAAGCCTGATGAGGTCCATGCAAAAGCAAATAATCTACAATCTGCTGATCGAAATGAATCCCGCGTCTAGACATCACAGAGGTTACTAAAGCATAGCGATCAGCATATAAGCTTCCGCTTGGCACTTTTACACTCACTGCTTGCGTAAGTCTTGATTGTAAATCTGGTAACTCTAATTTCAATTCAATCGGCGCAACACGCGAAGAAAACACGAGTTGCCCTTCATGATTATTCATTAAGTGAAAAACCGCTTTTTGCCAGTGAGGCACACCACTAATTGACTCAATATCATCTAAAGCAACTAGGTCATAGTGCTCTAAACAAGTAATTGCCTCAATTGGAGCGTCAAGCAGTTCAAGCAGAGAAACTTTTATTGCAGACTTGCCTACTTCTAAATAAGAATCACAAATTGCTGATAGCAAATGACTCTTTCCCGTTCCTGCTCCACCATAGATATAAAATCTATTCACTAGACCTGCATGTAGTTGACGCACTGCATCAACTACATGCCCCCAACCCGGTCCCGAAAAATCACTGATTCGAGCATCAAGTTGAGGTTCTATATCCAGTTGGAGTTGACGCATATAATGAATTGGCCTTGAAATTATTTCTGATCTGAAAGATTCGGTGTATCTGTATCTTGCTGTTTTTTAACTTCAAGATCAAGTTTAGTATCTTCAGTTTCTATATGAATTTGCTCAATATTGCCTTCTTGGATCACTAATGTAGAAGATGGTGCATATAATGAACTCCTTTCATAGTTTTCTCTTAAATGTTTCAAGAGCACTACAATCACAGCAGCTACAGGTAATGCGATCAACATGCCTAAGAAGCCAGCAAGTTGTGCACCTGCCAAAACGGCAAATACGACAGCAACAGGCGAAAGACCAATTTTATCACCGAGTAAGAATGGTTGCAGAATGTAGCCTTCTACTGCCTGACCAATCATAAAAACCACACCAACCAGTAATAAATGCATCCAGTCCATTCCAAACTGGAATAAGCTTGCAATAACAGCGGCAATAATACCGACCGCAAAACCTAAATATGGAATAATACTGGCAAGGCCTGCCACCATACCAATAATAAGCCCGACCTCTAATCCAATGACTTGAAGACCTACCGCATAGACGATACCGAGTAAGAGCATTACGAGGAATTGTCCCTTAACAAATGCTCCTAAAACACTATGACACTCACGAACAATTTGCAAAGTCGTTGCTTCATACGGACGCGGAATGAGACGACGTAAGTTTTGAAGCATACGGTCCCAATCAAGCAAGAAATAGAAAGCAATAATTGGAATTAAAACAATTGTTCCACCAATCTGAATAAAATTCAGACCTGATTGTGCAAGCTTTAATAAAACAGCCTGAATACTGTCAGCACTATAATTGGTCTGGACATAATCCATGACTGCTTTCGACATTTGATCGGTGTCAATTTCCATTTGCTGGACATGGAATGTTGAAGAAATCCCTGGTAATAGCTCTGCATTAATCCAATGAATCCCAGCAGGAATACTATCTCGTGCATAAACAAGCTGTTTCCAGATGAGTGGAACTAAATACCACAAAGCTACGGTTAAAGTTACACCAATACCGATAAAAACAATGCTAATTGCCAACCAACGAGGGAGCTTAATTTTTACTAGAACATCGACCAGTGGACTAAATAAATAAGCCAGGAAAAAAGCACCAAGAAATGGAATGACCACAGGCTTGAGCAAGTATAATACCCATACCAGCAATACAATACCTGCGAGTAAGAAAATACGGCGCAGCATACGATCTTGCATAAAATCTAGCCTTTTTTGATTTAATCGTTATAAATAGAAAAATATTTTTATTAAAGATAGCATTTTCGAGCATAAATAACATAAGAGTTTCGTATATTCAGGTTATAATCTGCCGCCAATGCGGAGACTTCATTTATGAGCAACTCAACTTCTACCCCAAATACCGGCTTAAGCTATAAAGATGCGGGTGTTGACATTGAAGCGGGCGACGCACTGGTCGATCGTATCAAGTCAGTCGCTAAACGTACAACTCGTCCAGAAGTAATGGGCGGACTTGGTGGCTTTGGTGCACTATGCAAAATCCCTAAAGGTTACGAAGAACCTGTTTTGGTTTCTGGAACTGATGGCGTAGGTACTAAATTACGTTTAGCTCTTAACCTTAATCGTCATGACACAATCGGCCAAGACCTTGTCGCGATGTGTGTTAACGATCTTTTGGTTTGTGGTGCAGAACCATTATTCTTCCTCGATTACTATGCTACTGGTCACTTAAATGTAGACGTAGCTGCCAATGTAGTTACTGGTATCGGTAAAGGTTGTGAACTTGCAGGTTGTGCACTTGTAGGTGGTGAAACAGCTGAAATGCCTGGCATGTATGAAGGCGAAGATTACGATCTTGCTGGTTTTGCCGTAGGTGTTGTTGAGCAAAGTAAAATTATTGATGGCTCTAAAGTAAAATCTGGTGATGTACTTATTGGTGTTGCATCAAGCGGTGCTCACTCAAATGGTTATTCATTACTACGTAAAATCTTAGATGTTAAGAATGTAGACTTAACTCAAGTGATTGATGGCCGCCCTCTTGCAGATGTTGCAATGGAACCAACTCGTATTTACGTGAAACCAGTTCTTGAGCTTTGCAAACAAGTTGATGTACATGCTATGGCACACATCACTGGTGGCGGTTTACCTGGTAACTTACCACGTGTATTACCAAATGGTGCTCAAGCTGTAATTAATGAAGCTTCTTGGGAATGGCCAGAATTATTCAAACTTCTACAACGTGAAGGCAATGTAGAACGTTTTGAAATGTACCGTACCTTTAACTGTGGTGTAGGTATGGTTATTGCAGTTGATGCAAATGATGCAGAAAAAGCAATTGAAGTGCTTAATGCTCAAGGTGAAAAAGCTTGGAAAATCGGACATATCCAAGAAAATGCTGAATCAGTGGAAGGTGCAGACGAAAAAATTCGTGTGATCTTTGAATGATGAAAATTGCTGTTCTAGTCTCTGGGAACGGCAGTAACTTACAGGCCTTGATAGATGCACATCTATCAGGGCAAATTGTAGGTGTATTGTCCAATAAAGCCGATGCTTATGCCCTAGAGCGTGCTCAAAATGCCAATATCGCAACAGCGGTAATCTCGCATAAAGACTTTCCTAGTCGTGCCGATTTTGATGAAGCGATGCATCAGCAACTTATGGCGTGGCAAGCTGACATCGTTATCTTAGCTGGCTTCATGCGTATTTTAACTGCAAACTTTGTCGATCAATGGCAAGGTAAAATGCTTAATATCCATCCTTCGTTATTACCTGCTTATAAAGGTGTTAATACACATCAGCGTGTATTAAATACGGGCGATCGATTGCATGGTTGTACAGTTCACTTTGTAACTTCTGAACTTGATGCTGGTCAAGCAATTGCTCAATCTGCAATTGAAGTCAAAGAACATGACAATGTTGCCTCTTTGGCAGAACGTGTACATAAACTTGAGCATTTCATTTATCCTCAAGTTGCAGAGTGGTTATGTAATGGCCAACTGACATGGAAAGATGGACAAGCCTATTTCCGTAATCAAATTCTTGAACACCCTATACGTTTTGCATCTTGGTAAAAGCTTTGCTCAACGTGAATTAAAAAAGGACATGCATGCATGTCCTTTTTTTAATGAAAGTCTTATTAGTGTGAATTGCTATGAATAAGCTTCTTAATATAATTCACTGTGTCAATCGGATGCTCTAGTGGGAACATATGCCCTCCTTCAACGACACTAAATGGAATTCCCATTTTACGCTTTGCCATTTGAGGGAAACCTCTTTTTAAGAAGGCACTTTCTTTTCCTACAACTAAATGTACAGGCATTTTTGGTTTTGGCATAGGTAGCCACCACCAAGAAGGATTTTTACGGAAAATCGCAACTTCATCTTCACGAGAAATAGTAAGAGTTACGCCGCCACGTACCGAATCTTCTTTCAAAGCATAATCAATATAAGCTTGAAAGCAGTCTTCATCAAAGTCTTTATAAAAACCTTTTGGACGTAACAAAGAAGCCGCTTGCTCACGTGACTCCCAATGCTCACGACGACGTGCAGATAAACCTGCAGGTGTCATGTCATCAACTATCTTAGGTTTAAACAGTTTTGCCATATGAAAAGCAAAAGAGTATCGACCCAAAATAAGAGGTGGATCTAACATAATCACTTGTGAGAAAAGCTCAGGGCGTTTAAAGGATGCCATTAAGGTCAAAACTGAACCCAGCGAATGACCAAGTCCAATCACCTTTCGCCCTTTAGCTTGACGAACAATACTATCAATCACCTGATCAACTAAAAAAGGCCAATGATCGGTAATTGGATAACGTTTGTCAGGACCAATGAGTGGAACATAAATAATGTCATACTCATCTTTTAATTGATCAAACAATTTTTGATACACCATAGATGGCACACCGTTGGCATGCGCAAAGTGTATAACCGGTTTTACTGACATACCGTTATCCTGATTTAAATTATTGTAGCTTGGCGTCTTGACTCGTCTCTAAACGTTGAGCAACTGACTCACTCAAACCTTTACCCATTTCTGCTCCCATTCGACCTAAAATAGATTGCAGTGGGTTACGTTCAATCGTGTAGTCAACTTTATTATCAAGCTTCAGTTCACGCATCAAGCTCGTAATGTTACCTGAGCGGTCAGCAACACCTAACTGGATTGCTTGTTCACCAGTCCAGAAAAGACCAGAGAAAATAGCAGGGTCATTCGATTTTAAGCGTTTCCCACGTCCTTCTTTCACTGCATTAATAAAATGAGTATGGACATTATCGAGTACAGATTGAATGTGCTCTCTTTGTACAGGATTAATCGGTTTTGTCATACTTAAAATGTCTTTATTGGTACCGGCTGTCAAAGTACGGTCTTCAATTCCGAGTTTTTGAGCTAAACCAGTAATGCCATAGTTCGGCATAATGACACCAATTGAACCGACCAAACTTGATGGATTCACAATAATTTCATCAGCAGCAGAAGCAATATAGTAAGCACCAGAAGCACCCATATCACCAATTACTGCATAGACTTTCTTGTCAGGATGTTCTTTTTTCAAATAGCGAATTTCTTGCCAAATTTCATCCGACTGAACAGGAGAACCGCCAGGAGAATTAATATTAAGTGCAATTGCTTTACTATTTGAAGCTTCAAAAGCACGTTTAAGCGCTTTATTGGTATCTTCACTATTTACTGCTTGGTTACTTGAAGCATCAATGGTTCCAACAATATCAACTACAGCCAGATGAGCACTGCTACTACTTGCTGCTGAGCCTTCTTTACTGGTTGAACAACCTTTGCCCATTAACACAACAATAAATAATAGATAAATAAAAGTAAGTGTTTTAAAGAATATACCCCAACGACGACTACGACGTTGTTCTTCTACAGAAGCCATTACAGCTTTCTCAAGGATTTGCCATTCTGGTCCGTTCTGTTTAGGGGTTATAGGTTCATTTTGTGGTTTTGGTGGCCAATCGGACATAAAATTCCAATCCAAATCAATCGAAATGATGTCATTATATACGTTGATTTGATAAAAACTGTCTAAATAATATGATTTCATTTATAATATTTTTGTCTTTTTTATTTGTTGTTCCCTCCATACCTTACTGCTATAGATGACTAGACCAGATTCAAAAAGCATGAACTATCAATTACTCAAAACATTTAGCCGACTACCTATTCAATTTGGACGCTCTATTGCTCGTCTATTGGCTGGCCTAGTAAATACCTTAAAAATTACTAAAACCTCAAAAAGTATAGAACTTAACTTAAGGATTGCCCTACCCCACTTAACACCACAACAACGTATAGCAATTACAGAAAAGGCTATACGTAATGAATTAACTTCATATTTTGAGTTTTTAAGTATTTGGGGTTCATCGAACCAAGAAAATATTGCTCGTATTCATCGTATAGAAGGCGAACAATATTTTCATGATGCATTAGCTGAAAAAAAAGGTGTTGTGCTAGTCGTCCCACATTTTGGTACATGGGAAGTCATGAATGCATGGTGCGCACAGTTCACCTCAATGACAATTTTATATAAACCAGTCAAAAATGATGATGCTGACCGTTTTGTACGAGAAGCACGCAGTCGTGAACAAGCAAATTTAGTTCCGACCGATGAAAGTGGTGTAAGACAAATTTTTAAAGCACTCAAAAAAGGTGAAACTACAGTAATTTTGCCAGATCATACTCCGAACGTTGGCGGAGATATGGTGAAGTATTTTGGTGTTCCACTTGCTTCAAGTAATTTAAGTGCAAAACTCATCCAAAAAACAAAAGCGAAAGCTTTATTTCTTTATGCGATCCGTAATGAAAATGACGGCTTTACCATGCATATTGAACCTATGGATGAGAAAATCTATGAAGGCTCTGCGGACGATGGGACGTATGTCATCCATCAAGCAATTGAGCACCTCATTCATAAATATCCAGAACACTACCACTGGAGCTATAAACGCTTTAAAGCAAACCCAGCTTTAGATAATGTTTATAATATTGACCCTTTAGAAGCGATTAAAACTGTGAATAGACTCAAAGCTGAAGCTTTAGAGAGCTCTACGCAACCAGAGCCGCTCAAAACGTCGGTCGTGTAAAATCATTTTGTGGTTTTCCAAAACAAAACTTAACTCCCCCTGCTCTACTGTACTTTTAAGTGGGATATGAAGAGCTTTTAAACGATTGATAACCTCTTGGCTAGGATGGCCATAACGGTTATCAAACCCTGCCGATGCAATTGCCAGTTTTGGTTTTAGGGTTGCTAGAAAATCATAAGCCGAACTGTGTTTGCTTCCATGATGCCCTAATACCAAAACATCTACCTTTAAGCTTGGATAGTCTTTTAACAGCTCGTACTCTGCTTCCCAGCCCGCATCTCCCATAATCAGAAAATTTTGGTAACCACTGACTCCTTTGAAATGAAGATATAACACACAGGAATATTGATTCTGTTGAGAAGGTACAAAAACTAAATCTTTTTCTTTAGGCCATAAAACTTGGATATTCACCTCTGGATATTGCCAGTGTTGACCTTGATGACAATATTGAAATGACTGTTTGAGAGTATTTGAAGATTGTTCATTTGAGAGAACCTGCTTTACAGGAATCTCCTGCTGAATAGCAGGAAAAGCGCCGCTATGATCTTGGTCAAGATGAGAGAGCACGACACGATCTAATTGTTTTACTCCTTTTTGGCGTAAAAAAGGAACTACAACATTTTGACCGATACTAAATTTCTTTTCATCATAAGAACCACCTGTATCAATTAGCCAGTTTTGTTCAGGATGTTGTAAGAAAATAGCCTGCCCCTGTCCAACATCTAAAATATGAAGCTGAATTTGCTGGTTCGTTTTATTCACTACAATTAGGGGTAAACAACAGAGTAATCCCCACGTTTTTGGCAAAACGCCTTTAGGCAAAAATAAAATAAGGATACCTAAACTCACTGCAAATAGAGCCAGTGGCGTCAAGCTTATACCTTGTAGTGGTAAAGAGAGTTTTTCTAATAAGCCCAAACAACTCAGTAAGATACTGAGTAAAATATCATTGAAATGAAAAAGCATGTTTCCAAATGGTTTGACGATAAACCATACACAAGCAGCCAAAGTATTTAATGGGACAATAACACCACCAACAATAGGCACAGCAATAATATTGGTTAATGGAGCAACCCAAGAAATTTGTTGAAATAAAAGTAAGGTTAAAGGACTCAATGCAATAAATATTTTGCCTTGAGACTCAATTAACACCTTACTCATAAAAATCAGTTTTGAGCTTAAGCTAAAAAAATGTTGCTCAGGTAACTGCACTATAGTTTGGTAAATTCTTAATAAAATAAAGCATGCCCCATAAGACAGCCAAAAACCTGCAGAAAGGACACTAAACGGGTCCATTAGCAACAATAGACTTGCGCTATATACCAGTAATGCAAATGGTTTAAGGGGTTGTTTTAATATTAGGAAGGAAATAAATATAGAGGCTGACAACAATGTCCGTAGTGCAGGAATTTCAAACCCAACAAAAGCTGTATAAATTAAAACCCCGAAACTGAATGGTACAGCCAATAAAATTTGTTTGGGTTTATATAAATAAATTTGAGGATAATAACGACAAATAAGTTGATGACACACCCAAGACAACATGATGGCAAAAATAAGTACATGTGGCCCTGAAATCGCCAATAAGTGAGCAATTCCTAATTGTTTAAACTGTAGTTGAATTTCGTCTGATAAAAGACTTTCATCACCAGTCAGCAAAGCTAAAATTAGGCCCTTTTGTTGTAGCGTAGAATTTTTCAATAAATGCCTAAAATTCAAACGAAGCTTTTCTATATTTAAACGAAATTTATTAAAAAAGGACTGCTGCTCTTTCAAATGCTGCTGATATCCTAATCGATCGATCTCATCAAGGCTTAAAGGTTCAATATGCTGAACAGTAAATTCAGACATTATATTTCGCTGAATAAACCACTTTTCCTGATCAAAAGCTCCTGTTGTGGCATAACTATGAGCAGGTTTTGTTTTTCCAGATAGTCGATAGTAATGGCCTAATTCAAGTTCTTGATTGCTCTTCAACCCATCCTGATTATCATTTTTTAAATACAATAGCCAATTTACTGGTTCTTTTGATAAGTTTAATACTTGTGCAGTTTGTTGGACCTTATTATTTTTTTCTTCACTAAGTTTCTTTATATAAACAATAATATCGACATTCTTTGAATCCGTTTCTCTTTGTTGTAAGCGTTCGATCAGTGCATTCTCGGCATATTGATACCCGACAATAAACAGACTTGTTGTACATAGCAGGCAATACATAGCCTTTAGAAGTGGTCGACCAACAAATACTGATCGTTTAAAAAGATAAAAAATAAAGGCAAGTAAAAGTAGAACTTTAGCTACTTCTCCATATTGCATGATTAAAGGTAAATGAATACCCATCAATGCAATGCCACTCACCCACCCCAATAGAATAATTTTAAACATTCAAAATCTTGTCATTATCATTTTAGGGGCAAAATTAAAGCCCAACTGAGTGGGCTTTAACAATGTGATTTAATGACAATTTTTTAAGAACCGCTTACCCACAAACCATCTTCCATATGTAAGATAGAATCTGCCGCCTGAGCCAATTGCTCATCATGGGTCACAATGAGCATTGCCATGTTTAGTTCTTTCTTAAGATCAGTAAGTAACTCAAAAATACCCACAGCTGTTTTACGGTCCAAATTACCCGTTGGTTCATCAGCTAGAACGACCGCAGGCTTAGTCACCAATGCTCGAGCAAGAGCCACACGTTGACGCTCACCACCAGAAAGTTCACCTGGTTTATGGTCCATACGATGAGATAGCCCAACTCGATCTAGCAAATACTCAGCTTGTGCCTTTACAGACTTAAATTGACTGTCTGCTCGAAGCATTAAAGGCATTGCTACATTTTCAAGTGCAGAAAACTCAGGTAACAAGTGGTGAAATTGATACACAAAACCTAGGTATTTATTGCGTTGGAAACCACGCTCTGCTTCACCCAAGTTATCAAAGCGCTGTCCATTTAGAAATACTTGCCCTTGAGTTGGTTGCTCTAAGCCACCAAGTGCATGCAACAAAGTACTTTTACCCGAACCACTTGCACCGACAATAGATACAAACTGCCCTGCTTCAACCTGTAAAGAAAGACCTTTAATGACTTCAACCTTAGATTTACCGTCATCAAAATGCTTATAAATCTCTTTTGCTTCTAAAACGATTTTACTCATAACGCAATGCCTCGGCAGGTTGAACTTTGGCTGCACGAAGTGCCGGATAAATAGTTGCCAAGAAACTTAAGAGTAAAGAAACAATTACAATAATTGTCACATCTTGCCATCTTAAGTAAGAAGGTAAGTAATGTACAAAATAGGCATCGAACAAATTAAGTCCGAGCACATTATTAAACCAAGAAATAATATCGCTAATTGTAAGTGCCAAAATTACACCTAAAACCGTGCCAGCAACTGTACCAATCACTCCAATCACTGTACCTTGCACCATAAAGATTTTAGTAATCATAGATGGTGACGCACCTAAAGTACGTAAAATTGCAATGTCCGATTTTTTGTCGGTAACCACCATAACCAAAGAAGAGACAATGTTAAATGCCGCAACCACAATAATCAGTACAAGTAATAAACCAACTAATGTTTTTTCCATTTGAATGGCATTAAATAAATTACCGTGTGTATAGGTCCAGTTCGTTGCATAGAAATTGCTTGGTAAATTTTTCACAATATCATCGGCAACTTGAGGAGCAGCAAAGATATCATCCATTTTTAAACGGACGCCTTGAGCGCCATCAGGTAAACGCAATAAAGTCGATGCATCGTATAAAGCAATGTACCCAACCATTGAGTCCACTTCAGCACCTACGCTGAAAATACCAACCACTTTAAAGCGCTTAAAACGAGGCACTACACCTGCTGGAGAAGGCGTTGCTTCAGGTAAAACCAGTGTCACACTGTCATTTAGACGTAAACCAAGTGAATCAGCCATGTCTTTACCAAGCACAATACCGAACTCACCTTTTTTCAGTGAGTCAAGGCTACCAGCAACAATATGATCTTGAATAATAGATACATTCTTCTCATATTTTGGGTCAATACCCGTCACCATAATACCAGCCACTTGCCCTTGAGCAGTTAACATACCTTGCAATTGGGTAAAAGGTGCAACTCCAGTGACATGGGGATGTTTTTCAACTCGTTTAACCAGTTCAGGCCAATCCGTAAGAATTTGCGTTGATGAAACTGTCGCTTGCGGAACCATTCCCAAAACACGATTTTTCAATTCGCGGTCGAAACCGTTCATTACAGAAAGTACCGTGATCAGTACAGCAACACCAAGTGTCAAACCGATCATGGAAACCAATGCAATAAAAGAAATAAAATGATTACTGCGTCGTGCGCGAGTATATCTCAACCCTATATACAGTGAGATTGGTTTAAACATACCTTCTAAATCCAAGGTCATTGATGGAAAATAGAGAAGTGCAAGTTACACTTCCTATTTGGCCATATCGTTAGATGCAGTATTAAGGTTTAAAAATCAGTAAGTTCTGACCTATCCTTAACAATCCTAATATTATATTGCTGCGCTATTTTCTACTACTTAAGATATGAGATCAATTTGATCATGCATTTAGCTACGAATTAGAACAATTTAATGAATAAGCTCAACAAATTACCCTCATCTTCTCCTACTTAGATTTAATATGCTGAGCAAAATTACGGTTTGCCTGAATGTCTTTATAGAAATAGAGAAATAGACCAAACAAAATAATAAATGCTCCCACAAAAACCATCACCGAAAGATGTTCGTGGTTCAGAACCGCACCATTTACCATGGCTAGCATAGGCGTAATAACAGTGGTAAGCGATAAAGTAGTCGCTTTGATATTTTGTACAAGCTTGAAATAACAGAACATGGCGACAAGCGAAGCCATAAGCACGGTGTAAATTAAGGCAAATAGAGATTTAGCTTGAGGTATATGGGTCGGGGCATATTGCCAAATAAATGGAATAAGACAGCTCGCCAAAATTGAAGAAACCAAAATTGAACCTGTTGCCTGAGCCATAGGCTGAATTTTAGCATTCACTTTTTTTACCCAAAAAATAGAAAATGAATAGACGAAAACACTAATCAACATTAAAACAATGCCAAATGGATGCACGTGCTGACCAGATCCATTTAAGCAAATGATTGCTAGGCCACAAACAGCAATCGCCATCCCAAGCCACTGTAGTTTATAAAGATGCTGACCAAACCCGAAACGACCAATTAAACCAGCCATAATAGGTGCCAGACCAAACATAAGGGCGATCATGCCTGAACTTAAATACTGAGTTGCAGCATAGGTAAAAATTTGAGAGCCAATTAAACTAAATGAACCTGCGAAATAACTATGGAGAGCTTGTTTATGAATCGGAAAAGCTGTTTTTAAGACCAATAACACGATAACCGAAAGAGGTAATGCTATATAAAAACGTAACAGCAAAGCCCACATAACATGTAAGTCAGACACGCTCCATACAATGGCTAAAGGCGTCGTTGCCCAAATAAATACAAGCAACACATACGTTGAAGCCAAGTTGGTTTGGGATGGCATAAGAGGCTCACTAAGCAGTTTTACGTTTTTGCTTTAAAATCGTTTGGTCGAGTGAACTCGAGAACTCACGCTTATCACGTTCTGAAATTGGAGGTGGGCCACCTGTCTGTACACCAGCGCCGCGCAGCGTGTCCATAAAATCACGTAAGTGCAAACGTGCTTTTACGTTCGCAGTGGTATAAATTTCACCCCGTGGATGAATCGCAATACCGCCCTTTTCAATGACTTGAGCAGCAAGCGGAATATCCTGTGTAATGACAATGTCATTTTCAGACATGCGGTCTACAATTTCCTGATCGGCCTGATCGGCTCCACTTAAAACCTGTATTGATTTAATACGTACCGATGGGGTAATTCCGACATTTTGATTGGCTACAAAAATCACTTCTAACTGATAACGATCTGAAGCTCGTAAAATGACTTCACGCAAAATTTTAGGTAATGCATCTGCGTCTACCCACAGCTTAAATGGCAGCACGTTATTCTCTATTTCCACTAAAAATATAAGTCTAACAGATGCATTTCACTCGAGAATAGCGCTAAATATAAAACTTATTTTCTAAATTTAATTTTAACAATACCTTAACAATCGAGCATATTCACTCTTAAAAGCGAGTGATTTATCGATTGGAAGGATTTTTGATAAGTAAATATGTGCTTTTACAAGAGAATTTACACATGTTGACTTGAAAAATAGCAATCACCCTCGATTTAATATAACAAGTGAGATAAACCCAACATCAATCGTACTTATGAAAAATCAAAACAGTCCAGAAGTTATTACGGTAAACGACCAAAATTTTGGTAGTCATGGCGAGCATTGGAATCTATTAACCTCCCATCCAGAGACAGATGTACCAAAATGGCTTGGACTGGCGCTTGATGCACCTGTAATGCCAATGGGCTTATGTCAGCATGAAGATGAGATGGATCAATCTTTCTGGTTAATTCAAGGTCCTCAAGGACAGAATGTCACCATTAACCAAATTATTGCGGTTGAAAATCAAAAACCGCGCGCACTAAAAACAGCATTCCCTAGTTTTGAAAGTCCTTATCAATATAATGCACAAATTGAGCGCATCATTACTTGTGACTCAGCAACTCAGGCAGTATTAAGTTTAAGATTAAATAAAAATACGACTGTTTATGCATTTGATAATTTATTTAGTGTTAATCGTTGTCAATATGACAAAACCCAAACTTATCAAGTTCAATTTAATGCATGGGCTTATGAGTTAGAACCAGTCCCAGCTGGTGAAACCATTGTTGTAGATGACCCAGCATCTATTAAACACCACCGTGCGTTAAATGCAATTTTGACTGAACATAATGGAATTGCACCTGAAAACCTACAAGAGCTCATTAATGAATGGCAACCAAAAACTGAGGAAGATCATGAGCCTGTAACGGTCGATTTTTCTAAAATGGTTGCATATTTATATGGAGAAAATCTTGGTCAGGAAGATGAAGCTTGGTTCCAAGGTAATATTGTAGGTAAAACTTCAATGTCATTTATGGGAGCAGAATATACTCTTTATGATGTCACTTTAGTTTTAGAAGATGAACTTCCTGCAATATTAGTGCGCATTGCGACCCAAAATGATTTGTACAAAAACTTTAATATTGGTGAATATATTCGCGGTAATATCTGGATTCAGGCGAATATTTATGCTAAAAATAGTGAAACTAATTGAATTTCACTAATATTTTAAAAATTAGGCTATTGAATGAAGATTATACCTGAACAAACCACCAGCCTCATTCAAACTAGTAACCCACGTATAAGGGTCGATACTGGTGCGTTTTGCTTTTTTGTTTTAGGTATGTTCTTAGCCGCGATGATGATTCATCAATTTGGTTTTGTTCCTTTTTAATGAATAAATTGCAAAATAAAAAAAGCCCTCTTTCGAGGGCTTTTTTTATTTGATTTACTTAACCATTACGTTTAGCAAAATCATCCATAAAGCGAATAAGTGCTTGAACGCCTTCTAATGGCACTGCGTTATAAATACTTGCACGCATACCACCAACTGAGCGATGACCTGCTAAGTTCAATAAATGATTTTCTTCAGCTTCTTTCAAGAATTGCTTTTCTAAAGCTTCATCTGCCAAAGTGAATGGTACATTCATAATTGAACGGTTTGGAATAGCAATCGGGTTATTATAAAAATCGCTAGAATCGATATAACCATAAAGTAACTGAGCTTTTTCAAGGTTAACTTTATGAATAGCGTCTACCCCACCCTGCTCTAGTAACCATTCAAATACCAAACCAGACAAGTACCAAGCATAAGTCGATGGTGTATTCACCATAGAACCATTTTTGGCTTGATCACCATATTTTAAAATGCTTGGAATTTCTGGTTTAGCTTGGTCAAGTAAATCATCACGAACAATAACGATTGTTAAACCAGCAGGACCAATGTTTTTTTGCGCACCAGCATAGATTAAACCGAACTTGGTCACATCTAATGGAGCAGATAAAATACTTGATGAATAGTCACAAACAAGTGGTGCTTTAACATCAGGAATACCTGCAAACTGTAATCCGCCAATTGTTTCATTATCTGCATAATGAACATAAGCAGCATTATCAGATAAGTTCCATTCGCTTTGATCAGAAATTGCGAACTTACCATCTACTTTAATGCCTGCTTCTACAGCATTAATGTCGCCATAGCGTTTTGCTTCTTTTAAGGCTTTTTCAGACCAAATTCCTGTATGGATATAATCTGCTTTGTTATTTTTACCAAGCAGATTTAAAGGAATTGCTGAAAATTGTAATGACGCGCCACCTTGTAAAAACAGCACTTTATAGTTTTCAGGAATATTCATAAGCTTACGCAAGTCTGCTTCAGCTTTTTCAGCTACCGCAACATAGTCAGCACTACGGTGACTCATTTCCATGATGGATAGACCTTTACCTTGCCAATCCAACAATTCTTGTTGAGCTTTTTCTAAAACGGCAGTAGGTAATGCAGCAGGACCAGCACAGAAATTGTACGCGCGCATGATTTTTCCCTTGTAAAGTGAAACACAATAAAAAAAGGCATTTAACCACAGATTGCTTAAGCTTGCAGCAGCTTCTCTAGTAAATATTTCAATGCTAGGGCGTATTTAGGTTTATTTTTTCAATAACTATTTTATTTATTTGTTTGCTTTCACTTATTTTTTTATAAGTTTTACTAAATAAAGTTCAACTTGACTTGTGAATGGAGTTTCCCATACTGTGATGAATATATAAAGTTTGCTGTATGATTTTCCATCAAGAAAAGTAAACTCAAAATCATTTTGTGCTTTTATACAATTGTATAATAAACAATATGATAATTGAATTTAATAACAAGAATTTTAAACTATAAGGGATGATCAAAAATTGTTATATAAAATGCCAACACATCAGTATCGACAGTCAATACGCCCTTTTCTCTTTAAACCCAATTATCTTGCTTTGGTATTGGGAATATTTATTGCAACGCCTATTTATGCACAAAGCTTAAGTTATGCCGAAGCTGAACAACAAGCTTTAAAAAGCTCATATAGCACCCAAGCCAACCAAGCATTGCAACAAGCTTCTCAATTAGAAGCTGAAGCAGTCAAAGGCCTAGGTTTACCTAGAGTTGATTTAAACGTAAGAGCGTACGCATTTCACAGTGAAACAGACGTACCACTTGGTGGTTTCAAACAAAAGCTTGAGAATGATTTAAGCCAAGGGCTCAATGATAAGCTTTCACAGTGGAACAATGTCATTCCATCCGATGTTTTGGGACAAATTCAGGAAGGTTCAAACCAAATCATCCATGATGGGATAAATCGCTTTCCTAACTACGCCAATTTAACTTTAGAAGATCAGGTCGTACGCCCGTCTATTTCAGTTGTGATGCCACTTTATACAGGGGGCTTAACCAGCAGTGCAAAAAAGATAGCCAACATTCAAGCTCAGCGCTCAGAGCTTTCAAGCCAACAACAACAAGATATCCAGCGGTTTGAAGTCGTACAAAGTTATTTTAATGTGCAATTACAACAGCAACTGGTCGCGAGTAGCTTATTTAACTTTAATGCAATGCAGAAACATTATAGCAATGCGTTAAAGCTCGAACAGCAAGGTTTTATTAGTAAAGGTCAACGCATGCAATTTGAAGTTGCTCGTAACAATGCAGAGCGAGCTTTACAAAACGCACAAGCAAACCTAAATGCTAGTCAATTCAGTTTAAACAATCTTCTTCATCAGCAAAGTAATGCTGATTTAAGTACTCCTCTTTTTGTAAATACAGTTCGTAGCCAATCTTTAGAAACACTGCTAAGTAGTTACACTCAAAAATCAAGTCTTGTGCAAAAAATGCAGTTAGATACCCAATTGGCTAATGCAAATATTCAAGCTCAACAAGCAGCAAAGAAACCAAGTCTATTTGCTTTTGGCGAATATGCACTAGATGAAAAGGAAAACTGGATTGTAGGTGTGATGGCAAAGTACAACTTGTTTTCAGGTGTAGATAAAAATAAGAATATTCATGCGGCCGAGTTAAAACGTTATGCCTCAGAACTATTAACTGAGCGAACTAAACAAGAAATTGAAGGATTATTGAATAAGTCATATAACGAGCTCAATTCAGCACAGCAAAGTCACACGTTATTGCAAAGAAATATTAGTGCAGCTCAAGAAAACTTGCGTATTCAGGAACTTTCATTCCGTGAAGGTATGGGAACAGCCACACAAGTTATTGATGCACAAAATGCATTAAGTGCTCTAAAAACAGAAATGGCTTTAAATGCATATAAATATGTCATGTCACTTGCAACCTTATTGCAAAGCCATGGTTCTATGGACCAGTTTAAAGCTTATGTGACTCAACCACATACTGACTATATCCGCTAATAGGGGGCATAAAATGAATCAAGAATCATCTTCTTCTCAACAAGATTCACCTGTTACGGATACAGAGCAAACAGGTCAAGATCAACAAAATATTCAAACTGACAATACTCAAGAAGTAAAGTCGAATAAAAGTAATACTCAGCCACCTAAAAATTCAAAAATTAAACTAATAATTGGTGTAGTCATTATTGCTTTGTTAGGTTTGATCATTTTCGGTTTGTGGAAAAGTTATCAACCAAAGCCTATTGAATTACAAGGCAGAGTTGAGGCTGAAACGATTCACGTGAGCACTAAAGTTCCAAGTCGTATTGAAGAAATTTATGTACAAGAAGGTCAAAAAGTTTCTAAAGGACAACCTCTAGTTCGTTTAGTCAGTCCAGAAATAGAAGCTAAAAAGCAACAAGCCTTAGCAACCTTACAATCAGCTTTAGCACTTCAGTCGACTGTGGATCGAGGTTCACAACAAGAAAATATTGATACTCTGTATGCCAACTGGCAGAGTATGAAAGCTCAAGCAAATCTTGCAAAAACCACTTATCAGCGTGGAGAAAATTTATATAGACAAGGTGTCATTTCCCGTCAAAGACGAGATGAGATGCTTGCAGCCCAAACCTCTGCTCAAGAGTTAAGTGAGGCAGCTTATCAACAATATGCGCGAGCAAAGCGCGGAAGTACCAGTCAGCAGAAATCTACAGCAGATGCTCAAGTGGATATTGCAAAAGCAGCTGTCAGTGAAGCCCAAGCACTTGAAGCAGAAACCCGCTTACTCGCTCCTATTTCAGGTACAGTTTCAAAAACTTATGGGAAACCTTCTGAACTGGTTGCAATAGGTGTGCCGGTTGTCAGCATTTTAGAAGATGATGATTTGTGGGTGAGTTTAAATGTCGGTGAAAATCAGTACGCTTCTGTTTATAAAAACAAAACGCTAGAAGGATTCATTCCTGCGCTAAATCAAACCGTAATGTTTAAAGTAAAAAATATTGATGCTGAAGGTGAATTTGCCACAATTAAAACCACTCGTCAGACTGGTGGTTATGATATTCGTAGCTTTAAATTGCATCTAGTGCCTGAGCGTCCTGTCAAAGACTTAAAGGTTGGCATGAGTGTTCTATTTAAAATTAAAGAAGAAAAATAAAACATGTTTGCCAGTATATTACGTGAACTAAACTATCTAAGAAGCAATAAATGGGATTTGTGTATGGTGACACTCATCCCTGCTTTTATCATTTTTTTGTTTAGCAGCATGTTTTATGCAGGTAAGGCTGAACATTTACCTATCGCAATTATTGATCAGGACCAAAGTGAGCTGAGCCGCAATATTGAAAAATATCTTTCGTTAAACCATACGGTAGATGTTAAAACAATTACTGCAAGCACGACCGAAGCTGAAAAACTCCTCAATGAAACCAAAATTTGGGGTTATGTTTTTATTCCTGACGGCGCTGAAAAACGTTTTGTAAAAGCTCAAGACGCTCAAATTAGCATCGCATTTAACCAATCTTTTTTTAGCGTAGGAAATACGATTTCCTCTGCCATGTTAGTCAGTACACTCAATGCTTTAGCAAACTATGCAGGTCAGAGTTATTTGGCAAATAATATCCCCTATTTAGATGTTCCTACAGCACACGTCAAAATTTCAACCCTCTATAACCCAAGTATGAGCTATGAATTTTATTTAGAACCTTTCATGGTTCCTGCTGTTTTGCATCTATTACTCTGTTGTTGTGTGGCTTTTGCTATTGGACAAGAACTTAAACGCGGCACATTAACCCAGTGGGTTAACCGTGAAAATTTTATTCGCGGCTTACTGGCGAAAAATTTACTTTATAGCTTTATTTTTTGTCTCTGGACTTGGTTATGGATTTTTTGGTTGGTTGAGATTCGCGGTTGGTTTGTCGCTGGCTCTCTGAGCTTTTTATTAGTTGCTCAGTTTTTGCTTTATTTTTCTTATGCACTCATTAGTAGTACTGTCATTCTTGCCACCAAAAATTTAAGTAAAACTTTTGGTTTTATTGCTGTATACGGTGGTTCTTCTTTAAGTTTTGCTGGTGTGACCCTGCCTTTAAATAATGCACCAATTTTCACTAAATTTTGGTCTTTAATTATTCCTTATACACCTTATGCAAAGCTCCAGACCGAACAGTGGGTCATTGGAAGTCCACTTTTTATTTCAATGATGCCCTTTTTAATACTGATTGGCTACTGTCTTATTTATTTCATTTTGAGTTCCTTGCTACTTAAAAAACTAGTTCGGGGAGCTGCGCAATGAAAGAATTCTTAAAAGCTTATGCCCAAACATTTAAAGATATTGTTAGTAATAGTTCGGTTTTCACGACACTGATTTTATCAGTCATTCTTTATAGCTTTTTTTATCCAACTGCCTATAAAGCTGAACGTGCTGAATCAATTCCAATCGTCATTGTTGACGAAGAACAAAGTCTTTTAAGCTCTCAAATTATTGGACAAACCAGCAATAGTCCGAACGTAAAAATTGTTGAAGTCACTGCTAATTTTCTCGAAGCCGAACAAATGGTACGTGAACAAAAAGCAGATGGTATTTTGCTTTTACCCAACAACTTAACACAGAGCCTACGCCGCGGAGAAACTGGTGGAATTGGCTTATACTTAAGTACAACCAACTTTTTAAAAACTAAAGAAATTGGGTTAGGCCTTGCTACTTCTATTGAGGCTACATTAAAAGAATATGTTGAAAAATTTGGAGAGCGTACTCATTTCCAACCAGCCCTTTCTATTCATCAGGTTCCTTTATTTAATCCCCTTTCAGGTTATGGAAGCTATATTTTTCCAGCAGTTGCAACACTCATTATTCATCAAACGATTGTATTAGGCTTAGCCATGCTGATTGCAAGCTACCGCGAACAGCATAAAAAAATTACAGCTGTTCGGTTTGCTGGAATTTTTGCCAGCCTATTTACTATTGGTTGCTTAGGTAGTTTTTATCTTTTTGGTTTTACCTTGTGGTTCAACGACTATCCACACGGTGGAAATTTTATTGGTTTACTCGTCGCGGTTCCAATTTTTATTAGTTGTGTGATTGGATTAGGCATGTTGATTGGCTCACTTTTAGACATGCCTGAACGTGCTGGACATATTATTGTATTTAGTTCAGTTCCGCTTTTCTTATTAACTGGTACCGCATGGCCCCACCATGCCATGCCTGAATGGTTACAATGGTTTGCTTGGTGCTTACCTTCTACACACGGTGTACAAATGTTTGTACAGCTTAATCAAATGGGTGTTCCTTTAAATGTTGTGATACCTAAATTAATTTTTCTTGCAACAATTGGAATCATTTTTTTAATTACAGCGTATTCACGCTTAAAAGAAAATAAGTGAGAATATGAATAGACATTACATACAAATTATAATTTTATTTACTATAAAATCTTATAGTTAAAAATATTTCTTTAAGAAATTGACCAAAAATTTCTAAAAAAATAAACAAATTCAAAGCATTAATTTGTATCAATTGTCATGAAACCTTAAGAAAACTTTAAGTTGAAATTAAGGATATTTGTTCATAGTAAAGCTGTTTAGTTTTTCAGCAGCTTTTCAGGGTATCTCTGCTACTCTGACCCATTATGGAACTTGAATATGGCAAAGGTGTGTTATTGCGCAGATGACTTTGCAATGAATCCGGAAATATCTGACGCAATTATTCAATTAATTGAACAAGGTACACTTCAAGCGACCTCATGTATGACTCAGTCTGATTTATGGGAAACTGCTGCTGCCAAATTAAAACCTTTTAGTGACCAAGTTGATGTTGGTTTACATTTAAATCTTACCCATGCTTTCGCTTCAGGTAATACTGTTTTTTCCTTACCCATGCTTATTTTACGTGCATGGTCTTCAAGTCTGAATCGTGAATTAATTACCCAATGTATTGAAGAACAATGGGACTTATTTGTTTCAGCCATGGGAAAGCACCCAGATTTTATTGATGGACATCAACATATTCATCAATTTCCATTCATACGCGATATTTTGCTGCAATTGTTAAAAGAGAAAAAATTTACGGGTTGGATTCGAAATTTACAGCACCCGATAAATTTACCTCACTATCGTTTTAAGACTCGCGTGCTGTCTGCACTCGGCTCTAATTCTTTAGCAAAAGCATGTCAAACATATCATTTTAATCAAAATGACCAATTTGCCGGCATCTATGATTTTAAGCAAACTGACTATGGCGAACTGAACCAGTATTGGCTTGCGCATGCAAAAGACCACTTACTGATTATGTGCCATCCAGCGCTTGCAGAATCAAATGATCAAGATCCGATTCAACATGCCCGAATACAAGAATATGAATATTTCAGTTCGGATCAGTTCCAACTTGATTGTCAGCAATATGGTATCCAGCTCACTAGACTAGGGGCAATGCAATGAACACAAAACCATTTTTATCCTGCGTTGTTCCAGCCTATAACGAAGCAGAAAATTTAAAAACTTTTATTCCTGCTTTAGCAAATAGTCTAAAACAGCAAAATCTTAGCTATGAAATTATTGTTGTAGATGATGGGAGTAAAGACGACACCATTCCTATTCTACAAACAATGATTGATGATTACCCATTGGTTGTGCTTGAACTTTCACGCAACTTTGGTAAAGAGGCAGCGCTAAGTGCTGGCTTAGATCACGTAACAGGTGAAGTGACGCTACTCATTGATGCTGATTTTCAACATCCATTTGAAGCAATTCCAACCATGATTAACCTTTGGAAAAATGGTTATGACATGGTGTATGGCATTCGCAATCGTACTACTGAGTCTTGGCTCAAACGTGTTTTAACTCAAGGTTACTATCGTATATTAAACTTAAGCTCACCGATCGATATTCCAGAAAGTGCTGGAGACTTTCGTCTATTAGATGCAAAAGTTGTTGAAGCAATTAAACAATTGCCAGAAAAAAACCGCTATATGAAGGGTCTTTATGCTTGGGTTGGATTCAAAAGTATAGGCGTTAATTTTTCTGAGCAAGAACGTCAACATGGTCGTTCTAGTTTTAACGTAAAAGCTCTCTTTAACTTAGCTATGTCAGGTCTAACTGGTTTTTCAGATTTACCTTTACGCATTTGTATTTATTTAGGTGCAATCTTAGCTTTAGGCGCTATGGGTTACGGAACATGGATTATCCTTAAAACCTTGATTGAGGGTGTTTCTGTTCCAGGTTGGGCAACACTTGTAGCAGGCATGACATTACTAGGTGGTATACAATTGTTATTCCTAGGTATTGTTGGTGAATATGTAGGTCGAATTTATGCGGAAGTAAAAAATAGACCAAAGTACATTGTTGCATCCGAACATTCTCATATTAAACAAGAAAAATCCATCACAAAGCCTGAAAATACATTCTCAAGTTTCTAACATGTTTGCTCATATTTTTCAGCTCACGCGGTTTGCCACTACTGGTGCCGCAGCAGCACTCACCCACTATAGTGTAGCCATGCTTCTGTTTAAGAAGCATGTCGAGCTGCAATATGCTAATTTACTTGCATTTTTAGTTGCCTATTGGGTGAGCTATTTCGGGCATCGCATTTTTACTTTTAAAGCACAGCATCTTGCTCATCGTCAGACTTTACCAAAATTCACATTAGTTGCAGGCTTAGGTTTTTTATTTAATGAAAGTTTTCTTTTACTTTCAAATCTTTATTTTGACATTCCTGTTTCAACCTTAGTGTGTATTGCAATTGTTCTGACTTCTGTCGTGACTTTTTTGCTTAACCGTTTTTTTGCATTTCAACATTAAGGATTGTGTATGCAGCAATGGCTTCGTAATTCGAAATTTTTATTATTTTTTTTACCATGCTGGTTACTTGTTCTTTCTTGGATAAGACCTTTGTCAGTACCGGATGAAGGCCGCTACGGAGATATTAGCCGAGCGATGGTCGAATCTGGAGATTGGTTAACTCCACGAATCGATAGTTTACCATTTATGCATAAACCTCCATTGCTCCATTGGTTAAGTTCTATTTTTATGGAAATTTTTGGGGTGCATGTATGGGTGTTACGCTTAGTACCTGTTTTGGCTGCTACACTCACCTTAGTTGGTCTATTCTGGTTTGTAAAAAAACATATTTCAGAGCGTGTAGCGCAACTCACGGTTATTATTTTAGCGACTAACCTACTTTTTTTTGGTAGTAGTCAATACATTAACCATGACTTATTAGTAGCATCTGGGATTACATTAAGCGTTTTATGCTTTGCTGATTTCACTATTTGTGCACGTAAACCTATCTTATTTTTAGGTTATGTTGCAGGCGCAGCAGCCTTTCTCAGTAAAGGACTTATTGGTGTTCTCATTCCAGGTATGATTTTATTACCTTGGTTACTCTACACAAAACAGTGGAAGAAAATACCTTCGCTTCTTAATCCATTAGGGATATTGCTATTCTTACTTATCGTTAGTCCATGGTTATACGCAGTACAAAGTAAATATCCTCAATTTTTACATTATTTCTTTATTGACCAACAATTTAGTCGATTTAGTTCAAAAGAATTTAATAATAAGCAACCGTGGTGTTTCTATCTGCTTATTTTATTTGTTGGTTCTTTACCTTGGTTTTTTGCGAGTCGATTTGAGTCTATTAAGACCGTCTTTAAAGATCATAAGCAATCTGGTGTATTTGCCTTGCTTGTATGGTGGTTTATTTCTGTCACGGTTTTCTTCTCCATTCCACCTTCTAAACTAGCGGGCTATATTTTACCTGCTGTCCCGCCCCTTACTATTTTCTTGGCACTTGTGATTAATAAAGTTCTTGAAAGCAGTTATAAGACCAAATTACAGGTATGGGGTACTCCTGTATTTATTATGATTCTTGGAATAGGCATTGTGGCTACCCCACATTTTCTGCGTGCGAATCAGCCTTTTTTCCAACATGAAGCTGTCTTCATTTACACGATTGGCACACTATTAATTGTGCTTCCATTAGTTTTAGTATGGTTATATAAAAAGCAAAAAGTGAGCTATCTAAACTATATTTTTATGAGTTTGATTGTTCTATGTAGTGCGGTTCCTTTTGCTGTTCGTATTTTAGATACTAAAAATAATGTGGGCCAAACAGATTTTGCTGAGTACCTCACCCCATCTACAAAAATAGTTTTCTATAATTACTATTTCTATGATGTGCCTTTCCTTTTACAGCTTAAACAGCCTGTTTATATTGTAAATGAATGGGATAGTGTTCATTCTGATAGCGCCTCTTTAGAAATTAAGGATGGACTGTTATTTGAGCCTGAACGTAAGAAGTATTTATGGAGCGAGCAGCAACTTAAAGATGCCTTAGCCCAAAAGCAAGATTTGATTGTGGTCAGTCAGCCAAATAATTTTGCAACTAAAGATCCTTCTGTGAAAACTCTACACTACCGAAACTATGATGTATTTATTTTCCATCCAGCAAAATAAATAGATTAGACATAAAAAAAGGAAGCCTGAGCTTCCTTTTTTTATTTTAAAACATCTTATTCTTCAGAAGTATCTTCATTATTAGATACTGCTTCTTCACTATCGGTTTCAGTCGTATCTACTTCGCCTTCAAAAAGTTCTTCTTCGTCTTCTACAGCTTCAATTGAAACCACACCAACCAAAGTTTCTTCTTCGCTTAAACGAATGAGACGAACACCTTGAGCATTACGGCCTGTCATTGCAACCTCTGCGGCACGTGTGCGAACAAGCGTACCACCATCAGAAATCAACAATAACTCTTTAGTTTCATCAATAGAAACTGCACCAACTAGCTCACCGTTACGTTCAGTTGTTTTAATTGCAATAACACCCTTACCACCACGTTTCTTGGTTGGGAAATCATTTACAGGAGTACGTTTACCATAACCGTTGGCACTCGCACATAGCACTTCACCTGTCTCTGGTACAACTACAAGCGATACAATACGACTTACTAGATTTGAATCTGCTGAATCATCGTTATCATCTAATTCATCGTTTTCAACGTCTGCATCTTCTTCGCTTAAAGTATTGCTTGCGAAGCTCACGCGCATACCACGTACACCTTTCGCTGTACGACCCATTGCACGTACGTCAGTTTCAGCAAAACGAATTGCTTTACCTTCGTTAGAGAACAACATGATTTGCTGATTACCATCAGTAATCGCAACACCAATTAAGGTATCTTCTTCATTAAGTTCAATAGCACGTAGACCGTTTGAACGAATGTTTGCAAACTGTTCTAACTCAACACGTTTAACCGTACCAGAAGCTGTCGCCATAAATACATAGTGGTTTTCTGGGAACTCTGTTAAAGGCAAGATAGCAGTAACTGTTTCTGTTGCATCTAAAGGTAACAAGTTCACGATTGGACGGCCTTTTGCCCCACGTGATGCTTGAGGAACCTCAAATACTTTCAGACGATACACTTTACCTACGTTGGTAAAGCAAAGTACGGTCGCGTGGTTCGATGCCACAATCAGATGTTGAATAAAATCATCATCTTTCATTGAGGTTGCAGACTTACCACGTCCACCACGGCGCTGTGCCTGATAGTCTGAAAGTGGTTGAGTTTTTGCATAGCCCGTTTGAGAAACAGTTAATACCACTTGTTCTTCTGGAATTAAATCTTCACGACAGAAATCAACACGAGATTCAACAATTTCGGTACGACGTGCATCACCATATTGTTGTAATACTTGTGCTAGCTCTTCACGAATAACAGCCATCAACAAGTTGAAGTCGTTTAGAATTGCCGTCAGTTCAGCAATTTGACCTAAAATTTCAGTATATTCTGCGTGTAACTTGTCTTGTTCTAGACCTGTTAAACGGTGTAAACGTAATTCTAAAATTGCGCCTACTTGCGTCGGAGATAGACGGTAAATTGAATCGCTTAGACCAAATGGACGATTTGGATCTTCACCTTCAATCTCATCTGGACGAACAGAAATTGCACCTGCTTTTTCAAGTAATGAAATAACACCACCACCTGCCCACTCGCCAGCAAGTAAACGCTCACGCGCTTCAGCAGGGTTAGCAGAAGTTTTGATGGTTTCAATAATTTCATCAATATTTGCTAAGGCAACTGTCAAACCTTCCAAGATATGACCACGTTCACGTGCTTTACGTAATTCGAACATGGTACGGCGTGTCACAACTTCTTGGCGGTGACGAATAAATGCCGCAATAATATCTTTCAGATTCATCAATTTTGGCTGTCCATTGTCTAGACAAACCATGTTGATGCTGAATGAGTTTTCAAGCTGAGTATTTAAGAATAAGTTATTTACAACGACTTCTGCGTTTTCACCGCGTTTTAAGTCAATAGCAATACGCATACCGTCTTTGTCAGACTCATCACGAAGCTCTGAAATACCTTCAAGTTTTTTCTCTTTTACCAACTCAGCAATACGTTCAATTACTCTTGCTTTGTTGACTTGATATGGAATTTCAGTAAAGACGATCGTTGTACGACCTGTCTTTTCATCTTCTTCGAAATGGTATTTACCGCGAATGTGTAAACGACCTTTACCGGTACGGTAGGCATCAACAATACCTGATTTACCGTAAATAATACCGCCTGTAGGGAAGTCAGGACCGGTAATGTATTCCATCAATCCTTCAATCGAAATATTCGGATTATCAGCATAAGCCAAACAAGCATTCACAACTTCTGTCATGTTGTGTGGTGCCATGTTGGTTGCCATACCTACGGCAATACCAGCAGCACCGTTAATTAACAAGTTTGGAACGCGTGTCGGAAGTACCTGAGGAATACGTTCTGAACCGTCGTAGTTATCTTCCCAGTCAACTGTGTCTTTTTCTAAATCTGCAAGAAGCTCATGTGCCAGCTTAGTCATACGGACTTCGGTATAACGCATTGCCGCCGCGCTATCACCATCGATCGAACCAAAGTTACCCTGACCATCAACCAATAAATAACGTAAGCTAAAGTCTTGAGCCATACGAACAATGGTTTCATAAACAGCTGAGTCACCATGCGGGTGATATTTACCGATTACGTCCCCAACGACACGAGCAGATTTCTTGTAGGCTTTGTTATAGTCATTGCCCAATTCGTGCATGGCATAAAGCACACGACGGTGAACAGGTTTAAGACCGTCTCTCACATCCGGCAATGCACGAGATACGATTACACTCATTGCGTAATCTAAATATGAATGCTTGAGTTCGTCCTCAATGGCAATCGGTCGGATTTCCGATACGCTCATGCATACTCCTTCTTACAGATAGATATTTCTATCCGTTTATATGTCTTGATCTTGCAAAAAATTTAGTTCCGGAAAGTGAACTAAAATCGAAAAAAATATAGCTGTATACTATAGCATAAATTGCTCGCTAACTGGGAGTTTAGCGATCTTTAAATAGCATTTTTTTACAATAAAAATTCTATTAGAATTAATAAGTTAAAATTATAGATTTCTACTTTTAAATGTATTCCTTAAAACTCAATTATTCGACCAAAATATAAACAGCATGAAAGTGCTCTTTTTAGAACACATTTCATCTATTTAAAGAATCAAACTTTTCGTCTTAACCCAACTTAGCAATATTTGAGCTAAAGATTCCGAGTCCATTTTTCAAATTCATTGCTCTTTTTTGAATAATCAATTTGAACTTATCATTTTACAGGAAGGTATTGAGCCGGTATCCATTGATATCCTGTTGAGCTTTTACCAATGTGTCCAATGCCAGGAAAAGCGATATGTGCTGCCCCCACCCACCATTGATTTTTGTAGGCTTGTTCAAAGATATTCTTACGAACAGCTATAGCCTGATTCGAGTGAGTATCGGGTTTGTAGCTTGCTTCAGGATAAGAAAATTGGACTGCACCGTAATGCACCACATCACCTAGACCTAAGAACTTTTGACCGTTTTGTCCATCTACTAAGTATGAAGAATGACCTTCCGTATGACCATGAGTCACGATGAGTTGAACATTCGGTACGTTAAAAGTGGCTTTGGTAAAAGCAACTAACTGTCCTGCCTTTTGGTATGGCTGCAAGGCATCACGCGTCATTTTAAATATTGGTTTAAAAAAATCGGTGGCTTTTGCTTCATTTGCAGATGATGTCCAAAAGTCGACATCTTCTTTAGCCAGATAAACTTTCGCATTTGGATAAACCATTTTGCCGTCTAGTGTAATCCCGCATAAATGATCAGGATGGGCATGTGTAATTAAGATGGTATCTATTTGTTCAGGCTGTACACCTGTTTTCTTTAAATTTTCACGTACATGACCCAAGGTAGGCCCAAAACATTTTGCAGTTCCTGCATCAATTAAAATATTCTGTGTCGGTGTTTGCACAAGATAGGCAGAGAAATCCGTGACAATCTGATTATGCTCATCTACAGGAACAAAATTTTCTTCAAACAGTCGATTGGCTTTTTCAGCTGAAATACCCAGTAAATCACTACGAGGTAATCCCAGTTCCCCATCAAATAAAGCCGTTACTTTAAGATTTCCTACGGGTTGTAAAAAGTAACCATCAACCTGATGCACGGTTGGCTTTTGTTCTGCATATATAACTGTACTGGCACTCAGCAGTAATAATATCGCAAGTGATTTTAATGATTTCATCATAGAGTCCTTGGTATTTTTAATACTTTAACTCTACTGGCCTTTATCTATCTAAATCGCTCAATAAACTACAAGAAACGCTCAAATTGACTTATTCGGCAGCTAGAACAGCTGGATCTATCCCATAACGCTCTACAAAGCGATCACGAAAAATAGCAACCGATTGATATCCCGATTTGGCTGCAATGGTTTTCATGGGTAGTTTTTTCGAATACAACATCTCAAGTGCATAAGTAAGACGTGCATGTGTAATCGTTTCTCTTAAGGTTGTATCTTCATAGCTGAGCTTACGGCGAAGTGTTGCACTGCTCAAACCCAATCGCATTTCAAACTCACGAGACTGCCAATCGTGCTGTGGATTCTCTATTACCCAATCATGAATGATTTTTGTCAATTTAGGGGGCGGTACAATTAATACATCTGAGAAGTGCTGTTGGCATAACTGTACAAGCATAGCAGTAATACATAAACGTGCTTTCACCACATCATGATTAAACAAAGCTGTTTGCCACTCGGTTAAAGAGGTAGCGAAATCATCAATTGAAAACTTTAATATTGCTTCGGTTCTGTCGACTACGGGCTTCGCCCAAATCATTTGTGCAGCTTGAATGACTTCGTCACACATAGGCACAAGAATAGTGAGATATTCACCCGTTATAGGATCAGGCAGATTAACTGCATCGATAACCGTATCGGGTTTTATAATATAGAGATCGCCGGCACTAAAATTGATTTGTTTTGTTTGAAGATTTAATTGTTGTTGCCCATATAGAATAAATCCCATGTGCAACTGGTTAACTTTAATATTGGCTAGCCCATGCTGATTTTTAGATCGAATACATAAATAATCTCGTGCCATATCTGCCCGTGCCAATCTCACCAATGACTGATGCAATTGATGAGCTTCTATGGAAGCGGAATAATTAATATTCATAATAATGATCTAAATAAAAAACGCCCTTGGCTAGTTATAGCACAAGGGCATTTTTCGAATAAGTGACAAGCTGTAAATTACAACTTGCTTACTAACTCTGGTACTACAGCGTTCAAATCACCAACTAACCAGTAGTCAGCAACGCTGTTGATTGGTGCTTCTTCGTCTTTGTTGATTGCAACAATAACTTTAGAATCTTTCATACCAGCCAAGTGCTGGATCGCACCAGAAATACCTACAGCAATGTAAAGCTCAGGTGCAACGATTTTACCAGTTTGACCAACTTGGAAATCGTTAGGTACGAAGCCTGCATCAACTGCTGCACGTGAAGCACCTTGTGCTGCACCAAGCTTGTCAGCTAATGGATCAAGTACTTTGTGGTAGTTCTCACCAGAACCTACACCACGACCACCAGATACAACAATACGAGCAGCTGTTAATTCTGGACGATCAAGTTTAACGATTTCTTCAGATACAAACTTAGAAATGCCTGCATCTTTTACTTCGCCAACTGTTTCAATCGCAGCAGAACCACCTTCCGCAGCAACTGGATCAAATGCTGTACCACGAACAGTACCAACAATGATTGCTTCGTCAGATTGAACAGTTGCAATTGCATTACCAGCGTAGATTGGACGCTTGAATGTGTTCGCAGATTCAACAGAAATAATGTCTGTGATCATACTTACATCAAGAAGTGCAGCAACACGTGGAAGAATGTTCTTACCAGTAGTGGTAGAAGCAGCTAAAACGTATTTGTAACCTTTAGCTAAGTCAGCAACTAAGCCAGCTACGTTTTCAGCTAATTGGTTTGCATAAGCCGCGTTGTCAGCAAGCAATACTTTGCTTACGCCAGCAACTTTAGCAGCAGCGTCAGCAACTGCTTGAGCGCCTGAACCAGCAACTAATACAGTAATATCACCACCGATTTTTTGTGCTGCAGCAACAACGTTTAAAGTAGCACCGTTAAGTGTTTGGTTGTTGTGATCAGCGATAACTAAAATACTCATGATTTTATCCTTCCGTATTAGATCACTTTCGCTTCATTTTTCAATTTTTCTACAAGCTCATCTACAGATTTCACTTGTACGCCAGCTTTACGTTCTGCTGGAGCTTCAACTTTAACAGTTTTAAGCTTAGTACCAGCTGTAACACCGTAATCAGCAGGAGATTTTGTATCAAGCGGTTTTTTACGAGCTTTCATAATGTTAGGCAATGCAGCATAACGTGGCTCGTTTAAACGCAAGTCAGTTGTAATGATTGCAGGAAGTGCAAGCTCAACAGTTTGTAAACCACCGTCGATTTCACGAGTTACTTGTACTTTACCGCCATCCACTTTCACTTCAGAAGCAAACGTACCTTGACCAGCACCTAATAATGCGCCAAGCATTTGACCTACTTGGTTAGAGTCATCATCAATTGCTTGTTTACCAAGAAGGATAAGTTCTGGTTTTTCAGCGTCAACAACACCTTTTAAGATTTTAGCAACTTCTAAAGCGCCAATTTCGTCAGTGGTTTCAACTAAAATACCGCGGTCTGCACCCAAAGCCATTGCAGAACGGATTTGTTCTTGAGCTTCTTTAGGGCCAACAGAAACAACAACGATTTCTGATACTGTTCCTTTTTCTTTTAAGCGAACCGCTTCTTCCACTGCGATTTCACAAAATGGGTTGATTGACATTTTAACGTTGGTAAGGTCAACCCCACTATTGTCCGGCTTAACACGAACTTTAACGTTGGCATCAACCACGCGTTTTACAGCAACAAGAGCCTTCATGTAATCCTCGGCTGTTCTAGCAAAAGTAAATGTTGAGAAAAGTATATTAACTCTTCGATTAAAATTTTTTAGGTACCCTATCTTGCAATGTGTTTGGCATTTCGGTCAAGTCACAATTTTCTGGAACAGTACAAAAAAAATGAAATCATCAGTTCATAAAAAAATTTTATACATGATTACCCTCTATTTTATTCTTTTTAAAGTCTATTTTATACATTGATTTTTATTATCTTTTTATTTTATTTACCTTATTAGTAAGAAGCATAAGCACGGTGTAAAAGACTCAAAATTTGTCGTTTTCAGGCTATATATGCTGACAAATTGTGCAAAGATCAAAATGGTCAATTGGGTAATTTCACCCTTTTTCTTTATACAAATTTGTAAATAAATACAAATGATCTCTACATTCACCTTATTTAGTGCAATCAAAGTCGCGTATTGATAAATAATTTAACTTAAATGACTTAATGCTTGGTCGCTCGCGGATGAGCCTGATCATATACTTGAGCCAAATGATCAAAATCGATATGCGTATAAATTTGCGTAGTCGATAAGTTGCTATGGCCTAACATTTCTTGGACTGAACGCAAATCACCGCTACTCGATAACATATGGCTGGCGAAACAATGTCGAAGTAAATGCGGATGTAAATCGACATTTACACCGGCTCTTTGCGCCTGAAGTTTTACACGTTTCTCGATTTGCCGTGGAGTGAGTACACCACCACGCTGTGAAATAAATACAAAAGCATTTTGGTCAAAATGACCTTTCCAGATTTTATAAATTTTAAGCCAGTTCAATAGACTTTCTTTTGCCTTTTTCCCAAATGGGACAATACGGGTTTTATTTCCTTTACCCGTAATACGAACAAGATGACGATTAAAATCGATATCTTTAATTGTCAGGCCTTGTAGTTCAGCGAGTCGTAAACCACTTGAGTAAAGTAGTTCCAACATGGCTTTATCTCGCAACCACAATTGCTGATCAATTGGTTTTTCCGGCATAGGTTGATCTAAAATTTGATTAACCGTTTCTATATCGATCATGCCCGGTAAAGGTCTAGGCTGACGTTTTAACTTAAAGTCGTCAGTGGGATTAATTTCTAGATATTTGCCCTGTTCAGCCCACTTCATAAACTGACGAATAGAAGTGAGGTGACGCTGCATACTACTTGCGCTTAACTGGTCTTGCTCAACACGCTGAGCCAGATATTCACGTAAATCTGAAGCTTCAACATTTTTTAAATCAATTTTTTTTGAGTTACAGAACTCAAGAAAGCTTTTCACATCTCGCTCATAAGCCGTGATTGTATGCTCAGACTGATTTTGAATTTTTCTTTCTTTTAACCACATCGAGAGCAGTTGTAATGCAAAATCCAAATTGCTCTCCATTTATTTGCCCATTTTTTTGAGTGTACCAAAAACTATTTGATGAGGAAAATTTCATATCGCACAGCATAATGAATCTAACTTATATATTACAATTTATACCAAGTATTCATTGGACCTTGCTGCCATGACCACCGTACTCATTCCTTATTTAATTGCCATTACTTTACTTACGCTTACTCCCGGTTTAGATACGACTTTAATTATTCGTACTGCTACACTTGAGGGTAAATCTAAAGCGTTCCAAGCAGCTCTTGGAATTAGTCTTGGCTGTATTGCTTGGGGAATTGTTGTGGCCTGCGGTTTAGGTGCCTTACTTATGGCTTCAAACTTAGCTTTTAATCTATTGAAATGGATGGGAGCTGCTTATCTCGCATGGCTGGGTTTAAATATGATTTTAAAACCACGTAGCCAACTTGCAGACATACAAGAAAATAATTCAAATCGCTCTACCTCAGAGAATTGGTTCATTAAAGGTTTCTTTGGCAATTTACTCAATCCCAAAGTTGGCATTTTTTATATTTCATTTCTTCCCCAGTTCATTCCAGCCCAAGCATCGGCTGTCACTTGGGTAATGGGACTTGTAATGATTCATGTGGTGATTGGAATAGTATGGTCAAGTCTATTAATTATGGCTATGCAACCACTTTCACGTTATCTAAAGCAACCCAAGTTTATAAAATATATGGACCAAATTACAGGCAGTATTTTTGTGTTATTCGCATTGAAATTAGCTTTGAGTAAAAGATAAGTTTTAAAAAAGCGTGCTAACGCATAGCACACTAAATAATAGTTAAAGATTTACATGAAGTTTTTTTAAGTAGTTTTCTATTTGGACCGCAACTTCATTGGCATGTTTTTCTGCTAATTGATGGTCCCCGCCGTTCACAACATATAACATCGATTTTTCAAACTTTTGATTTAAATACTGGCCTACCTGAACAGGACTCACTGGATCGTTATCGCCCCAGATTAATAAAGTTTCAACATTTATATCTGACAAAAACTCTTCATAGTTAGCATGAGTGGTAACAAACCAATCTGGATATTTTAAAAATGTTTGGCGATATGCTTCACGCCAGTCTTGAACATTAAATCGTTTAAGGTTGATTCCACCAGAAGTTGCAATTAAGACCAACCCTTTCACCAAATGAGGTTTTTGTAGCGCTGCGGCAACGGCAAAAATCCCACCCATAGATTGGGCAACAATGATAGATTCTTCATTAATTTGATCGACCACATAATTTGTTAGGTCTTCAAAGTTTTTGATCTCAAGAGATTCTGGTGTATCACCGAAACTGGGGTAACCAATAATTTTTGTACGGTATTGCTGAGGTAATTTTTCAATTAAAGGATGCCAAAATGCAGTACTACCTGACGCACCGGGTAAAAAAATTAAATTCATGTCATGCTTCTTCTAATTGTGTTAATAGAGGTTCTAGTACCTCTTTCCCTCTTAACTGTTGTACCCATATTTGTGGAATCCCTTCATATCCAAACATAATTCCTGCTAATCCTCCTGCAACACAAGCAGTTGTATCAGTATCTTGTCCTAAGGCAATAGCTGTTTTAATGACATCTTCATAATTATTTTGTTGCAGAGCGAAACGAGCTGAATGTAAACAATCCACTACGTAACCACTGCCCGATATTTCTTTCTCATGTGTTGAATCGATAATATGATTAAGTTCTTGTTGTTCATTAACACTATTTTTATAAAGTTGCATCAGTATGGAAATACTAGATTCCCAAGCCTCATTAACTGGTTGCCCTTTCAATAAATATTTTGCCCATAAGCAATATAAAGCACAGCAAATTTTTGATCGAAGATGAGCATGGGTCAAATGAGACTGCTGATAGGCTAACTCAACTAATTGTTGATCAGATCCTCTATGCCATAATGCCAAAGGTAATGTTCGCATCAACGCTCCATTACCATTCGAATGTTCATCTTTATTAGCCATTTCTTCTACAGATACCCCAGCTTCATAACGTTGTAACACCTGAGCAGTTTGCACTCCAATATCAAACACTTGATAATCAACTGCCATATAACCATAACGGTACCAGTTGCGAATACGGTTAGCAAAATCGATACTATCGAGTTTCTGACAATGCAATAGTGACGCTAATAAGCATAGAGCCTGAGCTCCATCATCTGACCACGTTCCAATTGGAACATCTGGATAAGTTCGCCTAAAATCTTGAGGTGGAATCATATCAATATGTGAGTAAGGTGGAAGCTGCAAAGCTGAATGAAATTCATATGGTACACCGACGGCATCACCAATCAGCAAACCATAAATTGCTCCTCTAATTCTATTTTGCATTTTTCTCTCAATATTTATTCTTGTAAAAAATAAAGGGGAAAGGTCATATTTTAAGGCCTTTCCCCTAAGACAAATCCTACTTAGCCTTGGAAATAACGTAAATCCAAACGCCCATCATATACATGAGTTGTTGGACCAGTCATCCAGACTACATCACCTTCTTGCCATTCAATTTGTAGCTTACCGCCGGCAAGTTCAACTTCAACTGAGTTAGCAAGCAAACCACGGCGCATACCACTGACCGCAGCAGCACATGCTCCTGTACCACAAGCGAGTGTTTCACCTACACCACGTTCAAATACACGTAAACGCACATGCTTTTCATCAATCACTTGCATAAAACCAGCATTCACACGTTCAGGGAATCGTTGATGTGATTCAACTTGTGGGCCAATACCTGCTACATCAGCAGTGAGTACGTCTGGAACAATAGTGACCGCGTGTGGGTTACCCATGTTGACCACATCAATACTAATGTTTTGGTCATTTGCTAACTCAAGGGTATATAAAGCTTCTGGTTGCTCAGCAATGAATGGAATTTCATTTGGTAGAAACTTTGGGTAGCCCATATTTACGCGCACCCAACCATTTTGTCCAAGCTCTGGCTTTACAATACCTGCTTTGGTTTGTACGGTAATGTTGGTTTTATTGGTTAAATGACGTTCATGTACAAAACGAGCGAAACAACGTACGCCATTACCACACTGTTCAACCTCAGAACCATCTGCATTGAAAATGCGATATTTAAAGTCAGCTTCTGGTAAATCTGGTGGCTCAACAATTAAAAGCTGGTCAAAACCAACACCAAAGTGTCGATCTGCCAAACGTTGAATCGTTGCCGTATCTAAGTAAGCTCTTTGGCTAATCAGGTCAACCACCATAAAGTCATTGCCTAGGCCATGCATTTTGGTAAATTCTAACAACATCTCATTTACTCCTCAGGCAATAAACGTTCTTTTTCCCAAAGCGACTCAACCGTTTCACGTTCACGAATTAAATAGCTCTTTTCACCTGATACCATCACTTCTGCAGCACGGCCACGCGTGTTGTAATTTGAACTCATGACAAAGCCATAAGCCCCTGCACCGAGTACAGCCAACAAGTCATTTTCTTGTAATGCGAGTGAGCGATCTTTACCAATAAAGTCACCTGTCTCACAAATCGCACCAACGAGGTCCCATACTTTTTCTTCTGTATCGGTACGTGGTACAACAGGCTGAATATCCATCCAAGCCTCATATAAAGCTGGACGAATCAAATCATTCATTGCTGCATCAATAATGGCGAAGTTACGATGTGTCGTTGGTTTAAGCAAATCAACTTTAGTTAAAAGTACACCCGCATTTGCACTAATGCTACGACCCGGCTCCATATAAACCTTGAGACCTAGTTTTTCTAAAGCTGGTTTCATAGAGTTGGCATATTCTTCAACACTTGGCGGTGTTTCATCTTTATAGTAAACCCCTAAACCGCCACCGATATCAATATGTTTAAGATTGATACCAAGTTTTTTCAACTCATCGATCATCACAATGACACGGTCTAAAGCATCAACAAATGGTTTAGTTTCAGTGAGCTGTGAACCAATGTGGCAGTCAATACCTACAATTTCAAGGTTAGGTAAAGAAGCTGCGTATTGATAGGTTTCATAAACGGTATCACTTGGAATACCAAATTTATTTTCTTTTAAACCAGTTGAAATATAAGGATGTGTTTTTGCATCGACATCTGGATTTACACGTAAAGAAATCGGCGCTTTCTTGCCTAAACGAGCTGCCACTTTTTGAAGGCGGTCTAATTCGGCATAAGACTCTACGTTAAAGCAAGCAATACCTACATTGAGTGATGTTTCAATATCTGCTTCGGTTTTACCTAAACCTGAAAAAACAACTTTAGATGCATCTCCACCCGCTTTTAAAACGCGAGCCAGCTCACCACCAGATACAATATCAAAACCCGCACCAAGTTTTGCCAAGACACTAAGAACAGCTAAATTTGAGTTAGATTTCACCGCGAAACAGATTTGATGATCAATAAAGTCAAAAGCACGGTCCATATCCAAGTAATGTTTTTCAAAAGCTGCTTTTGAATAAACATACAAAGGTGTGCCAAATTGCTGCGCAAGCTGCTCCATAGAACATTGCTCTGCATGCAATACTCCATTAATGCGAGTGAAACTCATGAATGTGTCCTTATTTCAAAGCTTAAGGTGATGTAGTTTGGTTTTGGGCTGATGATGACTCGACTGGCTGTTCAGACTTTTCATCCTTTTGCACAGCTGGTTTTGATTCTTTATTACGATAAAGCAAGTATTTTGCACGGTTGTCATAATTTGGATCAGAAGGTAGCTGTAATGCTCCTGACTGACCGCAAGCTGTAAGCAAAATACTGCTGCTCAATAAACTGATGAGGCAAATGACACGAAGCATCTGAGCACCTGATTTAAACAATTCGATGCAGTATACCGTGATCATGCAAGCGGCTAAAGAGTAAACTTAAAGAGAAAAACAATATGCATAAAAAACGCCAGCTTTTCAGCCAGCGTTTCGTTATAACCAAATAAATTTAATTACTTTTTATGACGCGGTTTATAAAAGAAGAAATAACCAATGATCAAGATAACAAACCAAATTGGGCTGACTTTAAGCGCTTTAAACGTGTCTGGCTCTAAAGACAACACGTAAATCATGCCAACAAAGAAAATAATCGTGATCCAACAGGTAAATAAACCACCCGGCAATTTAAATGTTGATTTGGCATGCAGTTCAGGGCGTGTCGTGTAGTAACGGATATAACTCCAGATAATAAGTAACCACACGCAAATGAACAAAATGGTTGAAAGCGTTGTTGCTAGCGTAAATGCTTCTACTGTATTAGGTACAAAATACTGTAATGCTGCACCTAACAATAAACACGCAGCAGAGAAATACAATGCATTTGCAGGAACTGCTCGTCTATTCAGTTTACCAAAAGCTTTTGGCCCTTGATCTTCACGCGATAAACCAAACAACATACGACTTGTTGAGAATACACCGCTATTCATTGATGACATAACCGATGATAACACCACCAAGTTCATCAAGATTGCTGCTGCTGCAACACCTGCTTGGCTAAACAAGTTTACAAACGGGCTAATCGCTGGATCAATTCTATTCCACGGTGTTACAGACATCACAATAAGCAATGCCAACACATAGAAAATAATGATACGAATTGGAATGGAGTTAATTGCTTTTGGCAAGTTACGTGCTGGATCTTTTGTTTCCGCAGCCGTTGTTCCCACAAGTTCGACACCAACGAAAGCAAAGATTGCAATCTGGAAACCAGCCAAGAAGCCATGCACACCTGTTGGGAAGAAACCGCCATTTGCCCATAAGTGAGTAAATGAAGCAACCTCACCCGTACTAGACGTAAAGCCAGTAAAGATCATCCATAGACCTACAGCAATTAAAATGATAATTGCTAAAATCTTAATGAGTGCAAACCAGAACTCTAACTCACCAAATAAACGTACTGTCAGTAGGTTTAAGCCCATAATAAATACAATCGCGGCAACACTAATCATTGCCCCTTCGACAGGCGAGAAAGGTAGACCATTATTGAAGAATTGTAAGTAGTAGATAATTGCAGAAAGGTCAGCGATACCAATCGTGATCCAACATAACCAGTATGTCCATCCCACAAAGTAACCCGCCCATGGACCGATTAAATCAGTGGTGAAGTCAATAAATGATTTATAGGCAAGATTTGAAAGAAGTAATTCACCAAGCGCGCGCATGACAAAAAACACCATCACGCCAATAATCAAATAAATGAATAAGATCGATGGACCAGCAAGACTAATTGTTTTGCCTGATCCCATAAATAATCCAGTACCAATTGCACCGCCAATCGCGATCAGCTGTAAATGCCGATTAGAGAGGCTTCGATGGAGTTCACCTTGTTCATGAGGCTCACTCAGATTTTGATTCGACATTTTATGAATACACTCCAGTAATTTTTTTAGTCCGTTAGCTAAATCCAAATCAAAAAGACGATATCGCACCATTTGCAGGTATCTTTTAAATGTATATTTTTTGACAACTTTTCAGCTAACCAATTTTGTCTGTATGGCTGATAATTTAAAGATACATACCATTAAATCTGATAATACGCACAAGAACCAAGCAATACAACGCACATCTTTGGAACATGCAGTTTCTCATTTAATGATCAATCTCATATAAAAAAGGTGGTCAATATGACCACCTTTTGTGAGTTATGTTATCTCTAAAATTTAACTACCTGTTTTTTTCAACTGTGTATCTATTTCTTGTTTTTTCTTCAAGCGTTCCTCCCAGAATGTTGCATTTTTAATTCCTAATTTAATAGGATCAAAAGTGTATTCTTTTACTCCAGCTTTTTGTTGTTCTTCGTAATCCTTGAGTGCTTTAATCGTTGGTTTATAAATAAAGTAGGTGACTACGATACCAATAATATTAATCCATGCCATTAAACCTACACCAATATCACCAATACCCCAGATATAACCTGTCGCACTAAGCAAACCATAGCCTACAGCGAGAATGATTGAACATTTCACAATAAACAATAATGATGGTGATTTTGTAATGTAGCTCAAATAAGCAAGATTTGTTTCTGCTATATAGTAATAAGCTACGATGGTGGTGAAGGCAAAAAAGAATACGGCTAAAGCGACAAAGATCTGACCAAAATTACCAAAAATAGTGCTCACTGCTAATTGTGTAAATGCTGGTGAACCAATTTCAGTGGATGCGGGAACATTTTGAACAAGGAATTGACCTGCTTCTAAAGCCCCCTGAACATTATATTGGCTTGTCATTAAAATCATAAATGCAGTAGCAGAACAAACAATTATACTGTCAAAGTGAATTGAAAAAGATTGTACTAAACCTTGTTGAGCTGGATGTTGAACTTCTGCTGCCGCTGCTGCGTGTGGACCTGTTCCTTGCCCTGCCTCATTGGCATAAACACCACGTTTTACCCCCCAACCAATTGCAGCACCAAGACCCGCCATTGGAGTAAATGCATCAGTGAAAATTAGACTTAATACTTTTGGAAGATCTGAAATGTTAACCACAACAATGATTACAGCCATGAGGAAATAACCAATTGCCATGAAAGGTACAACCAGTTCAGCAAATTGAGCAATTCGTTTAATACCACCAAAAATGAGGATAGCAAGCAAACTAATTACGACAACTAAAGCAACCAGTTTATAAACACCTACATCACCAAAAACAATTGCACCTTCACCAGTAATCTGGGTAAAAGCTTTTCCTACTGCATTTGCTTGAATCCCCGGTAAAAACAAACCACAAGCAACAATTGCAGCAATAGCAAATACAATTCCCAACCAACGCTGACCTAATCCTCTATCAAAATAAAATGCTGGGCCACCACGATATTGTCCCTGATACTCAACTTTATAAAGTTGACCAAGTGTTGACTCTACATAAGCTGTACCAGCACCAAAGAATGCAACCATCCACATCCAAAAAACTGCACCAGGTCCACCAAAACCAATTGCTGCTGCAACACCCGCAATATTACCTACACCAATACGACCGGCTAGAGATACGGATAAAGCTTGAAATGATGAAACTCCCTGTTCTGAAGAAGTTCCTTTTATTAATAGTCTGGCCATTTCTTTAATTTGGCGGACTTGAACAAATCGTGTCAAAATAGAAAAGAATAAGCCGACGCCTAAGCATAAGTAAATCAGCGCCTTACTCCATATAATACTATTAACCCAATCAACAATTTCTGCTGCACTCATAGATATCAACCTTTGTATTTTTAAAATACAATACTCATATTATTTTGTTCATTTTCAATTGAGCAATATCCATGCCATACCTATGATAAACCGTGATATAGACTTGAGTAAAAATACATTCCTTGGGGATAGCTTAGATTTTGTATAGGCACTTAAAACAAACCCTATCTGACTTGTAAAAATCTTATATCGTGTTATTTTTGGTGTCCTTCCTTTGTTAGTTCTTAAAAATATCCCTTCAAATTTCCTAATACTCTTTTATGAAAAATTAAGGGGAAATGTATGAAGAATTTCCAAAGAACTATATTTCTATAATATCGAGCAAAATTTCAATTTTTTATGAGTAAAGTCAAAACTGTTTACCGTTGCGAGCAATGTGGTGCCGATCATCTTAAATGGGCTGGTCAATGTTCAGAGTGTGGTGAATGGAATTCTCTGACTGAAGTCAAACTCGAGCCGACTACAGCTCATCGCGCACGTCCTAAAATTGGGGGCTACGCAGGCCAAGTTGCCAATATCACAACACTAAATAAAGTTTCCGTTTCTCATGAAACCCGCTTACCTACAGGTATTAGCGAGTTTGACCGTGTACTTGGTGGTGGTTTGGTCACAGGCTCAGTGGTACTAATTGGTGGTGACCCAGGTATTGGTAAATCGACTATTCTTTTGCAAACAGCAACCCACATGGCAAGTGCAAAAAGCTCTGCGCTTTATATTACAGGTGAAGAGTCATTGTCTCAGGTGGCTTTACGTGCGCAGCGTCTTGACTTGCCGACAGATCAGTTAAAAGTCATGGCTGAAACCTGTGTAGAACGCATTTGTGAAGTTTTAGAGCAAGAAAAACCTGTAGTCGCTATTCTAGATTCGATTCAAACGCTTTATACAGAAACCCTCCAATCTGCTCCGGGTGGTGTTTCACAAATTCGTGAATCTGCTGCTTTGTTAACCCGCTATGCAAAAAATAGTGGCACGGCGCTATTTATTGTTGGCCACGTGACCAAAGAAGGTGCACTGGCAGGTCCGCGCGTTTTAGAGCATATGGTGGACTGCGTACTGTATTTTGAAGGCCAATCCGACTCACGTTATCGTATGATTCGTGCTGTTAAAAACCGTTTTGGTGCAGTTAACGAACTGGGTGTGTTTGGCATGACTGATAAAGGGTTACGCGAAGTAGCCAACCCTTCTGCTATTTTCCTAAGCCGCTACGACGAAGCCATTCCCGGTTCAATTGTTATGATTAGTCGTGAAGGAACTCGCCCACTTTTAGTTGAAGTTCAAGCTTTAGTCGATGATGCTCAAGGACAACCTAGACGTGTCGCTCTTGGTCTTGAACAAAACCGCTTAAACATGTTGCTTGCTGTAATGCACCGTCATGGCGGTGTGCAAACCACAGGACAAGATGTCTATGTCAATATTGTCGGTGGTTTAAAAATTACTGAAACAGGTTCTGACTTAGCTGTTTTACTTGCCTGTGCTTCGAGTTTACGTACCAAAGCATTACCACAGCAACTTGCAGTTTTTGGTGAAGTTGGACTTTCAGGTGAAATTCGCCCAGTACCAAATGGACAAGAGCGCTTGAAAGAAGCTGCAAAACATGGCTTTAAATATGTCATTTTACCAAGAGGAAACGCCCCACAAAAAGAGATTCCGGGCGTTCAAGTGATTGCTGTGGCACGCTTACATGAAGCCCTCACTGAAGCAATGCAACTCAGTGATGAATTGACATAAAAAAACATATTTTTATAGTTGAAATTTAGTGTAAATGGCTGCATAAATACAATTACAAATTAATTTTAAACAGGAATTTCCTATGGAAGTACACCAGCGCGGCTTGATAACGGGTATTTTAATGGCTGCTTTGGCAATTTCTCCGCTTGCTGAAGCAAAACGTGCAGGTGGTGGTAAAAGCCACGGCATGGCACGCTCTACCACTTCAAGCCAGTCATATCAACAACCTCGTCAAGTGGCTCCAGTTCAACAACCTGCTACAGCACCTCAAAGATCTGGTCCGGGTGTGGGTTCAATGGTTGCGGCTGGTGTAGCAGGTGCTGCCGTAGGTGCTGTTGCAGCACATGCTTTAGCTGATGATAAACCAACATCAACTGAACAACGTGTAACCCAGCCAGACAATCAGCAACAAGCTGCTCAACAACAAGAGAAGAAAGGTGGTATCCCAGGTTGGTTATGGGTATTACTTGCTGCTGCTGTTGCCTTTTTTGTATTTCGCAAATTTGGCGGGAAAAAAAAATTAGCAGCGAATAATCCGTATGCTCCAAACAGCAACGGTCAAAACACTTTTGGACGTTCGGCTGCTCCAACTAACTCAAACGACAACACCAATATTTTTGGTCAGTCAGTTGCTGGCGGTACAGCTGCAACTCAGGCTCCGTTTGGTGGCGCAACAACAAGTAACGGCAACCAGTTACCAGATGGTAGCGAACCTGCTTCTTTCTTACGTGTTGCTCGTCAGCGTTTTAACCACATTCAGTCAATTAACAGTGCAAGTAACGTTGAAGAAATTCGTCGCTACTTAACACCTGAACTTTATAACTCTATGTATAACGACATCATGGAGAACCAAGATCAGGACGTTGCTGAGTTTAGTAACTTAAATGCAATGGTTGTAGACAGTGCGACTGAAAATGGTCAATACATTGTGAGCGTACGCTTCACAGGTACAGTAAGTGAAGATTTAAATAGCTTGCCACAGCCATTTACTGAAATCTGGCACTTTGTAAAACCTGTTGGCTCTCAGCAAGACTGGGTTGTTGCAGGTATTCAACAAGCTTAATTTAACTAAGCTCTAAATAAAAAAGCCACAATATGTGGCTTTTTTATTTGCTCGCCCTCAGGCAATTTCGGCTGGAAATGCGATGACTTTTTCAATTTTAAGTTGATCGGTTGCAACCATGAGTAAACGGTCTATGCCTAAAGCAATTCCTGAACATTCAGGCATATGAGGTAACGCAGCCAACAAGTGCTCATCTAGTGGCATGACATGAAGCCCTTGCTTAGCCCGTTCTGCATTATCTGCTTCAAAGCGTGAACGTAACACGTCTGCATCGAGCAATTCATCGTAGGCATTGGCAAGTTCCAGACCTTCGATATAAACCTCAAAACGCGCTGCGACCACTTCCCCATCTTCATCTACTTTCACTTTCGCCAAAGACGCCATTTCTGGTGGAAAGTCAGTTAAAAAGACAGGTGCATCAAAGCCTAAACTTGGCTCAACAAAATGAGAAAACAACAAATCCATATAAGCTAAACGATCATCACCTAAATCTAGATTTAACCCAACACGATTTGCCGTATCTTTGAGTTGCTTCAAAGTGGCCTGCAAAGGATTAATGTCTAAACGATCCTGAAAAGCATGCTTATAACTTAAAATAAATGGACGAACTTCACCAAAGCGATGCTGCAAACAAGTTTGTAATAAATCGGCTGTTTCATGCATTAATGCTTTTAAGTCTAAACCCGGACGGTACCATTCAAGCATGGTAAATTCACTATTGTGTTTACGCCCGTGTTCATCATCTCGGAAAACTTTACAGATTTGATAAATCGGTCCGCTACCACTTGCTAGCAAACGTTTCATGGCAAACTCAGGAGAAGTCTGTAAATACTGAGTCTGCAATTTGCCATGAATATGACGTAAAGTCTGAACCGAAGCCAAATGCACATCGGTAACGCCTGCTTGTGAAACGATTGGTGTTTCAACTTCCATGACATCACGTTCTGCAAAGAACTGACGGATTTGGGTATAAAGCTTAGCACGAGCCTTTAAAGCATCAATTGAACAAGTAGGTTGATAACTTAAACTCATGCCTGTGGTCCCCCATGTGCTACCCATTCACGGCGCAGCGGATAATTCTTACGTAATAAATCAAATGCTTTTTGTTCTACTTTGCCGTCTTTAACACAGGCACGGATGTTGGCATCATCTTGAGTAATATTATAAATCTGAGATAGTTTTTGCTTGAGCACTGCCTTTAGATCGTGTTCTGAAAAATAGTCTTCACATGCAGGCAACTGAGTCTCGAAACGCTTATTAATGTCATATCCAAACTTTTGGCAAAACGCTTCATAAATCATCTGTGTACCGCGAGCCTTACCTTCGAGGCTATAACCTGCAATATGCGGTGTTGCCAACGCTAACATATTTAAAAGCTCTTCTGATATCACTGGCTCATGTTCAAATACATCGAGCACCACTTTTCGCTGGGTACGTTGAATGTCTTGCATTAAAGCAGCTTCTTTCACGACTGGACCACGAGCGCTATTAATTAAAATTGTGTCAGATTGAAGCGCTGCAAAAGCATTTTCGTCAAACAGATGATATGTCGCATGTTCACCGTTTTTAGTGAGCGGCACATGAATTGAAATAGCATTGGCTTGTTGCAATAGGGTTTTAAAGCTTACATTTTCAATTGAATCTAACTGTACATATGGGTCAAAACCAATGACGTTCCAGCCAAGCAACCGAGCCATATAAGCCAAGCGCTTACCGACATTGCCAAGACCAACAATGCCTAGCGTAAATTTTTCTTGTTGTTCTAAAAGCTTCGCATCTAAATGCAGTAAAGCAGTAATGACATATTCAGCAACCGCTTGTGCATTACAACCTGCTGCATTGGCCCATGTAATATCATATTTTTCTAGGGCTTGAATATCTAAATGATCGGTTCCAATTGTGGCACTACCCACATATTTTAAAGCGGTATTTTGAATTAAACTTTCGTTAACTGCGGTGACTGAGCGAACCAATAAAGCTTCAGCATCTTTTACATCTGCGTGTGTTAAGGTGCGCCCTGCATGGTGTTGAATATCGCCAAATTCTGAAAAAAAGTAATCGGTAAATGCCAAGTTTTCATCTGCGACGATTTTCATTGTCTGCAACTCATAGCTTATAAAAACGTTATTATCCTTTGAGTTGCAACAAAGCACAATGTTCAGGGCGCTAAATTCACACAGGGTTTCTAAGTTTGGCTTATCTACAAACCACCGCCTAAATAAAAATAAGCCATGACCGCAAGTGTTATCCAAATTAGAATAATGAGTACAGCAACTAAATAATTTCGTGGCGCTTTTTCATGTTCGTCTAGCCATTCATTCGCTTGCTGTTCTGCATCAAAAATGACTTGTTCTGGCGTAAAGCGAAGTGCTAACCAAATGAGTATGGGCAAAATAATCGCATCATCTACAAAACCCAAAATAGGAATAAAATCTGGAATTAGGTCGATGGGACTAAAAGCATAAGCTACAGCCACGACCGCAATAACTTTAGGCAACCACGGCATTTGAGGATGTCTTGATGCAAACCAAAGCATAATAATCTGTTTTCTTAGACGTTTTGCCCATTCTTTTAGTGATTGTACCCAAGACATTTGGACTGTCTCTGAACCTGTAGAGTTTTATCATAATCTATAAAATCTACCCATAGCTTAAAAGCAACAGAAATGTCAGATGAGCTTTGTTTTAAGACAAATATATTTTAAATGTCAGTATATAAAACAAACCTATCTCCCCTACAGAAACTTGCCAATGTCAGACCAGATTGTTTAGCTAACTCAATAGCCATACTGGTCGGTGCTGAAATTGAAGCCAGTAAACTTATATTCAACTGGGCACATTTTCGTATTAGTTCATAACTTGCCCGACTGGTCATGACCACAAAACCTAAACTGGTGTCGTAGTTTTCTTGCGCTAAATAACCAATTAATTTGTCCAAGGCATTATGGCGGCCGACATCTTCAAATAAAGCCACGATTTGACCATCAACCACCCAAGCTGCGGCATGTGCTCCACCTGTTAAAGCGGTAATTTCTTGCTGGGCTTTTAAATGGGAAATGGCACTCGGAATTTGCTCAAGCCATAGCTTTGATGCATGCGTTGTAATTTTGGGAACATCTAACTGAAATTGCTCCAAACTTTCAATTCCACATAAACCACAGCCTGTACGACCTACCATCATACGCCGGTGTTGTTTTAAAGCAGTAAATGCTCTCGATGAAATGGTCATTTCCACCGTAATACCCAATTCATTTTGATGTACATCAAGCGCATATAGTTCTTTTAAACTGGTCAAAATATCTTCTGAGAGACTAAAACCTTTGGCAAATAATTCGACATCGGTTGGTGTTGCCATCATCACCGCATGTGAAATACCGTTATACACCAAGGCGATCGGGTACTCTTGCACAATATGATCTAAAACATTTTCAGATTCGGTTTTGTTAAACCGCTGTACTTGTAATGTTTCAACCCCATAAGCATGTAGTGTCAAAATTATTTCCTTTATTTCAAAATGGCGCTGATTTAGAGCGCCATTTGTTTGAGTTACATTTTAAATGTCGTATTTGATTTAAAGGCTGCTAACTTTTCTATCTGCATCTTCAGGGTCAACGGCTGTTGCCAAGTTAAAATGTTCAGGTGCATTTCCGGGATGCAAAATCACAGGAACACTTTTTGATGCCGGAATCTTGGCATATTTGTCATGACTGCTTAAGGCCACCAAAGGATTGGTTTCCGGATAGTAAGCGGCCAAGCTGCCACGCGGAATGTTATACGGCACAATACGGAAACTATGCACAATACGCTTCACACCATCCGAGAAGACACTTTCAATATCAACCCACTGATTGGCTTCAAAGCCCGCTTCATCAATATCAGCTTGGTTCATAAACAACACACGACGCTGACCAAAGACCCCACGGTAACGGTCATCTAGACCATATAGTGTCGTGTTGTATTGATCATGAGAACGAGTAGTCATTAAGGTATATACCTTACTTTCGGTATATGCCGCAGCGTACTGATTTTCCTTATCGGCATAAACCTCACTCAGAGGTGTAATCATAAACTGCGCTTTACCACTTTTTGTATTCCAGATGTGTTGATTAGCAGGATGCTCTAAGTGAAAACCGCCCGGTTTATAAACACGTAAATTAAAGTCATGGAATTCATCAAATACATCGGCAATTGAGTCACGAATGCGGTCATAACTCTCGATGTACCATTTCCATTTAATCTGACTATCTGGAAGTACCGCTTCTGCCATTCTTGCCACAATATCCGGTTCAGACAAAATATTTTTAGAAATTGGCGTGTTGCGCCCTGCCGACAAGTGAACATTACTCATTGAGTCTTCAACCGAAATGGCTTGTGGGCCGTGAAGCTGTTCATCAATTTCGGTACGGCCTAAACACGGCAAAATGAGTGCATCTTTACCACATACCAAATGGCTACGGTTTAACTTAGTTGCGACATGAACAGTTAAATCACATTTTCTAAGTGATTCTTGGGTATAAGGAGTATCGGGAGTTGCTACCGCAAAATTTCCGCCCAAACCAATGAAGACTTTGACCTCGCCTTCAGCCATAGCTTTAATGGTTTCGACCACACCATGCCCATTTTTTCTTGGTGATTTAATACCGAACACACGGTCAATGCTATCGAGCAGCTTAGGACTAGGCAACTCATTAATACCCATCGTGCGGTCGCCTTGCACGTTACTGTGCCCACGAACCGGACAAAGCCCTGCACCCGGTCTACCAATTTGACCACGTGCTAACAATAAATTTGCCAGCATATGTACGTTAGCAGTTCCGTGACGGTGCTGGGTAATGCCCATACCCCAACAGAAAATTGAACGCTCAGAGTCTAAAAAGAGTTTAGCGAGTTTTTCTAAATGTTCAGGCGATAAACCTGAGTGCTTATAAATATCTGCCCACTCAGTTCTTTCTACCTCAGCAATCATTTCATCGAAACCAACGGTATTGACTGTAATAAAGTTTCGGTCAAAAACGCTTGGTTTACCTGAGGCAAGTGCCTTTTTATCCCATTCATTTAAGTGCTTTAACATTCCCAACATGAGCGCATAGTCACCGCCAATTTTTGGCTGGAAATAATAACGACTAATTGGTGTACTACCGTTAGTCATCATTTCAAGCGGTGCTTGTGGGTCTTGGAAACGCTCTAGGCCTCGTTCTTTAATTGGGTTAATCGCAATAATATTGCCACCCCGTTTAGACACTTCACGCAAAGTACCTAACATACGCGGATGATTGGTTCCGGGGTTATGACCAAAACTAAAAATGGCATCGGCTAAGTCAAAGTCGTCTAGGGTGACTGTGCCCTTTCCTAAACCAATCGAGTCAAGCAAACCAACACTTGTGGTTTCATGACACATGTTTGAACAGTCTGGAAAGTTATTTGTACCAAAGCTTCTCACAAATAATTGATATAAAAATGCTGCTTCGTTACTGGCACGGCCAGACGTATAAAATGCCGCTTGGTCTGGGTTGTCTAGTGCATGTAAATGTTGAGCAATCAGCTTAAATGCATCGTCCCACGAAATAGGCACATATTTATCGGTTGCAGCATCATAACGAACTGGGTCGGTTAAACGGCCTAAGTCTTCTAGGAAAAAGTCACTTTGCTCTGACAGCCAACTGACAGTATGCCCCGCAAAATATTCGGGAGTAACGGTTTTACTGGTTGCTTCAAAAGCAACTGCCTTGGCACCATTCTCACAAAAGTTAAATGCGTGAGCGTCTTTCTTTTCTGGCCATGCACAGCCGGGACAGTCAAAGCCTGTCGGCTGATTAATGTTGAGTAAGGTAATTGAACCTTTGCCTAAAATATCTTGTCGCTTTAGGTTTCGAGCAACACTGAGCAGTGCGCCCCACCCACCAGCAGGATGAGTATATGGCTCAATTCGCGCAAAACTATTATTTTCCTGTATGTGCTTTTGTTCTTCTGAATTATCCACTTTTTCATCCTCTTATTTCTTTTACACTCAACAGGCTCAATGAAATCACAATTTAATTATGGTTTGATCAAAGCTACCCGCTGTTTACCGATGAGTAGAGTCTGCTTTTGATGTTATTGCTCATATTTTTAAAGCTGGCTCAAGGCTTCTTATAATATGTGCCATATTGTTTACAATTACAATCATTCACCCCAAGCACACCATTTAAACAATACTAATTAAAACAAGCATTTAAAAATTTAATAACTTTGGTTTTTACAGATCAAAACATTATTGAGTTTCATTTTTCCCAGTTTGAAAGCCTTTTAAAAATGACACTTACGTGTGTTTATCTATGGTTTTTTGGTATTAAGCAGTATAAAACAATGAGAAACTTATTCTTATTAGAGCATTTATGAAGGTTGTGATCGCCCCTGACTCATTTAAAGACAGCTTATCTGCTTTAAAGGTAGCTCAGGCCATTGCCAAAGGATGGCAAGCAGTTTTTCCTCATGCAGAGACTTTGATTTGCCCAATGGCAGATGGCGGTGAAGGAACCATTGAAGCTGTTTTAGAAGTCTGCAATGGTCAATGGCGTGAAAAAACTGTGGTTGGCCCCTTAGGTCAGCCTGTTCAGGCCAAATGGGGATGGTTAGAGCATCAAAAAATCGCCATCATTGAAATGGCTCAAGCGAGCGGCATACAGTTAGTCCCACCGTCAGAGCGTAATGCTTGCCACAGCACAACGTTTGGAACAGGCCAACTCATTTTGGATGCTTTAGACGCAGGTGCAAAAGACATAATTTTAACTGTGGGCGGTAGTGCCACTAATGATTGTGGCACAGGGTTACTTAGTGCTTTAGGTACTGTTTTGCTCGATAGCAATCAAAAGGTTTTACCCGCAGGTGGCCTCGCTCTAAGCAACCTATCACACATTGATTTAACACATTTCGACTCTCGCATTCAGCACACACGGTTTTTACTGGCTGCGGATGTAACCAATCCGCTTTGCGGTCCAAATGGCGCATCTCATATTTTTGGTTCACAAAAAGGTGCTTCTCCGACTCAAGTAAAGTTACTCGATGCAGCGCTTGCACATTTTGCCGATGTGTCAGCGGAGCTTTTAGGTTTTGACAAACGAGATGAAGCAGGCTCAGGTGCTGCGGGTGGTTTGGGCTTTGCTGCCAAAAGTTATTTAAATGCACACTTTAAAGCTGGTGTTAAAGTGGTGGCTGAACTGAATCAGCTTGAGCATAAAATTGCTGATGCAGATTGGGTGATTACGGGTGAAGGTAAATTTGACCAGCAAACTTTAAGTGGTAAAACAGTTTTTGGGGTGAGCCAAATAGCAAAGGCGCACAATGTACCTGTGATTGTGATTGCTGGGACATTAGGCGAAGGCTACCAAGCACTTTATGAACATGGGGTTACGGCTGCTTTTTCACTCGCCAATGGTCCCATTACATTAGAACAAGCCTGTGAACATGCAGCAGAACTCATTTATGAAAGAACAGTCGATATTGCAAAATTAATTCAGTTTAGCCAAACCAGCTTGAAAGATAAAAAAGTTTAATCGGCTAACTTTAAAAGGCTCTCTTTACAGCTTTCCAATATTTCATCGCTAAGGTTTGATTGGTCTGGGCATGCGCGAGACAACGCAATTGCCCCTACAGACTGAGCAAGAATATTAATGGCTTGCTTTCTCAACTCTGGCGTTTCCAAAGAAACTTGTTTGGCTCGTTCGTTCATAATGAACCGAATAAGTTGCTCAATGCCCTCTTCAAATTCTACTTTTACTTCGTCTGGCTGTCGTGCAGCATCACAAGATAGCGCCGTTAGTGTGCAGCCCAAATCTCGATTATCTCGATGAGTACGAGACACATAAAGCTGAATAAATTGAGTTAAGTTTAAACCTTCTATTCTTTTTAAAACCTGCTCAAGTCCATTTTTAACAGTAATTGAGACAAGGTCTGTTTTCGAACTGAAATGTTTATAAAAGCCGCCGTGGGTAAAACCTGCACTAGACATTAACTCGGCAATGCCGACCCCATCGTAGCCTTTGCTACGAAATAGTTGAGTCGCCTTTTCAACAATTTTTTCTCGGTTTTCCTTTACCTGAGTTTTACTGACTTTCATGTTGACGCACCCACTTTTATTCACCCTACTGATCATAATTATACATTGATTATGATTGACATCAAAAATTAGTTATTTTAGATTATGATCATCATCTAAAAATTAAAGCGTGGAGACATCACATGTCAGCTCAATCAAAAGTACTTATTACAGGAGCTTCATCAGGGATTGGTTCTGTCTATGCAGACCGATTTGCTCAACGTGGCCATAACTTAATTCTGGTGGCACGAGACATCAACCGCTTAGATAAAATCTCGAAGGGCCTCCAAGAAAAATACGGTGTACAGGTCGAGTTCATTCAAGCCGATTTATCAAAAGATCAAGACATTACTAAAATTGAAGATGTACTCAAAAACGATGCTGATATTGAAATTTTGGTAAATAACGCTGGCATTGCACTAAACGGAAACTTCTTAACTCAAGATCGTAATGAGATTGAAAAACTTCTGACTTTAAATATGACTGCGGTGGTTCGATTATCTCATGCAGTTTCCGAGCAACTTGTGCGTAAAGGTAAAGGTGCCATTATTAATTTAGGCTCTGTGCTTGGCTTAGCACCTGAATTCGGTTCGACCATTTATGGCGCAAGTAAATCCTTCATCCAATTTTTTAGCCAAGGTTTACATTTAGAGTTAAAAGATCATGGCGTGTATGTACAAGCAGTATTGCCTTCGGCAACTAAAACTGAAATTTGGGAACGTTCAGGTATGGATTTAAACCAAGTACCACCATTAATGGATGTGAATGATTTGGTAGATGCTGCTCTTATTGGTTTTGATCGCAAAGAAATAATTACAATTCCTGTGCTGAAAGATGAAAATCAATGGAATAATTTTGAAAAATCACGTATCACTTTACTACCAAACTTTTCTTCGGCTGAAGTAGCTCAACGTTATAAAAACTAACAAGTACCGCTACCCAACTCTTAAGTAGGAAAATCTTATGAATGTTATTGATGCTCTCCGTAAGCGCCGTGCAATTAAACGCTTCGACCCTTCTTTTCAGTTATCTGAAGATAACAAGAAAGAGTTATTACAAGAAGTTTTAGCAAATGCACCAAGTGCTTTTAACTTGCAACATTGGCGTCCAGTGATTATTGAAGACACTGAGTTAAGACAAAAAATTCGTGCCATTGCTTGGGACCAACCACAAGTTACAGAAGCATCTTTACTGATTGTGTTATGTGCAAAAGTAAATACATGGGAAGTTGATGCTAAACGTGTATGGGATGGCGCGACTCCAGAAGTTCAAAATATTATGGCTGGCGCGATTGACCAGTATTACCGTGATCGTCCACAAACTCAACGTGACGAAGTGATGCGTAGTGCGGGTATTTTTGCTCAAACCCTCATGTTACTTGCTCAAGAACATGGTTTAGATAGCTGCCCTATGGATGGTTTTGACTTTGATGCAATGGCGAAGCTTGTTAACTTGCCTGAAGACCACGTAGTATGTTTAATGATTGCCGTTGGAAAGTCGGCTTCTGAACCTTACCCACGTGTGGGTAAACTTCCTTACGACGATGTGATTATTCAAAATACATTCTAAGCACTAAAATTTTAGCCCCTCATGCTATTTATAGTATGAGGGGCTAACTTTTAACTGGAATGTTATTTTTTCGACATTATTTTGCCTTTTTAGCGTTTAATTTATTGGTTAAACGACGAACTAAAAGAAAAAATAAAGGCACAAAGAAAATAGAAAGTAAGGTACCAGAAATCATACCGCCCGTTACGGCTATACCAATTTCTTTTCGGCTTACAGCCCCTGCTCCTGTAGATACAGCCAATGGAAGAACACCTGCGACAAATGCCAGAGATGTCATAATAATGGGGCGTAATCGCTGACCTGCACCTTCAATAATCGCTTCCATCAATGCTTGACCTGCTTCTAACTTAGCTGCCGCAAACTCAACAATCAAAATAGCATTTTTGGCAGAAAGTCCAATGGTAGTAAGCATAGCCACCTGAAAGTAAATATCATTCACAAAACCAGCTAGACTTGCAGCCACTACAGCTCCAATCAGGCCTAAAGGAATCACTAGCATGACAGAAACAGGAATAGACCAACTTTCATAAAGTGCTGCCAAACATAAAAAGATAAAGATAATTGAGGCTAAATATAACCAAATGGTTTGACCACCAGCTAACTTCTCTTGATAAGACAACCCGCTCCACTGAAGGTTAAAGCCTTGTTGCTGATCGACTAACTGCTGCATCTTATCCATAGCTCCACCAGAACTTTCACCAGTTGCCGCAGAACCTTGTATTTGTACAGCTGAAAGACCATTAAAGCGTTGCAGCATTTGGGGTCCCATTTGCCATTTTGCAGAAGAGAAACTAGAAAATGGCGTCATCTGACCTGTCGCACCGCGAACATACCATTGCCCAATATCTTGAGGTAATGAACGATAAATCGCGTCTCCTTGCATATAAACTCGCTTAACACGTCCCTGATCGATGAAATCATTAATATAAGATCCACCCCATGCCGACGACAGCGTATTACTGATATCGGCTTGAGCCAAACCAAGTGCACTTGCTTTTCTTTGATCGATGTCGACTTGTAACTGAGCTTTATCTTCTAAACTATTTAGACGGACTGCTGCTAAGCTAGAATCAGCACTTGCTGCTTTTAACACAGTGTTTTGTGCAGCCAGTAAAGCATCACGTCCTTTATTTTCAGCATCTTGTAACCAAAGTTCAAAACCACTTGATTGCCCAAGCCCCCTCACTGCGGCTGGTGAAAGTACCTGAACACGTGCGTTACGCAGTGACTTGAAATATGAGTTTGCCCGAGCAATCACTGCTTCTGCTGTGTTTTCACTCCCTTCTCGGTCATCCCAATGTTTGAGTCCAGCAAATGCCATTCCCACATTTTGCCCACTGCCTGCGTTATTTCTACCCATCACCATGAAAATCACATTGAGATTATCCTTTTCTTTCGTCAGGAAATAATCTGCTATCTGATTACCTACCCGTTCTGTTTCAGCGAGTGTCGTGCCTACAGGTGTACTAAACTGGACCATAACCGAGCCTTGGTCTTCTTGTGGTAAAAACCCAGTATTCATACGCGTATATTGCCAGCCTAACAAAGCTGTAATGCCTAAGAATATGATCATAAATATTTTGGGTTTACCTAAAACCGCAAGCAACTTGGTACGGTAGCCCGATTGCCCTTGTTCGACTTTACGATTGAACCAAGTAAAGAATTTTCTCTGCTTATGTTTTTCATTTGCAGGTTTGAGTAAGGTTGCACATAACGCAGGTGAAAGGGTTAAAGCAACAATGGCTGAAAGCACCATAGCCGATACGAGTGTTACCGAAAATTGGCGATAAATAATGCCGACAGAACCACCAAAAAAAGCCATAGGTAAAAATACCGCAGCAAGGACCATCGCAATACCGACCAGTGCACCCGATATTTCTTTCATCGAAATTAGGGTGGCTTGCCGAGCATCAAGATTTTGCTCATGCATAACCCGCTCAACATTTTCTACAACGACAATTGCATCATCTACCAGCAAACCAATTGCCAAAACCATCGCAAATAAAGTCAGCGTATTAATGCTATAGCCCAATATACTGAGTACGCCAAATGTTCCTAACAATACGACAGGAACCGCAATAGCTGGAATTAAAGTCGCACGCCAGCTCTGCAAAAATAAGAACATAACAATAATGACGAGAACAATTGCCTCAGCTAAAGTTTTAATCACCCCTTTTACAGATGCTTCGACAAATGGCGTACTGTCACGTGGATATGCAACTTTTAACCCCGATGGCATAGAGCCGGTTAAACGCGTGACCTCAGCTTTCACCCTTTCAGCGGTTTCTAAAGCATTAGCACCCGAAGCAAGTTGAATAGACATACCTGAAGCTGGCTTTCCATTCAAACGTGTAGAGGTTTGATAGCTTTCTGCACCGCGCTCTACACGAGCCACATCTTTAAGTAAAACAACAGCACCGTTTGTTTGAGTCCGTAAAATAATATTTTCAAATTGGTTGACAGTCTGTAGACGGGATAATGCGGTTACTGTTGCATTTAAAGCCTGTCCCTCACGAGTTGGTAATGCGCCCAACTCACCTGCTGTAATTTGTGCATTTTGAGCTTCAATCGCAGTTCTGACATCGGAAGGCATAAGGCCATAGCTATTTAGTTTATGCGGATCGAGCCATATGCGCATTGCATATTGAGCACCAAATACTGTGATTTCACCTACACCATCAACGCGACTTAATGGGTCTTGAAGTGTGCTCACCATGTAGTCGGATATATCGACAGACGTTCTTGTGTTACTTTCATCGTAAAGTGCAAAGACCAATAAACTGTCACCCTGTGACTTTGTTACGGTAATGCCTTGTTGCTGAACCTCTTGAGGAAGTCGGCTAAGCGCCTGATTGACGGCGTTTTGTACCTGAACCTGCGCTGTGTCAGGGTTTGTTTTTTGATTAAAACTTAAGCTTATACGTGCCTGACCAGCCGAACTGCTACTCGATGAAAAATAAAGTAAACCATCAATACCCTTAATTTGCTGTTCCAAAATCTGGGTCACACTGTCTTCAACAGTTTTGGCAGATGCTCCGGGATAATTTGCAGTGACGTTTACACCGGGTGGTGCAATATCTGGATATTGTTCAATGGGCAAGGTCAAAATAGAAATTGTACCCAAGGCCATAATACAAATAGAAAGAACCCAAGCAAAAATAGGCCGTGCAATAAAAAAACTCGACAACATAGCGTATCCTCAGCTCAATGGTGTGGGTTCAATCGCCATACCGGCACTTAAACCTTGCAGGCCATCAACAATGACTTGATCTCCTTCGTTCAAGCCAGATATCACTAACCAACGGTTATCCATTGCATTTCCTAGCTTAATTTTTCGTTGTTCAGCTTTATTATCTTTTCCGACCACCCATACAAGCGCGTTTCCATCAGCATCTCTGAAAAGAGCGCCTTGGGGAATCAAAATGCTGTTAGGCCGCGTACCCGTTCCAAGTTCTGCGCGCACATACATTCCCGGCAATAAACCATGATTTGGATTTGAAAATGCTGCACGCAACGTGATACTTCCTGTCGCTTCATCCACTGCAATATCACTAAACTTAAAGGTACCTTGCTGCGAATAAGTAGTACCATTTTCAAGCTGTAAACGGACTGAAAGTTGAGTTGGTTTTATTCCATTTTCAGTAAGCTGTTTACGCAGCGCCATATATTCATCACTCGACTGGGTTAAATCGACATACATCGGGTCAAGTTTTTGAATGGTTGCTAAAGGGTCTGTTTGAGCCGACGTGACTAAAGCTCCGCGTGTAATCGAAGAGCGCCCTATCCGCCCTGAAATAGGCGCAGTAACTTGTGTATAACGCAAATTAGTTCGCGCTGTTTTTAATACTGCTTCATTTACAGCAACGGTGGCTTTTGCCTGTTCATAGGCACTTAACGCATTATCAAGTTCTTGCTGACTAATGCCATTTACCTTAATTAATTCCTTATAACGCTCAGCTTGAAGACGAGTTGAATTCACTGTCGCTTTAGCAAGTGCAAGGTTACCAGCAGCCTCATCAACGCTATCGCGGTAGAGTGATGAATCAATTTTATAAAGAGGCTGTCCCTTACTTACCTGAGAGCCTTCTTTAAATAATTGCTCGACAACTACTCCATTTACTTGTGGTCGCACCTGAGAAATTTCAGAGGCCACTGTTCTCCCAGCTAACTGGTAAGAAGATTCAATAGTCTCTTTTTTTATAGTGATAATGCCGACCTTTTGATTATTTTTAACAATAGGCTTATCAGAATCACATCCATTTAGAAAAACAAACAAAGGCAATAAATACAAAGTATTACGACAAAGAAAACGAACTTTTGGCATATCTGGGACCCCAGACTTATGGACAATTTATTTACTTTACTGTAAAGTAAATAAATAAGATGTGCAAGAAAACCTCAATATGTTAAAAAAATCTCCAGGACGTCCCTCTCGAATCCGCCCAACTCTTATAGCAGCAGCACGTGAACTCTTTCTTGAACAAGGTTTAGAAGTCCGTTTAGAGGCTATTGCCACTAAAGCTGGTACAAATCGACAAACTTTATATAACCATTTTCCAACCAAAACAGCGCTGCTGATTGAAGTCTTCGACCATTTAAAAGCAGAAATGGAAGCTCCTTTTATTGAGCAGCACGATGCTAGCAACAAACGATTAGATCAACGTTTATTTGATATTGGGTACGCTGTGCAAACTCATTTTTATAATGTTGATGCAATTCGTCTGCAACGATTACTGATTATTGCTTTAGTTGAAATGAAAGAGATTCTTCCTAAAATTCAGAATCGTACTCAAGGCAATATTAAGAGGTCTTTAAGTCATATTCTTGAAACTGCACACAATGCTGGCTTAATTCAAGTTGAACATCCTGATGAAGCTGCTAAAGCCTTTTTGGGTGCTGTAATGGGATATTCTTATCCTGCAACAATGCTAGGGGGTGCACCACCCACTCCTAAAGAATTGAAAAAACTCAATCAAGAAGTTTGTTCAATGTTTTTAAAGGCATGGCAATATAAAGAATAATTGTATAAGCAATAAAAGCTCCGTATTTAGAGGGTCTTTTATTGCCTCAAATCATTAATCATATTTCTTTAAAGTTTTGATCAAAGCCTCATGAAATAGTTTCGGGTTTTGCATTTGTGGTGAATGTCCCATACCTGCAAATTCAATTAATTCAGCGTTTGGAATTAATTTTGCAGCCTCTTTACCCAGCACGCTGTATTGACCAATTTTTTGCTTAACTTCAGGTGGAGCTATATCACTACCAATTGCAGTTGTGTCACCTGTACCGATATACAGCACGGTAGGCACTTTAAGATGAGAAAATTCATAATAGACAGGTTGAGTAAAAATCATGTCGTAAATAAGTGCTGAGTTCCAAGCGACTTTTTCATGTCCATTCCCTGCATTTAATCCAGCTAACATATCTACCCATTTATCATATTCAGGCTTCCATTGGCCCTGATAATAAGTTTTTAATTCATAAGCTTTAATAGACTCAGCACTCACTTTCAGTTCACGCTGATACCATTGATCAATAGTACGATATGGAACCCCTTTTGCTTTCCAGTCCTCTAAACCAATCGGATTGACCATTCCTAATAATTTTGTTTCTTTCGGATACATCAAAGCATAGCGGGTTGCCAACATACCACCTGTTGAATGCGCCAATAAAATAGGTTGTTTAACACCTAATTTATCGAGTAAAGCATGTGTGTTCTCTGCAAGCTGTTGGAAACTATATTGATAATGATCTGGTTTGCTAGAAGTACAGAAACCGATTTGATCGGGAGCAATCACCCGATAGCCATTTTGTGTTAAAAAACTAATGGTTTCTTCCCAAGTTGCACCACAAAAGTTTTTGCCATGCAAAACCACCACTGTTTGTCCATTAGGTTTTTTGGGTTGAACATCCATATATCCCATTTTTAAATTTTGCTGTTGGGATGAGAAGTTAAAATATTGGAGCGGATAAGGATATTTAAATCCTTCTAAATGCTCTCCATACACATTATTTGCATAACTGACTGTTGATGCAGTAAGACAAGCAAAAAATAAAGACAAGAATGGCAGTTTATTTTTCATCTTTCATTTCTCTCGAACAAATAGGAATAAGGATGTTTTAGCTGAGTTACATCCGAGTTCAAGATCGATTCGAATGTAAAAGTTTTACGGATTATTTAAATAGAAATTTGGATAAACTTTTCTCGACGCCTTCTGGGTTTTCTTCAATTAGCCAATGACCTGTGTTAGGTAAAATTACCGCTTCTAACTTAGCTGGATCTTCCACAAACTTCGCTCTCATTTCTTTAACCAAAACATCATTCACTCCCTTTTCACCACTAAGCGCCATTGCAGGAATAAATAACTTTTTGTTATTTGCTAAAAGTGCTTCATTTTGTAGGGCTGAGTCTTTCTTTGAACGGTAATAGCCAAAGGCTGCTTTTAATTTATCTCGAGTCGAATATGGCTCAATCAACTCAGTAAGGAGTTCAGGCGTAAAAATGTCTTTTTTACCTGCATAAGTTTTAATAAAGTACGAGAGAAATAAATTTGGGTCATTCGCAATTTGCTTTTCGGCAATATCACCAAAACTAAAATAACCAAAATGCCAGCCTAAACCCGGCCCTTTTGGTGAATAACCTGGGTGATTGAATGTCTCCATATCTGGAATTGGAGAATCCATAAAGACAACTTTTTTAACGTAATCTTGATTATTTGCAACTAGAGGGTAAGAGGCCGTATTTCCAATGTCATGACTCACATAATAAATAGGCTTATTCTTGGTAATTTGTTTTATGGCACTTAATAGAATTTTCGATGCATTCTCTGCAGAGTAATCATCGTTAAGTATGGGAGATGATTGACCTAAACCCGGTAAATCTATTGCAATCACTTTATGGTCTTTCATATAAGACAGCATGACTGGTTCCCACATTTTCCATGTCGAACCAAAACCATGAATAAATATAATTGGTGTGCCTTTAGATCCGCCTTCAACGTAATGAAGTTTTACACCTTCAGACTCGATAAACTTACTAGATAAACCTTTTGCATAAGCATATTGGCCTAACCCTTCAGATTTCACTTTATTAAACATTTGCTGTGAAACGGCTGGGGGTGTATCTATCGACTTTAAGTTTGGGTCATATTCTGCATTCGCATATGAAGAACTAACCAAAATAAAAGCTGTAGAAATGGATATATTTTTAAAATATCTATTCATATTAATAACTCATTTAAAATAAATAATTCATTGCACCCAAGCCTTAAGCCTGAGTGCGATGAATTTCATATTTATTTAAATAAAAAGTTCGATAAACTTTTCTCGACACCTTCAGCGTTTTCTTCCACCATCCAGTGTCCTGTATCTGGCAAAATAATGGCTGAGTATTGGGCTGGATCAGCTACAAATCTTGCTCGCATCTCTTTAACCAAAACATCATTTACCCCTTTCTGGCCGGTAAGCGCCATAGAAGGGATGGTTAACTTTTTGCCACCAGCAAGTAATGCTTCATTTTGACGAACTGAGTCTGCATGCGAACGGTAATAACCAAAAGCTGCTTTTAATTTATCTCGAGTCGAATACGGCTCAATCAACTCAGCAAGTAGCTCAGGTGTAAAAATTTCTTTTTTCCCTGCATAGGTTTTAATAAAGTATGAGAAAAATAAATTTGGGTCATTTGCAATTTGCTTTTCAGCAATATCACCAAAGCTGAAATAACCAAAGTGCCAGCCTAAACCTGGGCCATCTGGGGTATACCCCGGATATTCGAACATAGCACGGTCAGGAATTGGCGAGTCCATAAATACAGCTTTTTTGATATAGCCCTGATTATTGGCAACCAGTGGATAAGAAGCCGAATTACCTAAATCGTGACTGACATAATAGATAGGCCCTTTACCAGCAATTTTTTTAATTGCGCCAATCAAGATTTTTGAGGTATTTTCTGCCGAATAATCATCGTTAAGTATGGGAGATGATTGACCCAAACCCGGTAAATCAATTGCAATGACTTTATGGTCTTTCATATAAGACAGCATGACTGGTTCCCACATTTTCCATGTCGAACCAAAACCATGAATAAATACAATTGGTGTGCCTTTAGATCCGCCTTCAACATAATGAAGTTTTACGCCTTCAGACTCGATAAACTTACTAGATAAACCTTTTGCATAAGCATACTGGCCTAACCCCTCAGATTTCACTTTATTAAACATTTGCTGTGAAACGGCTGGGGGTGTATCTATCGACTTTAAGTTTGGGTCATATTCTGCATTTGCTTGACTTAATCCCAATACACCAATTGCTGCGGACAAAGTCATTACTTTAAAAAATTTATTCATTTTCTTAGCCTTGATTTATAGAGTGAGCTTATTGAGCAGTTGGATAGTCGGTATAGCCAGTTGCATCGCCGCCGTAGAAATATTCAGATTTTGCTGGTGCTAAAGAATGACCTGACTGTAAACGCTCTACTAAATCTGGGTTGGAAATGAAAGGACGACCAAATGCCACTGCATCTACTAACCCTTTATCAAGAATAGATTCGGCTCTTTCGAGTGAATAATTTCCACAAACAATTAATGTGTTTGTGAACAGTGAACGGAGTTTTTCTCTGAAACCCACTGGATAAGTATCGCCATGTGGAAGCATGTCCCACTCAGCCAAATGGATATAAGCGATATTTCTTTTTTGTAATTGTTCAGCTAAATAAAGTGTAATTTCTTCGGGTTGTTGGTCTGTCATGCCATTAATGGTTCCCCAAGGTGATAAACGTACACCTACTCGGCCAGCACCAATTGCATCAATCAATGCATCGACTGTTTCTAATAAGAAACGTGCACGATTTTCGACAGAACCACCATAGTTATCAGTACGCTGGTTCGCATCTGTAGATAAGAACTGGTCAAACAAATAACCATTTGCAGCATGAACTTCAACTAGGTCAAAGCCAGCTTTCACAGCATTTTGAGCAGCTTGAATAAATTCCTGTTTAACGTTTTGAATATCATCTAAATCCATTGCTCTTGGCATCTCGGCAGGTACCATTGCCCCTTCACCTTTTTCATTGGCAATAAATACAGATGCTTTGGCTTGAATAGCAGATGGTGCAATCGGTTGCTCGTGATTAATATGCAATGAAGAGTGCGACATACGCCCTACATGCCATAACTGAGCAGCAATTTTTCCGCCTTTTTCATGTACAGCTTGAGTCGCTAAAACCCAACCTTGAATTTGTTCTTCTGAATAAATACCAGGTGTAAAAGAATAGCCTTTACCTACGTCAGAAACTTGTGTGCCTTCAGTAATGATTAAACCTGCACTTGCACGTTGACCATAATAAAGTGCATTGAGTTCGGTCGGCACATCGTTAGGCTGTGCTGCTCTTGATCTGGTCATTGGTGCCATAACAATACGATTATTGAGTTCAACATCGCCCACAGTCACTGGATTAAATAATTTGTGATTCATTTTTTAGCCCTTAAAATATGCATAAGATTATTTATGTAGTGATCACTATATAATCATGCTAAAATACAGTCAACGATTTTTTGTAGTGATTGATACAAAATGGAGAACAAAATGAACAAAACCGCAGGTCGTGGCCGTCCTCGTAATTTCGATCGAGATGCTGCATTAGACAAAGCGATGAATCTATTTTGGCGAAATGGTTATGAAGCAACATCGATTAATGACCTGACAAAAGCGATGGAAATCAATCCGCCAAGTCTCTACGCTTCTTTTGGAAATAAAGAAAAGTTGTTTATTGAAGCTGTTGATTATTATGTAAAAAGCTTTGGTAATTATCGAATTGAGGCACTTCAAGAGTCTTTAACAGCTCAAGAAGGCATTAAAAATTTGTTAATCAGAACAATTGACCAATTTTATAGCAAGCCAGATAAAACCGGTTGTTTAGTCGTATCCGCAGCATTATCAGGTTCATCTGAAAGTAAAAATGTGCAAGAGATCTTAAGTAATGAGCGTAGAAAGACTGTTGCTCTCATCAAAGCGAGACTTGAACAAGGTCAAAAAGATGGTGATGTGGCTGAAAGCTTAAACTTAGATGTTTTGGCAGATTATTTTGGCATGATTCTATTTGGTATTACGGTTCAAGCAAAAGATAATGTGCCTATTGAAAATCTATACGACAGTGTAGAAATGGCTTTAAAAACTTTAAACAATTAATTTTAATGATTTTATAGTTGAAATCATTTGGTTTGATTTCAACTTAAATCACTAAGATAAGATTGCTTTAAACAACCAATAAGGTTTGTAGGGTAGTGAAAAAACGCTCACCTTGATGGTTTTTATTGTTTCTATCTTTTCATTTCCACACTTTTAGCTAAGCCAAAGCATTTAGAAAGTAATTAAATAACCTCTCTTTTTGATCGATCTGTTCTGAGCTTAAAAGCTGAATAATTGCGCCTTCAATCATATATAGCAATATTTTGGCGTCATTAAAGGCTGCATCGTTTTTTAGTAATCTAAGCTGACTATATATTTCATTGCTAAGCCATGTTCTGTATCTGACCGCAGTTTGGTAAGCGTTTGGATAGCTGTTTTTAGTTTCAAAAATGGCCTTAAATAATAAGTAGTAAGGCCCTTCTAAGTCGGTATGTAATACATAAAGTTTTTTGAGTTTATCGATTGTGCTTGTGTCATGGTCGTACTCCACTATTGCAACCACTTGGTCTTGGAGCCGTTCTTTTTGCACAATTAAACAGATATCAATGAAGCGTTCTTTAGAGTGAAAATAATTATAAAACGTCATTTTATTCACTTCGGTTTCTTTCACAATTTTGTCGACGCCGACCATATGAAAGCCACCGTAGTGAAATAAGTCGATCCCTTTTTTTACAACCTCAAAAGCACGTGTTGGGAGAATTAAATTTGGCATAGTTTTACCGTTATAAAATAAATTGTTGTTGTATATAAATGAGATATAAAAGCCTTTTATTTTTTTAAAGCTGAAAAAAAGGCATAGCAAAGCCATAAAGACTGTGCTTGGCACATCTCAAGTTTTATTGTTGCTGCAAGTTTTTAGTCGTGACGATTTAAAGTCTGATTTGCCGCATGGCGATCAAACTTGTTAAAAACTAAGTTGTGTTGTTATAGCTTTTGGCAAAGGTTGCCAAGAAATAATGGATGTGCAAAGCCAACTCCTTTTTATTTGGAGTTCTGCCAGACATTTATAGAATTATGGTGGCAGAACGAGAAAGGGTTCGCAGACTAGTAATAACTCAAACTAGCACACCCGTAGGTGTCCCTCTCCCGTCCTACCGCTACGGGAAAGGGACGAGTAGCTACCACACAAGAGTATTCCTCAGAAGAAATGTCTCTGATGCGGGAGTTATTATGCGGTCTGCGACGACCGACTGGCAATGTGGCCAGCAGGCAAAGAATAGTGCTCAACCCTTTTGCAGTCAAGCACACAAAATGACATTTGTTTTAATTTAGATCATTAAAAAGTAAGGATAAATAATGCGTGAGTTATTGTTAAATGGGGGTTTATAAAGGGGAAATAAAAACAGCCGTGGAAGGCTGTTTTGGATTTAATTCTATGTAAATGCTTAATATAAAAATTATTAATTAACTTGCCTTACATCAAAGCCGAAATAACGTAGCACCTTTGTAGTTCGACCATTTATAACAGGCATCTCTTCATTATTTATCCAACCGATCAATTCTTGTACATTTGATTGACCAAATTCATTTAATTTATAGTTAGGATTATAAATACAATCTGCTATACGCTTTTCTATTAAATTTTTATCATTATGTAGTAAATAAATTAATGTATTTTTAATTTTTTTTAATTCATTTCTATCAAGAAATTCCTTTTTTAATGTAGTTAAACCACCTTTGAAAAATCTTAGGCGATCGTGAAAAGAATGTGCTACACAGAGAGCTTCAACAATTTCATCAGCTGTTGAATTATTAATAGATTCTACACTTCCAAGAATTTTATTTATAAAAGGATAGTTTTCATTAACTATTCGCTTTTCAAAGTGAGACCATTCGATACTCATCCACTCATTAATTAAAGTATTTAATTTCAATCTATTATTATCATTCCAACCTAGTTCTTGATCTTTCCATGTTTCATGAATAGCATGACAATCTCGAACGAAACTAAAAAATGAATCAATTTCTAAACGTAATGGAATGAGTTCACCATTAACTTTTCGAGATTTTTTACTATACTCTTCCGCAATCAATTTATATGCATGAACTGATTCTTGATAAGTTTTTAAAAAACTATCAAGAAACAGATCTGAATTAGTCTGTTTAGGTTCATTCCTATCGATATTAGGAAAATTCCAATTTCCTAAGGTTTTTTGAACATCATCATCAAAGTCATTTACCATATCTAATTGATCCTTATATTTTTTATAAATATTTTCATATTTAATAACATCTTCAATAGTTAATACTTTTGCTTCACTCCAATATTCTAAAAATAAGTATGTCAATTCTTCGAACCTTGCATCTTCAGGCAAGACCCCTAACATAATTTCTTGATTTGTAATCAATGCAGCTTTTGTTAAGTTGGCAGAACCTACAAAAATTTTCTTATTACCCAAAATATATAATTTCGGATGAAACTCATGACTCGTATAAAATCTTGCTTCAATATTTTTCTGTTTTAAAAGATGTTTTAATGCCAAAGGAGAGGTCGGAAAACCCAGTCTTACAATAATTCGAATACGGCAGTTACTTTTAATCAACTCATCAACTACATCTATTTCAGTAAAAAAAGCTGATGCAATATAAATATCCATATCTTTCTGTACTTCTTTCATTAATCCATCTAGAAAAAAATCTTTTCTTAAATGATTATTAGTAAATAAATTCAACACTCCAACAACTCCCCTTTCTAAAGATTATATTTTATACGGAATATTATTTAAATTTACTTATAAAATCTATACTTATTTTATATAAGAGCTTTCATATAAAATTAAAAATGATAATAAATTTCTAAAATAAATTAGTAATAATTTAAGATAAGAATTAATTAAAATACAATATTCCTAATAAAAACCAAGCCTAATAACCGTGATTTAGTTTTAGAAAATGAATAAAATAGTCAATTATGTGACAAAATATTCAATATGTAGGATTCAAGAAAATGTACTACTTTGCAGAGGATCCCTTCTAGGTAATGTTACCTAGGAGGAACAATGAAAAAACTGAAATATCAATATCAACAATCTGTAAAAAAACCACGCTCAAATGGCTTATTTTGGGAATATTTTCCTAATATGAAAAGTGTTCATTATAAAAAGTTCAGTACGCAGCAAGAGAAAAGCTTTTATTCAATTCATTGTATTGAATATAAAGATTATCCTCTTAAGCTTCGTGTAGCCCGTGGCCGTGGTTTAGCTGATGCATGGGATGATCTTTCAACATATGTCACAAAAGTTGCTAAAAGTTGGAAGCATAATTCTAAGAGAGCGCATCAATACTACAAAGAACATGAACAAAAATAGAAAATGGGAGCTAGTTGCTCCCATTTTTTTATCCGTATAAGGTGCATCTTCTTAATTCTAGAATATCTTTTAAATATAGGTATTTGAATGTATCAAGGATAAAGAGGCTGGATCTTATTTTTCTAATAATTTTCCAATTCAAGCTCTAAATCATTTAGTACCTGTTCTATCTCTGGAGTTACACCATTATTTAAAGGAGTATAAAAAATACCTATTAATACCTCATCATCTTTTAATGTAGGTAACAATTCATTCATGAAGTCATCTAAAGAAATCAGCTCAGCTTCATATCCTCCCCATTCATGCTCAGCACATAACTCGGCATACTCTTTCGCGGGCCATACAGGAAATACTTTTTGATTATCCTCTGTTCCAGCCAAGGCCCATCCATCCTTGTATAAGCCCCAAACTTCTTGCGTATCGGCAATAACTTTTATGAAATGCTTATATCTTTTAGCACCTTCTAATGCAATTACAGCATCTATTTGCTTTTGACTAATTTTCATAATTTTGAACCTATGATTTATTAAAAATTAATCAAACATTACCATACGAACCAAAACCATCAGTATAACCACCATATTGACTAGCGATATTATTTAGATCTTCTTCGAATTTTATAATGTCATGATAAAATGGAATCATTGTATTCGTACAATAACAAGTCCATTCCTTAGTAATTTCATCTTGCTCAACGCTGGCTTTACAGCCTAATCTTTTAACCTCTGTAGAAATCTTTTCTCCAACCTCTTCTGAAGGTATTGCAATAAAGAAATCTATTTCCATCGGCTTTGTTAAATCAAACCCATTTTTCTTAAATGCGTTTAAAGCATCCCCTGTTGCATCATTAGGAAATTGGCTCATTTGATTCTCTATTTTTACTAATTTTGGTTCTTTGAGATTATCATCTTTCAAAAGTTTCTTGAGAATCCTTAATAAAATATTAGTAATAGATGTAGAACTAAAAATTTACTAAAACTATCTCAAAGTTGAAACCAAGGTTTCTTTGGCGCAGTCCCAGTATATGCAGGACTAACTTTAATTGGCCCCTGACCTTTTTCACATTCTTGAACACCCCACTCACTCGGGCGAAAACGTGCATTAGCTCCATCAGGCTCAGGCTTACCAAATTCTTTTGCAATATCATAATCAATGAGTGGAATTTCAAGTAATACGATGTCTCCACGAGAACAAGCGATAGTAGGACGTTTCGTATCGTAAACCCATTTACCATAACTATTTTCTTCCTTGGGATCGAAGCGCATAACTGGACCTACATGCTGATCCCACGCCAACTCCATTCGAGGAGGCTCCATCGCAGTTACCCACATTCCTGCAACCTGTACAGGATGAGGAAAACGTACAGCCTGTAATCCACGTAAGCTAAAGGGTACTTGTGGCTCACCGTTGTCAAAAGCATCGTAACGACTAATTAAGCTCCCTTTGGGAATCAACAGTTCGCCATATTGTGCATCTTGAGATAAAACGAAATGGCTGCGACGTTCCTTATAATGCTGCTTAAGTGCAATCTCATACTCTACCGATGCACTCATATAAAATAAATAACCTGCCCACAGGTCACATATTAATGCCACTAGCGTAATAAATAATGTCTTTTTAGAAAAAAATCTCACAGACATTTGAGACTTCTTTCGCCAAAAGAATAGTGCTTTCACCAACAAACCGAGTGTTAGTACAACACCAATCAATGGCGCAATAAACAACAGAAAAATTGCAAAAACCGAGAATGTCTGTACAGGTATCATAATTATTAAATCTTTAACTTCATTTTTTTCAAAGGTGGGCCGCCAAGAAAATTGTATATACGTGTATTTAGAAAATAGAAATACTGATAATTTTTTTATTATATTTATAATACTGATATTTATCAGAATACAATAAATAGGAAATTATAATGAAAATGTATCAGGTAGATGCTTTTACTGATCAATTATTTGCAGGAAACCCAGCCGCAGTCATAATTACTAAACAATGGTTAGATGTAGAGATAATGCAAAATATTGCCATTGAGAATAATTTATCTGAAACAAGTTTTGCTCGTAAAATTGATGAGCAAGTCTACGAAATTAGATGGTTTTCACCAATAAAAGAAGTTCAATTTTGTGGATATGGAACTTTGGCAACTAGTTTTATAATTTTTCAAGAAAACCCTCAAATCAAATCTATTACATTTCAAGTCAAACAAATGGGTGAATTTTATATTCGGAAGCAAGAAAATGGCTTTATTGCAATGAATTTTCCTGTCCAGATTCCTGAAAAAATTCATAATATTCCACAAGAATTGAAGGAAGCATTGCAGCATAAAGTTGAAGAGGTTTATATCAATCCTCAAGCCTACATTGTTGTCTATGAATCAGCGGAGGCAATTTTACAAGAACAGCCAGATTTTGAAAAAATCAAACAGCTTGGTGGAAGACGAGTTGCAATTACCGCAAAGAATGATTTATTAAATCCTGAATATAAAAACATCGATATTATCTCCCGCTATTTCACACCATCAATGGGAATTGATGAAGATCCCGTGACAGGCTCCTTACACACATCACTTATTCCATTATGGAAAGATGAAATTAATAAGAACGATATTATTGCTTATCAGGCATCGAATCGTGGAGGAATATTGCACTGTAGAATGCTCGAAAATAATAGAATCGAGATTTCAGGACAATGCCGCTTATATATGGAAGCTAAACTTTTTCTATAAAATAACTAAAGTATCAACAAATAATCTATCTGGTAAATTGCTGCTCAAGCATGGTTTTCCCCCATTGGTTTCCTTCCCATTCTTTCGTCAGTTTAAATCCAAACGACTCATAAAGTTTACGAGCTGCATCAAGACCGCTAAATGTCCATAATTGCACAGCAGAGAATCCTTTCTGATCGCAAAAAGCTATGGCTTCTGCTAATAATCTTTTTCCAATACCACTACCTTGATATCCATTCTCAAGAATAAACCAACGTAAATGAGCTTCATTATTTCCTAAATCTTGACCATCTATAGCTACAGATCCAATAATCTGATCATTATGTATAGCAAGCCAAATGTTATTATTTTGATCAAGTAGTCGTTCCGAAAACTCAGCAAGCCCAGATGCAACTTTAGCTTCAAGAAAATGTCCAAATCCATAGTTTTTTGCATAATAGGTTCCATGCATTTCGGTGATACGACCAATCATTCCAGCACGGTATCCAGAAACTATTTCAATTTTTTTATTTACATCAACAATTGGATGAGATCTGCAAGCAACTAAAGCTTCTGCGTAAGATGTAAGACCTTGAGCAATTTGTTTCTGTTGAGTTAGTTTTAAATTTCCTATAGCCTGAATTACCCTCATTTCACCATATTCATTTATTTTTTTAACCGTATTACGTCCTTTGTCAGTGAGTTGAAGAGATTTAGATCTTCCATCATTTATTGCTTGTACTTCTTTAATTTCATCCGCTTCAATTAGTTTACCTAGCATACGACTTACGCTGGATTTTTCTAAACCTAAGATTTGTGCCAACTGGATAGCAGTTATAGCGCCATAATTTTCAATCTCTAACAATGTATGAACTGCGGAAGGTGAATAGTCTGTAGCAGCAAGAGTAGCCTTCATAAATCCAAGTTCCCGAACCATAGTTCGTGAAGATCTACGAATTTCCTCAATTAATTTACTATCGATCATACGAACACCTCCAAATATAGTTGTATTGTACAACTATATTTGGAGGTGTTCGTCAATTAATAGTTACGATTTAATTCAAGTGTCATATCTTACAAATAAAACAAAGCCAAACTATAAGTAGCAGAACAAAAGCAATTAATCGTAGGTATGCATATCGGAAAATCAGGATTTGTATATATTCATTTTATAGAACGAAGAGATAGATATGAGATTTCATATTTAAATTAAGCTTATTAACATCATTATGAATATTCTATGCACATAAAAAAACATTTGTGATTAAGTGATATATACAGTTAATATATTCTTTGAATAAAAGTATCCCCCTTCTAAAAGAGGTTTATATGTTGGAGATAGTAATCATCTGATAATCACTCTCAATTTTATTATTGAGTTGATTATCAATGTCGCAATTTTTCTGTGGTCATATTTCTGATCACCTCTATTTGCACGTTTGATTATTATCAAGGCTCCAACATGAATCTTTCAAAGTTCGAACAACGAACTCTCCATGTCCTTGCCAAAGGCGGACATATTAAATACCAACGTGATGCATCAGGCACAGTTTATTTCGTTGAATGCTATACACGAGAAGGTTTTGTGCTATCTGATTGTTCCTTAGATGTATTTAAAAAGCTAAAAGCAAAACGTTTAATCAAATCTAAAAATAGCCAACCTTATCAAATTACATTGTTAGGGCTTCAGACGGTCCGCCCTCAACTAGACAATCGTTGATATAAGTTGCTATTTATTAAGAGAAAGAAAATATGAATATTATAATTCGAGATGAACAACCCGAAGATATTACAAATATCGAAGCGTTGACGAAAGCCGCGTTCTTAAATGAAGAGCATTCGAGCCATACCGAACAATTTATTGTGAATAGCCTTCGGAAACATAAGCAACTCACAATCTCTTTGGTTGCTATAGAAGATGGCTTAATTGTAGGTCATGTGGCTATTTCACCAGTTACGATTACGTCAGGTGAAACAGGTTGGTATGGCCTAGGCCCTATTTCTGTATGTCCAAATAAACAAGGAATTGGCATTGGTTCTCTTTTAATGAATGCAGCTTTGCAAAAGTTAAAAGAATTGGGCGGAAAAGGTTGCGTTCTATTAGGTGATCCAAATTATTACAGTCGATTTGGTTTTAAATCATACCCAGATTTAAATTTACCTGATGTACCAAATGAATACTTTCAAGCTATAAGCTTCACTGATCATATTCCCTCAGGAGAAGTTACTTATCATGAAGCATTTATGGCAACTAAATAAATAAGTTCGCTGATAACACCTAATATAAAGCCTCTATTTATAGAGGCTTTATATTAATTTAAAACATTGAAAATTATATAATTATTAAACCCATTAAACTCTACAAATAAAATTGAGAGTGGTTCCCTTTTCAGTCCAACACACGATGATATTTTTTTAAATTAGATCATGAAAAAGTAAGGATAAATAATCAGGTAGTTACTGGTAAAAGTGGGTTATGAATGGAGCAAGTAAACAGAAAATTAGGCCTGTACGTTATATATAAGATTGAAATATATGGCAAATAATTGATCTCCATTTGGAATCAATTTTAAAATTTATTACACAAATACTGATAATTATAAAATCTTGATCATATAGACACGTTAAAATTTATAAAATAATTTTGAGATAAGGTTTTTGATGAAAACTCAGAAAATTGGTGTAGATCTTGGAGGCACTAAGTTATTGATATTATGTGATGAAATTGAAGAAATATTTAGTACAGGAATTTCATTCACTCCAGAAGAATTAATATCACATCTGCAATCTTTTATTTTAAAACATGGAATTAAACCCGAAAGCATAAGCCTAGCAGTGCCAGGTCTAGTTAACGAATCAGGATACGTTGTTAATTGTGATGTCCTTCCAGCATTCATAGGCTGGCAAGGAAATGACGCATTAAAATTATTATGTAGTAAAACAATGATCTTAAATGATGTAAAGGCTGCTATGTATGCTGAACTCAATGATTTTTCATCTCATGCTGCAAGCGGCATTATTATGATTGGTACAGGTATTGGGGCTGCATTCATAACAAATGGAAAACCCTTACTGGGAGCTAGTGGCTGGGCTGGTGAACTAGGTTACTTACCAGTAAAAAGTAACGAAGGAATAAAACGTCTAGATGAACTTGCCAGTGGCGCTGCAATTACCAAACTATGCGCACTAAGCCCATCTAATTTAGCATTAATGGCTAACAATGGAGATCAATCTACTTTAGCTGTTATAAAAGACGCTGGACAAGCTTTAGGTCTTGGAATAGCCACAGTCATTAATCTTTTAAATCCTTCACAACTAGTAATAGGAGGAGGAACAATAGAGTTACCCGGTTATTTAGAGGCGGCTTTAGAAGCTGCTAAAGAAAACTGCCTTCCCGAGCTTTGGCAAAATTGCGATATATCAAAAGTAAAGGCGGGAAAAAAAGTAGCTGCTTTAGGTGCTATATATGCAATTGAACAATAAAATAATATGAGTATTTTTCTGATTCAGCATGCTGAAAGTTCAGCCAATATTAATGGAAAAAAACCTTTCGCATGCTTTGATTGCTTTAAGTGAACATGAATGGCTGTAAAACTTAGCTAAGGGCATATTGGGAATAGCTTAGGTTTTTACTTATTGAGCTGAAAAATTTGATATAAGCTTTAGTATTTTAGAAAATTTTAAATATTTAAACCCAAGATGGATTCTCTAAAAGGGTCAAAAAGAATTTTTTCTTTACACTCAATAGCTTTTTCTAAAAAGCTTATTATTTTAGAAATTTCATCTTTAAAATCTGTATAAATTTCGATGAGTTTATTAAATTCGTTAATTAATTGATGAAGCTGTTTCCCACTATACAAATCGTAATCTACATATGAAAGATCTGAAATAAGTGGAAGTATTTCCTTATCAAAAATTGAAACTAAAATATCTGCAAATTCCTTTTGTATTTGATAGGCGGATATAGACTCGCCTTTTTCCATAGAATTAACTTTCCAAATATGAACTAAATACATCCCTAAAATTCTTCCTATACCTTTTAATTTTGATATTTTACAATGTACTTAGCACATGAACATTATATAAGTGTCTAAAATTAACCATAGCTTAGCTACAAAAAAGCCCCTGTTCTACAGAGGCTTTTTTTTCAATTCAACAATTAATTATTTATGAACCCAAGGCACAGCCGGTGAACCAATCCAAGCTGATTTAGCCGGAATATTTTCACCCTTCATCACCAATGTTAATGGACCTAACACAGCATGGTTGCTCACGTTGGCATTATATAAAATAATACTACGTGTATTTACCACAACATCATTACCAATATTCACTTGTCCGATTTTCATAATACGGTCTTCAAACAAGTGAGTTTGTGGGCCTGAGAAGCTATTAAACTCAGCACGGTCACCGATGCTTACACAGTCGAACTCTGTAATATCAGCAGTGTCCATATAGACGTCTTTACCAATGCGAACACCTAAAATACGCAAGAAGAATGGCAACATTGGCGTTCCTCTTAAGTAGTTTAAGAAGTTCGGAATCGCAACTGACTCATATAAGCTCGTGATCCCTTCACTCAACCATACAAACATAGTCCACATTGGAGCTGAACGCGGCTCGTAACGACCAATTAGAGTCCACTTCAATAGTGCAACTATAACGAAGCAACCTACGCCATAGAGCAAACCAGCAAGCGTTAAAGCCAACAAACCAGTTGGAATGTTGTATTTATTAATAACGTCAATAATCTCAAGCACGATCATATAACCCACACCAATCGCAAGAGCAGCAGGTAATACAACACGAAGGCCTTCAATAAAACCACGCATTAAACGGCGTTTGATACTTGGCAAGAATGTTAAATGATCTGGATATTTCTCAGCAGCTTCACGTGCAGGCAGCAATAAAGGTGGAGAACCAAACCAAGTTTGACCATCGTACATTTCAACGTTATCAGGTGTTTTAGATTGCACACCAATCAAGACGTTGTCTGGTAACACGGTACCATCAGCAATATAAGCACTGTTTCCGACAAAACTACGGTTACCAATGGTGGTCGATTTTAATGTCATCCAGCCGCCTTTGATTTCTTCATCACCTAGCATTACAGCATCGGCAATAAAGCTTTCTTCACCCAAAGTCAGCATTTCTGGAATAACACCATTTGCGGTAGAAATTTCAGTATTTTTACCTACTTTTGCACCGAGCATACGGAACCACGTTGGCGCATAAATGGTCGCAAACAAGCCATGTAAGGTTTGTAAGCTCGTTTCCAAGATTTGAGATGCAAACCATTTACGGTAGTACGTACCACCATGAACTGCATAGGTTCCTGTTTCTAGACGTGGCAATGCAACTTTACGAATGACTGAAGAAATCACAGCAGTAATCATCATCATCATTGCACTAGCAGGAATCGCTAAAATGAAGTAGTACAGTGCGATTTGTAAATGGTCGTTTGTACTAATATTAAATACGTTTGCATCTAACCAGTCGACCAAAAGGAAGCTTGGGAAAATTGGAATAAAGAACAAACACGCAATAATTAACGCACTAATTCCATAATATGCATACTCTGCAATTTTACGAATAAACGATAATTTTGGACGCTCTGGCAATTTATCGTGATCATCCACATGTCCGATCTTTTTCGCAGGTGTACCATCCCAGATTTCTCCGGCGGGAATAACAGTGTCATATTCAATTGAAGTTAAAGCATTTACATGAGCTTGTTTTTCTAACACTGTATTTTCTTCTAATACAGCATAAGAGCCCACATAACTGTCTTCTTTTAAGTGAATTGAACCTAACACCAAGTGACCATGTTCGACTTTGGCATTCTCTAAGTTTACTTGAGAGCCAATGCTCACCCCATCTTCAACCGTAAGTAAAGATGGCATACGAATATGTACTGAACTAATCGTAACGTCATGGCCGATTTTGGCACCAAGCGCTTTCAAATATAAGTTAAGTAAAGTTGAACCTGACAAAAGATAGACAGGTGAAATACTACCTATACGGTCTGCTAACCACCAACGGAAATAGGTTAATCCCCATAATGGATATTGCCCTGCACCAACGCCCATCATTAATAGTCGTTTTACAGAAATTGAAACAACAAAACTGGCAATAATTACGCTGATATAAACCAATAAAGACATCGCGATTGCATTCGGAATACTGTCTCGTGATCCACCAGTAAAATAATGATAGGTAAAGAATGGCGCTAACCACTGCAAGATATTAATCGAAATTAAAACAGGAATAGTAATTAGCTGTGCGATACCACATAACCACTTATAAGTCTGGTTACGCGGGTTATCTTGCCCAATTTGGCTATCAAATACAGTCGGCGTTGGCTGCTCTAGCATGAGCGCAGCAATGGCCCCAACTCGTCTCGCTTGATATAAGTTTTGAATAGTTAAGTGGCTATATTCCGGATGTTCACGTAAGTTTGAAATCAAAACAGCCGCTAAAAGTGAATGACCACCTAAGTCATCAAAGAAATCTGAATCGAGTTTAATCGGCATGTTTGGAAACAAGCGATTCAAAATACCAAATAAAATTTCTTCTGCTGGGTTTTGTGGTTGGTCCGATTCACTACGGTCAATCACACTGGTGAGTGGTCGTGCTTTTAAAGCTTTACGGTCAATTTTTCCTGACAATAGACGCGGAACTTCTTCAATAATCTCAAAACGGTTTGGCACCATATAAGGTGGTAAGCGTTGGCTTAAATTTTGACGAAGTACTTTAATTTCGATTGCTTGTTTCGCATCAATTTCTGGTGCAATAAACGCAATAAGCTGATCAATACCATCTTCAGGACGAAGAATAACTGCTGCTGTACCAATACCTTCAATATCGCAAAGCGCAGCTTCGATCTCACCAAGTTCAACACGGAAACCACGAATTTTTACCTGATCGTCCGCACGCCCCAAACAGTGTACTTGGCCAAACTCATCAATTTTAGCCAAGTCACCAGTACGATAGAGCGATTGTTCGTCTGGACCTTCTGCCCACGGGTTTTCAATAAACTTATCAGCCGTTAAATCAGGTCTGCCTAAATATCCTTCTGCCACACTTGGGCCAAAAATACAGAGCTCACCTGTTTCACCTTGCGGCAGTAATTCTCTTTCAGCGTTAATGACCAGCATGCCATAGTTTGGTAAAGGCTTACCAATCGTAACGAGTTTGCCACGCTCTAAAGACTCAAGGCTTGCTGTAACGGTAGTCTCGGTTGGACCATAAGTGTTAAACATTTGATGGTGAGGTAATGCCCAACGGTCAACTAGTGAATCCGGACACATTTCCCCACCTAAGTTAATAATTCTTAAGTTAGGTACATCTTCAGGGAATAAAGCAAGTAATGTCGGTACAGCATGCAATACGGTAATGTTTTCTTGCTTTAATGTTTGGCATAAACGTTCAGGGTCACTCACAAGCGACTTAGGTGCAATCCACAATGTTGCACCAACCAAGTACGAAAGCCAAATTTCTTCAAACGACATGTCAAAAGCGACAGAAAAGCCTTGATAGACTTTGTCTTGTTCTTGAATACCTAAAACATTATTTTCACTGCGTAAAAAGTGACAAATATTTCTTTGGGTAATCACAATCCCTTTTGGCTTACCCGTTGAGCCTGATGTATAAATAATATACGCAGGTTGTTCTGGGGTTGTTTTAGCTAAAGGAATATTTTCACTGAGTGGCTTTTGTAATTCAGTGTTTGTCCATTTTGCTTGCGGCACTTCTTCTAAATGTGCATACCATTCATCTGTAGTAATCATTCCCACAGATTCAGCATCTTCAAGACACACTGCTATACGGTCAGCTGGCGTATCCATATCAAAAGGAAGCCATGCTGCACCACTTAAACAAATCGCCAATTGAGCTTTTAAAAGCTCGATACCACGAGGCAACCATAACCCAACAATATGACCAGGTTTCACCCCTCTGATCGTCAAGTGCTGAGCCATGACTAAGGCTTGTTGGTACAACTCACCATAGGTCAACGTTTTATCTGCTTCAATTAAAGCCGTTTTATCAGGAAGAGTTTGTGCAGTATGGACAAAAATATCGGCCAAGACTTCATACTGCAAAAATTCCGGATGATACTTTCCACGAATAATATTATTCGTGTTTGTTACAAACTGGTTCATTTTTATACTCTCTTTAATTTTCTGATTTGGCTCAAATGAAGTCATAATTTGTTTTTCTGACTCATTAAAGAAATCTAGATGTGTCATAAATTAAATAATTGAACTTAAATCAAGATTAAAGTTTTAGTTTCAAAGTCTATTTAATAATATATAATTCTTGATTCTTTAGTATCATCTTTTCTAAAAAAATTAAGCCTTTAGCTTCAATGTTTTAATTTTTTCATCGTCTTCAGGATAGAAAACGTACAAAAATAGCCAAGTAAAAACCTATAATTCACAAGATTTATATAACTCTAATTTTAATTAAACTAATAAATGGCATCCTGTATACAACATCTCCATATTTTAAACTTAATTGTATTGCTCTGAACAATTAAATAGTGCCTAAAAAAAGGATTTTTATTTAAATTTTTAGACGATGTTTGATTATTCATCATATTAAACTCGTTATGAGTCAATTTTGTTTATCTTATATTTTTATCTTTATTTTATAAAAACTGCTTAATGAATATTTTATAGCCACATAGCTGCTTGTCCGCCAAAGGTAGCGCGACAAAGCAACTATTGTTCTATGTGTCTCTTAGCTATTCAAAGCTTCCCCCCATCGAGCTAATCAAGCTAACAGTTGTCTGATATTGCTTACTCATGAGTGACCACACACTGTTTTGTGCTGACAAACGGGTATTTTGTGCAGTCAAAACGTTTAAGTATCCGACCATTCCTGCTTTGTATTGATTCATCGTGGTATTTTCAGCACGCGTAGCTGCCTGTAGCCCTTGCTTTTGCTCATTTACTTCTTTTGAAAGTAAAGCTTGAGAAGCAATATTGTCTTCAACTTCTTGGATAGCTGAAAGTACAGTTTGTTTATAAGAAGCTGCACTCGCGTCATAAGCAGCTAGAGCTTGTTTGGTTTGAGCATGTCGAAGCCCACCATCAAACAGGGTCGCTGCGAGCGTAGGACCAACCGACCAAATAAAATTAGGCGCATTAAACAAGTCACTTAACTTACTGCTTTTATAACCTAAACTTCCTCCCAAGCTAAAATCTGGGAAAATGGCGAGTTTAGCTACCCCTACTTGAGCATTTGCTGCTGCCATGTTTCTTTCTGCTACAGCTACATCAGGACGACGCTCTAATATACTTGATGGGAGTTCAACTGGTATTTGTGGCAATGAAGGCAAAGTTTTCGGCATTGTTAGCTGAAATTGGTCTTGTGGCTGACCAATTAAGGTAGCAATGGCGTGCTGTAATTTTACTTGCGACAATTGCATGTCAGTATAATTCGCTTGAGCACTTTGATATTGGCTTTGTGCCTGATCGACCGTAGTCGATGCCACTATGCCGGCTTTATATTGATTTTGGGTAAGCTGTAAGGACTTCTTAAGGTTATTCAGACTTTCTTGCTGCGACTGTAGCTGAAAACCTTGCACCACCCATTGTAAGTAAGTGGTGGCAAGTTGGGCCTGCATACTTAAACGGATTGAGTTAAGTTCTGCTTCACTTGCTTGGGCTTTATTCTGGTTCACTAAAATATTTTGGTGAACTTTACCCCAAAAGTCGGGCTCCCAGCTCGCATTTACCCCCAAACCATAACTTGTGGTTGCTGATGCTTCGCCAGATTTGGAGCGAGTGGCTGACGTATTTCCAGTGACTGTCGGTCTAGTCCCTGCTTTCGCTTCACTCAGCAGTGCTGTGGCTTGACGGTACTGTGCTTCGTATTGTGCAATCGAGGCATTCTCTCGATTCAACTGATCAACGAGTTTATTTAATTGTTCATCCTGAAAAATTTGCCACCATTCACCTTTGGGTAAATGATCACTTGGCAGCGCAATTTTCCAACCATCAGTTTGCCACTTTTTAATATCTAAACCATATTGTGATGGCTGAGAAAAATTGGCACCAATATTCACATGAGGTGTAGGTTCCGGTTTGACCAACTGACAACCTGACAATGTACCAGACAATATGACTACCAAACTTCCCAAGGCATTAAACGAGAGCTGTTTAAACCGTACATGATTTTTTTGATGCATTAACATACCCTCTTATTTCTTTAAGCCCATTTGTTTCATAGACCATATGTTTTTGAACTTACGTTTTCCCCATTCGCTCAATTGGTCAATATATAAGTACATTACAGGCGTACTATATAAAGTTAATATCTGACTAATGATCAAACCACCCACAATCGATACACCCAAAGGCACATGTAACTCCGCACCGTCACCTCGGCCCAAAGCCAAAGGTAGAGCACCAAATAAAGCTGCAAATGTTGTCATCATAATTGGTCTAAAACGTAGCACTGATGCATCTAAAATCGCTGTTTCAGGTTTTAAACTTTGCTTTCGCTGCAAAGTTAATGCGACGTCAATCATCATGATGGCATTCTTTTTCACAATACCAATCAGCAATAAAATTCCGATGAGAGCAATTACGGTAAATTCCATTTTAAAAAGAATGAGAGCGATGAGCGCCCCTAATCCCGCAGACGGCAATGTAGAAAGAATAGTCAATGGATGAGCAAAGCTTTCATATAAAATTCCGAGCACAATATAAATCACCACAATTGCCGCCAAAATAAGTAATGGCTCTGAACTTAAGGAAGATTGAAACGCTTTTGCCGAACCTTGGAATGACCCACGTATAGAAGTTGGGACTTTTAATTCATTCATTGCATTATTAATTTGGACGGTAGCATCTGAAAGTGAATAGCCATCATTTAAATTGAATGTAATGGTACTGGCAGCAAATAATCCTTGATGATTGACCGACAAAGAAGTGTTCGCAGCTTTCCATGAACTAAATGTAGATAAAGGGATGGACTGCCCTTGAGCATCTTGTATATAAATACTGTTGAGCGCTTCCACACTTTTTGCAAACTCAGGTGCAACTTCCATGACCACATGATATTGATTCATCGGGTTATAAATGGTCGAGACTTGTCGCTGACCGAAAGCATCATTTAACGTACTATCGACTTGAGCTTGCGTTATACCCATCATTTTCATTTTGTCATGATCAAAACTAAGCTTGGTTTCTAACCCTTTCACATCCTGATCACTAGATACATCGGTTAAAGCTGGCAGTTTAGATAAAGCAGCTTGAATTTTTGGGGTCCAGCTTCTTAGTGCAGTTAAGTCATCGCCTTGTAAGGTGTATTGATAACTGGCATCACTTGAGCGACCTCCAATATTAATATCTTGTACAGGTCTGAGACTAAAACGTATTCCTGCTTCATGCCCAAGAACTTTACGTAATCGAGCCATGATCTGGTCTGGGGTATCTGCTCTTTCACCCAAAGGTTTTAAAGCTAAAAATAAATTTGCCCGATTAAGTTGGGAACCTCCAAGTGTGCCCATTACATGATCAACGGCTGGGTCTTTCCCAATCACAGCAATGTATTTTTTAAGCTTGATATTCATTGCATCAAAGGAAATATTTTGGTCTGCAACTAAAGATCCCATCATGACCCCTGTATCTTGTTGGGGGAAGAAACCTTTAGGCACAGCAATATATAAGTAAACATTCAGTCCAATCGTAAAAATGAAAATAATCATCGTCATAGCTTTATGTCGCAATGCGACTGCCAAACTACGCTTATATAGCAGGGTAATTCGTCCAAATAAGCCCTGTTTTTTTAAATACTCATCATCAGATGCGACTAAAAGAGCTTCGCTATAATCGTCAGTTTTTGAAGTCTGTTCAACTATCAGGTTTTCAGTGTTTGGCTGATTTTTCTTATTTCTTTTCAACCACCATGCACACAGCATAGGTGTGGTGGTGAGTGAAACTACCATTGAAATTAAGATGGCATAGCTTAAGGTCATGGCAAACTCATGGAACAAACGCCCCACAATTCCACCCATAAGTAAAATAGGTACAAATACCGCAATCAATGAAATGCTCATTGAGATTACTGTAAAACTAACCTCTCTTGCCCCCGTAATTGCTGCCTGCATGGGAGCAAGCCCCTCTTCCATTCGCCTTGAAATGGTTTCAAGCACAACAATGGTATCGTCTACCACAAACCCTGTCGCAATCGTCAAGGCCATTAAACTAATGTTGTTTAATGAAAAGCCTGAGGCATACATCAAAGCAAAAGTACCCACCAGAGAAATTGGTACAGTAATCGCAGGAATTAAAGTGGCTCGGCCATTTTTCAAAAATACGAAAACAACAATAATGACCAATATAATCGCAATAATTAAAGTCCGTTCAATCTCTCTTAAAGAAGCTTGAATGGTCTTACTACGATCAACCGCTGTATGAATTTCTATTTGTGATGGAAGTGCCTGTTGTAAGGTCGGCAACATTTGGTTGATGCGTTGAATGGTTTCAATTACATTGGCATTAGGCTGTTTAAATACCATAATCAAAACAGATGGTTGATCTGCATAGTAACCCGCATTACGACTATCTAATACAGAGTCTTTTACTTCTCCAACATCAGAAATTCTAACCGCTCCCCCATTTTTATAGCTCACAATTAAGGGAATATAGTCAGCAGCTTGTTTGGCTTGGTCATTTGCTTTAACTTCCCACAGCTCTTGTTTCTTTTCTATAAAGCCCTTAGGTCGGTTTGCATTTGTTGAAGTAATGGCAGAACGTACTGTATCTAGCCCAATACCATAGTGCGCCAACTGGCTAGGGTTAAGCTCAACCCGTACCGCGGGCTGTGCTGCTCCCCCAATGCTGACATCACCAACTCCCTCAATCTGGAGGAGTTTTTGTCCCAAAATCGTATCGGCTGCATCATACATCTGTCCTCTAGATAAAGTTTTAGAGGTCAGCGCCAAAATCATGACAGGCGCATCAGCAGGATTGGCCTTTCGATAAGTTGGGTTATTTTGAAGCCCCGACGGTAACGAAGAAAGCGATGCATTAATTGCACCCTGCACGTCACGAGCAGCGCCATTAATATCACGATTTAAATCAAACTGAAGCGTAATACGAGTAGAGCCTAATGTACTTGAAGAGGTAATTTCATTTACCCCAGCAATACGTCCTAAATTTCGCTCTAACGGCGTAGCCACAGTAGCTGCCATTACCTCCGGACTTGCCCCTGCTTGTTTTGCTGTTACAGAAATAGTAGGAAAATCAACTCGCGGCAATGAAGCGACGGGTAAAATATTAAAAGCTAATAAACCCAGCAATACCAACCCAATACTCAGTAAAGTCGTTGCTACAGGACGGCGTATAAAAGGCGTTGAAATACTCATACTTCATCCACCCCAGACTTAAAATGTTCATAAGGTGGCAACTCGCTGGCATCTTTATCTGGACGGCGATTTCCTTTTATGCGCTGAGCCAAATGGTCAAAAGCGAGATAAACAACTGGTGTGGTAAATAAAGTAAGAAGCTGACTCAGAATTAAACCACCAATCATGGTAATACCAAGTGGATGGCGTAATTCCGATCCCATTCCACTCCCAATGACTAGAGGCACGGCACCTAACAATGCTGCCATAGTGGTCATTAAAATTGGTCTAAATCTTAGTAAACAAGCTTGATAAATTGACTCCATTGGGGTCAGCCCCTGATGCCGTTCTGCATCTAGGGCGAAATCAATCATCATAATTGCATTTTTCTTAACAATACCAATCAGCAGCACAATGCCAATAATCGCAATAATGTTTAAATCATTATGAGTTAAGGACAATGCTAAAAGTGCGCCAATCCCTGCCGATGGTAATGTCGATAAAATGGTGAGTGGATGTATGAAGCTTTCATAAAGCACACCCAAAATAATATACATCACCACAATTGCAGCAATAATGAGCCATACCGTATTACTTAAAGAAGCTTGAAACGCAAGAGCAGCACCCTGAAATTGAGTCATCAAACTGTTTGGTAGTTTTAACTGTTGCTCGGTTTCTTTAACCGCTTGAACTGCTTGCTCTAATGACACACCTTGAGCAGTATCAAATGAAATTGTTGCCGTTGGGAATTGACCTAAATGGTTAATCTCAAGCAAGGTATTTCTAGGTTGAATCGTGGCGATTGAACTTAAACGAACAGGCTTTCCACTGCTTGAAGGAACATATAAATCCTGTAAGGCTTGTAGACCATTTTGATCTTGTTCTGATAACCCAAGCACTACATGATATTGATTGGTTTGAGTGAAAATAGTACTGATGAGTCTTTGCCCAAATGCGTTGTAAAGAATGTTATCAATACTCGCTGTCGTCACCCCATATTGAGCGGCGGCGTCACGGTTAATATCAACATAAACCTGTAAGCCTTTATCTTGCCAGTCACTTGCTAAATTTGTAATTTCAGGACGCAAAGACAACGCTTGAACAAGTTGTGGAATCCATGTCGCCAAGTCCTCAGAACGCGTAGATTGCACAGTAAACTGATATTGGGTTCTACTTTGTCTTGCATCGATTGTTAAATCTTGAGCAGGTTGCAAATATGTAGTCACACCTTGAGCTTTACTCAGGCGTTGTTGCAAATCACTAATAACCGTCTGCACATCGGGACGAGCCGATTTATCCTTTAAATTAATTAAAATACGGCCGGTATTGAGTGAGCTATTTGTCCCATCCACACCAATAAATGATGAAATACTTTGTACAGCAGGATCTTGCAAAATAATTTTTGCAGTTTCTTGCTGTTTCACGCTCATTGCCTGAAATGAAATCGTCTGGTCAGCTTCAGTTGTAGCAATAATTTGTCCTGTATCCTGAACAGGGAAAAAACCTTTCGGGATAAAAACATACAACATAACCGTAAAGACAAACGTCGCAACCGTAACGACTAAAAATAGCCCTTGTCGTGCCAACACCCAACGTAATGCTTTGGAGTAAACACCAATCGTTTTATCAAAAAAGCTCCCCATGGCATGATAAAAACGTCCCTGCTCTGCCTCAGGGATATGTTTGAGCAATCTTGAAGACAGCATTGGGGTCAGAGTCAAAGAAATAAAAGCTGAAATTAAAATAGAAACAGCAAGGGTTACTGCAAACTCACGGAATAATCGTCCAACTACATCGCCCATAAATAACAGAGGAATGAGTACAGCAATTAGCGAAATAGTCAGGGAAATAATGGTAAAACCGATTTGCTCTGAACCTTTTAAGGCAGCCTGCATCGGTGACTCACCTTGCTCAATATAACGGGAAATGTTTTCGATCATGACAATCGCATCGTCAATGACAAAACCCGTTGCAATTGTAAGCGCCATCAAACTTAAGTTATCGACCGAAAAACCGATCAGATACATCACAGCAAAAGTACCGACCAAAGAAAGTGGTAATGCCACTGCCGGAATAAAGGTTGCCCGTACACTACGTAAAAATAGAAACACGACAATGATGACCAGCACCATTGCCAAAACCAGCTCAAACTCTACATCGGTTAGTGAGGCCTGAATGGTCGCAGTACTATCATTTAAAATTTCCACATTCACAGATTGTGGAAAACTACTTTGTAATTTTGGCAGGATTTGCTTAATTTGATCCGCAACCTGAATCACATTTGCATTAGGTTGACGTTGCACATTAATAATAATGGCTGGCGTTTGGGTTGCAGCGTTATTGCTAGTATGTCCAACCCATGCTGCTAAACGCACGTTTTCTGCGGAATCAATGGTCGCAGCAATATCAGACATTCGAATTGGTGCACCATTTTTATAAGCAATAATTAAATTTTTATAATCATCCGCCGTATGCAACTGATCATTGCCATCAATGGTAGAGGACTGTACGGCACCACTAATGGTACCTTTCGCTTGATTCACGTTAGCTGCCGTGACCGCTGTGCGCACATCTTCTAAAGTCAGCCCCATATTGGCCAAAGCTGCCGAGTTTACTTGTAAACGCACTGCGGGGCGCTGTCCACCACTTACACCAATTAAGCCAACTCCACTCACTTGAGAAAGTTGTTGTGCTAAACGGGTATCGACCAGATCTTCCAGTTTAGTAATCGGCATCTCTTTAGAGCTGATTGCAATGGTCATAATTGGCTTATCAGCCGGATTTACTTTGCTATAGGTCGGTGGAGTGAGCAAATCGTTAGGTAACAAATTATTGGATGCATTAATCGCAGCCTGTACTTCTTGTTCAGCGACATCCAATCCCAAATTTAAATTAAATTGCAAAGTAATGACCGATGCCCCATTGGAGCTAGTCGATGACATTTGGCTTAGACCCGGCATCTGCCCAAACTGACGTTCAAGCGGAGCGGTAATCGTTGAAGCAATAACCTCAGGACTAGCACCCGGATATAAGGTCGTGACCTGCATAGTTGGATAATCGACCTCTGGCAATGAAGCCACAGGCAAAAATTTCCAAGACACCAACCCACATAAAAAAATGGCAATCATGACCAGTGTAGTCGCCACTGGACGCTGGATAAATAAACGGGAAGGATTCATCGGAACTCCTTACTGCGCGTTTTGAGCAGAAGGTTGACTGGCTACAACACTTGATGTGTTAGCCTGTTCACGTCGATGTTGCCATTTATGCTGTCCAGTATCTGAAGTGCTATTTGCCTCTGGTGTGCCACCTTGCGCATTTTGATGCTGCCAGTGCCGACTACCACCATTTGTATCAGTAGCTTGCCCTGCACCTTGATGTCGTCCAGTACCAGCTACACTAATTTTTGCGCCATCTTTAAGTTTATCTACGCCATCTGTGACTACGCTATCATGGACTGTTAATGCCCCACTGGTAATTACGGTGTTATCACCTACAACAGCCCCAGTTTGAACATTCACAGCACTTACAGTCTGGTCAGAATTCACTTTATAAACAAAAGAACCATTGGCACCGAGTTGTAAAGCAACTGTTGGAACAATCATCGCATTGGCAATATTGCCTAAACTCATCCGAACATTAACGAACTGATTTGGAAATAAATGCTGGTTTTGATTATCAAAACTGGCTTTGATATTAATAGTTCCAGTATTGATATTGACCTGATTATCTAAAGCCACCAATTTACCATCGGCCAGTTTTTGAGTGTTTTGACGATCCCAAGCTTCCACTTTAACGTTTTGGTTAGGGTTATCCATAATCTGCATCAATTGCGTTAAATATTGCTCAGGTACAGCGAATACCACTGAAATATTCTTAAACTGAGTAATATTAGCGATGCCGTTTGCATCAGATGTCGTCACCATATTTCCAACATCTACCTGACGTAAACCTATACGCCCATCTACTGGAGATACAACACGCGTATAACTTAATTGGAGTTTTGCATTTTCAACAGCAGCCTGATCTGTCTTTAAGACACCTTCATACTGTTTGACCAACGATGCTTGAGTATCATACTGTTGCTTAGCAATTGAATCTTGCTTCCAAAGCTGAGCATAGCGTTGTAAATCAAGCTTAGCATTCGTTAACAATGCCTGATCTTTAAGTAACTGGCCTTGAGCTTGCAATAAAGTTGCTTTAGGGGCACGGTCATCAATAAGCGCTAAAAGCTGCCCCTTGTGAACATAACTCCCTTCTTTAAAATTAATTTGCATCAACGTGCCATTAATTAACGGATGCACAATAATTGTATTGGTGGAGGTGACGGTACCTAAAGCTTGAATGGTTTGTTGTACATCATGTTGCACCACTTTACTCGTGCCAACCACAATAGCAGAGTTGCCCCCTCCAAAATGACTACCTTTTCCTCTTTTATCCGAAGATGCACTTTGTGAAGACTTTAGCGGCTGATGTGTTAAATGCCAGATTCCAAACCCTACAAGGAATAGTATTAAAAACAATACTATATAGCTTAAAAATGACTTAGTTTTTGAAGGTTTTTTTATGACCTTGTTTGGTTCAGATGTGTCATTCATAGAATCATCGTACGCTTATTTTTTCATACAATATAAATATGCTTTTATGTTTAATTTAGACTTAAATGTTAACAAATCACTACACAATTGTTTGATTAAAGTAAATTGTTCAGCTTTTTTTAATTAATGATTTTAATAGTTTAATTAAACTTATTTTAAATTTTTCATATATAACCTATTTATAAGCTATCAATATATATGCTGAAATAACAGTCTCAGTATAATTATTATAAAAAAAGATTGCTTCATCATTTTTCTAGAATAAATTTAAGTAAATAGATACAAATGGCAGGAATTGTATGAATCAAAAAATAACAAACCCAGAAGATATTCCTTTAGTATTTCAAATCGCATGGAATAATCATGATATGAAGGCCTTTGCTGCCCTTTTTCATCAAGATGCGACTTTCGTTAATCGTTTCGGTCATTACGTTAAAGGTACTAAGGAAATTATTGCACTTCACCAACCTATTCATCAAACAATCTATAGCGACTCAACACTAGAGAATGAACTCATAGACATCACTCCCATAAGTGACAATATTTGTATTTCTCATTTTTGGAGTCGCTTAAGTGCAGGTATAGCTTATCCTCAAGGTCCTCATCAAATTGACACTCTCATTCTTACTGTACTTATTAAGGAAAATAATTCTTGGTCCATTCAGGCGCTTGAAAATGTGACTTTAACGAACCCACGCACAGGAGAGACCATACTTAGAGATTTGTGAAATCGAGCGATATAGTTTTTTTAATAATTTATAAGCAAAAAAAAGCCCTTGTCATTAACAAGGGCTTTTTAAGAATTTTGGCGGAAGCGGTGTCCGTATAACAAGGGTCTCATGCCGTCTAAACCAATATTATAAAAATATATTTTTCAACAACTTAATACAATAATAGTCTAACTACGTCTTGTCTAGTCTAATCATTTCTAGTAATTTAAGAGGGGTAAGTTGTGGGGTAAATAAAAGATCATGCCAAAGAAAGCTAAAGAACTATCTGCTCTCAGTGTAGCAAAAATCAAAGAAACTGGTCGCCATTCTGTAGGGGGTGTTGATGGCCTTTGCTTAAATGTCGAAGGCAATTCACGTGTCTGGATTTTACGTGCAGTAGTTGGTAAACGTCTTGATAAGGATGGTAAGCAAAAACCGCATCGCCGTGATATTGGTCTTGGTCCCTACCCTGAAGTTTCTTTAGCTGAAGCTCGTGCTAAAGCCACTGAACTAAGATTACAAATACGAAGTGGTATTGATCCTATTGCTCATAAGCAGGAACTACTCGAAAAGCTCCGCATCCAGCAGTTAAAGAATAAAACTTTCCGTGAATGTGCCAAAGTTGTGATTACCAATAAAACTCGTGAACTTAAAAATGAAAAACATATTGGGCAATGGTCATCGACACTAGAAACTTATATATATCCAACGTTAGGTGATATTAGCATTGGCACGATTACCAAAGTCGATATTGCTGAAGTTCTTAAGCCTATCTGGATTGAGAAAAACGAAACAGCTAAACGTATTCGGGGGCGTATAGAAACTATTTTCGATTATGCTAAGGCTATGGAGTATTTTATTGGAGATAATCCTGCTGCATGGAAAGGCAACTTAGAGCCCATTCTTGGAAACTTAAAGAAAGAGTCCAAACCTCATCCGTCATTGCCATATATACAAGTTGCTGGTTTCATTCAGGACTTAAGACAAAAAACTGGAATTTCTCCCAAAGCATTAGAATTTGCCATATTAACGGCTTGTCGCTCAGGTGAAGTATTTGGTGCTTTATGGAAGGAAATTGATTTTAAAAATAAAATCTGGATTATTCCGAAAGAGCGAATGAAAGCGGATAAAGAACACCGTGTTCCTTTATCTGAATCAGCCATTAGATTACTTGAGCAACTTTATCAAGAAATCCATCCTCAACCAGATGACTTTATTTTCCCTGCTCCACGCGGTGGTATGTTATCAGATATGTCTTTAACCACATTAATTAAACGGATGCATGACAAGAAATTAAAAGAAGATGGGATTGGCTATATTGATTCTAAGCAAAATCGAGTGATCACGACACATGGTTTTCGTTCAACTTTCCGTGATTGGTCTGCAGATAAAACAGATTATCCTCGCGAAGTCTGTGAACATGTATTAGCACATAAGCTACCAGATGAAGTTGAAGCAGCTTACTTACGCGGGGCCTATCTTGAAAAACGTAAGGGATTAATGGAGGATTGGGCTAAATTCTGTAATACTTAACTTATTCACACATATTTATAAGAAAACGTATTGGTACTAAAAAGAATTTAGTCCACAAATTTACACTGACAGCCTATATCAAATATAAGTAACTGTTAGATCAGATTTGGACTATAACTAACTAATTAGGCATAGAAATGTTCAACAAAATTACACGGTCTTGTGGTTGCATCTAATTGGTCTTTTAGTATCTTTTCCCAAGCGGTTTTACAGGCATTAGTCGACCCTGGCAAACAGAATATCCCCGTATGATTTGCTATTTCTGCTAATGCCCGCGATTGAATCGTTGCCATACCAATCTCTGTCATCGATATGGCTCTAAATACTTCTCCAAATCCGTCTATAGATTTATCAAATAAAACTGATACTGCTTCAGGAGTAATATCGCGATCATAAAAGCCAGTGCCACCAGTAATCAGTATCACGGATATTTGGGCATCTGCGATGAATTGACTAACGAAAGACCGAATTTGATAGCGATCATCTATACTGATCTGACGAGATAAAACTTGATGGCCAGCCTGAATCACAGCGGCTTCTAAATAGTCACCAGATTTATCATTTGCAAAAGTTCTAGTGTCGGATATGGTTAATATCGCAATATTTAAAGCCTGAAATTTCATAGTTATATCCTCGCCTATATGTATCTAAAGAAGTAAGTTTTGTATCAATTAAAATACTATTAATCCCGACTAGAGAAATGAATTATACAAATTCTTCCAATTTTCAGACCCCTCTGCCATTGCTTAATTTCTCAGTTAACATACATCAAATCGTTGAATGAGTTCCGGTTTATCCATATCTATACTAATAATTACATAGTGATAATTTAGGTAGGATGGCTAAAGGACTAGCCATTGGCTTTCTCACATTTATGTTAATAAAGGGCTGTTATGTTTGGAAAAACACAAAGCGCATTGACCTACTAACTCTAAATAATGATGTCTAGAGTTAAAATTTTTGGGGAAAATAGACTGTTCAATGACTTGGGCAAACTGAGGCGAATCAACAATTTCTATTGCCTGACACTCGGTACAAATCGTGACAAGTAAATAGGTTTGTTTATTCTTTAATTCATATGCTAAATATTTATTCAAGGAATCAAGTTTAAGAATTAGTCCATAACCCGATAATTTTTTTAAAATACGATAAATCTGTACTGGAGAATGTAGCCCCAAAGGTTTTGCCTTTTCTAATAAAGCGTAGGCACTCATTGCCTTCTGCTCATTCTGTAAAATGGATAAGACCCTTTGCTGAGTTACACTGAGTTTTAATTTATTCATCTACTTTTCCTTTATTATTTTGATTGGACAAGAGCTGAGTAACGCAAGGAGATGAAGTACTATGATGATCTGGTCCCCATGTACGATATCCGACACTATCAATATGGATTTGCCCAGAAGCATAGACTCCAAGTCCCATATTTAAAGCTGCACCATTTTCAGCCCAAAATTGACACAATTTAGTTTTTGTTTGCTGAATCATCCAAAGTTCTTCTGATGATGGTTGTTCAGAACCAATTCGAAAATCAAGCGCTGCATTAAAAACATGCCGCGATGAGTCTGCACCTCCTGCGCAACGGTTTAAGTTATAGTTTCGATAGACAGAGGTGACCGTAAAATCATCAATCACCTTGGCATCCACCAATTTCTTCAAAATAGTGAGTGTAGGAACAATATTGCCCCATACTTCCTGAGGTGGAATTTCATATTCAGGTGCATCACAGCTTTGCCAATTTCGTGCTGTTTGAAATAGTTCAAATTCAGGTACAACACCCAGTAAATTATATTTTTTTAAAAATGTTTGATAATGATTCACTTGAGCGTTATGTGAAGGTTGCGAAATCCAATGTTGATAAGCTATTGGCGCAGTTTTTGGATACGATCGTTTCGACTGTACAGATTTATCTTTTACCGTGGCATGTCGTCCAGAGGCATTAGATGAGTTAATCAATTGCCCCGTTTGTTTCTGACTGCATGCTGTAAGACAGAACAGTAAACCAATAATTAAAAAATGTTTCATAGCCACTTATTTCAATCTCGAATCTTAAAACGCTTGATGGGCAATTTTAATAAGTTTGCTACCCATTATGTAATGTTATAACATAACTTTAATATTTAAAAGTTCTTCTGTCTCTCAAGTTAAAAGAAGAACATTAGTTTTTGATTTGATTATGTCGTGCAATGAATAGAGCGCTAACTAGGAAAAAATAATGTCCGATTTGTATGTTTATAATGCTGAAACTCGATCCAAAGAGCGCTTCAAACCTATTGTAGCAAATGAAATCAAACTCTATGTCTGTGGAATCACCGTTTATGACTATTGTCATATTGGACATGCACGAACCATGGTTGCCTTTGACTTTATTGTTCGCTTTTTGAGATCACAAGGCTGGAAAGTAAAATATATCCGTAATATTACGGATATTGATGACAAGATTATTCATAAAGCTCAAGAAAACCATGAATCCATTGGTGAATTGACGGATCGCTTTATTCAGGCAATGCATGAAGATTTTCAAACATTAGGCTGCCTTTCTCCAGATGTAGAGCCTAAAGCAACCGATTCAATTCAAGATATCCAAAAAATCATTCAAACCTTAATCGAGAAAAAACACGCCTATCAAACGACTAATGGTGATATTTATTTTTCTGTTGAAAGCTATCCTGACTATGGTCGATTATCAGGTCGAAAATTAGCAGATATGCAAGCTGGTGCAAGCCAACGCGTCAGTTTAGAAACGGAAAAACGCCACCCTTTTGACTTTGTACTTTGGAAAGCATCAAAACCTGATGAACCTACTTGGCGATCCCCTTGGGGGAAGGGTCGACCTGGTTGGCATATTGAATGCTCCGCCATGTCGATGTGTCACTTGGGGAACCATTTCGATATTCATGGTGGTGGTGGAGATCTACTTTTCCCACATCATGAAAATGAAATTGCTCAGAGTGAAGCCGCAACTGGTGAAAAGTATGTAAATTACTGGTTGCATACAGGCTTCATTAATGTAAATGGCGAGAAAATGTCGAAGTCTTTAGGTAATTTTCTCACTATACGTGATGCGCTTAAGGATTATCATCCTGAAGTCATTCGCTTACTGATGATCAGTTCGCATTACCGTAATCCGATTGATTTCTCTAATCATATTTTGAAAGATACGAAGAAAACGCTATTACGTTTCTATCAAGCCCTATATCGTGCGCAAACTTTTATTGACCCAACTAAAAGTTTAGATCAAGTTCAGTATTCAGCTCACCCGTCTCTGCTGACATTTAATCAAGCGATGAATGATGACTTTAATACCCCAGAAGCGTTAGTTGTTTGTTTTGATTTATTGAAACAGCTGAATATAGCTTTAAAGGATGAAAACCAAAATCAAGTCATTGAAAATTATCATTTACTTATTTGGATTGGCAATATTCTAAATATTTTTCAGTATGATCCTGAGAAAATATTAAAACACTCAGATGGTGAACAAGGTCTCCCCCTTTCCGAGCAGGAAATCCAAGAAGCGATTTTGGCGAGAAATACAGCACGAACCAATAAACAATATGCTTTAGCAGACCAAATTCGACAGCAACTACTCAAAAAAGGCATCGTATTAGAAGACACCCCAACTCAAACAATTTGGAAATATGAAGGAAAAGGCCATGGATAAACCTATCATTTTATATTTTGAATCCGAGTTATCTACAAGCAAAGATAAAATATGGGATTGGATCACATCGGTTAAAGGTATCCAGAAAGAGATCCAGCCATTTTTTTCAATGACTGCCCCCAAATATATAACATCACTGCATGATATAAAATTGGATTTTGGGAAACCTCTTTTTCGTAGCTAGGTATTACTTTTGGGCCTTATTCCAATAGATTATCCAGATATAACTTTATTAGAGCTAGAAGAGCAACATAGTTTTGTTGAACAGTCCCCAATGAAATCGATGAAATTATGGCGACATGAAAGGTCGATTAAACTGCACCATTCTAAACCTGACACAGTGATACTAGTTGATAAATTAACATTTCAGCCCAGACGAGCCAGAATTCTCGTCAAAAAGTTTATTGAGGTCGTATTTACACATCGTCATAGAGTATTAAGAAAACACTTTAATCACGAATAGTGGATTTAAGACAAAATTGCCAAGGATGTAGATGGATTTTGACACTTGTCAGATTTAGTCACTTCAAAGTGTAAATGTGACCCCATACCCCCACTTCTGCAAATGTTGGAGAAGATAAATAGCAAAAATATGCAATGCCAAATAACCAACGACTAAAATACATAATGGAAACACACTTATTTAAATTGTTCTATGAGGTTTAAATGAAAATGACTATCACCAATCAAGATCTACGAAAAGCAGGGCTGAAAGTCACCTTACCCCGACTTAAAATTTTAAAAATATTGGAAAACTCTATTCCACATCATTTAAGTGCTGAAGATATTTATAAAAAACTTTTAGAACAAGATGAAGATGTTGGATTAGCAACGGTCTATCGGGTTTTAACTCAATTTGAAATGGCAGGCATTATTCAACGTCATAACTTTGACCATAATCACGCTGTTTTTGAAATGAAATCAGATAGCACTCACGATCATTTGGTCTGTCAGGAAACAAACCAAATCATTGAATTTAAGTGTGAGGAAATTGAGAAAATACTACTGGACATTGCGGAAAAACATAATTTCACATTAACAGGGCATTCTCTGATCGCATTTGGTTATTGTAGGAATTCTAAAACATAAGATAAAAATTCAGCTATTTACTGCTCCAGCACATAGGAGACTAGAAACAATACCCATTAAATGTTATGTTATAACATAACATTTAATGCTTACTTTCTAATATGAATGCCTCTCAACTGCCAGATGTCTCATCTGAGCCATTTCTTAACACGTATGCCTATCCTCTCGATTGGGTAGGCATGGAAAATATCGCCCTACCTATTCGAATTCAAAATACGCTGTGCACAAGTAAGGTCAATGCTTATGTCAGCTTGGATGATCCTCTTGCCAAGGGCATACATATGTCTAGATTGTATACTCGACTGTTAGAGTTACATGATCTACCCGACCTAACCTTAAACCATATTCATCAAGCACTAGACGACTTCTTAACCAGTCATACACAGCTCTCACAACAAGCCCGCCTAGATATTCAAGCAGAGCTGAACTTAGAACAGCCTGCTTTAATCAGCGCGTTATCGGGCTGGAAAAGCTATCCTTTTAGCTTATCCTGTAAATTAAATGAGTGTACTTTTGAGGCTGAATTAGCAATAGAAATTACCTATTCTTCAACTTGTCCTTGTTCTGCTGCTTTGGCACGAGACCTTATTCAAAAAAGCTTCCAAGAAGCTATTAATACAAAAATAATAAATCCACAAAACACTGATGAAGTGATGGTATGGTTAGGGACAACAGATGCAATTGTTGCCACACCACACAGCCAAAGAAGTTTTGCTCAACTCCGTTTTAAATTAGACCCTCATTTTCAATCAATTCCAATTCAACAGCTTATTTCTCATGCTGAACAAGCATTGGCAACACCCGTTCAAACAGCCGTCAAACGTGTAGATGAACAAGCATTTGCATTAGCCAATGGTCAAAATTTAATGTTCTGTGAGGATGCTTTGCGTCGTTTGTATCACGCATTTATCAATTATTCAGGTATTTCAGGCTTCAACTTCAAAGTCATTCATGCTGAAAGTTTACATGCCCATGATGCAATCGCACAGGGATCATGGCAATGGTAGCTTCAACAGTTTTTCTCGACATTGAACAAGAACATTTAGGTCAACGTTATGACCTAATGACAATTATTGATGCCATTCCTTGGAACAAGGATGGATTAATTACGGCTATTGCCCAAGATATAAGGAGTAAAGATGTCTTAATGCTGGCTTGGATCAACCGTGAGGCACTGCTTGAAACACTGAATACAGAGCAGGTTTGCTACTGGTCACGCTCGCGGCAGTGCTTATGGCGAAAAGGCGAAAGTTCAGGACATCACCAAAAACTCATTGAGGCTCGGCTTGACTGCGACGGTGACAGCATCCTCTTTTTGGTCGAACAAACTGGAGCCGCGTGCCACACCTTCCGCCCAAATTGCTTTTATCTAGGTTTAGATACACAACACGCCACCATTTTAACGCAGCCCATCATTTAGCCCTTTGACGCAATATAGAAGATCTTTTCATGATTCGTAAAAACCCTACAGGACACCTCCCTGTTATTGACCAATCCGCTTATATTGATCAAACCGCAATTATCTGCGGCAAAGTCATTATTGAGGCCAATGTATTTGTTGGTCCATATGCAGTTATTCGCGCGGATGAAGTGAATAAAAATGGCGAGATGCAACCGATTATCATCGGTGAAAACTCGAATATTCAAGATGGTGTTGTTATACATTCAAAAGCAGGTGCGCAAGTCACGATTGGGAAAAATTCATCGATTGCCCACCGTTCGATTATTCATGGTCCTTGTGTAATTGGTAATCACGTATTCGTTGGTTTTAACAGTGTCTTATTTAACTGTAAGGTCGGTGATCATAGTGCCGTCCGTCACAATGCCGTGGTCGATGGTCGAGATTTGCCTGAATCATTTTATGTTCCTGCGATGAGCTATATCAATGCTCGAACCGACTTAAGCCAGTACCCGCCGATTGATATCTCGATCAGTGAGTTTTCTGAAAGTGTAGTGAGCACCAATATTGAATTAGTACAAGGATATAAGGCATTACAAAATGAATTTTAGACAATTACCTGATTTGATCATTCGCAATGCCAACATCGTTAATGAAGGTCAGCAACAAATTTGTGATGTTCTCATTCAGCAAGGACGGATGAGTAAAATCCAACCGAGTATTACAGGTGTCTACAATGCCAAAAGCATTGAGGCTGATGGTGCATGGTTACTCCCAGGCATGATTGATGATCAAGTGCATTTCCGTGATCCAGGCTCACCACAAAAAGGAAGTTTTGCCTCTGAGTCTTTAGCAGCGGCAATTGGTGGGATTACCAGTTTTATGGATATGCCCAATACCAACCCACCGACATTGGATCTAGCCGCACTACACTATAAGAAAGGGATTGCAGCACAACATAGCATAGTTAATTATGCATTTCACTTTGGTGTAAGTGCGCAAAATTTAGAAATTGTTGAAGCGCTTGATCCTAAACTGGTCACTGGTGTGAAAGTCTTTATGGGAGCATCTACTGGGAACATGCTGGTTGATGATCCTAAGGTCTTAGAACGCCTCTTTGCCAATGTTCCTACGATTTTATTAACGCATTGCGAATCCACGCCACGGATTAAACAACTTGAGGCGTTTTATCGTGAAAAATATGATGAAGATATCCCTGCCTATCTACATCCGAAAATTCGTGATAAACAGGCTTGCTTTGAAAGTTCTCAAATGGCGGTATCTCTTGCAGATAAATTCGGGACACAGTTACATGTGCTGCATCTTACGACGGCAAAAGAGCTGTGCTTATTTAAAAATTTGCCTTTAGACAAAAAACATATTACTGCTGAAGTATGTATACATCACCTAACATTTGATGAATCTGATTATGCAGATTTAGGGCATTTAATTAAATGTAATCCAGCAATTAAAACTGTCAGTGACAAGCATGCTCTCATTGAAGCTGTCGCCAATAGTGAACGTCTAGATATTATTGGCACAGACCATGCGCCGCATACTTGGCAAGAAAAACAGCAAACTTATTTTAATGCCCCTTCAGGTTTACCACTAGTTCAGCATGCCTTACCCGCATTATTAGAATTAGTGGCAGATCAGAAACTATCAATTGAAACTCTGGTACGAAAAACTTCACATCAAGTTGCCGATTTATTCCGTATTAAAGATCGAGGTTATATCCGCGAAGGTTATTGGGCTGATTTAGTCCTCATTCGAGAAAATCAACAAAAACAATCAGTAGCTGAACAGACTAATTATATGCGATGCGGCTGGACGCCCTTCCAAAATAAAACGTTCCACCATCTGGTGGATACAACCATCATTTCTGGTCAGCTCGCATGGCATCAACAGCAGCCTTATCTCAACTGTCAAGGTCAAGCTTTAGAAATTGACCGCTAATCTGCAACAGCCCTATTTGTATCTAGACGACTCTACATGAATATCCAGCTTAATTCTTTTGGTTCTACTCAGCATTTTCAACTCGAACAGCCCGTGGCAGTTTCTGAATTTTTGTCCCATTTCAAAATTCAAGGCTATAAAAAAGCTTTCCTCGCCAAGGTTGATTCTCAATTCGTTGATTTACATCATGTCATCCAAGACGACAGCCATATCGAACTCTTCAGTCTGAGTGACGATCACAGTTTAGATCTACTCAGACACTCTTATGCATATTTATTAGCACAGACTGTCCATCAGTTATACTCTGCTGCTCAACCTGTGGAATATCAAATTACCAATCAAGGTATCTATTATGATTTTGCCGATACGCCGCATTTTAATCAGGATGATTTACAACGAATTGAACTGAAAATGCATGAGTGGGTACAACAACATTTAGATATTCGCACAGAAAAGATCACACCTGATCAAGCAGCTGATTTTTTTAAACAGCAAGATTTTGATTTTAAGTATCAATACTTAAAAAATACGAGTAACTCAAGCGACTTATTTTTCCATCAAAATCGTGATTTTTCTGACGTCTATTTATATCCACTTGTACCAAACACTGCTTGTTTAGAGCACTTTAAAGTGACTCATGTTTCTGGTGCATATTGGCAAGGTGATGCTACACAACCCATGTTACAACGGATTTATGTCACATGTTGGGCAGAGCAAAGACAATTAAAGAACCATTTAAAGCAAGTTGAAGAAGCAGCAAAACGAGATCATCGTAAATTAGCACAGCAACTTGATTTACTACATTTTGATGATAAAGCCCCAGGTGCGGTGTTTTGGCATGCAAAAGGTTGGAAGTTATTCCAGTTATTAACGGATTATTTAAGCCAGCAGCAAGATGATGCAGGTTATATCGAAGTAAATACCCCTGATGTCATGGATCGAGAACTGTGGGAAATTTCAGGACACTGGCAAAATTACCGCCAGAATATGTTTACTACACAGACCGAAGACCATCGTGTCTTTGCCCTAAAACCAATGAGTTGCCCTGGAGCGGTTTGTCTTTATGCGCATGGATTAAGAAGCTATAGGGATTTACCATTGCGTATGGCGGAATTTGGTAAAGTTCATCGCTATGAGCCATCTGGCGCTTTACATGGTTTAATGCGCGTTCGACATTTTACCCAAGATGATGCCCACATTTTTTGCACAGAGAGTCAGCTTTTATCTGAATGTAAAGACACGATTGCGCTGATTTATAAAATTTACCAACAATTTGGCTTTAATGAAATTTCGATTAAATTATCCACACGACCAACTCATCGTGTCGGTACGGAAGAAATTTGGGATTTCTTAGAAGATACACTAAAACAATCTCTCGAACAGCTTGATATTCCCTATACCTTAAATATCGGTGAAGGTGCTTTTTATGGTCCTAAAATAGAATTCACTTTAAAAGATGCGATTGGTCGTGAATGGCAATGCGGAACGATTCAGGTTGATTTAAATTTACCAGAACGTTTTAATATTCATTACATTGATGAAAACAATGAAAGGCAAAGACCTGTGATGTTACATCGAGCTTTATTTGGGTCTTTAGAGCGCTTTATTGGTATTTTGATCGAACATTATATGGGGAACTTCCCATTTTGGCTTGCACCTGTCCAAATCGCAATTTTACCTATCACTGATGCGCAACATGCTTATGCTCAACAAGTCCAGCAATTGCTTAAACAATATGGCTTCAGGGCAACCTTAGATTTAAATCAAACGAAATTGAACTACAAAATCCGTGAAAATACGCTTCAGAAAGTGCCTTACCTGATCATTATTGGTGAGCAAGAAATGCAACTATCTTCTGTTAGAGTACGATCACAAAATGGAATGGATTTAGGTGATATCCCGCATGCTGAGCTAGTTAACTTCTTTAAGAGCCTATCTACAAGTTGATCTGATTTATGCTGTATAGTAATTTACAAGAATTTCTTTTTTCAATGCGGCAATTTATCAAGTAAATGGGAGCGTTAGCTCCCATCTTTTTTATGCATTTTTCTTTTTTAAATATGAACCGTACCGAGTTTGTCGGAGACCACTTTTCTAGTGTGAATATCTCTTTATTCTATTTAGGGAATATATTTGGTCAAACATAACTCTATCCTTACTGCGGACTATTAAATATTTCAATGACCTTACTCATTGCTTGACCATTATTTTATTTTGATAGCTCTTAGCATTATTTTAAAAAATGGGCATTTCCATACTTAATATAGTCAAATAGAAAATTTATTAATTTTCTATAATTAGGCACTATGTTTATAGCGCCTAATAATTTTCAGGTTAGTTTATCAAGTTGGAAATCTTCAAAAGACTGATAAGGTAGACCCGTCTTAGTCTCTAAAACTTCAACATAACCACTACCTAAAATCAGCTGATTTCGTTCTTTCACATTCTGTAGTCGAATCTTTATTTTCCCGTTATCCAAGAAGCTAAAACTTCCAACATATAACTCATGCTTGTTGAGATCACTATTACTGGTTCTTTCTAATCGAAAGGTTTGATCTGCATGAATATTTAAATCTACATTCATCCCATTACACTCATCACAAAATGTGGTACATCCAGCACAAGGAAGTGTTCCTTTATAATGGCCTATCCATTTTTGGAGTTGAGCATCTAATGGTTTTTTAACTTCTGAACTGACTTGCTCATTATTTGTAGCTGGATCATGTTGGTCACAACCCATCATTAAGCTAGCAACAATAAAAGAGCTCAATAATCTTTTCTTCATCACGGTTCAACTTAATCTGTTTAATTTCACTATTTCACTCAAAAAATCAGAAAGACCAATCAAAGCGCAAAGTTGCTTTTAATGGTTCACCAGGCTGTACCCAAAAATTAGTATAGCTCGCAACGTAATAATCCTTATCGAAAAGATTATCTATATTGAGTTGGGCTCGTAGATCAGGGCGGATCTGTAAATAGCCACCAATATTCACTACTGTAAATTCAGGCAAAGTTGTTCCATTATCAATATAGTTCGCACTACGCTGTCCATAATAGTTAATAATTCCGACTAGCCCTGCTTCATGGCCAAAGATATTCACTTGATAGTCAGCACTCAAATTAGCTGTATGCTTAGGAATATTTTTAAGTCGCGAACCTTTTTTATCCACTTCACTTTCAATAACTGAAGCATCGGTATAAGTATAATTGGCATTCACTCGGAGACTGTCACTAAATTGATGTTGTAACTCAACCTCAAGCCCCTGACTTTGTACATGACCATTGTCAACATAACTATCAGTAATACCTTCCGTAAGCAAATGACGCTTATCCAAATCAAAATAGGTTAAACCTAACCAACTCTGTGGTAAAAACTGATATTTAGTGCCTAGTTCCCAACTGGTCGTTTTTTCCGGTTCATAAAGCTCATTATTTTTGTTTAACCCAGTATTAAGTTCAAAACCTTTACCCCAGTTACTGTAAAATGAAAGGCGGTCAGTTGGTTTAAAATTAATACCGGCTCGTGGTGTAAACGGTGTAAATGTTTGTTGTGAAGAAATTAACGTTTGATGGTTATCAATCTGCTGCTCTAACCGGTTAAAACGCCCTCCCAATAAGATATTCCATTGATCATTTAAAAATACTTGATCCTGAATATTAATACCGATCATGTCTTGTGTTTCTTTAGTATTTTTAGTCACTCGTGTCAGAGCTAAAATATTTTGGCCATAAATTGGATTATAAATACCAATCGGACTATTTGTACCTGCTGCATTTCTTCGCTGAATTTGGTCAATCGTATAATGCCCAGCTTCTATATTAGTTACTAACTCATGTTTGAGAGAACCAGTATCAAACTTACCTCGTAAAATTGACTGAAAATTTATTGTGTCAGTCTCAAATTGACGAGCTCGACGGAAACGATTTGCTGTTCTTCCATCTGTGGCGATTGAACCAATTTCGGTAGATGTACCTTCACGCTCTCCATGGCTATAAGTAAGCGCTGTAGTATTATTCCAATTATCGTCAAACTCATGATTCAAACGTAACTGATACATCTGATCCTTAATTTTAATATCGCCATCACTTGGTTCACCCAAGAATGTTTTCTTATTTACAGCAACTTTGCCATCAACCATTGGAATACCTCGGTCAAAGACACCTTGATATTCGGCAAACTCCGTATCAAGATTTAATTGGGTTTGATCTGATATCTTCCAAGCTAATTGTGGTGCAAGATAATAATGCTGATTATCTACATGATCTCTAAAACTTTTATTATCTTCATAAGAAGCACCTAAACGATAAGCAAAATCTTCATTAATGGCATCAGTTGTATCAACCGAGAGTCGATATTCCTCTAAAGTACTACCGCTAAGACTTAAAGTGCTCTTGCGTTGCCATTCAGGTTGTTTAGTGGTGATATTCATAATTCCACCAATTGCTCCCTGACCATACATCGCAGCCATTGGACCTTTTAAGAAATCAACTGCTTGGATATTTACCATATCTCGTGGGCTATGAATCCCACTCACAGAACTTAAACCATTACGCACATAGATCGTTCCCATATTAGGATCGGTACTAAATCCACGAAATGAGTAATTATCCCAGAAACCTCCACCATAACTATCTTGATAGACGACACCATTTACAAAAGCCAAAGCATCATTAACCCTTTGAATATTATAGTTTTGAATATCTTTTTCTGAGACATGGGATTTTGTAAAAGGTACATCCAATAGATCATGATTAAACTGAGTAATCGCCTGTGAGGAAGTATGCCTCTCATCTTGTTTCTCAGCAGTAACCGTAATCGTTGGTAACCGCTCTGTGCTTTGATCTACACTCAATTGCTTTTCAGCTGCAACAGCATGTGTTGAACACTGAATGATAAAAATACTCCACGCTAGTGGATGAAATAAAAATTTAGACATATACGACTCTGAATTCATGAATAGACTGTTTGTTAGCTTTTAAAATTTAAATGTCACGCCAAGCTCAACACTTCTTGGTGCCCCGATATAAATTTGCTTAGATGAATAACCAGAGTATTCGCCATAAAACTTATCGGTTAAATTTCTTCCCCAGAGCGTAAAAGTCATATTTTTTAGATCATACGCAAGTGATGCATCATATGTCGTATAGCCTTTTACGAAATATGTATTAGCAGTATCGGTATAGAAACCACTTGCATGTTTTGCAAAGCCACTCACAGTAATTGGTAATGTTTTAAACTGATAACTCAAAGAAGCATTTGCAACTTTTTCAGGTACATTCACAGGTTGATTTCCTGAACGATTAGCACCACCAGCTTCTATTAATTCTTTGTATTCTGCATCAACCCAAGATAAACCCACATTTGCTTTTAACTGTGAAGTAATTGCAGCAGAAGCTGTAAACTCAGCACCTTTAGAAACTTGCTGTCCACCTTGAACAGTTAAATTAATATTATTCGGGTCACGCGTTAGAATATCGTTTAATTCAATCCAGTATATAGATCCGATCATATCTAACTTGCCATCTAATATACTCGACTTAAATCCAAGCTCAGCTGACTTTCCTTTTGATAAATCAAAATTTCCATTCGCCGTAGAAATAACAAGCAATGATGAAACTGGTGTAACAGCTGTACTATATTGTCCATAAATTTGGGTATTTGGATTTAAATTATAAACTGTACCTAGACGCCAAGAAAAAGGATGAAACGAAGGATTAAATTGCTGCTCGCTGTCCGTGAGTACATTATTAACTGTACGTTCAACATCTAAACGTTCGTATCTTGCGCCCCCAACAATTAGCCAATCTGGTGTAATGTTAAAAGCATCCTCTGCAAAAACGGCCCAGTTTTTAATTTTAGTTGCAAATTTATTGTAACTGGTCCACCCCTCCCAACTATCTGAAGGCATCACTCCGACATTAGGATTGTATGGATCAACAGCTGCTAAGCTACCACTTGGTCGTGGGCTACTAAAATCAGTATAGCTATACTCACTTCCCACGCTGAAACGATTACGATATTTCCCAGCAATTAACTCATCATTCTTCAAGCTAACACGATCGCTCCATACATCATGATCATGACTCCAGCGCTGTACAGTCCTCTTAAATAGACCAGTTTGAGTATCAAAATTTTGTTCAGGCGATAAATAATATTTACGGTCTGCATGATAGTAAGTTGCAATATTATTTAATGCCCATGTAGGCGATAAACGATAGTCTGTTGCCCATGACAATGTCGTGGTATCAGCGCTCAACTCTCCACCGTCTGGATTATAATTTTTATGTCGTGTTGCCTTATCAATCACTAAACCATCAGGATTATCCAAAATATAACTTGGATTTTTTGCAGTTGATGCAGAAACTAAAGGAGATCCATTATAGCTAGACGTTTCTTTATCATGATCAAAATTTGCCGAAAAAATCATAGATAAATTATCATCTGGTTTATACAGCAAGCTTCCCGATGCACCAAACTTTACCGTTTTTTGGTTATCAATATCGAATAAACTATCTGACTTTAAATAGCTTATATCCGAACGTACAGCCAGCTCATCGTTTAAAGGAAGATTACCGCCAATAGCTGCTCTAACCGTATTAAAGCTTCCATAGTTCAGCATACCCTCTAATGTTGACTGTTCTAAATTAGGCTTTTTAGTCACAAGATTGACAGCACCGCCTAAGGCCCCTTCTCCAAATAAAACAGATGATGGGCCTTTTAGTACTTCTATTTTTTCATATTTCCAGACATCTAAATCACGAGTAACAAAAGTAGAAGCACCAATCCGAACACCATCCTGTAAAACAGTATTCGTATTTCCAGAAAAGCCACGCATTGTTAGAACTGCCGGATTACCTGGTACATTTCCAACGGTTGCACCTGTCACATTCCCAAATGCTTCTTTAACTGTTCTTAACCCTTTCTCTTGCATTTCTTTTTGAGTGATTATTTGAACTGTTGCTGGCGTTTCTTGAGAGGTTAATCCTAATCGACTTCCTGTTGTATTCACTTGTTTTAAATGAAGAGATTGAGTATCTAGATCTTTTTGTGCTTCGATAACTAATGTTGGTAATTGCACTGTTTGTTGTAAATCATCTGAGGCAAAAGTAGTGGTTCCAAATAATCCCGAAACCAACAAAGTAAAACCTAGTCGATAAAACAAAGCAGAATTAATCAAAATTGATTTTGATACGTCATGAGGTGAAACAATAAAACAGTTCCCATTTAAGAATGGGTTTAACTTGAATTGAGACATTTCAATTCCTTTTAAGCATAAATTTCCGCTAAGACATCCAATGGATGTCTCAAAACATAAAACATTTGAAATTTAAGCAAATAAAGGAGGTGCTCGCCCTTGTGGCAATAAATATAAGCGCTGTAAAGCAAAATAAATATGCTGAAAATTACGTTCAAATGCCAACATTCGAACATAAAGACGGTCGAAGACTTCTTTAAGACTAAAGTCTAAACCCGTAGTTAAATTGGCAAATACCGTACAGAACGGACATTCATGTCCAATATCATGTTGGTGAGCACTTTGCTCTTTATAAATTTTTTGATCTTCATGCATCATATGATGCCGATCTGAATGATCAGATAAATGATGAGAATTATGTTGTTGAGCAGCAGTTATAGTATTTGAAAAAGCATCGGAAATAGAGACACAGACCAGCGCAATACGGTATTGTGCTGGCAATAATGGTTGTATAAATACAACGGATTGCAGAAACATTGCCATGAGGGCAAGGACTAGAGCAACTCTCAAGATAAGCTTTTTCAATATTGAGACGATGGCAATTTAACACACCCCTTACAATGTAAGCAATTGTTAGTGTTACACCATACTTAGAGGTTTGTCTCACTATAGACACAACGATCTTCTAATAAATCCTAAATAAAAATAAGAAGTTTAATCCGTCCTCCTATTAAAATATTTTGTAGCTCTTCATTTTCAATTGATAGAAAATCTCAACTTATAAAAAATATCAATTATAACTTTGAGATAATCAGATTTTTGTTATAGTAAGGCGCAACCGATTTCCAGAATGAGATCAATTGGGTGTTGATGGTTTTTGGAAGATTGCTAGGATTATATGCAGTCTTGTTACAAATCGCTGTGTTCTTACAGCCATTACTGCCAGAGAAATATCAAATTTCTCCAGTATGTGAGACTATTGCCCAAGCATTGCAACTTCCTCATTCTGTTGCCTCCCCTAGTCACGATCATCATAGTACATCACAGCAGCCGCACAGCATGTCTCATCACATGCAACATGCAGCACACGCTTCCTCATCTGACATTACAGCAAGCCACCATCACCATGATGCAGGACATCAGTGCCAGTACTGTGTGGTATACAGCCATGTTGTACCCTTACCTGACATTGATCTAGAACAAATTCTTATTCGAATTCAGGTAAGGTTTCTTGCTTTTATTGAAAACTATTTTCACGTTTTCTTTCAGCTCCAGCAGCTCTTTCTAATTCCGCAAGGGCGAGCCCCTCCTCTTTGATGATCTTACACTTGAAGCTCAAAACTTTAGTTTTGAAAAATTAATATTTTCAAGAGATTATCACTATGTTTTTTCTTTATTTTCATACTCTTAAAAAGGTAGAAATGACTACAGCTATAAGTCTAGCTCATCAGCAAAAAGAAGATGAGGTGCTCGCATGACTCTGGGTTTAACAGCACTTGAACTGGCAAGAATACAGTTTGCGTTTACCGTATCGTTTCACATTATCTTCCCTGCAATTTCAATTGGACTTGCAAGTTTTTTAGCAGTTTTAGAATGGCGTTGGTTGCGTACAAATAATCCAATCTATCAGGACCTATTTAAATATTGGGTCAAAATCTTCGCTGTTGCCTTTGGGATGGGTGTCGTCTCTGGTGTAGTGATGAGTTATCAATTTGGCACCAATTGGAGCGAGTTTTCCCGCTTTGCAGGAGGCGTTACAGGTCCATTGCTCACTTATGAAGTTCTTAGTGCCTTTTTTCTAGAAGCAGGATTTCTAGGTATTATGCTGTTTGGTTGGGGACGTGTTGGTAAAAAAGCCCATTTCTTTGCCACCCTTATGGTCGCAATTGGCACCTGTATTTCAATGTTCTGGATTTTATCTTCAAACAGTTGGATGCAAACTCCTCAAGGATTCACAATTGAAAATGGCATTATCGTTCCACAAGACTGGTTTGCAATTGTCTTTAATCCGTCTTTCCCTTATCGGCTTGCTCATATGGCAATTGCTGCTTTTATGGTGGCAGCTTTACTTGTAGCAGCTACCACAGCTTGGCATTTACTAAAAGGCCGTCGGGATGAGTTGGTTAAAAAGTCATTTTCAATGGCACTTTGGCTGATTTTAATTTTAGCCCCCTTACAAGTATTCGTTGGTGATGCACATGGTTTAAATACTCTTGAACATCAACCTGCAAAACTTGCAGCTATGGAGGGACATTGGGAGACCAATTATGATGAAGGTATGCCATTGTATTTATTTGGCATTCCTAATATGCAAGAAGAACGTACTAAATATGCAATTGCAATTCCAAATCTAGGAAGCCTTATTCTTACGCACTCAACGAACGGCTCAGTTAAAGGTTTAAAAGACTTCGCACCTGAAGATCGTCCTAATTCAACCGTGGTTTTTTGGAGTTTCCGTATCATGGTTGGTTTAGGCATGTTGATGCTATTACTAGCATTTACAGGAGTATGGTTGAGAAAAACAGGGAAACTGTTTGAAAGTAAATGGTTTCATCGCTTCGCATTATTGATGGGCCCATCTGGTTTTATTGCATTACTTGCAGGTTGGTTTACTACAGAAGTAGGCCGTCAACCATGGGTAGTCTACGGCGTTATGCGTACAAAAGATGCTCTTTCCCCTGTTTCAGCGGAGCAAGTGGGTTTAACTCTGATTATCTTTGTAGTGGTGTATTGCATCGTTTTTGGTATTGGCATTTATTACATGCTAAAACTTATGCTTAAAGGCCCTGAATTTATTTATAGCCAACAAGATGAAATTGGCGGTGTTGGTCATTTTAAAACACCCATGCGCCCACTCAGTGCAGCAGATGAATATCTTGATGATAAAGATCAAGGAGCTTCTTCATGATTGATTTATCTTTAATCTGGATTGTAATTATTGCCATTGGCGTTTTCATTTATGTTGTACTTGATGGTTTTGATCTCGGTATTGGTATTTTGTTTCCATTCATCAAAAATCAGCAAGAACGAGATGTGATGATGAATACCGTTGCGCCTGTCTGGGATGGTAATGAAACATGGATGGTACTTGGTGGTGCTGGCTTGTTTGCAGCATTCCCAATAGTCTATTCCGCAGTTTTATCAGCACTTTATTTACCAATTATATTGATGGTTATTGCATTGATTTTTCGGGGCGTTGCTTTTGAATTTCGTTTCAAAGCAAATCGTAGCAAGCCCTTATGGGATGCAGCATTCATAGGTGGATCAGTATTATCTAGCTTTTTACAAGGTGTGATTCTTGGTGCTTATATTCAGGGTATACATATTGTCGATGGGCGTTATGCAGGTGGTGGTTTAGACTGGTTAACACCATTTTCACTGTTCACAGGTGTAGGTGTGGTCGTTGTTTATGCTGCACTCGGCTGTGGCTGGCTTATCATGAAAACGGATGATGTATTACAAAGCACTATGTATCGTTTAATGCCAAGGCTGATCATAGTACTGTTACTGATTTTTATAGCGGTAAGTATATACACACCTATGGCACATCCAATAATTGCTGAACGTTGGTTTAATCCACCTCAACTTTTATATTTCAGTCCAGTTCCAATTCTAGTAGTGGTTTTCACTTTTTTAACGATTCGAGCTTGTCAAAAACATCAGGAGTCTATGCCTTTTTTATATACCTTGGCATTAGTGTTCTTAGCCTATACAGGTTTTCTGATCAGTATTTTCCCTTGTGTTATTCCACCTTCTATTACGATTTGGGATGCAGCTGCTCCAGCCAATAGTCAACTATTTGCACTGATCGGTGCATTGATTTTAATCCCCATTATCATTATCTACACCATCATGGCATATTGGGTATTTAGGGATAAAGTACGTGTTGGCGATGAGGGTTATCATTAGGAGAAATTCGATGAGATTATCTCAATCACAATGGTTTATTTTACTTTGGCTTATTGGTTTCTTCAGCTTACTTTTTATCGCAATGATATTTAGATTGCTACTGCAATTAGCTTATTAAAGGAAGACCATGCATTAGCATGGTCTTTATTTTTGGCAGGACCCTATAAATAGAAAGTTCTGAAATACGTAAAATAACTAATATTCTTATAAAAAATAATAAAGTAACTTATGATGATTCTCTAGTTTATGGCTATAAATAAACTAGATAAAGTACTTAAAATATTAGTTTAGGATAATAGCAATATGAAAATTCATACATTAACTGCTGCTCTATTCGCTACAGGTAGCATTTTTAATGTAGTTCATGCTGGGGGTACTATATATCCACAACTGGCGCCTATTTATGTAAAAGCAGATCAACTGGATCAATTTGGCCTAACCAATACAGCAACTCAAGGCACGATAACAAAAGAACATTTAGCAAATCGCCCATTATTACGTCCTGCTGAAGTATTAGAAACTATTCCTGGAGTTATCGTTACCCAGCATAGTGGTGATGGTAAAGCAAACCAATACTTTCTACGGGGTTTTAACTTAGATCATGGAACAGACTTTGCGATCTCAGTAGATGGAATTCCTATTAACATGGTTACCCATGCTCATGGACAAGGTTATACCGACTTAAACTTTTTGATTCCTGAACTCATCGACAATTTGACCTATCATAAAGGTGCGACCAATATTACGGATGGTGATTTTGCATCAGCAGGTACGGCAAAAATAAGAACAATATCGGCTGTTGAACAGCCATTTATACAAATGACTTTGGGTTCAAACGAGTACCGTCGAATATTAACGGCAGGCTCAACCGAGTTTGCTGGTGGTACCTTACTTGGCGCCTTTGAAGGGATGAGCAATGATGGCCCTTGGGATTATCCAGAAGATTTAGAAAAGCAAAACTATTTACTCAAATATAGTCGAGGTAACCAGAATAATGGTTGGAATTTTATGTTCAATCATTATAAATCTAACTGGAACTCAACTGATCAAGTTGCACAAAGAGCCGTATCCTCTGACCTAATAGGAAGATATGGCAGCCTCGATCCTAGTGATGGTGGGAAAACCACTCGCACTGCTTTTTCTTTAGAAAAAAATTCGAGTGACGATATTCATCAAACTAAATTAAATTTATACGGTGTCCATTCAAAACTTAATCTATTTTCTAATTTTACTTACTATTTAGTTGATCCAGTTCACGGTGACCAATTTGAACAAGCAGAAAACCGAAAAATATTAGGTGGTTCTATTAATCATAATTGGAATACCAAATGGTTAGATTTAGATATGATCAATACCATAGGAACATCATTCAGATATGACGATATTGATGGCTTAGGCTTATACCAAACAGAAAATCGTCAACGTTTTAATACTATTCGTGAAGATCATGTTAAAGAATTATCTATGGGTGTTTGGGTTCAAAATCAGACCCAATGGATGCCTTGGCTAAAGAGTATTGCTGGCTTAAGAGCAGATTACTTTAATTTTGATGTCCATTCTGATCTAACTGCCAACTCAGGCAAAACAGATGACCATATTTTAAGTCCAAAAATTAGTTTTATTTTTGGTCCATGGGCAAATACAGAATATTATCTCAATTATGGCTATGGCTTTCATAGCAACGATGCCCGTGGAACTACAATTCATCTAAATCCCGACCCAAGAGATGAGGGTTACATGGAACCAATCCAGTCCGTATCTCCTTTAGTCCGTACAAAAAATTTAGAAGTAGGAATACGTGGAGAATGGATATCGAATTTAACAACAACACTCGCCTTCTGGCAGTTAGATTCTGATTCTGAATTAGTATTTGTTGGTGATGCTGGTACAACAGAAGCGAGCCGACCAAGTCGCCGACAAGGAATCGAATTGAGTCATTTCTATAAACCAAATTCTGATTGGCTTATAGATGTTGATATGGCTTGGTCAAAAGCACGTTATAAAGATGATGCTTCTGAGGGTAACTATATTCCTGGAGCAATTAACACCACAGCCTCTACAGGAATTAACTACACTCCTTTACAGCCATGGAGCTTAGGCGTAAGAATGCGGTATTTTGGTCCACGTCCATTAATTGAAGATAATAGTGTTAAGTCCAGCTCTTCAACATTAGTAAATTTACAAGCTACCTATCGATTTAATAAAAATCTTCAAGCGCAAATTGATATCTTGAATCTATTTAACCGCAAGGTAAATGATATTGAATACCTATATGAATCTTGCTTAAAAACAGAACAAATCACCTCCGAGTGTAATGCACTAACTCCTACTAGAGAAGGGATCATTGACAAACATATTCACCCTGCAGAAGATCGTGCTTACCATTTTTCAGTAAAATATTCTTTTTAAGGTCTTAGCTTCCTAAAGTTTTTATAAAGAATATTTTCCAAAAAAAATTGTTTTTTATACGTAAGGAGACTTTTGTCTCCTTATATTAATTTTCTATAGCTTCTGATATTTAGTAATTAAATTAACATGCTTAAAGCTTGCTCCAAACCTCTCTGCTTAATCGTGGCTCCTATTCCAAACCATGCGGAGTTCAATCGATGATCTCGACTCATTGCACGGCGCTCATGATCACAAAATTCCGTGATACTACAAAGCAAACCATATGCTGTATCTTTAGCAGAACTTAATTCTGCTCCTCGTCCCTGCCCATTAAATATTTCCATAGCCTTCGACATCGCTCGACCATTTGGCTCAGATTTGCAGTTTGATTTTTTGTCCATGGATGCTGCTTTAAGGTAATATTGAATAATACTTTCCTCCTGATCTGTAGTACTCATGGTTGTGTTATTAAACACCGCATCGAAATAAGCTGCTGCTTCCTGTTGGGTCACTTTACGCTGGCTCAGTTGCTTCATTTCATACATGTGTTCATCCCATCCACGAACAGAGATCCCCAACTGCTGTTTAATCTTCTCAGCATCGAACTTGGTACTATGTGGAACTTTCACGACTCCCGCATTGGAGTTCTGCCCTTTCAAAGCAATTGCCAAAGTGTTGTTACACACCACACGTATAGAGGTAAATTGCGCCGTTGTTGCGAGTGTGCCATCACATGCCGTTGCCAACAAAATATAGCCATTACTCACATCCTTGCCTTTCAGGGCTGCCGATTGCCCAGTACGAGCCAATGCCCAAAATTTACGTCCACCTTTAAGTACACCCGCTGTTTCCAGCTCAAAACCTGATTGCTCCGTCAAATCACGGTAAAACTCTAAAATCTCTTTAGGTTGTACTTCCTGAAAACGTTGACTTACAACGGATAGCGGTGCATGGGTATCTGAACGATATAAAACACGCTGTTCCTCATACGGCATGATGATGCTTTGCCCACGTTCATTCTTTGCCATATAGCTGACATTGGATGATTCAATCCGCCAATCCATACCCGCCTGCTCGGCCCATACTTCTATAGGTTCGTTTCGTGTCAGTTGATTCCCTAAACCATGCCAAGGGGTTTGACCAACAAAAGCCATTGTTTCTACTAAATGTGCCATAAAGTAACCTCTATATTCACGATAACTAAGATGTAAAAATTGAATTGCTGCATAAAAAAAGGCCTGCGGGGAGCAGGCCAAAACGGGAAGTTTTCTGAAAATGGATTCAATCAGAATGAGTTCATTTAGATGGTATATATCTGAAAGTTTTTTAAATTATTTTTTAGACACACGATGCAACTTTACCGCACAGTAAATTGACGAGATCATTTCCAGAGATTATGATGACGTTGCTGGCCTACATTGCCAGCCGGCTTTGACAGGCTGATCCGAAAAACACTAAGAGATTATTCTCTTAGTGTGTATCCCTGCGTGCCCCCCTCTGCGGTGGAACGAGAGGGGGACGCGTACGCGCGTGCTGGGATTTTTCGGCCAGTCTGTCAACCCTCTTTCGTTCTGCCACCATTAATTATTAAATCATGTCTGGTAGAACTTCTTATCTATATAGGAGTGGTTACCATGACTAATTTCGATTCCTGTTTTAAGACATCTTTCCTTTCTTTTGCTGATCTATTCAATGGCAAAAAACCGTTACGCTCCTGTCCATTGAAAGATAAACCACTCGGCTAATAACAAAACTTTTATACACCAACACAATCAACTTTTATTCTGCTTATGCGTCATGAAGTAGGGATAAATACGCACTGTGAAAATGTTCTGTATACGTTATAGGCGTTGGGGTTTAAAGATTTGTGGCTCTTACTAGTCTCCTTATTTTGTGGGGTAAGAGGAATTCCCCTCTAGAGCTTGGACAGAAAATAAAAGCTGTTTGGTGTTGTGACATGAAGTGATGGTTAAACCAATCTAGGTGAATGTACCTTTCACTTCGATATCAATTTATCCAATACCTAAAACAAGGACATAACAATGAAAGGTAGAATTCTTGATTTTTCAATCCAGACGAATACTGGGATCATTACAGGCGAAGATCATAAACGCTATAGCTTTGTAGGTAGTGAGTGGAAAGAAACTCAAGCACCTGTCCGTGGCTATGAAGTTGATTTTGAGATAAATGCTGAGGGGCAAGCAACAGGGGTTTATCTTGAAATAACAACTAACCCAATTCCTGCCATAGTGAATACACCAACTCAAAGTAACTCTTCATACACAGCTCCCGCTAGTCAAGAAAGTTCACATAAAGCTAAAGAGGCTTTTAGAAAATGGGAACAAGGTGAAGACAACTATCAACAAGCCATATTTACCTGCTTTAAAAAATTTGCAGATTTTAAAGGCCGTGCAAGACGACGTGAGTTCTGGTATTTCGAATTATTCTGTGTGCTATTAAGCCTACTTTTAAGCTTCATGAATGAAGACTTAGCCACACTCGCTATGCTAATTACATTGATTCCGAATATTGCTGTCAATGTAAGACGGCTACATGACATTGATCGTTCCGGTTGGTGGATGTTAATTGCCTTAGTACCCATTGTAGGCGTTCTACTACTGCTGTTTTGGGCTGCCCAAGAAGGTAATCCATCAGCAAATCAATATGGCGAATCACCCAAAGCATAAGTAATCAAGCCATTCCATGACACATCAATAACAACCATCACTTCTTCATTTAATGGAAGTACACATTTTAGGAAACACCATGAATAATAAAATCATTCTTACTTTGCTTGTAAGTTGTTTAATGCAAGCTTGCACTAAAAATGAATCGACAGAAAAAGCCTCTTCAAATACTGCTCAAACTGAAACAGTTAAAGCCAATTCAACTGATTCACAACAGTTCATTGAACAAGGCAAAAATGACATTGCCACCTATGGTAAAGAAACTTTACAGTACCTACTTGATCAAAAATATCCTGATAGTTATACGGCCTTTACGGTTGATAATGTCAGATTCCTACGCCAGCAATCTCCTGATCTTTTTCTTTACACATGGAACATTCGATTCTTAGACAATCAGTCAGATGATGTTTATGGCTGTGACAACCAACAACTTTCATGGAACAAAAAAACCAAAGATATTGAATCTACGTTAAATGACGAGTGCTTTAACATCATTGAGCGTGGCAATCATTCTCAAAACCAAAATGAGACAACTTCCAATGTACCAGAAACCTCACCTGTAAAAGTTGTAGTGGAAGAAAACCCATACCACTCTTTCATGTCAATCATTAAAGTTCAATCACTGGTAGATGATGTCTCTGTTTCAAATGTCACGGTCAACCGTGGTAATTGCCCTTTATACCAAAAAATAACTACGCCAAGACGACTAGGTTTCGGGCAAACAATGTCCGTAGATACGAACAATTGTGGTCGTGCAAAGATTATTGAAATAGTCGTTTCCACAGATCAAGGAGACTGGAAGTTCGGCTCATAAACATAAGGTATAAATAAACATCATGGGAGGTAAAACCTCCCTAGTGTTATATGTTGCTTTAACCGCTTTCAAACACTATGAAAATCTCATAGAATCAAGACTCCAATAAACTTGCAGAAGGAGTACCGTATGCAAACGTTTTTGGAGATTACTGAGAAGTAGATAACAGGTATCATCACATCACGGGATAGCCCATTAAATTAAGATGTCCGATATACTGCCTATACAATACTTCAAAGTCCTCTAGTACATAAATCCAAAAGATTAGCTCCAAATAGGCAATGGTTCTATTTCTGTGACAAATCAGGTAATGGTACTAACACTTAAATCAGTAAGTGGAACGCTCATATGTATTTGGAGTATAGGCACCGTTTAAGCATTTACATAAAGCGCTTCACACAATTTAAAGTGACCAACCATGGTGGAAAATCATTTTTTTAATCACGTCAATGAAAGTATTCTGTTGAATCAGAAAATTGGACTTCATCATTGAATATCAAAAAGCTCTAAACTTACCCAAAAGCGCTTTATGATTACTCGCCTCTTCATGATGCCACTTTAGGCTCCACTTCCAATCATTTTGTCTCAACGTGCAATCGCTACATTGATTACAATGCTGCTGCTTAAATCCCTGCAAGAAATCATGCTCACTATCTTGATCATAAGCTTCAGTTAATGACCACCCGCCTCTAGCATAATGATGCTTCAAACACACCAAAGTAATCATTCCTAAAGAGTGCATTCCTAACTGTTGAGCAATCATGCCCGCAGGGTTGTAATGTACAAATAAGTTTTCACAATTCTTCATTACATCAGTTGGATCATAGTTTTGAAGCCCTATTTTTACAAACTGGCCTGCTTTATTTTCCGAATCATCAGGGTCCATCCCTAAGCTCTTAGCTAAATTTTTGAAGAAGGCTTTTTGTTCTTCAGGACTTGATTCATAAAAACCCTGCTCTGCATGTAACTCTTCAACATGCACTTCGATTTTATCCAACATCTCTTTCGCATCTGGAAAGTGCTTAAGCACAAGTGCTCTCATTGAAGTCAACTTAGTTCGATCTTCATAAACCTCATTAATATATAAAAAATAAAGCTTTCCTAACTTCTGGTAGTCAGCACATAAAGATACATAAGCTATAACCGTCTCGACACTTTGAGAGAGCCACTCCTCAAGAAACTCTATAGACTGTTTTGAACCACGCGCAGAATGAACTGTTTTAAATAAATAAAGTAATCGAGCTAACTCAACAAATAACATTGCAAGTACATCAAATTGACTTTGGCTTATTAACTTATTACAAAGAACAATGATCTTCTGAAGTTCTCGACACACATCAATATATAATTGATGCGTCTGCCCATCTATAAGCATATATTCGATACTTTTCCTATCAAAATTCGCATTTGAAAAATGTAAAGCATGGAGTTGCTCCAGCTTGATTCTAAATAACTCTATACGCAACTTACCTATCGCAGTAGTTCCATATATCTTATTACGTACCTCTCTCGCTATTTGAACTAGCATCTCCTTAATTATTAGACGCTCTTTGACTTGTTCATGCTTAATTTCTGTATATGGAGCAGACTCGAACGCTTCAGCATAATAAGCTAAAGCCACGAATTTATCCTTTGGAGGGACCAATGGTGACTGTACTATCTGGGTAGCTTGCTCATAAACCGCTTTAAACTCTTTCTGTAGAAGAAGTCGATTGAGTTTTACATGATGAGCTTTAAAAAATGCATCACCAATGTCATGAATACACTTATCAATTTCATCAGGTCTAACAACTAAATAGTTCGAAACAGCTTTTTTAATTCCTCTTATAGACAGATAATCCCAACAATGCTTGACTGCTTCGATTAGCTTTAGAAATGAATCATTATCTTTTCGAATGAGCTCATTTTGTATAGGCAGATGTACACTTTTGTTCTCATCACTTGTAGTTTCTATCTGCTCTCGAATTTTTTCACTGTCGGTAATAGATACCCAGAACACCTTTTCCAAAGTAACATCAACAACTACCAATACTACTGGTATATTGAATGATAAATAGTATTTAAGTCTTTCAACCTTAATACTGTGAGACACAAATTGCCCATCATTGATATATGAACAATTCTCCTCTCCTTTTACTTGGATTTTAAAAACGTTGTCTTCGCCGAGAGCCTTACCCAGCGTATCTTTTATTTCAACCTCATAGTCAATACCATGGTCATCTTGATCTTCTTGGCTGCGAGCGATCCAATGCGCGGGTAATTTATATTCAAAAATACGTCCCGCTTCTTTTCCAATTTCACCAGCATTCATTTCACAGCCTCATATCTTTTGCTAAAACAGTATAACAACTGAATGCCTTCCCATTGACCATTTTATTTATTTCAAATCCATCTTTTAAGCTATGTTCACTACTACTAGACTGGTAAAGTTTTACCAGTCAGCAATGAACTTATAAGAGCATAGTTTTTAAACTTTTTAATAGAAAGTATGTCCACAACCCTGACACTGGAAATGAGATTGCACTGACGAGGTTGAAGCAGAACCAAATATTGAACCTAGCAAACCACCCACTACGGCTCCTGCGATTCCCCCCACTAAAGGTGAAATAGGCAAGCTCTTGGATAATGCAGCCCCCATCGTGGCAAACGAAGCTGACGATGCCAAACTTTGATTCCCTGCCTGTGAAGCGTTATTTTGCACTACACGGATGACATGTTCTGAATGGCAGTTTGGGCAAGTAATGTTCATAATATATACCTCTGAAATAGAAAGGGCTTACCAATATGGCAAGCCCTTGAAAACGACATGTTCTCATTCAGATGATATATATGTGAAAAATAGTCAAATAAGATTTAAAGTTTAAGTTTTTCTTTAAGGTTAGATATATTTTTACCTACGATTGAAGTTATGCTAAGTAAAGTTTCAAAACAAGGTAAAAAACCAGCCATTTTTGTCTTCGCATACGAAGCAGTTATAAACATAATCCGCTCACTTATAGCTTCAACAAACCGTTCTAGAACAGACAATTTCGCTTCTACCCAAACATCTCCATATTTGGTATTTGATTTATACAACAAATGAGCTAGCCCTAGCAAATCCTCTGTAAACTCTACAGAACATTGCTTTAGTTGAATTAGTTGCGCGTCTAAATCATCTTCAAACTCTTTAATATAACTCTTTAACTGAATAAAATTACTTTCTAATTCATTCAATTTCGACATGGTTATGACTCCTATATTTAACTTATGGGGTGTTACATAAGAGACGGGTTTTAGGTATAAAAAAACTAAATTGAAGAGTTCTAGAACTACAAGGTTAAGCCAAGTCCTATGCTTGACCTAGCCTTAGAGATAATCACTATCTAACAAACTCATTGAAGAGAAGATGTTTCTCATCTAGATGGTACATATCTGTGCAGGATTCCAATTAACGCTGTGACATGCCAAAGGTACGCATCTTCCTCGTTGTTTTTACTCGGAGGTATTGCTCTTTCTCAGGTCGTGCTAAATAGGACAAGGTTGAACACATTTTTTGTACTTGATAATCAACCTCGCTATAGATAATGCCAACCCCTAAAGTATCTTGCTCCTCATATTGCTTTAAGTACCTACGATCATGGCAATTAAAGTAACTTCCATCATCCCCTGTAACATCTTCCCACAACTCCCCCACAGCCTTAGCAATACTCCATGCACTCGTGCGCTTACGCTCATTAAAGATCAATGCAACATGGCAATGGTATCCTTTCTTTTCTCCCTGCTCTAAAGCCCATACCAGTAACAATACATCTCCATATTCAGATCGCTTGATCTTTCTCCGAAGCGTTTCTAAATCATTATCCACCTGTTCAATATCTGGGCTTACTGCATAGGATAAATCCACCCGTACCACCAGCACAGCAGAATAGCTTTTCAATATTTCTTTAAGTCGGTTATCAAGCTTGGCAGCATTTAATTTTTCGTTATGACGATGTTGGCGTAATTCATTCAGGTGATCGGCTCTAGCTTGATTGAAATAAGCTTGCCAGTCTTTAAAGGTTGTTCGCTTCAAGCGTTTGCAAAGTGATGATGAAGTTTCATATTGCAGGTCGTAGTCATGGAGCAAACAACAAAAGAGATCGATTAAACAGGTATAGCTAAAGTCAGGGTTATAAACTTGATCAAAGTCTACGAGAAGGTCTGTGAAGGTTTCATAAAATGATCTTGGCTGTTTTGAAGCGTCAAGACTGGTTAAGACAAATCTTTCAATTTCGATCAGTAATGATGCTTCATTGATTTCATTTTGGTTTAGGCTTACGTTCATGTTCACTTACCTGTAGTTATTTAGGACTACATGAAGTGGCTATGGTGTTATTAATTACCTAAAGGTTTTAAGATCATGGTGAAGTGATATGGTTATTTAATAAGGTGAGAGGTTGATAGGTTTTAAGTAGATAGATAATAGGGTTATGGATATAGGCTATGATTTAGAGATTGGATATTAAATATGTTGGTATGTATTAACTAGAATGTATTGGTGGTATTAACTAAGTCATTACACCTAATCTATACCAGATATATGCAATATGATTTTTCCCGATATGATCGATATGTTCATATACCCATAAATGATGTAGTGGTAGCTTTTCCTCTATGATGAGTTGCTTACTTCATGTCAAGTTATCCGATGCTAAAATATACGTTGTATGAATATGAGAGACGAAACAAGCTTATTAAATATAGCTTGAAGAGCATAAAAATTAAGGGAGCCTAAGCTCCCATATCTTCAGCGATTCTTCAACTTGCTCTCAATCCACTGATGGACTTCTAAAGCAGACCAACCAACCCGACCAGTTGTTAAATGTACTGGCTTTGGAAACGTAGGGTCATAACAGTTCATTTTAGAGTTTATAAGTTTGTAAATAGTGGCTCGGCTAATACCTGTAAAGAACACAACTTGCTTTAAACTGATAATTTGATGCATGGTAAAGGTTTCACCAACAAATGTATTCATTCTGAACTCTCCTCAATGATTAGACTGAGCTGATTTCGCTCGAATAATCAGGGAGTTCTGTAAATTAATATCAAGATTTCAGTTTCAGGCTCAATACTATTTTCCCTCTTCATTTCTTTCTAAGATGTCATAATTAGTGTTCTCTAATGTATCAAGAACCTGTTGAGTGAATTTAGATCTCAATTCTTCCATGGAAACAACTTGTTCCTTGTTATCAACCTGTTCTTCATCAATACTCGTAGCTTCTTCAATCTTTGACTGAGCTAAAGTAGTTGCCTGTTTAGGTTTTAAAGGCTTACTTTTTTTAGAAGTCACATGCCCTTTCAAAAACTGATCCATGCTTCTACTCCTATGGCCTTCGTCACTCGAGGTAAGATTCTCTAGTATGTCTGATTTCCATTTGCACAATAGTCCATGCCCCGAATAAAAATCAGCAAGCTCAGATTTGAAAGATCGTAATGTTTTACTGTCGTGATGCTTGATGTGTATCAAATCTGCCGATCTAGGTAATGATGTAATCATATCCCTTTGACTAACTCTGAGATTCTCATCTTTAAACACTTTAAGATATAATTGTTGTACCGTTGATGCTTTTTTTCTTTCATCGATCTTCAACTCTTTTATGGAAAGGTACTTCCGCCAGTATTCAATTACTTTTGCTCTAGTTTGCTTAATGCATTCTTTATTTTTTTGTTCATCATAATCGGATAAGGTCTGGGCACTAAAAATCAATGTAATATCAGCATTCAACACTTTGTCTATAAATATGCGTGTACCAATGTAAGCAACTAGACTCTCGCCACTTATTTTTCTGGTACGCTTCAGATTTTTTAAAAAATCCGTGAGCAACGTATTAAATGCAGTAATGTTGTCCTCTGCGGTAAATGCTTTATTCGGATGATAGGAAAACACCAACCGAAAAGCAAACACATCTTGGATGATTGCTTTGTTTAAATAGTCCTTTGCTTTAGCTTGATTGCGTTTGACACTGACAGCGTCCTCTTTTTCAATTTCATAAAAGGATGACCTTTCTTTTAGACCACCAACTCGGTAATGCTCTAAATCTTTGAAACGGTCTAGGCAAGATTTCAAATCAGCTATTCCATCCCTATTGATTTGAAAACCCCATGGATTCTTTATAAACAGTTGTAGAAAAAGTCTTACTCGCCATCCAACAAAAGCTAGGTCTGCTATTTGTTCTTTTAAGCTAAGACCAAGTTGCTTTAACTGCTTTCCAATATGCAAATACTGTTTTGCTTGCTGTGATAAACATTTCAATGGAGATTTTTCAATCTGACTTTGTGGCAAATATTCTTCAATCAATGCCTGAACTGGGTTGTGCTGGATCAATCGCATGAAATGCTCAATAGACACTAATAACTGAACAAAGTTCTCTTTCTCTCTCCACTCTATAGGCATCTTCTTTTTATATTGTGAATAAAGTAAGGCTAACAACTTTAAGTCGTCCTTGGCCTGTTCCGGTAAGTTATAGTTTTTCCAAATCTGCTTACTTTCAGCACTGAAGTCCAAATCAATAAAATCATCAATTCCTTCAATGTCCGTTTTGGTCTGATGTCGCCGATGACTGACACTCTGATTATTAACAGAAGGTCCTTCTCTAAAAAAAACAGAATATTCATAATGCCTATCCACATAAGGACTATCAGCTATGCATAAGAGATTAGGCTTAAGGAAATAATCAACACAATATAAGTAGCCAAGTACCCAATATTCAAATGCCTTTCTTTCTGACTTAGAACGCGCCTTAATGACATCTTTGTATTCAGAATCCAATGAATGAAACAAACACCCCAAATCTTGTACACCAACTTTAAATGGCTGAGTATTCCAATAAGAATGACCAGCCATCTGTAATTCTAATTCTTGTTGAATACTAGCTCGCACCCTTCCTGTATCCAAAGGATCATGACCTTTAAACAATAGTACCCACTGCAAAACTAGGCTTGAATTGATTCCCATCTCAATACGCGAATACTTAGCAAGCAACCCATACCTTTCTATCAATAGGTTAAAACAGCCTGATAATTCGCTTCGCTTCCTATCCAAAGCACGCCACTTTTCCCCAATTGTAGCCTCTTGTGGCGTCAAGGTGATCTCAAAACACATCACACGTAAAGACTTGTGTCTTGCTAGAAACTCGTTAAATTGTCTTAGCCCTTCATCAAATTGCTTATAAACATCCTGAGTTAACCTTTCAGTAAGAGGTGCTACTGCTACACGATCAGTCTTTTCAATATTTTCCGATTCAGCAAGTTTTTGTTGTTGGCTTATTTCATCTGACTCAGACGGATTTTCTATTACCAGCCCCGTAGTCGAAGTTGTTGGCTCAATCTGCCCTACATGTAATCTACCCAAATATATCTCGAAGAAATCAAAAATAGCTTCATGGGGAAATGTTTTAACTTGCCACCCACCCCCCTTTTTCCAAAAATGAGAATCAGGATACCTCTTAAGGTACGCAATATAGGCTTGTACATTCTTACTAAAAAAGTGCGTTTGCTGCGCATATTTAATTAGGTCACGCTCAACACGCAACTCTTCATAGAACTTTATGATCTGATTTAATCTTTGTTGATCACCATGTTCTAGCGCAATCAAAAAATCATCCCGTGTAGGATAGGCTCTGTTGTAAACCAAACCAAGCTGACGTTCCAGATTTTCCAATAGACATATTGTCTCGTAAAAGATGCCCTCATAAATCTCGTTGCCACAACCTTTATATCTTGCCCATCTGTGGTCATGTCTTTTTTTCAAGAGACGGAAAATATCTTCGTTGCTAATCACATTCACACCTGAATCGTAACTTACAGGTTGATTATCAGCGTGTTTTGGCCTGTCAGTATGCACATCACCCACCTATTCATTCAATACAATTAACTCATCTGTAAAATAAAACATGCTAGTCTTTAAAAAGTACATGCATAAACACCTACTATAATAGTATAAGCAACGTATTTAAAAGCGACCAGACCCAAACCCACCAAAAATAATGATTAAAATTCCAAGAAATTTGCAAGTCAAATCCAATGAAATTACAAATCAAATCCAATAATTTAAAGCTATTATTCCAAATAATAAAATATGGTTTCATGGAAATAGATTTTTAATAACAGGTCTGATGCAGTAACACAGCTTCTCCTACCCATGAGACGCGACAATGCCTTCCATAGATGGTGTAATTGCTTAGAATGAGCAGAAAAATGAATTTGTGATTCAACAACGTGACTTTTGAAATTCCCTCAGCATTAGAGGAATTTAGATCCGCGATATAAATTTTATACAAACATGGATTTAAAGGTACTATCCAACCTACTCAAAAAAGAGCATTACGAAGAGAGAGTTTGACGTAGGGGTAAGAGTTTAAGACCGCACTCAGAAGAGCATACGCATTTCTATATCAGTCTAATAATGTATCAACAAGGATTAATGCATCTACATTTTGATGTGGGGTATTTTGAGGGGTAAAAGCATAGATAAAAAATAAGCCCTTGTAAAAACAAGGGCTTATTCAGAATTTTGGCGGAAGCGGTGAGATTCGAACTCACGGAGGACTCACACCCTCGTCGGTTTTCAAGACCGGTGCATTAAACCGCTCTGCCACGCTTCCAACGAGCGCTATAATATAAATAAAAAGCCAACTTGGCAAACCTTTTTATTTAAGTTTTTATCTGAACGCTCAAAATAAAAACAAAAAACCTTTAATTTTGAGTTTTTATCTACCTCTTACTACTTTTATGCCTAAACTTATTTTTATTTGGGAAGTGTTAATTGTCTTTAACTATCCTTCATGCTTCACATAACTATATGATACTGGTCTATCTTTTTGATAACATAGTCACAAAGATAAAAAAGCTTTACGCTTTACTCAGGGTATTCTCCCCTTTTCAATTACAGATAAGTTTTAAATTCCTGATGTGGTTTCTAACGAAACTATCTATATGAAGAAAGTTTGAGCTATATGACGAACCGCAAACTATTAACGGCTGAAGGCTATCAACGATTGCAAGATGAGCTAAATGATCTTGTAAGAAAAGAACGCCCCGAAATTACCAAAATTGTGTCATGGGCAGCCAGTCTTGGCGATCGCTCAGAAAATGCAGATTATCACTACAACAAAAGAAAGCTACGTGAAATTGATCGTAGGATTAGATACCTCACCAAACTTTTTGAAGTTGCCCAAAAAGTAGAATATCGGCCGGAACAAGATGGTAAAGCCTATTTTGGAGCTTGGGTTGAGTTAGAAAATGATGAAGGCGAAACTACTAAATTCCGTATTGTCGGCGATGAAGAAATTTATGGTCGCAAAGACTATATTTCTTTGCAGTCACCTATGGCAAAAGCTTGTTTAGGTAAAGCCGTAGATGATGAAATACAAGTTCAAACACCTAAAGGTAAAATGATTTGGTACATAACAAAAATAAGTTATCAGTAATTAATTCAGAGTATTCAGTTTATTTTTTATTACAATCCCAATTATAATATTAAAAATATATTAACATCCAAATTTATACATATTACTTTATATAAAATTAGAAATCATTAAATTTAAAAAAAGTAGATAAAATGCCATCGATAATTGATCAAAATTAAAACACAATTATATTTTTATATAAAAAGAGATTATTAATCATGAAAGGTATAAAAATTTCTGCAATATCTACTTATCATCCAAGAACAATTAGAAATAATGAATATTTTTTAAATAAATTTGAAGATAAAGACAGTTTAAATAGAATTTTTGAAAAAGTAGGAAGAAATAAAAGACATGTCATTATTAATGATGAAGAAAATGCGCTCACAATGGCAGTTAATGCATCAAAACAATTATTAAAAGATTATAACATTTCACATGACAGCATTGATATTATTATATTTTCTTCTACAACATTAGAATATCTATCTCCAACTAATGCTTTACTGATTCATTCAGAATTAAATATTAAAACTGACTGTATATGCTTTGATATAAATGCTAATTGTTTAGGAATGTTCGTTGCTCTTGAACAAGCATCCGTTTTGCTCGCATCAAAAGAGAGTTATAAAGGCGCACTGGTGATTGGGTCTGATCATCTAACAATGCTTGGAGATGAAAAACAGGTGATTCCTTCAACAATTGTCGGAGATGCAGCAGCAGCAATAATACTAGAAAAAAATACCGATGATTCGGGCATTATTGACAGGATGTACCAAACAGATAGTAGTTTTTGTAAAACTATTGTTTTTCCTCCTCATGGCCTAACGAATTATCACAGTAAGGAACAAAAAATTCATTGGGCACCATTTACTGGTTTGGAAAGTGTGGAATTCGCGGCAGATGCACTAGATAAATTATTGAAGAAAAATAATTTAAACATTGAAGATATATCTTGTTTTTTACTATCCCAATTTACGAAGTCGAATATTGATATTCTTCAAGATAAAATCAATATTCCCTCTGAAAAAATTGAATACATTGGAGATCAATATGGATATACAGGAGTAAGTAGTTTTTTTATTGCCTACAAAAAACGGTTAGAAAAATCACTTATAAATAAAGGTGATATTATTGTTTTTTGGTCTTTAGGAGCAGGTTATCAGACCGGTGTAATGCTATGGAAGATTTAATAAGATATAACTGATAAAGTTATTACTTTAGCTAAAAGATACTTTTTCTAATGGTATCTTTTAGCTTTAATTTAAATGTAAACAAATTAAATAGAACTAAAAATCACTAAATTATTTTATTTTTTCAGTTATTTAAGCTATATCAGTTACCTAGTATATAAATCAAATTTCACGTTGTAATAACATGATGGCTACAAAATGTAGCATTTCATACCCGATTTTCTCACACCATAAGTGTATAAATTTTCTTCCTTAATAAATTCATGGTGTTATGTTGATATATCCGATATTTAATTGTTCAAAATTTGACAAATTTTTTTTTGAATATTATGATGCGCGCATCTTAAATGTTGAGTATTTTTTAACCTAATCTAAAACTATGTAGATTTTCTACACAGTCTGTTTTTTTCATTTCATGTCATTTTGAATGACGTCATGACTGCCCACCCCTTATTGAATTTATCAACTTTTAGAAGTTATGGCAGCTTTTTGTCTGGCTTTTAGGGCATAAATTATCTGTAGCGGAGACAACATGCACAGTAATTCAAGTTCTGGGTCGAGGCTTTGCCTTAACTCTTTATTTTCTTCTCTCCCATTGAAAGTCCTTGCACTCAGCACTATGTTTTTTCCCTTTCATAGTATTAATGCAGGAAAAACCCTACAGTATAATACTGTAGTTAACACAAACACATTAACTGTAGTTGCTGTAGAAAGCCCGACTACTGTTTTTAAAGAAGATCAATTTTTGCATGGCTTTGGTTATGACCTCGCTCGTAACTATGCACAAAGCTTAAATGTAAAATTGGACTTCAAAATCGTTGCAGATAATGCTACTGCACTCAAATGGGTCCAGCAAGGTAAAGCAAATCTTGCCATGACGACCGCAGGCTTAAGCTCAATCGAGAGCAAAGGTTTAATGTCTTTTTCTGCAAGTTGTGGTGATATCGTAAATTTGCAAAAAAATGGATTAAATCCTGATTTAAGCTGGGTGTTTAAACAAGCAGATGATCCTCTTACACAAACTGCCAGTGGTTTTGTTTGTCAAAGCAAGCAAAATGGTCTGACTCAACAACTGGCTTCATTTTATAACCGTAACGTTGTAAAACCTGAGTCTTGGTCTACGATTCAACGTGATTTAAGTACACGTCTGCCCATTTACAAAGCTAGCTTCAAACAAAGCGCAGCGAAGTATGATTTAGATTGGCATTTGCTTGCAGCAATGAGCTATCAAGAGTCATATCTCAAGCCAGAGTCTGTTTCACCAACAGGCGTACGTGGATTAATGATGTTAACCAACAGTACAGCTCGGGCAATGGGTGTAAGTAACCGTAGCGATCCAGCGCAAAGCATTCAGGGCGGTGCGAAATATTATGATCTCATGTTAAGTGAGTATGATGATATTCCTTTCCCAGATCGTAACTGGTATGCCCTTGTGGCTTACAATATGGGTCCGGGTGCAGTCAACCAAATCCAGAAACGCTTACAGACTCAAGGAAAAGATCCAAACCAGTGGGTTAACCTCTATGAGTACTTACAGCGTAATCAAATGCGAAATGGTCGGTACAAACAAGCGGTACAGTATGTGACCCGTATTCGTGCTTATCTTGAGCATATTAAAACGGCACAACCTCGAATCAATATCTAATTTTTATTATTTAAAAGTTGATAAATTCAGTGTTTGTACAAATAAAAAGCTTACCTCTTGGGGTAAGCTTTTTATTTGAATTCTTTTTAACTTAAGCTGTTGTTTGTTCTAATACTTTTTTGAACAAATCTTTTTGTTCTTGGCTTGGTTTAGCTGTTTGCAAAGCCATTAACTGAGACATATCGCCTTGAACTTTAATTTTACCAGTCATAAATGCTTGCATAGCTGCAGCCATATCAAACTCTAAGAATACTTTACGTAAAGTTTCAGCATCCATATTTAAAGTTGTTTTGGCATTTGAAGACAAACCTTTTTGGATTTTACCCCCATCTAAAGCTAATTCGGTATTTCCAGAAGCATCTGTAACTACTAAATTAATTGCCAAATTCGCAAGAGCTGGTGGCAAATTAAGATCACCTGCTTCAGCAGTTAATTTTTCGACAGTCGCAAACCAATCATCAGTTAAAAATGCAGGCATGATTCTTCCTCAAATTTATTTGTTCAATTTCTCTAGTTAGTTGTCTATCCAGACAACATCATATGAAGCACTTCTGCTTGTGCGTTGTTATAGCATGTAATTTTAAGGTTGGGCTATGACTTTTTGTACGGAACATTCATTTTTTAGTGTTTTGATACATTAAAGGCACTTGTTTATAAAGTGCCTTTAATTGACTTGTTTAAATATTTTATTCAGCAGCGAAACTTAAATTCACTACATCTAAACGATTTTTAAGTTCTTCAGGGTCTTTAAAATCGATCTCACGCTGAGAATCCAGCGCTTCAAAATCAAACAACTCACGGTCAGCTAACTGAGACGGAGAAACGTTTTGTAAAGCACCAAAAATACTGTGTAAGCGTTTCGGATATTGCTTATCCCACTCACGTAGCATTTCATTAAGCATGGCACGTTGTAAGTTCTCTTGTGAACCACAAAGGTTACACGGAATAATTGGGAACTTACGTAATTCGGCATATTTGATAATGTCTTTTTCTTCAACATAGGCCAAAGGACGAATCAAAATATTTTTCTTATCTGACGATAAAAGCTTAGGTGGCATTGCCTTTAAGCTACCGCCATGGAATAAGTTCAAGAAGAAAGTTGCAATGATGTCATCACGGTGATGGCCTAGCGCAACTTTGGTGGCACCAATTTCTTGAGCGAAGCCGTATAGCGAACCACGGCGCAAACGTGAACACACTGCACAGTATGTTTTACCTTCAGGTGTTAAACGCTTGGTAATGGTATAAGTGTCTTTTTCCAAAATGTAATATGGAATGTTATTTTCTTCCATATAACGTGGTAAGACATCTTCTGGAAAACCCGGCTGCTTTTGGTCAAGGTTAACCGCAACAATGTCAAAATTGATCGGTGCAACACGTTTGAACTGCAACAAAATGTCGAGCAAGGTATAACTGTCTTTACCACCAGACACACACACCATGACCTTGTCACCATCTTCAATCATATTGAAGTCACGAATGGCATGCCCAACTTGACGGCGAAGCTTCTTAAGCAAACGATAATAAACCGAGCTTGTTGGAAGTTCAGGCTTAAAATTAAATCCTTCGTTGGACTCAACTGGCGCGTACATAGACGAGATATACCCATAAATAAAAATACCGCGCAATTTTATATGATTCGGACGGGAATCGCATCAAAAGAATAGTTTCAATTCTTGAAGTCGTCATAATGCTCGGGCATGATGCAAAAGCCGTGCTCCATTTTGACCGGTGAGTTCATTTTTTGCGCAAAATGCTTACTTTTTGGACTTTTCCACAGTTTTCCACAAAACCTGTGGATAAAATTGTGGATTTCTTCGTGCTTGACAAACTGTTTTCACCTTCTGTTAAGGGTTTTATTTAAATTGATCATTTTTTAACCAATCATTTTTACCTTTAATTTTCAAATAGTTATTCAAGTCAATAGAATCATTTTAAAAATTTTTTTTAATTTTTTTTGATGATCATTCGAACAAAACAGCTTGATTTTTTAAAACAGCGAAAATAAAAAAATTACACAAAACTTCTTTCTTTAATATTTTTTGATAAACTCTTTGACAAGTCTCGAATACCTTAAAATTGTGAATAATATAAAATGAAAAATTCGGTTCAATATCTTTTTTCTTGTTTGCTGGGGATGACCACTTTTTCGGTCGGTGTAACGTCGACCTTTGCGGGTCAGATGTACGTTTACCAAGACAAAAATGGCAGTACTTTACTGACCAACCGTAAAAGCTATGATAATTCACTCAAGAAAGTAAAAGTGACTTACTATCCTGATAGTAATATTCATAGTTATACAAACTGGGGCGCTTCAGAAGCTTCTGTTCTACCGAGCTATAGCAAAAATAAAAATGCGTTTGACCATATTATTAAGCAGGCAGCACAACAGCACGGTGTATCTGAAGGTTTAATTAAAGCAGTCATGCATACCGAATCGGGTTTCAATGTAAATGCCCACTCTCCAGTCGGTGCCCAAGGCCTAATGCAACTCATGCCAGCCACTGCCCGTCGCTTTAACGTTTCTAACGCTTATGATCCTCAGCAAAATATCTTTGCTGGTGCGAAATATCTAGGCTGGTTGCTCAAGCGTTTTAATGGCAATACGCAAATGGCACTCGCAGCCTATAATGCTGGTGAAGGCAACGTTGATAAATACGGTGGTATTCCCCCATTTCGTGAAACCCAAGATTATGTTCGCCGAGTAACCAGTCGATATCAGAACTTATATTCTTCTGGGGTAAGCCTTTCATCTTTTACGAACTCAAATATTTCTACCCAGACTGTAAGTCGCCCAGAGCCACCTCAAGCCGCCACAACGCAACAAGTATCGGCTAAACCTGTTAAATATTCTTCTGCACGCCAAATTGTGACTTTGGCTGATGGTACCTATACCGACGCACCTACAGGAACTTATGTCACCAATAACGCAACAGCAATTGCGCATATTAGAATCGAGTAAATTGAAACAACTCATACATCGCAGTTAATCTTTTAACGAGGCTGATTGTCTAAAAATTGTAATGATCTATTACCCATACCTCTGTGTTTAGATGGGCTGTATAAATAACTTGTTTAATTTAAATACATTCTTATCCACTAAAGAATGTATTGATTCCTTATTTTTTTCTTGAATTTTTCCCCTAAGCGCCGCATATTAGCTGAGTGATTTATAATTTATAAATCAGATAATATTTTATTTATAAGAGGATTTTCTCAATGATGCGGATTGGTTTGTTTTTGCTTACCAACCTCGCGGTACTGGTTGTAGCTGGCATTATTTTGTCACTCTTCGGTGTCGGTAGTTACCATGGCGCGGGTGGCTTGAATCTAGGCAACCTTTTAGTCATCTGTTTTGTGTTTGGTATGGTGGGCTCGTTAGTCTCTCTATTTATGTCCAAATGGATGGCTAAAAAAACTACTGGTACAGAACTGATTGACCCAAATGCTCCTCGTAACCAAGCTGAAAGCTGGTTATTGCAAACAGTCGCTGAACTTTCTCAACGTGCTGGTATTAATATGCCAGAGGTTGGTATCTTTCCTTCATATCAGTCTAATGCCTTCGCAACAGGCTGGAATAAAAATGATGCCTTAGTTGCCGTTTCAAGCGGTCTACTTGAGCGTATGAACAAAGATGAGCTACGTGCAGTGCTTGCGCACGAGATTGGTCACGTTGCAAATGGTGACATGGTCACATTGGCACTCATCCAAGGTGTTGTAAACGCCTTTGTTATGTTCTTTGCTCGCGTAGTAGGTGACTTTATCGACCGTAATGTTTTTGGTCGTCAAGACAATGAAGCACCTGGTATGGGTTATTTCCTCATTACGATGGTTTTAGATATCGTGTTCGGTATCCTAGCTTCTGCTATTGTGATGTGGTTCTCTCGCTACCGTGAATACCGTGCTGATGAAGCAGGTGCACGTTTAGCTGGTAAACAAGCAATGATTTCTGCTTTATTACGTTTACAGGCAGAAACAGAGTTACCTGACCAAATGCCAAAAGAAATGAAAGCGTTCGCTATTGCGGAAGGTAAAGAACAAGGCTTTAGCTTGGCTGCATTGTTCCAAACTCACCCTTCGATCGAACAGCGTGTTGCAGCGCTACATCAGTTAGATTGCCCATAACACAGTGAATGAAAAGCCTCCAGTTGGAGGCTTTTTTATTAGGCTGAATGGGCAACTCCCCAAAGAAAACTGATTCCCCACCACATTGCAAAACCAATCAAAATAAGCACAAACACCCCCAATAAATCGGGTATATGTAGCCATAGCCAACTCACAACAGGGTTACGCCAGAAGGCTGACTGCTGCTGCTTCTTTTCAAGCTTTTCATGTAAATACGGATGAACAACATGCATATCACTTTGAATCGCATATTCTTCACGAATGTGGGTATGGACGACGTCTAACGCTTTTCTGCTAGGACGTATAAAAATATCGAAAATAGTCCCAGCAACTGGCACACAACCCACTACAGCATCGACTACAGCCAATTTTATAACGGGAGTGAGCTTATGCTGCGGTACACCAATTTGCTTGGCTTTATATATGGCATAGCAAGTCAGGACAAAACCCGCTACATCACCCGCAATAGGAATGGTGCTTAGGGCCGCATCGGCCCCAATACCCTGCTTTGTAAAAGGAATACGGACTGCGCTATCCATCATGGTTGCGAATTTAGCCAGATCTCGTTCTAATGCGATGACCTGTTGCTGTGTTAGTTTTTTTCTTGAGGCATCTAAATCAAATATATGAAGAGAAGTTAAACTTAATATACTTGATTTAATGCCTGATTTTAAATTGTTTGCTTTTAACTCGAAGCTTTCGATTTAAACAGTGAGCGTAATAACACGTACATAACTGGAATAAAGAATAAAACCAGCACAGTACCAAACATCACACCACCTAAAATACTAATACCAATTTCTTGACGGCTCACCGCACCAGCACCCTGTGCAAACACAAGTGGAATCACACCAGCACCAAAGGCTAAAGAAGTCATTAAAATCGGTCTTAAACGCAAGCTCGCGCCTTCTAGAGCAGCCTGAATAGCATTCTTTCCTTTCTCTTGAGCTAATGCAGCGAACTCAACAATTAAAATTGCGTTTTTACATGACAACCCAATCGTAGTTAAAAGTGCAATTTGGAAATACACGTCATTTGGTAAACCAAAGATATAAGAGAAAATGACACTTCCTCCTACACCTAGCGGAATAGAAGTCATTACAGCAGCAGGAATACTTAAGCTTTCATACAAAGCAGCTAAACATAAGAAAATAAAACCAGCCGAAATCAGATATAACCATACAGCCTGATTCGTCGACTTCTGCTCTTCAAAAGACAAGCCTGTCCAAGCTAAACCTATATCTTTTTGTTGATTTACGAGTTGTTCAACATCCTTCATGGCTTGACCAGAACTGCTACCACTCGCAACATCTGCCTGTAGCTGTAAAGCACTATATCCCATATAGCGTTTCACAATTTCCGGTGCCCCGCCCCAGCTAAAGTTTGCAAATGAGCTAAAAGGCACCATTTCATTTTGGCTATTACGCACAGACCAATTATATAAATCTTCAGGTTTAGATCTAAACTGGGCATCACCTTGAATCATGACGCGTTTAATACGGCCCCGATCAATAAAGTCATTTACGTAAGTTCCACCCCATGCACTCGATAACGTATTATTAATTGCTGAGAGTTCCAAACTATTTGCCAAAGCCTGTTTCTGATCAATCTTGATATTCAGATTCGCTTTACTATTGGTAGACTGCTTATCAAAATTTTCGAAAGTTGAATAGTTTTTACTTTGAGTTTGTAACTGTCGGAACATCCCATCTAAGAAGTTTTGACCTTGACCATTTAAGTCCTGAATCCAAAAATCTAGACCATCCGTTTGGCCTAAACCATTTACTGAAGGTGGTAAGGTCACATTAATTTGAGCATTATTTAAACGACTAAAATATTTCATTGCACGCTTTTGTATAGCGTCAGCGGAGTTTTCTTTTGCAGTACGGACATCCCAAGGTTTTAAAGCAACAAAGCCTTGTGCTAAATTTTGTCCGGTACCAGCATTATTTCGACCGTAACGAATTAGAACCAAATCAACATTTTTATCTTCTTGTTTCAGAAAGTATTGGCGTACTTGCTCACCGATTTTCTGACTTTCAGAAATTGGAGCACTATCTACCAATTTAATTTGAACGCTTAAAATACCTTGGTCTTCTTTAGGAATAAATCCACTTTTTAAACCACTATAGAACAGCGTAAAAACTGCTATGAGCGCAACAAAAATCACAATAACTGATTTACTGTAATCAATACTCGTCTGAACAAGCTTGATATATTTATTCTTAAGTTGATCAATTTTTTGGTTAAACCAAATTGCCCAACGCTTAGGTTCAGAGTTCGGTTTTAAAATTAATGCACATAAGGCGGGGGTTAATACAAGTGCAACAACCAGCGATAGTGCCATAGCGGCAACTAAAGTAATGGAAAACTGGCGGTAAATCACCCCAATTGAGCCACCTAAAAAAGACATTGGAATAAAAACTGCGGTTAAAACCAAAGTAATCCCAACCAAGGCCCCACTAATTTCACCCATTGACTCAATCGCAGCTTCTTTAGGGCTTAAGTGCTGTTCATGCATGAGCCTTTCAACGTTTTCAACAACCACAATTGCATCATCAACCAACAAACCTATGGCGAGTACCAATGCAAATAATGTCAATGTGTTAATACTAAACCCGAGCACATATAAGACCGCAAAAGTCCCTAGAATAACAACTGGCACAGTAATACTCGGAATAAGAGTGGCGCGCCAGCTTTGTAAAAATAGGAACATGACCAAAATAACCAGAATAATCGCTTCTACAAGGGTCTTAACAACTTCCTTAATTGACTCTTGAACAAACGGCGTATTATCTCGTGGATAAACGATCTTATAGCCAGCTGGTAATTTAGTTGCGAGCTGATCTAAGGTTTGATGAATGAGCTTAGAGGTCTGAATTGCATTTGCACCAGAAGATAACGAAATACCTAAACCTGCCGCAGGATAACCATTAATCGTATTAAAGGACTGGTAGTTCTCTGCACCAAGCTCTACTCTAGCAATATCTTTTAAGTAAACATAACTCGCCGTTTTATTCGACTTTACAACAATATTTTTAAAGTCCTCAACTGTTTTTAATCGAGAACCAGCCGTCACTTTTGTATTTAAATATTGTCCATCAATGACTGGTAAATCACCGATTGCACCAGCCGCAACTTGGGTGTTTTGGGCAGTGATTGCGTTGGCCACATCACTTGGCATTAAATTATATTGTTTTAACTTGTCTGGATTTAACCAGATACGCATCGCATATTGCGAACCAAATACATCAGTTTCACCCACCCCTTCAATACGGTTCAGGTTATCTACCACGTGCGTAGTTAAATAGTCTGATAGCTCAATATTTCCCGTTTTACCTGTCGAGTCATATAAACCAATTACCATAAAAGTATCACCTAGTGACTTACTGACTGTCACACCTTGGCGCTGAACTTCATCGGGTAAACGGCGTATGACACCGCTAATACTGTTTTGGACTTGGACCTGAGCAGTGTCTGGGTTGGTTCCATTATCAAAACTAATGGTAATTCGGCTACGTCCCGATGAATCACTTGATGAACTAAAATAGAGTAAGTGGTCAATCCCTTGTATTTGCTGTTCTAAAATTTGAGTCACACTTTGCTCAACCGTTTGCGCATCTGCGCCACTATAGTTGGCTGACACTGTAATCTTCGGCGGCGCGATATCTGGATATCGTTCTACAGGTAAATTCATGACCGAAAAAATACCGAAAGCCATAACAATGATCGCCAGGACATTGGCAAAAATAGGACGTTCAATAAAAAATTTAGATAGCATGGCTGCCCGGTATAGTGTCGTTAATTAACAGAAGTAAATGCCGCTTTGAGACCATGTGATCATCAACGAGCAATGTAAAAAAGACAAGTAGAAATAAAACAATAAATGTAATTAAGACAAAAACAAAGCGCGTTTTAATATTTCCAACAAAGCAATAAACAACCAGTTAACTAGTGTCACTTAAAATTCATGAATTCTTCATGATCATGTCAAACTAAATCTTAATACTTGAGTCGTTTCAACTAAAACAATATGAGTAGAATTATGTTTAGAAAAGCACTTTTATGCTTAAGTTTAGTTAGCTTGGTCGGTTGTAATGACGATGATAAAACTGAAACGACACCAACTACACCAGAATATCAACTTCCTAAAATTTTAGTTATCGGACACCGCGGCGCTAGCGCTTTACGTCCTGAACATACTTTAGCTTCATATCAAAAAGCGATTGATGATGGTGCTGACTTTATCGAACCCGATTTAGTGTCAACAAAAGATGGTGTATTGGTTACGCGTCATGAAAACGAAATTGGTGGGACTACCAATATCAGTACCCTTACCCAATTTGCGGACCGCAAAACCACCAAAAATATTGATGGTGTTAATTTAACGGGTTGGTTTACTGAAGACCTCACCTTAAATGAATTACAACAAGTTAAAGCACGTGAGCGTATTCCTGAGTTCCGACCAGCAAATACAGCTTACAATGACCTCTATTCAATTCCGACGCTCGAACAAGTCATTGAACTTGCCGAAGCAAATTATAAAAAAACTGGCAAGATTATTGGTTTATATATCGAAACTAAACATCCGACTTATTTTAAAAATAAAAATTTGGCTATGGAGGACACACTTCTTAAAACTCTAGCCAAGTATCAATATACACGTGATATCGCCCCTATCTATTTGCAGTCTTTTGAAGTCAGCAATTTAAAATATTTAAAAGATCAACTTGACCTTCATAAGACACTTAAACATGCACAAATCATTCAGTTATATGATGCAAAAACATCTCGACCAGCCGACTTTGTTGAATCTGGTGTATCTAAGACGTATGGTGATTTGGCCACAGCACAAAGCTTAAAAGATGTTGCTAAATATGCAAATGGCGTTGGCCCAAGCAAAAACTATATTCTTAATTTCAATACTGATGGTTCAGTACAAACCACTTCATTTATTAGCGATGCACATGCCGCTGGCTTAAAAGTACACCCATATACTTTCCGCCCAGAAAACAACTTTTTACCACAACCTTTAAAATGTAGCGATAAACCTGCTGAACGTTGTCCAACAGGTGCTTTAAAAGAGTTCGAAGCATATTTTAAAGCAGGTGTAGATGGTGTCTTTACCGATGATCCTGCACTTGGCCGTGAAGCTGTGACTAATTTTGAGAAAACAACAAAATAATTAAATACTTAATAAAAAATGGGGCATTGAATGCCCCATTTTTTTACTTCTCAAGACTGTTATTAAAATATAAAGGAATCCACTGATATTGCTCTGCATTCACTTTATATACATGGCCAATCCCCGGGAACGGCAAATGTGGAGCAGCTACCCATTGCTGTTTATTTGAAATTTCAGCAAACATTTTTAAACGGGTATTAATTGCCTGCTCAGAATTTACATCAAAATCAACACCAGTTTTTGGAGCATCAAACTGCAAAGAATGTGAGTGGACAATGTCCCCTACAAAGACAATTTGTTGACCCTTGCTCTTTAAACGGAAACTATGATGACCTGGTGTGTGCCCTTGTGTATTGATTACTTCAAAACCTTGAATGACATCGCCATCTTTAAAGGTTTTGAATGCTTTTTTCGCTTCATAAGGTGCAAGTGCAGCTTTTACATTTTTAACAGTACCTAAATAATTTTCTTTTTGATTTGCTGGTACTGTTTTTTCAGAAGCTGGATTTAACCAGTAATCTGCTTCACGTTCATGCGCATAAATCGTTGCATTAGGAAATACTGCTTTTCCATCTTTAGCAATTCCACAAACATGGTCTGGGTGCAAATGTGTCAATAAAACCGTTTTCACGTTAGCAAGCTGATAGCCTGCCAGTTCAAGATTTTTAGCAATCGAACCCAATTGCGGGCCAAAACAGCTTGAGGCACCGCTATCAACAAGCGTCAAACTTTTGCCGTCATCTACTAAAAATGCATTTACAGAAGTCTGGATGCCCTTCTCATTAACAGCTGCATACTTGGTTAAAATTTTAGTCTTCTCAGCCTGACTCAAATTTTTGAATAATTTAGGGTCTAAATAAATGGTGCCATCAAGTAAAGAGGTGATGCGGTAATTACCAAATTGATGCTTATAATATCCCGGTACTTGCTGAGCTGAAGCAGGCTCTGCATAGCTTACATGTAAGCCACCCATGACAAGTCCTAATGCTACAAATAGTTTTTTCATCTCTTCTTCTCTATCAAGTTATAAAGTCAAAATCTTTAAAAAAGATTTAATATTTTTTTTGAGGGCCGCGATATATAATGCATGAAAAGTGTTAAAAATATAAGTGAATGAATAGTTATTCTCCCTACAAAGGCAAAAGCGGACTCAAGCGCATCTTGAATGCGACAGGTTATTCAATTTCAGGATTTAAGGCAGCTTATAAAAATGAAGCCGCTTTCCGACAAATTGTTTTAATTAATGTTGTGCTTATCCCTACTAGCTTTTTTCTAGATGTAACTCGCGGTGAACATGCACTTATGGTGGTTGTGTGTTTGTTTGCAATCATTGTAGAACTATTCAATTCTGCGATTGAAGCGGTAGTTGACCGTGTATCACTTGAAAAACACCAACTCTCTAAAAATGCTAAAGATATGGGAAGTGCTGCTCAATTTGTCGCGCTTTCAATTATTGCAGTGACATGGCTTATCATTTTATTAGGTTAAAAAAAACCATGCTTATAAGAGGATAAGCATGGTGTAACAAAAAAGAGGAACTACAGCTACTGTTCCTGACTATAAGTTTAAGAATATCAACTTAACTTTTTCTTAATTTATATAAGAAATAAAAAAATCCCTGCATTTGCAGGGATTTTTTTATTTAGACGTTGATGTTTATCACATCATGCCGCCCATTCCACCCATACCGCCCATGTCTGGAGCAGCTGGTTTGTCTTCAGGAATGTCAGTAATCATACATTCTGTAGTCAACATTAAGCCAGCAACAGAAGCAGCGTGCTCAAGTGCAGAACGAGTTACTTTAGCTGGGTCAAGAATACCCATTTCTAACATATCGCCATATTCACCAGTTGCAGCGTTATAACCGAAGTTACCTTCACCTTTCTTAACCGCATTGATTACTACAGATGGCTCATCACCAGCGTTCGCAACGATTTGACGAAGTGGAGCTTCGATCGCACGACGTAAAATGTTGATACCTGCAGTTTGATCTTCGTTAGCACCTTTTAAGCCTTCAAGCGCATTTACGGCACGTACAAGCGCAACACCACCACCTGCAACAACACCTTCTTCAACTGCTGCACGAGTTGCGTGAAGAGCGTCGTCAACGCGGTCTTTCTTCTCTTTCATTTCAACTTCAGTTGCTGCACCGATTTTAATTACAGCAACACCGCCTGCCAATTTAGCAACGCGTTCTTGTAATTTTTCACGGTCATACTCTGAAGTAGATTCTTCGATTTGAGCACGGATTTGTTGAACACGCTCAGCGATAGCAGCAGCATCACCAGCGCCATCAACAATAACTGTATTTTCTTTAGAAACAGTGATTTTGTGCGCTGTACCTAAATCTTGAAGAGTCGCTTGTTCTAAAGACATACCAACTTCTTCAGAAATAACAGTTGCGCCAGTCAAGATCGCGATGTCTTGAAGCATTGCTTTACGGCGGTCACCGAAACCAGGAGCTTTAACAGCACATACTTTGATAATACCGCGCATGTTGTTTACAACAAGAGTTGCAAGCGCTTCACCTTCAACATCTTCAGCGATGATAAGAAGTGGTTTACCAGTTTTAGCAACTGCTTCTAAAACAGAAATCAATTCACGAATGTTGCTGATTTTTTTATCAACAAGAAGGATGAACGGATTTTCAAGTTCAGCAGTCAAAGTATCTTGCTTGTTAGCAAAGTATGGAGAGATATAACCACGGTCAAACTGCATACCTTCTACAACGTCTAATGCGTCTTCAAAGCCAGAGCCTTCTTCTACAGTGATTACGCCTTCTTTACCTACTTTTTCCATCGCTTGAGCGATAAGTTTACCAACAGTAGTATCAGAGTTAGCAGAGATAGAACCCACTTGTTCAATTGCTTTGAAATCATCAGCTGGCTTAGCAATAGAACGGATATTTTCAACTACAGTTTTTACTGCAATGTCGATACCGCGTTTTAAATCCATTGGGTTCATACCAGCAGTTACTGATTTGATACCTTCGTTTAAAATTGCTTGAGCAAGTACAGTTGCAGTTGTCGTACCGTCACCTGCGATGTCGTTAGTCTTGCTTGAAACTTCACGTACAAGTTGAGCACCCATGTTTTCAAACTTGTCTTTTAATGAAATTTCTTTAGCAACAGTTACACCGTCTTTAGTGATGTGCGGCGCACCGAAAGAACGGTCGATTACAACGTTACGGCCTTTAGGACCTAAAGTCACTTTAACCGCATCTGCAAGTACATTTACCCCTGCAATCATTTTTGAGCGAGCTGAATCACCAAATTTTACGTCTTTAGCTGACATATTAAACTCCGAATCTTTTTAAATACTGAATCTGATAATGAATTGAGTTATGGATCGATTAGCCTTCTAATACAGCTAAGATGTCTGACTCTTTCATGATTAAGAGTTCTTCACCGTTTACTTTAACTGTTGTACCTGCATAAGTACCAAATAACACCTTGTCACCAACTTTAACATCCAAAGCACGTACGCCGTTATCAGTGATTTGACCATTACCTACTGCAATTACTTCACCTTGAGATGGCTTTTCAGCAGCAGAACCTGGCAATAAAATACCGCCAGCAGTTTTGGTTTCTTCTTCTACGCGACGAATCACAACGCGATCATGTAATGGACGAATGTTGCTCATAATTAACTCCATCAGACTTAGTCTTTTTGATTAATCGTTATTGCTTTAATCCAGAGCAATAACAAAATATTTAGATGTCACTTTTGTGGGGATGAAAAAAATGGCTTCAAGGGGAAATAAGAAAAATTTTTCTGTTTTTTGAATATTTTTTAAACAATCAAATATTTAATCTCATCTAAACCAAATCAATCTGTAGTGAATTCAGCCTGCTGTTCATTAAACCAATAATGCTGAATCTTTCCTGTATTTGAAACCGTATTAAAGCTATTTGGATTATGATGATATAAACGAGTAGAAGTTGCTGTACCCGCATGAATATCATAAATAGGATGATCTATTTCCAGATGGTAAATTTGAGTTAAATCATATATAGCCGTTTTATGGAGATGACCATGCAGCATTCCAAATAATCCTGTTGTACTCCACTTCTCTAAGGCGATTTTTCCTAAAACTGGACAATCCTTTATTCCATGCTTATTATCGGGTGGTGTATAAAAAGGTTGATGGAAAACCACTAGCTTTAATTTATCTTTAGGCCCTTTTTGTAACCGCTCATAAGTATCTTGAATTTGTTCAATCGAAATATGACCACGCGTATGGTAACGACGGCGTATGCTATTTACACCAACAATATAAAAATGTTCAGTTTCTAAAGTTGGCTCCAGTTCACCAAAAAAATATCGATAACGAGTAAATGGAGAAAAAAAACGATTCCAGACATGATACAAAGGAATGTCGTGGTTGCCTGGGACCACTAAATAAGGAATATTGAGACTATCTAAATATTGCCGACATTTAAAAAATTGTTCGTATTTGGCACGTTGAGTAATATCGCCACTTACAACAATTACTTCAGGCTGTTGCTGAATACAGAAGTGCCTAATTGCCTCTAAACACTCTTGTTTTTCCGTTCCAAAGTGTAAATCAGACAGATGTAATAACATTCGGCACCATTATATTTAAAGCATTTTTTTCTACAGTGAAATTTAAAGGTGGTTTCATCTCTATGATTTCATCATCTAAAGCAACTGTAAGTTTCGATTTTTTTGCACATTCGACTACAACATGATCTGCACAAAAACTATATACATCTTGGGCATCTTCAACTTTACCTTGAATCCACTGCCAAAGCATATTGAGTAAACTCAGCTTATCACTTTTTGTAATTACAACTCCAGCAACTCGTCCCTGTGCTGCACATTCTGCAATTCTAAGTTTCATATCACATAGTTGTAATTGATTATTCCCAAAGAAAATAAGAGGTGCTTTAACGGGATATTTTTTACCATCTACTGTTATAGATAGCTTCATTGACTTATTTTCTCTTAACAAAACATCTAAAGCTGATGTATAGGCATGTAAAGGAAACCTTCCTAAATATTTATTGTAGAGTTCGCGCTTTTTGATAAAGAGTGGATATAGACCTAAACTAGCATTATTTAAATAAATATGATCATTGATTGCTGCTATATGTACTGACCGAGGAATGCCTGTAGCAATCACTTCTGCTGCTTCTAAAAGATCTAGCGGAATATCTAAAACTTTAGCGACATAGTTAAAAGTACCTAAAGGCAAGATTCCCATTGGAATAGAAGTATTCTTAAGTTTAGATGCAACAGCATTTAATGTGCCATCCCCACCAGCTGCAACAACCACCCCTATATTTTCGTTTTGTGAATGCCGATGAATAACATTATTCATCAGATCATCAAACAATGTATTTTCATTTAATTCAAATACTTGTATTTCAAAATCATGTTCAGTAAATACAGTCATCAGTTGCTCATAAACATCTTCATGTTTTGAAGCGTGAAATCCTGATTTTTCGTTATAGATGATCGAAAGAGGTTTCAAGGGCCGCATTTTATTATCGTAAAGTAAGATGTTTATTCTATTTTGTATATAAAATCACCTATTAAAAGTCTCTTTATGTAAATTTTGAATGATCTTCATTTGTTTAATCAATAATAATTCTCAAAAAAAATTTAAGAGCTAATTTATTGATTTTAAATAAAATAACTTAAGTAAATAACACACATACAACATAAAAATATAAAAGTAAAAACTATATAAAACATCATAAGCAAATGATTTTCATATAAAAACAATCGGAATTCCAAATATCTAATTGTTAGTCTTTAGTCTTATTTTTTTTATGATTTTATGCTTTAATACAGCCACTTTTTTATTTGATCTTTCATTGTACCCCAATGAATAGACTTGTACGTTGTACATATTTTGAATAGGCCTCACCATGACCACAGTGAACGCACCAGAATTCGTTCGTCATCCTAAGCTTATAGCATGGGTTGAAGAAATTGCAAACTTAACCAAACCAGCAAAAATCGAATGGTGTGACGGAAGCGAAGAAGAGTATCAACGTCTAATCGACTTGATGATCGCTAACGGCACCATGCAGAAATTAAACCAAGAAAAACATCCTGGTTCTTATCTTGCAAATTCTGACCCATCTGACGTTGCGCGTGTTGAAGATCGTACTTACATCTGCTCTCAAAATAAAGAAGATGCTGGTGCGACAAACAACTGGGAAGATCCAGCTGTTATGCGTGAAAAATTAAATGGTTTATTTGAAGGTTCAATGGAAGGCCGTACGATGTACGTTGTTCCTTTCTCTATGGGTCCTTTAGGTAGCCATATTGCTCATATCGGTATCGAGTTAACTGACTCTCCTTATGTTGCTGTTAGCATGCGCAAAATGGCACGTATGGGTAAAGCAGTTTATGACGTATTAGGTACAGACGGCGAATTCGTTCCTTGTGTACACACAGTAGGTGCACCACTTGCTGAAGGTCAAAAAGATGTTGCATGGCCTTGTAACCCAGAGAAATATATCGTTCATTACCCAGAGACTCGTGAAATCTGGTCTTTCGGTTCTGGGTACGGCGGTAACGCATTACTTGGCAAAAAATGTTTAGCTCTTCGTATCGCTTCTGTCATGGGACGCGAACAAGGTTGGTTAGCTGAACATATGCTTATTCTTGGTGTAACTAACCCTCAAGGTGAAAAACACTACATCGCAGCTGCATTCCCATCTGCTTGTGGTAAAACAAACTTTGCGATGTTAATTCCACCAGCAGGTTATGAAGGTTGGAAAATCGAAACTGTAGGTGACGATATTGCTTGGATCAAACCAGGTGAAGACGGCCGCTTATATGCGATTAACCCTGAAGCTGGTTTCTTCGGTGTAGCTCCTGGTACAAATACCAAGACTAACCCGAACTGTATGGCAACTCTTCATAAAGATGTTATCTACACAAACGTAGCAGTAACCGAAGATGGCCAAGTATGGTGGGAAGGTCTTTCTAAAGAAGTTCCAACAAACTTAACGAACTGGAAAGGTCAACCTCACGTAAACGGCGAAAAAGCAGCACATCCAAATGCTCGTTTCACTGTTGCAGCTGGTCAATGTCCATCTATCGATGCTGATTGGGAAAACCCAGCAGGTGTTCCAATTTCTGCATTTATCTTCGGTGGTCGTCGTGCAGATACAGTTCCTTTAGTTTCTGAAGCTTTTGACTGGGTTGACGGCGTTTATAAAGCTGCAACTATGGGTTCTGAAACTACAGCTGCTGCTGTTGGTCAACAAGGTATCGTTCGTCGTGACCCATTCGCGATGCTTCCATTTGCTGGCTATAACATGGCTGACTACTTCGATCACTGGTTAAGCCTTGGTCAAGAAGTAAGTACAAAAGCTGAAGCTGCTGGTAATAAATTACCAAAAATCTTCAATGTAAACTGGTTCCGTCGTGATGCTGAAGGCAACTTCGTATGGCCTGGTTTCGGTCAAAACATGCGTGTTCTTGAGTGGATCATTGACCGTTGTGAAGGTCGTGCAAACGCTGTTGAAACACCAATTGGCCTTGTTCCAACTTACGATGACTTGAACTGGGAAGGTACTGAATTCTCTAAAGAAGAATTTGACCTTATCACAGCTCAAGATAAAGATCAGTGGGTTACTGAAATTGAAAGCCACACTGAGTTATTCAATAAACTTGGTGAGCGCTTACCAAAAGCATTAAAAGAACGTCAAGCAGCTTTACTTGAAGCTGTAAAAACTGGCTTCTAATTGCTGAATATAAAAAAGGCCGCTTTATGCGGCCTTTTTTATTATGCGGCATCATCTTTTAGTCGACGTTCAGATAAATAAGCTTCTAACACTTTTATCTGTTTATCATCAAATGCCAAACCTAATTTAGATCTTCGCCAGAGTATGTCTTCTGCAGTATTTGCCCACTCATATTCACATAAATATTTAACTTCACATTCAAATAAATCGTGACCAAAGTTTTGCCCCAATTGTTCCATAGCATTTCGTTCATGGAGCATGCTCCAAACTCTTGTGCCATATGCATGAGCCCAACGTTTGGCAAGGGATTCAGAAACTCCACTTACATGTAATTGAATCTTTTTGATTAAATCATCTAGTGTGGTCCAGTTCTCAGCACCTGGTAATGGCTTATTGGCAGTCCACTCCTCTGCCATTTCACTAAAGAACGGAGACAGATGTTCTAAAGCAGACTCAGCCAGTTTTCGATAAGTCGTAATCTTGCCGCCAAATACTGATAACAATGGTGCATTATTTTCTGCCTGTAGTGCCAAAGTATAGTCACGGGTAATTGCCGAAGGGTTATCAGACTCATCATCACATAAAGCGCGTACACCTGAGTACTGACTTACAATATCTGCTCGCGTTAACTGCTTTTTAAAATGTGAATTTGTGACCGTCAAAAGATAATCTATTTCTACATCGGTAATCTCTACCTTTTGTGGATCACCTTTATATTCCTGATCTGTTGTACCAATGAGGGTATATTTTTCTAAATATGGAATTGCAAAAACGATGCGTCGGTCTTCATTTTGCATAATAAAGGCTTTATGACAATCATATAGCTTTGGCACAACAATATGACTTCCTTGGATCAATCTGACTTGATAAGGCGATCTTAAGTTTAGGTTTTCACTAATAATTTCTTCAACCCAAGGACCAGCTGCATTTACTAAAGCTCTTGCACGTATCTGATAAACCTCAGCTCCACTTTGTAGTTCCAAGCACCACAGTTCTTGTTCTTTATAAGCCTTCACACATCGAGTTCGTGTCACGACTTTGGCACCCTGCTCTTTAGCTTGTAGCGCATTTAATACAACAAGACGTGCGTCATCTACAGTACAGTCAGAATATTCAAACCCACGCGTTATAGCTGGTTTCAAGGGACTATCTTCTTTGAAATAAATCAGATTTGAACCTAATAATTTTTCTCGTTTTCCCAAATGATCATAAAAGAATAGACCCGCTCGAATTAGCCAAGCAGGACGTAAATGGGGTCGATGAGGCATAATAAAACGCATTGGTGCAATAATATGTGGCGCTTTAGCCAACAACACTTCTCGTTCTGCTAATGCTTCTCTGACCAGTCTAAATTCTTTATGTTCTAAATAACGTAGACCACCATGAATTAATTTACTGCTAGCAGATGAGGTATGACTAGCTAAATCATCCTTTTCACATAAAAATACGGATAATCCACGGCCTACTGCATCATTAGCAATACCGACGCCATTAATACCGCCACCAATTACGGCAATATCATATACTTTTGAATAATCATTAGATTGTATTGTCATTTCTCATATTCTTTTTATTGTTGATCTTATAAAAATTAAAACATCAAATTGATGAAACAACAATCTAAAAAGTAGAATAATCAAATTTGAATTAGCAAACCTTTAGCCATTAATTGATTACTCTACAATTTAATTAATTTAAGAAAAAATCAATCCTCAGCCCAATTTTGACTACGCTTAACCGCCTTAAGCCAACCTTTATAAATCAGCTCAGATTGTTCAGCAGACATTTTTGGCTCAAATACCTTTTCTATGGCAGATTTATTTCTTAACTCATGAAGATCCTGCCAAAACCCTGTCGCCAAACCTGCAAGGAAAGCTGCACCCAAAGCAGTTGTTTCTTTCATTATTGGGCGTTCTACTGGTGTCGCTAAAATATCGGCTTGAAATTGCATCAAGAAATTATTTTCCGTTACTCCACCATCAACACGGAGAGTCCGAAGCTCTTCTTCGGCATCTTGCTGCATGGCATCAAGTACATCTCTTGTCTGGTAAGCAATGGACTCTAAAGTTGCACGAATAATATGTTCAATGCTGGCTCCACGTGTCAGACCAAAAATTGCCCCACGCGCTGTTGGGTCCCAATACGGTGCACCTAATCCGGTAAAAGCAGGAACTACATATACACCATTACTGTTTTTTACCCGTGTTGCATAAAGCTCAGAGTCTTTAGCGTTCTTAATGACCTTTAATTCATCACGTAACCACTGTACACAAGAGCCACCATTAAATACGGCACCCTCTAAAGCATAGTTCACCTCACCACTCGCACCACATGCAATAGTTGTGAGTAATCCATGCTCTGAACGGACAATTTTTTTACCCGTGTTCATAAGTAAAAAGCAGCCAGTACCGTAAGTATTTTTAGCCTGCCCTGCCTCAACACACATTTGACCAAAAAGCGCAGCTTGTTGATCACCTGCAATTCCAGCAATTGGAATACCGACTTCTTGCCCACTAATGGTATGTGTATATCCATAAACCTCAGATGAACTTCGTACCTCAGGTAACATTGCTTTAGGGATATCTAAGGCCTGTAAAAGCTTTTCATCCCATTCAAGCTTTTCAATATCAAACAGCATAGTTCGTGAAGCATTGGTAAAATCAGTGACGTGAACACCGCCATTGGTTAATTTCCAGATTAACCATGTATCCACCGTACCAAACAACAACTCTCCTCGCTTAGCACGTTCACGGCTTCCTTCAACATGGTCTAAAATCCATTTAATTTTTGTGGCCGAAAAATAAGGATCAATGACTAAACCCGTTGTTTTACGGATATATTCTTGCCAACCTGCTTTATGCAATTGATTACAAATTTCAGTCGTCTGTCGGCTTTGCCAAACAATTGCATTGTAAATCGGCTTGCCTGTTTTTTTATCCCAAACAACTGTAGTTTCGCGCTGGTTTGTAATGCCAATTGCCGCAACTTGTTCACTCTTAATACCAGCTTGAGCCAATGCCTCTACCCATACCGCACTTTGTGTTGCCCAAATTTCCATAGGGTCATGCTCAACCCAACCCGGCTGAGGATATATTTGAGTAAATTCTTTTTGAGCAATACTGACAACATTTGCATCATGGTCTAAAACAATTGCTCTTGAGCTTGTTGTTCCCTGATCAAAAGCAACAATATATTTTTTTGGGCAATTTGACATCTGAATGTCCCTTTCATTATCTACACACATCTAGTTCACAATGCTAAGACATTATGTCCAACTGTATTTATTTAAAATTTTCTTTGGAATATATCATTATTTTTAAGGGATATAGGTTTTCTTCTTCCAAACATTGCTCATTCTTTATCAGTTTTTACTAATTGGGAAAAAATAACAGCCCAAAGACTCGGATAAGGTCACAAAAACCAGTTGGTCGACTGATTTGAAATTACATAAATATTCAACTTATTCCTTCGCTTAAATAATAAACATTGTTTTACAGACATAAAAAAAATAAAGTGAAATACTCTTCTAGATAATATGAAAAATCAGAATAAATCTTCTCTTTTTTAGCATTCAACCCAAGCAAAACATGGAGCGAATCATGGTTGATCAACCTTCTACCGCAACACCTCCACATTCTAATTTAGATACAAAAACTCGTCTAAAATCAATTTTGGGCGGTTCTGCCGGTAACCTTGTCGAATGGTACGACTGGTATGTATATGCCGCATTTACGCTCTATTTTGCTCATGCCTTTTTCCCAAAAGGAAGTCAAACAGCTCAACTCCTACAAGCAGCTGCAATTTTTGCAGTAGGTTTCCTTATGCGTCCTATCGGCGCATGGATTATGGGGATTTATTCAGACCGTAAAGGACGTAAGGCGGGTCTTACACTTTCCGTTACTTTAATGTGTGTTGGCTCTCTACTGATTGCAGTTACACCATCTTATGAAAGCATTGGTGTATTTGCCCCATTACTTCTGGTTGTTGCACGTTTAATACAAGGTCTAAGCGTAGGCGGTGAATATGGCGCAAGCGCTACTTATTTAAGTGAAATGGCAGAAAAAAATCGGCGTGGTTTTTTCTCAAGCTTTCAATATGTCACTTTAATTGCTGGACAGCTCACTGCCTTGTGTGTACTCCTCATTTTACAAATGGTACTTACCGAACAACAATTGCATGATTGGGGATGGCGTATTCCATTCTTTATTGGCGCTTTACTTGCGATTGTGGTGTTCCGTATTCGTCGTGGCTTATTAGAAACTCAATCTTTTAAAAATGCTCAAGCTGAAAAAGACCAACCACAATCGGGCATGTTTGCTTTATTTAAACACTACCCTAAAGAAGCATTCACCGTATTATTCTTAACTGCTGGTGGTACTTTAGCTTTCTATACTTACACGACCTATTTACAGAAATATTTAGTGAATACTTCTGGTTTTTCTAAACCTGAAGCTACTCAAATTACCACTTTAGCGTTATTTATTTTCATGTGTCTACAACCTGTAGCAGGTGCTTTATCAGACCTAATTGGTCGAAAACCTCTTATGATTTTCTTCGGAATAACAGGTGTTTTATTCACATATATTTTATTTGATGCACTGGCAAACACACATAACTACTGGACAGCATTTTGGTTATGTTTTGGAGGTCTAGTAATGGTGACTGGCTACACTTCAATTAATGCTGTAGTGAAGGCCGAACTTTTTCCTGCTCATATTCGCGCTTTAGGAGTAGCTTTACCCTACGCGATTGCCAATACTTTGTTTGGTGGCACAGCAGAGTTTTTCGCATTAAGTTTCAAAGAGGCTGGACATGAGTCTTGGTACTTTATTTATGTCAGTGTCATGATTTTCATTTCATTGCTGATTTATATTTTTATGAAAGACACTAAGCATCATTCAAAAATTAAAGAGCATTAATATTTTACAATTAGAGCCAATATCGTCAGTTAATATTGACTCTAACCAAGAGAATAAGCACAAACAACCCTTCTATTTTATGAGATACTTCATATAAGAAAATAAGGACGATACTGATGAACAAAAGTATTTTATGTTTGGCATTAAGTAGTATGTTTATTTTAACTGCTTGTCAGACTACACCTCGACAATATAATGGTTCAACTGGCTATCAGATTGAAAACCAAACTAAAACTTCAGCGACTTTAGCTTATACTTTAGCTGGTCGTAGTAACCAGCAACTTGATGAGCGTAAATTACAACGTGCTTGCCAAAATGTGTTAGGTGCTCAGAAAGTTTATAAATTATCAATTTTAAGTGTCAATGAAATTCCAAACCCTGCTAAAGATGAGCAGTATGGAATTAAATTGGGTGAAACTCGTGCTTCTTTCGGTTTATCAAACACACCAAGTTTAAATAATGGTGAAGATTATGCGACTCGCCAAGCACTTGAAGCTCGCCCAAGCACATTAAAAGTGGTTCGTTATACTTGTTCATAAAATAAAAAAAGACGCTGTTCTTTTACAGCGTCTTATAAAAACTTACATTTCTAAATTCTCTTGCTTCATCCAGGTCTGGCCACGTAGTAGCACTTCTTTCTTCAATTTTTTCATATTTTGGATGACTAAAATTTTTAACTCGGCTATCTGCTACCCAAACTTCTGGTGCAAACTTTAAGAACTCATCTAAAAAGAAACGATTACATTGGTCATATAAAACATCAGCAGCCAAGAGAACATCAACTTGTTCAGCTTTATATAAATCGTCCAAATATTCGAGTTCTACACTATTAAGCAATGCATTTTCACGGCAAGCATTTAGACTAATCTGATCAATGTCACAGCAGATTACTCGTTTTGCTCCTGCCATTTTTGCAGCAATAGCGACTACACCAGAACCCGCGCCAAAATCTAATACCACTTTATCTTTAACATGGTGCGGCTCTGCAAGTATCCACTGAGCCATCGCCAAACCTGATGCCCAACAGAAAATCCAATACGGCGTGTCATTCCAAATACGACGAATAACTTCATCATCTAAACGATCAGTCGGGAAAACTGGCGGAATCAACCATAAAGAGATTGGAGTTTCAGGCAACTGTTGTGCCATTAATTCACAATGAGGAATCACTTCATGTAAGGCTTGAAGTAAATGTTCAGGTGCGTTGGTCAGTTGAAAGGTACAGCTCATCAGATTTCTTTTAATTCATTTTTATAACAAGCATAACAGAGTCATTCCATTATGATTTGGATTTTTACCTTAACCTTCGGTTGGACCTACTTTTCTTTCGGGAAAAGTAGGCAAAACCATTGTCATCCGTAAAACTCGGCAGATACTCTCTAGAATCGAAAGCATCGCAGAAACATTAAATTTTTAACGTATTTCTGCCTCAAACAATTGCGGATGACGGTTACGCGTATCAAATAACAGCCTAGCGTTAATTAAATTAACCTAAAGCTTTTTCAGCAGCTTCTACAGTTTGACGAATCAAAGTTGTGATTGTCATTGGACCAACACCACCCGGTACTGGTGTATAAGCAGAAGCAATTTCTTCAATACCTTGTAATTGAATATCGCCAACACCACCACCATCACGAGGATGGAAACCAGCATCTACAACAACTGCACCTTGTTTAATCCAGTCTTTTTGAATAAGTTCAGCTTTACCTACAGCACCAACAATAATGTCAGCTTGTTTTACAAGCTCAGGTAAATTTTGTGTACGTGAATGACAAATCGTTACTGTTGCATTTGCTTGTAACAACATCATTGCCATTGGTTTACCTAAAATTGCTGAACGGCCAACTACAACTGCATGTTTGCCGGCAATTTCAATATTGTTTTCTTTGAGAATCGTCATAATGCCAGCTGGAGTTGCTGAACCGTACGCAGCTTCACCCATTGCCATACGACCAAAACCAAGGCAAGTTACGCCATCAACATCTTTTGCTAATGAGATTGCATCAAAACATGCACGCTCATCAATTTGTGCAGGAACTGGATGTTGTAAAAGAATACCATGAACATCTGGATTGGCATTTAGCTTTTCAATTTCAGCTAACAATTGTTCTGTTGTCGTTTCTTGTGGTAATTCGATTTTTAATGAATCCATACCTACGCGGCGGCAGGCATTACCTTTCATACGTACATAAGTTGCAGATGCACCGTCATCCCCAACCAAAATAGTCGCCAAAATCGGGGTACGACCTGTTTTTGCTTTTAAAGCTTCAACACGTACCGACAAATTTTCTTCAATTTGCTTTGCTAATGCACGACCGTCTAAAACCAATGCCACAGCACATCTCCAAGGTAGACATGAATTTAATGTGCCAATAATACATGATAATTTCGCTAATTTTATTCTAGATGTTGTTTTTATGTGCATCTTCGCTCAAAACGGTATTGTTTTTTTCGTAAAGGTTGCTAATATGTGCATCACCAAATGTAGGCGGGGTGGCAGAGTGGTCATGCAGCGGACTGCAACTCCGTGGACGCCGGTTCGATTCCGACCTCCGCCTCCAAATTTGGTAAAGCCCGGGTGGTGAAATAGGTAGACACAGGGGATTTAAAATCCCCCGCCCACAAAGCGTGCCGGTTCGAGTCCGGCCCCGGGCACCATCTTCAAGTACTGAATATGGTGTCATAAAGAATCCAGCGTAAGCTGGTTTTTTTATATCTAAAAAAAGGGCTACATATGTAACCCCCTATTCTTTTATGCTTTAAGCAGTCTTCTGATCTTGCTTTAAAGGCGTCAAATTCAGATCCAATACAATATCATTTTGCCTGCTTGAATCCACTTGATATTCAGCATTCTTAATTGAATCTAAAAATACCCACTCTGAATGAACTTGTGCCTGATCGAGAGTAACGAGCAAGTATCCGCGTTGATTTAAATTACAATAGACCAATTCATCAATCAATGTAGTAAACGCAAACTCAAACTGCTGTAACTGTGCCAATGGAATACTTAAATATTTTTCTAAGCCAGGAGACGATACAGAGCTCGTCGCCAGTTCAACACCTACATATTTTCCTTTTTGGCTATATAAGTAAGATGCCCATGCGTTGTGTGTATCTCCCGCAAGCACAATCATCTTTTTATTAAGCTCTGCCAATTTATCGTATACAAACTCTCTTTCAGCATAGTAACCATCCCAAGCATCTAAATTGTAGGGTGCAACCGTCATAATCCTTGCTTTTTCTTGGGCTGTTAATGTCGGATCATTTTGTTGTAAACGAAGTTTTAAAGTGACCAACTCGGTAATTTGTGCGTTCATTTGAGCAAGAGTGTCAGGAGACGCTCCCCCTGAAGTAATTTGCCCTAAAGACAACAATAACTCAGCCGGAATCCACATTTTACTCATTAAGACTTGCTGCCCCACCACATTCCATGTTGCAGTAGATTGCTTTAATTTATCGACCAACCAATCTCTTTGCGTATAACCCATTAAAGTACGCGCAGGATTTGTTAAATCTGCTTGAAATTTTGGAATATCTAAGCCAGAGACTGTCATATAGTCCGCATATTCAAGTTGCTTGTCACGCGCAATAATGCGTGTATCTAGCATAGTGAGTTGGACAAGTGAGCCAAAGTTAAACTGGCGATAAATATTTAAATGGTCAGAACTAGAAACTGGACGAATCGGCATCCATTCAAAATAAGCTTGCAGAGCAGCTAATTTACGATCTGAGAAAGACCCTTCGTTACTTTGATGGTTTTCCGCACCATCACGCCAAGCATCGTTCGCTAACTCGTGATCATCCCAAATTACAATAAAAGGATGGCGTTGATGAGCTGCTTGTAAATCTTTATCCTGACGATAAAGTGCATAGCGTTTGCGATAATCATCTAATTTAATAATTTCTTTATTATTGTCAGCAGGTAACGTACGACCTAGCTTTGCAGCATCTTCTGTTGCATAACCATCTGCCCCATACTCATAAATATAGTCACCTAAATGAATAATGACATCGACGTTTTGCTTTGCCATTTCACGATAAACATAAAAGTAACCCGCAGGATAGTTTGAGCAAGAACATACTGCAAAGCTTACTTTATTGGTCGATGTTGGTAATGTTTTCGTCTGCCCTACTGGTGAAACCTTACTACCAAACTTAAAACGGTAGTAGTACACCGTATCTGGTTGTAAACCAGCTGCATCAACTTTCACTGTAAAGTCATCAGTTTTGCTTGTTTCAACCATCCCCGTCTTTAAATTTTGTTTAAACTGATTATCAGTTGAAATTTCCCACACAACTTTTAAGCGTACCCCGGAGTCTGCAGGTGTCAGCCGTGTCCATAAGATGACTTTATCCTGCAAGGGGTCTCCACTTGCGACACCATGAAGAAAATCTGCTTGTATTTGCGGACTTTCATCATCGGAACCATCATTACAACCAGTGAAAGCAACAGGCATAGATAAAGCCCCAAAACCGAGTAGACTTTTTTGAATTAATTCTCGGCGTGAAATTTTCTCTGACATAAAATTCTCTAAGTTTTAAGCAATGAGTGCTTTAAACTTAAGTACATAAGATGAACGTCTGATCTCAGTTTGATGAACAAATCATGACACAAACTGGTTAATTTATATAAATACCGACAAGAACTGATTGAAAATAAAGCAAACTCTCTGTTTTTCTCTTGCCAATCGCGCACTTGTCCTCTATTATTGCGCACATGCCCGGGTGGTGAAATAGGTAGACACAGGGGATTTAAAATCCCCCGCCCACAAAGCGTGCCGGTTCGAGTCCGGCCCCGGGCACCATTTTCAACTATTGAATTTGGTGCTACAAAGAATCCAGCGTAAGCTGGTTTTTTTATGTCTGATGAAAATAAAAATTATGATAAAAACAATCATATTTATTTCCACCCTACTTTTTATATCGATTGCAGATGCCGAAGATATATTTAACGGCACAATCTTATTTAAAAATAATGATTGGCACTTTATACATTTCTCTCTACTCAGGATGACTACCTAATCAAAACATCTCAAGATGTAATTACTCAATTAAAAGCATTACAACATAAAAAGACAACCTATTGAATAAGCGTATTAGCAGATGTGAATGAGCAGCAAAATGGACATTTAATTTTAGAAATTAAAAAAATAGATAAGGTACATTTAAAAGCATCATGTCATTTATTAGAGGCGATTGAAAATTTTGAGAATCGAGAGTAATTACCACTCTCGATTCATAACCAGCTCTTCCATTTCAAGATCTAAAAATCCTGCATCTTGAACTACCATCATCATTGCCTCAGCAATGTAATCGGCAGCACTATCATCAAGCGATGAATCCAGATCTTCAAACTGCGGTTTCATTTCATTAATTTCATTTACAGTCTGATGAGCATATCGATAAACATCTTGATCGGCTAAAGCAGGCTTTTGAACTTTTTTAGCAAATTGTTCAATAAGCTGCTTAAGTTCAGCGACCAAAATATCTGGATAATATTCATCATCAAACATCGGGAGAAGTAGGTCTTCGAACATACAAAAGATTACACAACAGCAAAAACTTGCCGCTTATAACATATTTTCACAAAAATCACGAGATTTTTACCCGACTCCTCATCCACCTTTATGTGATACACAGACATCTAATTCAATAAGAATACACTTTATGCCTGCTGCATAGCCTGCCAAACTAAAACAGCCTCATGCATCGCTTTCACATCATGTGCTCTTACAATCGACGCTCCTTGCTGAATACTCAACAAATGCCCAGTAACACTTCCTACAGCACGCTGATCAGCAGCTGCACCTTTTAAAGCCTCCCCGATAAAGCGTTTACGAGAAAGACCAGATAAAATTGGATAGCCCAATTCATTAAGTTTCCAAAATTCTTTTAATAGTTTTAAATTCTGCTGTGCATTTTTTGCAAAACCAAATCCAGGATCAATAATAATATTATGCTGTTGAATTCCAGCAGCTAGAGCATCATCAATGCGCTGTTGCAGCTCCTGCATCACATCTAACGTTACATCACTATATTGATCTAACTGATTCATTGTGGTTGGCTCACCACGCATATGCATAATCACTACAGGTATATCTAACTCTGCTGCGGTCTTCAATGCATTAGGGCGTGTTAGAGCGCGTACATCATTCCAAATATGCGCCCCTACTGCTTTTGCTGCACGAATCACCTCTGGCTGGCTCGTGTCGATTGATAAAATAACATTATGCCGAGATAAAACTTCAACTACAGGTACCACACGGCGTATTTCTTCTTCTATTGCCACTTCTGAAGCACCAGGTCGAGTAGATTCACCACCAATATCAATAATAGTCGCGCCTTGTTCAATCATACTAAGCGCGTGCTCAACCGCTTGGTCTAATTGGTTATGTTTACCACCATCGCTAAAAGAATCCGGTGTAACATTTAAAATACCCATAACATGTGGCTGAGATAAATCTAGTTGAAGCTGTCCACACTGTAAAATCTGCTTGGGTAAAGATATTAACTGCATAAAAAGCTCCGGTTCAAAATCAGGTGATATTTTAGCAAGTCTATACTTTACATGCTGTTGATTTCTTTTCAGCTTTAGCCGAATTTAAAACAAATAAAAAAGCCACATGAATGTGGCTTTTTTATTAATTAACTTAATTCATCGCTGGTAATGGCGGTGGAGTAGATGGACCATCTTTCGGGGGTTCAAATGCCGATACCGGATTTTCAGCAATATAAACTTTAGGTGGTTGAGGCTCGCGACCTTCCATGATGTCACGGATTTGCTCACGATCAATAGTTTCCCATTCCATCAACGCTTTAACCATAGCATGTGCGATATCTTTATTATTTTCCAAGATATCACGAGCAACTTTATATTGTTCATCTAAAATACGGCGTACTTCCTGATCAACCTGTTGTTGAGTTGCTTCAGAAATTGTGCGGCTACCTACGTTACCGAAGAATCCATTTTGATTTTCATCTTCGTAAACCATAACACCCATTTTGTCAGACATACCGTACTTCGTAACCATCGCACGAGCCATTTTCGTAGCACGCTCAAAGTCATTTGAAGCACCAGTCGATTGCTGCTGAATAAAGACTTCTTCAGCAATACGGCCACCAAACAAAATTGCAATTTCATTTAACATTTTGTCTTTATAGTGGCTAATCTGATCTTGTTCAGGTAACTGCCAAGTTACACCTAAAGCCCAACCACGCGGCATAATTGTTACTTTATGCACAGGGTCAGTACCCGGTAAAATCTCAGCAACAATTGCATGTCCAGCTTCATGATAAGCTGTTGCGCGGCGTTCTTCTTCACGCAGAACCATTGATTTACGTTCTGGCCCCATATAGATCTTATCTTTTGCATCTTCAAAGTCATGCATATCGACAGTGTTCTTATTACGGCGAGCAGCAAACAAGGCAGCTTCGTTTACAAGGTTTGCCAACTGAGCACCTGAGAAACCAGGTGTACCACGTGATAAGACTTTAACATCTACACCAGTCACTGAAGGTAACTTTTTCAAATGTACATTCAGGATTTGCTCACGGCCACGGATGTCCGGTAGACCTACCATAACTTGACGGTCGAAACGGCCTGGACGTAACAAAGCTTTATCCAACACATCAACACGGTTAGTTGCAGCAATAACGATTACGCCTTCATTACCTTCAAAACCATCCATCTCTACGAGCATTTGGTTTAAGGTTTGTTCGCGTTCGTCATGTCCACCGCCAGTACCTGAACCACGGTGACGACCTACTGCATCAATCTCATCAATAAAGATGATACATGGTGCATGACGTTTTGCTTGTTCAAACATATCACGGACACGGGACGCACCCACACCCACAAACATCTCAACAAAGTCAGAACCAGAAATGCTGAAGAATGGAACTTTTGCTTCACCAGCAATTGCTTTAGCTAATAACGTTTTACCAGTACCTGGAGGACCAACCATAAGTACGCCACGTGGAATTGTAGCGCCCAAGCGTTTGAACTTTGCAGGATCTTTTAAGAAATCTACAATTTCTACAACTTCTTGTTTAGCTTCATCACAACCGGCGACGTCAGCAAAAGTCACTTTGATTTGGTCTTCAGAAAGCATTTTTGCTTTTGACTTACCAAAACTCATCGGACCATTTTTACCGCCTGCACCACCACCCATGTTACGCATAAAGAACATGAATAACAGAATGATTAACAGTACAGGGAAACTAGCAATGAGAAGTTGCATCAAAATGCCTTGACGTTGTGGTGCTGTGCCCTCTACAACAACATTTTGCTTGTTTAAGCTTGGCATAAGTTCAGTGTCTTCAACTTGTGGACGAACAGTTTCAAACTGAGATCCGTTAGTTTTTTCACCACTAATATTTAAACCGTCAATCGTGACTTGCTTAATTTGGCCAGCATTCACCGCTGCAACAAAATCTGAATATTTCATTGCAGAAGGCTTATTGCGGTCACTGATATTACTGAAAATTAAAATCAGAACACCCAGTATTATTAGCCACAATACGGCATTCTTGAAGTAATCGCTCAAAGCTTTATTCCCATATCGATCTAATTTGATCATGCCTAATCTTGGCCGATCTTCTTAAAAACAGCAATTGTCTTGCTTGCGGATAACCTAAAAGATACAAAATGCACAATTTTTAGGAGCTTGGCAAGTAAACTTTATTGCAATGCTTTCTTACGCCCTTGTCCAACCAAAAAAACTTCTTTAGATCGTGCCCGAGAAGCTGCCGGTTTTGCTGTTTTTAACACATCAAAACTATCAACGACTTGTTTACGAAACTCATCAAATCCTGCGCCTTGGAACACTTTAACAACAAATTGTCCATTTGGACCCAAGACTTTTTGAGCAAAGTCTAAAGCAAGTTCACACAAGTAAATCTGTCGAGGTTGATCAACAGCCCTATTACCTGATGTATTGGGGGCCATATCAGAAATTACAATGTCTACTTGTCTTCCATTTAAAATATTTAACAATTTTTCAAATACTGCTTCTTCTCTGAAGTCGCCTTGTAAGAAAGTGACATCCGGCAAAGCATCCATAGGTAAAATATCGGAAGCAATAACCAACCCCTTGCTACCAACAAGTTTCCCAGCAATTTGCGACCAACTCCCAGGAGCCGCTCCCAAATCAACCACTGTCATGCCTGGCTTGATCAACTTATATTTTTCTTGAATTTCAAGAAGTTTATATGCTGCTCGTGCACGATATCCTTCCTTTTGTGCTTTTTTTACAAAAGGATCGTCTAGATGTTCCCTCATCCACGCACGACTACTTTTAGACAATTTTTGGTTTGTAATGCGTGTTGCCATAACTCACTAAATATCAAAAAAACTTCTGATTGCTCATTGTACGTGAAAATTACTCTCATTACAGTACGGATGTAACGTAATCTCAATAACTTTTACAGTTTTTTTCCAATAATGTTGATCGATTATTTATACAGTTTTTCGTACATTTGATTTTAAGTTTTTTGCTATACTAAGTCGTTTTTAAAATCAGGTATTTTTAATGGCCGCTTTATCTATTCATGAACGTAAACGTTTACGTCAAATTGGTCATGTGCTTAATCCGGTTGTCATGATTGGTGGACAAGGCTTAACAGATGCTGTAATCGAAGAAACTCTTCGTGCTTTGAATGATCATGAACTCATCAAAGTAAAAGTTGCTGGCGAAGATCGTGAAGCTCGTGCTGCTGTAATCGATGCAATTGTCGAAGCAACTGGTGCTGAAGCTGTGCAAAAAATTGGTAAAATTGTTTTACTTTACAAAAAAGCAGCTAAACAGAACCAACACTTATCTAACCTTGTTCGTCACGCTCACTTAGCAAACTAATTTATTGACTACTTTATGGCAAGTTACGAACTTTCAGCTTTTGATCGTTTTCATGCTGTTTCTGTTGTTGGCGCAATTGAACAGCAAACCCCACATACATTAAATGTGGGTTTTTGGATTCGTGATCCAAACCAACTTATTATCTGGCCTCAAGAAGTTGCGGCTCATCCCCGTCAAGATTTTTTGTGGGAAGAGACTTGTTTTGAGATTTTTATTGGCGTGCATGGTGAAGATTTCTATCGGGAAATTAATCTTTCTCCTTCTCAAGCATGGCAAACTTATCAGTTTGAAGAATATCGCTATCCGGAAAGCATGCCTCCCCTCGTTGCTTACGATATCGAGCTCAATCATCTCAAGCGTACTCACTACGGCTTAAATGTAAGTCTTGATTTAGGTCAGTTTATGCAGCAGCATCATTTAAAATGGGCAAACCTTTATTTAGGTTTAACTGCTGTTTTAAAGACTAAAGATGGTATGCAGTACTATGCAATGCAGCATAGTGGACAAAATGCTGATTTTCACAATAAACGTGATTGGCTCCATCAGTTTTAAAAATAAAAAAGCGAGAAATTGATTCTCGCTTTTTTATTAATTTTATGAAGCTAAACTTAGTTATCTCTTGCTTTGTTCCAAGCTTCAACCGCATTATTTTTAGTGCGTTTCAAACTCTCACTTAAAGAATCTTTATGCTTCAAAGAGATTTGGCTAATGTCACCTTTAAGTTCTTTGGTGACTTTTGTTAAATCTTCAATTAATGCATTAATTTCAGCTTTTAATGTATTTTTCAGTTCATTTAATCCTTCTTGAGACGTATTGAACTGAGCTTTAATCACATCAAGACGTTGTAAAATATCTTGTTTAATCTGAGCAAACTGATTTTGAATGTTTTGGTTAAACTCTTGAGTCTCAGTCTCAATTTTTTCTTCAGTTTCACTCAATACAACTTTTACTTGTTCTTGAGTTTCATTTATAGCTTCTTTAACTTGCGAAGTTGCTTCTTGAGCGACTTCTTTCACCTGTTCTGTTTTTTCAGCTACAACTTCTTTTACCTGCGTCGCTTTAGCACTCACTGCTTTTTTAGCGCGGGTCGTTGTTTTAGCAACAGCTTCTTTCACTTCGGTTACTTCAGCTTTAACAACATCTGCAACTGTAGAAGCGTTTTCAGCTATATCTTTTGAAACTTGATTGCTCATACTATTTCCTCATATTGTTTATTTTTTTCTAACATTACAATAAGTGGAATTAGCATAATTTAACTGCCAGATTGTTAGACAATTTGCCAAAAGTATCAATTTCAGACAAGCGGATGAATATTTTTGCAAAAAGCAAGCAAGGAATTATATTTTTTAATAGAAAACAAATAGACTTTTTAGGGTTCCATGCGTATAATGCGCTGTTAAGTTACAAGCGGGCAGACCGATGAGGAGGGGCATGTTTTTTTAGAACATCGCCTATCTTTTTTAGGTCTACTCGCTTTTTTACAGCCGAAATTCAGGAGCTTTGGTTTGAGCATCCCCGCCATTTTAGCCCTCGCAGATGGAACGATCTTTAAAGGAACGTCAATCGGTGCAACGGGAAGTACGACTGGTGAAGTCGTTTTTAACACAGCCATGACAGGCTATCAAGAAATTTTGACTGACCCAAGTTATGCACAACAAATTGTGACATTAACTTACCCTCATATTGGTAACACTGGTTGCAACGAAGAAGACGTTGAATCTGGTCGTATCCATAAAGTATGGGCGAATGGTTTAATTATTCGTGACCTTCCACTACTACACAGTAACTTCCGTTCTGAGCAGTCGTTAGGTGAATATTTACAAGCGCACAATGTTGTTGCAATTGCTGATATTGATACACGTAAACTTACTCGTATTTTACGTGACAAAGGTGCACAAAATGGTTGCATCCTTGCTGGCGAAAATATTACTGAAGAAGAAGCTATTGCTAAAGCTCGCGCTTTTGGTGGTCTAAATGGTTTAGACCTTGCTAAAGAGTGCTGTGATCCAACAGGTTTTGAATGGTCTGAAGGTTCATGGGTATTAGGTAAGGGCTTTACACAACCTGAGTTAAAATATCATGTGGTTGCATACGATTATGGTGTCAAAACCAACATCTTGCGTATGCTTGCAGACCGCGGTTGCAAACTTACTGTTGTCCCTGCTGAAACTCCGGCTGAAAAAGTATTAGCACTTAATCCAGATGGCGTATTCCTTTCAAACGGTCCTGGTGACCCAGCTGCTTGTGACTATGCAGTCGAAGCTGTAAACACTATTGTTGAAACCACAACATTACCTGTATTTGGTATCTGTTTAGGACACCAAATCTTGGCACTCGCTTCTGGTGCAAAAACTGTAAAAATGAATCATGGTCACCACGGTGCAAATCACCCTGTACAAAATCTTGAAGATGGTACAGTGATGATTACATCTCAAAACCATGGTTTTGCTGTAGATGCAGAAACATTACCGGCTAACTTAAAAGCAACGCATAAATCATTGTTCGATGGCACCTTACAAGGTATCCACCGTACTGACAAACCAGCTTTCAGCTTCCAAGGTCACCCTGAAGCAAGCCCAGGTCCACATGATTGTGCACCATTGTTCGATCATTTCATCGAACTTATCGAAGCATCTAAACAGTAATTACGGAGCGAATAATGCCTAAACGTACGGATATTAAAAGCATCTTAATTATTGGTGCTGGTCCAATTGTTATCGGTCAGGCTTGTGAGTTTGACTACTCTGGTGCTCAAGCATGTAAAGCGCTTCGTGAAGAAGGCTACCGTGTTATTTTGGTTAACTCTAACCCAGCGACCATTATGACTGACCCTTCAATGGCGGATGCAACATATATTGAGCCAATTACTTGGCAAACTGTTGCTCAAATCATTGAAAAAGAGCGTCCAGATGCAGTCCTACCTACGATGGGTGGACAAACTGCATTGAACTGCGCACTTGCACTTGATGAAAATGGCGTATTAGCGAAGTACAATGTAGAACTTATTGGTGCAACTAAAGAAGCGATTGAAAAAGCCGAAGACCGTAAACTCTTCGACATCGCTATGCGCAAAATCGGTTTGGAGTGTCCAAAAGCTGCTATTGCTGAAACCATGGAAGAAGCATTGGAAATCCAATCTCGCTTTGGTTTCCCAGTAATTATCCGTCCTTCATTCACAATGGGTGGTTCAGGCGGTGGTATTGCATATAACCGTGAAGAATTCCTTGAAATCTGTGAACGTGGTTTCGACCTCTCTCCTACTCACCAATTATTGATTGATGAATCATTAATCGGCTGGAAAGAATACGAAATGGAAGTTGTTCGTGACAAAAACGACAACTGTATTATCGTATGTGCGATCGAAAACTTTGACCCAATGGGTGTTCACACTGGTGACTCAATCACTGTAGCACCAGCTCAAACATTGACTGACAAAGAATATCAATTGATGCGTAATGCTTCAGTTGCAGTTCTTCGCGAAATTGGTGTTGAGACTGGTGGTTCTAACGTTCAGTTCGGTATTAACCCGAAAGACGGCCGTATGGTTGTGATCGAGATGAACCCTCGTGTATCTCGTTCATCTGCTCTTGCTTCTAAAGCAACTGGTTTCCCAATTGCAAAAATCGCTGCGAAACTAGCTGTTGGTTATACTCTTGATGAATTGAAAAATGACATCACTGGTGGTGTAACTCCTGCGAGCTTTGAACCAGCAATTGACTATGTTGTAACGAAGATTCCTCGTTTTAACTTCGAAAAATTCCCACAAGCAGAACCAGTTCTTACCACTCAGATGAAGTCTGTTGGTGAAGTCATGGCAATTGGTCGTAACTTCCAAGAATCTGTACAAAAAGCATTACGTGGTCTTGAAGTTGGTGTAAGCGGTTTTGATGAAAAAATCGAAGCTGGTGCAACAAACGTAAAAGAAACGATTTTAAAAGAGCTTAAAGTTCCGGGTCCTGAACGTATTTGGTACGTAGCAGATGCATTCCGTCATGGCTTCTCTTTAGATGACGTATTTGAAGCAACTAAAATTGACCGTTGGTTCTTGATCCAAATTCAAGATATCGTCAACACAGAAGCTCAAGTAAAAACTTTAGGTTTTGGTGACTTAAACGCGGACAACATCCGTTCGTTCAAGCGTAAAGGTTTATCTGACCTTCGTATTGCTCACCTTATGGGCATTTCACAAAAGCAATTCCGTAAACAACGTTGGAACTTGGGTGTTTATCCAGTTTACAAACGTGTTGATACATGTGCTGCCGAGTTTGAATCTGGCACAGCATATATGTATTCAACTTATGATGAAGAATGTGAAGCAAATCCATCAAATCGTGACAAGATCATGGTAATTGGTGGTGGTCCAAACCGTATTGGTCAAGGTATCGAATTTGACTACTGCTGTGTACACGCTGCTCTAGCTATGCGTGAAGACGGTTATGAAACAATCATGGTGAACTGTAACCCTGAGACTGTTTCTACCGACTACGACACATCAGATCGTTTGTACTTCGAACCTGTAACACTTGAAGATGTTCTTGAGATCGTACGTACTGAGAAGCCAAAAGGCGTAATCGTACAATACGGTGGTCAAACTCCACTTAAGTTAGCACGTGCTTTAGAAGAAGCTGGTACTCCTATTATCGGTACTTCTCCAGATGCAATTGACCGTGCAGAAGACCGTGAACGTTTCCAACAAATGATTCAACGTTTACAGCTTCGTCAACCAAACAACAGCATTGTAAAATCTGCTGAAGAAGGTATCTCTGAAGCTGCGAAAGTTGGTTATCCGTTAGTTGTTCGCCCATCTTATGTATTAGGTGGTCGCGCGATGGAAATCGTGTATAACGAAGATGAACTTAAACGTTATCTTCGCGAAGCAGTACAAGCTTCTAACGAAGCCCCTGTTCTTCTTGACCGTTTCCTTGACGATGCAACTGAAGTTGACGTTGACTGCGTATCTGACGGTAAAGATGTTGTGATTGGCGGTATCATGCAGCACATCGAACAAGCAGGTATTCACTCAGGTGACTCTGCGTGTTCTATTCCTCCTTACTCTCTGTCTCAAGAGATTCAGGACGAAATGCGTCGTCAAACAGTGGCTATGGCAAAAGAACTTGGTGTTGTTGGCTTGATGAACGTTCAATTCGCAGTTAAAGGCGATGACGTTTATGTTCTTGAAGTTAACCCACGTGCTTCACGTACTGTGCCGTTCGTATCGAAATGTATTGGTGAATCTTTAGCAAAAGTAGCTGCTCGTTGTATGGCGGGTCAATCACTTGAATCTCAAGGCTTTACTAAAGAAATCATTCCAACACACTTTTCTGTGAAAGAAGCAGTTTTCCCATTTGCTAAATTCCAAGGCGTAGATCCAATGCTTGGTCCTGAGATGAAATCTACAGGTGAAGTAATGGGTGTTGGTAAGACATTTGGTGAAGCATTCTATAAAGCTGTTTTAGGTTCTAATGACCGCTTACCAGGCCTACCAACTGAAGGCGAAGAAAAGATTGCTTTCTTATCTGTCCGTGAATCTGATAAGAAATATATCGCTGATATCGCTAAAAAGTTTGTAGCATACGGCTTCAAACTGGTAGCAACAGGTGGAACTTATAAAGTGCTTAAAGAAGCAGGTTTGGAATGTGAACCTGTAAATAAAGTAACTGAAGGTCGTCCACACATTGTTGACCGCTTGAAAAATGGCGAAATACACCTTATTGTCAACACTACTGAAGGCAAACAAGCTCAATATGACTCTGCAATGATTCGTCGTGCTGCCCTACAAGGCAAAGTGTATTACACAACGACTATCAATGGCGCAGAAGCAGTTTGCCAAGCCTTTGCTGTGAAATTGCCAATGGATGTATACCGCTTGCAAGATTTAACTGTAGGTTAATTTTTTTCCGATAAGTCCCGCCACCTTATCGGTGGCGGGATTTTTTCATTTTTTTAACTGTGTTTTCTCAACTTAAGAGGGACCGAAATGCAACGTTATCCAATGACCCCTGAAGGTAAAAGTGCCTTAGAGAAAGAATTACAACATCTGAAATCTGTTGAACGTCCGCGTATTACTCAAGCGATTGCTGAGGCACGTGAACATGGGGACTTAAAAGAAAATGCAGAATATCATGCTGCTCGTGAGCAACAAGGTTTCTGCGAAGGCCGTATCCAAGATATCGAAGGAAAATTGGGTGCTGCACAAGTCATCGATGTTAAAGACTTAGAACAAAACGGTCGTGTTGTATTCGGTGTTACGGTAACGATTGAAAACCTTGATACTGAAGAACGCAAGACTTATAAAATTGTTGGCGATGATGAGGCTGATTTTAAAATTAATAAAATCTCAGTGAACTCACCAATTGCTCGTGGCCTTTTAGGCAAAAATGAAGGTGATGAAGCAAAAATTATCACTCCTCAAGGTGAAGTTGAATACGAAGTTGTAAGCGTAGAATATCTTTAAGATACTACTCTTAAACCCCTCTTTATGAGGGGTTTTTAATTGCATTAACTCATTTGTTTGGATAGTAAATTATGGATACACCTCTGATTAACTCGCCAGTCCGTCATTGGTGTGAATTTGAGTTTATTTCCAAAACTGTCAAAAATCCGAATATCCATATCAAGGGTAATTATTCTTACTACTCAGCCTATTGGGATCAAGGTTTTGAGCGTTGTGTAGTGCGCTATTTACACGACAAACCCTCTACTCCAGAAAAACCTATTGATCAGCTTTATATTGGTAATTTTGTATGTTTTGGTGCTGAATGCGTGATTATGATGGGTGGTAATCAGCTTCATAGACCAGATTGGATTTCGACTTTCCCCTTCGATACTCGTAGTTTTCTAGCAGCTGGCCACACCATCATTGCAGATGGTTGTTGGATTGGAAGCCGTGCAATGATTATGCAAGGCGTAAAAATTGGTGAAGGTGCAGTTATTGCAACTGGAGCCGTTGTAACAAAAGACGTTCCACCCTATGCAATTGTTGGTGGAGTTCCAGCAAAAGTTATTAAATACCGTTTTCCGACAGAGCAAATAGAGAAACTACTCACTTTAAAACTTTATGATTTAGATGAAAAACAAGTTTTAAAAATGCGTGAATATTTGCAAACCGATGATATCAATGCTTTAACAACACATATTGAAAATTTTAGAGATAAATAAAAAATAGTGCCAAGATTTTCTTGTTTCAATAACACAAATCATTACGAGCTAGAATTTAAATCGTAAGGAAAGAAGTATAAAGTATTGAATAAATAAGCATCATTACAATAAGGAACAATCTCATGTCATATCAGCATATTCTTGTACCAATTGATGGTTCTGAAACTTCTACAGTCGCTATGAAAGAAGCCATCAAGCTCGGAAAAGCATTAAATAGTAAAATTACTATCGTACAAGTGATGGCGCTTGATCCAATTATTGCGGATCTTTATGTGAAGACTGGTCAGACTAATGAATTGATTGAGCGCACAAGAACTTATTTGCTCGATATTTTAGAACAAGCCAAACAACAATTTGTACAAGAAGGGCTTACTGTAGAAACCAAATTACTTGAAGGCTTTGTGGTTCATGAAGAAATAATTCAAGCTGCACAAGACATCAATGCAGATCTCATCGTTATGGGTTCGCATGGCCGTACAGGTGTCCGAAAACTTGTATTAGGAAGTGTTGCACAAAAAGTTTTAGGTGAAAGCCATATCCCTGTTTTGATTGTTCGCTAAAAAAACACCTATCTGGCTTAATTCAGCCAGATAGGCACCTATTTTTTAAAAGGAATAACGTCTTCTCTTGATTGCTCAACCGTTATTGTTTTTTTACTTTTAAAAGCATCCCAAGAATAATTTTTATAATTTAATTGCCATAAATAGTATGGTTGACCAGTATCTTTAAACCTTATGTTTAGAGTCATCCATGCCTCGTCATGACAATGGGGAGATTTCTTATAATCTTGTTCTGAAAAGCATGCACGAATCATTTCACTTGAAGAAAAATTAATATCTTTTAATGCAACTTGATACCGCCCTTTAGGCTTAAGCTCAATAAAATCAGCATTTTCTTCAAAACGTCCTCCTCCAGAGTAACCAGTAAACCAAGTATTTAGCACTGCTATGGCATATTCATTTTTATTGAGTGGGTATAGTGCTGGAAAGATTTTGAGTCCATTAGGACCTAAATCATCAGAATGTGGCTCTTTATTACTATGCTCATAATTTTTAAAGTTCCACTCATTTATTACTGTGTATTGGTTATTCTGCTTTTTAACTTGAGCAATTTGCGGAGTCTCATCTATTAAATAATAAGTCTGATCTTGTGTATTTTTGGGTTTCCACAGCTTAACTTCATCGCTACATTTCTGACTTAACTGCTGACAAATCGAGTGTATTTCTTGTGATGAAGCTTTCACATTTATAAAAGGTTGGGCTGAAATAGCCTGCTCTGCAAAACTCGATTGCACTGTTAAACCTAATAGTAATATGGCTAGACTCTGCCATTTATAATGCTGCATTTGTATTTGTTCTCTTTAATAATTTTAAGGTTGCCATGCGAACTGCTTTAAGTTCACTTTGCCATTCAACAAATAGACTCCTTCATCTTCAAGCTTTAACTGCTGAACATTCTCACCTTTTTCATTAAATCTGCTTAGGCTAATTTTACCTTGTGAGTTAATAACGCGGTACCAAGGCACCTGATGATCTGCTTCAAGATGTTTAAGAACATAACCCACTAATCTGGCATGTTTAGGTAATCCAGCCATACGTGCTATTTGTCCGTAAGTTGCTACTTTTCCATATGGAATTAGAGCGATGACTTCTAAAATTTGTCGATGTAGTTCATACTGAGTTGTCAAAATGGAATCCATAAAAATTGACATCGTTCATATCATATAAAAATTTACTTTAAATCACTTTAGAATAATATGCAGAGACAATGCGATGAATATGAAAAAAACCTTATTGATGATTACAGGAACACTTCTTTGTGCCTCTTGTACAACCACTCCTCCTCAACTAAAGCCAGAGCCATTGATAGAAGAACCTGTTAATAATAGGCCTGTAGTTCCAGTCACTTTCGTTTTTACAACCAACAATCCTTCTGCTGCACGTTTCGACAACCTTGCACAAATGCGAAAAGAAGTTGGTATTTTGAATAAATATTATTTAGATGACCAAGGAAACAAAATATTTAATTTTAAGTTAAATCGTTATATCTCTTATCAAGATTTTTCAAAATTGCACTGCCAACTTGGTAATGAAATAAATCAACCTCACCCTATTTCTATAGGATCTATGCCTGCAAGCGTCAATGCATGCTTTCCTAAGCGCACAGTAAGTAAAGAAGTCATTGTCTTTATATACGATGCTTATTCAAAAAAGTTAGAGTTTAATGATATTACAAGCCGAACATTCCGTAATAATGGAAAGCCTTTTATTTTATTAGACTGGAATAGATTAAATTATAATATACAAGCAGGTAGTATTCATGAAATGGGCCATGCTTTCGGCTTGAAACATGTTTGTGCTCCTAACGCTACCAAAACCACACCAACAAATATTATGGCCAGTGCTGAATGTAAATTAGGTAGTGGTGGTCTAAGAAACTTAGGTTTTACCCCATCACAGCTTCAAACGATTTTATCGAGTTATCAGCAATACCCTTAAAATTTGATCTCAACATACCGTCCTAAGTAATCTTGGGTAGTAATGTAGCGTTCAGAGGTCAGTAAAGATGTCATGTAAGTACTGGCCTTTGAGAAGTCATTAATATCTACTGGATACGGTTGCCAAAAAGTTTTTAAGTTATCCGTATAAATTGGATAAAGTCGAAGCAAATCCTTTGCTAAATCTATTCTGGCAATACAGCCAAATGGCAAAGAATGATGCTGCTCATATTCCCCATCACTATTAAATACAGCATTGCCGATACCCAACACCACTGGCTTTTGGTTGATAAGCTGAATTGGCTGAATAGTATGAGCACCATGACCAATAATCAGGTCAGCCCCAGCCTGTGTAAGAATACCCGCAAGTTTGATTTGCTCTTTTGTAGTAGGCTTAAAGTCGACTCCCCAATGGCAAATAACAATAATTTTATGCTTAGGATGAGCCTGCTTATAACAAACTATTTGCTCAAGTAAGACACCGTTTAAACAAGCGACTCCACTTCTTGACCCTAGCGCATAAAAATCATAATCCAAATAAGCAGTGTCTCTATGCCAGTAACCATTAAAAATCGCATAGTGCTTATTTTCAAAAACTATTTCAAAGTAATTGTGAGCATCTTTTTGGTTGTGCCCAGCACCAATATAGGAAACATTAGCCTCGTCCAATTGTTGTAATGTATAGGTCAGCCCTTCATCACCATAATCTTTAAGATGATTATTTGCTAACACCAAATAATTTAGATGAATGCTTTTAAATTCTTCTAATGTTTTTTTAGCATCGGCTTTTAGAATGAATGGCTTTTTATCTTTTAATAGTGATTGGTTTTCTAGAGAAAAGACTGCTTCAAAGTTAGCTATATTTATGTCATTTTTACCTAAAAATGGCTGTATTTTTTTAAATGAAAAGTGATATCCATATTGTTGTAAAGCATCTGTTTGCCCTCTTGACTTACGCTTTTCGGTATACATTTCACCGAAATAAGTATCTCCAAGAATATTAATAATCCCAGTCTGTGAAATACAACTCTTCGCCTTTACGTGCTCTTCTTGGAAACAGTGATAATAAGGAACCAAATGCTCGAGACGGTGAATGTCATCTAAAAAAGAGAAAAAGCCAATGCTCTGGTTATCCTCAAGATAAGTGATATAAATTTTTCTAAATTGATGGGAGATATATAAAACCGAGGTTAGCACTGGATGAGCAATTAAAGGTGTAATCGGTTGATATACTTTATTTTTAAAAGAAAGTGTTTTGAGAAAGAAAAGGTTGTTTAGCTCGGCTGGATAGCTATAAATATTTTTTGCCAACAAAAATAGATTTTTTAATTGATTAGGTGCTTTTAAAGTTAACTTGTAGTTTTCCGCCCTTTTAGACAAGATCAATTGAGCTTGCTCAACGGAATCAAACAGTATATTGCTTAAGGCATCTTTAACATCATTTGCATGAGTAAAAATTAAGAATTGTAAGAGCTCGACAAATGTATAAGATTCATTTTTTTCTAAACCTAAATTTTGTTCACCAAGTTGCTTAGGCTTTTGCTCAGATACAACATAGGTCTTATTTGCTTCGATGTTTTTTTGTTGAAATTGCTCCAATGCATAATCAATAAGCAATAAAGTTGAAACATCTCCATCAACTTCAAATTTCCAAACCGCATTATCGAAGTTAGTATTATCTAGATGTGCCAATAACTTAATTTCAAAAAGAGAGTAAGTCATACCTACTCTCCTTCGAAATCTTTTACATAAGCAATGTAACCCGATAAGTTATGTTCTTGATCATCTATTCTTACTCTAAAGCGATCATGTCGCACATAAAAAGCATGTAATATTTTATCTGGACGATCCATATACATCGCCATTTCTGGATAGAAAAAACCCGTAGTTTGGAATTCAGCCCGAAATTTAATGAGTTTTTTTAGCTCTGACATATAAGCTTGTTCAAGAAGCTTTTGATGGCCTTGCTCTTTTAATCGATTTACCATTTTATAAGCAGCCATGAGCATTTCTAATAAAGTGGCATAAGTTGTCTTTCTATTTCTTATAAAAATAAAATGTTTTAAATAATTATTTAAACCAAAAATAAAATATTTTTCTTCAGGACATATTTTTGTAAGCTCATTGGTACAATAACTTAACCAATGATCATGATATTTTTCATATCTTTTATGAATAAAATTTTCAAACATTAATTTAACTGTTTCTAATAATCTTTTATCGTGATTTATTTGATATAACCTGAGTAGAGCTAATGCTGCTTCGCCATCGTAATAAATAATTCTAAACTTTTCTTTTAAATCATAGTCTGGATAATTTAACACATGGGTAGTTAATCCATCTGAATCAACTAATTTTAAAATACCATTTGCAAGTTTTTCTGCATATTTTAAATATTCAGACTTTTGGGTAATTTCCTGATATTTCGTTAACATTAAAATAGCTGCTGCGTTTGCACCTAGTTTAATTTCAAATTCCCCTTCTTTACCATCAATCATAAAAGCAGTTGTAAAGTCTTTTTCTTTATAAAAGTGAGTAAGTGCATATTGGATGGCACTTACTATTTTAGGCAAATATTCAGGTTTATCTTGTACTTCGAAAGTTTCTAATAGTGCATAAAGTGATGTGCAATGACGTACCGTATTATAGCTGCGGATATCCCGATCAAAAGCAGGAAAATAGCCATAAATGAATTTGCCATTTTCTTGAATCTGACTGTGCAAAAACGCTGCATTTTTCTCAATAAGCTCTCTAAAATGCTGCTTCTTGTTCTTTACAATACCTCTAATACCATTTGCATCGTAACGGCTTGCTAAATTAATGAATTGTCCATTTTCATAAAAAGTTGCATAGGTATCGAAAGTCCAAACATCTTGCAGCTCTTGTAGTCTAATTTGTGGTTTAGTAGGGTTATGTTTTTGCTTAATTGCATAGTTCAGATTGGTTTCATCAAAAAAATTAGGTTTGTCGTAACTTAAACCTCGAATAATTGCTTTTCCATAGATCTCTTGCTCCAGAAAAACCACTGAACATACTTCATCAAGTGCAATTCCTCTGCGGTAATGATTATTATGAAATTGATGATGAACAAGTTGTTCTAGTTGACTCCAACTTTGTTTTTCTAGGTTGTACGCAACATCAATTTTTATATAGTCTGGAAGTTGATCTGGAGAAAACTGTCTATCAATAAAATCGAGTAATTCTATACTAGCTTGTGAAAAAGCTGTCTTTTCGGTATGCCAGACACTACATCTTTGATGTTTAGGACCAAATGATATAAACAAAATTGTTTCTTCTGGAAGGTCTGAAACATGCTGAACGAAATGTTCCAACCAAAGCTTAAGTTGTCTTTTAAAGTCTAGAAATACCGACACTCGAATTAAATCCCTATTCGTTATTTGTTGTTCTATAAAATTTTCAATACATCATAGCATGAACTCTCTAAAAGCTAAGTTAACGTATTGTTTAAACATAAAAAAAAGAGAACCCTAGGGTTCTCTTTTTTATTTGGTTAATTATCTATTAGTAGATAATTTGACCATTGTTAAGAAGATCATTAAGCGTTAATGATGTTCTAGCTTGATCCAAATGAATCGTCAACAATTGCGTACTTGAATAAGTTAAACCTAAGCCATCACGGTCTACACTAATTGTGGCATTTTGTGTCGCTGCGTCATAGCTTACAGATACATACTGACCAATAGTTAAACTGTTTGGATGAGTAAGTAACAAGTTACTAATATCGATCTTATCAGCTTGACTATCAGTTGCTGTATTACCTACATGGAAATCAGTCCATGTATCTACACCTCCAGCAGTTGTGTTTCCTCCTGTTGGACTATTCACACTAGCAGCAGTCAACGTGTTATAAATCAAGGTATCCGAGCCATTTCCAAGCGTAAATGTATCATTTGCTGCCGTACTTACAGCTAGACTATTCAATTCTTGACTTAAGTTGATGGTTAATGTGCTAGTTGACTCTGCACCAGTCACCGATACGAGTTTGTAGTTAATCGTATCAATCGTAGCATTTGCCGCAGTATCAAGAGCTTTATAGTAGTACGAACCGTCATGGTAGAGATACAACGTACCTTCGCCAGTATTGATCGCCTGACCAGCAGCAATTTGGTAATTTCCAGGTGTAACTTCAACATATAGTTGAGAAGCAGCTGAAGTATCTGCAACTCCACCAGTTGTATCGCCTAACAAGATATTACCGTGAATCCAATCAGATTGACCATCAGGTGTATAAGTATCTAGATGGGTTGTTTTGGTCGTTACAACTGAGTCAAGTGACATATTACCAATTGGAAGTAAGCTAGATAAGCTAAATACCACTCGATAAGTACCAGCAGATAAATGAGATACGTCAGCCGAGTATGCTGGTGCGCCTAAAACTCCTGCCAAAGCGGTCGAAGAACCTGAGTAAACTGTATCAACCCACGCTCCGCCAACAAATTGTTGGATCTTATATCCAGTCGTTGGTAAAACAGACAGGCTTAAAGACGCTAAATAGTTCAACTGAACATGTACATCAGTAACAGTATTAGCTGCAACAACAAATTGGTTCGATGTCACTGTACTACTTAAAACTGGAGGTAATGTACTAAGCGATACGTTACCACTTGGTACGTCAACAACAGCATCCGTTACTTGTTTCATACTAACAGTTGCATGATTAGTATCAGCATTTGCTAGAGGTAACGGAATTACCGCATCTGCACCAGGGTTAGCATTATTCCAAGTCACATTCACATCTGGAGAACCAATTTGGATATGTAATGTTGCTGTGCTTGTTATACCAGTTACAGGATCAGTCACGGTATAGGTAAAGTTATCAACTTTTCCGATATTGTGTGTGTTCGCTGTAGCTTGATAACTATAAGTACCATCAGCATTAATAGTTAACGTACCATAAGCACCTACAATAACTGTCGATGTACCTACATTTACAGCAGCTGTATTACCAGTTGCAGACGATACCGAAGTCACCACTGTCGTCGTTGTAATATAGTCTGGTGTATAATTTGGTCCATATACAGCCGAGTTATCATCTGAAAGAACATTGCCTGTAACCGGAGTTACAACCAAATTAGGTACTTGAGTAATATCACCATTATTCAAGGTAATACTAGCATTGACACTACCAAGAGCTGTAAGAAGCGTATTACTTTCCATAAACAGCTCATAGCTGCCAGAACCTAAATTATCAACTTTGAATTTCACTACAGAGCCAAAGATACCTAATAGGTCAAGCACTCCTGAACTTGCACTATCTGCAATTACTGTACGAGTACCGTCTGGATTTACTCGTGTTAATACCACATGTAAACCATCAACAACCGTAGCGACTGAGCCAAAATTAACTGAGATGATAGCCTCAGATACATTTCCTGCAGCAACATTAAAGGTTGCTGTACCTTGTTTAGAACCAACAACAACTCCACCTACACCGAGTAACCAGTTATAGCTAATCGCGTTATTAAAGACTTGTTGTGTTGTTGGGTAAACCATATCAATGGCTGCCGAAGCAACATTATCCATTGCATGAATAGGTACCTGTCCTGTAATCACTGCTGGTTGTGATGGATCTGCTGGATTCCAGGTCATAGCAACTTTGTTACTATCCAAGTGGACATACAATGTAGCTTGAGACGTGTTACCTGTCGCAGGGTCTAACAATGTATATGAGAACTTATCAACTTTACCAAGGTTGAGACCATTTGCATTTGGTGTATAGGTATAATTACCATGTTGATCAATGACCAACGTACCATAGGTACCAACAATTGTAGTTGTACCAGCGGCATTCACAGTACTGCCATTCACTGCTGAGATCACGGCACTATTGCTTGCCGCATCTACAGCCCCATTAATGCCAGCGTCTTTAATGACATTGCCAGAGATCGGATCAACTGTATATCCAGATACAACATATGGGTTATACACATCCATTTTACCTGTCAGTGTTCCACCAATACCCACACCTAATAGACCACTGTAACCTACAAATGCACGATATTGACCAGAATCTAAACCATCAATGACTGCTGTTGGAGTACCTCCTATTAAAGATAAGCTAACTAAAGTCGCTTGTGGGTTAGTTCCGCCAATCGATACCCATTTTCCTGTTGCCGTGTCGTATTTTTGGACAACAATCGAATAGTCATTCAACACACCCGCATTGAGCAGACCACTAAATGTAAATGTCACATTGCTTTGGCGATCGGCATCAACATTAAATGCAACTGTTGAATTACCAAGAAGTTGTAAATCTAAGCCACCTAACGATACTGCAGCGACATAACTTGCGCTACCAAGTGCTACATCATGTGCAACAAGTAAAGATTGTGGGTTAATGTCTGCAACCGCAAGGTTATCTGCGGCTTTAACAGAACTTAACTGGATGTTAAGAGCTGCTTGAGCCATATCACCTGTAACAGAATCTTTTAAGGTATATACAAAGTGATCTACCTTTCCAATTCCAGCAGCATTTTGATTTGGAGTATAAGTATATGAACCATCAAGGTTAATCACCAAAGTACCATACGTACCTTGAATGACTGTACCATTTGCTAGAACAGGTTGATTATTAACTGCATTTATAACTGTATTTGGAGTTACAACATCAGCTTGTCCACTTGAGTTAAGGTCTACGATCACATTTCCATGGGCATTTTCTGTATAGAAACTACCGATTTGAGTTGTGTCATAAACATCCATCGTAGCGTTTAAAGTACCGAGTAAACCAATACCTGCTAACCCGTTATAAGTCATGAATGCACGATATTGTCCTTGCTCAAGTCCATCAATAACCACACCTGGTGTAGAACCTAACAAAGTGAGATGAAGAATATCTGCTTGACCTCCACCATATATAGAAGTCCATTGCCCAGTCGCTGTATCAAATTTCTGTACAACTAATGAGTAATCAGATAGAGCATTAACACCAATTAAAGCACTATAGGTGAATTTTGCATTACCTTCTTGGTTTGCAGCAACATTGAAAGTAACTGCATCTGAACCAAGCTGCAAGTTGAGACCAGCCAGTGATACAAGCGCCAAGTAAGTTTTACTACCAAGAGCAGCATCATGTGCAATTAGTAATGGTTGTGGAGCAAGCACAGCTGTATCAAAGTTGTCATATGCAATGATGGAAGAAGTTGTAAGCGTATAAGTTTGAGTAGCTTGTAAACTACTACTATTTCCAGCAGCATCCGTAAAGGTTGCTTTCGCATCAACTGTTAAATCGACATCTGCTACGAGTTGACTACCTGGAACACCTATTGTCCATGTTCCATTGGCAGGATTTACCACAGCGGTGTAGTTCGTACCATTAACATTAACTACAACTGTAGTAACAGCTGCATCAGCAGGAATAGTTACTTTACCTGTGATATTTACTGTTCCAGCAGCCTCCGTTGGATTAATAACGTTATCACCAGTGATTGGATCAATCGAAAGAGCAGCGGTAGTAATATCTGGTGGAGTCGTATCGACTGTCAACACACCTGTGCCTGTACCGACATTACCAGCAGGGTCTGTCGCTGTCACAGTCACTGTATGTGGACCATCCGTCAACACTGGAAGCGTGTTGTCTGCAAGCGTCCAAGTACCATTGCCATTATTCACGGCATTATAGTTAATACCATCTACAGTCACTACTACTTTCGCAGTCGGATCGTTCACGGTACCAGTTAATGGCGGTGTATTGTCATTCGTCAATACATTATTAAGAGCTACTAACGGTGCAGTGGTATCGATCGTCAATACTCCACTGCCTATACCAACATTGCCCGCAGGGTCTGTCGCGGTCACAGTCACGATATGTGGACCATCGGTCAACACTGGCAGTGTATTGTCTGCAAGTGTCCAAGTACCATCACCATGGTTCACCGCTGGATAGCTTACACCATCCACAGTTACCACCACTTTCGCAGTCGGATCGTTCACCGTACCCGCTAATGGCGGTGTATTGTCATTGGTTAACTCAGCAGTCACAGTCACAGTTGGTGCAACTGTATCTACCAAAGCACTACCTGGTAATGAAGTATTGCCTGCAGGATCGGTCGCAGTTGCTGTCACTGTTTGACCATTGGTCAAGTCGCCTGGATTTGGCACAGTCCATTTACCATCAGGACCTGCAACCACAGTTGCTGTTGTACCATCCGGGAAGCTGACTTTTACAGTCGCACCTGGTTCTGCTGTACCTGCAATCGGGTTAGTTGCATTGATTGGATCAATCACTGGTGCACTTGGTGCAGTGGTATCAATCGTCAATACCCCAGTGCCTGTACCGACATTGCCCGCAGGGTCTGTCGCGGTCACAGTCACCGTATGTGGACCATCGGTCAACACTGGCAGTGTATTGTCTGCAAGTGTCCAAGTACCATCACCATGGTTCACCGCTGGATAGCTTACACCATCCACAGTTACCACCACTTTCGCAGTCGGATCGTTCACCGTACCCGCTAATGGCGGTGTATTGTCATTGGTTAACTCAGCAGTCACAGTCACAGTTGGTGCAACTGTATCTACCAAAGCACTACCTGGTAATGAAGTATTGCCTGCAGGATCGGTCGCAGTTGCTGTCACTGTTTGACCATTAGTCAAGTCGCCTGGATTTGGCACAGTCCACTTACCATCAGGACCTGCAACCACAGTTGCTGTTGTACCATCCGGGAAGCTGACTTTTACAGTCGCACCTGGTTCTGCTGTACCTGCAATCGGGTTAGTTGCATTGATTGGATCAATCACTGGTGCACTTGGTGCAGTGGTATCAATCGTCAATACCCCGGTGCCTGTACCCACATTGCCCGCAGGGTCTGTCGCGGTCACAGTCACCGTATGTGGACCATCGGTCAACACTGGCAGTGTATTGTCTGCAAGTGTCCAGGTGCCATCACCATGGTTCACCGCTGGATAGCTTACACCATCCACAGTTACCACCACTTTCGCAGTCGGATCGTTCACCGTACCCGCTAATGGCGGTGTATTGTCATTGGTTAACTCAGCAGTCACAGTCACAGTTGGTGCAACTGTATCTACCAAAGCACTACCTGGTAATGAAGTATTGCCTGCAGGATCGGTCGCAGTTGCTGTCACTGTTTGACCATTGGTCAAGTCGCCTGGGTTTGGCACAGTCCACTTACCATCAGGACCTGCAACCACAGTTGCTGTTGTACCATCCGGGAAGCTGACTTTTACAGTCGCACCTGGTTCTGCTGTACCTGCAATCGGGTTAGTTGCATTGATTGGATCAATCACTGGTGCACTTGGTGCAGTGGTATCAATCGTCAATACCCCGGTGCCTGTACCCACATTGCCCGCAGGGTCTGTCGCGGTCACAGTCACCGTATGTGGACCATCGGTCAACACTGGCAGTGTATTGTCTGCAAGTGTCCAAGTACCATCACCATGGTTCACCGCTGGATAGCTTACACCATCCACAGTTACCACCACTTTCGCAGTCGGATCGTTCACCGTACCCGCTAATGGCGGTGTATTGTCATTGGTTAACTCAGC
>NZ_JBKGFO010000003.1:0-491778 GCF_046557555.1 Acinetobacter sp. H1(2024)
TCAATTACTGACTTAAATTTCGCTCAAATAAACTTCGAGTAATTTAAACCAATCAATCAATGAAAATTATTTCGATTAATCAACCAGTAAAAATCCACACAAGTTGTTCTTCAATTCTCTTAATGATCTTCTTCCTGGTTCGTCACCAGCAAGCTAGGTCGGCTATATTACTCTTAATCTCTTAAAAGTCAACAGGTAATTTCGATATTTTTTAAAACTTATTTTCTAAACCACCTTATCATCAAATTCATCACTTAAAGCAACCAACTTAATCACAAGTAACTGTTTTTCAACAAGTTTCTATCTGCATCACCGCCGATGGATGTGCATTATAGAGGATTATTAACCCTTTGCAATACCTTTTTAAACATTAGCGCAACAACAGTTCGCTTTTTGATCAAAAATGGTAAAAATATTCATTTTTTATATAAACATGGTTGTAAAAGCAACAATTTATCGAGATTTTTTTCATTCTGGTTCTTCTCTTGCCATCTTAAAGGCCGGCAATCGATATATTCACAATATCCACCCTCTCCCTGAAGACACTGGTCATTCCAGCTTAACTGGTAGCTGAAACTTCCTATATATCCAGCTGCCAATCCAAATTTATAATCACCACGACTTTCAACATAGAGCTCAAAAATAACTTTGCCATCTTTTTTACATTGCCAAGAGAACTCTCGAGGTAAGTACATTTCTCTTCCAAAAGGTGTTTGAACTTTTGGATAAACACGATAAATATGAAAATTAACATCTTCAGTAAAAGTTAATGGTTCTTTGCCTATTTCTTGAACATCTAAGCGTGAACACAAAACGATATTCCATTGGTTTCTTATTTGGGTCAGAGTGACTTGAGTTGTTTCATTGAGATTAATCACTTGATATGTGTAAAAACATAAAGATAGAAAGGGTAAATGTAATGCTCGAGCATGTTTAAATCGCCCTAATCCACTCACTTCATATTTTTGCCCTTTATATAAGATTTCACCTTCACAATGACAAAGAACTGTCCAATAGTCTGATATTCCCCACTGCAATGCAGATGAGTTCAAAATATTGGAAGGAGTTTGAATAACTAAATCACAGCTCATCTCAGAATCCACTCGTTTAAGATGAATTTGAGGAATTTGCCATTCAATAAGATCAGTTTTATCAAATTGGTAGTAATTAGGATTAAGCTGACATTGTCTTCGAATTGAATAAATTTTTAAGTGATCTACACTGTGTAAACTACTACTGACCAATACTGTTGCTGTATCAATCGCAGAAGTCACAATACTGTTTGCGTTATAACAAAGAGGAATTCTAGGCTGTCCAATCAGGCTAATATAATTAAAATAACGAAGTGGCGCAGGTAAGTTAGGAAGGATTAAACCTTGATAAACAACTTTGAAAAAGCCTCTAGAAGGCTGATATACAACGCCCCCATTTGAGTTGAGGCCCAGCTGCTGCAATTGATTTATCTGATTCATCAACTTCGGCATACTGAACCTCATATAATTTATGTTCCGATAGTCTCGTTATTTTTTTTAGCTAATAGTGTGGTAACAAAGCCCGATAGAGCATAGATAATTGAAACAATCAAAATACCCATTGGGATATTATAAGTGATTGCTGCAAAAATCAGTACTACTGGCAACATAACTACAAAAGGAACACGCTTACGGTCCATTTGCTTAAATGAATAGTATTTAATGTTTGAAATCATAAGTAGTCCAACCACCACCATGATCACCGAATTAATCACTTGAATCGCAATATCACGCAAATCGAAAATGAATGGATAATCTCGCGCAACCCATACAAGTGAAATAATAATAATTGCAGCGAGTGGACTTGCGATACCAATAAAGTAACGTTTATCAACTACTCCAATTTGAACATTAAAACGCGCTAAACGGAAAGCCGCACAAGCAGTATAAACAAAACAGCAAGCTAAACCTATACGGCCTAAGTCATGCAGACTCCAGCTATACATTAGCATTGCTGGCGCCACACCAAAGGCTAACAAATCTGACAATGAGTCATATTGTTCGCCAAAAGCACTTTGCGCACCAATTGCTCTGGCAACTCGACCATCTAATCCATCTAACAATGCTGCTATAAAAATGGCATAAATTGCTTGAGTAAATTCGCCATTCATACTCGCAATGATGGAATAGAAACCAGACAATAAAGCAGCTGTAGTAATTAAGTTAGGCCAAAGATAAATACCTCGACGCTTTACTTTTTGTCCTTCCGGATTATCTTCCTCTTCAACCACTTCGAACGTAATCCCATCAAAAGAATGTTCATTATGAGTTAAATCTTGCTCTGGTTTAGGCGCATTTGTCATTATTTTCTATTCCAAACATGTGCATTGATTTAGATTAATTATCACTCACCCACTAACCAGCGTACAGCGGCGTGACCACCTGTTTCTTGCATACGTAAGTGAGGGAATAACCATTGTAGGGCTTGATCGGCTTGTTCAGAGAACTGCCAAGGCGGGTTAATTACCAATAAACCACAACCATTTAGACCTACAGGAGTGTCATCTGGCCATACACAAATTTCACAAACTAACTGACGGCGAATTCCTGTTTTGAACATTTTCTTTTCAAAACGCTCAATCATCGCTCGGTCTTTAATTGGATACCAAACTGCAAAAACGCCTGTTGGCCATTTCTTATGAGCTTGTTGTAACAATTCAACTAATTGCGGAAAATCTTTACGTTCTAACTCGTATGGCGGGTCAATCATGACTAGACCGCGCTTTTCCTTTGGTGGAATTACACCAAGTAAGCCTTCATATGCATCGCGCTCGTGCAAACCTGCACGTTTGTCATGAATGTTATGACGTAATTGCTGAAAAACATCACGTTGCATTTCAAATATAGTCGCTTTATCAATTTCGCGCATACCTTGTAATGCAAACCAAGGAGAACCAGGATAACTCCCCTTACCTTCTTGAGAGCGTAGTTCTTCAACAAGTTTTAAGTATTGTTGAATTGCTTCAGGAGCTTGGCGCTTTTCCATTTCTGAAAGCTGAACAAGACGATGAATACCTGTTAGGAATTCTCCTGACTTTTGCGCAGGTGCTTGAGATAAATCATATTTTCCTGCACCTCCATGCGTATCGATATAACGATAAGGTTTATCTTTGGCATTTAAACGATTAAGAAGCTGTAGCAAAAGCACATGCTTCATAACATCTGCAAAGTTGCCCGCATGGAAATGGTGACGGTAATTCATGTTGACTTTAATTCCTCAATTCAACAAATAGTTTAACATGAAAAAAATATTCTTTCGTAAGGTTGTGATCATCTAAAATAGAGCTGCTTGATATTTTTACGATCTATTCGAGGTTATATGCACTCTCACTCGCTTCCTGATTCATGGAATCTGGATCAAATTTTAGATGATTTAAATGCACATGGTTTTGCAATTATAGATCACGCTTATTCAGATCAATATCGCGTTCAGGTTGCCAATGAGTGTAGCCACCATATGGATGAATTTAGAGAAGCTTGTATTCAAAACGGCGTGGTAAGCAATATTCGGAGTGACCATATTCTATGGATTAATGATCAGCTTCCGATTGCCCAACAACATATTGAAACCCTAAGTTTATTATCGCAGAGTCTAAATCAAGCATTTTATTTAGGAATTAAAGAGGTAGAAGCTCATTTCGCCTGTTACCATGCAGGTGAATTTTATGCATTACACCGCGATAATCCTCAGCAAAAAAATGATCGTATTATCTCTAGCGTTTATTATTTACACCCTGAATGGCAAGAAGACTGGGGTGGACAATTAAGATTACAAGATAAAAATGAAAATTGGCATATTGTTAAACCTGAACCTAATCGGTTAGTGATATTTCAAAGTAACTTATTGCACGAAGTTTTAGTTTCCAAACAGCAGCGCCTATCAATTACAGCATGGCTTCGTAGTGGAAACTCAATTTGGGGTTAGATGAGTGCTCTTTAAATTTCTCAAATGACCCCGATATAAGAGCTATTGATTAAAAAGGGCGAAGGCGTATGTCTATTGAAACAAAAGCAATTGTGACCAGAATTGGTGAAACAGACCAACTCTATTTAACGGAAAATACGCCTGAGCTTGCTTTGGAACGTGCAGATTTACGTATGCAACTCGCGATGTTAAGCCGCGTTCGCCAAGAGCAAATTCATTTTTTGCAAGAGGCGATTGTTTTGCTCGAACAAGCTCGCATTGAATATGACGAGATGCCAATGAATTTATATTTAAATTTATCATTGCATTTAGCTAAAGCGTATATGATTTATTTCGAATTAAATAAAGAAAAGCGCTTTGCACTCATTACTCAGCAAATTTTGAAACCACTATCGCATCATGAGCATGCAGATATCTATTTCTTCTTGGCTTATGCTTCGGCAGCACAAGAAAAACCTGCCCTCACTCGGCATTGGCTTACTAAATATGTATCTACAACTCAATGTGATCTTGAGCTGGTTCATGAACATCCGGTATTTCATCCAGTACGCCATGAGTCATGGTACAAAGATTTATTAAAACGAAAAACGCATTAAAGTATGAATTTTAAAAGGCCTGTTGCTAATAAACAGGCCTTTTTATTTTGCTATTTTTTGAGGCTATCTTCATGTAACTGTTCATTGAGCTCATCAATGACGACAATCCACTCATCATCTTTTTCCCAATGACTTTTTAAAAAATCACTTTGTCCTTTTGACCAAAAGGGTGCTTCATGTAATTTCTGTTCAGCAGGCAATTGATGCGTTTTGATGAAGTTTTCAATACTTGCCTCGTCAGCATCTAATCCCAATTGTTCAAATAAAAGTTCTAATGTCGGTTGCTGTTCAAACACTGTTATTCTCCTATAACTTCTTTTCCATAATCTAACAACTATAGGGTTTAGTTGCATATCTATGTCTATATTTTCTTGTTGTTTTTTGTGTGTAGTTATAAATTTTCAAACATAAAAAAGCACCCTACAAGAGAGTGCTTTTTAATTCATTAAAGTAATGAATTATTTTACCATGTCAGCAATTGCTGCACGTTCTTCTTCAAGCTCGTTTAGAGTGAAGTTGATACGCTCACGGCTAAATTCGTCAATTTCTAAACCTTGAACGATTTTATATTCACCGTTTTCAGTTGTTACAGGGAAACCGAACATAACGCCTTCAGGAATACCATAAGAACCATCAGATGGAATACCCATAGTTACCCACTTGCCGTTTGTACCAAGCGCCCAATCACGCATATGGTCAATTGCAGCGTTAGCAGCAGAAGCAGCAGAAGACAAACCACGCGCTTCGATAATCGCAGCACCACGTTTACCAACAGTTGGAAGGAATACATCTTTGTTCCAAGCTGGATCGTTGATCTTGTCTTTTAAGCTTTCGCCGTTTGCAGTTGCAAAACGGTAGTCAGCATACATTGTTGGAGAGTGGTTGCCCCAAACTGTTAAGTTTTCGATGTCAGCAACAGCAACACCAGCTTTTTGAGCAACTTGAGTCAACGCACGGTTGTGGTCAAGACGCAACATAGCTGTGAAGTTTTTCGCTGGAAGGTCTGGAGCAGATTTCATTGCGATATAAGCGTTAGTGTTTGCAGGGTTACCTACAACTAATACTTTAACGTTACGGCTAGCAACTTCGTTTAAAGCTTGACCTTGGCCGATGAAGATTTCACCGTTAACTTTTAACAAGTCAGCACGTTCCATACCAGGACCACGTGGACGAGAACCAACTAGTAATGCATAGTCAGCATCTTTAAATGCAACTTTAGGATCATCAGTCCCGATCATGCCAGCCAATAAAGGGAAAGCACAGTCATCAAGTTCCATCATTACGCCTTTAAGCGCTTGTTGTGCTTTTTCAACTGGAACTTCAAGCAATTGTAAAATAACTGGTTGATCTTTACCTAGCATTTCACCGCTTGCGATACGGAATAATAAGCTGTAACCAATTTGACCTGCAGCGCCAGTCACGGCAACACGAACGGGTTGCTTCATGTAATTGTCTCCAATGAGTGTCCTTAATCGGGCTAAATAGCGATTCTATCTAACCAAATCATCATAAACGGCAAAGATTGTACTCTAAAGAAGTTGCAGATGCATGTAAAAGCGACTCATTTTCACCAAAAGTCTGATAGAAAATACAAATTAATCTTTACAAATAGATTCAATGTATGGTCAGCATTTTTTTATGAAATGGTAGCTCGCTTAGTAACTACCTTTAATTGTAATTTCACTTGGACAATTCGAGACAACATGATTTGAACACTGTTTATATTGGCCATTTACGGTGTAACAGACTTTAACTTCTGTGAGCACAACATCAGAACGAGATAACTGGCAATTAAAACGAATACCATTTTGAGGCATGCTTGGATTAAGCTTCGTAAACTGCTGACGTAGTGTAGATTGCTGCATTTCTACATTGCTAGAACTTGTTAAATTAGCAGGTATTTTTAACCGCTCGGCAAAGTTAATAATCGTACGGAAATATTGACTCGCATTCATAGGAACACAGCCACCGACACTTTTCCAAAGTTGCACGCGAGCATTATTGTCTGGCATAACACGAGCAACAACTTTAGCTTGTAATGGTGATAGTGCAGCAGAACTTTCTGTTGAACAGTCAGTTCGGGTAGTTTCTGGCATTAAGCCAGTAATTGTAAGTGAATATCCTTCCAGACATTTACGCTGCTTCTGTTTAGAAGGATCCAACGAACAGACAGCAGGCGTCATCTGTACATGCATGACATAACCTTGCACGTTAACAGGTTCCGCATGTAAAACAGAACTCATCAATCCAATGCTTGCACAGATCAACCACCATGCAAGTTGTGATATTGATTGAGGTCCTAAATATCTATATTTCATTTAATTAAAACTTGGTTATGCCAATTAAAAGAATGTTCCATCATTCATCATCTAAAATTAAGGTGATGACCGCATTGGAATGACTTTCATACGCTGTATTAATGACTGAGCGCCTTGACCCAATACCACTCCATAGTGTGTCGCATTCGTCATGACATGCTTAACGTAATCTCTTGTTTCAAGCAATGGAATGGTTTCCGTATATTGATCAGCCTCAATAGGTTGGTAATCTGGTTGCCAACGTCTTGCACGATTCGGACCAGCATTATAACCCGCTGTCGCTAAAACCGGATTATTGCTTAACTGACCTTGAATCATTGATAAATAAAATGTTCCATAACGAATATTGGTATTCATTTCACTCAACGCCGCCGGATTATATGTCTCCCCCATCTGACGAGCAATCAACTTTGCTGTATCAGGCATAATTTGCATCAGGCCACCTGCCCCCACATGGGAACGTGCCGAGGTAACAAACCGACTTTCTTGACGCATTAAACCATAAGCCCAAGCTGGATCAATTCCAGCATTGTAACTATGACTTACGACATTAGTCTTATGTGGAGTGACATAACGATAGGTATCATTATGTTTATTAGTTGTACGATCCGCTGCATAAATTGCACGGTCATACCAACCCATATCATGAGCACGCTTTGCAGCAGCTAATAATAAACCATCATCATGTTGGAGATAGGCCTGACGGACTGCCCAGTTCCATTCGCGATTTGTATAAGTCGGATTGGCGTTAATGCGTCTCAGAGTAAATGCACGGTTAAAGTGAATATTTTGATCTAAACGGCGCAAATCACTTGCAGTTGGCTCATCACTATAAGGTTGATGATTATAGCGTACACCTAAACGGTCTTTTGCAAGTAAATTGTGATAATCATCACCACTTTCAGCGAGTTTCTTATAAATACGTTGTGCCGTATTTTTAGAATTGCTATCACCACGCTGTTCTGTCGCACGAGCTAACCAATATTGCCAGCGATCTTCTTGCTTCTGTGAAACCGACATACTATCAATCGCACGAATCAAGCTTTCCCATGCGCTAAAGCGAATTGCTTGTCGTGCATAAATTTCAGCTTCTTCAGGGCTTAAAGGGTAGCCATAACTCGCATCAAAGTATTGAAGAACTTCTCGGTTAAAATTATTTTTCATGACCGTAGTTCCGCCAATATAAGCTACGATTCGATATAGATATTTTTGTACATTCTCGGGAGTGCCTTGTGCTACTCGCTGCACATTTGCAAAAGCATTTCCCAAGTCATTATTTGCTAGACGTCCCAATGCAAAAATCAGATAAGCATAATCAGCATCATTAGTTTTTGGGGCAGTCCACAAATAGTTAAGCGGATTTGCCTGAATCTGGTTAAGCTGAGCCAAAGAAAGATTTATTCCTAAACTTTGAGCAGTAGCAAGTGCCTGTCCAGATAAACCAGATCGTAGCTGTACCCAAAGACGTTGTTGCTTATCTTGAGTACTCATTAATGGACTAGAAATCATCATACGACCTAGCCCAACACATGATTCTGGTTGAGATTCTGTTGCCAACCAAACATCTTTATATTCAGCAAATACTAATGCATCACCACTTTTAGCTCTCACCTGCGCTAAAGCACAATTTTCGGCTGGATCAGGGTTAGAAACATAAGATAAAAGTGGTTGAGCAGATACAAAGTCAGCTTGTTTTACTTTTTCTTCTACATAGTCTGCTGCAAGCTTCTCTGCCATAGCAGATTGAGGATAGCGCTGGGCAAAACTTACAATTGATGTTGGAGATTGAAAGCCTAGATTGCTGTTTAATTTCCAGTATTCAGGATAATAACCCAATACATCATTTTGCATTGCAGCCTGATATTGATCTAACAAGGCTGTATTACCACTATTTGCGGCATTTAATGCATCATTAAATTGTTCTTCTGCTGCATAAGACAATGAACAACCAAGTAAACACACAGCCCCTAACCAGCCACGATGTGCATATTTATTTTTCATCACACGACTCTTGTTTGATGAGCTCTTTTTACTTGGTCTCATAAATGTGTTAAACCCTGACTATCCACCTTTAGGCATAGTTTAATTATTCTTCGTGCTTTCTTTTGTTGTGTTATGTAACTCTCTGATTCAACATCATTAAAATTTATGTCATTTATCTCCATAAATCATAGGTAGCTAATGGCAGTTTAATTTTATCTGTTCAGCTCAAATACTGTTATAATGTTGGGTTTGACCCGTTTTGGGTTGTTTTATTATTTAACTAGATCTATCTGTTAGGAGCCTGCATGACGGTTCAAACCTTCATTCCCAATGGTGCCAAAGCTGCCTCAGAAAACACTGTTACCCAGCCAACGCACACCACTGATGTTTCAATAAAAAAACTTTATATTGAAACTCAAGGGTGTCAGATGAATGAGTATGACAGTCACCGTATGGCAGACCTTTTAGGGGATTCTCACGGCTACGTTTTAACGTCAAATCCCAATGAAGCAGACATTCTGCTCATGAATACTTGTTCTATCCGTGAAAAAGCGCAAGAAAAAGTATTCAGTGAATTAGGCCGCTGGCGCAAATTAAAAGATAAAAATCCTGATCTTGTGATTGGTGTGGGTGGTTGTGTCGCATCTCAAGAAGGTGACAATATTCAAAAACGTGCGCCTTACGTGGACATGATTTTCGGCCCTCAAACCCTCCACCGCTTACCGCAAATGCTTGATCAGCATAATGCTCAAGTAGAAAAGCCAAAAAAAGATAAAATCAAACTGGTTGATATTTCTTTTCCAGATATTGAAAAATTCGACTTTTTACCTGAACCACGCGTAGAAGGCTTTAAAGCATTCGTTTCTATTATGGAAGGTTGTTCTAAATATTGTTCCTTCTGTGTAGTGCCATATACTCGTGGTGAGGAAGTTTCTCGTCCACTAGATGATGTACTCGCAGAAATTGCTGGTCTTGCTGAAAAAGGTGTCCGTGAAATTTCATTGCTGGGTCAAAATGTAAATGGTTACCGTGGTGAAACATTCGAAGGTGGCATTTGTACCTTCCCTGAATTGTTACGACTCGTTGCAGAAATTCCGGGTATTGGACGGCTACGTTATACAACTTCACACCCACTTGAGTTCTCTGATGAGCTTATTCAGTGTTATGAAGATTTACCTCAAATGGTTTCACATTTACATTTGCCTGTACAAAGCGGATCTAACGATGTTTTACAGGCAATGAAGCGAAATCACACCATTGATGTGTATATCGATAAGATTGCCAAGTTACGTAAAATACGCCCTGACATGCATTTATCGAGCGACTTTATTATTGGATTCCCTGGTGAAACTGATGAAAATTTCGCAGAAACACTTCAGTTTATCAAAGACTTGGATTTCGATCACTCATACAGCTTCGTTTACTCAAAACGTCCTGGTACACCAGCATCAGACTTACCAGATACAACACCTGAACACGTTAAAAAAGAGCGTTTAGCTCAAGTTCAGAAAGTGATTAAACAGTCTAGTATTGAAAAAACTGATGCAATGCTTGGCAAAATTGAACGTGTTCTCGTTGAAAAAGTATCTGATCAAGACCCTAATATTTTATTAGGTACCGCAGACAATACTCGTCTAGTCACTTTTGTAGGTGATGCTTCATGGGTGGGTCGCTTTGCAGAGATCGAGATTACTGAAATTAAAACTTTAAATTTAGTTTACGGCGAGCTCTTGAATCTTGAGCCTGACGTGGCGTAATGTAGAGGTATTCTAAAGTCTACTGAAAGGTTTTCTCTTGACTGCAGCGATTCGACGTACCGTAACATTTCCTGAAGTTTCAATGGAACGTTTAAAGAGCATCTTGGGTGCCTATAATGGGCACCTTAAGCAAATTGAACAGCGTTTAGATGTCAAAATTACTCATCGTGGAGATGTTTTTCACATAGATGGTGAGATAGATGCTGTTGGGAGAGCCGAAGCACTATTGCAGCGACTCTATGAAGAGTCTGAGGTATCCCAGCAAATCAGTGCTGACTTGTTGCATCTACTCATTCAGTCTTCTCAAACCGAGCGTAATTTCGAGCTGGTTGGTGAAGAGATGGATGAGCATGATGCACCAATGGATGTCTATTTCCAGACTCGAAAAGGCCGTATTAATCCGCGTGGTGCCAACCAAAAGCGTTATGTACAACGTATTTTACAAAGCGATATTTCTTTTGGTGTCGGCCCTGCTGGTACAGGTAAAACTTATTTAGCAGTTGCCGCAGCCGTAGATATGCTCGAACGCAACGAAATCCAGCGGATTTTACTTGTACGTCCTGCGGTAGAAGCAGGAGAAAAGCTCGGTTTCTTACCTGGTGATCTTACTCAGAAAATTGACCCATACCTACGCCCTCTTTACGACGCTCTTTACGAAATGCTCGGCTTTGAAAAAGTTGCCAAACTAATCGAGCGTCAAGTGATTGAGGTTGCTCCTCTTGCTTATATGCGTGGTCGCACTCTTAATCATTCATTTGTAATTTTGGATGAAGCCCAAAACACAACACCTGAACAAATGAAAATGTTCTTGACCCGTTTAGGTTTTGGCTCTCGTGCAGTGATTACAGGTGATATTACCCAAGTAGATTTACCTCGAGGCCAACAATCTGGTTTGGCACACGCTCTTCGTGTACTTGAGAATATTAAAGAAATTCATATTACCCGTTTCCATTCTCGTGACGTTGTACGTCATCAACTTGTTCAAAAAATTGTTGAAGCGTATGAAGGTTGGGATGGTGAACAACAGCGTCTTAATGCTGAAGCACGTGCTGAACGTAAAGCACGCCAAGAAGCATTAGTCGCCGAAAACGATACAGCAGCAGACTTGCAACATCAGGATGCTTAAGGATTCACTTTGAAAATCAGTTTAAGTTTACAACAAGACTTTCAATCACCTGAGTTAGAGCTCAAACGAGCTCAACTCAAAAAAATTATTGAAACCACTTTACGTCACGTTGGCTACAAAGAAGATTGTGAAATTGGTATTGCCTGTGTTGATCTGGAAGAAAGCCATCAACTTAACTTGCAATATCGAGAAAAAGACAAACCTACCAATGTTTTATCCTTCCCAAGTGATATTCCAGAAGAAGTTTTACCAATGCTTGATGCACTTCCATTAGGTGATTTGGTGATCTGTATTCCAGTGGTATTACAAGAAGCTTTGGAACAGAAGAAAACTGCTCAAAATCATTTTGCACATCTATTGGTTCATGGTGTTTTACATTTACTTGGTTATGACCATGAAACGAGCAATGAAGATGCCGAAGAGATGGAAGGCTTAGAAATTGAAATTTTAGCTAAACTCAATATTGCTAATCCTTATCAGGAATCAGAAATTTCACCTTGAAACGATTCATAACAGAATCAGCTTTCTAATTTATTTTTGAAATGTGGATATCCTACAAGTTATCCACATTTTTCATTAATGTACCTCGAATTCAGCTTCAGCTGGATCAAAACGCCAAGTACGAATAATACGTAGCTCAGAAATATCTTTCATATTGCTATCAAAACGACCAAATGGCGCACCACGGCGTACAGAAGCTTTTGCAGCTTCATCTAAAACTGAATGTCCTGAACTTTCAAGTAAACGAATTGCACGAATGCCCCCTTGAGCATTCAAAATCACCATAAGGCGAACTTCACCTTTTAATTGTTGTTGTTTTGCTTCTTCTGGATAATAACGGTTACCGTAAAGCTCCACCTTTTCACGGAACTTATCTAAATAAGCTGCTGAAGCATCTTTCTTGGCTTGAATACCATCGACTGTTTTTATTTTTTGTTGACGACTGAAATCTTGCTGACGTTGTAAATATTGAGCTTCTAGGCTCGCGACCATTGCAGCTTTAGCTTGAAACTGGCTTTCTAATTGCTCAAGTGCTTTCTTTCTTTGACTCTCCTCAGCTTGTTTCTGCCAACTCAACACAGTCATGAGTACTTTTTCTTCAAACTTAAGTTCTCTTTGTTGCTGTACTTTTTCTAAAGTTTCTAACTGGGCTTCTCCCGTCGAAGCATCAGTTGTCATAGGCGTCGGAGAATTACTAGACATCCGATGAGCCTCTCTAAAAGTTCCTGAACCTTGTTGGTCTGCTTGCGCTAAAAAATCTGCATGCTTAACAGCATCCTCAGCAGGACGAATAGATATAGCGATTTCCTTCGTGGATTGCTCTGACGGCGCAGGCATAGCAAAATGAATAAGCAGCACAAGAGTATGCAACAAGATTGCGAGTATTATTGCAACAATAAAGACTCGGTCTTGCCACCAATAAAGAAAAGGCTCTATAGGAAGACTTCTTTTTTTCAACATAATCTTAAAAGCATATAAATGCCTTTTCCCCACGGTACTGATACCGAACAAAATACAAACTGATATTCAAATATGGATAAAAGTGTGATTCACTTCAAATATGAGTTTTTATCCATTTTCATTTTGTGAAAATGTATCAATTAAATTTGTTACACTGCAATATCAAAACGTGTTTTTAACATAATAAAGAGTGTGTTGTTTCTTTAATAATTCATCTTCTGGAAGTTCTTTTATGCAAACGCTATTTTCCTCACTAGTCAAACGTCTTCATAAAGTCTACCGCAAAGCTGAAGCCTTCATTGAGGAAGAAAGAGATTTTACATTGTCGCAAACTTTTCTAAACGCGACATTAGAACGCTATGTTACCAATAATGTCGAATTTCTAGATGATTTGCATACAGACCTTTATCATGATTGGTTAAGACTTTATGCCACAATGCATGTCAAAGGTTTAGAGACGACTTTATCTGTCGACTTAAAACTGATTCAGATGGAATTTAATAAAGAACAGCAACTTATCGTTTTTGAACAAATTAGTAATACACAAATTGTAGAAGCTAAATATAAAAATTTCTGGCAAAAAATTGCTGTGAAAGCTGCTATTTTTTACTATCACAAAATTCTAAAAAAAGACCCTTTGGGTATGATTTTGGAGCGTTTTAACGTAGCCAAAGAAAAAGATGATCTTATCTTCCTAGACCTGAACCGTTGGTTCGGTAAAAAAGCCAGCATTATTGAAACATTGGGCAAAATTCATATTAACTATGCGCGGGTTCGTGAAGCAGAATTGGTCGTCTTTGGTAATGTTAATCTCGCTGCCTTACTTTTCCGAGATCAAGATGATGACTTTGAGGATGAACTAGAAGACTCTGAGATTACGCCAATACAGCAAAAAGATGCATAACAACTGTATGAGCTAAAGAAATTTATTGTTAAAAAACACAAAGAGATTACATATTTAGCATAAATCCTGATTTTTTCTTCATGATCAGCAGGCATAATATGCAAAAGTCATAGATGCATCAGCACTGACCTTTCAGTCTGTACAAGGATATTTACTTATGGCAACAAAATTTCTGAAATCATTCAGCATCGCAACTGGTATTTCGACAACTTTGCTTATTGCAAGTTTCTCTAGCCATGCACTTGCCATGAGCCCATTTCAGGCAAATTATCAGTTTACCTATAATAATAAAGGCATGGGTTCAGCAACACGCGCACTTAGTCAACAAGGAAATAACTGGACTTATCTATTCACTGCAAAAGCTGGTGGAATCGCTTCTGCAAGTGAAACAAGTAAATTTAGTTTTGCTAATGGCAAAATTGGTTCACAAAGCTTTAGTCGTACAAGTAAAATTTTAATTCATAACAACACTATGAATATTAATTTTAACCCTGGTAATAAGACAATTAGCACAAAGAAAGATGATAAAGCACGCTCATTTGCTTGGCAGCCTGGCGTACTTGACGAGCTAAATGCTGAATTACAAGTTCGTGAAGATTTAAAAAATGGTTCACTCAAATCTTCTTACCCTCTTGCAGATGCAAAAGAAGTTGAAAACCGCCGTTTTGTAAAACAAGGCAACGAAAAAGTTAAAACTTCTTATGGCACCTTTGACACTGTAAAAGTGGTCTTAGAGCACGGCAGACCAGATCGTAGTACTATTTTCTGGTTAGCACCTAAATTAGACTACTTACCAGTTAAAGTAAGTCATATTGATGGCAAAACATCTTATGGTTTGTTATTAACAAGTTATAGCGGTAAAACGAATTAAAGCTTGCATTTTTTCGGATGCTTTTTAAAATACGCATTTGCTTTAAAAGCATCCGTCTAGAGGATTCTCCCGTGCACGCACTAGAACAGAAAATCTTAACAGAAGGTATCGTTCTATCTGATCAAGTGTTGAAAGTCGACGCTTTCTTAAATCACCAAATTGACCCTGTCCTCATGCAGCAGATTGGTAAAGAATTTGCCGCTCGCTTCAAAGATGCAGGGATTACCAAGATTATTACCATTGAAGCTTCAGGTATTGCGCCAGCAATCATGGCAGGTTTAGAACTTGGTGTACCTGTGATTTTTGCTCGTAAATATCAATCGCTGACTTTAAAAGACGATTTGTATCGCGCTAAAGTATTTAGTTTTACTAAACAAACAGAAAGTACCATTGCTATTTCAAACAAGCACATCAACTCAAGCGACAAAGCTTTAGTAATTGATGACTTTTTGGCAAATGGTCAAGCTGCACTTGGTTTGATTGACTTAATTCATCAAGCAAATGCAGAAGTAGTAGGTGTTGGTATCGTGATTGAAAAATCATTCCAACCAGGCCGCGATTTATTGCTTGAAAAAGGTTACCGTGTTGAATCTTTAGCACGAGTTAAATCACTTACTGATGGCACAGTAACTTTTATTAAAGAATAAAATTGTTTTAATAAAAAAGAGCGGAGTTCCGCTCTTTTTTATTTTTATAAGATTATGAGTGAAGTTTTTTTACGATTTCACCTAAGCGTTTACCTTGTGCTTCACATAAAAGCTTTTCATCTTGGCTTAAGCCTTGATCATGTCTAGGGCCACTCACATGGCTAGCACCATAAGGCGTTCCGCCTGTTTTCGTATTTGATAAGGCGGGAATAGAATTTGGTAAACCTAAAATCATCATGCCATGATGAAATAACGGCGGTAACATTGTTAATAAAGTACTTTCTTGCCCACCATGCATTGAACCAGAAGAAGTAAAAACGCAAGCAGGTTTATTATGTAATGCGCCATTGAGCCATAGACTTGTCGTTTGGTCCCAGAAATATTTCATTTCACTCGCCATATTACCAAAGCGAGTTGGAGACCCTAGTGCCAAGCCAGCACAATTAGCTAAATCCTCTAAAGTACAATAAATATCGCCTTCTTCAGGAATGCTCGGTTCAGTCTCTGTTACAACTGTTGCAATATTAGGTACTGTTCTTATTTTTACAGCAACCCCAGCAGACTCAACACCATTTGCAATAAGATGCGCCATTTCTTTAGTAGAACCATATTTACTGTAATAAAGCACAAGAATGTAAGGTTGCATCGCTTTCATGAATTTTGTTAAAAAGAACACTATACGGTATTTTTTATTTTTTTGGCGAAGCCAATTCTATGAAATTTTAGAGGTGATTGATTTTTAAGGGCAACAGTAACAAATATCGGTAAAAGCTTTTTACGATGTTTTGTTACGATGATACATACGGAACTTTCAGAATACTTTTTATTCTTTAAGTTAAAGTTTACCCATATCAACGATAGTGTTCTCAACCGAAGACACTGGTGAATATCAATCACCCACATCATGATTAAAAAAATCGGGATAGATGACGCATGTTAGAACGTTTTTTGAAGAGACTTCCTTTTTATAACAAGACCTGGTTTCAATTTATTTTATTCGTGATTAAGCGTTTTGAAGCTGATCGCTGCCGGGAACAAGCTGGCGCTCTCACTTATACAACTCTTTTTGCTGTTGTGCCGATGCTAACAGTATTTTTAGTTATTATTTCTTCAATTAAAGCGTTAGAACCTGCTAGACAACAGTTACAACACTTAATCTATAGTAACTTTTTACCTAAAAGTACCATTGCATTTGATAAGGCACTCAATGCATTTACCGAAAAATCCAGTAATTTAACTGTAATTGGTGTGCTGTTCCTATTTGTCACGACAGTTTTAATGCTGACAACAATTGAAACTGCCTTCAATCGGATATGGAGAGTGAAAGAAACTCGTAGTGGCATTGTAGGTTTTATGCGCTACTGGACCATTATTTCGCTTGGCCCTATTATCTTAGGTAGTGCTTTCGTTATTTCATCAACCGTTGCATCAATGAACTTATTAAGTAATAACTTTACAGGTTATCAACTTGATGGCGCCTTTCTACTTTGGCTCATTTCTTTTGTTCTTACTGTTTTGGGATTCTTTATTTTATATTGGACCATTCCCAACCGCACGGTCCCGTTATTTTCAGCAGCAATTGCAGCATGTTTAAGTGCTGTATTATTTGAAATACTCAAAAACTTATTTGGCTTTTTAATGTCCAACTTCACCAGTTATGAAATCATATATGGTGCATTTGCGGCAGTACCTATTTTCCTACTATGGGTTTTCTTATCTTGGAATATTGTTTTGCTTGGGGTCGAGGTGAGTTTTGCCCTTACCGCTTTCCACTCAGGTAAAGAGCAAAAAAGACATCCAGTACTCATGCTACTCGATATTTTAGAACTCTTTTATAAAAAGCAGAAACTTGGTGAAAGTGTAAGCGATAAAGAAGCATTAGGTATTTTAGGCCGCGGTGAGGTTGGTCGTTGGCCCGCTTATGTCGTCTTACTTGAAGAGCAAAATTTAGTTAAACGCACAGATAAAGATGAATATGTTTTAGTTCGCAATTTATCTCAAGTTGACTTCTGGAGCTTCTTCACTGCATTGCCTTATCCACTTCCCCTACGTCTAGATGTATTAAATGTGCATGACGACGACGAATGGATGGAAAGAATTGGCCCTGCACTAGTTGAATCAAACGACTATTTAGCTGCAAAACTTTCTATTCCACTTTCAACGATTTTTGAAGAGAAATAATATACATGAACAACAGGGTTTAGCCTTTGTTTGGTTGGCCCTGTTTTAAGCTCATAATAATGATTCCTGATAAAACCAAAATACTTCCAGCAACAAATTTGATTTCTAATTTTTCATCTAAGAACAACACACTAAAAAGCACACCAAATAATGGCGTCAGAAAGGAAAATACGCCTAAACGTGAGGCTAAATAATTTCTTAATAGCCAAAACCATAGTAGTAAACTTGCAAAAGATACAATCAATGTTTGAAAGCTCAGACTTAAAAATGTCAATTTCGTAAGATGAATTGTGGTTTGATCTGTCGCAAAAGCGATTAAGATTAATAAAATAAAACAACCCGTTAGTTGATAAAACAAGGTTTGCGTTGCTGGGGCTTGAGCCAAAGAAGATAAGCGAACAATAATAGTGCTTAATGCCCAAGCCATTCCCGCCATAAGTGCATATAAATCACCCAATAAAACTTGCACTAATGCTGCGCCATTTAGAGTTGTAGCTGTCGGATAAAATGTAATAATAATTCCCATAAAAGCCAAAGTAATGCCTCCCCACAGCGCTCGGTTCAAGCGTTCAGTAGGAAATTTCCAATGAAGTCCCAATGCGACAAAAATTGGAGCGGTATAGAGTAAAACTACAGTATGGGAAGTCGAAGTGAGTTTTAAGGCTTGAGTTACGAAATAGAACTCTAATGAAAAAAATAAAGCAACAAGCGCACCGGCTTTACATTGTTGATAAGAAAACAGATGAATAGAACTATCACGCCACAATAAAGGCAATACTAAAAGTGCAGATAATCCAGAACGTAAAGCAATTTGCATAATCGGCGTAATATCTGTAGCCGCTATTTTTAGAACCACTTGTTGAAGTCCTAAAACCATACATAAAAGTACCATTAAAGCCGAAGCTCTGGTATCCAGATTTATGCGCTCGTCCATTTGTTACCTTTATTTATAGCGAAAAATCAGACTATAGAACTGTCGTATTTGCATGATATAGTGAAAAACAGACAAGCTATTTGCATTTTCAGGCAATTTTCATAGATGAAAAAATCAGCTCAACGTGTGCAAGATTTTCTAGAAATTCCCGCTCACAACTCAATTCCTGATTTACTCTGGTTTCGTGTGCGAAATGCGCCAGCAGAAACGGTTTATCCTCAACATGCACATGCATGGGGTGAATTTATTTATGCTTTTAGTGGTGTACTTGAAGTTAATATTGATCAAATCAACTATTTAACGCCGCCACCTTACGGGATTTGGCTACCACCTTATACCAAACATAGCGGAATTAATCGCAATGAAGTAACCCATGCAACCTTATATATTCATGAAAGTCTGTGCCAAAAGTTACCGCAGAAAGCAGGAATATTATTAACTTCACCGCTTGTACCTGCGTTGTTAGACCACTTAAGGCAATATCATCAGGATGAAACTCAAGTTGAATATTTACGTCTACTTCAGGTTCTATTAGATCAACTCATAGAAGCTGAATTGGTCGGTAGTTATTTACCAACAACACATCATCCAGCCTTAGCAAAAGTTTTAAATTATTTACACCATAACCCTGCCGATAACAGTACTTTGCAAGAACTCGCTGAACGTATAAATATGACTGAAAGGACTTTGGCTCGTTACAGTCAAAAAGAGTTAGGCATGTCTTTACATGAATGGAGACAAAGATTAAAAGTTATGAAAGCGATGACTATGCTCAATCAAGGGAAAACAATTGAAAGCATCGCTTTTGATTTAGGTTATGCCAGTGCATCAGCATTTATTTATATGTTTAAACGCTGGATGGGATTTACCCCAGACCAGTTCCGAAAGCTCTACCAATAACTTAATGTCGAGTGCAATAAAAAACCCTATTATCAGTTCAATAATAGGGTTCAAAACTTAATGTCCTAAATCAAATTATGCTTTAACAAAAGTTTCCCAAACAAAATCTTGAGTAGCACCTTTCAAAGTCATTTTTAACTGATCGCCAGCATTCAATGGCCCTACACCTGCTGGCGTACCTGTCATAATGACATCGCCCGGTTCAAGTGAAAACACCTGATTTATATCAACCAATAAGTAAGCAATGTTAAACATAAGCAAGGCTGTATTACCATCTTGACGTAATTCATCATTTATATGGAAAGTAAATTTAGTCTCTTCCCAATTGGTAATTTCACTCACATCGACCCAGTCCGCAAGTACACATGAACCATCAAATGCTTTTGCTCTTTCCCAAGGCTGGCCTTTATCCTTCAATTCATTTTGCATATCACGCAAAGTTAAATCTAACCCTAAAGTTACCGCACCAATAGCTTGCAATACTTTTTGCGGATCAGTTTCGCCTTTTAGTGGCTTATCAATACGTAAAACAAATTCGCATTCGAAATGGCAACTACCCCAAGATGGATTCCACGAAATACCTTCATCTAAACCAATCAAACTACTTGGCGGTTTGATAAACAATACTGGTCGTCCCGGCATTGCATTGTTCAGCTCTTTTACATGATCGGCATAACTTCTGCCTACGCAAACGATTTTTGAAGGACGTGTATTCATGGGGCTTCCTTTATATTGTTGCGACTAATAATTCCAATAACTTATTTCTTAAATGTATTTTCAAATACGGTTTGATCTGAAGCTTGAGCAAAAGCACGTTTAGGTACAATAATGACCGTCTTATTTTTTAGCTCAAGCATATAAGTCAATTTACCTATGGCAAAAGTTTGTACGTCACCATACTGTACAACTTGTTTACGGCCCGCAGCATAAAGTTCAAAATAATCCTGATATAAATCGATTCCCTGCTCACTCTTACCAAATTGATAACGTACAAATTGGCGTTTAAACATCATTGGTAAAAGCCAATAGCGCATTAAACCTTGCATAATTAGGAAAAAAACACCTAAGGCAACATAGTAACGACCAACACCTGAGAAACCTAAATAAAGCCCCCAAATAATGATTGCAACACTAATAACAGGGGTTAAAAAACGGCTGAATTGCTTCTTTCCGAACGTCACCAAGCCAAACCCGTCTTGAGACTCTTCTAAATTTAAATAATAACGTAAAGATAAAGCGCTTTTTTGCTCGGTCATCACAATGTGTCAATATTGAATAAATCGAAACTATTAGAGCATATTCATCTACGCTTTAAAATGAATCAAAAGTGATTTTTTATTTTTGCTCAACTTATAAGACTTTCAGTTGTGCAAGCGGCTTACTCGTTTCATATATAGAACATAGATTCATATTTATAAGGCTTATTTCATATTCTTAAATTTATAGAATGCTTCTATTGTCTCTTTTAGTGGAATTCGTCATGTCTTTCTTTGCAAAACTATTTGGCTTAAATCAAAAATCGGCAACTCAAGAAGATGTGGCTGTTAAAGCCACTCAAGAACTAGAGCCATCAAATGCAGTTTCTTTCTTAGAACTCATTAGGAACCGCCGCTCTATTTATGCTATTGGAAATAACTTAAGCCAAACCAACGACGAAATTGAAAAATTAATTCAAGAAGCAATCAGACATAGTCCTTCTGCATTTAACTCTCAATCATCTCGCGCTGTTATTTTATTTGGACAATCACATCAAAAATTCTGGGATACTGTTCTAGAAGTTTTAAAAAGTATTATCCCAGCTGAAGCTGTATCTGGAACAGAACAAAAAATTCAAAGTTTTGCCGCTGGTGCAGGCACAGTTTTGTTTTATGAAGATCAGAACGTGGTTAAAGGCTTACAAGAACAGTTTGAAGCTTATGCTGATAATTTTCCAATCTGGTCTGAGCACTCAACAGCAATTGCTCAATTTGCAGTTTGGAATGTATTAGCTGAAAAAAGTATTGGCGCTTCATTGCAACACTACAACCCAATTATTGATGAGAAAATTAATACTGCTTTCAATATCCCAGCTGAATGGAAGCTAAGAGCTCAGTTAGTTTTTGGTTCTATTGAAGGAAATGCTGGAGAAAAAGCCTTTATTGATGATTCAAGCCGCTTTAAAACATTTGGCTAATCAATATTTTGTACTATCGTTTAGAGCTGGTTGCCATGAGCACCAGCTTTTTTAATAAAACTATAAAAAATAGGCACAAAAAAACCGCTATAAATAGCGGTTAATTCTTCAAGTGGTGCGCTCAGAGAGATTCGAACTCCCGACCCCTTAGTTCGTAGCCAAGTGCTCTATCCAGCTGAGCTATGAGCGCGTACTTGATGGAGGGCATTATACGCAGTTTTTCTATTTTAGAAAGACATTTTTCATCTTTTTGTCATCGAACGTCTAGTTCTTAGCCATTAGAAAATACAAAGGTATGATCTCGCTCAGGAATGTAGTCTGCTTAGCTATGAAATCGGTTTGAAATATTTTTTTTCAATTAAAGTTCTTTACGGCTACACCCCAATTTGGGCATTTTGGCCAAATGAGTAAAAATAAAAGTATAGTTTTTTAGTCAGGATTATATAAATAAAATATTTCTATCTGTCCATAAATATTTTTATTAGCTAATTTATTTAGCTTTAATATTTATAAAAAATAATCAAAAAAAGAGGAAAAAATACATTGATCTTCAAACCATATATTATAAAAAAAATTATTATTTTTATGTCTAAATCAAAGTGAATATCTAATTGTCAAAACATTATAAGTATCAAATTATTTGAGTAGAAATATGCATTGACACTTTTTGAGATGTACCCAATACTAATTTTTAATTATTGAGAAGCATATCTCAATAATTGCCTAACGTAATAAATAAATACTTACTTAAAAATACATAAATACACAGGAAATAGACCATCATGTTCTTATTAAAAAATCTAGTAACTTCGATATCAAAAGTTACCCAAGACTTGGGTAATATTATATCGGTAACCCCAATTGTAAATACAGGTTCCTCTGTTAACGTAAACGTTTCTGATATAAATATTGCTACTGGAAATGTTTCAACATCAGGCTTACTTTCTAATGTTGTTTCAACTGTAACCAATACCGTTTCTCACACAACAGGCTTAGTTTCTGGTGTAGTCGGTACCGTAACAGGTGCTGTTGGTGGTGTAACTGGTGGCGCTACTAGCGGCAATCCAGTTGGTACAGTAACTGACATCCTTGGCGGTGTGACTGGCACTATCGGCGGCCTGACTGGTGGTGTCACTGGCGGCAATCCAGTCGGTGCAGTAACTGATATCCTTGGCGGTGTGACTGGCACTATCGGCGGCCTGACTGGTGGTTTAACTGGCGGTGTCACTGGCGGCAATCCAGTCGGTGCAGTAACTGACATCCTTGGCGGTGTGACTGGCACTATCGGTGGCTTGACTGGCGGTGTCACTGGCGGTAATCCAGTCGGTACAGTAACTGATATCCTTGGCGGTGTGACTGGCACTATCGGTGGCTTGACTGGCGGCGTGACTGGTGGCAATCCAGTCGGTGCAGTAACTGACATCCTTGGCGGTGTAACTGGCACTATCGGCGGTCTGACTGGTGGTTTAAATGGCGGCGTGACTGGTGGCAATCCAGTCGGTGCAGTAACTGACATCCTTGGCGGTGTAACTGGCACTATCGGCGGTCTGACTGGTGGTTTAACTGGCGGTGTCACTGGTGGTAATCCAGTCGGTGCAGTAACTGACATCCTTGGCGGTGTGACTGGCACTATCGGTGGTTTAACTGGCGGTGTCACTGGCGGCAATCCAGTCGGTGCAGTAACTGATATCCTTGGCAGTGTGACTGGCACTATCGGTGGTTTAACTGGTGGTTTAACTGGCGGCGTGACTGGTGGCAATCCAGTCGGTGCAGTAACTGACATCCTTGGCGGTGTGACTGGCACTATCGGTGGCTTGACTGGTGGTTTAACTGGCGGCGTGACTGGTGGCAATCCAGTCGGTGCAGTAACTGACATCCTTGACGGTGTAACTGGCACTATCGGCGGCCTGATTGGTGGTTTAACTGGCGGCGTGACTGGTGGCAATCCAGTCGGTGCAGTAACTGACATCCTTGGCGGTGTAACTGGCACTATCGGCGGCCTGACTGGTGGTTTAACTGGCGGTGTCACTGGCGGCAATCCAGTCGGTGCAGTAACTGATATCCTTGGCGGTGTAACTGGCACTATCGGCGGCCTGATTGGTGGTGGCACATCTCCTATTTCTCCAGTAGTTGATGTGGTTCAAGGCGGCATTGATATTCTTCAAGGCGTTGAAAGCTTAAAAACTGGTATTATTAATACAGCAATTAATACTGTTGCTGGCACTGTAGTTGGCGTACTCCCTCAAACGGAACATCCTGTTACCGATATTGCTCATCTTGGCACTCTAACTTTCGAAACCTCTCGCGATACAGTCAATGGCGCATTAGAAACAGTATCTAATTTAGTAGGTGGCGACATTCAAGGAGCTACTCAATCTGCAACAGGTATTCTTGGGACACTTGTTAATAACGGTTCAACTGCAACAGGCATTTTAACTGACATTCTTGGTGGTGTGACTGGCACTATCGGCGGCTTGACTGGTGGTGTTACTGGCGGCAACCCGCTTGGTACTGTTACCGACATCCTTGGCGGTGTGACTGGCACTATCGGCGGCTTGACTGGTGGTGTTACTGGCGGCAATCCACTTGGTACTGTTACTGACATCCTTGGCGGTGTGACTGGCACTATCGGCGGCTTGACTGGTGGTGTTACTGGCGGCAATCCACTTGGTACTATTACTGACATCCTTGGTGGTGTGACTGGCACTATCGGCGGCTTGACTGGTGGTGTAACTGGCGGCAACCCGCTTGGTACTGTTACTGACATCCTTGGCGGTGTGACTGGCACTATCGGCGGCTTGACTGGTGGTGTTACTGGCGGCAATCCACTTGGTACTGTTACTGACATTCTTGGCGGTGTTATTGGTGGCGGCACATCTCCTATATCTCCAGTAGTTGATGTGGTCCAAAGTGGTATCGATGTTCTTCAGGGCGTGGAAACTTTAAAAACTGGTATTATTAATACAGCAATTAATACTGTTGCAGACACTGTAGTTGGTGTGCTTCCTCAAACGGAACACCCTGTTACCGATGTTGCTCATCTTGGCACTTTAACTTTTGAAACGTCTCACGATACAGTGAATGGTGCGCTTGAGGTTGTATCTGATTTAGTGGGCGGTAATATCCAAGGTGCAACTGATCATGCAACTGGTATTGTCAACACACTCATTACAAATGGTACAACTGCGACTGGTATTTTAACTGACATTCTTGGTGGTGCGACTGGCGCTATTGGTGGCGTAACTGGTGGTGTTGGTGGCGATAATCCACTCGGTGTAGTTACTGATCTTCTTGGTGGTTTAACTGGTGGCAATGCACTTGGTACAGTTACCGATATCATTGGTGGCGTAACTGGTGGTACAGCTGGCAGCAATCCTATTGGCATCGTAACAGATATCGTGGGTAGCTTAACTGGTGGTGTAACTGGCACAGGTAGCTCAGATGTTATTTCTGGGCTATTAGGTGGATTAACAGGTAACTTAGGAGGAGTAACTTCTACAGTATCAAGCGTAACAAATACGGTTCATACTTTAGTTCCTCAATCATTACTTACTGATAATTTCTTAGATAGCTCTTCACACACTCTTTAATAAAATTAAATAAAGCCACTATTTATAGTGGCTTTATTTTTGTATATATTTTTAAATATTAATTAATATTAATTCATTTCCTGCCATTTATAATATTTCTTATGCGCTAACCCTAACATCGGATAATCATTAGGAGTATCACCATAAGCATAAATAGTAGAATATTTGGTTAAATCATATTTATTTTTTATTCTATTTACTTTTTCTAAATAACCACAATCACCATTAATAAAATGACCAGTCAAGACACCATTATGTATCTCAAGTTGATTACAAATAACATCTAAGTTTAATGACTGACACCAACTTTCTAAATAAACCCCTAACGAAGCAGATACAACAACAACCTGATCCCCTTGCTGTTTATGCCAGAGAATACGTTCTAGTGCATTTTCACGAATACAGGTAGGAATTACTTTGTTAGCAAACTCTTGTCCTATATGTTTCAGAGAATCGGCATTATAGCCAACATATCCTACCTGACAGAGCTTGGTCCGTATAGTTCTATCCGTTACCCAGCCAAACTTATAGCCCGCAATATAAGGTGCAAGTCGAATACCACCAAGTATTTGAGTTTTCCTGCTCAAAGAAAATTTAAGGAACAAACTAAAAGTATCGTTATGGGTTATCGTGCCGTCAAAATCAAATAAAGCCAGATTCATTTATGATTATCTCTAATATAATTAAAAAGTTATAAATTTAAATTTTTAAAAATTACTAAATAGCAGACACAAAAAAACCGCTATAAAAGCGGTTAATTCTTCAAGTTGGTGCGCTCAGAGAGATTCGAACTCCCGACCCCTTAGTTCGTAGCCAAGTGCTCTATCCAGCTGAGCTATGAGCGCGTAACTTGTGTGCCTTTCAGCGATTCGTTCTATTTTACTTGGTGCGCTCAGAGAGATTCGAACTCCCGACCCCTTAGTTCGTAGCCAAGTGCTCTATCCAGCTGAGCTATGAGCGCATTAAGTAAATGGCGGTGAGAGAGGGATTCGAACCCTCGATACCAGTAATAGGTATGCTTCCTTAGCAGGGAAGTGATTTCAGCCACTCATCCACCTCACCGGAACGAGCCGCCATAATACAAACTAAAACCCTATTGTTCAAGTCATCATAGTGAAATTTTCTTGTTTTTTAGTTCAATGAATTATTTTTTAAGCAATTTCCTTATTATTTTCATCTTTTTCGATCAAACGCTTGTTAAGATAGATATTATTTCTTCATTAAAATACAGTAGTGCATACACATTATTGCAAACCTAAACGTGCAGTTCGGGTCTGCATGACTTATGCTAAACTTATCTGCCAAGCGTGAAACCAAAAGACATGACAAAAAACTGGGCTGACCCCGAAGCGAAAGCTGAAGCTGAACGTTATGACAATCCGATTCCAAGCCGTACTCTTATTTTAGATACATTGGAGCAATTGCAGACACCACAATCCCATGCAGAACTTGTTGACCATTTTCATATTCAAGACCAGAAAAGTATCGAAGCTCTTAGTCATCGCTTAAGTGCAATGGTTCGTGATGGTCAAATCATGAAAGACGGGTTTAAGTTTCAGTTGGTGGCAGACCAACCCACTTATGAAGCGACTGTCTATATTAATAGTAAAGGTTTAGGTACCGCTCATATTGACGGCCAAAATGACCTTTTACTTCCTGAACGTGAATTACGCTTAGTCTTTAACGGTGATCGGGTTCGAGTTCGACAGACATCAGTAGACCGTAAAGGTAAACCGTGGGGTTTCATTACCGAGGTTCTACAGCACCGTGTAAAACAGTTAATTGGTAAATTGTCTATACACGACGGTGAATACTTTATTCAACCTAATAATCCAAATCAGCACCAACCGATTCCATTAGAAAAAGAATTAGTTGCACATGCCAACGCAAATGTTGGCGACATGCTTCGTATTGCTATAGATACCTACCCAACCCGTGAAGAGTTTGCAACAGCGCATATTATTCAATCTATGGCAGATAAAGCGGATACCGAAATTATTATCCCGCAGACCATTCTTGAGTTTGGCTTACCTTACGAATTTCCAGATGAAGTTATAAAAGAAGCTGAAAGTTTTAAAGAACCTTCTGCACAAGACCGTGAAGGTCGAGTTGATTTAAGAGATTTAGCGCTTGTCACAATCGATGGTGAAGACGCACGAGATTTCGATGATGCCGTGTATGCAGAAAAACGTCCAGGTGGGGGTTATCGCGTTGTAGTTGCAATTGCCGATGTGAGCCATTATGTGCGCTTAGATTCAGCTCTTAATGAGGAAGCGGAAGAACGTGGTACTTCGGTTTACTTCCCTCATTTTGTATTACCAATGCTACCAGAAGCATTATCAAACGGATTATGTTCACTTAACCCGCATGTAGATCGCTTATGTATGGTTTGTGACCTGAAACTCTCCCGTACTGGTCGTGTAACGGGTTATGAGTTTTATCCATCGGTAATGCATTCAAAAGCGCGTTTGACCTATACACAGGTAGCGCAATACTTTGACGGTGCAACTGACGCAATTCCAAAAGATCGTGATATTCACAAATCGCTAAATACGCTTTTCCAGCTTTATCAGATTTTGAAAAATTTACGTGCTGATCGTCATGCAATGGAGTTTGAAACCATTGAAACGTACATGACTTTTGATGAGCTGGGCGGAATTAAAGAAATTTTGCCACGTACACGTAATGAAGCACACAAACTGATTGAAGAATGTATGTTGCTTGCTAACGTGGCTGCGGCTGAATATGCATTAGAACATGATATTCCAATGTTATATCGCGTACACGAAGCGCCTGAGTTCTCACGTATTCAGAAAGTAAAAGACTTTGTAAAACTTCTTGGCTTACCGTTCCCCGACCAACCAACTCAAGCAGATTATCAAAAAGTTATTGAGGCAACTAAAGACCGCATTGATGCGCCAAGCATTCATGCAGTGTTATTACGCTCAATGATGCAAGCTTACTATGGTGCAAAAAATGCCGGTCACTATGGTTTAGCTTATGAAGCTTATACACACTTCACTTCACCAATTCGCCGCTACCCAGATTTATTGTTACATCGTGCCATTAAAGCGCATCTTAAACAAAAGCCTTATCCGCTCTCTGGTGCGGCTTTAGATGATGCTGGTGAACATTTCTCTCAAACCGAGCGTCGTGCTGATGAAGCATCTCGTAGTGTGACGACTTGGTTAAAGTGCCACTATATGCAACAGCACTTAGGTGATGAGTTTATTGGTATTGTAAGTGCTGTCACTGAATTTGGACTATTTGTTACTCTTAAAGATCTCTATGTTGATGGCATGATTCATATTAGCCAACTCGGCGATGATTTCTTTATTTATGATCAAGCGAGTCAAAACCTTATTGGACAAAATCGTGGTCAGGTTTTCGGTTTAGGCGATGAAGTTAAAATTCAGGTTGCTGGTGTAAATCTAGAAGAACGTAAGATCGATTTCCAACTTATTCAGCAAGTGACACATGCTGGACGAGTAGTTCGCAGTCGTGCCCCACGCACAACCAGAACAGCGGCACAAGCAACTGAAGAAGTTTTTGGCAAACCATCTACTCCTTCGAATGATGGTGAAAAACCTGTCCGTAAAAAGAAGGAAAAAGGTAAACCTAGTTCATATAGTAAAAAGTCTGGCAAAAAAACCTCTACAAAAACAGAAGCCAAGCCAGAAAAAGTAAAGAAAAAAGCGAAACCCAAAAAGAAAAAGTCGAATGCCAAGTCTAAGGCTGACTAATTCATAGGTGTTTCTAATCCCTTTTATTAAGCTCCCAAGCATGGGGGCTTAATACTTTTAAAACGTTTATTTTCAAATTAAGCTTGATTTCCTGCCTAACAATACCTACATCTAATACTATGTTTAAAAAATAATGTGGCTATTAGCAATGACTTTACAGCAAGCGACTCTACCTACTCCCCACTTTGACCAAATTAGATTAGATAATTTAAAACAAGATATTCAACAAGCGATTCAAGCAGGACAAGAGTTCTTAAATACCCTTACGGCTGCACCTTCTGAAACAGGCCAGCAACTTGCCGTGCTTGAACAAATTGATGCACTTGAAAATAACCTCAGTGAATCATGGGGAGTGTTGTCACATTTAAATGCTGTGATGAGTAATGCTGAAACTAGAGAGGTCTACCAGTCGCTCTTACCTGCTTTAAGTGAATATTACACTCAGCTTGGCCAACATACGGCGCTGTACCAGACTTATCAACACATTCATGATGGTCAGAGCTATACAACACTTAGCGCTGCGCAACAAAGTGCGATCCGCCTTGCATTACGTGACTTTAAACTTTCTGGCGTTGCTTTAGAAGGTGAAGAGAAAAAACGCTACGCAGAAATTTCTGCACGTCTTTCACAGCTTTCTTCGGACTTCTCAAACCATGTACTTGATGCGACACAGGCTTATTTTAAACCACTGACAGAAGATCAATTAAAAGGTCTTCCAGAAAGTAATGTTGAGTTATTAAAACAGTACGGCAAACAGCGTGAGCTTGATCAAGCAGTAGCAACTTTAGATTTCCCAGCTTATTTTGCCATTATGACCTACGCAGATGATCGTGCTTTGCGAGAAGAGCTTTATAAAGCTTATGTCACTCGTGCATCAGATCAATCTGAACAAACAGAATTTGATAACAGCAAGATTATGGAAGAAATCTTGAGCCTTCGCCAAGAGATGGCAAAACTACTTGGTTTCAATAACTACGCTGAATATTCTCTTGCTAGTAAAATGGCTCCAGATGTTAAAACTGTTCATGACTTTTTAGCCGACTTAGCTGAGCATGCACGTACCCCTGCTCTCCAAGAAGTTGCTGAGCTACAAGCCATTGCCAAACAAGATGGGATTGATGAACTCAAACCTTGGGATACCACTTACTATTCTGAAAAGCTTAAACAACAACAGTTCAATTTGTCACAAGAAGCATTAAAGCCTTATTTCCCTGCTCCGAAAGTCATTCAGGGTTTATTCCAGATTGTTCAGCGCCTATACGGCATTAATATCGTTGAACGTGAAGCTCCTGTTTGGCATCCAGATGCTCGTTATTTTGAGTTAGAAGACCAAGGTCAAGTGGTTGGCGGGTTCTTCTTTGATTTATATGCACGTACAGGTAAACGCGGCGGCGCATGGATGAGTGGCTTCCGCTCACGTATGCAAACTGTTCATGGTTTACAAAAACCAATTTGCTATATGGTGTGTAACTTCACTCCACCTGTGGGTAATCAGCCAGCCTTACTGACTCATGATGAAGTCATTACCTTGTTCCACGAGTTTGGACATGGCTTACACCATATGTTAACTGAAGTAGATAATATCTCGGTTGCAGGTACTCACGGCGTCGCTTGGGATGCAGTCGAGTTACCAAGTCAGTTTATGGAATTCTGGTCATGGGATAAAGAAAGTCTTGATGTTTTAAGTGAGCACATTGAGAGCAAACAGACCTTACCTCAAGAATTACTTGATGCTTTATTAAATGCGCGTTTCTTCCAATCTGGTATGCAAACTTTACGTCAACTTGAATTTGCAGTGTTTGATTTAACTATTCACACCAAGACTCCTGCGTTGAATAGCGAGCAAATTCAGCAGACTTTAAATGATATTCGCAAACAGTACGCAGTAGTTCCAACTGTCGACTACAACCGTTTCCAACATAGCTTTAGCCATATTTTTGCAGGCGGGTATGCGGCGGGTTACTACTCTTACAAGTGGGCAGAAGTTTTAGCAAGTGATGCATTTGACCGCTTTGAACATGAAGGTATTTTCAACACCCAAACAGGTAAAGAATTCCGCCAAGCAATTTTAGCTGTAGGTGGGAAAGATACTGCTCTTGAAGCATTTGTCAATTTCCGTGGTCGTGAACCAAAAATTGATGCATTGTTACGTCATCAAGGTTGGACGAACGACAACAAAACCGCTTAAACTATGGGCCTAAATTGATCGTGTGGTTAGGGTGATAAAGATGAAAAAACGTTTCATTGCTGGGGCTAAATGTCCAAAATGTGAAGCCATAGATCGGATTGTCATGCTAACCACCGCTGAAGACGAATGGATTGAATGTATCGAATGCGGTTATAGCGAAAATCGTCCGACTCATGTTGATGAACCGGAAACACCTGCTATACCTGATGAAGTTGGAGTAATACAGTTCAAGCCTCGTCGTTCTGACTAAAGGTCTTAGAGATGCCACTACAAAGAAAACAAAACTCAAAACTCTTGTGGATTTTAATTGGGGGCTTAAGCATTCTGGCAGTGCTTTTTTTCGCAGCACAATGGTTTTTTAAAAAAACTGAATCGCCAGCACCGATAGTCGATCCTCATCCTGTATCGACACCTGCTCCTGAAAAACCTACAGCACCCTCAGCAAGTTCCGTACCTGTAGCTCAACCGCAAACTGCTAGTTCTCAGCAGCTTGTGAATGAAGATGTGCTCAAACAGCCTGTTCCAGCTCAAGAATCTTTAGCAAAAGAAGAAGTTTCTAAGCTCAATGATATCAACCATCAACTACAAGATCAGGAAGCGACTTTAAAAGCTCAACATGCTGATGCAGATCAACTTATTAAGCTAAAAGAAGAGCAAGTAAAGCTGCTCGAAGCTCAGGTTAAACAACAATAGCTTTTGCCTAAATCTAAAGATAACGTAAAAAAGCTAGTTCACCTTGAACTAGCTTTTTTTATTATTTAGAAACTGGCTTATTTAAAAACTCACCATAAAAAAACACCCCCTTAGAGAGTGTTTTTAGTAGGTTTATACATTTAAAACTATTTGTACCAACCAAAAAGTTTCAGTACTAATGGAGCATAAGTTACCAATACCAACGATGAGAACAAGACAATAATTGGTAATAACCAGCGCTCATATCGATAATAGAAACTTGTGTATTTCTCTTTCGCTTCCACATCCGCAGCATTGACCTCATCATCCCCAACGGATAACCGTGTTAATAGATGGTTTAAGGCAACTGGTGGTGTTACATAACCAAATTCGAATGCAACCAATACAATCATCCAGAAATGAATTGGATGAATACCATTTTCGTAAGCTACAGGAGCAATCGTTGCTGCTACTAAAATTACAGCACCAAATGGATCTGTACACATACCGATAATAGCAAGTAACAATGCAATACATGCCAGTGATATATAGATACTGCCTAAATGAGTTGGTAATAACTCAACCACTTCAGAGCGCTCAATTAAACCACCTACACTTGCAGATAATGCCATCAAAATAATTAAGGCACCGATATGCCCAACGGTTTCTGATGTCGCAAAACGCAATGCACCACCAAAACCAAGACGGAACTGCGAACTATGCGGATCGTGTGATTGTAAGAACGGAGATTTTTTTTCATGTTCACGAACAATTGCTTCATGAATATTTAACGCTGGTGTCTCTTTAGGCATCACCAATTTATCGTACAAGATCATCGCAATCAGTACGAGTGGCAGAATTACTGGTGCAGTAAATTCGTTCATTCCGGTATCTAATGCATATTTATAAAATGCAAGAACAACTACTGTAATTAAGATGTATGGAATAACGGGTACGAAAGCTCGTGCCATGCCTGGAAGTGCTACTTTCGGTGAGTTCACACGGAACTTTTCTTCTGCCAAGAAAAGAGATACACCTAAGAAAATAAATGCAGTTAACCAGAATACGTAAATACCATGTCCAAATAACTCATCAGATGTAACATGGCGACTGTCTAGCATGGCAATTAAAACGACCAATAGACAAGGACGTACCACAACACCTAATGAACCTGACATTGCAGATACAGCAAGTGCATATTGACGGCGAGCACCTGCATTCCAAACTTCCTTATAAATAATCGCACCGGCCGCAATAACGAAAATCCCTGATGCACCTGTATAAGCTGTTGGTACAGCAGCAGCAATCAGAATTAACCAAGTTAAGGTTTCTGGCGCTAAGTTCCATGGACGAAGTACATTTAAGAACAAGTCCATAACACGTGTTTGTGTAAGCAACATACCTGCCCAAATAAATAAGGCAAGATTTAAGAAGATACCTGAGAACTCAACCAACAAACCAAGGTAAATCCCTTGCCCCATTGGATAGTCCATAAAGAATGTGAAGACAATACCTGTGATTAGTGCCATATAAGCATATAAAGGCACAGAGAGTAAGGCTAAGCCTATGTTACCGCCTTCACGTTTTGGCGGAGGTGAAACAAATAATTGATACAGACTAATTAAGCTCAGAACAACAAAAAGAATCATCCATATCCAGTAAATCGTTACTGTTTCATAAGTAGGTGTTACCCCAGAATTAATGACAGAACGATACTGACTAATCACAGAAAAACTTAGTAGTGCATTACCAAGCAACATAAAGAGAGAATACACTTTGTAATCAATTTTTGTTGCTGGATTACGCAAGCCAATATGGTGATATTTCAATGATGCAGTAATTGCAGAAATTAAAACCATAAAGACCAGTAAAATGGCACGGTTCTCTGTACCAAATTTAAATATACCGAAGAAACCCGTTTCAATCGTACGGTATGTACGTACTCCCGGATTTGCCTCAATATATTTAATAGTTTTATCGTAGGCCTTATATTTATCTTCACATTGCTGCTGTGCGGCTTGTAAGGATGCACGGACATCACTTTCTGAGGCAGCACCAAAGAAGCTTGCGAAATCATCAGATGCATTCGCTTTCATTTGCTCTTTTACTTGAGCATCAATATTTGGATTTCGATCACAAGATGGCTTTTCAGGCTCAGCACGCAAAAATGAATATTGCATGCCTATCGCAGGGTCACCATAAAGGCGCTCCCCGATACGTAATAATTGCCCGTGGATCATTTCCCCGGTACCAATTATCAGCGTCATTAATAGCAAAATGAGGATGACGAATGTTGAGATCCATTCGTTCCATATATAACCCAGCAGACCTAATCCAGATCTTTTTTCTTGATATTCTTGCATAAATATTCCAATTTTGTTCTCTCAAATCCCTCATAACAAAGGCTCTGAGTCATGCAATTTCCTTGGTCAGGGGTATCCGTCCATCCCCTTTCTACCAATCCCTTTATTCAACGATCAAATTTGCATCAAACTTTATGAATAAAGAATGACTAAAATCTCTTTTTTAACAGTTTGTATTGTCAATCTTCCTACTTGAATCTCTGTATAAGCCAATAGCATCCACCAAAGATTGCACCGCCTATCGCACCATACAAATGAGCTTCGGTTAAAACAGGACTACCAATTAGTTGTGCAGTGCCCGTTTGTCCAAAGGTGTTTTCCCAAACCAGTTTGGCAATAATTAGCCCTAAAACTAACAATGCAAAATTCCGTTCTTTGCGATATTGCAAATAAACTAGAGCAACGGCTGTATATAGCCCGTGAAGTACACCAGATAGGCCGGCATATGCATCGATATAAGGCAAATAAAAATAGAACACCAAGCTAATAAATGGTGGTAGAAGAAAAAGAAGAATTAAGATGTGCCACACTTTGGTATGTGGAAATATGAAGGGCAAACATGCAAATGCCATCATATTTAAAAGGAAGTGAATCCACCCCACATGTACCCAATGCGCTGTCCACAAACGCCAAAACTCACCAAGTAAGCTTTCACGCCAATAAATAAAATAATCTGGAAATACTTGTAGACATGCAGAAACAGAAATGCACCCTGCGACCAAAAGCACTTTTTTATTGAGTACATGATCCTTCATAGCACACTCCTTTTAAAACTAGACTCCTTACGATTAATACGAAAAATAAGTAGCAACGCAAGGAGTTAGTTTCTTCAGATCTTTTTACTGTGCAGGTGCAGTTGCTGAGTCTGCTGGAACTTCTGATGCAGCCCCACCGTCAAATAACTCATCCAGTTCTGCTGAACCCTCGTTTTTCTCATCCCAGAAATGAGACATACCGCCGTCACCTGTACGAACGCCCGTATGCTCAGTCCAATAGCGGTCAGAAATACCACGAACAATTAAACCAGCCATGCTATCGATTAACTTAAAGTTCGGATTAACTGGTTTATCATCTGCTTGAGATGCTGCATAAGTTTTTAATGCATCACGGATTTTGGCATCGTCACCACTTGCTTGTGCAGCTACAGCATAGAGTGCGTGAGACAAACGAACACCTTTTTGTTCACCAATTTGCACTGACTGTTTTAAAGTCTCATACGGGTCTGGCTTACCTTCATTAGCTCCTGGTAATAAAGTCCAGATCACCGCACGTGTTGCATTTGGTGCTCCCCAGAACTTTTGGTTATCAAGACAAACCATGCCACGCTCTACGATAGCAGCAATATCTTTCGGAACATTGACAGAACCACCTGAGTTAATGTCATTTGTTACTGCTTGAAGGCCACTGATCATTCCAAGTAGATATACAGTCTGATCGGTATCACTACGCATAGTTGGACAAGAGTCACCTAAATGGTACTTATATTTAGATTCCCAACGATCAGCGAATAATTTATAGCCCGTATATTGCCGCTCTGCAGCAATTGCAGCCCAACGCTTCTGCGCAATACGTGCATCTTGAGCTTCTGTTACTTGTCCTGCTTTTGAAGCGCGCAAATAACGTAACTCCTGCTCTAATGCTTGGTTTTCCGCACATACACCTGAAGCAGCATACATTAAGACAGCAACACGAGTAGGATCTGCACCCATCCCTTTAGTCGACATGATTGCAGGAGTTAAGGCACTACCAGTATTACAAACCATTTCAGCATCTTGCATTGCCAAAATAGGTGGAACAACGTGCTTTTCCGTAAAACCTAAAGCAACATTTGCTCCGCTTTTCACGACGTATGAACAACCTGATAAAACTGAAGCTGCAAGAAAACTCATCGCCAAACCTTGGCTTATTTTTTGGACTTTAGACATCTTCCTGTCCTCGATGTAATTTGTTTTTTCCTTTTCAGATGTACATTAGCAGATGCATATCTTGAATAAAAGAGTAATTACTCTAATTGTAGCGCTTATACTTTGACACACTTCACAGCAGATAAAATTGACAGTTTTTGAGGGAAACAAAAATTTTAGGCAAAAAAAAGTAGCATTGCGACGGTTCAGCACATGCTACTTATTAACTGAGATAAGCTTTTAACGGCTTATATTATTGTTGTTCTATATAATCCTTGAGTAAAGTTCCTGCTCTTCCTACTACTACAGCCATAACAACTGCAATTAACAGAAACATCCACATTGAAATCTCCATGAGAGACCTCCTTACTACATTCGCACCCAGTAAAAACCGGACACTTGATGAAATGAATCGATTAATCAATTAAACTATTGACTGACCGATGACCTTTGCATCCTCTGTCTCTTAACTTTGCTAAGATTAGCTTTATTAAGATGTTCCCTGAGTAAAGTTCCTGCTCTTCCTATCACCACTGCCAGAATGATGGCAATGACCAAGAACGACCATGTTGGCATCTCCATTTGAGACCTCCGACACACTTTACGTTGGTGTTTGTACTTTAACCGATAGAATAATAACCATATTGAGAAATTGTCGGACAATTAGCTTTCTTGCTATTTTTTCTGTATTTTAACTAGACAATTTAAATTTCCCGAAAAGAAATAAATCTTAATTATTTGATTTTTAATATTTTTAAATAAATATACAAATGTAGAATTGTCTAACAATTAATAGAATTTTTCTAAAGTCTTAAGCTGTTTCCATTGAGATAAGGACATTTGATCAAACCAAATAATAGAAGTTAATGTTTTATCACCCTTAAAATAGACCACTATGAAAATCTGATAATCAATTATTTTTAAAATTTCTACACGAGAAATGGTTTGTTCTGAATGAAAGCTAAGAGACCATAATTTCTGATCTAAATAGGCAATTTGAACGAGCTGTGGTCGCTTTAAAAAGAAAATAAAACTTATAAATAATAAACAGACCGTAACCAACCACCAGAGTATTGGTATCAGCTGATAAAACAGAGCTGCTAAACATAGGCCAATAAAAAACTGAAATATAATCGAGAAACGGCTATATTTCAGTTTAAAATTCAATTGGTTGATCAAAACTAATCAGCCATGAACATAATGCTTTAATTTATGAATAAAATCACGTAATTCTGTACGCGGCGGTTCAGATACTTCCATAAACCAGTCAAGTAAATCAGGATCTTCCTGCTCTACTAATTCAGCAAACAATGCTTTTTCTGCTGGATCTGCCTTTAAATAATAATTTTTCACATACGGGTCAAAATAGACATCAATTTCCTTTAAACCGCGGCGTGCGCGATAAACTACTTTACGTTCTTCCAAGGTCATTTCTTCAGACATTTATTTCCCCATCTGCGTTGATAGTGCGCCTAGTTTACCTGATCACATAAGAAAGTTCGCTAAAAATCTCAAATTGACCAAACTTATCACTTCATAGCTATAAATGAGCATTCATCACATTGTTAGACCTAATGAGCTTGCCTTATGTTTAGACTCATAACATCAAGCCCAAACCAAGGAAGAAATACAATGCAATCTGGTGCTATTCGTCCCATTCCAAATATGTTACCTCGCCATCTATTTAACGAAGAACATGAAGCTTTTCGTGAAACGGTACGTAAATTCTATGAGAAGGAAGTTGTACCAAATACTGAAAAATATGAAAAACAACAACATGTGGACCGAGATCTTTGGAATAAAGCTGGTGCATTAGGTTTACTGTGCACCACCATGCCAGAACAATACGGTGGTTCAGGTGTGGACCGTCTATACAGTATGATTCTTATCGAAGAACAAGCATATGCAATGGACTCAAGTACAGGTTTCTCACTACATTCCGATATTGTCGCCAACTATATCAATAACTTTGGAAACGAAGAACAAAAGCAAAAATGGCTTCCGAAAATGGCAACTGGTGAAACAGTGACCGCAATTGCCATGACAGAACCAGGCACAGGTTCAGATTTACAAGCTGTAAGAACTACAGCCGTTCTTGATGGTGATGAATATGTGATTAATGGTTCAAAAATATTTATTACCAATGGCTATTTGTGCGACATGGCAATTGTCGTCTGTAAAACAGGCAACAGTGATAAAGGCTCTGCCAATTTATCACTTATTATTGTTGAAGCTGACCGTGCTGGTTTTACTAAGGGTAAACCACTCAACAAAATTGGCATGAAAGGCCAAGATACATGTGAACTCTTCTTTGATAATGTTCGTGTTCCTAAAGAAAATCTTTTAGGCATGGAAGGCATGGGCTTTATTATGCTCATGAAAGAATTAGCCTGGGAGCGTATGTTGGTTGCAATTATCTGCCAAGCTGGTGCAGAAGCAGCGTTTGCACATACTGTTCAATATACAAAAGATCGTAAAGCATTTGGCAAGCCAATTAGTGCTTTCCAAAATACACGTTTCAAACTCGCAGAACTACGTACTGAAATTGATTTCTGCCGTACCTATTTAGATCGTTGTATGGAATTACAACTTGAAGAAAAGTTGAGTGTTGAAGCTGCCGCAGCTGCTAAATATAAAATTTCGGATATGTTCTCGAAAATAGTCGATGAATGTCTTCAATTACATGGCGGCTATGGTTACATGCTGGAATACCCAATTGCTCGTGCTTATATTGACCACCGAGCAAACCGCATTTATGCAGGTACAAACGAAATTATGAAAGAATTAATCTCTAGAACACTTTAATACCATGCATAAAAAAGGAGGCTATTTGCCTCCTTTTGATTTCAAATCTTAAGACACTAGCTTTGGCTTACGTGTATTTACATCTGAATGTTTGTGAAAATGAAGAATACCATCATCGAACTTAGCATTTTGTAATGACTTTCTATCTTCAAGATAATTATTGGTTACTTGCCATGGAGCATGCTTACCTTGTTTTGGAAGCTCATGAGCTGCACGACTAATATAACCAGAAGACAATTTACCCATTACTGTATCTTCTTCCATTTCATTTTTATTACCCGCTGGAATAACTTCGTCATAGTTATTCTTGTCCATATAGTTTAATAGACGGGAAATATAATCAGCTGCAATATCAACTTTTAATGTCCAAGATGCATTCACATAGCCAATAATCATGGCCATATTTGGAATATCACTTAGCATAATGCCATTGTAAAGCATATGTTCTGAGGAGTTGATTGGCTTACCATCAACTTTAGCTTGAACACCACCCATAATTTGAACTTGTAAACCAGTTGCAGATACTATGATATCGGCATCAAGGTGTTTACCAGACTTTAATTGAATACCAGTTTCTGTAAATTTCTCAATCTGATCAGTTTCAACACTCGCCTTACCTTCACGAAGAATCTTAAATAGATCACCATCAGGTACTACACATAAACGCTGATCCCAAGGATTATAAGAAGGCGTAAAGTGTTTCATATCTACTTTACCCTTAAGCTGCATTTCAATTGCTTTTAAGAGTAAACGACGAACTGTTTTAGGATGCTTTTGTGACAATGCATAAATTGCGCGTTGCATACCAATATTACGTGCACGCGTAAATTTGTAAGCTGTTTCTTCAGACATAAATCTACGAGTTTTTTCATAAATGAAGTCAATAGAAGGAACTGTTGCAATATAAGTTGGCGAACGCTGTAACATCGTCACGTGACCTGCCCCACCTTTCGACATTGCAGGAACTAGAGTAATTGCTGTAGCACCACTACCAATAATTACTACTTTTTTACCTGTATAGTCTAAGTTTTCAGGCCAATGCTGCGGATGAATAAGTTGACCTTTGAAAGCTTCTTGATTTGGGAAAGTCGGCGCATAGCCTTGGTCATAATTATAATAACCAGTACAGCCTACAACAAAATTAGCTACCCAAGTCTGCTGCTTTTTATTGTTATCCTCGACAACAACATGCCATTTCTTTGAAGTAGAATCATAATTTGCAGAAAGCACACGATGACCAAAGTGAATCTTTTCTTTTAATTTAAACTCATCAATTACTTCACCTAAATAACCTTTAATTGAAGCACCATCAGCCAGTACATTTGCTTTACACCATGGTTTAAAGTTAAAACCAAATGTAGACATATCTGAATCTGAACGAATACCAGGATAACGGAAAAGATCCCAAGTCCCCCCAAAAGATTCACGACGCTCTAAAATTTCAAATTGGCGTTGTGGAGAGTTTTTAGATAGATGGGCAGCAACTCCGATTCCTGAAATGCCGGCACCAATGATTAGAATATCAACTTGCTTTTCCATTTTATTTTTATACCCATTGTTGAGAATATGACTTTATTAAAGCACAATTTTGACAATACACAATGTCAAGTTTGACCGTTTATCCGTTTTTTTATGTCACTTGGGGACAATTTTTTATTTTTATAGCTTTTAGAAAATAAAAAAGACCGGCAAAAAGCCGGCCTTTTTCGAATAATATCAATTATTCAGCTGAAGTATTCACTTCACGATCTACTAGCTCAACGTAAGCCATCGGTGCTGCATCACCAGCACGGAAGCCCGCTTTAAGAACACGTAGATAACCGCCGTTACGTTCTTTGTAACGAGGGCCGAGTACGGTAAATAATTTACCTACAGTTGCAGCATTACGAGTACGAGCAAATGCTAAACGACGATTTGCTACAGTATCGTTTTTTGCTAGAGTGATTAAAGGCTCAGCAACACGACGTAATTCTTTAGCTTTAGGAACAGTTGTTTTGATCAACTCGTGTTCAAATAAAGAATTAGCCAAGTTTTGGAACATCGCTTTACGATGGCTGCTTGTACGGCCTAATTTCACACCACTATTACGATGACGCATGGTGATAGTCCTACTTAATTAACGGCTACGATAGGCAAAACGGTCGTCCATACGAAGACTAGCTGGTGGCCAGTTTTCAAGACGCATACCGAGTTGTAAGCCTTTCGATGCCAAAACATCTTTGATCTCTGTTAACGATTTTTTACCAAGGTTAGGAGTTTTTAATAACTCAACTTCAGTACGTTGAACGAGATCACCAATGTAGTAAATATTTTCTGCTTTCAAACAGTTAGCAGAACGAACAGTAAGCTCTAGATCATCTACTGGGCGAAGCAAGATTGGGTCAACTTCTTCACGAGGTTCTTGAGCAACTGGAGTTTGATCTTTCTGAAGATCAACAAAAATTGCAATTTGTTGTTGCAAGATTGTTGCCGCTTTGCGGATTGCTTCTTCCGGATCAACCGTTCCATTTGTTTCAAGGTCGATTACCAGTTTATCTAAATCGGTACGTTGTTCAACACGCGCATTTTCAACGGTGTAAGAAACACGTTTAATCGGACTATAAGAAGCATCTAATTGCAAACGACCTACTGGACGTGTTTCACCTTCAGGGAAACGAGAATCAGATGTTTCATAACCACGACCTTGAGAAACTTTCAAGCGCATTTTTAATGAACCTGAAGCACTCAAAGTACCAATTAAATGATCTGGGTTAACCACTTCAACATTATGAGGTAAACGAAGGTCAGCAGCAGTAATATCGCCAGGACCTTGTTTCTCTAATGTTAAATAAGCTTCATTTTGATCGAACAGCTTAATAGACAATCCTTTTAGGTTCAGCAAGAGCTCGACGATGTCCTGCTGCAAGCCTTCTAAAGTACTGTACTCGTGCTCGACACCTTCTATCTCTACTTCAACCACAGCAGCGCCAGGTAAAGAAGACAATAGAATGCGACGTAAAGCATTACCTAGAGTGTGGCCAAAACCACGCTCTAAAGGTTCTAGAATCACTTTTGCCGAGGTCCCGCTTACCGCTTCGACCTTGATCGCTTGCGGAGTGAGAAACTCGTTTGCAGTACGCGTCATTATTGCTACCTCAAGGATTATTTAGAATACAATTCTACAATCAAGCTTTCGTTGATTTCAGCAGGTAAATCAGAACGATCTGGTGCAGCTTTAAACGTACCTTCAAGTTTAGAATGATCAACATCAATCCAAGCTGGAATACCACGTTGAGCAGCTAATTCAATCGCGTTTTTAATACGCAATTGTTGTTTAGCACCTTCGTGAACCGCAATTACATCACCCGCTTTAACTTGAATAGACGCGATGTTTACACGACGACCATTCAAAGTAATGCTACGGTGACTTACTAACTGACGAGCTTCTGCACGTGTAGAACCAAAACCCATGCGATAAACAACGTTATCAAGACGGCTTTCAAGCAATTTCAACAAGTTCTCACCAGTTGCGCCTTTAACACGAGCTGCTTCTTTATAGTAGTTACTAAATTGACGCTCTAACACACCGTAAATACGACGGACTTTTTGTTTTTCACGTAATTGTAGTGAATACTCAGATTGCTTACCACCGCGAGCCTGACCATGTTGACCAGGTGCTTTGTTAGCTTTTTTAGTTTTGACGTCAAATGGTTTAACGCCAGATTTAAGTTGCAGGTCTGTCCCTTCGCGGCGAGAGAGTTTGCATTTTGGACCAATATAACGAGCCATGAATGTTTCTCCTTACACGCGACGTTTTTTAGGTGGACGGCAACCGTTGTGAGGAATTGGAGTCACATCGGTAATGCTGTTAATCTTATAACCCACTGCGCCTAATGCACGAACCGCAGACTCACGACCTGGACCAGGACCTTTTACAAGGACGTCTAGGTTTTTCAAACCGTAATCTAAAGCTGCTTTACCAGCAACTTCAGCAGCTACCTGAGCAGCAAACGGAGTTGATTTACGTGAACCACGGAAGCCTTGTCCACCTGAGGTAGCCCAAGCCAATGCATTACCTTGACGATCGGTAATCGTAACAATGGTGTTATTAAAAGACGCGTGAATGTGTGCAACACCTTCAGAGACGGTACGAGTGACCTTCTTGCGTGTGCGAGTATCTTTAGCCATCTTTTAGCTTCCAGAAATCTTACTTTTTAATCGGTTTGCGCGGACCTTTACGGGTACGTGCGTTAGTTTTGGTGCGTTGACCACGGACAGGCAAGCTGCGACGATGACGAAGGCCACGATAGCAACCTAAATCCATTAAACGTTTAATGTTCATGGAAATTTCGCGACGTAAGTCACCTTCGGTAGGAACCTTAGCAACTTCTGCACGAATCGCATCAAGCTGTGCATCGTCCAACTCACGAATCTTAGTAGTTTCAGTGATGCCAACTGTAGCTAAGATATTCTTAGCAGTATGGCGACCGATACCAAAGATATAAGTGAGGGAGATAACAGCATGCTTGTTATCCGGAATGTTTACACCGGCAATACGAGCCATTCACTTTTCTCCAAAAAGGCAGTAGAGATAATCAACCGCCCCACAAAAATCTTGAGGGGCGGATATTAACCCAATTCGCCTACTGAAATCAACAGGTCTTGATTAGATTAACCTTGACGCTGCTTATGACGAGGTTCTGCGCTACAAATCACGCGAATAACCCCATTACGACGGATAACTTTACAGCTACCACAAATTTTCTTTACAGAAGCTTGTACTTTCATGATGAAACCTCTAAGTGCGCTTATCCCTTAGGATGAGCAGTCGTTTTTCTCATTAATGTTTGATTGTCATATTGATGAGAAGTTAAATGCGCTTGTAGCTGAGCCATAAAGTCCATAACAACAACGACTACGATAAGTAATGAGGTACCACCTAAATAGAATGGAATACCAAAAGAACTCTGTAAAATCATTGGCATTAAACAAATGACTGTAATATAAATCGCACCAATAAACGTCAAACGATTAAGAATATGATCTAAGTAACGAGCAGTTTGCTCACCTGGGCGAATACCAGGCACATAAGCTCCGCTGCGTTTTAGATTTTCTGATACTTCCTTAGGGCTAAATACTAAAGCCGTATAAAAGTAACAGAAAAAGATAATTAACGCACCAAAGAGCACCAAATACAAAGGCTGTCCAGGCGACAATACCAGAGCTAAATCTTGTAAGCTACGCTTAATTAAACCAGCATTCGGATCTGCACTACCTACCCATTGACCCAAACTAGCTGGGAACAACAATAAAGAGCTTGCAAAAATCGCAGGAATCACACCAGCCATATTAATTTTTAATGGTAGATGTGTTTGCTGAGCTGTAAATATACGACGACCTTGTTGCTTTTGCGCATAGTTTACTGGAATACGACGCTGTGCTTTTTCAATAAACACAATCGCAGCCAATACGCCAAGAGACAAAAGACCAAAGATGACAAGACCAATCAAACTTGTTTGACCATTATCTACAGATGACACTGATTGCATAATTAATTTAGGCAAACCAGCAACAATACCTGCAAAAATAATCATTGAGATACCATTACCGATACCTCTTTCAGTGATTTGTTCACCTAACCACATTAAGAACATAGTTCCAGCGATAAGTGACGTAACAGCAGGAATATAAAATGCAAGACCCGTAGACAGAGTAATACCCTGACCAATTAAGCCTGCACACATACCTACTGCCTGAACCACTGCAAGTAATAATGTACCCTGACGCGTATATTGGTTAATTTTACGCTTACCTTGCTCCCCTTCCTTTTTCAAGGCTTCAAGAGAAGGGATCACTGTTGACATCAACTGCACAATAATTGATGCAGAAATATAAGGCATGATCCCTAAAGCAAGAATAGACATTCGCTCTAAAGCACCGCCAGAAAACATATTGAATAGCCCAAGAATAGTTCCTTGGTTTGCATGAAATAAATTTTCTAACGCAGCATTATTAATGCCTGGTACTGGAATATGCGCTCCTAGTCGAAAGACCAGCAATGCACCGATTAGAAAACTCATCCGGCGAATAATTTCACGGTATTTCACATGAAATGGCTGACCTTTCATCATGTTGACATGACCTGAAGAACTAGGAGACATAGACACTCGAGATTACTCCTCGACTTTACCGCCAGCTGCTTCAATTGCAGCTTTAGCGCCTTTAGTCAATGCAACACCTTGAATAGTGAATGCACGAGTGATTTCACCAGAAAGCACGATACGAGCACGAATTTGATCGCGACGAACAACATTCGCAGCTTTTAAAGTTTCAAGGCTAACAATGTCACCTTCCACTTTAGTTAACTCAGACAAACGTACTTCAGCAGTTTTTAAAGCGATTTGGCTAGTGAAACCGAATTTAGGTAAACGACGATAAATCGCTGTTTGACCGCCTTCGAAACCTGGACGAACGCCACCACTTTTACGTGATTTTTGACCTTTGACACCACGGCCACCAGTCTTACCAACGCCAGAACCGATACCACGGCCTAAACGACGGTGTTCACGTTTTGCACCTTCTGCAGGTGCAAGCTCATTTAAACGCAGAGTCATGGCTTATTCCTCTACACTAACCATATAGTAGACTTTGTTGATCATACCACGGTTAGAAGGCGTATCTTGCACTTCTACAGTATGACCAATACGACGCAGACCTAAACCTTGTAAGCAAAGCTTGTGATTTTTCAAGCGATGTGAAGAAGATTTAGTCTGGGTAACTTTAATCGTTTTCATGATTGATTACCCTTGAATTTCTTCTACTGATTTACCACGTTTCGCAGCGACTTTCTCAGGAGAAGTCATATCACGCAAACCTTTAAAAGTTGCGTTTACTACGTTAGCAGCATTAGTAGAACCATAACATTTAGCAAGTACGTTATGTACACCTGCAGCTTCAAGAACGGCACGCATTGCGCCACCAGCGATTACGCCAGTACCTTCTGAAGCAGGTTGCATGTATACACGGCTTGCACCATGACGAGCATTCACAGGGTGTTGTAAAGTAGTACCAGCAAGGTCTACAGTGATCATGTTGCGACGAGCAGCTTCAAGTGCCTTAGAAATAGCAGCTGGAACTTCACGTGCTTTACCACGACCAAAACCAACACGACCATTACCATCACCCACAACTGTTAATGCTGTGAAAGAGAAGATACGACCGCCCTTAACAACTTTGGCTACACGATCAACGGCAACCAGCTTTTCAACAAGACCTTCGTTTTGTTCAACTTTAGCCATGATTAGAACTCCAAGCCGTTTTCACGAGCAGCATCAGCCAAGGCTTTGATACGACCATGATATTTAAAACCAGAACGGTCAAATGCAACTTTAGTTACACCAGCTGCTTTCGCACGTTCTGCGATTAAAGCACCTACTTTAGTAGCTGCATCTACATTACCTGTAGTACCGCTACGTAAAGATGCATCCAAAGTTGAAGCTTGCGCTAAAACTTTGCCACCATCTGCTGAAATAACTTGAGCATAGATGTGACGCGGAGTGCGGTTTACACACAAACGAGTCGCACCCAATGCACGAATGTGCAAGCGTGTGCTTTTCGCACGACGCAAACGGGATTGTTTCTTTTCGTTCATAAGAACCTCGCGCCTTATTTCTTCTTAGCTTCTTTACGAAGAATGACTTCATCCGAATAACGAACACCTTTACCTTTATATGGTTCAGGAGCACGGTATGCACGGATTTCTGCCGCTACTTGACCTAACAACTGCTTGTTTGCTGATTTCAAAATGATTTCAGTAGCAGTTGGAGTTTCCGCTGTTACACCTTCTGGTAAAGCGTAGTCAATTGGGTGTGAGTAACCAAGGTTAAGGTTTACAACAGTACCTTTAACCGCAGCTTTATAACCAACACCAACTAGCTGCAACTTACGTTCGAAGCCTTCGCTAACACCTTTTACAAGGTTGTTCAATACAGCGCGAGCAGTACCAGCTTGCATCCAAGCATCTTTCGATTCTTTAACTGGAGCAAGTTGAAGTTTACCTTCTTCCTGTTTTAGCTCGACCAGCGCATGCAGGTTGAAAGACAATGTACCTTTAGTGCCTTTCACTTCGACCTGCCGGCCGTTCTGAGTAACTGCTACACCATTAGGTACAGTTACTGGGGCTTTAGCCACACGAGACATGAGGAATCACCTATTAAGAAACAAAAGCAATAACTTCACCACCAACGCCCGCAGCACGTGCAGCGCGATCAGTCATGATGCCTTTGCTTGTAGAAACAATTGCAATACCTAAACCTTGCTTAACGCTTGGAAGTTTATCTTTACCACGGTATTGGCGAAGACCTGGACGGCTTACGCGCTTAACCATTTCGATAACTGGTTTGCCTTCGAAATATTTTAAAGTAATAGTCAAAGTAGATTTTGTCTCTTCTTGAGCAACTTCTACATTTGAAATATAACCTTCTTGTTGAAGTACGTTTGCAATAGCAACTTTCAACTTAGAAGAAGGCATAGAAACAGTTTGTTTCTTAGCCATTTGTGCGTTACGAACACGTGTTAGCATGTCGGCAACGGTATCTTGCATACTCATTTAGTCGCTCCTTACCAGCTTGCCTTAACAACGCCTGGTACATCACCTTGCATTACTGTGTCACGTAGTTTGTTACGGCTTAAACCGAACTTACGGAAGTAACCATGAGGACGACCAGTTAAACCACAACGGTTACGAAGACGTACCGGAGATGCATTACGCGGCAATGCTTGTAACTTTAACATCGCTTCGAAACGCTCTTCGTCGCTAGCATTTACGTTTGCAATCGTAGCTTTTAATTCAGCACGTTTTGCAGCGTATTTAGCAACAGTTTTTTCGCGTTTCAATTCGCGATTAATCATACCTTTCTTAGCCATATCGACCTCTTATTTGAACGGGAAGCCGAATGCACGCATAAGCGCACGGCCTTCGTCATCGGTGCGAGCAGTCGTAGTAATGGTAATATCCATACCACGAATACGATCAATCTTATCGAAATCGATTTCAGGGAAAACGATTTGCTCTTTCAAACCCATTGAGTAGTTACCACGACCATCAAATGATTTCGCAGAGAAACCACGGAAGTCACGGATACGAGGGATTGCGATAGAGATCAAACGGTCCAAGAATTCGTACATTTGGTCGCCACGTAAAGTAACTTTACAACCAATCGGCCAACCATCACGGATTTTGAAACCTGCGATAGATTTACGAGCAAGTGTAATTACTGGTTTTTGACCAGCAATTAATTGCATGTCGACTACAGCGCCATCTAATAATTTCTTATCAGTTGCAGCTGCGCCTACACCCATGTTTAGGGTAATTTTTGTGATGCGCGGAATTTCCATCACGTTCTTAATGCTAAGTTCTTCTTTTAACTTTGCTTTAAGTTCATCATTGTAACGTGCTTTAAGTCTGGCCATTGCCTTTTCAACCTATTACTTCGCTACCGCCACTGATTCACCATTTGATTTATAAACGCGAGTTTTCACGCCATCAATCACTTGGTAACCAACACGGTCAGCCTTCTGGGTTGTAGCATTTAAAATTGCCACGTTTGAAATATGAAGCGAAGCTTCTTGAGTAACTACACCACCTTCAGCGCCAGTTACACGATTCGGCTTTTGATGCTTCTTCACTAAGTTAAGGCCTTCAACCTTAACGCGGTCTTCAGAAACAGACAATACAGTACCCTGTTTGCCTTTTTCTTTACCTGCGATCACGATAACTTGATCGCCTTTTTTAATCTTAGCCATGATTGCCTCTTATAGAACTTCAGGAGCCAATGAAATGATTTTCATGAACTGTTCAGTACGAAGTTCACGAGTCACTGGTCCGAAGATACGAGTAGCAATCGGAGCTTTGTTGTTGTTCAAGATAACTGCAGCATTATCATCAAAACGGATCACAGAACCATCTGGACGACGAATGCCGAATTTAGTACGAACTACAACCGCATTCATCACGTCACCTTTTTTAACACGTGCGCGTGGGATTGCTTCTTTTACAGTAACTTTAATAATGTCGCCAACAGAAGCATAACGACGATGTGAACCACCAAGTACTTTAATACATTGTACGCGGCGAGCACCACTGTTGTCTGCTACGTCGAGCATAGTTTCGGTTTGAATCATTGCCCTACTCCAAAACCGAGCATCACCGGTCACAATTTCGAAAGGCTCAAAGAGTACTCGAAATTGACCGATGATGCAACAAGAACGTCGAATTACTCAGCAGCTGCTTCAACTACTTCCACTAAAGTCCAAGCTTTAGTTTTAGAAATTGGGCGGCTTTCTTTAATGGTTACAACATCGCCAATTTTAGCAACGTTGTTCTCATCATGAGCGTGTAACTTAGTTGAACGGCGAATTGACTTGCCATACAACGGGTGTTGAACGCGGCGTTCAATAAGAACAACAATAGATTTATCCATTTTGTCACTTACGACTTTGCCGGTTAACGTGCGGACTGTTTTTTCACTCATTGTCCGTTCCCCTGTTTTTCGGTAAGGAGTGTCTTAATACGAGCAATTGTCTTACGAGCAATTTGCACTTCGTGCGATTTACCCAACTGACCAGTTGCTTTCGCCATACGAAGACGGAATTGGTTAAGCTGTTGCTCATCAAGCAAAGCTTTCAACTCTTCTACCGATTTTTCACGTAGATCTTTAGTTTTCATTACATTACCGTCCGAGTCACGATAGTGGTTTTAAACGGAAGCTTAGCAGCAGCTAAAGCAAATGCTTCACGCGCTAATTCTTCGTTCACACCTTCAATTTCGTACAGGATCTTACCTGGTTGGATCTGGCAAACCCAGTATTCCACGCTACCCTTACCTTTACCCATACGCACTTCAAGAGGCTTTTGAGTAATTGGTTTATCCGGGAATACGCGAATAAAGATTTTACCACCACGCTTAATACGGCGGCTAATAGTACGACGTGCAGCTTCAATCTGACGCGCAGTCATACGACCACGTTCAGTTGCTTTAATTGCAATCGAACCAAATGATACTGTACTACCACGATGCGCTAGACCAGTGTTACGGCCTTTATGCACTTTACGGAATTTGGTACGTTTAGGTTGCAACATGGATTATTCTCCCTTGTCAGCAGCACGGTCACCGCGACGACCACGACGCTCTTGACCTTCACCACGACCACGACCACGTTTAGCTGGACGATCTTCAGCAGGAGCAGGGTTCATGACTTGTTTCATGCCACCTAAGATCTCGCCACGGAAAATCCAAACTTTAACACCAATCGTACCGTAAGTTGTTTCTGCACGCATAGTTGCATAGTCAATGTCTGCACGTAACGTATGCAAAGGTACACGACCTTCACGATACCATTCTGTACGAGCAATCTCTGCACCACCTAAACGGCCAGACACTTCAACTTTGATACCTTTAGCACCAGCACGCATAGTGTTTTGAACCGCACGCTTCATAGCACGACGGAACATAACACGCTTTTCTAATTGAGAAGCAATTGCTTCAGCAACTAAACGCGCATCTAAGTCTGGGCGATCAATTTCGTTGATACTTACTTGCGCTGGAACACCCATAATGCTGGTAAGTTCGCGCTGTAATTTCTCAATATCTTCGCCTTTTTTACCGATTACGATACCAGGACGAGCTGTGCTAATAGTTACTTTAGCAGCGCCTGATGGACGTTCGATAAGAATATTGCTTACCATCGCATTCTTAAGTTTTTTAGTTAAAAACTCACGAACTTGAAGATCTTTAAGCAAGTATTCAGCGTATTGTTTCGGATTCGCATACCAGTTAGCGTTATGACGTTTCACAACACCTAGGCGGATACCGATTGGATGAACCTTCTGACCCATATCAAACCCCTACCTTAACGGTGATGTGACAAGTACGCTTAGTAATACGATCTGCACGGCCTTTAGCACGTGGCATAATACGTTTAAGGCTCATGCCTTCATCAACGTAAATCGTAGAAACTTTAAGATCGTCAACATCTAAACTGTTATTGTGTTCAGCGTTTGCAATCGCAGATTCCAATGCTTTTTTTACTAAAACAGCAGCTTTTTTATTGCTGAAGTTTAAGATGTTTAAAGCATGCGCAACAGATTTGCCGCGAATAAGATCTGCAACCAAACGTGCTTTTTGTGCCGAGATAGCGGCACCGCGTAATTTAGCAGTTACTTCCATCATGACACCTATTAACGTTTAGATTTCTTGTCAACACCGTGACCACGATAGGTACGAGTTGGCGCGAATTCACCGAGTTTATGACCAACCATATGCTCAGTAACAATTACTGGAACGTGATTACGACCATTATGAACAGAGATTGTTAAACCAACAAAATCTGGAAGGATCATCGAACGACGAGACCAAGTTTTGATCGGCTTGCGAGAGTTACTAGCAACAGCCGCTTCAACCTTAGCGAACAAGTGCGCATCGACGAATGGGCCTTTTTTCAGAGAACGAGGCATTAGTCAGATTCCTTTACTTGACGCGACGGTCGCGAATAATCATCTTAGTCGTACGCTTATTGGTACGTGTCTTGTACCCTTTAGCTTTTTGACCCCATGGGCTTACAGGTTGAATACCTTTGTTACGCCCTTCACCACCACCGTGTGGGTGGTCAATCGGGTTCATCGCCATACCACGTACGGTAGGACGAACACCACGCCAGCGTGAAGCACCAGCTTTACCCAATGAACGAAGGTTGTTTTCTTGGTTAGAAACTTCACCAATTACAGCGCGGCATTCAACGTGTACTTTACGCATTTCGCCTGAACGAAGACGAATAATCGCGTAAGAACCATCACGACCCAACAACTGAACAGAAGCACCAGCAGAACGCGCTAATTGCGCACCCTTACCAATTTTAAGTTCAACGTTATGAAGTGTAGAACCGATCGGCATGTTACGAAGTGGCAAGCAGTTACCTGGACGAATTGGAGCATCGTTACCAGATTGTACTTTATCGCCAGCACGTAAACCTTTAGGTGCAATGATATAACGACGCTCACCGTCAGCATATTTCAATAAAGCAATATGTGCTGTACGGTTTGGATCGTATTCAATACGCTCTACAACAGCTGGGATGCTGTCTTTGTTACGTTTGAAGTCAACGATACGGTAGTGTTGCTTATGACCACCACCAACGTGACGAGTAGTAATGTGACCGTTGTTATTACGACCACCAGTACGTTTTTTAGCTTCAACCAACGGTGCGTAAGGAGCGCCTTTGTGAAGATGGTCATGAACCACTTTCTCTACAAAGCGACGTCCTGGAGACGTTGGCTTACATTTTTGAATCGGCATAATTTTCGTCCTTATTCCGCTGCGCTTTCAGCGGTATCGCCCAAGTCAGCCATTTCAACATCTTGGCCGGCTTTCAGGGTGACGTATGCTTTTTTAACATCAGAACGACGTCCTAATGTACGACCAAAGCGCTTAGTCTTACCTTTAGTAATAGTTGTGTTAACTTTAACAACTTCTACACCAAAAAGTTTTTCAACTGCTTTTTTGATTTCAAGTTTAGTAGCATTGATGTCTACTTTAAATACTTGAACACCAACAGTATCACCTAAAACTTGTGCCTTTTCTGAGAAGACTGGTCCTTTAAGGACTTGATAGATACGTTCGTTGTTCATCCGAGTTCTACCTCAATTTTCTTAGCAGCAGCTACAGACATCACAACTTTATCAAACGCGATCAAGCTTACAGGATCGATTGCAGTTGCATCCACCACATCTACATGTGGAAGGTTACGTGCTGCAAGATATAAGTTCTCATCTACAGCGTCAGTAACGATTAATGCACGAGCAGCATTTAAGTCGTTAAGTTTTGCAAGCAATTCTTTAGTTTTTGGAGCTGCAACAGCAAACTCTTCAACTAATACAAGGCGATCTTGGCGAACAAGTTCAGCTAAGATACATTGCATTGCACCGCGGTACATCTTACGGTTTACTTTTTGAGACCAATCTTGTGGACGAGCAGCAAAAGTTTTACCGCCACCAACCCAGATAGGGCTACGAATAGAACCCGCACGAGCACGACCAGTACCTTTTTGACGGAATGGTTTTTTACCACCGCCAGAAACGTCTGCACGCGATTTTTGAGCACGAGTACCTTGACGACCACCTGCTAAATAAGCAGTAACAACTTGGTGTACAAGAGCCTCGTTAAATTCACGTCCGAAAGCAACTTCAGACAATTCAACAGCAGAGCCGGAAACAGTTTTCAAATTCACGGTATTTCCCCTCAGGCCTTGATGGTAGGACGTACAATTACGTCACCGCCAGTTGCACCAGGAATTGCACCTTTAACAACTAAAACAGAACGTTCAGCGTCAATAGATACGATTTCAAGACCTTGTACTGTTACGCGTTCATCACCTAAGTGACCAGCCATTTTTTTGCCTTTGAACACGCGTCCAGGAGTTTGGTTTTGACCTGTAGAACCTAATACACGGTGAGAAACTGAGTTACCGTGAGTAGCGTCTTGGGTACGGAAGTTCCAACGTTTAACACCACCTTGGAAACCTTTACCTTTTGATTGACCAGTTACGTCAACAATTTGACCAACTGTGAACAAATCAACGCCAATAGTACCGCCAACTTCACGACCTTCAAGCTCAGCTTCAGTAACACGGAATTCTTTAACCAAGCGACCAGCAGCAACACCAGCTTTCGCGAAGTGACCTTTCTGAGCGTTAGTTACGCGAGATTCGCGACGTTCACCAGTAGTTACTTGAACAGCTTGATAACCATCAGTTTCAAGTGTTTTGATTTGCGTAATGCGGTTTGGATCGACTTCGATGACTGTAACAGGTACAGAAACACCAGCATCTGTAAAGATGCGAGTCATACCACATTTGCGACCGACTAAACCAATAGCCATGTGCATAAACCTCTAAAAAAGCGGCCTAATTAACTAATCGTTAATTAACCGAAAGCCTTAACCCAAAGCGATCTGAACATCAACACCAGCTGCAAGATCTAACTTCATCAATGCATCAACAGTTTTATCTGTAGGTTGAACGATGTCGATCAAACGTTTGTAGGTGCGGATTTCGTACTGGTCACGCGCATCTTTGTTAACGTGCGGTGAAGTAAGAACGTTGAAGCGTTCGATGCGAGTAGGCATCGGAATTGGACCACAAACTTGTGCGCCGGTACGCTTAGCGGTTTCTACGATCTCTTGAGCAGATTGATCAATCAGACGATGATCAAAAGACTTAAGACGGATACGAATTCTCTGGTTAGACATACCAGTAAACTCCAAGCCAAATATATAAAGAATCACCTTTGACGCATCTCACCTATTGGTAAGTGTCAAAGGCAGTGATAATCACCAAGGTCGTGATCGATGCCACGACTGTAATGCACATTTACTACTTTCTTCGCAGTAAATGCCCTCTTCTTGAGGGTCGCTCATTATAACGATTGTTTAAGTCTTATGCAATTCTCTTTTTCTATTTTTTGCTCAAATTCCACTTTAGCTACGTATTAATAATTCATTCTATGCATTTATTACAAACTCAATTGCTTTATTTAAGAGTTGATTACCTTGTTCAAATTTCTGTGCTTCTGAAGATTGCAGTTCATGTGCAGATTGAACATATTCTCCGTCAAAAATAGATAGCTCTTCTTCATTTTCCAGTAAAAGCTGTAAAGCTGCTGGTGTCATTTCCGGATGAAATTGAAAACCTAATACATTTTTCCCAATCTGATACATTTGATTACGGCAAGCAATGCTCTCAGCCAAACGTATAGCTCCTTTAGGTATTTCAAATGTTTCACTATGCCACTGCATCACATTGATTTCTTCAGGCAAAGGAAAGCTTTCCTGAGGTAAGTTTGCAACTCTTTGCACTGTCGACCACCCAAGTTCTTGATAACGGTTACGGCTAACCGCTGCACCCAATGCATTTGCGATCAGTTGGCCTCCCAAGCAAAGACCTATAGCTGGCTTACCTGCCGCTAAATATCGACGTAGCCATCTTTTCTCTATTTTCAGCCATGGGTAATTTGCTTCGTCATTAACACTCATGGTTCCACCCATAACCAATAATAAATCAACTTCTTCAATTCGTGGTAAAGCTTCTATTTCAAGAGAACGATCAACTGGAAGTGCAAAAAACTCAGTAGAGCTAATAGTTGCATGATGAGCTTTTAAAAATGAGTAGCAACTTCCAAAACCTTCACCAGCAATATGTTGGAAATAGTGAACACGTAAATGCGACTTCATGCGCTTAAACCTATTGTTGTTAGAATGTTGATTAGATCTTTGCAAAAATAAAGCCAAGTTTTTAGTGAATGTTACAGCAGTAACGAAACATCTTAGAAATAATCAAAAATCTAGCGAATAAGTAAGTTTTCTCTTAATCTAATCTTATTATTTAAAGTACAGCGCCCTATGAAAAAGCATAACAATTTTCAAACCCAACTCATTCATGCACCACGAAAAGCACCTCAGTTTATCGAGACCGTGCAACCTCCCTTATTTCGTGCATCAACTATTATTTTTAAATCAACTGCGCACCTTTTTGATCGCCATTGGACTGACCCTTATGATTATAGCTATGGGACACATGGCACACCTACCACATTCACTTTAGCCGACAATATTGCGCAAATAGAGGGTGGTTTGTACGGCTTACTTGCACCAAGTGGTTTATCTGCAATAAATATAGTTAACTCTGCTTTCTTAGGAACAGGTGATGAAGTTTGGGTACCAGACAATATATATGGTCCAAACCTAGAGCATTTAAACTATTTAAAAGCACAATATGGCATCAGGGTTAAAGTTTATAATTCAATTGATGTTTCAACTTTTCAACCTACTGAACAAACCAAGCTTTTATGGCTAGAGGCCGCGGGCTCTGTCACTATGGAGTTTCCAAATCTTAAAGAGTTAGTAAAAAAGGCAAAAGATCAAGGTGTTTTAACAGCTTTAGATAACACTTGGGGGGCTGGGCTTGCATTTAATGCTTTTGATTTTTCTAACGAACATCTATCAGTTGACTTAACTGTGCATGCACTTACCAAATATCCAAGTGGTGGTGGCGATATATTGATGGGTAGCATTGTAACTCGTGATGAAAAACTATATCACCGCCTGTTCCGTACACATGCAATTCTAGGTATTGCTATTTCAGGAGATGATGCAGCACAAGTTCAGCGTAGCCTCGCACACATGTCTCTACGATATGAACAGCAATCAAATAATGCGAAAACTTTATTGGAATGGTTAAAGCAACAGCCTCAATTTGCACAAGTTCTACATCCAAGTGATAAAGCTTCCCCAGGTCATCAATATTGGCAAGAGATTTGCACTACAGGTAAGAGTGCAGGATTAGTCAGTGTCATATTTAAACCTGATTATGATATTTCAGCTATACGTCGCTTTTGCGATGCTCTTAAGCTATTTAAACTTGGTTTTAGTTGGGGTGGTCCAGTTAGTCTTGTCATGCTTTATGATCTAAAAATGATGCGAAAACTTGAAAATACACATTTACAACAAGGTTTATTGGTTCGTTTGTGTATAGGTCTGGAAGATCCGCAAGATTTAATTCAAGATATCGAAAATGCGCTGAAATATTTGTAAAACGACAAGATCAACAGTGACTCACACCGAAGGATAAAAATATATGGGTACACCGATTGTTATTGCTAAAAATATTAATGACACCTCTAAAGAAATTGTTTTGCTTTCTCAATTTGCTAACCGGCATGGCCTAATTGCAGGTGCTACGGGTACAGGTAAAACAGTCACTCTAAAGGTTCTTGCAGAAAGTTTTTCTAGAATCGGTGTTCCCGTCTTTCTTGCCGACGCAAAAGGCGATGTTTCTAGCCTAGCAAAAGCTGGAGAGGCATCAGATAAATTTAATGAACGCTTAAAGCTTCTACAAATTAATAGTGTTCCTTTTGCTGCCAATCCCGTTATTTTTTGGGACTTATTTGGGCAACAAGGCCATCCTATTCGAACCACTATTTCTGAAATTGGGCCAATTTTATTAGCACGTATACTCAATCTAAATGACACTCAAGAAGGTGTTCTATCTGCTGTTTTCCGAATTGCAGATGATCAAGGATTACTGTTAGTCGACTTTAAAGACCTAAAAGCCATGATCACTTTTGTGAGTGAACATGCAGCGGAATTTAAAGCTGAGTACGGCAACTTATCTCCAGCCAGTTTAGGAGCAATTCAGCGCAATTTACTCGCTCTTGCCGACCAAGGTGGGGATCAGTTCTTTGGAGAGCCAGCTTTAAATATTCTGGACTTTATACAAACCGATGCTAATGGCCGCGGCTATATCAATATTCTTGCTGCTGACAAGCTAATGAATACACCCAAGCTATACGCTACTTTTTTATTATGGATGCTTTCCGAATTATTTGAACAGCTTCCAGAAGTTGGCGATATGGATAAACCAAAACTCGTGTTTTTCTTCGATGAAGCTCACTTATTATTTGATAATGCCAGTCAAGCTTTACAACAGAAAATTGAACAAGTTGTACGTTTAATTCGCTCTAAAGGTGTCGGTATTTATTTTATTACTCAAAATCCACTTGATTTACCAGAAAGTGTTTTGGGTCAGCTTGGTAACCGCGTACAACATGCTCTACGCGCATTTACTCCGAAAGATCAAAAGGCAGTAAAAACTGCTGCAGATACGTTTCGTGCTAATCCTAATTTCAAAGTGGATGAAGCGATTACACAGCTAGCCGTAGGTGAAGCCCTCATTAGTTGCCTAGATGAACAAGGTACTCCACAAATTGTAGAGCGTGGCTGGGTGATGCCTCCCTACTCCTCTTTTACACCCATTACACCTGAAGAACGAAAAACCCTAATTTCCCAAAGTATTATTGCTGGTGTCTATGAACAAGTTGTAGATCGTGAGAGCGCTTATGAAATGCTCCAAAATAAAGTTGCTGAACGCGAGCAGCAAAAACAGGATGCTGAGCTTGCCAAAGAGCAAGAAGCTTTAGCGAAGCAACAAGCCAAGGAACAAGAACGTTTAGCACGAGAACAGCAAAAGGAAGAAGAACGTGCTGCAAAAGAACGAGCAAAACTAACTCAAGATATAGTGGGAACTTTTGCAAAAAGCGCTGCACGCACTTTAGGCGGCAGTACAGGACAGAAATTGGTACGCGGATTACTTGGCTCATTATTTGGGAAATAGACCATTTAAATCAGCACTTTATTTTAAGGGATTTTATATCCCTTAAATTTTTTATGGTTTTATTAAGAAAACTATTGCGATTAATTTTTATAAGATGTATTTTAAATACATCTTATAAAGCCAGATAATTAAGGTCTAGCCATGACTCCACAACAAATTGAACTCGTAAAATCTACTGTACCTGTATTGCGTGAACACGGCGTTACACTGACTACATACTTTTATAAGCGGATGTTAAATAACAGTCCTGAATTAAAAAATGTTTTTAACCTCGATGACCAGACAAGCTTACGCCAACCTCGCGCCCTCGCAGCAGCAGTACTCGCATATGCTGAAAATATTGAAAATCCTACAGTGCTTGCCAAAGCAGTTGAGCGTATTACCACTAAGCACGTAAGTTTAGATATTCAACCAGATCAATATGCAATTGTTGGAGACAACTTACTTCATTCAATTAGTGAAGTTTTAAATGTTCCATTTGAGTCAGAACTGATTGAAGCGTGGAAACAAGCTTACTTACAGTTAGCAGATATTTTAATTGGCGTTGAAAAACAAAAATATGAACAGCTTGAAAGCTTAAAAGGTGGATGGGCTGGCTGGCGTTCATTTGAAATTACACAAATTGACCCACTTGAGTCTGGCAAGCGCTTTACGTTAAAAGCGACTGATCATGAAGATGTACTGACTAGCCCAGCAAATGCTTTTATTTCTGTAAAAGTACAAGTTCCCGATCAACAACTGGAACAACCTAAAGCATTTAAATTTACAGAAGCTCAGGAAAATAATGCGTACCACTTTGAAGTGCAGCCAGAAGAAAATCATACTGAATTTTCCGTTGCTAATATTTTACTTGAGCACTATAGAGTTGGTGATCAAGTACAAGTTTCAGCTCCTTTAACGCTCTAATATAAAAAGCACCAGCCTGAAAGTTTTCTTCTTTAGACTTTCAGGCTAAGATGATCGTCCGTCAACCTTTAGTTTTTTGGTGATCATGCAACTTAATAAATTTACCGATTATGCTTTACGAATATTAATGTACGTCGCTCGCCCAAGTGATGCACCGTATACGATTGCAGAAATCGCGAAAGATTTGCATGTTTCGCAAAACCATCTGGTTAAAGTTGTTCATTTCATGGGCAAGCAAGAATGGATTATTACCATTCGCGGCAAAGGTGGAGGAATTCGCTTAAATCCTAATGCACTAAACTCAAATTTGGGTGCAATTGTTCGTATATTACAAGGTGATAACCAAATCGTTGAATGCAATACACCACCATGTGTTTTACGCTCTCATTGTGGCTTAAAAGGAATTCTCGATCAGGCTTTAGAAAGTTTTTATCAAAGCTTAGACCAATACACGCTTGGAGAAGTCTTACAACAGCCGAGATCTGCTTCAAATACCTCTCCGATAGACTTTTTGCAAATCTAAACTTCGTAATTCTATTTATCTTTACAAGCAAGCTTACTGAAAATTAGCAAGAATAACCAAGCTCCTTTATACTAGGCGCGAGCCCTCTCATTTAAAAAGTTATTTTTTATGCGTCGTAGTGAAAAATCGAAAGACACCAAAGCCAGACTCGCACCCAAACAAAAGATCAGTTATGAAAAGAAACCAGATCCAGCGATCACGGAATATGCCGTACAATCCCTGAACTGGTTACGCCAAGCTGAGTTTTTAATGAGTGCACCTAAATTGGCACTTTGTGTTGAAGATAGTGGCTACGAGATTGCTTTTGCAGGACGCTCAAATGCTGGTAAGTCTAGTGCTATTAATGCCTTAACCAACAAAAAACAACTCGCACGTGCCTCAAAAAAACCAGGCCGCACTCAGATGATTAACTTCTTCAGCCTAGGTAATCCTGATCAACGCCTAGTTGACCTTCCTGGTTATGGTTATGCTGCCGTACCAGAGGACATGAAACGTGTATGGCAAAAAGAATTAGAGAACTATCTAATCCATCGTAAAAGCTTACAAGGATTAGTTTTACTTATGGATATTCGCCACCCTTTACAGCACTTTGACATGATGATGTTAGAGTGGGCTTATTCACGCCATCTATTTGTACATATTCTTTTAACTAAAGCAGACAAACTTAATCGTGGCCCAGCAAACAAAGTCTTGCTTGAAGTTAAACAACAACTGAAAAAAATGAAGCTTGATTTCTCGATTCAGCTTTTCTCTTCATTGAACAAACTAGGCTTAGAAGAACTCGCCAGTGTAATGGCTGGACGCTTACATTTTACGCTTGATCAAGAGCCAGAATTTGACGTTGATGCGATTCCTGAAGCAAGCGATGAGGATGCTGAAGAGTAAATCGTCATAACAGATACAATTTCTTTATCAAATTTATATTCAAATGGCCCCTATTGCTAAACACAAATGCAGGGGCTTTTTTTATACTCGTTATAACTTCATCGAGTTAAAAATCAGGACTAAATGATGAAATTGCTATCTTTTTTGAAGAATAAGGCTTTAGGTTCTTCTATTGATTATAAAATTCTTCCACGCAAGGTGAAATTTGATTGGAAAGACACGCCTGTAGACTGGATTCCAAACCAACCGTTTGCAAGTTACTTTATTAATGAAATTAATAATATCTTGCCTGCTGGAGAGTTCTGGTTCTGCCGTTTATATAACAAAGTTTTACCTCGCATTACCGATGAAAAACTTAAACAGGACGTTCAAGCATTTATTCGCCAAGAGGCTATGCATGCAAATGCACATACTTCTGCCAATAAAGAATATTTAAGTGCACGTAATATTGATATCCAGAGAAATCTGGACATTATGAATTATCTATTTACCACTGCCTTGGCAGATAAACCTTTTGATAAAGAAGTTCCTCAGTTCTTGCAGGAACAATGGGATTTATTTCGTTTAGGTGTTATTGCAACTGTTGAGCATATGACCTGTGTACTCGGTAAATATGCGCTTTATAACAACCGTTGGGAGGAACTAGGTGCAGATCCTGAAATGGTCGATCTGGTTAAATGGCATGGTTCTGAAGAAATTGAACACCGTACCGTAGCCTTTGATTTATATCGTCATCTTGGTGGCGGATATATTCCACGTTACTACTTAAGCCTTGCAGTTATTACCCTTGTGCTGGGATTATGGGTAGATGGCGCAGCACATATCATGAAGCAAGATCCTCGCTTTGCCGATGCTGCCAAATCTAAATTTTTTCCAGCTTGGGTTGCTTTAGAGTGGTATAAGATTAGCCGTAAGGATAATCAGGTATTACCAAATCCGTTTTGGCTTATTGCTCAGCAAATTGATTACCTCATGCCTTGGTATGATCCAGTTAAAGAAGGTAGCACTGAAGATGCGGTAAGTTATTTATCTCAATCTCCAGCAGCAAAAAGAGCCGAGCTACAAGCCGCTTAAAAATAAAAAAAGCAGGATATAAATCCTGCTTTTTTATTGAGTGATCAGATACTGATATCATTCTCTTTGGTATATCGATCTACAACCACACTAATCATCATATCGCCCTGCACATTTACCACCGTTCTTACTGTATCGAGCAACCGGTCGATTGGAAGTAAAATAGCAATTGCTTCGGCTGGTAGACCCACAGACTGCAATACCATAATCATGGTGACCATACCTGCACTCGGAATTCCCGGTGCTCCAAGTGATGCAATCATCGCAGTTAAACACACAACAATTTGCTGGGTTAGGTTTAAGTCTAGTCCAACTAAATTTGCAACAAAGAGCGCAGCAGCAGCTTCATATAAAGCTGTACCATCCATGTTAAGCTGCGAGCCTAGTGGAATAACAAAGCCTGCTGTTTGAGGACGAACACCTAAGTTTTCCTGTGTACATTTCATACTCAGTGGCATCGTTGCCGAACTAGAACTTGTTGCAAATGCAGTAATTAAGGCTGTACGTGTACCTTTGAAAAAAGTCCAAGGACTCATACGACCAACAATCCAAAGCAGTAATGGCAAAACAACAGCACCATGAAAAATAGTGGTTCCAGTTACCACAACAGCAAACTCTGCCAAGCGACTTAATACTGAAATATCTTCTGTCGCCATTAATTTAGCAAGTAATGCAAAAATTCCTAATGGTGCCAGTTTCATGACCCATCCAACCAGCATCATCATCATTTCAAAAAACTGATGACTCAATAAACGAATACTCTTAAAGCGCTCACCACCTTGAACCAATGCAAAACCAACAAATAGTGCAAATACCACAACAGCTAAAACATTTCCGTCGCTAAATGCTTTAAAGGGATTAATTAAAGTATTTTGAATAAAGTTAGTAAAAAAAGTTGCTGGATTTAAACTATCTGGTGCTTGATAGCTTTGCATTGATGCCTGAAAAATTGAAATATCCACGCCTCGGCCCACCTCAAATAAATGAGCACAGCCAATACCTAAGATTAAGGCCAATGTGGTGGTGGTGATAAAACATAAAAATGTGATTTTCCAAACCGGACCTAGCTGCCCGCCTGCCTGTAAATTTGAAACTCCAACTACAATCGAGCTAAAAATTAATGGCACCAACAACATTTTGAGTAGCCCAATAAAAACACTACTCAATATACCCAAGCCATATAAACTATGCTTTACAAAAGCAGTATCAGGATACATGGTGAGTAGGAAGCCAAAGGCTAAACCTAAAATCGCGGCAATCAGAATTTGTGTATTTAAGTTCATATCAACGTTATTTTTTTCAGTAGGCAATACTTTTGCAAATATGACATGAGCTTGATTTTCATTCGAGCAATTTTTTGTCACATGCTTTGAATTAAAAATAAAAAAGCCATCTTTTTAGATGGCTTATTATTAATTATTGAGTTTCAATTTCCCGCAAACGGATCAAACCCTCTTGCACCGTACTACAAACGAGCTGTCCATTTTGCCACATACGGCCAAAGTTTAAACCGCGAGAAGCTGCGCTCACTGTGGCTTCCATGTCATAAAGCATCCATTCATCAGCACGAAGTGGGCGATGGAAATAAATGGCATGATCAATACTGGCACATTGCAAACTTGGAGAAATATAGCTTAAACCATGAGGTCTTAAAGCCGTAGTCATTAAAGTGAAGTCTGAGTAAAACGCCACAATTGCTTGATGTAAAGCAATGTCATCTAGCTGTTTTGGAATGCGATCATGAGTACGAATATAGTGCGCATTGAACGGCGCTTCCGGCTGAGGCTGAAATGGATTGACTGGATCAATCGGACGAATTTCAACATGACGCTCACGCATGAAACTCGCACGGACATTCTCTGGTACAAAATTAAGAATACCTTCTTTCAGTTCACTTTCCGATTTTAACGTCTCAGGAGCTGGGTATTCTGGTTCTGAATGTTGGTAGTTCAAGCCTTCTTCAGGGTTCGCGAAAGACACCATTGCCGAGAAAATAACTCGACCATGCTGGATTGCCCGAACTTGGCGGCTAACAAAGCTTTTACCATCACGTAAACGATCTACTTCATAGATGATTGGAGCATTAATGTCGCCACCATATAAAAAGTAAGCATGCATTGAATGCGCAGGACGGTCGGTTGTATAAGAGGCAGCACGTAAAGCCTGACCTAAAACCTGACCTCCAAAAACACGTTTACCGACCAAATTACGGCTAATTCCACGGTAAATATTTTCTTCAAGCTTTTCTAAAGTGAGCAGCTCAACCAGTTCTTGGGTTAACGCATTCATGAGAGATACCTTCATATTGCAGGCAAAATTGGTATTAAAGGACAGATGTGTAGAATCTATTGTGCCATAAAAAACTATTTGTACATGGAACAATCAGTCAACTTCTGACGAACATTGCCCTTAAAACAGCTAAAAATACGATTTTTAACGATAAAAAATGCCAAAAGCATTATAATTTATAAGAAAGTAGCATATTGTTTTTTTTAATAAATGCCTCAAAATAATTACCCTCTGCATTTGGTGCCGGGATTTGTCTTTAAGAAGTAGGAGTTCTTATGTCCAAGAGTGGGTTTGGTCAAATGTATCGTCGGCTTTCGAGTAAGCTACTTGACCTCGTGGTAACACCACATGTTCTTGGGGAAGTTCCTACTGAACCAGTATCAGAAACAACGGAAACTGAAGCAAAGACTGAGCGCCAAAAAGTGGTGTGCTATGTCTTACAAAACCATTCTCGCAGCAATGCTTTAGTGGTGGATGGGGAAACTCGTCGTTTAAATTTAAAGCCTGCATTAGATCCGTTAGTGATCGGTTCTCATCAGGAAAAAGCATCAGTTTTATTTTTACAGCATAATGATGAAAATAACCTGTTAAATCCCCCTCCTCATGCTTTTCCACCTCGCTTAATTAAACTGATTGAAGTTTTACAGGCAAATCCTGAGCTCGATATAGAACTGGTTCCAGTAACCGTTTTGTGGGGGCGTTCTCCAGATAAAGAAGACTCTTGGTTCAAGCTCTTGTTCTCAGACACATGGGCAACACCAAGTACAGTTAAGCAGCTTGTGAATATCGGTTTACATGGTCGCCAATCTTATTTGGAGTTCCATGAACCACAGTCTTTACGTGACCTTGTTGAATATGCTCAACAACATTATCCAAACCTTTCACCAGCGACTTATATTGTTAGTACCTTAAATGACTATCTTGACCGTCAACGTGAAGTGGTTTTAGGCCCTGACTTATCAGATCGTCGTAATGTCATGCAGTCAGTTGTAAAGTCTCGTGACGTGCAAGAGGCTATTCGACGTGAGAGTATTCGCGGCAAAATTAGCATGCTTGAAGCAGAACGTCGTGCGATTGGTTATGTCAATGAAATCGTATCTGACTATTCACACTCAGCAGTCCGCTTTGCAGATTTAGCATTAACACGCCTATGGACTCAGCTTTATGACGGCGTAGAGGTTCACAACTTTAGTACGGTTCGTGAACTCGCGAAAGATTACGAAATTGTTTATACACCGTGTCATCGCAGCCATATTGACTACCTATTATTGTCTTATGTGATTTATAGACGAGGCCTAATGGTTCCGTATATTGCTGCTGGTGATAACCTGAACTTGCCTTTCGTGGGTCAGCTTTTACGTGGTGGTGGTGCTTTCTTTATTCGCCGCTCTTTCCGTGGCAATGGTCTTTATACAACTGTATTTAAAGAATATTTATACAGCATTCTTTCTCGTAATACGCCACTTGAATACTTTATTGAGGGTGGTCGTTCGCGTACAGGTCGTTTATTACCACCGAAAACCGGTATGCTTGCCATGACGGTTCATAGTCATTTACGTGGCCGTACAAAGCCAATTGTATTTGTACCAACTTATATTGGTTATGAACGCTTGATGGAAGGTTCGACTTACGTTGGCGAAATGCAAGGTAAGCCAAAAGAAGCTGAATCTATTTTTGGTATTGTTAAAACATTACGAAAAATTGAACGCATTTTCGGTAAGGTACACGTTAACTTTGGTGAACCCGTTTTTCTTGATGATTTGCTTAAACAGCATAATGCAGAAAATGTCTATATCGAGAAAAACGACGACCCAATTCCTCAAGCCGTTTCAGATGCTGTAAATAGCTCTGCACATGCAATTTTAGAAAATATTAACCGTGCGGTAGTCATTAACCCGGTTTCTTTACTCTCAATTATTTTGCTTGCTACTCCAAAGCATACTCTTGATGAAGAAATCTGTATTAAGCAGCTTGAAGCTTACCGCAATTTAGCATCGAATTTCCCATACGATCAGCGTACAGAAGTAACACCACTATCTGGCAAGGAAATTATTGCTTACGGCTTAAAGCTAAAATTAGTTAAGCGTGTACAGCATGCACTGGGCGATATTATTGCGATTGAAGATAACCAAGCAGTTCTGCTTACATACTTCCGTAATAACATTTTGCATGCTTTCGTTTTACCTTCATTGGTTGCATCGCTTGTTGAGCATAACGGTAAAATCAGTCGTGCTGATTTAAGTAATGTCATCTATACCCTTTATCCATTCTTAAAAGCTGAACTATTCCTTAAGTGGCAAAGCAGTGAGCTTAAAGAACAGATTGAACAATATGCAGATGCATTGGTTCAATCAAACCTTATTCATCAAGATGAAGAAGGTAACTTGATTAGCTCTGCACCAAACACCGAAGAGCACAATCAACTTGTTGTATTGGCAACACCTGTTAAGCAAAGTCTAGAACGCTATTACATGACTTTAGCTTTAATTACTCAGCGTGGTTCAGGCAATATTTCAGCAAAACAAGTTGAAGAGTTAAGTCATTTGTTAGGACAACGCTTGTCTGTTCTTTACGAGTTTAATTCTCCAGAATTCTTTGACAAAGCATTGTTCCAAAGCTTTATTAAAGTTTTAACTCAGCAAAATTACATCCGTACTAATGACCAAGGTCAGATTGAGTTTGACGATAATTTCCGTCAAATGGCAGCAGGCGCACAGCTAGTACTTGATGAAGTAACATTGCAGATGTTGCAGCACATCACGACCTTTACTGATGAAGAACTAAAAGAAGCACTTGAAGCAATGGCCTCTCAACAAGCGAAACGTCGTTTAAAACGTAAAAAATCTTAAAGTTTGACTCAAAATAAAAGGCAACTTAAGTTGCCTTTTATTTTATCGAGGCATTGAACACTCGAAGTAACGTGGATCATCAATACAACGTAAGCGCTTCATCAATTCAACAAAGTAAGCATCGTAATATCCAGAACGCACATATTGATTGCGTATTTTGGCCACCATAATGTCATAGCTCTGCTTTTCGTAAAAAGAAACATCTACCCAATAGTAAGCTGGCAAATGGTTTTCCCACTGTATCGCTCGATTCGTTAATAATTGACTATTTTGCGCAAACCAAGACCGAATTTTTCGGCCAAAATTGGCAGGATACGATTTAGGCTTAATAATTAGATTTACCCCAAAATAAGCCAATGGAAAGTTAATCACCTGAGTGTCTGGCCCAAAATCTTTCTGTAAGTTATATGGTAAAAGCCCATAAATCGGTGCCGGCATAATATCGATTTTGTTTTGCTGGAACTGAGTGATCGCATTGGATAAATCAACATAGACTGGCTGTGCACCTACACTTCTCACCAACGCCTGCTGTGGCGGATTATTGGCTAATACACCGACTCGTTGACCTCTAAGCTGTGCCACTTTCGATATTTTTTTGTTTTTCATGACCATATAGGCAGTTCCTACGGGAATCATACCAACTACTTCATAGTCTTGATTAATGAGTTTTTTCTCAATTGTCGGGTGATTTAAAAGCTGCAATAAATTTCGAGCAGTCCTGTTATTAGGTATAAGGCCAATCCCAGAGCTACTTCCCATAAAATGATTGTATTGATAAGTATTAAAGTTACTAGCTGCTAAACCTGAACATTTACCATCGTCAAAAGCTTGAATGGCTTGCTGCTCTTTTTGATAGCTGACAACTTTGAATTTGACATTATATTGCTGAGCATATAATCGGATGTCATTTAAACGACGCGTTATATCCCCTTGGGTGCCCATAGGATCATATGTACACCACAACTGATCCTCTGCCCAACTCGCAACAGACGTTGCACTCAAAATAAGTGCTAAACAAAATTTCTTCACTTTCAACATTTTTATCTTTATCGGCAATTTATTTGCCTCTTCAGGTATTTCTATTGTTATTTAAAGTTTAGTCTAAATTTTGATTTGTACCATGAGCATTTAAACATAATAAATAGTCATTAAAGCAAATTGGGTGTTCAAGTTGAAAACCTGTTTCAAATAAGAGTTTCGCATATATTTTTTTACCTGAAACATGAGCTGAATCTAAAGTAAGCAGCGGTAAGTCTAACTGGCTCTGAAACCAAAGGATGACTTCATGTAATGGTACAGGGGCATTATTGGCAACAAGATAACTCTTATGCGGTTTTTCATAATCGGCTAAAAATGCTAAAAATCTTGCCAAGTCATCAATATGAATACGATTACTATAGTGAATATTTGGATAGGTTTGTGTGTTTTCAGCCATCCGTTTTAATCGATCAACCGAAGCACCATAAATCCCTGTGGGACGTACAATCACACATTGAGCTGGAAAGTATTTCTGCCATAGCAATTCCATATTATGAAGAATATGGCCTTGAGCATCATTCGGGTGAATCTGACTATCATCATCAATCGTTTCACCAGAATTTTCACCATATACCCGCGTAGATGACACTACAATTAATCTTTTGACTGGATGTGATTTTAACGCCTGTCGAATAGGCTCAATACTATCCACGTAAGTATGATGATAACCTTGAACTGTACTATCGTCTGGAGAAAGCAAAATATAAACGACATCTACAGGCGCAATTTCACTTAAATCGAGCGTAAAAATATCCTGTATGAGGTGTGTCCCGTAAGGATCTGTTTTTTCACTACGGCTAATTGTGGTAATTTGATGTCCTGTCTCAAATAGTTGTTTAGCAACACGCTGAGATGTTTTACCATAACCGATAAATAATATATGCATAGAGAACTCGTTGAGGGGACATGACTTCAGTCCATCAGTTACAAGGCGTTGGATCGGCTTCAGCAGCCCTACTCGAAAAACTAAATATTTTTACCACAGATGATTTACTGTTTCATCTGCCCCGTGATTATGAAGATCGCAGTACCATTATTCCTATGAATCAGTTGGTGGTTGGTCGTAGTTATTTACTTGAGGGTGAAGTCAAATCTGTTGATTTCCCTCCAGGTAAACGTAAATCTATGGCTGCATTAATACAAGATGAATTTGGTAAGGTGACTTTACGTTTTTATCATATTTATAAAAACTTAACCGATAAAATAAAACCTGGTAACCGTTTACGTATTTTTGGTGAAGTTCGCGTAGGTGCAAGGGGACTTGAGCTTTATCATCCAGAAATTCAGCTCATTAATGAACACACGCCTCTGCCAAAAACGCAGCTCACAGCAATTTACCCGAGTACTGATGGATTAACACAACCTAAATTACGCGAATATGTTAAACAGGCGTTGAAGCATCATAGTGATGCTCTACCTGAGTTGCTTCCCAAGCAATATACAAATGGATATGCACTCAAAGAAGCATTACATTACATTCATGAGCCACCTGTCGATGCCAATATGCTCCAATTGGCCGAAGGATCTCACCCTGCACAGCGGCGTCTTATTTTTGAAGAACTGGTCGCACACCAAATTAGCCTTCTCACACGACGTGCTTATATTCGTCAAATTGCCTCACCCGCTTTCCCAAGTAGTAAGGTACTGGCAAAAAAACTGTTAGAAGCCTTACCTTTTCAAATGACCAATGCACAAAAGCGTGTATCCAAAGAAATTTTAAGCGACTTAAAACAACACCAGCCTATGCTACGTTTAGTACAAGGTGACGTAGGTGCAGGGAAAACTCTAGTTGCGGCAGTTGCAGCATGCCATGCATTAGAGGCCGATTGGCAAGTTGCATTAATGGCACCTACCGAAATTTTGGCAGAGCAGCATTATTTAAACTTTAAACGTTGGTTTGAACCTTTAGGTATTACGGTCGCTTGGTTATCAGGCAAACAAAAGGGTAAAGCGCGAGCACAAGCTGAACAACAAATTAAAGAAGGTCATGCCGAACTGATTGTAGGTACTCATGCCTTATTTCAAGATAACGTTGGGTTTGCAAAGTTAGGTCTTGTTATTATTGATGAGCAACATCGCTTTGGGGTAGACCAACGATTGGCTCTACGCAATAAAGGCGCTGAACAACTCACGCCACATCAATTGGTCATGACTGCAACGCCAATTCCTAGAACATTAGCAATGAGTGCTTATGGCGATTTAGACACATCCATTATTGATGAATTACCACCAGGTCGTACACCTATCCAAACTGTCACGATTCCACTAGACCGTCGTGAAGAAGTGCTAAATCGAATTGGTACAAATTGTCGAGAAGGCAAACAAGCCTACTGGGTATGTACTCTGGTTGAACAGTCCGAAACTTTAGACGCCCAAGCCGCGGAAGCCACCTATCAAGAAATGAGAGAGCGCTTTCCTGAACTTAATATTGGTTTAGTTCATGGCAAAATGAAACCTGATGAAAAGCAATCTGTCATGCAAGCATTTAAAAATAACGAACTACAACTCTTGATCGCCACAACTGTTATTGAAGTCGGTGTAGATGTACCTAATGCTTCAATTATGGTCATTGAAAATGCTGAACGTTTAGGACTTTCACAGCTACATCAATTACGTGGCCGTGTAGGACGAGGCGCAAAAGCCAGTTTTTGCGTTCTTCTTTATAAACCACCACTTTCACAAAATGGTCAGGAAAGACTTTCGATTTTAAGAGAGAGTAATGATGGCTTTGTGATTGCAGAAAAAGACCTTGAGCTAAGAGGTCCAGGTGAATTATTAGGAACCAAACAAACAGGCGATATGGGCTTTAGAGTCGCGCGGTTAGAACGAGATGATCATTTATTAAGTCAAGCACATTATGTTGCACAACAGGTTCTAAAGGACTATCCACAACAAGCTGATGCCCTCTTGAAACGTTGGCTACCTGAAGCGCCGCGATACGCTTATGTTTAAGTTATTCAATCCTCAGTATCTTTTTCAGTTATTGTCCCCTTGCCTATTATGTGAAATAGGAACACGGGGTAAGTACCCTCTTTGTAAAGAATGTTGGGAACAACTACCATGGCTTAAGCAGACAGTTCAGCGTAATGATCTATCTGTTCTTGTGGCCTGTCATTATGCCTATCCAATTAACCGCATAATTCAGCAGTTTAAATATGAACAAAAATTACATTACCAAACCTTACTTGCTGAAATTTTACAGCAAATAAAATTTCCTAAGGTACAGGCCATAGTACCCATGCCTATTTCTAAACAGCGTTTAACGGAGCGAGGTTTTAATCAATCATTATTACTTGCCAAGCTTCTAAGTAAACAATTAAGAATACCCGTTTGGCAGCCTGTACAGCGCCTCAATGAGCGTTCACAAAAAGGATTATCTCGACTCGAAAGATTTGAAAATATTGAACAGCAATTTGTTGCGATAGCTCAAGAAAAACGGCGCTACCGTCGTGTGCTGATTATTGATGATGTGATCACAACAGGAAGTTCAATTTCTGCTCTAAGTCAGGCATTAGAGCAGCTAGGTTGTACATCTATTTATGCAAACTGCCTAGCTGCTGCCTCATCTACATCATATTAAAATTATTAAATTGCAGATAAGTTTTGCTCACACCAAGGAATTACTATTTCTTTGGTTAATGGTGCAAGTTTAGTTTCGGAATCATTAAATTTTATCCACTTCATTTCAGCAATTTCGGCTGCAATTTGTGGAGACTGTTTTAATCGAACCAAATATAAATGGCTAATCAGCGTATGATCTGGCTCATTAGCAGCTGCTGTCTCAAAACGCCCTATAAACTGTTGTATTACACACGGGCTGCCAACTTCTTCCAGAATTTCACGTTGTATGGCTGTTTCCGGAGCCTCATTCGGCTCCAGCTTACCGCCTACTTGCATAAAAGCTTGTGTATCACGCTTTCTAACCAGTAATAATTCATTGTGCTCATTTAAGATCACCGCAGCGGCGACCGTAATTATTTTCACCGATTTAACCTCGTTTATGGTTGAACATCTGCATTAGCCCATTTTGGAGCTGGTGGTTGATATTGTTCAAATTGTTGAAGAATATCCTCAATTTTATCCGAAGCGATCAATTTATCAGCGAACCGTGCCTGACTAAAACCTTTATCTACAGTTCCTTGAACCATTTTAAGCAAATCTTCATAAAAGCCCGCTACATTTAGAAAAGCACACGGCTTTTGATGAATACCTAATTGTGCCCATGTCCATTGTTCAAAGATTTCTTCCAATGTACCTGCCCCACCTGGTAACGCAATAAAACCGTCCGACAGATCTGCCATTTTGGTCTTACGCTCATGCATATTCTCGACGACATATAATTTTGTCAGTCCGGGATGAGCTAACTCGCGATCGACTAAAGCACGAGGAATGACGCCAATGACCTGCCCACCGGCTTGCAAAGCACTATCAGCGACAACACCCATCAAACCTGAACGACCACCGCCATAAACGAGAGTTTTACCTTGCTTGGCAATAGTTTGACCGGTTAATTGAGCAATTTGTTGAAAGATTGGGTCTGAACCTAAAGATGAACCACAGAAAATGCAAATTGAATTCATAGTATAAAAACCGTTTTATTGAACTGTCATGCTGACAAACTAGACTATCGACAGAGTTTTTTTTTGCAAAATAGTGTATTGGCAAGTGTTTTTCGGCAAATCCTTGTCTAAAATACACCCATCAATTTCCATCAGACTGCGTGAGGAAAAAAGACACATGCTTGAAGCCTTTTATGCCACAGAACGCGGAAGTCTGGAAGATGCCACCATCAACGGTGGATTTGATCTACATCCCGAATTAGTATGGCTTGATCTAATTGCACCCTCTCAAGAAGAACAACAATGGGTCTTAGATGCCTACGATCAGAACTTACCTACACTAAAGTCCCTAGAAGACATTTCTTCTTCTGCTCGATTCTACCGCGATGATGACGGTATTTTGCATATCAGCACCTATTTTTTAACGAAAAATAAAAATTATCAGGTCGATGGAGATGCTGAAGAGTCATCACATATGCTTGCCATGGTGCAAACCGTAGCATTCATTTTACACAAAGATCGCTTATTTACGTTACGCGGTGAAAAGCTCGTTGCATTTCGTGCATTTCGTGCCCGAGCTCGCCGTAACGACTATGAAATGGATTATAAAGATCCAACTTGGATTTTATTAGGTCTGCTTGAAGCAAAGCTAGATGAGCTTGCGGATATCTTAGAAGATATCCACAAGGATCTAGAAAAATACTCCACTGAGGTTCTTAACAACCATCAACGTGAGAAAATTTTAGACCTTGATGACATGATTACCCGCTTGGCGCAACAAGAAGACATGCTTGGAAAAGCTCAACTGTGTTTAATTGATTTACGACGTGTCTTAACGTTTTTATCTCGTCCACGCGCCTTAGGTAGTCACATCTACGATGCTGATATCCGAGAGCTCAGTGAAGATGTCCGCTCACTTGTAGAACATGATGCGTTCTTATTCCAAAAAGTACGATTCTTGCTTGATACAACGTCTGGGTTCATTAACACCGAACAATACGATTCGTCGATTCTCGATTTTACCAAGTATGTTAGCACCACCAATGCTGATCGCGAGTATCTATGGCATGAACACTGAAGTATTGCCTTTTGCTCATGGTAAAAGTAGTTTTATCGCAGTGCTATTAATTATTGTCGGCTTTTTTATTGGCCCTATCATTTACTTCCGCTGGAAGAAATGGATTTAAAATCTGCACTTACCCCCTATTAATTTTTATAAAAAAAGCACCTAAATTTAGGTGCTTTTTTATTTTTGCATGACTAGACCAAATGTAGGTCTTCTTGCAAATGGCAAGCTTGAATGATTTTCAGCATCTTCTCTGGAACATTTTTAAAATGTAAGCCAGCCTTCTGCGGAGTCTGACGTAGCCATTGGACTAACACCGCCAATGCCAACGTATTACCATGCTCAAGCTGTTTTAGATCGACTATTAAAGGAAAGCTTGTTTGCTTCTTAATAATTGCCAATCCAGCTTGGTATTGTTGCTCAGCATTTTCAAAATCGATTTTGCCTGAAACAACTAACTCTTGGTTAAGATACTGAACCACTCTTCACCTACTTATTTTTGTTTGTTCTGATTAACAGCAGCATCTGCATCAGGTTGGAATGTCGCAATTGCTTTGTTCAAATCGCCGCCATTACGTTTCACAGTTGCAGCAAACTGATTTCGGAACTGTAACCCTAAATCAATACCAGAAACATTGATGTTACGGATTTTCCACTGTGAGCCTTTATCAGCCAACTGGAACGACACAGGAATTTTGTCGCCATTATGGTTGAAATCTAAAGTTACAACAGGGTTTTTACCTGCTGTCGCTTTATAAGGGCGCATGGTGTAAGTTTGGTTTGTGTATTTAGCAAATGCACTACCGTAATTCTCAATTAAAGTATTACGGAAGTTTGTTTCAAACTGAGCACGCTGTGCAGCCGTACTATACTGATTTGTTGCATAAGTACCCATCACAATACGAGTGAACGCTTGTGAATCAACATACGGGTCTAAGTTTTGACGTATGATTGATTTAACCAAAGCAGGGTTGTTTTGCAACTTGGCATGGTCTGTTTTCAAACGCGCAATCAAACCATCAGCAACACGCTTAATAAAATCAGGTGGTGCTTCTGAAGGTGCAGCAAAAGCTGTACCAGCAATCATAGTAGACAAAATACTTGCTGTCAGGGTTTGTTTAAACAACTTATTCACCTGGAACCACTCCTTCAAATAATCTCTTACTCAACAAATGACGGCTGTGCGCTGCTGTCAGTACTTGCAGGAGCTTTTTCTTCTGCTGAGGATGATGAACCAGCGGCAACTTTACCTGCGCCACCACCAGTAATAAATTTACTAATTAAATCTTCTAAATCCATCGTTCCTTGGGTGTTAGAAATCGTATCACCACGTTTAAGGTAGTTAAGACCACCACCTGGTACGATTTTTAAATATTTCTCACCCAACAAACCATTGGTTGCAACCATTATATAAGCATCTTCATCAATACTGGTGATGGATGACATGTTACTGATCAGTTGCTGTTCCATTGTTTTTTGTTGCGCTGGCGTCGCTTGCGTATAATCAGAACTATAACGCAATTCGTCTAAAGCATTTTTTTGAACTTCTTTTAACTGCTGAGCATTAAAACTTGTCAGTTTTCCATCAAGGTCAAAAGTTACTGTAGCTAAACGTGTAACCGGATCAAGTGTAATTGAATCAACACGACCAATTGTTACACCGCTCATCGTTACTTTAGCACGAGGCTTAAGTCCATTAACGTTGTCAAACTGAGCTTTCATCGTGTAGCCATCACTCAAGTTTGTACCAACTAAACCACTTACTTTCATCGCTAAAAAAAACAAAGCAATACCGAAGATAATGACAAAAATACCTACGGCCAGCTCACTAGTACGTGATTTCATTAAATCCCTCCGAACATGACCGCAGTCAACACGAAATCAAAACCTAAAACACATAATGAAGAATATACAACCGTACGGGTCATTGCTGTCGCAATGCCTTCAGGTGTTGGATCACACGCATACCCTTGGAAAACTGCAATCCATGTACAAAGTAAAGCAAATACAATGCTCTTAATGATGCCATTTACAACATCATGGCCAAATTGAACATTATTTTGCATACCACTCCAGAAGGAGCCTTCATCAACGCCAAGAAAATCAACGCCAACCATTTTGCCGCCAACAATACCAATCGCAGCAAAGATAACAGTTAACATTGGTAAACTGACTATGCCAGCCCAAAGACGTGGTGAGACGATTTGCTTTAAAGGATCAACACCAATCATTTCCATACTGGCAAGCTGCTCACTTTGTTTCATCGAACCAATTTCAGCAGTTAATGCAGAACCTGCGCGCCCAGCGAAGAGTAAAGCAGCAACAACTGGTGCAAGCTCACGCAGCAAAGTTAAAGACACCATAGTGCCTAGCATTGATTCACTACCCACATTGACCAATATTGAGTAGCCTTGTAGTCCGAGTACCAGACCAATAAATAAACCTGATACCGTAATAATAAGTAAAGACATTACCCCTACACGATGCATTTGATAGACGAAACGCCCAAAACCACCCGATGAAGGTAATGAAAAAATAATCTGTAAGAGCATCAGTGCCGCAACACCAATCCCTCGAATCCGCTCAATAACGAGTCTACCTAACCAGGCAATCGTATTCATGGACGAACCTCGTTATCTAAATAAGCTTGGTGGCTAAACTGGTACTCAACCGGACCTTCTGCCGAACCGGTTAAGAACTGTTTTACAAAAGGAGAAGCATATTTTTGCAATTCTTCCGGTGTTCCTTCCCCTTGAATCTTTCCTTCCGCTACGACATAAATGTAATCGGCAATAGATAAGGTTTCGGAAACATCATGCGAAACAATAATGGTGGTTAAATCCAAAGCTTCACGTAACGAACGAATTAGACGAGTTAAAACACCTTTTACAATCGGGTCTTGCCCAGCAAATGGTTCGTCATACATGATTAAATCTGGATCAAGCGCGATTGCACGAGCCAAAGCAACTCGTCGATTCATACCGCCTGATAACTCTGTAGGCATGAGCTGTTCTGTTCCACGCAGGCCAACAGACTCAAGCTTTAAAGCAACCAGTTCAGCAATCAAATTTTCAGAAAGCTTGGTATGTGCACGGATTGGAAAAGCGACATTTTCATAAACCGACATATCGGTAAATAAAGCGCCACTTTGGAAGAGCATTCCCATACGCGCACGAGCGGCAAACAATTCCTGACGTGACATTTGAGCAATATCTTTGCCATCAAGCAAAACTTCACCCTGATCAGGAACAAGTTGTCCACCAATCAAACGTAATAAAGTCGTTTTACCTGTACCAGATGGTCCCATAATGGCCGTAATCTGACCGCGACGTATATTTAAACTAATATTGTCATAAATGACGCGTTCCCCTCGATTAAAACTCAAATTTTTCACTTCAATGAGTGACTGAGTCGAGAGAGGAGTTTTATTATTCATAATGGCAATCATTCCTGCACTTTTATGCCCGCATACTATAACACTGAATTTTGGGAATCTTGTTGTAATTTTGACAAAAGCAAAGACAACTAAACGTATAAATATAGGTTAGTTTTTGAAGGGAATTTACTGATTGAGCACTTGGAACTGATCTACAAAATGGCCTGTTAGCAAAGCATAGGCAAAGTAAATCCCATTGCACAAAGCGAGTACAATAAAAAGATATGGCAACCCATGTTGAAGTAATAATTTACTCAACCATGTCAAAGATGCCCTTTTTCGATTACTTTTACGCATTATTACAATTAAATTTGAACTGCTTCACATTTTGTTATTTTATAGCAAAACTGACAAATAAAAAAGGCCAGTTTGTTAACTGGCCTTTTTTTAAATCTTTTTAAAGATTAGCGGTCGAATTTACGACGTGGTTTGTCATCAAAACTACGACGTGGGCGATCTTCACCACCGAAGCTACGTTTTGGACGATCTTCACCACCAAACGATGGACGTTCACCACGAGGTTTGTCATCAAAGCTACGACGTGGCTTATCATTAAAACCACCTTCGCGACGTGGACGATCTGAGTTGAACTCACGACGTGGACGATCTTCGCCACCAAATGACGGACGCTCACCACGTGGCTTGTCATCAAAACTACGACGTGGACGATCTTCACCACCGAAGCTACGTTTTGGACGATCACCAAAACCGCTTTCACGACGTGGTTTATAGTCTACACGGTTACCACGGTTGTCATCATTCGAGTCAAAACGCGGTTTATCATTGAAACCACCTTCACGACGTGGGCGATCTGAATTGAACTCGCGACGTGGACGGTCTTCAAAACCACCTTCACGACGTGGACGATCTGAATTGAACTCACGACGCGGACGATCTTCGCCACCGAATGGACGATCACCACGTGGCTTGTCATCAAAGCTACGACGTGGACGGTCATCACGACCACCTTCACGACGTTTGAAGTTGCTTTCGCCTTCAAAACGACGACCACCGCCAAAACCGCCACCACGACGACCATCACGGCCACCGCCATTGCCACCACGACCACGACCACCACCATCACGACCTGAACGAGCAGGAGGTGGAGATGGCTCTAAGCCTTCAATTTCAGAAACGCTTAAACGAGCTTCTAAGTATTCTTCAAGTGCACGAATCTTACCGCGTTCACGATAAGTCGCTAAAGTAATCGCTTGACCTGTACGACCAGCACGACCTGTACGACCAATACGGTGTACGTAGTCTTCGTGCTTCATCGGAAGACCAAAGTTAATTACGTGAGAAATAGTCGGTACGTCAAGACCACGAGCAGCAACGTCAGTTGCAACTAAGATCTTCGCACGGCCTTCACGGATACTACGTAAACGACGGTTACGCACTGTTTGTGGCATCGCACCGTGAAGTGCAACAACTGAATGACCTGCTTCTGCAAGTTCTTCAGCCAACATATCAGTGTCTTCTTGAGTGCTTGCAAAAACTACAGCTTGATCTAAGTTTTCATCACTTAACCAATGAGTAAGTAATTTTTTCTTATGCTCAAAGCCATCAGTCCAATGCAATGTTTGCGTAATATCTGTATTGGTTGAATGACCAGTTTCAATTGCGATACGCATTGGATCTTTCATCATGCATGCTGCAAGACGAATAATACGATCAGCAAATGTTGCAGAGAACATTAATGTTTGTTTACGGTTAGCCGCTAATTCGCTAATTGCTTCTAAGTCTTCAGAGAAGCCTAGGTCAAGCATACGGTCCGCTTCATCAACAATTAAAGCATCTACTTGGTCTAATTTAATTTGACGACGGTTTACCAAGTCAAGTAAACGACCCGGTGTTGCAACAACAACTTGCGCGCCTTTTAACTGTTGAATTTGTTTAGCAAATGGCATACCACCCATAATTGCAGCAATACGAACACCTTTCATGTGACGTACAAATGCAATTGCATCTTGGCTTACTTGTTGTGCTAATTCACGAGTAGGAGAAATAACCAAAATATTTGGTTGAGTTACTGCTTTCATGCGTTCTTTGAACGGAACGAAAGTTTCTTGACCAGCCAAGTTATTTAATGTCGGCAATAAGAAAGCTGCAGTTTTACCAGAACCAGTCTGGCTAGAAACTAAAAGGTCTTTACCTTCTAAAGCTGCAGGAATAGATTGTTCTTGCACAGGAGTCGGGGTAGTAAAACCTAAACCTTCAAGCGCTTGTTGTAAGGTTTCATGCAAAGAAAATTCGGCAAAAGTTTTGCTCATAGAGAGTTTCACCCTAATGGGTGCTCCATTTTTAATAAGTACAAAATAGACATCGGCACAAAGCGGCAAAGCAAAATTAGCTGAACCTTATTATTCAGCGGCAATCCGAGTAACGACGATGTGGATTAAACGCACGCTTGATTACGGCCGAACCTGAAGAATCGCTGAGCGATCGGGGCGCAAGAAATGGTCCTCTCTATGGACAGCGTGCGCTTACAATGAATAGAACAGAATGTTCAGGTAATGAACGGAAATTTAAGTGCGTGGGCGGATTATAGCAGAAAGAATTTAAAAGTCATGTGTTTTAATCAACTTTCTCGTTATTTCTATTATTATTTGTATTTTACCGATCATTAAAAAGTTAAAACCCTCTATAAAAAGAGGGTCTTAACAGAGAAACTATTTCTAAATTATTTTGCAGCTTTGTCCCAAGCAGGAACAACAGTTTGCATTAATGGCTTTAACATTTTAAGTGAACATGCGATCACTTGACCATTTTCAAGTGAATCATTGCCACCACGAGCATCAACAACTACACCGCCCGCTTCTTTAATAATAAGCTCACCAGCAGCGATGTCCCATGGTTTTAAACCAAGTTCAAAGAAACCATCGAAACGACCAGCAGCAACATAAGCCAAGTCTAGAGCAGCTGAACCACCACGACGGATTTGAGCACCCGCTTGAGTCACTGCTAATAATGATGCGAAATGTTGTTCTGCATAAGATACGATCTCACCAGCACGTTTAGCACGGTAAGGATGGCCTACTGCCAAGAATGTATTTTCTAAGCTATCTTTTACATTTACACGAATACGGCGTTGGTTCATAACCGCACCGCGACCGCGACTTGCAGAGAACAATTCGTCACGCACTGGGTCGTAAATTACGCCGTGCTGAGTAACACCTTTATGTTGAACTGCAATAGAAATACAGAAATGAGGGAAACCATTAATAAAGTTTTGCGTGCCATCAAGCGGGTCAATGACCCAGCACCAGTCTGCATCGTGGCCTTTGCCTTCTTGCATACCAAACTCTTCACCTAAGAAGCTATGGTTTTTATAACTTTTACGTAATGTATCAATCGTTAATTGTTCCAAATAACGATCTACACGTGTTACCGGGCCATCAATGCCTTTCTCTTCAACTTGCAAATCGAGTTTATGACGATTTTGATGCGCTTTTAAAAGCTCTTGACCAACTGTTTGAGCCGCACGCGCAGCCATAACCACCATAGGTTCCATTGAACACCCACTACAATACAAATTTGAAGATTTTGACAAAGAATAATGCATAAAAGCGCATACATTTTAGCAAATGAATGCGCTTTATGGGAAAAAATGTTTCAAATTTTTTGTGAAAGGCTTAAACGACCTGATTTTGCTTAAGCCAAGCTCTCTCAATTGAGTTCAAAATACCTTTCGTATCTAGACCACAATCTTGCAACATTTGATTATGTGAAGCCTGATGCAAGAATGAGTCTGGCAAACCTAAGTTAATGATAGGTTTAACAATTTGTTCTTGTGCCATAAACTCATTCACTGCACTACCTGCACCACCCATAATCGCATGTTCTTCAACTGTTACGAATAAATGAGTATGCTCAGCCAAGTCTCGAATGATTTGTTCATCAAGCGGTTTTACAAAGCGCATGTTTACCACACGCACACCAACATCATGTTTTTGTGCAAGTTGCTCACCAGCTTCTATAGCAACCATGACACGGCTACCAAACGCTAGAATTGTAATTTGCTCATCATTGTTTGCATTAATTTCTGCAACAATTTCAGCTTTACCTAATTCAAGGAGCACCATTTCTTTTTGAATTTCGACACCAACACCAGCACCACGTGGATAACGTACTGCGGCTGGGCCATTGTAGACATAAGCTGTATGGAGCATTTGACGACATTCATTTTCGTCTTTTGGCGCCATGATCACCATATTCGGGACAGTACGCATATAAGCATAGTCATAAGCACCAGCATGAGTTGGGCCGTCTTCACCCACTAAACCTGCACGGTCGATTCCGAAAGTTACATCAAGGTTTTGCAAGGCAACATCATGAATAAGCTGATCGTAACCGCGCTGCAAGAATGTTGAATAAATTGCAACAACAGGTTTGAGCCCTTCGCAAGCCATACCAGCCGCAAGTGTTACAGCATGCTGCTCTGCAATGGCGACATCAAAGAAACGCTGTGGAAATTGCTTGGCAAATTTAACCATGCCTGAGCCTTCACACATCGCAGGTGTGATCGCAAGCAGACGTTCATCTTGAGCAGCTTCATCACACAACCATTCACCAAATACATCGGAATACTTTGGTGGAGTTTTGCCACCTGAGGTAGCATTTATTTTACCAATCGCATGGTAAGTGATCGGGTCTGCTTCAGCAGGAGCAAATCCTTTTCCTTTCTTGGTATAAACGTGTACTAAACGCGGCCCTTTACGTTTTTTGAGCGCGTTAAAAACTTGAGCTAATTGAGTAACATCATGCCCATCAAATGGACCAAAATAGTCAAAACCAATTGCTTTAAATAAATTATCTGCTGCATCGGTTGCTGATTGGTGTAAGCGAGAGTTATAAGTCCATTTTGGGTGTGGCTGAATGTAAGCCTCACCATGTTCATCTACATTGACTAAATGACCCTTTTCCCAAATTGCAGCTAAATGCTTAGCGAAGCCACCTGTACTGCAAGAAATTGACATGTCATTGTCATTAAGGACAACAATCAAGTCAGCATCATGTGCAACAGCGTCGTTCATTGCTTCAAAAGCCATGCCCGCAGTCATTGCCCCATCACCCACAATACATACCACTTCACATGGGTCATTTTGATAGCGACGTGCAAGTGACATGCCCAAGCCAGCAGAAATAGCTGTCGATGAGTGCCCCACTCCGAAAGTATCAAAAACTGATTCTTCTCTGGCAGGGAAAGCTGCTAAACCATTTTTTGAACGGATAGTGGTAATTTGTTCGCGACGTCCAGTCAGGATTTTATGTGGGTATGCTTGATGTCCCACATCCCAAACTAAACGGTCATTTGGTGTATTAAAGCAATAATGCAGCGCAACCGTCAGCTCAACCACGCCGAGGTTAGCACCGAAATGGCCACCACTCTGGCCTGCTGCATATAAAATATATTGACGCAACTCATCAGCCACTTGAACCAGTTGGCTATGCTCGAGCTGACGTAATTGTTGAGGATGATCAATTGCATCTAACAATGGCGTAACAGGGCGTTGAGTTGGAATTTCGGTATACAACATATGTGGCAAAGCCTTTATAAGCCTGGCAAATCCTAAGCTGGGTCAAAATGGGTCGATCATACAATCGAATGAAGTCACCTTCAATCAGCCACATTTGCGAACGAGATCATGCAAAGCAGTCTCTCATACATTATGGGTATGGTTGGCAGATTATCCTGAATAATCTGACTATTTATCAACTATTATCGTCTTCTTTATACAAAAAAGAAAACCTTAGTGTGCAAAATGATTATGACAATTCGACCAATCTCCCAGCATTACGCTATACTTTAAACCGTTTTCGGTTAAAAGATGAGTTAATCTGTGCCTATAGAGTTCATTGCAACATCAAAACTCCCGACCGCTTTTGGTGAATTCAATATTTCTGTGTTTCAAGATCCAGCAACAGGTGAAGAACATGTGGCACTTTCTAAAGGGTTAGAAAATCCGCCAACAGGCCCTGTTTTAGTCCGTGTACATTCTGAATGTTTAACAGGTGATGCTTTTGCGTCATTGAAATGTGATTGTGGCCCACAATTGCAAGCGACTCAAAAACTCATCAATGAAGCAGGACAAGGCGTAATTCTATATTTACGCCAAGAAGGTCGTGGAATTGGATTAACGAATAAAATTCGTGCTTATGCCCTACAAGATCAGGGACACGATACAGTAGATGCCAATTTACTACTGAATTTACCTGCCGATGCACGTCGTTACGATATGTGTAGCATTATGCTTGATCACTTAAAAGTAAAAGAAGTGAAGTTAATTACCAATAATCCTTTGAAAATTCAGGCACTCAAAGATCAAGGTATTAACGTTGTAGACCGTGTACCGTTAACCGTAGGTCGTAATCCTTTTAATGAACAATATTTAAAAACCAAACGTGAAAGAATGGATCACCTTTATCAAAAAGATGATTTTTGATTTCAAGGGTAAAGTTTAAAAAACAATGTTTAAGGGATTTTTTCAAGATTTAGAAAAAATCCCTTACTTTTTTTATGGTTTTATGTTTTGATGTATTTAATTTATATCAATCATCTTTGAGGGTCATTATGCAACATCCGACTTCCACAGATATTCAACGTGTCCGCGAATTTCTCCTCGATTTACAAGCCCGTATTTGCGCTGGTTTAGAACAACAAGAAAAAGCTGGCGGTGGTACGGCAGAATTTATTATTGATGATTGGGAACGTCCAGAAGGCGGCGGCGGTCGCTCACGTGTGCTGCAAAATGGTACAGTGATCGAAAAAGGCGGCGTGATGTTTTCTCACATCAACATTAGCAAACTTCCTGCTTCTGCAACAGAACGTCACCCTCAAATTGCAGGTGCTAAAGCTCAAGCACTCGGTGTTTCTTTAGTTATTCACCCTAAAAACCCAAATATTCCAACCTCTCATGCAAATGTTCGTTTATTCGTTGCAGAACGTGAAGGACAAGATCCAATTTGGTGGTTTGGTGGTGGTTTTGACTTAACGCCATTTTATCCAGATGACCAAGATGTTTTAAATTGGCATCAAGCTGCTTATGACCTATGTAAACCTTTTGGCGACAATGTTTACAACGAACACAAGCAATGGTGTGATGACTACTTTTATTTAAAGCATCGCGACGAACAGCGCGGTGTCGGTGGTTTATTTTTTGATGACTTAAATTGCTGGGATTTCGAAACTTGCTTTAAATATATTCAAGCTGTAGGCAACGGTTATTTAAATGCCATTTTGCCAATTTTCGAAAAACACCGTGAACAACCTTATACCGAAGCTCAACGAGAATTTCAGCTTTATCGCCGAGGCAGATATGTTGAATATAACCTAGTGTATGACCGTGGTACTTTATTTGGTCTACAAACAGGTGGCCGTATCGAGTCTATTTTAGTCAGTCTTCCTAATTTAGCTGCATGGTCTTATCGTCCTGAATGGGATGAAGACTCACCAGAAAAACGTTTAACTGACTACTACTTAAAACCTCGTGATTGGTTAGGCTTAAAAGAAAAAGTCGCTTAATTTTTTGTTTTGGGGATTCTTTGGCTTCCACCCTAAAGAATCTCCTTTTTTATTTTTCAAGTTTTCTGACACTCTCCTAATATTTTTTCTTGTGCCAATTTGACTTATAGTGAGGCCTGCTGAATATTCAGTATAGGCTTTATTTGCTTCATGCCATTTTAAAATTTTGGATACAAGAATGACCAAACAGTTTGCAGTAATTGGCAACCCAATCGAACAATCACGCTCTCCTGAATTGCATCATGCTTTCGCTCAAAAAACAGGTGTTGATCTCGACTATCAAAAACGTCTTGCCCCTCTCGATAGCTTTGAATCAAGCATGCGCAGTTTCTTTGCAGAGGGCGGAAGTGGTATGAACGTTACCGTTCCGTTTAAAGAGCAAGCTTTTGCTTTATGTGATGTGTTAACTGAGCGTGCCCAAATTGCTAAAGCTGTAAATACGTTATGGATGGAAAATGGCAAATTGCATGGTGACAATACTGATGGTCAAGGCTTAGTTGCCGCAATTCAAGCATTAGAATGGAATCTTGAAAATACAACTATTTTAATTTTAGGGGCTGGTGGTGCAACTCGTGGTGTTATTTATCCACTGGTACAGGCTGGTGCTAAAAAGATTGTGATTGCAAATCGAACTCTGTCTCGTGCAGAGCAACTTGTAGATGACTTAAAAACAGCAGTTCCGCAAGCTCAACTACAAGCAATTTCCTTAAATGACTTAGACGGCGATTTTGATATTGTAATTAATGCGACTTCTGCAAGCCTTTCAGGCGATGCTTTACAGTTACCTGAAAAATTACAATTCAAACATGCTTATGAAATGGCTTATGGCAAGCCATCTAGTTTCTTAGATCAAGCGAAACAACGCAATGTGCCTTATGCAGAAGGTTTTGGCATGTTAGTAGGCCAAGCGATTGAAGCTTTTTATATCTGGAATGGTGTAAGGCCAGACTTAAAAGATTTCTTATAAACAAAAAAAGAACCTACTTTAAGTAGGTTCTTTTTTATCTCATTTACTATTTTTTAGCAGCGACCATTTGCTTATAAACATCTCGGAAAATTTCATAATCAATAAATTCATTATGTTCAGGTTTTAACTTCTGAATTGTTTTTTCCGTAAGCTGTTGTTTACGAGCGGCCACATAAACGTTCCCTAAAATATCAGCCGTTTCTGATAACAAATGTTTTTCTTCAGCAGAAACACCGTTTTGTTTTTCAAACTCTAACTGATACTGTTTTGAGAAAAGTTGGGCTGGCTGTTTATATTGCTTCTGTAATTTCTGCCAAGCTTCACGCCCTGCTTTACCTTGCATGGTCTCTATTACAATATGATCTACAGCACGACCTAACTCATGGTCAAACTGCTCATCTTGCTCAAGATGATGCTTTTTCTGTAAAGCTGTAATGCGTTCTAAGGCTTTTCCTTGAGGATTATAGGTATCTTCTTCTGAGAACCAGTAAGCATAAACCTCAGCAATTTCTTGTAGCTGTTGAACAGAGTAATACTTAATATATGACGGTTTTTCAGCAGTCAATTTGGCAATAAATACTGCTTTATAAGTTTTGTCATAGGCATGCGTTGCGTCATAGGTTTTATCTGCAAGTACAGCCAGATTTGCATCTAGATCTTGTACGTCACTATGCGTGCCTACTGGATGCTCTAACACATCACCTTGACCGAGTTTATCACCAAAGCCTTTAATAAAGTTTTCTAGCATAGAACCTTTACTTGCTTCAGCTACAGATTTAGCTTGTTTAAGCTGCTGCTGATCAATTGAGGTTGCTTTGCCATAGTTTAAAATTTGCATATCAGCTTTAATATTGAAGCTATGTTTAAACTCGGCTGGCGTGTAAGCAACATCATAAGCCATGTTCACTGCACGGCCTTTGTCATCTAAAGCCACATCAATCGTGATTGGATTTCTTTGCTTCGGTAAAGCTTGCTCAATCTCAGCTTTATGTTTTAACCATAAAGCTTTGAAAGTTTCATCATTGATAAACTGGTTTTGGTTATAAGCTTCAAACGTTTGTTTTAAAGCGTCTCGGCGAGACTTAGTTTGAACTTTTTCAGCACTTGCAGCGCTCTGGTCTAGCACATCAATGCCATAAACTTGGCAATAATTAATATCACCTAAAGCAACAGGTTTCTTCAGTGTTTTTAATTCAATACATTGATCTTCAGTGAGAGTTACAACCTCTTCAGCTTGTGCATCTTGTACACCATCTGCAGCAGCTTCTTCACTGGCATCTTCGTCTTCAGAAGCCGATGCATCTGCAGCTTCAGGAGCTTGCGCCGCCGCACTTAAATTATCTTCACCTTCATCATCTGATGAAAGAGCGCCATCAAAGTGTGCGTTGATTAAACTATATAGTTCCTGACTTACAGCAGCAGCATCATCGGAAGAAACTTTTTGTTCTTCCTTATTAGCCGCTCCTTTTTTTGCTTCAGAAGCAGCAAGCTCAGTTGCTACCTTTTCTGCCATCTTTTCATTATCGAAGCCTAAAACACTTTTTTGAAGGTATTTATCATTGACCTGACCATACAGCTCAACTTCTAGAAGTAACTCTTCAATCGTAGTTTTCAAACGAATTTTATCAACAGCCCCAGCCTTACGATCACTATCTGTCAGAGATACACGTTGTAAGTTTTGCGGGTCAGCCAAACGATATGACACTGCACTAGAAGCTTTAAGATATTCAACAAACTTCTTCATATCGACATTTTTAAAGAAGTCTTTGTACTTTGAAAAATCAATGTAAGTTAAATTGTTTTGATTTTCTTTATTGACTAAATACGGCATTAAACCAAAGTAATTTACATAAAACTTATAATTTTCTAAATCAAGCACCATTGGCAATTTTGCCTGGACCAATAGCGTTGGCTTTTCATATCTGGCAGTTAGGTTAAATGAACCCATTTTCTGACGATAATGAATTGAGCCGTCATAGCTAAATTGAAGATCATTTAATAAATTAATTAATACGGCATTTACTTTGTCAGAACGTGCTGATGAGGTCAGTCCCAAATCACCTTGTTCATTTGCAATAGCCGCATAGAGGGTTTGTTTCTGTGCTTTACTTAAGCCAACCTTTTGCTCACGTAGGTACTGATCAACTTTCTTTTGTAATTCAGCATCAAGCTTAGGTGTATTTTCAGCTTTTGAATTTTGCTTTATTTGTGATGGATCAACCGTAACTTTAAAGTTTCCGCGATAATCATAACTTGGATATTCATACATCGCGTTAACGCTTTGAATAGCTTTTTGCTCTAAATTCGCAGATGCCAATTGCGGACGCACACTGTGTTGCGCACACGCCGTCAAGCCCAAACTAAATAAACATAAACTGAGATATTTTAAATGCATAACCTTTTTTAAAACCTTATCGCTTTATCTTTTCAGCAAAACTTGCTAAAAATAAAAAATTAGTTGTTTTTTCACATAAAAGTATAAGACCTGACTTTATCAGAAAATATAATTTACGGTGTATTTATTTTCGACAAAATTCGCTTTTCTGACATTCTTTTCGGGTGTGATTAACATTGTATTTTTATCATGCGAGTGAATAATCAAATCATCGATTGAGATAATCCCACAATGATTCAAAATTAGGATTAAAGCCATGCCAGCATATAAAGCTCCCCTACACGATATCCGCTTCTTAATGAATGAAGTACTAGATTATCCTGCTCACTATAAAACTTTATCAAATGGTGAAAGTGCAGATCCAGATACTGTAGATATGATTCTTGAAGGTGCGGCAGATTATTGTGAAAACGTACTGTCACCACTTAACCAATCTGGCGATGAAGAAGGTTGCCATTTTGACAACGGCGAAGTAAAAACGCCAAAAGGTTTTAAAGAAGCTTATGACCAGTTCGTAATGGGTGGCTGGCAAGGGCTTTCTTATCCTGAAGAGTTTGGTGGTCAAGGCCTACCAATGTCTCTAAACCTGATTAAATCAGAGATGATGGGTACTGCAAACTGGTCATTTACCATGTATCCAGGATTAAGCTCAGGTTGTATGAACACGATTTTGCAATTCGGTACAGATGAGCAAAAACAAACGTATATGCCTAAACTTGTTGAAGGTACATGGAGCGGCACAATGTGCTTAACCGAACCTCAATGTGGTACAGACTTAGGCCAAGTAAAAACTAAAGCTGAACCTCAAGCTGACGGTACTTACAAACTCACGGGTACAAAAATCTTTATTTCTGCCGGTGAACACGATTTAACTGAAAACATTATTCACATCGTACTTGCTCGCCTTCCAGATGCGCCAGCAGGTACACGTGGTATCTCATTGTTTATCGTACCTAAATTCATGCCTACAGCAGATGGCGGTGTTGGTGAACGCAATACCGTAACTTGTGGTTCAATCGAACACAAAATGGGTATTCGTGCTTCTGCAACAGCTGTACTCAACTTTGATAATGCAACAGGTTATCTAATTGGTGAAGTAAACAAAGGTTTACATGCAATGTTTACCTTCATGAACACAGCGCGTATCGGTACTGCAGTTCAAGGTATTGCACATGCTGAGTTATCTTTCCAAGGTGCTCTTCCATATGCTAAAGACCGTATGTCTATGCGTGCGCTTTCTGGTAAGAAAGATCCAGATAAAGTTGCTGATGCAATCATTCACCACGCAGACGTACGCCGTATGCTTTTAACTCAAAAAGCGATCGCTGAAGGCGGTCGTGCAATGATTTACTATGCTGCGCAAATTGCTGACAAAATGACAGATGCGTTAACACGTGGTGATCAAGCTGCTTTTGAAGACTACGATGACAAACTTGGTTTCTATACACCGATCTTAAAAGGTTTCTTAACTGAACTTGGTTTAGAAGCAGCCAACCACGGTATGCAAGTTTACGGTGGTCATGGTTATATTAAAGAATGGGGTATGGAGCAAATCGCACGTGATGCACGTATTGCGACCCTATACGAAGGAACAACTGGTGTTCAAGCACTCGACTTAATTGGTCGTAAAGTGTTGTTAAGTTCAAAAGGTAAAGTAGTACGTGAATACACTGCTGAAATCTTAAAATTCTGTGCTGCTCACGCACGTAATAAATACTTACGTCGTTTTGCTTGGGACTTAACTAAGCTTTGTGCTCAGTGGAACACGTTAACAGTTCGTATCATGCTTGCTGCACGTAAAGACCGCGACATCGTGTCTTCTGCTTCTGTAGATTTCTTAATGTTCTCAGGCTATGTCATGATGGCTTACTTCTGGGCTCAACAAGCTGTGATTGCTTCTGAAAAATTAGAAGCTGGCAACGGTCAAGAAACTGCTGAATTCTATAAAGCAAAAATTAAAGTTGCTGATTTCTACTTCGACCGTTTATTGCCACGTGCACAAGGTCATGCAGAATCGATGGTAACTACATCTCGCACACTTACTTCATTACCAGTTGAACACTTTAGCTTCGACTACTAATGATTTGTAAATACTAAAATTAAAAGAGCGCAATTTATATTGCGCTCTTTTTTATTATATTAAAATTAACTTTATTCTTTTTTAAGGATATAAGCTTTTGTAGGAACAAAATAATTTTGCTCTAGAAACTCACGATTTTTACCATAATCACTATAAAAGAGTTTTTCTAAATTTACCGATAAAATTCTTTCTGAATCAATATTAAAGTAGAAATTCACATCTGATGCGGGGCAATGAATAATTAAATTATGTTCTACATTGTCTACTTTCCACGTTAAGTTAGGACACAATTGATTTACAACCGCACTTTTAGCACCATCTTTAGTACCTATACGTCCGTAATGAATTACATTCCAGTAGGCAGAACCATCGGCTAGTAAATTTAAAATATATTCTGCTTCCCCATTCTCACAATCAGCAAAAGCATCTGTACAAGATATGCGAGTATGATAACGTCCAACATACTGTAATGATGAGGCCGACAATTTCTGTAAGTGACCTTGTGAATTATTTGGTAGAAAAGTCCGTCCAGCAGCAGCATCTAGAGTTGTTACTGCCGAATTATTTTTTATAGGGTCATTTTCATGCTTTGAAGCTGTCGTGGATACGCTGGAATGATCTTTCGATTCCGCATGGTTTACATCGCAGGCAGTTAACCCTATACCTAGGATAATTATTAAACCTAAATGCTTTATTACAAAACCAGACTGCTTCAAAGATATATACATCATTTAAATACGACAGCAATGTTACAAGTTTATCTTTAATCCAAGAACTATTTACCTATATAAATAAGATTTAGCCCTGAAAAAGTGCATTTTAGTTGATGTTTCTTTCATTCCTTTAAATCGTTTACATATTTTAACCATTTTTAGTTTTATTAAGACTTTAACTTGGTAATTCGATCTCCATATCTTTATTAAACAAGTGAATAAATGATTCCTTGTAGTTTATATATTTGAGGAGAATTAGATGGCCAATTCTGGTTTATATCGCTCGAACCGACAAAGCATGATCGCCGGTGTAATGGGCGGTATTGCTGAACGTTTTGGTTGGAACGCAAATTCATTACGCATTATTTTCGTATTGGTTTCGGTAATGAGTGCGGCTTTCCCAGGGATTTTAGTTTATCTCGTTTTATGGTTAGTCATTCCTAAAAGACAGCCTGAACAAGTCCAAGGTTATCAACAACCTGTTCGTACTGTACGAGAAGAACAAATACATTAAATAACTTAGTTTATTTTGGTCGCTACGGTTGCATCCCCTAATCAACCGTAGCTTTTTTTATTCTAAAATTATAGCTTTCGATTTAACTGTTGCTGTAATGCAGCAATCATATCTGCACGGCTAATCATTCCTATAAGCTTACGATCTTCAACAACAGGAATGTAGTTAAAAGACTTTTCAACAAAGTATGGCACTAAATCTTGAATAGGTTGGCTTGGTAGTACAGTAACCACTCGACGACTCATGATCTGCTTTACATAATGCTGCCAAGAGTTTCTTGGATCGGCTGCGCCTTTAAACCACTCGACGACTTCATAGAGCGCTAAAGTTCCGACCAAATGGTTGTCTGCATTGACCACAGGTAAGCTCATCAAGTTCACTTGTTTAAACTTATCGAGTGCTTGGTGAATATCGTCGTCTTCATGCAACTTAATCACATCATGACTCATAATATCCTGACAGATATATTGGTTCACCATGCGTTCATTGGCATGTTCTTGAGCTTCTAAAATGATTTTTTCTAAGTCGTACTGGCTTATATCTAACAGTTCAGTGTGATGCCCTAATGCATACTCAATATCTTTTGGCTGAATCGATACTTTCTGAGTGGGCGTTGGATCCTTACTTCGCTCATTTAAATGTGCGGTAACAGGATAATGTCGCCCAATCAATCGATTAAAGAAAACAGCAAACCCTAGTAGCAGTAACGAGTTGAGTAAAACTGGATAAAGAATGAAATAAAAACCTAATTTATGAATTGCAGCACCACCCAGTACAGCCGTAATTGCAACTGCTCCACTTGGTGGGTGTAACGAGTCGGTGGTCATCATTAAAAAGATGGCAAGCCCGACAGCCACACTAAAAGCCGTAGTTAAATCAGGAATCCACTGTGCACAGGCAACGCCAATAATGCCAGCTAAAGTATTGCCAACAATCACATTCCAAGGTTGAGCCAATGGACTGGTTGAAACTGCAAATAAAAGAACAGATGAGGCCCCCATAGGCGCGATGTACCAAGCATTAATTCCACCCAGAACATACCAGCTAATTAAAGAAGAAATTGCTAAACCACATAGTGCTCCAATACCGCAAAGCAATCGCTCTTTTAGTGGTAAAACCTTAAAATTCGGCTTTAAAATCTGTAACCATTCTCGCTGTATAACACTCACAGTACACCTTTGGGGATATGCCGTTATTTATAACGGGCAAAAGTATACGCCCAAAGCCGTATAAAATGCATTTAAATTATATCTTTTAATGTTCAGAGAATTTGTTGAAGTTATTCTTACTATTTTAAAACTTTAATATTCCATCAATTTTTCATTTAAGTAGCGCCAGTAACGTTTTGGCAAATACTGCACATGAAGTTTTATATTCTGGCGTTCTGTAATATTTACGCTCTTGAAATAATCTTTCCAAAGTTGATCATACAAAACTTCTTGTTCATCCAGCTCAAGTTGAAAGCTTTGACTCATGCCATTTTTTAAATTACGGTCAACTTCAGAAGCTTCGAGTGAAACTTCATGTATTTCACTTAAATCATAATAAATACCAAACTTACGTTGCTCGTCATAAATGAGCCAACGCTGATCTTGATAACGCCGTTTAAAATGCAGCTGAATAAGCGGTAAAACATTAAAATCAGGACGTACTAAACTTAAAAAAAGCTCATCTTTAGTTTTCTTAAACCGAATAAAAGCCTCCATTCTATGCTTTTCTCGCCCGACTTTTTTCGTCCACTGCGCAATCGCTAAAACACTTGGGTGCGAATAATCTTTTTCTACAGACGAATGACTACTAAACACATAAATACAATAATTAAATAAATGCTGATAGGCATCTAAAGATTCAGATAAATAAGCAAAATAAAATTGTTTCAACGAAGAGGATGAAAGCTTTTTTTGTAGCGCAGACCACACACGTTCGGCATGTTGCTCGTTATTTGCAACCTCAATTTTATCGGCAAATAAGCCATGCTGAGCTGCATCATTCAGACAGAGTTTGACCTGTAATTCTTTAAATTGAAATGCACGAAAAACACAGCTTAGCAGCCCAACCATTGAACCATCAAAATAGTAAGCAACTTCCTCATTAAACATGGCCTAAAACCCAAGGCTTAATTGTGGCGAGAGTTGCTGCACATATTTCGAAGATCCCTGCGTTAAAATCTGCTGTCGAATATACCCAGAAGATAGTTCCTTTTGGAATTTTGGACTGTCTTCACAGCGAATAAAGAATTTTGCACGTTGGTAGGCCACGCCTAGTTTTTTAAGTAAATCGATATGGATTTTTCCAAAACGGCGAGCCTGCACAATTTTCTTGGCCGATTTCACTCCAATGCCCGGTACGCGCAGAATCATTTGATAATCTGCACGGTTTAAATCTACTGGAAACTGTTCAGGATGCCTTAAAGCCCAGCTTAATTTCGGGTCTACATCCAAATCTAAATTTGGATGTTTTTCATTGACGATTTCATTGACTTCAAAACCGTAAAAACGCATCAACCAATCGCTTTGATAGAGCCTATTTTCACGAAGCAACGGCGGTGCAGAACCCACTGCTGGCAAGTAATTATTTTCGGTATTAATTGGGATATAACCCGAAAAATAGACGCGCTTGAGTTTAAATTCTTTATAGTGCTTGTCTGCCATAAACAAGACATCTTGGTCTGACTCTTGATGGGCCCCCACTACCATCTGGGTGGTCTGCCCTGCTGGTACATATTTCGGTACATGCTTAATGATTTGTCGCTCATCTTTAAGCTGAATGAGCCTGTCACGGACTAGTCCTAAATCTTTTTGTACTTCCTGATGTGATTTTTCTGGCGCAAAAGTTTTTAGTCCAATTTCGGTCGGCATCTCTAAATTAATACTCATACGATCCGCATATAAACCTGCTTCATGGATCAGTTCAGGCGATGCACCTGGAATGGTTTTTAGATGAATATAGCCATTAAAATTTTCTTCAAGACGCAACTTTTTCACGACTTGAAGCATACGCTCCATCGTATGATCCGCCGATTTAAAAATGCCTGAGCTTAAAAATAAGCCTTCAATATAATTACGGCGGTAAAAATTAATCGTTAAGTCTACGACTTCTTGCACGGTAAATGCTGCACGCTGGACGTCATTAGAACGGCGTGAAACACAGTAGGCGCAGTCAAAAATACACACATTGCTAAATAGAATTTTTAAGAGAGATACACAGCGGCCATCTTCAGTATAGCTATGGCAAATACCCGAATGGCTGGCATCCCCTAGACCTTTATCTTTGTTTTTACGGTCACTGCCACTTGATGAACAAGACACATCATATTTAGCAGCATCAGCAAGAATCTGTAGTTTTTCTCGAATGCGATCAGACATATCAAACGACTCATTTATGGCATCGTTTAAAAAATATCATGTCGCATTTTTAAATTTAATCTAGTGAAGTACGGTCAGCGTCATGAGATGACGTTTAAAATGAACTAGCTTAATTAACGTATTCTTCAAGCTGCTTTACACGCTTTTCATACTCTTGCATAGGGCAATACGAATACATCGGTGAGCCAATGTATGAACCTGCATTATTACATTCCTGATCTACATAGGCTTTCCAAAGTCGCTGAGATTTTAAAATATCTTGGTAACGTTCTGGCTGTTTGTATTCTTCGCTTTGTGTACGAATTTGATCAATGAGAGCAACAATTTTTTCTTCATAAGTCTTTTTAGCTTTATCAGAACAACTATACACAACCATGTTATTAATACTTTCAAGCTTCATTTCCTTAATAGTCTGTTCTACACATTGATTATATTCATCTTGCTCGTCAGCATCGGTCTGCGCATATAGCCATGGACTATAAAAAAGACTGGATAAAACTATGAGTTTGCAACAAAATTTCAGCATAATTTATTCTCGATTCTATAATTTTTAATATGCTTCAATATAACAAAAAAACGATTATTCACGCACTTGTGCTTGCACCTATCCCATTGCTAAGTTTATCTGCCTTAGGAGTAATGACATTAAATGCTGAGTTCAACCTTTATTCGATTGGAGTTATTTTTCTAGCCCACTTCTTATTTTATTTACTTTTTTATGGCCTTCTGGTTATTCCTTTCACATATGTCATTTCATATTTACTCGCCCGTAAAAATCGTTTAAATCTGATGAGTATTTTCATTAGCGCAACTGCGATATGGATTTTGATTAGCCCGATTGCACGTTTGTTTTTTGTCGGGTCATTTCCATCTCCTTGGTGGGATATTTATAAGATTTACAGTTTTTATCTCATGATTTTATTTACTGGCTTTTGCTACTGGTTAAGCTTGAAGTGGCTAAGCCGAAAACAAATAGGCTAATCGCGCATTCCTTTGATTAAGCCTTTGCCACTCCCCTACAAAATCCTTATACTTAGGGGCAATTTTTCTCATAAATTCGTGGATGCTACATGAGTCGCGCCATCTCGCATATTGATACATTTCAGGGTTTAATTCTTGCCCTACAAAACTACTGGGCCGAACAAGGCTGCGTCGTATTACAACCTTACGACATGGAAATGGGCGCTGGAACATTCCACACCGCAACATTCTTACGTGCTTTAGGGCCTGAGACTTGGAACGCGGCATACGTTCAACCTTCACGTCGTCCAAAAGATGGCCGCTATGGTGAAAACCCGAACCGTTTGCAACACTACTACCAGTTCCAAGTGGTACTTAAGCCAAACCCAGACAACATCCAACAGCTTTATCTCGATTCTTTAAAAGCAATCGGAATTGATACGCTTACTCATGACATCCGCTTCGTAGAAGACAACTGGGAATCTCCAACTCTTGGTGCTTGGGGCTTAGGTTGGGAAGTTTGGCTTAACGGTATGGAAGTGACTCAGTTCACTTACTTCCAACAAGTGGGTGGCGTTGAATGTTACCCAGTAACAGGCGAAATCACTTATGGTTTAGAACGTCTAGCGATGTACCTTCAAGGTGTTGACTCAGTTTATGACCTTGTTTGGACGAAAGGCCAATTTGGTACAGTAACTTACGGCGACGTATTCCATCAAAATGAAGTTGAGCAATCCACTTATAACTTTGAATACGCTCCAGTTGAAAAACTATTTGAACTGTTTGATTTTTATGAATCAGAAGCAAATCGTCTAATAGAAGCAAAACTTTCTCTTCCTGCTTATGAGCAAGTGGTTAAAGCGTCTCATACCTTTAACTTGCTTGATGCACGTGGCGCAATTTCTGTAACTGAGCGTCAACGTTACATTTTACGTGTACGTACTTTAGCGCGTGCTATTGCACAAAGTTATGTACAAGCACGTGCAGAGCTTGGCTTCCCAATGGCAGAACCACACTTACGTGATGAAGTATTGGCACAGCTAAAAGCACAAGCTGAAAGTGAAGCAGCAAAGGCGGAGAAAAACTAATGAGCAAACATACTGTTTTATTCGAACTTGGCTGTGAAGAGCTTCCACCAAAAAGCTTAAAAACTTTACGTGATGCTTTACAGGCAGAAACGGTAAAAGGTTTAAAAGATGCGGGCTTAAACTTCGCATCAATTGAAGCTTATGCTGCTCCACGTCGTTTAGCGCTTAAAATTGTAGATATCGATGCTGCTCAAGCTGATACACAAAAGCGTTTTGACGGCCCTGCTGTTCAAGCAGCTTATGATGCAGAAGGCAAACCGACTAAAGCGCTCGAAGGCTTTATGCGTGGTCAAGGTATTACAGTTGATCAGCTTTCTACTTTCCAAGCTGGTAAAGTTGAAAAAGTTTGCTATTTAAAAGATGTAAAAGGTCAAAGCCTTGACGCTTTACTTCCACAGATTTTACAAACTGCATTAGATAATTTACCAATTGCTAAGCGTATGCGTTCTGCTGCAAGCCGTACCGAGTTTGTACGTCCAGTTAAATGGGTTCTTTTACTCAAAGACGACCAAATTGTTGATGCGACTATTCAAGATCATAAAGCGGGTAATGTGACTTATGGTCACCGTTTCCATGCACCTGAAGCTGTGACGTTAGCGCATGCAAATGACTACTTAGAGGCTTTAGAAAAAGCATACGTCGTTGCAAACTTTGAAAAGCGTCAAGCAACTATTCAAGAACAAGTTAAAAAGTTAGCTGATGAAGTGAACGCAACTGCGATTGTTCCAGCCGACTTACTTGACGAAGTAACAAGCCTCGTTGAATGGCCTGTAGCTTTACGTGCAACTTTTGAAGAACGCTACTTAGCTGTTCCTCAAGAAGCTCTTATTACGACAATGCAAGACAACCAGAAGTATTTCTGTTTGATCAATGCGGAAGGCAAATTACAGCCTTACTTCATTACTGTTTCAAATATTGAGTCTAAAGATCCAACTCAAATTATTGAAGGTAACGAGAAAGTTGTTCGTCCTCGTTTGTCTGATGCTGAATTCTTCTTCTTACAAGATCAAAAGCAACCGCTTGCATCTCGTAAAGAAAAATTAGCAAATATGGTATTCCAAGCACAGCTTGGTACGCTTTGGGACAAATCAACACGTATTGCAAAACTTGCTGTTGCATTATCTTCAATCACTGGTGCAAACCCAGCCGATGCTGAAAAAGCTGCATTACTTGCTAAATGCGACTTAACCTCTGAGCTTGTAGGTGAGTTCCCCGAACTTCAAGGTATTGCGGGTACTTACTACGCACGTATTGAAGGTGAAAACACTGAAGTTTCTGAAGCTTTAGGTGAGCAATATTTACCAAAATTTGCGGGTGATGTTTTACCTAAAACCAAAACAGGTACAACCATTGCCCTTGCCGACCGTTTAGATACGCTGGTTGGTATTTTCGGTATTGGACAAGCGCCAACAGGCTCTAAAGATCCGTTTGCTCTTCGTCGTTCAGCAATCGGTATCTTACGTTTAATCATTGAAAATGAGCTAGACGTAACAATTGAAGAGTTAGTAAATCTTGCACTTCAAGGTTATGGCGATATCGTTAAAGACCACGACAAGACTCGTGCTGATGCTGTTGCATTCTTGGAAGGTCGTTACCGTGCTAAGTACGAAGACCAAGGTGTTGCTGTTGACGTACTTCAAGCTGTTCAAGCACTTGCACCAAAATCTCCACTTGATTTTGACAAGCGCGTAAATGCTGTTAACCACTTCCGCACATTACCTGAAGCTGCTGCACTTGCTGCTGCAAATAAACGTGTGGCTAACATTCTTGCAAAAGAAGCAGCACCGGAAGGTTCTGTCGTTGAAGCGAACTTGGTTGAAGATGCTGAAAAGGCATTATTTGCTGAGCTTCAAGCAGTGACTCCTGTGGTTGAGCCATTACTTGCAGCAAAAGACTATACTGCTGCCCTTTCTAAGCTTGCAGCACTTCGCGCGCCGATTGATGCATTCTTTGATGGTGTAATGGTTATGGCAGATGATGCTGACCTAAAAGCAAACCGTTTACGTTTATTGGCTCAGTTACGTAACTTGTTTACTGCTGTAGCTGATGTGAGTGTGTTGCAGGGCTAAGCCTTTATTAGTTGTAAATTAATGAGAACCCCTCTATAGATTAGTGGGGTTTTTTAATATTAAAAATAAATCCGTAGTCATCATAATGAATACCTCTTCAATTAAAAATTTTTATCGTATAGATGCTTATCTTGTTCTTTGCCACACCTTTTTACTGGTAATCGGTTATGGCCTATGGAAACTATATCCTCATATAAAGACCAAACCAGATATGAGCGGCCTGTTCTTTATGATTATCTCTATTCTAGGCGGTTTTGCAGGGCTGATTATGCTAGCTGTAACTCTGCCTCGTTTAGATCGTTCTGTTCGTAATTTATCAGTGAACAAATTTATTTTGGCTCTGCTGTATTGGATTTCTAGTACCATTATTTTCGTGCTATTTGGTATCAGCAAATTCTTCTTCAATAATCCGCTAGTTTTGCTGGTTTTTGTTTTGGTTTTTTTCAGCAGTGTTTATCTTTCGGTGATTCGCCTTGCAGATATGCGTAAAAAAGACTGGCTGATCTTAAGCGGAATTTTTGGAGCTATTGTGCTGTTCTTCTTTTTGCCAGAGCTTTAGAAAATGGTTTAAATAAAGATGCTGAGCTTGTAATGCTTTGTGTACCTAACGATACCTTCTTTGATGGCGTAATGGTAATCGCAGATGAGCTGACCTGAAAGCAAACCGTTTACGTTTATTAGCTCAGTTGCGTAATTTGTTTACTGCTATTGCTGATGTAAGTGTATTGCAGGGTTAAGTATTTATAATACTTGATCTTTAAAATAAACCCCGCTATAAAATTAGTGGGGTTTATTTATTAGGCAATGAAATGAGATTAGTTAAAGTACAAGTACAAAACTACAGAAGTATTATTGATAGTGGCGAGCTAGATATAGAAAAAATTAAAACAGTTTTTGTTGGTATTAATGAGGCAGGAAAAACAACTTTATTAAAAGCTATTAATCAGTTAAACCCTGCTAGCGATGTTGAAGAAATCAGTCTATTACGAGATTTTCCACGTGCAAAATATGCTGATCATATTAAAGGGAAAGATATAGAAAAAGTTTGTTCTTCTACTCTTTTAGTTAAAGGTAAATTTTCTTTAGAATCCTTAGATAGAGAACAGATACTTTTAAATTTCCCAGAAATAGAAAAATTAGATGTGGATTTAGCACAAATCTTATATGTTAAAGACAAATATTACCAAGGATATAACCACAATATAGAGAAATTTAATCGTTTTACTTTTTCTCAAGTAAAAAAAGATATTTTGCGATTGAATGAGGCTTTAACTCAGACATCAAATACAGAACAATTAATACAAGATATAAATTTAATTTTGCAGCAATCGAAAGGCGATAATTATTATATTAGTGAATCAGAAGCAACAAACCTAAAAGCACTAATTGAACAAGCTGAAATAAAAATAGATGAAGATAATCAAAAAGAATTAGATCGTATTCTAAAAATTTTAAATATGTTAAACACAAATATAATTTATAATAAATTACTCAAATACCTCTCAACAAAGATTCCTAAATTTGTTTACTTTAATAATTATATTAGAGTAAAACCCCGTATTCATCTAGAGCGTCTAGCTCAACGGCAGGAAAATAATCAACTTGATGATAAATATTTTGATTATGGAAATATTTCTCTTCTTAAGTTCTTAGGCTACTCAGCAAGAGAGCTAGCAAATCTTGGCAAACCTAATGAAAGCCAAGCTGATCCTGAAGCATATGCTCGATCATTAGATGATAGATTCTATCGTCTTAATGCAGCTTCTATAAATTTATCTAAATCAATCCAAGAAATTTGGAATCCAAGTAACAAAACAGATGAAGCTTCTAATTTAGAAATTGTAGCCGATGGGCAATCCTTAAAAGTCGTAGTAACTGATATGTCGGGAGCTAAGGTAGAACTTGATCAAAGGTCAGAAGGCTTTCAATGGATGGTATCTTTTTTCATAGTTTTTGAATCACAAGCTGATAATGATTATAAAAACTGTATTCTTTTACTTGATGAGCCTGCTACCAGCTTGCATGCTTTAAAGCAAAAAGAATTTATTAAAACCATTAGTAAGCTTGCCGAAAAAAATCAAACAATTTATACAACACATTCTCCATTTATGATCTCACAAGATGAATTAGATTTGGTTAGAATTATCGAATTGACCGATAGAACGATTGGCACAAAAGTTAATAATAAAATTGTTTCAAATGACCCTGCTGCTCTATTTCCATTACAAGAAGCTTTAGGATACAACCTAGCTCAAAGTATGTTTACTGCAAAGAAAAATGTACTTTTAGAGGGCATAACAGATTTATGGTACTTAGAAGGAGTTAACTCATTATTTGATAAAAACCTTGATCCTAGTATAGCTTTATTGCCAGTAGGAACATCAGCAAAAATTTCGTACTATGCTTCTATGCTTGGTAATAATGACTTGAAAACTGTAGCTCTTTTAGACTCTGATGCTGCTGGAGATAAAGCAGCAGAACAAGATACTGTTATACATTCGCTAGGGGCAAAAAATATATTACGAACAAAAGAGTTTTTACAGAAGGAAATTAAAAATTCTGAAATTGAAGATATTATTCGTGAAACTTTAGCACAAATTTTTACAGCTAAATATCAAATAGATATTTCAGAAGAAGATAAAAATTCTGACAAGGCTATTGTTGATATCTTTAAGAAACTTAAAAAAGACTTTTCAAAAGCTCAAATGGCAAAGGCTTTTTTAGCATGGGCCAGAGATCACTCTTATCATGATTTATCTCATGAAGAAAAACAAAATTGTCAAAAATTGATTGAAGCTATCAACAAAAGATTGAAATAAATATTACAAAAGAAAGAGAGCTCTAAATTCTCTTTCTTTGTCAATTTATATACACATTTATCATGATACCTCCGTATCGAGCATTACAATTATTGACAGTTTTTTCATTTAATAAAATCAAACTGATAATTAATCAAAAAATATATAAATTCGATGCAATGCTGAATACTATTTTTAGATACCATTCAAAGTATATAATTCATCATACTGAGAAAAATACCAATAACTCAATTAATACACTGATTAGCCTATAAAGTTTTATTAAGAATGATAATATTAATAGAACAATCTACTCTTATGAAGGTATTTTACTTTATTATAAAAGGTGAAAATGGAACTCTTTTTCCCCACGATTTTATTGTCTCTTGTACATCAAACATTTGATTAACATCCTCATAGTAAGTGAGATTGTGTATCTTGATCGAAATGTCCGCGGGTAATTCTTTTTCTAATTCTTTCATTTTGTCTTCAATTTTCCCCCATCTTTTTAATTCAACAACCGGATCTTCTAATGCTTCATATAAAACATGCACCACTCTATTCTGATAATTTTCTAATTGATCTAAAGCTTCTTTCACTTGTTTCAAAACTTCTTTAGATTTTTTATTTTGAGAATTTTCATTTGTAAAAATCCTAGTAACACCTAAAAACTTACCTAATTTATTAACAAACAGACCCAAAACAGGAGCAGAGGCAAGCTCAAGAATATTAGGCTGCATTATTAATATATGAGTTCTATCAGCATTGGAATATACATACTCCTCACCAAGTAATTTAGAAAAAGTAAAACTCTCCATTTTTACATAATTAGCCTGAAGATAATTATTAATTTTATATAAATCTCTCTTCTTGCCTATAAGAGCTACTTCACTATCTTCATATGAGAGAATATCACCTTCCTCAGACAATCTATCAAATTTCTCTATTAAATTAATTACTTCATTATCCACTAGTTCAGTTTTTATTTCTAAAAAGAACCAATAATTTGGATAATTCTTTAATAATATTTTTTTACTTTCATCCCACGACTTAAGAAATAAATTTCTTTCTTTTTCTGCATAATCTGTACGTCTTTGCAACTTTTTACACTCTACATAAAAATTTTCATCACCTTTAAATACCCTCATATCAGGTGTTTTAAGATTATTTTCTTCCAAAAACTCAACACTATAACCTTGCTTTAAATATGTAGCTGCAACTAATAACTCAAATAAAGTTCCATCAGGATTTCCTTTATATTTCTTAACTAAATCCTTAAGTTTATTTTCAATACCCTCTATTTTTTTTAAATCACTAACGGATTTTCCTAAACTAATAATCCAAGGAGCAATTCTACTTATCTGACTAGGATTAGTTAATAAAGGATTTCTAAAAAATTCCTCACAGAGAAAAATATACCAAGATGTTTCATCTGTAGTAAATCTAATTTTTCCATTTGGTGAACTATAATCTAAAGGTCTATCTTTTAAATATTCTATAATTGCTTGTTTTCTTTTTAGCCAATCATTTGGATGCAATTTATCTCTTAAAAATTCATATCCCAATTTTAAATAAGACATATTCTGATCTGAAAAATCTATCATATTCTCTGTAAGTTCTTTTAGTATTTTACTTTGTCTCAGATCTTTTCTTTCTTGAAATGTTCCTCTTCTCTTCGCCTCTCCCATCTTTCATAAACTCTTTAATAAACAATTTTAAAATAATATAAAATATATGTTACAACGTCAAATTAAGTATAAAAAGTATATTTATATAGTTCTAGAAATGGATTAAAAAATAACTTTAGCTATACGTTAAATAGATAATAGAATTGCTTTTCATTAGATAATCCTTTTTTCTTAATCAAACAAACGCTTTAATTTCTTCTAAACTTTTCGATGGCTCAAACCACATAAAATCATAATTGGCCACATCATGAATATAAAATGGATCATTTTTCATGATTTCCTCGGCTTCTTGAATAGAAGAGCTGAGAACCAAAATTACCCCACCTACTCTATTTTCGCGGCGACCTGATGCCAGAAATTTCTTTTGCTCATAGTAATGATCTAAAAATGCAATATGTTCTTTTAGCACTGCATCAACTTCGGCTAACGGTTTTTTATAGGTCAAGGTAACAATTATCATCTCATTCTCTTAAAGCAAATAGCGCATGACTTAGCATTAATCTATAGATAGTTTAATAATCTATAGATAGTTTAATAATCTATAGATAGTTTAATAATCTATAGCTTATTCGATAGTACGCCGATTCCCCCAATTCATCCACACCAAACTCCCCACAATAATCACTCCACCTAGTAGCACCATCATTGATGGTTTTTCATTTAAGAAAACAATGGCCAAACTCATGGCGACAATAGGAGAGCAATACAAAAAATTTGATGCAATCGTCAACGGCATATTTTTAAGTACATATCCCCAAAGTACATAAGCCATCGCACTTGGAAAAATACCTAATAGGACAACTGACATATTGGCTTGCCAAGTAGCATGTAGAATTTCACTAGGTAAATGGGCACTATAAAATAGTAAAGGAATGGTCCCGAACCAGATGATGTAACACATCATGCTCAAAGCATCATAATTTAAGGCAAATTTCTTATATAAATTAAAGTACAGCCCCCATGCAATTGCAGCTAAAACAATCAACAAACTGTAAGGGCTCGGCACACCAAAACCATGATCTCCACTAACCACCAGCACGGCGCCACAAAGGCCAAGTAAAATACATAACCACTGTTTAAAACTGATTTTTTCTTTAAAAAGCAAAGCTGAAATAATAAAAGTGAATAGCGGAATAGATTGACTCAAAATACTAGAGGCGACCGCAGTCACATATTGCTGCCCTGTATTGATCAACAAATGATGCAACGTTACAGAGAAAAATCCTAATACAGCAAGCGCAGGAACATCTTTCCACTTTAGAGGCTGTATGCCTTTTTTCATGACCAAAAGCAGTAAAAAAACCGATGCAATCAAAAAACGGAGCAAGGCAATGTGCTGAGGGGTATATGAATGTAAAGCACTATGTACGCCAATAGGTGAGTAGCCCCAACAAAAAACGGTTACAGCAATACATAAATAGAGCTTAAATACGGGAGGCTGAGTTTCGGCAGCAAGAGAAATTGCCATGTTAAATCTGCACTAGTGAAATTGAACACTTTCATCATATGCGCATGGATAGTTGAATAAAATTAACTTATATTGAGTCATATATTCATTAAAAGTGAATGATAAAACATGGATATCACTCAGTTAAAAATCTTTCAAACCGTGGTTGAATGCGGAACAATGGCAAAGGCATCAATCCAACTACATTGTGTACCATCCAACATTACGACACGGATTAAACAACTCGAAGAAGAACTCGGTGCACCACTGTTTTATCGGGAAGGAAAAAGTTTAAACCTCACTCCCTCTGGTGAAATTTTTCTTAATTATTGCCATAAAATTTTAGCGCTCTGCGATGAAGCCAAACGAAGTGTTCATCCTGACGCACCACCTTCTGGCCCACTCAAAATTGGAGCGATTGAATCGTCTGCCACAACTCGTCTGCCTAGCTTACTTGCGAAATATCACCAACGCTATCCAGAGGTTTCCATTCAAATTATTACGGGCACATGGAAACAGCTATTAGTTGATATTTCTCAGCATAAACTCGATGGTGCAATTGTCGCGGGTAATATTGAATTTCCAATGTTAAATAAGCTCGGTATTTATCAAGAAGAAATTATTTTAATTGCCCCAGAATCTTTCGGTGAAATCCACTGCCAAGAAGACTTGATTGGTAAGGAAATTTTTATGTGGACGGAAGGCTGCCCTTACCGAGCGGCTCTTGAAGAATGGCTTAAGCTTAAAAATATTTCGCTTCCAATTACGAGCATTACCAGTTATGCCACGATTATTGGTTGCGTGAGTGCAGGCTCTGGTGTGTCTTTAGTGCCAAAGAGTCTTTTTGAGCAATATAAAAACTTAACCAATATTCGAGGCTATAAATTTGAACACCTTGCCTTTATGCAAAACCAGTTTTTCTGGCACAAAAATGTAAGCAACCATAAAGCCAGAGATATGTTTTTAGAATTGATTAAATCTGAATTTATCGTTTAGTTTTTTGCCTGAAATAAACTATCCATGCAAAAATCTATGCTTTATATAAAATTGTCATGCATGAAAAGCATAACTAAATTTCAGAAATTTAAATTTTATACTTATAAAACAAATACTTTAAATTAAATTAATTTTTAATTTAGAAATAAAACCTGCATAAACCATCCGCTTTTTGCAATGATCTTAATAAAAATACGCTCATTCTAAACATATAGAATTTTTTGAGTCGTTCAACATGAATAAAGCAATTGGAATTTTAGGTGGTATGGGGCCACAAGCTACGATTGATGCTATGAATAAAATTATTAAAAATACACCAGCACATTGTGATCAAGAACATATTCCTGTCGTTACAGTTTCTATCCCAGATATTCCTGACAGAACTCAATCCATTATAAATCATGATGATAAACCACTCGAAAAAATGGCTGAATATCTTAAAATCTTAGAAGCAGCACAAGTCGGTTGTATCATTATTCCTTGTAATACTGCTCATTTCTGGTTTAACCAACTACAAAAGCGCACCCAAACTAAAATGATCAGTATCATTGAGTCTGCGGTTCATTTTATTCAAGACAGTCAAATTGATGAGGTGTGTATTCTTGCTACATCTGCCACAATAAACACCGAGCTTTATCAAAGCCAGTTTATTGAAAATAGTATTGGTTTCTCTACTCCTTCTACCGAAATGCAAAATAAAGTAATGCAAAGTATTTACCAATACAAAGCAGGAAATATTCAACAAGCTAAAGAAATGATGAAGGAAGTTATTAATTTTTACACTAACAAGAGAAATATAAAATTCCTGTTGGCTTGTACAGAAATACCTCTCATTTTAGAAGAAAGTATTGAGGCTTATCCTGAACTATTCATAGACACAACCGACGTACTCATTAAAAATGCGATTGCGTGGTATCAAAACTCCCCCATAGCAAAAGTTGCATAGCTAAATGAAAGATAATGCAACTTATGCATAAAATGGTTTAGGCAATTGTCCAATCAATTGCCTTCATAAAGTTCCATAAACTTTCAGAAGCTGTATTGAGCCTCGCACTACTACGATATAAGTAAATATCTACAGATAAGACTGAATCTTTCAAAGGCACAATCATAAGTTGTTTTTTTTCAAGCTCCTCCTCAATACTGTAATCGGGTAACCACCCTACTCCATACCCACCTTTGATCATGTCCTTAAGCAATAAACTCATTGAAGATACAAAGTTTGTCTCAAATTTGTCTGAATGATGCTCTTGTAGAAACTTATTTACTTTTTTACCCATGTAACTATCGTCGGTGTAATTCATGAGCGGAACTGAAGCATCTTCGAGTGAATATTTGGGACGACCTAAATAATTAGGTGCAGTGACTAAATAAAGCTTTGCTGAAAATAATTTATGACACAAGAATTGTGGATTCATAAGATCATCATCATAAAAAGATGCGATAAAGTCACATTGACCATTTTTAAGAGAATCTACGGTTTCATTTACGTTAATGGCTTCAACATGAAAAATCTTTTCTTGGTAGTTTTTTAAATTTCCTAAAATTTTAGGAAAAATATAACCTGCCAAAGAATGCGCAGATGCAATAGTGACTTTACTTCTAACATGATTGTCACCTTTAATTCGATCTATATTGAACTCAAAATCATCTAGCAAATTTCTGGCGTGCAGCACAAAAAGCTTACCCTTTTCTGTGAGCTGTAATGGCGAAGTTTCTCGGTCAAAAACCTCGAATCCCAAACTACTTTCTAGGGCCTGAATACGACGACTTAGAGAAGACTGTGAAATATTCCTAATATCAGAAGCGATTGTAAAATTTCGGTATTTTTCTAGAATGATCAGATCATATAACCATTTTAATTCTATATTTTGTATCACCTGAAGCTCCAGATCATTCTAGGAATTTAGATAAGCTATTTAAGTATATTTGAAATGATGATTTATCGTAATCAAATCGTATGGGTTTTATCTCATTGCTGCACAAGGTTTATTTTTAACAGTAAGATCAGCACTTGATATTTTGACAGTCATTGGGGAGTTTGAACCAAATGAAAACCTTAAAAGTTTTATGTATTGCAAGCTCTATATTGGCTTCATCGACGCTCTTTGCTGAAACAACACAGCCTCAACCTACAAATGAGACAACGTCTAAAGCTCAACCTTATGGTGATAATCCAAGTTTAGGTCGTGTGTTGTTATATAAAACAGGAAAAGGCATACAAAACCTAGGGAACTCTATTCAAGGTGCTTCTGAAAATACGTCAAATAAAATTAGTGAAAAATGGCAAAGCACTAAAGAATTTACAGCTGAAAAATCAGAAGTTGCCCAGCAAAAAGTAGATACTGCAAAAGCATATACTGAAGAGAAAATAGAACAAGCTAAACAAAATATCACCAGTAGCCGAAATGGTGAAAACATTCCGATCGAACAAGGTGAGTTAAGTAAATCTAGTACGACGACTAATTAAAATTAGGTTTGAGAAGCGCGATTACTTCGCGCTCATAAAAATGTATACGTTTAAAAAGAAATACTACCCATTACAAAGAGCTAGGAATCTGCCTTATGAATAGTCAAAAACTTCTCTTTTCAACACTATGCTGTATCGCACTATCTGCATGTGCAACTACTAAATCTGTTTCTTCTTATTCTCAATCAAAGGTTTTAGAACAAGATACCAATATTGAAGCTTATCCAACCACCACAGGAAATGTAGCCAAGCTCATTAAACATGATAAGCAGGCCTGCATGATCGAATTTACGGGTTACTTAGGTGGAGGCCAAGTCACTGAGCACTGGATTTTTAATAATAAAGGCCTGATTTCAGCTCAATCATTTACCGAACAATATCCCGACTCATCTGGCATACTAAGTCAAGCCACCAACTCGACAACAAAAAGCTCGACCACTTTTAATATTCAAGATCCAGCAATTCAAAATAATTTTAAAAAGCTCCAAAGCAATTTTAGTAAAGCCAATTTAGCAAAATGTAATTAAAGATTTTCCATAAAAAACCCGTTGCAGAGGCAGTTTGCTGCAACGGGCCATAGCCATTCAAATTTCTTGGACCTAATAAAAAATTATAAATATGCTATTTAATTAATGGTTAAACCATTGGTTGCAGCCAGTAAATCAATACGAGGGAAAACCAAACCTGTTCTTGGGTCAGTAATAGGTTTACCCGTAGTTCTTAAACGATTAATCGTCTGATCGATAGTTTCAGTTGGTGTCACACTATTTGCTCTTAATAGTGCAATTGCGCCAGCAACATGTGGTGTAGCTTGGGAAGTACCGCCCATAGTGTAGCCACCTGCTGTAATCATTGCCCCTGGAGCTAGTAAAGTCACAAGACTACCGCCGTTACTAAAACATGCTACTTTGTCTGCTGCTGTAGTTGAGTCAGTACATTTCACAGGTTTACCCCACGATACACCACCAATATTACTATCATATACTGCGCCAACTCTTACCGCTCCAGCAACACAAGCAGGTGACGAAATTCCATCAGGGAACGCATCATTACCAGATGCCACTACAGGGACCACGCCAGCAGCTCGCGCATTTGCAAATGCTGTTGCATAACTACTATTACTGCATTGAGATGTGTATTTAACGTCAGGTACACCAAGGCTTAAATTGATCGCTTTAATATTGTAGGTTTTAGCATTATTTACTGCCCAGTTAATACCGGCAATGATATCGCTATCATAGGCTGAGCTTAACAATTGACCATTCACGCGAACTTTTCGGAAAACGTCTATTCCTATAATTTTTGTTTTACTCGCCACTTTAGACACAATCGCTGAGACATTACTCCCATGGCCATCATCATCCAGTGCACCATCATCTGGGGCGCTATCAAATGAATAAACGACACGACATGTACTTGAAGGTGAATTAACTGCCGTACAACCAAAATCCGAATGTAAATAATTTACCCCAGTATCCAATACAGCCACACTAGAGCCAGTACCATTAAAGCCTTTGGTATTAGCTTGAGGCTGATTAATTAAAGGCAGACTTTCCATCGTAGTGGCCCGATTAATTCTGTTTGGATATACAGCCTTAACGTTTGGGTCATTTAGTAAATCAACTAATGCCTCTCTATTACTAACTCGATAAAAAGCTAAGGGCAAATTATTGTAGTCCCGAAGTACTTGCACCCCTACACCACGATTAAACCTTGACTGTAAGTTCTTTTTATTTGAAGCAATATAACTTCGCCGTTCCAAACCTGTAGCCACGCTTTCCGTAGGAATATTATATTCAACAATAAGGTCATTAGACTCATTGGTGACCAAGGCATCTAAATCGATTTTACCCTGAAACACTTTTTGTTTTGCTGCCTGATTTAGCTGTTGTTTGGCTCCCTTAGAATCCAAAGGAAGAGCGAAAGCTGTTGTACTTAATATTGTAGATAGACCTAATAGTAATAACGTTTTACTTTGCATTATTTTTCTCCGTAGTTCTTTGGTAAAGAACATTTGAACGTCTAGTATTTCTTGGATAAAGAAAACTAGATTATTTAAAGTGTTTTAATTTCATTAGCAGGATCTTTTTCTGGATCAATCGGTTGAATAGAAAGATCACTTTTTGTGTCATATAAAGGAACAGTATCTGCGGATACTGGTTTAGGTTGAGTAGAATTTAAAGATACATTTTTAGGTTGAACAGGCTCCTTAAGTTGGGAATGTAAAGATGAAGTGTCTGATTGCGATGGATTCGACTTGTGCAAAGTAGAATTCATCACATCTGATGCACCGCTTGATGGCTTAAAATAGAGAACAACGGCGACTAAGCCGAGTAATACGACAAGGGAAGCAATAATTTTCATCATTTAAGATCTCTGTTTTTTTGTTTATAGACATCTCTATTTATTTTTGATTATTCGAAATAAAGCGCTATTTCTTAGGATATATGTCATGTGAAATTTCATTTCATAAAACATGTAAGCCCGAGGAACACTAAAATTCTTTTTCCCGAATAAACAAAAATACTGTTCTGCCCTGTGCATTTATATTTCTGGCAGAATGTGGTTCAAAAAAGTGCCAAAAAGCACTTTATTCTCATAATAAGCAATAACTATGCCGTTATCTCGATTAAAAAAAGAAAAGAAAATCTTCTTTATAGATATAAAAAATGGTCGTGTTGAATAAGTTTAAATATTTGTATTTCTAAAAAATGAGAGAAGTTATTTTTTATTAGCTTTTTAAACAGTCAAATATCGATATCTATTTCACTTTATTATTAATATTTTCTTTTCTCCACAATTTCTCCCTCATGTGTTTAGTGACTGTAATACTGTTGTAAGGTTTTGATGAAGTCTATTCCTAAGCAAAGCAAGGTTTGACTATGATGCGATTGCGTTTATGAAATACCTCACTAAAAAGGTATATTCTTTGAAGGATATCGCAATGAAAATGATGAAAACAGCTATCGTGACTGCAAGTGTTCTTGCCTCTGCTTCTATTTTTGCACAAAGTGGGGGCATTAATGCAGACGCTTCTGCCCAAGTAAATGTACAACCGGGTGGTCTTGTTAGTGGCGTAGCCAACACAGTCAAAAGTACTGCACATACTGTAGGTAGCACAGCAAAGCATGCTGGTCATGTTGCTGCTGACACTACAGTTAAAGCAACTAAAAAAACAACTGGAAAAGTGACTGAACTTTCTTCTAAAGCTGCAAATGGTACAAAACACTTTGCTACCGAAGCTGCTACAGGTACTAAAAATGTAGCGACTAAAGCTGCAAACGGTACTAAAAATCTAACCGTTGAAGCGAAAGCTGATACAAAAGCACATTTAAATGCGGTAAAAACTAAAGTAGCAGCACATGAAGCTGAACAAAAAGAGTTTACTGCTGAAAAACAAGCTAATGCTCAAGCACGTGTAGATGCAGTTAAAGCTCGCGTAGCTCAAAATCAAGCTGAGCAAAAAGAAATAGTGGCTGACACCAAAGCTGATGCTCAAGCAAAATTAAATGCAGCTCAATCAGCGCACGCGATTAATGCTCAAACAGGTGTAAACGTTGGGGTTAATGTTGCCCCTGTTGGAGTTAGTGCAAATGCAAACTTAAATGCAGGTGCTCAAGGCTCTACCCAAAAAACTGAAAAGAAATCTTTCATGAAAGGTCTTTTCGGTACTAACTAATTAAAGCTAGCAATAAAAAAGGGCAATCAATTGCCCTTTTTTATTTACTTTAAATTAGACATTTAAAGAGTTTCAGTTAAAACCAAACCAGCGCGCAAACCAATTTTCACATTTGGGTTTGGAAATAAAATCCAGACTTGATCTTGCTCAACCACATAATTCCCAGAAGGTTGCATGGTAATGATTTCACCTTTCGTAAATGTCGAAAAGTTTGGAGCCTCAGCCGATAAGTTCATTTGAAAATCTTCATCTTTTTTAATTAAAGAATCAGACACCTGAAACACTCGAATTTTCGATTTATGTCGCGTCGGTAAAACTTGTTCAGAAACCACATCACGAATGACTTCATCAATTGCAGTAAACTGACTTAAGTCATTTTGTCCAAATGGCAAGGCTTTACCTAACTCTAAGGTTGCACTCGCAGCTTTAAAGCTCTCGCTGGTAAAATGTGTAAATGTTTTACCCGCAGCACGATGATAAACCAGAGCATCTAAATCGGCAGCTTCAAGACTCGCTGTCAAATCAGCATCATAGTCATGTGTTTGATAAGGCAATAAAGCAAAAGTGGGTAACAAAGAAGCACGAATTGCGGTGTGCAAATCATAGTGATAGCGCTTAGCATTACTCGCACTTTCCTGAAAGAAAGTGGCTACTGCCTGCTCTAAAACCGCAGCTCGCTTAGACTCTTCTGTTACAGGTAGAGTTTTATACCCACCACAAAACATTCGGTTTACATCGTCATATACATAGCGCTTGCCTTGGCGCATTGCATACGGATTACCTAATACAAGCAGCAACCTCACAGCAAGGTTTAAACGCCCTGCAAATAAATCGTTGCAAAGTTGAGACAACAACTCAATTGGTGCTGTTTCATTACCATGTACCCCAGCTGACAGTACGACAGCTTTGTCGTACTGTACATGTGGCGTACACTCAAGAAGTCCTTCACCTAGCCAACGCCAAGAAAAGTTTTCTTGCTTTCCTTCGCGAGTTGTAGGCTGCTCGCCCTGTAAGGTTAATGCTAGAAAATCTTGCATGTCACCTCCTCATTATTTTTGGAAAGGATAAACCGAACCCAAACCTAAAATTTTGGTGAGTTCATCAAGCGCCATACGGCTTTCCATAAGTAGGTGCGGATCTGCTAAATCTTCTTGAGCTAAACGATCACGATAATGTTTATCAACCCATTGATTGAGCGTTCCAAACAATTGATCATTCATTAATACTTTTGGATTTACAGCATTTAATTCAGTTTCGTTCAAAGCCACACGTAAACGCAAACATGCTGGTCCACCACCATTACGCATACTTTCACGTAAGTCATATACCTGAATCGCATCAATTGGTGTGCTCATTTGAATCATATCGTTCAAGTAGCCCCACACTGCTGCATTTTGACGAGATTCTTCTGGCACAACAATCGTCATACCACCATCTGGACGAGTCAAAATCTGGCTATTAAACAAATAAGTAGCAACAGCATCGTCTACAGTAACGCGGTTTTCAGGCACTTCAATCGAAATAAAATCTTCACCAATGCTTGCCATTTTTTGACGAATTTCAGCAAAAGCTTGATCTTGATTTAAGAAAGCATGTTGATGGTGGAATAAAACCTGTTGGTTACTTACCGCGATCACATCGTTATGAAAAACGCCCTGATCAATTACATCCGGATTTTGCTGAACAAAAACCGTATGTGCATCATCTAAACGGTGCAAACGTGCAATTGCTTCACTTGCTTCACGCGTCTGACGTGCTGGATAACGCTTTGGTCCCGGTAAGCCATTATTTAAATGTTGTTGACCATAAACAAAAACCTGAACACCGCGCTTAGCATAATCACCACCTAAACGATTGTGATTTGCCGCACCTTCATCACCGAACAAAGCCACTTGTGGTAAAGCTTCATGATGTACAAAGTGACGTTCATTTTTAAAGATGGCTTGTAAAACTTGGCTTGTAGTTTCAGCCTCAATTGAACGGTGAAATTTATTGTTCAGGTTAGCCGCAGTAAAATGCACGCGCTCATCTTGGCTATCAGCCGAAGGTGAAACTGTCGCAGCATTTGCAGTCCACATTGGAGAAGCTGAGCTTAAAGATGATAACAGTTCAGGTGAATGACGCATTGCTTGAGCAACAACACTAATGTCATCTCCTGTAAAACCTAAACGGCGTAACATTGGAACATGTGGACGTTCATGCGGAGCAAGTACACCTTGTTTCATTCCCATATCAGCCAAGGCTTTCATTTTTAATAAGCCTTGTTTCGCCGCTAATTTTGGGTTCGAGGTATTATTGCGGTTTTTGGTTGATGCTTCATTACCAAAAGACAAACCCGCATAGTGATGTGTTGGTCCCACTAAACCATCGAAATTTACTTCATATCCTTTCATTTTTTCTTTCCCTAGTGTTTAAGGCAACACAATCCCTGGAGATAATTTTTCTGGCAAACTTAAACTTTCACTTTCAAGTGAAGCCATTGGCCAAGCGCAGTAGTCAGCAGCATAAAATGCACTTGCACGGTGGTTGCCTGAAGCTCCAACACCACCAAATGGTGCGGCACTTGAAGCACCTGTTAATGGCTTATTCCAGTTCACAATACCGGCACGTGCTTCAATGAGTAAGTCATCAAACAGTTCACGTTTTGGAGAAACCAAACCAACTGACAAGCCGAAACGTGTTGCATTAGCAATTTTCAATGCTTCATCAAAGCTGTCATAACGTTGAATGGTCGTAAGCGGGCCAAAATATTCTTCATCTGGAATACCCGCAACACCTGTTACATCAACAATGCCCGGGGTCAGTAGCGAACTGTCTTCTTGTGGACGAGTCATTGCTAATAAACTTTTTGCACCCAGTTCAAGTAACTTTTGCTGAGCATTCATCATGTTTGTTGCAGCAACTGATGAAATTACACCACCCATAAATGGCTGTTGTTCATCGTTCCAGCGACCCACTTTCAAGTTCTTAGCAACCTCAACAAAACGTTGAATAAATGCATCACCTTCAGCACCATTTTTTACCAAGATGCGGCGCGCACATGTACAACGCTGACCTGCCGAAACAAATGCAGATTGAATAGCCAGATTAACTACAGCATCGACATCAACAATTTCATCAATAATCAATGCATTATTGCCACCCATTTCAAGTGCAAGAATTTTCTCAGGCGCACCTGCCATTTGCTTATGCAAGTGATAACCAGTGTTTGCACTTCCGGTAAACAGTAGACCATCGATTTCATGTGAAGCAGCCAGCGCTTCACCAGTAGTACGACCACCTTGTACCAAGTTCATCACGCCATTTGGCAAACCAGCTTGTTGCCAAAGTTTTACAGTTTCTTCAGCAGTCCAAGGTGTTAATTCACTTGGTTTAAATACAACTGTGTTGCCCGCAAGTAATGCAGGAACAATATGTCCGTTTGGTAAATGGCCCGGGAAGTTATATGGACCAAAAACTGCAAGTACACCATGTGGACGGTGACGTAAAGATGCCACACCATCTGCCATTTCAGTTGAGCTTTCACCAGTCCGCTGGTGATAAGCACGAATCGAAATCGCAACTTTGCCAATCATAGATTGAACTTCAGTTAAGGTTTCCCAAAAAGGTTTGCTAGTTTCTTGGCTAATGACTTCTGCTAAATGTTTTTTATTTTCTTCAAGCAGCTTTGCAAACTTTTCTACAATCGCTACGCGCTCAGCAAGAGGTAAACGTGCCCATGCAGGAAATGCTGTACGTGCAGCTTGACAAGCTTTCTCAACATCAACGGCCGTAGCTTCACCACCTGACCATACAGTTTGGTTATCAACCGGATTTGTTTTTACAAATGTTGTACCGCTGCCTTGTAACCAGACACCGTTTATAAATAAAGAGTTTGACATCAGGATACTTCCATAGGATTTAGTGATAACACACGAACAGCGTGGCCTTCTTGTACACCGAGTTTCTCAGCTTGTTCATGGGTTAAATTTAGAGTGCTATCTACGAGATCAAGCTTCATTAACATGGCTCGATAGTCGTGATAATTATCATTGGCAACAAGGTATTGTGTTTTACCTACCGTTGCGTCATTTGTAATTTTGACAGTTAAAAATTGGCTTTCTTTTACTGCGCGCAACTCATCAATATTGGCTTCAATCGTTGGGCCTGCATCAAAAATATCGACATATCCTTGATAACGTAAACCTTCCGACTCAAGCACATGATAAGCAGGCAGAGTATGTGGATGCATTTTTCCAATTACTTCTTGCGCGTCTTTTGGCAAGAGGTCTACATAAACTGGAAAACGTGGCATAAGTTCCGCAATAAAAACTTTTTGACCAATTCCACTTAAATAATCTGCTGTGGAGAAATCCATATTGAAGAAATGGTGTCCAATCGCATCCCAGAAAGGCGAACATCCATTTTCATCAGAGAAACCACGCATTTCAGCAATGAGTTTTTTCTCGAAATATTGCTTAAAAGCAGCAATAAACATAAAACGGATTTTTGATAAAAATTTACCGTTTTGATTCTCACGACGTTCTGGATCTAAAAATAATGTACAGAGCTCACTGCTTCCCGTTCTGTCATTACTTAAAAATAATGTCGGTAATGATTTGTAGACATTTAATGCTTTTGAAGCGTGAACTTGAGTACCCACGTGAAAGTTGTACCAAGGCTCAATTAAACCTACAGCAACCTCAATTGCACTTACCCCAATAACACGTTGAGCTTCTGTATCTTCAAGAACAAACAAATAACCTTGTTCGCTCTTATGGACATTACCATTTAAAGTATTGCGAGTACGTGAAATTCGAGCCGAAAGCGTATCCATATTTTGTGGCAAGGAAGTCAGGCCAACACCTGACTTACCTGCTAATTTATAAATATCTTCAAGGTCTCGAAACTCGGCATGACGGACGATCATCATGGCTAGCTTTCCTTTTTTTTATTTAGCCAACTTTGCCAAAGCTCTTTTTAAACGAGCAATCCCTTCATCAATATCTTGTTCAGGAATAATGAGAGATGGAGTAAAACGAACCACGTTTGGTCCAGCAATTAAAGCAAGTAATCCTTCTTCGCCTGCCCAAGTCGTAATGTCTTTTGCTTTACCAGCATATTCAGCTTTTAATACGCAACCAATCAATAATCCTTGACCACGAATTTCATCAAAAACTTGATATTCAGCATTTAAAGTATTTAATGCATCAAGGAAATATTGATGACGGTGTTTTACACCATCAAGCACTTCTGGTGTATTAATAAACTCAAATACTGCGCCAGCAACTGCACTTGCCAACGGGTTACCACCATAAGTTGTACCATGTGTACCCACTGAAAAATGCGGAGCAAATTTATCAGTTGTTAACATTGCACCCACAGGGAAACCACCGCCTAATGCTTTTGCAGTGGTAAGAATATCCGGAGTAACACCTGAGTTCATGTAAGCATAAAGTGAACCTGTACGGCCTACACCAGTTTGTACTTCATCAAAAATAAGTAAGGCACCGAACTCATCACACAGTGCACGTAAACCTTTTAAAAATTCGATGTCAGCAGGAATAACGCCACCTTCACCCTGGATCGGCTCAACAATGACTGCACATGTTTGTTCGTTAATGGCTGCTTTTGCAGCTTCTAAATCATTAAAGGCAACATGGTTGATACCATTTGGAAGTGGTGCGAAATCTTGTGAATATTTTGGCTGACCACCTGCAGAAACGGTAAATAAGGTACGACCGTGGAACGCATTGTTAAATGCCACAATGCCACTTTTGCCTGCAACACCGCTGTCGAGTCCAACTTTACGAGCAAGCTTTAATGCTGCTTCATTCGCTTCTGCACCTGAGTTACAGAAGAATACTTTGTCTGCAAATGTATTTTCAGTGAGTTGTTTAGCAAGGCGTAGAACTGGTTCATTGGTATAACCATTACCGACATGCCAAAGTTTTGTTGCTTGTTCTGTTAATGCATTTACTGCCACTGGATGCGCATGACCTAATGCGTTTACTGCAATCCCGCCTGCAAAATCGATATATTCTTTATTTTCTTGATCCCAAATACGTGAACCTTCACCACGTACCGGAATGAAATTTGCCGGTGCAAAAACTGGAACCATCCAGTCATTAAAGTTGCTTCGAGTTACAGAAATTGGCTGTTCCATGCTTACCTCAGTATCTATTTAATTTATTTAATCTGTCTTACTGTCTTTTATTTAATTTATTTAGAAAAAGGGACCGAGAAAATAACTCTATAACATCCTTTATATTTACTCAGCCCACTTTTTCTAAAAGGTAATTTTCTCAGATTAGCCTGGGAAAATACCGCGTTCTTTACGAGCTTTTAAGATACGCTCACATGCCAAGATGTAAGCTGCTGTACGTAAAGTACAAGCATTGCTGTTTGCTGTATTCCAAACGTCATGCATAGCTTGAACCATCAACTTGTCTAAACGCTCGTTGATTTCTTCTTCGGTCCAGAAGTAGCTCGCCATGTCTTGAACCCATTCGAAGTAACTTACAGTTACACCGCCGGCGTTACATACCACGTCAGGAACCACAACAATGCCACGCTCAACTAAAATATCTTCAGCTTTAGGATAAGTCGGGCCGTTCGCACCTTCTAAAATCAACTTAGCTTTAAGTTTTTCAGCACGTTCAACTGTGATTTGACCTTCTAACGCAGCAGGAATAATGATGTCTACATCTGCAGTCCAGAAATCTTCATCAGCAATTGCTTGCGCGCCAGCGAAACCACCAATACCACCTTGGTTTGCATTTACGTGTTCACGTAATGCAACAAGATCAATACCGTCAGCATTGAAAATTGTGCCAGTGTGATCTTGAACGTGAGTGATTTTTGCTTTTGATTCAACAAACAAGAAAGCAGCTTCACTACCTACGTTACCAAAACCTTGAACAGCGATTTTCGCGCCTTCAATTGGTAAATTGATTTTTGCAGCTACTTCGCGACCTGTAACGAATACACCGCGACCAGTCGCTTTAACACGACCTAAAGAACCACCTAAGTGAACTGGCTTACCAGTTACAACACCAGTTACTGTATAACCTTGGCTTGTAGAGTAAGTATCCATCATCCAACCCATGATATTGGCATTTGTACCAACGTCTGGAGCCGGGATATCTTTTTGAGGCCCGATAATGTGACCGATTTCAGTCGTATAACGGCGAGTTAAACGTTCTAATTCACGATTTGAAAGTTTACGTGGGTCAACACGGATACCACCTTTTGCACCGCCAAATGGCAAGTTCAATACAGCAGTTTTAATTGTCATCCATGCAGATAACGCCATAACTTCATTTAAATCAACGTTTGGATGGTAACGTACACCACCTTTACCAGGACCACGAGACAAGTTGTGTTGTACACGGTAGCCTTCAAAGTGCTGAATAGAACCGTCATCCATTACGATTGGCACGTCAACAATAAGCGCACGCTTTGGACGTTTTAATGTATCGATAAACTCAGCTAAGTGGTCTAAGTACGGAGCAACACGGTCAATTTGTGCCAAGTAAGTTTGCCATGCATCGCTATGTTCGTTTACGTATGAAAGATCTGACATCTTTTTTCCTATCTACCTATACAGACTCAGATGTGATAAATCCGCAGTCTTTATTATTCAGCAACCAAAACCTTGCAATAACAATGTTTTGATTTATTTATAAAATCTTCAGCCCTTTTAAAGCTTTAGACCCTTTAAATTCCATCTTGTGATATCAAAAGTACGATTTACTTTTATATATCGATATCTTTTACAATCTTTCTTTTGCCTCATCTGCTGTTTATAAAACGTTTTTATAAAAGCAAAAGTCCACCGCAACCAACTCAAACAAGCCGATTGGAAATAAGTACAAAAGAGGTGATACAACCGTTTGGGAGTTAAAAAGAACTCGGGTTCATAAACCGAAAAACCATAAGTCCATAAAATTATTTTTGACTAATCGATAGATCCCTCCATTAGTCTTTTTAAATAAAAATTGTTCATTAATACTGCAAGCTTTATATCGGTACTCAAGCAGATAATTGATGCTTTCATATAGACATAAAATCTTTAAGTAAATATAGCACAGAGCAAGGTAATTTAGAACATTTTAAAATAAACAAGCAGAGAAAAAATAATCAATTTCTCATCTTTTTTATAATAAAAAAGTAACCAATCTAAAAAACACCTTTGACCATGATCATTTTATTTTATGGAAATTAAAAAAATATTAAAATTAAAAATGATCAAAAAATTACCATTTAATAACAATAACTTAATTAACCAAAAATTTCAAAAAACACTCAAAACTTGCAGAAAATTTCATAATATTTTTTTAGTTTGATTTAATTTAAAACAAAAAATGAAATATAAAAATTTCTTTAATATTAAATAACCATGTTAAACATATACTTATTCAAAAACTTATAATAATTAGCTATTAATAACATTCCGACAAATGGTTAATTTATGAATCATTATTTGATTTTTTTATTAAAATAAAAAAAACATTTTTAAAGAAAATACATAAAACATCAGGGCCAAGCTCAATTTTTAGACATAAAAAAAGGTCCCTTGAGGAACCTTTTTCAACTTAACCAAGCTTAGTTCTGAGCAATCTCTTTCTTACGATAAAAGATAAAATAACTGAGATAGCATAAGACGATAAAAATTAAACAACAAACGAAACCAGCTTGCATTGATGGATCAAATACCATACTCACACAGGTAACAATACAAAATAGACCACCTACAATTGGAGTAAGCGGAAAAAGTGGCGCAGCGAAACGTAAATCTTTTGCTGTTTTGCCTGCCTTATACCATTGTCTACGGAAGTTAAATTGTGAAACGCAAATTGCGATCCACACCACCACCATTGTAAAAGCAGCAACACCTAGTAAATTTTTGAAAATTGTTTCTGGCGCAAACTGTTCTGAAAGCAATCCGGGAATAGCACCAAACATGGTCACAATAATGGCAACAATAGGTGTTCCAGATGGTGTGAGTTTAGCGAAAATTTTAGGTAATTGATTTTTTGCTGAAAGCGACCACATCATACGTGAAGCAGCAAACAAACCAGAGTTAGCTGCAGAAAGTAGAGCCGTAATAATTACGAAACGGATAATATCTTCTGCATACGGAATACCAATGTAATTAAATACTGTCACAAATGGACTACTGCTCACATCATTTGCATTAAGACCTGCAAGATGAAATGGAAGCAAAGAGCAAATAACAACAATTGTCCCTACAAAAAATATAAGTAAGCGCCAAATTGCTGCATTAATTGCTTTAGGAACAGTCTTCGCTGGATCTTCTGCTTCACCCGCAGCCACACCAATAAGCTCAGTTCCAGAGAAAGCAAAGTTTACTATCAGCATGGTTGTGAAAATTGGAAATAACCCGTGCGGAAACCAACCTTGAGCAGTCAAATTACTAAACAATGGCGCTGTTTCATGCCCGTGATAAGGAATAAAACCAAAAATTGCCAATAAACCCAAAGTAATAAAGACAATAATTGTTATAACTTTAATAAGAGCAAGCCAAAACTCAGATTCAGCAAATAAACGCGTTGAACTAATATTAAGGAAAAAGACGAGTCCACCAAAAAACAAAGTCCATGCCCAAACAGAAGTGGTAGGAAACCATTCCTTAACCAGTAAAGCTGCGGCAGTAAATTCAGTTCCTAAAGTGGCAGTCCAAGTTAGCCAATATAACCAGGTAATCATATAACCTGTGCCCGGGCCAATATAACGCCGTGCATATTCACCAAAAGAACCTGACTCAGGCACATGAACTGCTAGCTCACCAAGACAGAGCATAACAGTGTAGGCAATCAAACCGCCCAAGAAATAAGAGATAATTGCACCAATTGGGCCTGCTTGAGCAATTACGTCGCCAGACCCTAAAAAAAGACCTGTACCTATGGCACCGCCAAGGGAGATCATCACCAAATGCCGAGTACTCATTGCTCGTTTCAAAGGTGCAGAACTTCCATGTTGCGATGCATCATTATTCCGATAATTTAATGATTGCATATAAAAAACTGTAACGACAATTTAGTAAAAAATCATTTTAGGAGAAAAAAATAAATATGCAATTATCTTTGAATAGTGAAGATATTTTAAGCAACCATTATTATTAAAAATAAAATAGATATAAAAAACAATATATTAAAAAATACAAAAGCAAAGATTGTATTTTAATTAACCCCATACTATTTATTTAATTTATGTGCCAACAAAAACCATTAATTTTTAAATATAATAATTTTTCACTTAATTTATCATGACTATTTTTAGTTCTATCTTTATTTAAAAATTAGTCCCACTATTTATTTAAATAATGATTTTTAATTTTACATACAAATAAATTAATAAAAAAATATTTTTTGAGCAAAAAATAAAGCCCAAATTTGATGATTTGGGCTTTATTTAATCAGTAAATTAAATTAAAAACGGGTCAGTACAAATTGTTGCGATGGTTGAACTGAACCTTCAATGTAGTCACAAACGCCTTGTTCATCACAATCTAAATTGAATTGCTTGTAGCTCAATGCAAAAAAATCAGAATATTGTTTAATGACAAATGGACTCATATCCGAGCTTAATGCATCACCTTGTTTAAATAATTTAATAATTTTTCGGTCATTCATACCTAACAAATAAATTTCATTATTTAATTCAATGTGTGCAACTCCGGTCTGCTCTGCCACAATCGGAATCAGATACGATGTATTTGCGAACAACACATCTACAGCATAGCTTTCAAGTTTTAAATTAATTAAATTGAATACTAAGACTGTACCAGAGTGAGTCTGCAAGCCTTTGTTAGAGCTTACAACTTGCTGGCTGTACTGAATTTTAATTCCAAGTTTTTGGAAATCTTGCTCAGTCGCCTGCTTTGTTTTTACAAGACTACGTGTAATCGCTTGCTTGAGCGGGTTATCTAAATAACGCTCATCTAATTGAAAATCATTTTGACGTAAAATTTTCAATAACATACTGTCATGATAAGTCAGCACATTGGCAAGTACATTACGATAATAGAATTTACTTTGTTTTTTAATTTTACGAACGTGTTGATAGAAATATGTTTCATCAAATTCATGTTCAATAAAATCATGTAAAAGACTTGAACTCGCCAATACAGATAAAGCTTCGTGTCCCGTAAAAGGCAAATGAACCGTATGTAAACTTGGCAACATTTCTTTTATTTTTAAGTAATGTTCACGATCGACGGCAAAGTAAGGGTCATAAACAATAATATATTCACGACTTGCATCTACATTTTGCTGCTGAATTTGCATGTCTTTATTTGCGACAGCATCAAAGAATTCAGCATAACGTCGGTCTTCAACTTGTTCAGGGTCAATTGAATACTGAGGTACAAATGCAACGATTCGATTCATGTTTAAAAGATTCGAATATTTGATTGCTGCATAGCCGCCCATTGAGCCGCCATAACCTACAATATTATTAAAACGCTGAATAATAGGCAAAATGGCTTTAGCCATTTCAACCATACTGGCTTTTGGGAACCACGATTTTTGTTTTGGCATAATCCCAATAACATTGTATTGGTACTTTATTAGAGACTTTTCAGCATTGATAGATAAGCCACTCGCTCGGGTAATCAAATCGCCAAAAGAGAGAACTAATGTATTAGAATTGCCTTGTAAAAAAATGGCTCTAATGTGTTCGTCTTCAAAAATAATTTGCTTATCCATGCTCACACCGAAAGAAAATTTACTCCCACATATATCGTCAAAAATGAAACAAAATAGGTGTTTTGCCAATTTATGATTGCGGAGTATCTTATTTTATAGATGCCAGTCAGATTAAAAAGCGCAAAATATGACACAATCCTTACATCCTGCCGCTCAAAAAGGCTTCAGCTCCGCTGCGGAGCTTTATCAGCAAGTTAGACCGAATTATCCAGCAGAAATAGTCAGTTGGCTGCAAGAACGCCTCCAAATACATGAAAATTCTACTGTTATTGATCTTGGCTCAGGTACTGGCAAATTCTTACCCTACTTAAAACAAACCCATGCAGATATTCTTGCAGTAGAGCCAATTGGCGAGATGTTACAACAGCTTCAGCAAGCCTATACTGATATTAAAACTTTACAGGCGTTTAGCCATGCTATTCCGCTAGATGATCAACAAATTGATGCGGTCATTTGCGCTCAATCTTTCCATTGGTTTGACAACATGGAAACACTGACTGAAATCCATCGAATATTAAAACCGCAAGGACATTTGGGACTCGTGTGGAACCAGCGTGATGAACGTACAAACTGGGTAAAAGCCTTAGCAGATTTTTTGCTACCCCTTGAAGGTAATACACCGCGTTACCATAGTGAAAACTGGAAAAAGGTTTTTGAAAATCAAAATTTATTTACTTTTGATAGCTTAGAAACTTTTTCGCAATCACAGCATGGTACTGTCGAACATGTCGTGAGTAAAAGATTACTCTCTACAAGTTTTATTGCAGCAATGACCGAAAAAGATCAATTACAGCTCAAAGCTCAGTTTGAGAAAATTGTTTATGATTTTACAGGGCTAGGCCCACAAGATCAGATTGATTTTCCATATGTCACATATGCATATCACTTTCAGAAAAGTACATCGTCAAATCATAGAGAATAGGTTCGGTTGAAAGCTATGTTTAAAAAAACGCCTCATATCATCTTAATGTCTTTGCTCAGCTCCAGCCTATTATTGACTGCTTGTAAAAAAGCAGATGAGCCAGCAAAGACCGAACAACATCAGACAAATTCATCTACCGATCAGGTGATGGAAAAGCTCAATGAAAGACCTGTTAAAAAGTTCGCAGCCACTGCTGACGATGCGCATGACATTGCATTATTAGAGGACTATGACCATCGCTTTACTGAAATGAGTGATGAAATGGAAACTGAGCTAGAAAAAATGCATGCGGCAGGTACACTCACCACAGAGTTTGAACAGAAACGTACACTTGATAATGTTCGTTCAGCATTGACTATGTTAAAAGACCTCGACTTAAAAACTGAACAAGGTCGTTATATTCAAGGCTTGCTTTATCAATATTGGGAAAACCAAGAAAAACATATCAATGATAAACAAGCCAATAAAGATGAACAGGTCAATCAACTGGCTGACTACTTACAAGCACAGAACCAGTTGAAATACTGGAAAGCTTCGCAGCAGCATTAATTTTATAGCGTGCAATAAAAAGCCTTCTGATTAAGAAGGCTTTTTAATTTATATATTTTGTTTTTCAACCCAGTGAATTGCTTGAACACGGAATAACTCACACGCACCATCACCTGTATCAGTTGAGGTTAAAGATGATCGCCAAACTAAATTTTTGTCTTTAATTTCAACCAACTCACCTTTGAGGTATACCAAGTCACCGCGTTTAACTTGTTTAATTTGTTGAGCAATCTCAGGGCTTGCAGGAATGATGTGCATATTAGACACCATTTGCATGGCTTGCTCAGCAGGTACAGGAAGCTTACTCATTTTCCAGTTCAAATAGCGGTCATACTGTTTAACTGAAATAGTACGAGCAATATCTGGTTGAGCAAACAGTCCCCAACTTACCGCATAATCAATCGGTGAAAACTTAGCTTGTTCATCATTTTTATAAATTTTTGAACCTAAAATTCTAAAATTGCCTTGAAATGGTTGTAACACAGAAATTGACTGATCTTTTTCAATCGGTAACAGACCATTTGCAATATTGTATTCACCAGAAGTAGAGGTCGTCGAAGCAAAAGCTGAGCTAATACATAAAGGGGCCAATAAGCCTATCATTACATGTTGTTTTTTCATCGCTTTATACCTCAAATATTGCTAGATCAAATACAGTAGATCTCCAATTTATGGTAGCGCTAAGCGATGAAAAAAATATCGGAATTTAGTAACAATACAGATCAATTTCGTCTATTTTTGTGCCTAATTAAACTGAATGTTAATCTTCAAAATCAATTCGTAACGTTTCAAAACGAACCTTTCCTTCTTTTATTGCTTGAGCAATTGCCTGCTGCCCTTTGGTTAAACGCGCTCCCCCACTTTTTATATCAAGTAAAATAATCTGGATATCCTCGGCAGTCCCGTCCCCATCTCTAAAATCGGTATAGCCATCAAAAATAACGTAATCAACTGGATCACCCAAGAACTTGGCATCACTCGGCAAGTATTGAAACTCAGGCAAAATCGGCGCGAATTGTTCTGCCATTTTACCTTTTAATACGGCGCGGCTTGTATTCACACTTCTCTTTTGTGCTTGTGCTAATGCCTGTTGATGCTCAAGCTCTAACTCCGCAATATATTGCTCGTATTCGGCCTTAATTCGACCATTACGAGTATTTGATAAAATGAGTGTAGTAATAATAATACCAATACCAGCACCTATAAGCATGGCCAGCCATACGGACATAAATTTTCCTTAACAAATACATATCATCGCGTTAGATGAGCAATCATATCTAAAATTACGGAGTAGCTTAAACTTTTGTCAAAGGTGGTCATCTACTTCGCATAAAAAGATGCTAAGGTATAAAACATAAACACATGTGCTGCTGAAAATAATTGGATTTATGAAAACGATACTTATTGCAAATCAAAAGGGCGGATGCGGAAAAACCATGACAGCCATTACGTTGGCAACAGCTTTGGCACAAAAAGGATATAAAGTAGCATTAGCAGATTCTGATAACCAAAAATCTTCTTTACAATGGTTGAAGCAACGTCCAGAAAATGTAGCTGCGATTCAAAGCCTAGATTGGCGTCATGAAAAATCGATTGGCGACGCGCCGAAAAATTTAGATTATTTAATTATTGATGCACCAGGCGCTCTTTCAGGCGATCACGCTGAGCAGTTAGTCAGCGAAGCTCATGCCATTATTACACCACTTCAGCCTTCGTTTTTTGATATCGATAGTACACGTCGTTTTCTCAAGCATTTGCAAGATATTAAGCGTATACGCAAAGGTAAGGTACAAATTTTACTGCTTGCAAATCGAGTTAAACCGAATAGCGCCAGTTCAAAAGACATTCAGCAATTTTTTGAAAAAATCGAACATGAACCGATTGCGTGGATTGCAGAGCGTAGTGCTTATGGCAGTTTAGCAATGCAAGGTTTGAGTGTGTTTGATAAACCACAAAAAAACTTTATTGCTATTCAAACTCAATGGCAGCCACTTTTAAATAAACTGATTGAAGATAAATCTGAGTGGTTCTAAAAATAACTTTTTATTTTTGTTGAGCAGAAATGTGTACATTAGCATTTCTGCCTAAAATTTGCCTCAGGTCATTTTTCAGTTAATATGGCCTCATCCTATTTAAAAAATTAGAGAATTTTTGTTCGTGCATCAATACGCTCCTACTTTACAGCGCGTTTTATTGTTTGGGTTGTTTTTTATCCTGATGTTTTTAGGATTTAACATCCTGAAGTACTTTATTGTACCTGTAGTTTGGGCTGCGATTATTGCCTACATGACTTGGCCTATTTATTTAAGAATCCAGCGTTTTTTTGGTGAAAACCGTCATAATTTGAATGCCTCATTGATGATTAGCTTAGTCATTTTAATTGTGGGCGTTCCACTCACATGCGCTATTTTTATTTTGCAGCACGAAGGCCGTAATCTTTATTTCGACTTGCAACGCCAAGTTTTTTCGGGCCATTTAAGCGTACCTGACTTCATTAAAAACTTACCTTTTGTCGGTAAAGAAATAAGCCGAACACTAAACGACATAAATACCGACCCCAATAGTACAATTCAAAGTATTGCAGCTTGGGTTCAAAGCCATTTAAGTTATGGTCGCGTATTACTCAATGAAATTAGTAAAAATATTGTCAAACTTGGTTTCGCAATTTTAACGCTTTTCTTCTTTTATCGTGATGGTCACACCATTTTAACTCAAGTAAGTAAAGCCTTAGAAATGGTGATCGGTCCACGTATTCATCATTATCTAGATACAATTTCAGAAACAACTCGTGCTGTTGTCTACGGTGTGGGTTTAACTGCGATTGCTCAAGCTGTGCTTGCAGGATTAAGTTATTTCGTAGCGGGTGTACCAAATCCAATGGTACTCACGATTGCAACATTCTTATTAGCACTCATTCCTTTTGGCACTCCTGTTTCCTATTTAGGCGTTGGCCTATGGTTGTTCTCTCAAGGGCAAACTATGGAAGCCATTGGCGTAGTTTTATGGGGTGTTCTTATTGTAAGTAGTTCGGACAATGTGATTCGCCCTCTTGTGATCTCTGGTGCAACCCAAATTCCGTTTTTACTCATTATGTTTGGTGTATTAGGTGGTATTGCGAGTTTTGGTTTAGTTGGTTTATTTATTGGGCCAGTTATTTTAGCCGTTCTATTAGCGATTTGGCGCGAATGGCTCCATGAAACCATTGATCCTGAACCAATGCCAAAAACCACTATGATTTATGATTCGGATGATGATTTACCACCATCTCAAAATTAAGCCAATGATTTAAAAATGTTTCAGGATACAAAGTGACTATTTAAATTAACTTGTAGGCTTAACGAGCATTTGTTTGAATAAAAAAATCAGCTTTATATCTATAAGGACATCCAATAATGCCATTATTAAATAAAATGAGTGCAATATGTGCACTGACAGCCTTATTAACAGTTGGTTGTAGCACGGTCAGCAAAACTGTTTCAGATACGACGCATGCATTAACCACAATGCACACCAAAAAAGTAGTCGATGTGAATGAAGTAACAGCCAATGGGATTGGTAAAAAAATCGGGACAATTAGCTTTCAAGACAGTGATAAAGGCCTGATTATTACCCCTGCTTTAGCAGATTTACCAAGCGGTACTCGCGGTTTCCATATTCATGAAAATGCATCGTGCGACCCTGCTGTTAAAGATGGAAAACCAGGTGCCGCTTTAGCTGCGGGTAGCCACTATAACCCTAATCAAGCACCACATCATGGTACGCCAACTACAGGACACTTGGGTGACTTACCAGCATTGGTTGTTGATAATAATGGTGTAGCTACCACCGCTGTTATTGCACCACGTTTAAAACTTGCGGACATTCAAGGTCGCGCCATCATGATCCATGCTGGCGGAGATAACTATTCAGATTCTCCTCTACCTTTAGGTGGTGGCGGAGCACGAATTGCCTGTGGTGTAATCCAATAACTTATTATTTTCATATTGTGGGTATCTAAAAAGATATCCACAATTTTGCTATTTTATTAAGCAGTTTAGTTCACTTAATTATTATAAAATCTTAAAAAATTAACTGACTTTTTTAGATAAAGCGCATAATATTTTTCAAGTAATAAAAAATTTAAATATCCCTAGTCACGCCCCCTATCATTTAGAAAAAAACCGTGAATTATTTGACTCAAATATTTAATCGTTTTAAAGCGAATTCAATTTTAATTTACTGTCTGCAAATTTTAATTGTACTTACAGGCACAACTTTAGGTTTACTGTGGTTGGGCCATAACGAGCTCATCGTTCCTGTAACCTTAGGTGCGATTGCCGCTGCACTTACCGATTTTGACGATCGCTTAAGTCTCCGTTTACGTAATTTGCTCTATGTTTGCATACTCTTTTTTACTGTCAGCACTATTCTTGGTTTTTTAGCACCTTATAAACTTTTATTTATTTTATATCTTTCAATTTCAAGTGCTGGTTTCATTTTATTGGGAGCCTTAGGCCAGCGTTACGCCACCATTTCTTTTGGTACGATTTTACTCTCGATTTACAGCATGTTTGGTTTAGGAGAATATGCTCACTGGTACCAACAGCCTACTTATTTTGTCTATGGCGCACTGTGGTATGGTCTAACTTCTATTTTATTTTTTCTTTTAAAACCAACACTTCCTTTACAAGATAAGCTTTCGCAAATTTTTGAAGAAATCTCTGCCTTACTTCAAGCTAAAGCACGCTTGTTCGATCCCGATAATAAAGAAAATGTTGAACAGCTTTTATTTGAATTATCACTACAAAATACGCAAGTCGCGCAAAGTCTTAACCAAATACGTAGCTCTCTGCTTACTCGCCTTAAGGCATCACGAGTGAGTAATAAAAGTATTTACTGGTTAAACCTGTACTTTTTTGCTCGCGATATACATGAGCAGGCCACCTCTAACTATCTACACTATGAACATATTCAACAAAATTTTAGCCGTAGTGATCTCATTTTTCGTTTTCAAAAAAATCTCCGTTTACAAGCTCAAGCTTGCCATGATTTAGCACAATGTATTTTGCATAACCAGCAATATCAGTCTTCTCAAGAAGGACAAATTGTTTTAAACCATTTGGAAAGTTCATTAAAAGACTGGATACAACAGCATCCACAAAATTTTGAAGTTAAAAACTTAAAGCTGATTTTTAATAATTTACAAGGCATGCATGAACAGTTTGAACAACTTCAATATGCTCAACCGTTTAATGAAACGCTCAGTCAAAACAAGCAAGATCATCTCAATTTACTTGATGACGATATTCAAGATTTTTCTGACCTTATTTTAAAAATTCGCCAGCAACTGACTCCACAATCGGCTCTGTTCAGACATGCCATACGAATTGCCGTTGTGTTTGCAGCAGGTTACGGCATTTCACTGCTACCTTTTGCCCAGCACGGTTACTGGATTTTGCTCACCAGTTTATTTGTTTGCCAAATTACTTACTTTGCAACGAAAAGCCGTTTAAAACTCAGAACAATTGGAACCTTACTTGGCGTTTTATTGGGTATCCCTATTTTATATTTTGTTCCAAGTATTGAAGGTCAGCTCATTCTTACCATTATTTGTGGAGTTAGCTTTTTCTACTTACGTCAGAAGAAATACGCCTTGGCAACGCTGATGGCAACCTTAATGGTATTGCTCATTTTCAACTTAAAAGGCGCAGGTTTCAGTATTATTTTACCTCGCCTAATTGACACGTTATTAGGCTGCTTTATTGCTTGGCTTGCTGTCAACTTTATATGGCCAGACTGGAACTTCCGTAATATTCCAAACAATATTAAAAAAAGTAGCCAAGCCACACTGGATTATTTCAATGTAATTGTTGAGCAATACCAACATGGTAAAAATCAGGACATTGAATATCGCAGAATTCGCCGTGCTGCACATAACGCACAAATTGAGCTGTCGAATATGATTTCGAGCTTAAGTGCTGAGCCCAATCCCAAACCAGAACTGATTCATTACGCCTTTCGCTATCTGGTTTATAGTCATAGCCAGTTGAGTTATGTCGCAGCATTAGGTAGCCAAAGACAAAAAATTGAGGATCAACAGGTATTACAGCTCTTACTGGATTGTCAGCAAATCCTTAACCAAAGTTTATTTGAACAAGCTTCTGTTGATTTTAATTTTTTTGAGCAAACTTTGAAGCAAATTCAAAGTCTAACAACTCATGAGCACTTTTCAGAAAGCTACACTCTTGTTTTAAAACAAATGAGTTTACTATTAGAAACCTTGCCTGAATTATTAACCCTTAAAGGCAAACTTTTAGAACAAGAGATTAAATAAACATAGAGTTTTTATTGAGGATAAAAATGCATTTCCCAAAAATTCCTTCGATTCTTTCTTTGATTTTAATACTGCTGAGTAGTAGTTCTTATGCATTTGAAAGGACTGATTTAAAAAAGATTATTGAGTGTGAATCTGATTATTCGACCTATTCAGATTTTGCTTCCGAATATGATGAAAATTTAACAGCGCTTGGCTTTAAAAGAATTGAAGATTCAGACCAACCTTTCATTTATTTATATAAAACCAATCAACCTATTGAACTATTTGGGTTAAAGACAAACGAGATTGCTTTGGCTGGTCAAGGTATAACTGCCGTTTTTCGTAATGTAAATGTTCAGCAACTTTCAAAGAAATTTGATATTCCTCAGCATCCTGATTTTACAATGCTTCCTTTGTTTAGAGGGGTACGTACAGTTAAAACAGAACCTGCAACTTCAGACTCAGTTACTTTTTACCACAACTTGAACTTATCAGAAATGAAAGGGAAAAAGCCAATGGTACTGTTAGGTTGTACCTATGAAGCAGACCGCGAAGAGATGGAAAAAATGTTACAAGAATGATAAAAAATACCGGAATATATATTCCGGTATTTTTTTAATGTAAGTCTTGGGCAACTCTTTCCTGCATTTCCCGTTTTAAAGCTAAACGTGGCTGAGTAAACCACAGCGCAATAAATGCAAAAGCAGATAAGACAAAAGCCCATAAATGAAATTGAGTATAGAAATAACGCACCAACTCAATCATTGCAAAAAAGCTCGTCATCAATAGCATTGAAACAGCGGCAGCCACAGTTCCTTTTGATACTTCAGATGACATCAGTGCAAAACGGTACAACACTGAAAAGCTAATTCCTTCACCAAAGCAAATGAGTGTCATACCCGTAAGCAAACAAGGAATTAAATAGGTTTGCCAGACAACGCCTAATATTAAAATGAGTGTCCCAGTGAGCATAATCGGTAAACCAATTAGGACTGTTTTACCTAAAGCCAAACGGTCAATAATTTTAATTAAAACGATGTTACCAACAATTAAGCCTAGAAATACCGGAAATTGAGCTAAACCATATTGCACACTGGTTAGCTTGAGTTCATCAACCAAAATAATGGGTGATAACGCAATCCAAAGCATAAGCGGCATACCTACAAGCGGCAGGGCGAGTGTTAAACCAAGGAATTGCCGATTGCTAAACACTTTTTTAAAGTCATCAAAAAGATAGCTAAAAGGTTGTTTAGTTACACTGACCTTCTGACTAGGCATTTGTTTCTTTAAGCCAAACCAACTCAGCAGTGCAAGTATAGCAATTGCCACAAAGCCCCAGTGCCAAGACACATAATCAATTAAAAATGCGCCAAGTACAGGTCCGAGCAAGGGTGCAAGCAATGAGATATTTGCCATAAGCGCCATGACTTTAATAGCATCACGCTCGGCAAAATTTTCTTGAATCGCTGCATAGCCTACTGCTGAAATTACACTTAGACCAATACCTTGTAAAAAACGTAATGTCAGAAAGTGTTCAATTTGTCTTGTTAATAAAATTAAAAAACAGCACAAGGCAAAAAATAAAACACCGGCCAAAAGAACTTTCTTACGACCTAATCGATCTGATAAAGGCCCAAGTAACCATGCAACAGATGCACCACCTAATAAATAAAATGACATTGAAGATGGTGCCCAAGTTGCACTCACACCAAAATCTTCAGTAATTGCCAACATGGCTGGCTGAATCAGGTCATTACCGATATAAACCGCAAATTCAAATAGCACTAAAGCTAAAGGAAACATCAACGTTGTACGGTTCAACGCTGTCGTTTGAATATTATTCATGAGTTGTACACTTCAAAATAGCGGCCAAAATGTCTCAGCAACTACATATTGAAATAAATAATGTAGTCATCACGATGACAGTATGGTCAGTCAATCTTTAATTAAGTTTTTATATGCCGTGAGAGTGCATGTTTAGAATGTGAAACACCGTATTCACAAGGTGTCTAAGACAAGAAAAAATGTATGACGTGAGATTCGGTAATTTTTACCATTTGGCTTAATTTCCGGATGACACAATATCACTTTTTATATTGATCAGCAATCGGACAGTTTCATCCATTTAAAATTCTATATTTTGCTTAGCATCAACTCATTTTTATATTGTGAATAACCTTGAAGTTATCCACATACATCCTAAAGATTCAGCCTTAAGGACAAGGATTGACTTGGAAATCTGTTGTTTCCTGCCCTTGTTTACATTGATAACTTTGTTTTTTATTTACGATTTTCCAAATGGTCTGATCACGCTTTAATAAATATTCGGTACGTGTTTTTGATATAGCATCTTCGCTAGGCACAGTTTGTAAAATAGTTACTTGTGCATTAGAAGCATCATCCAAAGCATTCATTTGTTGTGAAATACTTAAATTACTCGCATTATTTAAAAGGTTTGGTTGATCAATCAAAACTGCTTGTATCGGACTATTGGCTTGGGGTGTAGGCGGGTTTGTATTCGGTGTACATGCGCTTAGAATCAACAAATTACACACCATGAGTAAACCAATTTTTTTCATACTCAACTCCACCACAACTTCACGTTGATGCTAAAGGCTATAGATAAATTTTTCCATTCAACTTTGTAAAGTGTTTATGTTTAGAGTGAAAAATTTAATAATTTTTTAATGCATAATTCATGATTTTTAATCAATAATCTTTTTCCGATTACTGCATTTTTCTCTAAGAGTAAGTTCACTAAAGTATGCATCAATTTAGGAATTTAATTAGAGTAACTTTCATGAGCAATATTTTAGTGATTAATGGCGCCAAACAATTTGCCCATTCAAATGGTGAATTAAATGACACTCTCACGGCATTGGCAACTGACCATCTCACTGAACTAGGCCATGATGTTCAAGTGACCCGTACAGATAGCGACTACAATGCAGAAGCCGAAGTAGAAAAATTCTTATGGGCCGATGTTGTGATTTACCAGATGCCTGGTTGGTGGATGGGTGCACCGTGGACAGTAAAAAAATATATTGATGATGTATTTACGACAGGTCACGGCTCACTATATGCAAATGACGGTCGTAGCCGCTCTGATGCTTCAAAAAAATATGGTTCAGGTGGCTTAATTCATGACAAGAAATATATGCTATCACTCACTTGGAATGCACCTATGGAAGCATTTGATGATGCTGATCAGTTCTTCCACGGTGTGGGCGTAGATGGTGTTTATTTACCGTTTCATAAAGCCAATCAATTTTTAGGTATGAGCACGCTTCCAACTTTCATTGTAAACGACGTAATTAAAATGCCTGAAGTTGATCGTTACGTTGAAGAATATAAAGCACACTTAAACACTGTATTTGCAGCAGCTTAATCAGGAGAAAACCATGCTTACCATTATTGCAGAAATTCGTACTCAATCAGGTGGACAGCATCGCCAAAACGTATTGGATGCTTTTCAAAGAATCATTCCAACTGTTTTAGCAGAAGATGGTTGCCATGGTTATGAACCTTTAATTGATCACAAATCAAATGCAAGTTTCCAGACTCAAGAGCCTGACACGATTGTCATGCTAGAAAAATGGGAAAGTGTGGCTCATCTTGAAGCTCATTTAGCTACACCTCATATGCAAGCGCATCATGCAGCCGTTAAAGACGATGTCGTTGATGTCAAAATTAGAATTTTAGAAAGCGGCGTATAATTTAACCCAAAAAAAGACGATATATTTATCGTCTTTTTTATTTTTAAGAACAAAGTTGGGTTTGGAACCCTCTAGAACCTTTTCCTCGCGCACATTGGTAGCTTGTTTGTTTATTTTGCAATTGCCACTTTTCATCGACCAATTTAAATGAATATTCTGTTCGAATTGCTGAAACAGAATCATCCATTAAACCAGTTTGTATAACGATAATACGGGAAACTGTTGGAGACTCTACTCGGTTAAATACTTGCTGAACTGAGGTATTGTTATGCTCTTTTACAATCTCAGGTTGAGCTTTAAGTACTTGTTGCATCGGAGTTTCCGAACCCACAAAAGGAATCAATTTACTGGTCGTCGCACACCCAGTGAAAAGTCCAACACAAAGTGCTGAAATTAAAAATAAACGTTGCATTCTTATCACCAAAAACAAAAGCCATAGCTTTATGATGCTATGGCTTTGTCGGTTACTCTGTAGAAACTATGTAGTTCTAAGAATACCTACTTTCTTACAGATCAAATAATTTACCTGGGTTCATCAGACCATTTGGGTCAAATACTTTTTTCAATGCCTTCATATATTCAATTTCTTCAGGCGAACGTGAATATTCTAAATATGGCTTTTTCGTCATACCTACGCCATGCTCAGCAGAAATTGAACCATCGTATTTTTTAACGGTATCAAACACGTATTTATTCACAACCTGACATTTTGCAAAGAACTCATCTTTGGTTAAGTTTTCAGGTTTTAAAATATTTAAGTGCAAGTTACCGTCGCCGATATGACCGAACCAGCAAATTTCAAAATCAGGATAGTTCTCTTGAACAATTGCATCAATCTCACGAATAAATGCTGGTACATGAGTAATTAATACTGAAATATCATTTTTATACGGGATAAACGGTGCGATTGATTCAGAGATATCTTCGCGTAAACGCCATAAGCTTTCTACTTGGTCAAGGCTCTGGCTCATTACGCCATCAAGTACCCAACCCTGCTCCATACAATGCTCAAAAATTTCCATTGCTTTATCGAGAATCGGCTCATATGGTGCTTCAAACTCAAGCAATACATAGAACGGGCATTGAGTTTCAAATGGACGTTGTACATGTCCGTGGTCTAAAACTTTTTGCATTGCAAGCTCACCAAAGAACTCAAATGCTGTTAAGTCGATATCTTTTTGGAACGCATGTAATACAGGCATTACTGCATCAAAATCTGGAACACCTAACACTAAAACTTGTAAGTTTTGTGGTTGACGCTCAAGTTTAATTTCTGCTTCAGTCACTAAACCTAAAGTACCTTCACCACCAATAAACAAATGCTGTAATGCATAACCAGTGGCATTTTTAACCATGCCTTTATTTAAACGTAAAATATCGCCTTTACCCGTAACTACCGTTAAACCAAGTACCCAGTTACGTGTCATGCCGTATTTAATGACTTTAATACCACCAGCGTTAGTACCGATATTACCGCCAATCTGGCTAGAACCCGCTGATGCAAAGTCCACTGGGTAATACATGCCTTGTTCTTCTGCATAATTCTGCAATTGTTCAGTCACTACACCAGCTTGCACTCGTACCATACGATCCGCTGGGAAAAATTCAAGAATCTGGTTCATTTTGTCCATGCTAATGACAATTTCACCATTGGTTGCTACCGCACCAGCAGAGAGACCAGTACGACCGCCAGATGGTGTAATCGCAACATTAAACTGGTTAGCAAGCTTCACAACAGCTTGAACTTGTTCAGTGGTCGATGGGAAAACGATGACCGATGGGTTCGGATTAAAATGCTTGGTATGATCTTTACCCCAGTTTTCGAGACTATCAGCATCGGTTTTAATACGGTTTTCACCGACGATTGCTGTTAATTGGGTAAGTAACTCAGGTGTTAAAGCGACTGGAGCATTCATCGTTTGCAGACCTAGCAAGAAGTAAACTATGGTGGGACTATGACTTCATATTTTCAGGGTTCTCACCTGAGCAAAGCCATAATGTTCAAGGAACTCCTATATTCTACATGTAACCACACAAGCGATAAAGTTCAGAATAGAGATACTGTCACTACAAAACATGTTTAACGCGAATAAATGCTTTTTTATAAAGCTTTTAGAGAAAAACAACTTTAAATAATATTCCAAGCATATTTTAAAATGTTCAACAAGCCATAAACGGAAGTGATTAGACATAGATAAAATTGCCATAAGGCAATGGTATAAACGAAATATCTATAGCGCTGCCCAGTATGTTATTATACCGCCACCAAATTTGGCCTTTGTAGCGGAGCCGTAATGAGCCAACATCTTTCACTACCTAAAGATAAAATCCGTTTCCTTTTGTTAGAAGGCGTTCACCAAAACGCAGTCGACACTTTAAACGCTGCGGGTTACACCAATATTGACTATCGTAAAACTGCTCTTGAAGGCGAAGCGCTTAAAGAAGCAATTAAAGATGCTCACTTTATTGGTATTCGTTCGCGTACCCAATTGACTGAAGAAGTTTTTGAAGCTGCAAATAAATTGATCGCAGTAGGTTGTTTCTGTATTGGAACAAACCAAGTTGATCTTAAAGCAGCAATGGCACGTGGTATTCCTGTATTCAACGCACCGTATTCAAATACGCGTTCGGTTGCAGAGCTTGTACTTGCTGAAACGATTCTTCTTCTTCGCCGTGTTCCTGAAAAATCGGCGGCTTGTCATCGTGGTGGTTGGGACAAGTCTGCTGTTGGTTCTTTTGAAACTCGTGGCAAAACTTTAGGTATTGTGGGTTACGGTTCCATTGGTTCTCAACTTTCAGTTCTTGCTGAAAGCATGGGTATGCATGTGATTTATTATGATGCAGTCACTAAGTTACCAATGGGTAATGCTCGCCAAGTTGGTTCTTTAGATGAGCTTTTAGCAACTGCTGACGTTGTAACGCTGCATGTACCAGATGTTCCGTCTACACGTAACTTCTTCACTAAAGAACAATTTGCGAAAATGAAAGAAGGCGCGATCTTCTTAAATGCTGCACGTGGTACATGTGTAGTGATTGAAGATTTAGCTGATGCGATCAAATCTGGCCATATTGCTGGTGCAGCAGTTGACGTGTTCCCTAAAGAACCAAAAGCAAATGGTGAAGAATTCCAATCTCCACTTCGCGGCTTAGACAACGTGATTTTAACGCCTCACGTTGGTGGTTCAACGATGGAAGCGCAAGCAAACATCGGTTTAGAAGTTGCTGAGAAATTTGTTGCTTACTCTGATAAAGGTATGACGCTTTCTGCAGTAAACTTCCCAGAAATCGCGTTACCATTAACTGCTGGTCAACACCGTTTACTACACATCCACAAAAACGTACCGGGTGTATTGTCTAAAATCAACAACTTGTTTGCTGAACAAGGCATCAACATTTCTGGTCAATCACTTATGACTAAAGGTGACATCGGTTACCTTGTTATGGATGTTGACGCTTCTGCTTCTCACGAAGCTTTAGATATGTTGCATGAAGTTGAAGGTACAATCCGCGTGCGCGTATTGTTCTAATACGAACTGTAAATGCAAAAGCCACAGCAATGTCTGTGGCTTTTTTATGGGTATTTACATTATCATGTGAAAAGTATACCAATCGATCTAATAATAAAATGTCAATTTCAAGCCAGAAAACTCAGCTACACGCTTTGGGCTTTCTTATTCTTGCCATGTTAAGCGTTCAAAGTAGCGCATCCTTGGCTAAAGTCCTATTTCAAAACTTTCCCGTACTTACTGTTTCCGCAATGCGATTATGTATTGGAGCATGTATTCTGGCTTTCATTTTTAAGATCTGGCGAATTAATTTTAGTCAGGTTCGATGGAAAGCAATTTTAAGCTATGGCTGTGCCCTTGCTGGTATGAATGCGCTTTTTTATCTGTCTATTGAACGCCTACCAATTGGTATTGCGGTTGCTTTTGAATTTATTGGGCCATTAAGCGTGGCTTTATATCATGCACGACAAAAATACGATTTTGTTTGGGTAAGTTTTGCGATTGTTGGGCTTATTTTATTATTCCCTTTTAATCAAGCACATGGTCTAGACTGGATTGGAGTTTTGTTTGCAATGAGTGCAGGTGCTTGTTGGGCACTCTATATTATTGCAGGACAAAAACCTTCTGGTATTTCAGGTAATCATACTGTGTGTTTAGGAATGTCTGTGGGTGCATGCATCTTATTACCCATTACCTTTTTTTCAAGCTCGATTGGTCAAGTGATAGAACTGCCTTATCTATTTTATTTTATTGGCTTAGCAATCTTAGCCAGTGCACTTCCCTTTTCCTTAGAAATGCTTGCATTACGCAATTTGACACCCTTAAGTTTCGGAACACTGATGAGCTTAGAACCCGCAGTCGCAGCATTGTCTGGTTTCATATTCTTAGGTGAGTATTTGTTATGGAATCAATGGCTAGCTCTCGCAACCATTATTATCGCTTCTGTCGGCTGCACCATAACCACCCAAAAAGCCCGTCAGGAACGCGAAAAAATCGCAGTTTAGTTGGTTAAGAACTGCCAGCTAAAATGCAATGTTGGCTATAATTGATCGCTATTAATTTTAAGTATCAAATGAAGCACTAAGGTATTTCCATGCAAAATCTTCCATTTATTGCTGTGCTATATATGATTTTGTCGATGGTTTCATATCAAATCAGCGCTTCATTTGCCAAGCAACTTATTGCAGCTTTAGATCCGCTGACGGTTACTATTTTAAGATTAAGTTTTGCGACTATTATTGTTGCAATCATGTTCCGTTCGTGGAAAATTTGGTCTCGTTTACCCTATTTAAAATGGCGTGATTTATTAATGTATTGCGCATCTTTAGGGCTAATGAATATCTTATTTTATACTTCTTTAGGAAAACTACCTCAGGGGATCGCGGTAGGCTTAGAATTTATTGGACCATTAGGTCTTGCTCTACTTTCGATTAAGCGAAAGAGTGACTACATTTGGGTAGCATTTGCTATGTTAGGCATTGCGCTCATGGTGCCATGGCAAGACTCAACACAGCATCATTTTTCATATGTAGGTGCTGCTTGTGCACTGGGTGCAGGTCTATGTTGGGCTTTCTATATTTATTTTGGTCAAAAGGTCGTGACCCAAAATATAGGAATGCATGCCTTAACAATTGCGATCGCTATATCTGCGCTCGCCTTATTACCAATTGGTGTTTGGTATAATGGCCCAGCATTACTTGAAACACAGTACTGGGGAAAAGCCTTACTTATTGCGGTTTTAGCGACTGCTATTCCATATGCACTAGACTTAATGGCTCTCAAACAACTTAATAAATTAACTTACGGTACCCTAACAAGTTTGGCACCCGCATTAGCAGCATTAACGGGCTTCTTATTACTTCGTGAAGAAATCAGTATGCTGCAATGGGTGGCTTTAGCTTGCGTAATGCTCGCTTCAATTGGGGTTACTCTAAGAAGTACTAAAACAGCATCATAGATATAATCCTACTACTATTTTTTATACTTCTTATATTCCTTTAAATATTGATTACCAAGTTTTTCTTTTTCACTATCTTTAAGAATTTTTCCAGCTTGCTGAAAAAATTTATGTTCTTCTTCTTTTAAATGATGATGAACTTTTTCACTCAACTGTTTCGCAGTTGCCAACCAGCTAGGACTACTCATATCGGTTTTTTCAAGTTGCTCAACTAACTCATCCATTTCATGATGTTCAGATAAAGCATGTCGCGTAATATCTAAACCGACATCATCAAACATTAAAGGAATATATAAGTAACGGTCTTCGGCAACCGAATGGGCATAAAGTTCATTTTTTAATGCATCAAATAATTCTTTTCGTTCTTCGGTTAAACCATGTGTTTGGACTAATTTTTCAGAAAGGTTGCGTTGATTTTCATGGCTTTCTCTTAATGCTTCGAAAATATTCATTCTCTTCCTCATTTTTAGCTAAAAAATCTTTTTTATTTCAATGCTTATCATACGTTGAAATTTATATGGTTTCCGTAGCTTAAAATGAGACTATTTTTTACACAGTTTTCTTTCTAGTAAATTTCTGTAATGATTTTTATATTTCTAATTTCAAATGATACATAAAAGTATGAACTGCTGTTTTTAAAATCAGTTCATACTTTTCATACTATTTTAGCCAGTCACAAACATCTGATAACCCAAACGGCAAATTAAGATACTGACCAAAACTAAAAAGATAATACGTACAAAACCGCTACCGTATTTGAGTGCAGTCCGCACTCCAACAATAGAACCTAATACGTTGGCTGCCGCCATCATTAAACCAATATGCAAAATAGCGTGACCCGTAGGAATAAAAAAACTCAACGCTGCAAGATTGGTCATGAAATTACCAATTTTCGACAATGCCGAGGCATGCAAAAAATCGACTTGTAAAAAACGGATAAAGAAAAAGATAAAGAAACTACCGGTACCTGGTCCAAAAATACCGTCATAAAAACCGATTGCCAAACTACCAATACCCGCTAGAACAAGCATTTTCGTAGTAATTTTTTGCTCGGTATGAACTTGCCCAAAGTTCTTTTTAAGTAAAGTATAAATCGCAATTACGATCAGCATTACAAACACAAATGGACGTAAAACCGATTGGGGAATAAGTGATAAACAGGCTGCTCCAGCAAATGAGCTAATGAGAGCACAAACAGCAATCACGGCAAGAAGCTTCCATTGCAGTTTCACTCGTTTTGCAAATGTATAAGCCGCCGATGCAGTACCAAAAATCGATGAAACTTTATTAGTACCAATCACCGTTGCAGTCTGCATGGTTGGGAAAGTGCTCATAATACCGGGAATCTGGATGAGTCCGCCGCCACCCACAGCAGCATCAATCGCTCCCGCAGTAAACGCAAAAAAGATCAAACTAAGGATAACATCCCATTCCATGCCCATGCTCTATACTCTACATCTACTACAAATTTAAGATACGCTTAGGTACCAACCGCTTTTTATCAGTAATTTCGGCTAACCCTAAACAGCGCTCACCCGAAAAAACCAAAACTTCTGCTTCCGCAGAATGATCAATATTGCTTTCTAAACCGTTGCAAAAATATTTTTCACGTCCCTCAGGAACTTGAATTTTCAAGAAATGGTCAACTGGTGCATAAACTGGTAATAACAATGCTTCTCTTTGCTCTTCGTTTAAGCTTTCCAAATATTCAATGGTATAACTTGGGATCAACTCAAAATGTCCTGTTTGAGTCCGATTCAGCATTGTTAAATGCCCGCCACAGCCAAGTGCTTCACCAATATCTTCACCGAGTACACGGATGTATGTACCTTTAGAACAGGTTACATCCAGAGTGATACTATTTTCGGTAAACTCGACTAACTCTAGCGCATAAATCGTAACTGGACGCGCTTCACGTTCAATTTCAATACCTTTTCGCGCAAGTTCATATAAAGGTCTACCTTCTTTTTTCAAGGCAGAATACATTGGAGGAACTTGCTGAATATCGCCTCTAAATTTTTCTAGAGTTTGCTCAATAAGCTCTTCTGTAAGAACAGGAACAGGACGCTCTTGTAAAATATCGCCCTCTACATCACCAGTTGTTGTAGTTTGTCCCAAACGAACAGTGGTTTGGTATCGCTTTGTAGAGTCCAGTAAATAATGTGAAAATTTAGTTGCCTCCCCTAAACAAACGGGAAGTAAACCTGTTGCTAATGGATCTAACGCACCAGTATGCCCTGCTTTTTGGGCACGGTATAACCAACGTACTTTTTGCAAAGCGGCGTTTGAACTTAGGCCTAATGGTTTGTTTAAAAGAAATACACCACTGATATGGCGACGAGAAATTTTTTGATTTTTTGTCGTCATTTTTACTGGGACACAAAGCTAGAGAAAAGTGCCGACATGTTAGCAAATTCGGCAAGATATTTTCAGAATATTTAGGTGCGTTTTCACTTATTTTATGGCACATTATTAATCGAGTAAAAAAACAACAAATTAAAACTTAAGGAAGATATCTTTATGCAAAGGATGCAGAAAAAGATATTGTGGTGTGTGCTTGGATTTTTTATTTTGAGCCTCATTGCATGTGTATATTGGCTGAGTCCAGACTCAAAAAGCGCCTCATCTCAGCGTAATCAAGAGGAGGAAAAAAGCTTAGCAGGCACTTCTCAAACCTCTTTAAATTCATCGTTAAATCAAAATGTTTATTCAAGCAAAAGTCAGCAAGATACCCAAGTGAATTGCCAGCTAAAAGTTGATAGCAACCAACATTTAGTTGTGAATAGTCAGACACGCGACTGCTTTGAATATTTTATTTCGCAGTATGGCGAAGGGAATTTACAACAAGTTAAAACTCATTTTGAGAAATTTATACAAGATCAGTATTTAGAACCAACTCGCTCACAAATCATTGATTTATGGAATCGTTATTTAAAATACCGTGAAGAACTTGCACACATTCAAACACCTCAATCTAAACAACAAGATCAAAGTTATTTTCAAAAAATTTTTAATTCAATTCAAGATATCAGAAAGCGCTTCTTTTCAGCCTCCGAAATTGAAGGCCTCTTTTCAACAGAAGACGTTTATCAGAACTACACATTAGATCGTATGAAAATTCTGGAAGACTCATCTTTAAGTGAAATTGAAAAGGCTCAAAAGCTCAAAGAACGCTTTGAACAACTACCAGTAGATTGGCAACAAAACCTGCAAGAGCTATCAAAACTTGATGATTTACATACCCTGACCAAACAAATTAAAGCCCGTAATGGCTCAGCAGAGGAACTGCGACAAATGCGTACAGCACTTGTTGGAGCTGAGGCAACACAAAGATTAGAAACTTTAGATACACAGCGTAATGCTTGGCAACAGCGAGTTACAGGCTACCTAAATCAACGTGATGAAGTGCTGAATAGTAGTATGAGTGATAGCGCAAAAAATCAAGCGATTCAACAACTACGCCAACAACAATTTAGCTCTTCACAGGAACAACTTCGTCTTCAAACTTTTGAAAAAGTCCATGACAAAGGAGGTGAATTACCATTTAACTACTAGGCTTTTCTATTCCAAAGTTAGCCAACTCTTAATCCAGCAGCAAAAATAAAGCTGCTGCTCATACAAAATAAAAATAGTGAGTAAAAAATGAAAAGGAACTTAATATTTTTCTGTGCAGCAATGCTCTCAGGACTGAGCATTTCAGCAGCCCATGCTACAAATGCAGAGCAAGTAAAAGGCTCATTTGTCTACTCAAATTATGCCCAAACTAAATATCCATTGGTTTTTAACCATGGTATGGCTGGTTTTAGCAGAGTTGGGACAGATACACTTGGTCTGGACTATTGGTATCAGATTCTTCCTGACCTTGCTCGTAATGGAGGAAATGTATGGGCAACAAGGGTTTCACCGTTTAACTCAACCGAAGTTCGCGGAGAGCAACTTGCCCAACAAGTAGAAGAAATTATTGCTATTACAGGAAAACCCAAAGTTAACTTGATTGGACATAGTCATGGGGGACCAACAATTCGCTATGTCGCTGGTATCATGCCAGAAAAAGTTGCCTCACTTACGACGATTGGAGCACCTAACAAAGGATCTCCAATGGCAGATGTCATATTGAACGTTGAGGGTACTCCTCTGTCAAAACTGGCAACACTAGTAAACTGGTTTTCAGCAGCAATTACTTGGGCAGAGGGCCTCGATCCAACAAGTTACCCGCATGACTCTTTAGCAGGTGCTCACAGCTTATCTACTCAAGGTTCTGCACAGTTTAATGCTCAATTCCCTATGGGTATGCCTACAACTTCTTGCGGCGAGGGTACTTATCAAGAGAAAGGTATTTATATGTATTCATTTTCAGGGAATAAAGCGCTGACCAATCCATTAGATCCTTTTGATATTGCATTAACTGGTAGCAGTTTAGTTGTCGATCCATTAGGAGATAATGACGGTTTAGTTTCTAGATGTAGTGCAAAATTTGGTAAAACTATTCGTGATGACTACAACTGGAACCATTTAGATGAAGTAAACCAAGTGCTTGGTATACGCTCTATTTTTGCGGCCGATCCTGTCTCGGTTTACCGTCAACATGCCAACCGTTTAAAACTACAAGGACTATAATTTTTAAACAAAAAAAATGCGCCTCTGGGCGCATTTTTTACTCGGTATAAGCTTACGCTTTACGAGCTGGTAATTTTTCACGAATACGTGCAGCTTTACCAGACAAGTCACGGAGGTAGTAAAGTTTAGCACGACGAACGTCACCACGACGTTTCACTTCGATTTTAGCAACAACTGGTGAGTGAGTTTGGAATACACGCTCAACACCAACACCGCTAGAAATTTTACGTACTGTGAACGCAGAGTTCAAGCCACGGTTTTTCTTAGCGATTACAACACCTTCAAATGCTTGAAGACGTTCACGATCACCCTCTTTTACTTTTACTTGGACAATAACAGTGTCACCTGGTGCAAAAGCCGGGATATCAGATTTTAACTGTGCATTTTCAACAGCTTGAACTAAAGGATGTTTACCACTCATTGTGGGAATCTCCAATATGTGCGGAGTCAGAAGAGGTCTGAGATTCCGCTGGGGATAGAGGCTAAAGCGCATATCAACCCGTTTATCTTTCCCTTTACGACAATATGTCTATAAAGAGCCTTTAAATATACATAAAACTATTCATGAAATAGACTTATGCTTTAACTCGAAGCAATGCTTCTCGTCCTGTTTTAGAACTTTCGTTCCTGAGAACAGCAATTAAAAATTACCACCATTCTCTTTTATATCTTTTAGCCATTTTTTTTGTTGCTTAGTCAACTCAACTTTTTCAGCCAACTCTGGTCGGCGTTCTAAAGTTCGTTGATATCGCTGCAAAAATCGCCATTTTTCAATATTAGCATGGTGCCCTGACTTTAAAATTTCAGGAACATCCAAACCTTCAAAATGGTCTGGCTTAGTGTATTGAGGACAATCTAAAAGACCATCTACAAAAGAATCCTGTATCGCTGATTGCTCATCTGACATTACATTCGGCAAACGGCGAATAATACTATCAAGCAACACCATGGCAGGTAGTTCACCACCAGATAAAACATAATCTCCAATTGACCATTCCTGATCAACATAATGCTGGATCAAACGCTCATCGACACCTTCATAACGTCCACACAATACAATCAAGCCGTCATAATCGACAAACTTCTGTACTGCCTGTTCATTTAAAGTTTTGCCTTGTGGAGACATATACACCACAGGTACATGAACACACCCTGCTTGCGAAGCAAGTTGTTTGGCATGGTTAATTGCTTTTGCTAAAGGCTCAGCCATCATCACCATACCGGGACCACCACCAAATGGACGTTCATCCACTCTTCGGTAACTCCCTTCAGCAAAATCACGTGGATTAATACAAGTTACTTGTACAATGTCACGCTTTGCTGCGCGTCCGCTAATCCCGTACGCTGTAATCGCTTCAAACATTTCAGGAAAAAGCGTAATGACTGCAAAAAACACCGCAGACTCCTCTATTTTCCTGCTGCGTTAATCCTTAAAGAAGGATTAATAATCTACGCCCCAATTGACGTAAATGCGACCAGCTTCAAGATCAACGCGTTGCACCACATCTTTATGCCAAGGAATCATGCGTTCTTCTGAATCAATGCTGTCTGGTGTAGCACGTACAACCATCACATCATTAGCTCCAGTTTCAAACAACTCATGAATTTGCCCTAAGTTAATTTCCTGTTCATCATCATCAAGTCCTAACACTGTTAAGCCTTTTAAATCTGACCAGTAATACTCATCTACATCTGCTTTTGGCAGTTGAGATTTAGCAATCCAGATATTAGCGCCAACCAAGTTTTCTGCTCCAGTGCGATCACTCACACCTTTCAAAGCAACGACTAGGCCTTTGCCATGTGGTTTCCAACGTTTTACATCTATTGTTTGCCAACCGGCCTTGGTCTCAATGTACCAAGGCAGGTAGTCAAACATGTTGCTCATAGGTTCTGTATTGGAATACACCCAGAGCCACCCATTCAATCCATAAGCTGAACGTAACTGTCCAATCTGAATACGATCTTCGGGAACATTCTGTGTTGGTGTCATGGGCTACCTACTACAATAATTATGCAGTAGCTTTTTTAGCTTGAGCAGCTAAAGAAGCAACACGTTCTGAAGGTTGAGCACCTTGAGAAACCCAGTGAGCAAAACGGTCTGCATCTAAACGAAGTTTTTCTGCTTGACCTTGTGCAGTCGGGTTAAAGAAACCGATACGCTCGATGAAACGACCATCACGTGCATTGCGGCTATCAGTCACAACGATTTGATAGAATGGACGTTTTTTTGCGCCGCCACGTGCTAAACGAATAACAACCATGATAAAAGCCTTATAATTCTTACGGATTATCCCTGCGCCGACCATCGGCAACACTTCAAACCCCTTTCATAGAGGGCGACATTCTACGTGATTTTCGCCCTGAAAGAAAGATTAAATTTTGAGTTATCCGCAGTTTTGAATTTAAATTAGCGTCCACCCCAATTGGAAGTGGTTGAAGTTGTACAAGACTGACCTTTAGTCCAACATTTCTGCCCGTCACTATTCAAAAGTACAGTCCCATTTCCAGCTTGAATCGTACTTGTTTTAGGAGTTGCAGTAAGCGTCCATGTTTGAGAGTTTGTGACTAGTGCAATAGTATAAATTGGATTGGATGCTGGATAATCTTTAGTAGTTAAACCATTATTGAGTGTAGCACTAGTATAATTATGATTAATCACATAGTAACTTTGTAGACGTTGCGCTGTTTGCATCATTTCACTTTGCACATCCGCACGATTCGTCCGAATTCTATACTGTGTATAGGAGGGGTAAGCAATTGCTGCCAAAATTGCAATAATAGCAACCACAATCATTAGCTCTATGAGGGTAAAACCTTCATATTTTTTCATTACCATGTCTCACTATTGCTACCACAGTCGTTATATCCACTGACTACATTCTTAACTTTTGTCATACAACGAAAACCATCGCTGTTTATAAGTAAATCATAGTTATTAGCTTGCTTAGGTTCACCACTACTATTCTTAGCCCGTTCAACAATAATAACCCAGTTTAAACCTTGGACTTTCGCAGAATCTGCTGTCTCGTTACCATCAGAGCCTTTTAAAATAGATAAAGGTAAATGTTGAGTGGCATCTAATAACGTCAGTGTATACTTTGCAGTTGTTGCTGTAGCATCCAGTGGCAACAATAGACTACCAGTGGTTGCATCATAAGGAGTGACCGTTCCAGCATTATAAATATAACTTGCATCAAAACCTTTATAGCTAAAGTTTTTGGCTTTAAACCGTTCTAGTTCTGAAGCAAGATGTTGCGCCTCCTGTTGTGCCACAGCCAGGTCTCTTTTTTCCATATATCGTCTATAATTGGGATACGTAATCGCAGCTAAAACTGCGATTACTATAAGTGTGATCATCAACTCAATTAAGGTAAATGCCTTTTGCTTCAACATTTTTCCACCTATTAACGAGCTTCATACCAGCGCAAATGTTGCAATTTTACTGCCGTACTAAATACTTGACATTCTGGTAAGTTTTTATTGGCTGCTTTTGTACAATCAAGATCAGTTGAAACTACATTTTTTATCAGTTTATTACCCGTAGTATTACCCGAATAGTCTCCTAGTCCTGTTCCCAAAATACCAGCACCTAAATCAGTATTATTTGGTTGCGTTGTAGTACTACCATAAAAATCACATTTTCCAGTTGGCAAGCAAAACTGATAAAGCTTTGAATTACCTTTCACTCCACCACCACAAGAACCATTTATCCCGTTGCCATCACGATAAAACACATTGACATAGAGCATACCATCTAAGGCATAAAGCCCGTTCATGCCTTTATACACACCAGCACTATTTGAATAAGTATATTTCCAACCATTTTTTGTCGCGATATCCACTCCATTTTTATATGCATCCTTAGTAAATTTATCATCAAAATATGCATTTAAAGAATCAAGAGCAACATCCTTTGTTTTTAAATCAGCATCAGCCAAACTATATAAATTCGCGTTCGCCACATCCTTGTCAAAAATAACAAATACACCATCACTCGCACTGGTTGAAGAAGTCGCATTATTTGTACCAGTTACACCTGATAATGGTGAACTACGATTACCTGAACTCAAGGCAACTACACCCACTATGGAACCATTTCCATCCCTAGAAACAGAAAAACTTGGCATTTCATAGAAACGTGGGCTAGCACCCTTTCCAGAGATATCATGCTGATTAAATATTCTTACTACATGTTTTGCAAAATCTGTTTTATCAGTAGATTCATTATTAAAATCAACACGAAAAACCTGCCCCCCCAAATCACCAAAATATAAATGATCAATTAAACCATCACTGTCACGATCAACAGCATTAATTTGACTCACCACACTGTATTTTAAATCATTATTTTGAGTATATGCTTCTGCGCCTTTATTTGCTGTATCATTAGCACTTGACCACCAGAGCAAATCACCATTATTGGCATCAAACATATAGACACCTGCACCCTTACCATTGGTCTGATTATAAGCAGGAGTTTCATAACCAGTGTCGTACCCACCACCAACAAACATGACCAGTTTCTTTGCACCACCAAACTTAACATAGCCCAATGTTGGTTTTGACCAGCTTTGCCCCATATAACTGAGTGGATTATCAGTCTTTGGTGTTTGATCGGCATTGATTGCACCATCGGGGTTAATATGAAACTTGAGTGTAGGGTTTGTAATATCTGATAAATCTAACGCATAGTAGCTACGCCCTCCCATACGCAAGCCACCATAAACCCACTGCAATCCTTTTAAAGCAATGTCTTTACCGCTCGTACTATCTTTTACAGTACGTCCTGAATTTTTTACCGTCAATGTACCATCGGTTTTAGCCACATACTGCGTATAAGCACTCCAAGGAGCATCTATACCATAAAATAAAAGACTACTACCTCCTGTACTAGAAGTCTCACTTAAAAATGCTTTAGATTGTTTTTGCATAATTTCATTTGGTACAAAAGCAAAAGTTTCTTTTCCAGTTTCTGCATCAACAATATGTAAGAGACCTTGGGTACTACCAAACAGTAAATAGTCTTTGCGATTTGTAGTATCTAATTGCCCACCTGATATCGTAATTTTACCCTCTTGTGTCAAGAGAATTGGCGTTGAATGCATTATTGCACCGACTTGACGAAGTTCAGGTTTCTTTATCACATCATCTAAAGTTACCGTTTCATTTTCACCAATATTATATCCTAATAAATTTAACCAATAGTTTTTAGCAGGATCATTTTGAAATGATGCAGAACCACTTGGATCTATTGCAAATAAGTTCTGCAAACTTACTTTATTGAGTGAATCACTTTCAATAGCAGTATAAGGTGCTGCATTGCCTGTAATTTCTCGGTTGGTATAAAGCGTTCTATCTTCAACTCGAATATTATCTGTATTTAAATGTGTACCTAATGGTAGTTGCTGAGTTACACCACCATCCCATATACCTATAGCAGCCTGGTTCAATGACCCATTTGTATTAAATAGTTTTGTCGATTTATCTTTTGCGTACAATTGACCACTTTTGACATTATACTTATTCATATTTCCAACCCAAAGCTGAGTAGGATCCTGAGGTTTTGGTGTAAAAGAGGCATAATAAGCATAAGGCTGAATACGCAATGAATTTAATGCATCTTGAGGTAAGGTTGGCGATCCAGTAAGAACAGGTTTAAATCGAGGGCGAATATCATCTACAAAATATTTGATACTATTAATCACATCCTGTGTTGATTGTGCAGAATAAAATCCACCATTACCAAACCCACCTACACTACTTGACAATTGAGCATGTGGTTTTGCTCCCCAGTTACATGTATTTTTAATATCTCCATCAGGTAAAGCCGAACAGTCATAAAAACGACGATTAACTGATTCAACTACATCGCCATCCTGATCTAGAATATCAACTGGTAAATCTTTAACATAAGTTGAACTATTGGGGAAATCGCTCCCGAAACCTACTACCGCAGTTTTAATATTATAGTTTGTACCTCTAAGTAATTTAGAAAACTTTCCTATTTCAGCCCAACCAGCATCACTACCTCCTCCACTTAATCCAGTACCTGACAGCGGAATAGATTTATTCATAATTGCAGATGTGTAACTACTGATAGAATTATTAGCAACACCATCTGTTAAAAAATAAATTCCTTGCCCATTACAAGTATCCGCTCTTTCCGAGGCACTTAGTGGTGCTATATAGCCATTATTATTATTTTTTGCAGTAGTTACTGAATAGCTATAACCACTATTTGTTAGCCCATAAGTATTAGCACCTAAAAAATATGCCCCAGCTTCTCCATAAGCAGCGGCAGAAGGAGTTCCATTATAAGCACTTAATCCCGTTACTATATCAATCAGCTTTTCTCTATTTGCTTGAGTTAATGCTACAACTGGATAAATTACACGCCCACTTTTTCCATCATGCGAATATGTAGATGTACTTGTTGGGCTAGAAAACTGCCCCAGACCTATCCGTGTTGTATCAGGAAGCTCATCACTACTAAGAATTTGAGTTAATGCAATCTTTAACCGAGATAAACGGTCATAACATCTATAACTATCAGAAGTTGAGCTAGTTTTAACACATTCATTTAAAATTCGATTTTTATATAAATTAGCTAAATTATTGTAAGTTGTATTAGATACATCACAGTAATTAACGTTATAAGTTTTTTGTGTACCACTCCTTACTTGATAAGTTTTACTTTCAACATTCACATCAGAAACATAATTAGGATAACGAGAAGACCCAATATTACTCCATGGACAAATATTGTAATCTTGATAGAGACTACTAGCAGAATTTCTACCATTTAAATCAGTATAGTTATCTCCCGATCCCATACTTCCCGAGGTATCAAACATCAGAAATAAAGTAATTTTACTTGCACGAGGTATCTTATAAATATCAATATCACTCGCGAATACCGATACGCTACTACATGCCATTAAAGTTGACACCATCACAGAAAGCAGTTTTCTTTTTTTTAAATTCATCATTTTTTCAATCCCCAATCTTTCCACATTACGATGCCAACTGTGGTGAACCACCAACCGTATAATCTGCATGCTGCATGTTATACGGTATATTCAACCCATCAAAACAAGCACCTACCAAAGAAGCGCGTTGTTTAAAGCAATTTTCTATTTGTGAGCTACTCGCTCCAGAAAAACTTGGCAACACTGAAATCACCGTAGCTCCAATATTATTCGAAATACTAGGAATACTACTTTGCCCTTGGCTCGTACCTAAAGGCAAATTTCCAAAAGGAGTTGCTGTAGTTGCTGCACGGGTTAAATAAATTTGAGATAAAACAGCTGAACGACCTGTTGCAAACCAATTGGACTTACAAAAACCGTCCACCCCAATTTTCGTTGTACCACCATCAGAAGTAATCGCACTTGCTTTTTGTAAACTAAAAAATGTATCTTCTGATGCCTTATAACAAAACACCAGTTCATCTTGTGCATTATCTGCCGAGTTAAAATAGGCAAACATGCCATTTAAAGCTAATTGCTGTTCAATCTTTGCTGGATTCTCAATATTAAATAATGCTGCGTCAGAGTTTTCGAGCAACAAAGCATTTACTTGACTATTAGTCGCAATTTTTAAGCCTAAGATGCCTGATTTAATCGCAAGAGTACCTAACAAGGTCACCATGATTAAAATAATAAGAACAACAATGAGTGTTGCACCGTGCTGCTTTTTTATCATGAGGCCCCCAATGTGTTTCTTAATGCCACCACTTGACTTACAGCTTGTCGTAAATATTTTTGATTGACTGCATCTGTTCCATTTAATGTCACAGTCTGTCCTGCCAAGTTAAATGTCTTCTGGGTATTTAAATTTGAATCAGAACCAATTTTTCCAGTTGAACGCGCTAACACCCCAATTTCAACTGAAACCACTTGTAAATAATTTTTGGGATCAGTCACACTACTATCCATCGCTGCTTTATATTCCTTCAATGTCATATAACGCAACTTATTATTTACTAAATTTTTAACACCTAATCGCACTTTAAAAGCATCAATATATTGCATAATTTGTTGTGCGTTATTATCTAAACCAGTAATTGCGGTATCGCCATTCTTATACCATCCAGCATCACAAGCCAATGAATAAGAAACTGGCTCACCTGTAGGTTTATTAATCTCTTTTAGGAAGTAGCGTTGGACAATAGTTTTAGACTGTGCATCGGTAATCGTATTCCCCTCACAATCTATAATTTCATTTGTAGCAGGTACAAACTGGATGGTTAATTGATCACTTTTCCCTGAAGTATTGTCAGTATCCTTATCCTGTAAGGACACAAATTTAGTTTCTAAATCAGTAATATTTTGCAACGTTGAAGGGAAATTTTCTTTAGCGAAAACAATACCTGAACCAACCATTTTATTGTTTATATATTGATTGGATGGGGTATTCAAATTGGCATGTCGTAAATCATGTGTTAAAGATGAAAGTCCAAAATTGGCATTTTGCTGTAAGCCTCCTAAGCTACTTTGTAGTCCCATTGAACGCTGACTACTTAAAAAAACGGCAAGCCCTGCAGCGACAATTAGTAAACCAAGTGCCAAAGCGATCATAAGTTCAATCAAAGTAAAAGCTTGTTGAGGTTTAATCATAGTTATAAACCTCCATAATGATACATTTTGCGTCAGGTACATAGGCGGTACCATTAGTACAATTCGGACTACCATTACCATCTGTAGCTGTTGTACCACCCCATGCTACATATATGCATTGACGAGTTCGTTGTGATGAAAAACCTTTACAATTCAATATTGCAAGACTCATACCTAAATCTGTAGCACGTTGTTTGACTTGGGCATAATCGTATTTTGCCATCTGATCAGCATCACACTCCCCTGTAGAACAAGTTGGCAATACGTCACTTGCACCAATCTCAGCATACTTACTCAAACCACCTCGGTTTACACGTATACGCTCTGCCAAATCTCGGGCTATATTGGTTGCTTGAATGTTCTGACCTGCTTCAGTACTTGCAGCAACTGCTCGTATTTGTAAAGCAACAAAACCAAGTACAGCAATACTCAATAAAAGTAGTGCAACAAGCACTTCCATTAAACCAGCACCTTTTTGAGACCTTATCATTATTATTTCCTCAATTAATTCGGACAGCTGGTTGCCGATTTATCGTAAAAAACGATGCCATCTTTTTGCACATAAATATAGGATTTTAAAGTGTTATCTAAGGTATGCTGAAATACAAAACATAAGTTTGTAGTTGCTGTAGATTGTCCCTGACGGTTATAAGTAACACTCGTAGCACCTGTGTATTTCTCAACACGGCTAGAAGGCGTCCATTTTTTATAAAAGGTTGTCACGCTACTATCTAAAGCTAACACTCGATTACTTTGTTTAAATACAGCTTCTGAACGAGTCTCAGACAGTAAGTTAACAAAATTACTGGTATCAACTATCAATTCATTTTTACGAATTGTTTTAGTAAAAGACGGTACCGTCATCATTGCAATAATTGCCATTACTGCGATGGTTACCATGAGCTCAATTAAGGTGAACCCTTCTTGCGGAATAATTCCCCTCATCCCCATAACCCCAAATAAACTTAAAATTTTTTATTTCTATATAAATTTTACGTTTTAGTTTTACAAAACGAATACAAACCAGATAAAGGGTATAAAAAAACAGATAACTGTCATATCACAATTATCTGTTTAACTATTTTAAAATCAGTATGTTAAATAAGTCACACTTTAGGCTTGCGTTACATGAATGCGTAATTCTTTAGGAAGACTAAAAGTAATATTTTCTTCACGTCCTTCTAACTCTTTAGGTGCCTGAGCACCCCAGTCTTGTAAACGTTGAATGACTTGCTTAATTAAAATTTCTGGAGCTGAGGCACCAGCTGTTACACCAATTTTACAAGTTTCATTGAACCATGATTGTTCAAGCTGATCGGCGTTATCTACGAGATAGGCAGCTTTCCCCATACGTTCAGCAAGCTCACGTAAACGGTTCGAATTTGATGAATTAGGTGAGCCAACTACCAATACGACATCACATTTTTCAGCTAAGTCACGTACCGCATCTTGTCTGTTTTGAGTTGCATAACAAATATCATCTTTTCGTGGTCCCTGAATATTTGGGAATTTCGCACGCAATGCATCAATCACTTTTGCTGTATCATCAATAGATAAGGTTGTTTGTGTAACAAATGCAAGTTTGTTTGGATGTCTTACCTGTAAGGCTTCTACATCAGCCTCATCTTCTACCAGATAAATATCCCCACCTTTTAATTTGTCATATTGCCCCATCGTACCCTCAACTTCCGGGTGACCTTCATGACCAATTAAAATTGCTTCCGTTCCTTCACGAGCATATTTAGTGACCTCAATATGTACTTTGGTAACCAAAGGGCAAGTTGCGTCGAAAACTTTTAGACCTCGACGTTCCGCTTCTTGCTGGACTGCTTTTGAAACACCGTGTGCACTGAAAATTACAATTGAGTCATCTGGCACTTGGTCCAGCTCATCAACGAAAACCGCCCCTCTCTGACGCAAGTCATCTACCACAAATTTATTGTGTACAACTTCATGACGTACATAAATAGGAGGATTAAAACATTCCAAAGCACGATTGACGATTGCTATGGCTCGATCAACACCGGCACAAAAACCACGCGGATTAGCTAACACAATTTCCATAACAGCCTCAAAATTAATAAAACAGGGGAACTTCTCTTAAATATTTGCAGTTAAAACTATTCAGTTTAAACGCACGGTACACTACAATAGCGAAGATATTTTATCATATCAGGAAAAATATCATGTCGGGTCTATTGTTTGTCGTTTCTGCTGCATCAGGAACGGGCAAAACATCTTTGGTGAAAGCCCTACTTGACCGTGTAAGCAATTTACATGTTTCAGTTTCGCATACTACCCGAGGTCAACGACCAGGTGAATTAGATGGTGTTCACTATCACTTCACAACAAAAGATGACTTTTTAGACCAAGTTAACCAAGATGGATTTATTGAATACGCTGAAGTATTCGGTAACTACTATGGCACTTCGCAAGCAACCGTCAAACAACAGTTAGCTCAAGGACATGATGTCTTGCTTGAAATTGATTGGCAAGGTGCAGAGCAAGTACGTAAGCTGTTTCCTGAATCTAAACAAATTTTTATTTTACCGCCTACTCAATTTGACTTACGTCAGCGTTTATCTAATCGCGGTACAGATTCTGTTGAAGTGATCGAACATCGTTTAAGCTGTGCTGTTGAAGATATGCAGCATTATACGAACTTTGACTACATCATTATCAATGATGATTTTAATAAAGCCTTGCATGAGCTTGAAGCTGTGATTACAGCGAACCGTCTAGTGCTATCTCAGCAAGCAAAAAGACACCAAACATTAATTCAAGACTTGATTACTCCTCAACCAAAACAGGAATAACTTGAGTCTAGAACGAAAGCCTTTTATACTATTTAGTCTGTTCAAATTTACCATTCCAGAACGAGAACTTTTATGGCACGCGTCACCGTTGAAGATTGTTTAGATCATGTAGACAACCGTTTTGAGCTTGTGCTCGTTGCAAGTAAACGTGCTCGTCAATTGGCACGTCAAGGCATGGAGCCAACTGTAGAATGGGATAACGACAAACCGACAGTTGTTGCTTTACGTGAAATCGCTGTAGGTCACGTAACGAAAGAAATTCTTAAACAACGTGAGCAAGATTATCAAACTTCGAGTCTTGATCTTGCCCTTTCTACAAACAGCTTGAATTTAGAAGGTTTTTCTTTCTAATTACTCCTGTTTCTATAAAAAACCATCGTTTCTTTGCGATGGTTTTTTATTTGGCTTCTTCATATTTAAAACATATTGGCAAAAACAATTATTTTCATTGAAAAAAAAATATACTTTTTCAACCGAAAAAATTGACAAGTTCCGCAATATGCTTTTCATTAAGAAGTAGATAGATTTAGTTTTTTAAGCAACAGAAAAAGGGTGGTCTATGCCAGGCGAAGAGGTCAGCCAAGCCAAGCAACAGCTCAAATTAATTATCGAACCTTACTTATCCGTAAGTGAAGTCGAGAAAGTGCTTGCTGCCTGTGATTTTGGAGATCTGGCACACACTGGTATTACACGTAAAAGTGGTGAACCCTATATTCTACATCCTATTGCTGTTAGCTGTATTTTAGCTAATATGCGATTGGACGCTGAAACTTTAATGGCAGCCCTTTTACATGATGTCATTGAAGATACTCAATATACCAAAGAAGATATTACTGAGCGATTTGGCCAAACTGTTGCAGAGCTAGTTGATGGCGTGACCAAGCTAAGCCAATCGAGTGATAAAGAATACAACAAAGCTGCGTCTTTCAGAAAAATTCTACAAGCAACACTACAAGATCCACGCGTCATTATTATTAAACTAGCCGATCGCTATCATAATATGACAACCTTAGGTGCTTTGCGTCCTGATAAACGTGCTCGTATCGCGCAAGAAACTTTTGATATTTTTGTACCTATGGCAAGATTAGTCGGCATGAATGAAATGGCTGATAATCTTGAAAATTTATGTTATCAAAATCTTGATTTAGATATGTTTGATAACGTCCAGAATGCATTACTCCAAACCAAACCCGAACGATGTAAATACCAAAGCATTTGGGAACAAAATCTAGCAGAGCTTCTGCACAACTACCATATTCAAGGCCGTATTAAAAAGAAAAATAATAATATTGAACTATTACGCCATTTCGTCAAAAGCGAGATGGATTTACAAGAGCTTACCCATAGTCATGCCTTTGAAATTGTTTTACAGTCAGTTGCCGACTGTGACCGTTTATTTGCAGCATTAAAAGAAAATTTTCAAGTTATCGAATACCAAGACCATATTCGACGCCCATTACCTGGCGGTAATCAGTCTTTATTAATCAAGCTTAAAGGCGAAAAAACCACACTATCACTCACCATTCAAACTGAACTCATGCGTAAAGCCGCACGTTTCGGTGTAGTACTCGGTGAAAATGCTCCACAAACTTGCCGGTCTGCCATTCAGGCATCAATGCAGAACTTAAATACACTCATTGATGGTGAATGTGCTAAAACAACTTTTAATGATTTATTAGATTACTTACATCAAGAAAAAATTTGGGTTTACACCCCACATGGGCAACTACACGAATTACCACAAGGCGCAACGGTAGTTGACTTTGCTTATTCAGCAAGCCTTTTCTTGGGTAACCATGCAGTAGGTGCAAAAGTTGATGGTGAAATTAAACCACTTTCAACTCCCCTAGTCAGTGGACAGGTAATTGAAATCATTACTGATGTTTTAGCAACTCCAAATCCGGACTGGTTAAGCTTCATTAATACTCAAAAAGCCCGCCGTGCGTTACAACATGTACTCAAAGATCAAGATATTGAAGAACAACGTTTAGTGGGTGCACAGGCACTTTCACGAGCATTAAAACTCTTTAACCGTTCAATCAATGATCTTTCAGAAGCAGATTGGCTAGATCTTTTACAATGGCGTCATATTGATAATAAAGATGCATTATTTGAGCAAATCGCAGTTGGAGACTTACTTCCTCAACTCGTAGCCAATCATTTGTTTGCAAATGACAAACATCCACAAGTAGAAAATTCAGACCGATTAATTCAGGGTACTGAAGGCATCGATGTTAAATATGCTCACTGCTGCAATCCAGTTTTGGGCGATCTCATTCAAGGTCACTTAACACGCCGTGGATTAATTGTGCATCGTATTCGTTGTCATAATTTACTGCATGAACAGCATTTGCATCCAGAAAATATCATGCCGCTTCAATGGAAAGCAGATGATGTAGATGATGTACGCTTTACTGCCTACCTTGCGATTTATATGGCTATGAATGATGAACAGGTATCAGACCTTATCTATCAATGCCGTAAAAATAATGCAGGGGTAGAAATGGTACATTCCAACGAGCAACGAACTTTCTTCAATATTGTGGTGAACAATCGTAAGCATATTGCAAAAGTTATTCGTGATTTACGCATGCACTACGGATTCCCACGTATTGAACGCTTAGATGCCCCAGCTCCGCAGGCGGAAATTTCCAAAGTTAGCTAAAATTTGTTCTGCTTTACTAAAATCTAACTTTCCAAAATCACTTAATTAATTAAATCGATGATACTTTTGTCAAAACGTATCATCGATTATGATGGAAAAAGATTTAATCAAGGAGAACCAAATGTCCCGTCAAGTCATTCATACTGAAAATGCCCCTGCTGCTATCGGCACATATTCTCAAGCCATTTTAGTGGGTAATACATTATATCTATCAGGGCAAATTGGTTTAGACCCATACAGTATGGAACTCGTCGACGGTATTGAAGCTCAAATCCGCCGCGTATTTGATAACCTAAAAGCAGTTTGTGAAGCCGCAGGTGGCTCACTTGCAGATATTGCAAAGCTCAATATTTTTCTCACTGATTTATCTAACTTCCAACTTGTAAACCAAATCATGGGTGAATATTTTGCTCAGCCATATCCAGCTCGCGCTGCACTTGGGGTAGCAAGTTTACCCAAAGGTGCATTAGTTGAAATGGACGGTATTGTTATTATTAATCAATAAGAGAACAATTTAATTCTTAAATATTTAGTGAAAAACGTAAATACCACCGTGCTTAAAAATCTGGACAACTCTCAGATTTCCGCTTAGGTGGTATTTTTTTATCCAAAATCCCAATAAAGATAAATGAGATTTTAAATGAATTTCATTGACAAACGATAATAATTATCAATAATATCAATTATCGCATTTATGTTTGGGGATCACTCCCATGTACGTTTGCTTGTGTCGTGGCATTACAGATCAAGATATCAAAGACGCTATTGAAAATGGCGCTGAAAGCTATCGTGAAATTCGCGATTTGCTTGACCTTGGTACTTGCTGCGGACGCTGTGTACCAGAAGCACGTGCTATTATTAGTGATGAATTAGCTGAAATTGCTGCTCGTATTTCTGTAGCTGCATAATAAAAGTTAGTATTTAACAGTAAATTATTGACTCCTCCACCGCTTTTTGCGGAACGTTCATTGTTCCTCATTCAAGCGGTTTTTTTTGGAAGGAAACTCACCTTTACCAATATTGTGTTGTTTTTGATTGCGATTTTCATTTGCTGTTCTATAAATTACTCGCCATCTCCATGATTGTTCACTAAAATGAACTCATAGATTGCCTTAATTGGATTAAGGCAGAAATTGTTTTGGAGTAGCTACAATGAAAGGCAATCGTGATGTGATTAATCAGCTTAACCAAGTGCTGTATCATCATTTAACTGCAATTAACCAATACTTTTTACACTCTCGCATGTTCAATGACTGGGGGATTGAACAACTCGGTTCTGCTGAATATAAAGAATCAATTCGTCAAATGAAGCATGCTGACAAAATTATTGAGCGTATCTTATTTTTAGAAGGCCTTCCAAATCTTCAACATCTAGGTAAATTATATATTGGTCAACATACAGAAGAAGTTCTGCAATGTGATATTCGCAAAGTGAAAGAAAACATTGAAGCCATTCAAAAAGCAGTCGCTTTAGCTGAAACTGAACAAGATTATGTAACGCGTGATTTAGTACAAGAAATTTTAGAAAAAGAAGAAGAATATTGGGATTGGTTAGATACTCAAATTGACCTTATCGGTAGCGTTGGTATCGAAAATTATATCCAGAGCCAAATGTAATTTCCCATAAAAAAATCCCCTTGAGAACAAGGGGATTTTTTTTATTTATCTTTTAGTAATTGCGGCAGTGTTATTTGCTGTCCATAAAGGTGCTGCAAAATAAATATTTGTTGCTCTGCTTGATCTACTTTTCCATTGTAAGCAAGTAACTGAGCATATTTACGCAAATTATATGGAGTTGCTTTGTTCTTCACAAAATTTCCCCATTGAATTAATTCTGCTTCAGATAAGGATACATTAGGATTAAGTGCAATCCACTTTAAACGCTGATCAAATTGAGTTAAAACAAAAATTCGATCGCTTCCCATAAACTCAGCATTTGGCTGCTTATTTTTAAATAGTAAATTACTATTCATGACATATACGTTGTAATCACGCCAAATTGCGATTATAAGCACCAAGCCTATACCCCATACTAAACGCAAAAGCTTTTTACTTAATACAACGCCTTTCAGTATTGGAGTCTGTGCTTGAATTACACCTAATAAAAAGCCACAAGTCAGTAAGAAATAGGCATAGCGCTGCGGAAACTCCAACATGGCGTGAATAAGCACAGTACAGACCATCATCACTGCGATAATCGAGATTGTTTCTTTTGCTTGTTGATTTAGCCAAAATAACCAACATGTAAAGTAAGCAATAATCACCGCACCAAGTGGAATACCATTCCAAATAATAAGATCTAGCAACACATTATGAGCGCTGGTCGTCCACTCCGTCGTTGGAAAAAGAGCATAAGCAGACATTTGAGCAACACTGGTTTGATTCCAGCCATATCCCAGCCACGGATGTTGCTGTACAGCGAGTAACATTTGGGTCCAGATATTGAAGCGTAAGTAACCAGAACTTGCCCGTTCAGCCAAGCTACTCGCCTGAGTTATATCTGTATGTGACCATGTTTCAATTAAGCTTGTAATAAACGGTAAAACTAAGCCCGCCATGAGGAAAAAGCCAGCACACCAAAGTAGGCCTTGAAATAACCCAAACCGCTTAGGTTTGTTAAATTGCTTAACAGCCCAATAGATAAGTAAAAACGGCAAAACAATCCAAGAGGTTCGTGATTGACTCAGAACAACTACAAATAAAATAGTTAGTGCTGATGGCAAGAGCAACCAAACTGAAGCCTTGTTCTTTTCATATAAATATAAGCATCCTAATAATCCCATAATGAGAAAGGTTGCCATATTATTCGGTTGCCCAAAATTACCGTAAGGTCTATTACCAATCAAATGCAACATGTGAGCAAAATGTGTATCAATATTTAACCACTGACAAACTGCAATAAGACTAGTTGCAACCGAAACAATAACAGTAAGTAAACTAAACCCTGTAAAAATTTGATCTCGCTGCTGTTGATCTAATGGCAGATTATAGCCAGCCACAACCATTAACCAAAAGCCTAATAAGTAAAGTGAACTTAACAAAGCTGTACTAAAATCGAAAATTAGACCAAAAGCCCACTGCACCACTGGAATTAAAATAAATGGCAATAGTAATAATTGTGCCCGTGGAATTTTTACATTTTGATAAAAAAGTGCAGCTAAGACACTTAAACCTGCTGCAAAAGTACTTATCTCACTAGAGAACATCACCCAAGGGTTATAGTGAAATGGCGATAGCCACGCAAAACCCAACAGAATTGCTGCGAGGAACAGAAAGAATACTTGCATAAAGACAGGTTATAAGCCAAAAACTTGAAAAGGATTATACATGGAAGAAAGTGAGAAGAATTAGCTTGTATATGTATCTTACCACAAGATTTCCTAACTTATTTCCATGGTCGCAAATCTACAATTTTAACCACTTGAGCTGAGTTTTTATCCATTAAAACAACCATATCTATAGCATTGGCTTTTAAAGGAACCCATGAATTGGCTTCTGGATATTTTTTTAAAATATTTTCTACTTGCTGTTTAGAGTTATACTTTTCCAATTCTTTCAAATTTTGAACTTTATTTCGTATAAGTGATTTAACCTGCACCAAGTCAACATAAAGTTCTGGTCGTTGAGCAGAAGAAACACCACTAAATATTTCTTCAAACATACTTTTACTACGTTCTTCCTTATTTTTTGGCACTTTAACAGCGGCAAATTGCGGATTAAACCAAGAAGGGTACCGGAATTGTGGCTGAGTTATTTGAATATTGGCCTCAATAATTTCATTATTACGTACAAGTTCAAAACGATCTACGTTATAAACTAACCAAGCAGGCCGACCTTGAGCAATGCTATATAAACCATATCCTAAAGCTAAAATTTGAATAAGAATAATTGCAGCTAAATCAAATTTGAGTGTTTTTTTTGCTTCTTTATATACTAAAAAACTTAAAGTAGGACCCAATATAACATCTATAGCTATCATCATTAAAAAAATCTGAATAACACCAACAGCTTTAGCTAAAGGTTGCGAATACCAAACAAAAAACACCCATAGAAGAATTAAAAAAGCGAACAAGAAAGAAATTAACAAATGGTACAAAAAGAATTTAGATCTCATTGTTAACAATTTTTTCATAGTTTCATTTCCCCGTGTTTTTCCAACCAAATATCAATGAGTCATTAACCTGATATAAAGATTCTGTACTAAATTTCTTATGATGTAGTTTTTCAATAATCAATAAATGCTTTTTTGCTTCATGAAGCTGGTTATTAAGAGCAAGGGCCTGCGCATAACGATATAAAGCAGTTGGTGTAGCATAACGATATGACACTGATTTCATCCAATTTAATTCATCTTTTGACATATTAGCTACGGGAGGTGTACGAATAAATTTCAGTTGGTCTCGAAGTTGACTAAGTAATAAAATTTTAGGAGCTGATCGATTAGCATGAATATTTCCAATATTAAGAGACTCAAAACGTGCTAATTGAACATCTTTTTCTATAGCTTTATATTCTAAAAAAATCCAAATATATAAAGAAAAAGCAGAAACTATAAACATAGAAAATAACTTATTATTTACTCTTATAGTTTTCGTATTATTATTTTCGCTCTGTACCAATCCTAATAAAAATCCAACTGGTAAAAGGAAAAAGGCATATTCCAGCGGAAATTCTAGCATTCCATGAACTAAAACTGCCCCCACCATAGATAAAGCAGCAAAAGATTCTATAGAAATAGTTAGTTTACTTAATTGATATAACCACCAGCCAATAAAACCAACAATTAATATACCTAATGGTATTCCATTCCATATAAATATATCTAATATAATATTATGACTATGTTCAACCCACTCATGTGTTGGATATTTTAGAAAAACAGTTAATTGAGCAACACTTACCTGATTCCATCCATAACCAAATAAGGGTTGTTCTTTTATTGCTATTAGCATCTGCTTCCACATTGGAATACGTAAATAGCCGGTTGTAGTACGAGTTATGATATCGGCTGTACCAATTACTCCCAATGAACTTGAGACTTCCGGCAAAATCAATATAAACAAAATATAAACTAACAAAAAATAAAATATTAAATTTTTATTCAATCTCATTTCTAAGTAGTTGCTTTTCCAAAACCACCAAATTATGAAAACTAAAATAAAAATCCAAGATGTACGCGATTGAGTTAATGCGATACCAAAAAAAATAAAAGTGCCAATTAAAACAAGACCAATTTTATTTATATATCTTTTTTCATATATATATAAACTTGACATCAACCCCATTGAAAGAAAAGTTGCACATGTATTAGGTTGAGCAAAATTACCATATGGCCTGGAGGATTGAAACAAATCAACAACCCATATACTTCCATTACTCAATAGCAACCATTGATTTATCTCGATATAAATACAGATTATACCATTAAATAAAATTATAAAAAAAAACCATTTATAAATTTCTTTATTTTCTTTTCCAATCAAAAAACCACATACCAAAGCAAGAACAAAACCTAATATATAAATAACTGCGATTAAAGCATCTCCAAAAAAAAATATCTTACCTGCCAAAAATTGTAAAATTGGTATAAAAACAATTGAAGATAAATATATAAATGATAATGGTAAAAATATTATTTGTTTTTGTTTAATAAAACTTATACTTAAAATTAATAATGCTAAAAATGCAAGGAAATCACTATGTGCAGCAAGCCAAGGCATATAATGATTAGGAATCAACCAAGCGGAACTCATTAAAAACGCTGCAAAAATAAAAATATATCGTACTAACATAATAATTTCTTATTTAGAAGAAAAAGAAAGGGATGCATAAACATCCCCTCTATACTACTAATTTATTAATTAAGCACCGCGGCATGAACCTGGTAAATATTTTGTAGGCATAGTACCTGGGCCACATTTCCAAGCCCCAACAGAAGTACCAATATTTGTACTTGTCATAGCAGTACCATTAGCTAAAGTTGGTGTCATAACAATCGTACTACTTCCAGCAGCTTTTAAAGATGGATCGTTTGTAGTTGTTACAGTAATTACACCATTTTGATCTGTTGTTACTTGCTGTACATATTTAGAAGCTGCACTTGAACTAGTACCAACTTCACATCCCCAACCATTTGCACCTGGCAAAGAACCACTTGCTGATTGATAAACTTCAGTTACTGTCGTACGGCATGCTGAACCAGCTAAAATTGCTTCAGATACTTTTGCACGAACTGTATAATCTTGATATGCAGGTAACGCGACAGCCGCCAAAATACCAATAATCGCAACCACGATCATAAGTTCAATTAATGTAAAACCTTTTTGTGCATTCATAGCCTTTTCCCCAAAGATTGTATATATGTTTTTATATAAGCTTTTTAAGCTACCAACTATATTGCAGCAATCATGCCAACTTTTATTTTCATTTAAAAACAGCAAGTTAAGATTCATTAAAATTAATTTTATTTATATATTAAGCACATAAGTGACAAAAATTGTCACTGTAATTTTATTAGGATTGAATCACTAATAAAAATTACTTCACATCCTATTTCTTTTTTTTACTCTTTAATGTGACAAAAATCTCTTTAAAAGCAGCCAAATAGATGACAATTTTTGTCAACTACCTTATTTGGAATAATTTTTAAAAACGCTATTTTTTTAAGCAGATAAGCTAATTAATAATAATCGGTGCATTGCCCAATTCATTATTTTGATCTGGCATAGTTTCATCGTAAAAAAGTGACATCACATCACCAATTTGCTGAACCCCAATCACTACAGCTTGTAGATACTGTTTTTGTTTAAGCTGCTGCACAATAGACTCGCAAATCTGTTGCCATATCTGCTCAGTCGTCGCACTTCTAATACCACGATCAAATATAATTTCCACAGTGCGCTCACATAAATTTAAATAGAGCAGCACACCGCTATTAAGCTCAGTATCCCAAACCCCAAGTTCTGCAAATAGTTGTTGTGCCCTTAAGCGCGTATTTTGTCTATACGCTTGTGAACAAGGAATATGCCCTTCTATAACGACCTGTATTTCACCGACATGACCAAGTTCTGCTTGTTGAACAGCTTTAGTAATCGCTTGTTTATCCTTTTTACTAAAATAACGGCTACTCGCAGGAAAATAACATAGATGCTTAAACCAACGTTTTAAACTTGGCTCTACAAATTCCTCAATTTTGGGTTGAGTAATAATTTGTGTTGTTTCTGATGTTGTTACCATGAGCCTGAAGCACCTCCACCGCCAAAACGACCTCCACCACCGCCATAGCCTCCGCCACCACCGCCAAAGCCGCCACCGCCGCGACCACCACCAGAACCACTTAAAATAGCCTGTAAAATAAGTTGGGCTATTGAGGTAATGAGCAAAAAGAAGATACCAAATCCAAGTAATAAACTAGTAACCAAGCCAGCACCGTTTACAAAGCCTGCTACTGCTGCGGCAACACCTGCGGTAGAAGCACTAAGAGGTCGACCAACAATAAATGAACCTACAATTCCGGCAATAAGAATAAACAATGCCATCGTCAGCGTTGTTTGTTTGGCTTGTTGTTCTTCGGCAGCCTGATGTTGGCGCTCTTTTAAATCTTGGGCAGCTTGCTGAGCAACTTCCGGATCTAGATTTAAAATTCTTGTAATTTCATCGACACCAGCATTTAAGCCTTGTGCATATTGGGCTTGTTTAAAGTAAGGTGTAATTTGATTTCTAATAATTCGGCTTGCAACGATATCAGGTAATACGCCTTCTAAACCATATCCAGTTAGAATTTGTATTCTATGATCATTAATTGCAACTGCGATAAGCAAACCATTATCACGTTTACTTGAACCAAGTTGCCATTTCTCACCGACACGCAAAGCGTAATCAAAAATATCTTCTTGGCCCGTAGTCGGCACAATCACGATACCTATTTGTGCTTTACCTTGCTGATATAAATTTAAAATTTTCTGATCAAGTTGCTGCTTTTCAGCTTCACTTAAAATATTGGCTTGATCAATGACAGGCTGATTTAATGTAGGTAAACCACGAATTGATTCACCAGCAGCCATGTCATTTGCAACCTGAGCTTGAGGCGCGGCACTTGAAGCAGCCTGCTCATTTACTTTAGGCTTCGATGCTTGAGCTTGCTGCTGTTGAATAATTTTACCTGCCACCACCGTGTCAGTTTCATCTGTAGCAGTGGCAATATTATTCTCACTCCAAGCCGCACTCTGAAAAAGAACACTGCAGCAAAGCACCATTAAGGTAATAACGAATACCTTAATTTGCTTAGACTGAAGCAATATCGTATTTCTCATGCGGTACTTCCTTGATTTAAATTAATCAAAAGAAACTTTTGGAGCCTGTTGAGCCGATGCTTCCGCAGAGAAATTAGCTTTCGGATGCATACCAATCACTTTTGCTGTTACAGCTTGTGGGAACTGACGGACATAAGAGTTATAGTCCTGAACAGTTGTAATATAACGATTACGTGCCACAGCAATTCGGTTTTCTGTACCCTCAAGCTGAACCTGTAATTCTTGGAATTGAGTGTTGGCTTTTAAATCTGGGTAATTTTCTGAAACAGCAATAAGTCGAGATAGTGCACCTGTTAACTGGCTTTGTGCTTGTTGATATTTTTCCAGTAATGCTGGGTCTTCTAATACTTCTTTATCAACTTTCAAACCTGCAACATTTGCACGTGCTTGAGTGACTTCTGTTAATACTTGCTCTTCATGTTTAGCATAGCCTTTAACCACATTTACAAGGTTTGGTACCAAATCTGATCGACGTTGATATTGGTTTTGTACTTCAGACCACGCCGCTGTTACAGCCTCATCTTTGACCTGTAAAGTATTATAGCCGCAGCCAGAAAATAGTAAGGTGCTTGCAAGTGTTGTCGCGATTACCAGTTGTTTAAACGTTTTCATCGTCACTTCATCCTCAAGTTTTTCTTTATATTTTTAACCTCTTGTCTCGATTGTATGATGAATTTGGCATTATTGTGTTGCTTTTATTTTATAAATTAAAAAAACCGGATCTTTAAATCCGGTTTTTATTTTAGCTTGGTCGTTGCATTGTTTCTTCTTGGAAACTTGTCATTTGATATTCACCAGCCAAATAGCTTTTCCAGTAATCGACCATATGTCCATAATCTGTTTGACTCGGATGAAAGTCTTTTTTGTAATAAGCAAAATATTCAGGTGTAAGTTGTATAAGCATTTTAACAAGTAAATATACGCCAAAAATATTTCCACCTATTTTAGGTAAGCTTTTCCATTTATCTTGCCAAAATAAACGAGTTGTCCCATAGAAAGCGAGACTTGCAAATCCTGTAGTGACACTACGCATTAATAATCGACGAATACGGTCATCACCATAGACATGTTGATAGACATCAAATGCAACTGAACGATGTTCAATTTCTTCAATGGCGTGCCAAACCCAAAGCTTTAGAGCATCTTGATCTAAAGTTTTTAGTAGTTCGGGATGCTGTAAAATATATCCACCAAGCAAAGCCGTAAAATGCTCAAATGCACATGTCAGTGCCAGCTGTAGCTTAGGTGGAATTGTTCTTAAATATTTATCACGTTCATTTAGCCACGCTTGAAAACGGTCCAAATTATAGTCTTCACGGCGCCAAGCCTCATTAAATTCACCATGCGCTTTCGAATGCATCGCTTCTTGCCCAATAAAAGCTGCAATTTGTGCCTGTAGTTGAGGGTCTGAAACTTTGTCGCGCACATTACGCACACTATTTACAAAAAACTGCTCTCCTACTGGAAATGTTGAAGAAAGTGCAGTTAAAAAATGAGACATTAAAGGCGAGTTCGCAAAATAATAGCGCGTGATTGCTTGAGGATTAAACTCAAGGCGACGTACTGTAATACCCAACGCTTTTCGACGATTTAAATATGATTTTTCTGACGTCATACCTGCGATGTTCATACTCAACACCTACTGTATTGAAGAAGGAAGCTTTGAGTATGTCTTGGGATTTAAGCACTAAAAAGGGCAAAAAAGCTTATTGTATTTGCCAAAAACGTCAAACTGACTAATGGTAAACAATAAAAAAAGCCTACTTGAAGTAGGCTTTTTTTAGTGATTTAACAAATTAATTTATTAAACACCAAGGTAATCTAAAATACCTTCAGCGGCTTGACGGCCTTCCCAAATCGCAGTCACGACTAGGTCTGAGCCACGTACCATATCACCACCAGCAAAGATTTTCGGGTTTGATGTCTGGAATTTGAATTCTTGCTTTTCAGCTGCAATAACACGGCCTGAACCATCAAGATTGATATTCACATTACCAAACCAGTCTGCTGGGCTTGGACGGAAACCAAACGCTAGTAAAACTGCATCGGCTGGTAAAACTTCTTCAGAACCCGGAATTGGTTCAGGGCTACGGCGGCCACGACTATCAGGTTCACCCATTTGCGTAGTTACTACTTTTACGCCTGTTACTTTGCCATTTTCACCAACAATCTCGATCGGTTGACGATTGAATAGGAATTTCACCCCCTCTTCGTAGGCATTTTTCACTTCACGTGCAGAACCCGGCATGTTGCTTTCATCACGGCGGTATGCACAAGTTACATCGTGAGCACCTTGACGCAATGAAGTACGGTTACAGTCCATAGCGGTATCACCACCACCTAGAACAATAACTTTTTTACCGTCTAAGCTAATGTATTCACTTGGATCTTTTTCCCAACCTTGGCAACGATTTACATTCGAGATCAAGAAATCAAGCGCGTCATAAACCCCATCAAGGTCTTCACCAGGGAAGCCCCCCTTCATGTATGTATAAGTTCCCATACCCATGAATACTGCATCATATTCTGCAAGTAATTCATCAATAGTGACATCTTTACCAATTTCAGTATTTAAACGGAATTCAATGCCCATACCTGTGAAAATTTCACGGCGGCGTTTCATGACATCTTTTTCCATTTTGAATTCTGGAATACCAAATGTCAGTAAGCCACCAATTTCAGGACGTTTATCAAATACAACTGGCTTAACACCACCACGAGCTAAAATATCTGCGCAGCCTAGACCTGCTGGGCCTGCACCAATAATTGCAACTTTTTTACCCGTCCATTTCACATGTGACATGTCCGGGCGCCAGCCCAAAGCAAAAGCTGTGTCATTGATGTATTTTTCAGCATTACCAATCGTTACTGCACCAAAACCATCATTTAAGGTACAAGCACCTTCACACAAACGGTCTTGTGGACAGACACGACCACATACCTCTGGTAAGGTATTTGTTTGGTGACAAAGCTCAGCAGCTTGGAAAATTTGACCTTCAGCAATCAGTTTTAACCAGTTCGGAATGTAGTTATGTACTGGGCACTTCCATTCGCAATAAGGATTACCACAACCTAAACAACGGTGAGTCTGATTAGTGACTGTTTCCGAAGTAAAAGGCTTATAAATTTCCACAAATTCTGCTTTGCGGACAGTAATATCTTTTTTCTCTGGATCTTGACGTGGTACATCCAGAAATTGAAAGTCATTATTTAGGCGTTCTGCCATGTCTCTCTCCGTGGGTAGGCGCGGATTTCACTGTTGCCCGCACCTGCCTATGTCTTTGCAGTCGTGGAATTATTGTGGGTCAGCTTGTGTTGTTTTCAAAAGCGATTGCAAGTTAGCAGCTTTTGGTTTTACAAGCCAGAATTTACGGCTGTAGAAGTCGAACTCATTGCGGATTTTATAAGCCCAAGCACTACCTGTTTCTTTGATATGCTCATCGATAATACGCAATAAGAACTCTTTATGATCTTCCATAGATTCTGTTGAAATACGATTTAAATCAATCAACTCATGGTTATAGTAATCTACGAAGTCATTATCAAGGTCAAGTACATAAGCAAAACCACCAGTCATGCCCGCACCGAAGTTATGACCTACTTTACCAAGTACAGTCACAACACCACCTGTCATATATTCACAGCAGTGATCACCCGCACCTTCGATTACAGCAAATGCGCCAGAGTTACGAACTGCAAAACGCTCACCCGCTGTACCTGCTGCAAAAAGCTTACCGCCAGTTGCACCATACAAACAGGTATTACCAATAATTGCTGTGTTTTGTGTTTGGAAAGGTGAACCTTGTGGTGGGAAAATCGAAATACGACCACCCGCCATACCTTTACCTACATAGTCGTTTGCATCACCCTCAAGACGGATGTGTAAACCACCAGCGTTCCATACACCAAGTGACTGACCAGCTGTACCAGTTAAGTTCATTACAACCGGATGTGCTTCCATACCCAAGTTGCCATAGCGACGAGCAATCTCACCCGATACACGTGCACCAATTGAACGGTCACAGTTCACAACATTAAAGTTGAATTGACCGCCTGCACTTGACTCAATTGCAGGAAGCATTTCTGCAACCATTTTCTCAGCCAATACACCTTTATCAAATGGTGCATTACCTTGTACTTCACAGTACTGCGCTTTACCTTCAGCAGCAGGATGAGAAGTTAACAATGCACTTAAATCAAGGTGAGCATGTTTTTCAGTTTCACCCGGTAATACTTCAAGTAAGTCCACGCGACCAATTAAGTCTTTAAGTGAAGCTACACCAAGAGCCGCTAACCATTCACGTGTTTCTTCTGCAATAAAGTGGAAGAAGTTAATGAGCATTTCTGGCTCGCCAATATAGTGCTCTTGACGTAAATGGTCTTGTTGAGTTGCAACACCAGTTGCACAGTTGTTTAAGTGGCAAATACGTAGATATTTACAACCTAATGCAATCATTGGTGTTGAACCAAAACCGAAACTCTCAGCACCTAAAATTGCTGCCTTAATAACATCAAGACCAGTCTTTAAACCACCATCAGTTTGTACACGTACTTTGCCACGTAAGTCATTTACACGAAGTGCCTGATGCGCTTCACTCAAGCCAAGCTCCCATGGAGAACCTGCGTGGTGAATTGAAGAAAGCGGAGACGCAGCAGTACCACCGTCATAACCAGAAATGGTAATAAAGTCTGCATATGCTTTAGCAACACCAGCAGCAATCGTACCTACACCCGGTTCAGATACCAACTTCACAGATACCATTGCTTTTGGGTTAACTTGTTTCAAGTCAAAAATCAGTTGCGACAAATCTTCAATTGAGTAAATGTCGTGATGTGGCGGAGGTGAAATAAGTGTCACACCTGGTACTGAGTAACGTAAACGCGCAATTAAGCCATTCACTTTACCACCTGGTAACTGACCACCTTCACCTGGTTTTGCACCTTGAGCAACTTTAATTTGCAAAACTTCAGCAGAAGTTAAGTAAGCAGGTGTTACACCGAAACGACCAGATGCAATTTGCTTAATTTTCGAGTTACGAATTGTGCCGTAACGTGCAGGGTCTTCACCACCCTCACCAGAGTTTGAACGACCACCAATGGTGTTCATCGCAATTGCAATAGCTTCATGAGCTTCTGGAGAAAGCGCACCTAAAGACATGCCTGCCGAGTCGAAACGAGGCAAGATATCTTCAACCGATTCAACTTGTTCAACTGGGATCGGATTAGTTGTTTTTAACTTAAATAAGTCACGAATAGTCGCTACTGGACGGTTATTTACCAATTCAGCATATTCTTTAAAGTCTTCGTATTTACCAGAGCGAACCGCTTTATGTAGTGAGTTAATCACATCTGGGTTAAACGCATGGTACTCTTTACCAAATACGAATTTAAGCAAACCACCCTGATCAATTGGCTTACGACTAGACCAAGCTGTCGCCGCTAATTTTTTCTGGTCTTTTTCGAGGTCAGCAAATGTTGCACCTTGAATACGACTTGGAACGCCCAAGAAACATTGATCTACTACTTCAGAAGATAAGCCTACTGCTTCAAAAAGCTGACCACCACGGTAAGAAGCTACTGTCGAGATACCCATTTTCGAAAGAACTTTTAACAAGCCTTTCTCAATACCTTTACGGAAGTTTGCTTGTGCATGAATCGGATCACCTAAAAGCTCACCTTTAGCAATCAAATCATTGATCACGTCATACGCAAGGTATGGATAAACAGCGGTTGCACCAAAACCAAGTAATACCGCAAATTGATGCGGATCACGTGCAAAACCAGTTTCAACCATGATGTTTGCATCAGTTCGCAGACCAGTTTTGATGAGGTAATGATGTACCGCACCTGTTGCAAGTGCTGCGTTTGCTGGTAATAAACCTTGGCTGATATTTTTATCTGTTAAGACAATTAAAGTTTTGCCATCACGGACTGCTTGCGCCGCTTCTTCACAGATACGTGTAATCGCAGCTTGCAAACCTTCTTCTTCGGCATAGTTTAAGTTGATATCAACTGCTTCATAACCCGGACGCTCAATGCTACGGATTTGCTGCATTTTTGAATTTGACAAAACTGGGCTAGAGATGATGATACGATCAGCATGCTCAGGGCCTTGCTCAAATACATTTTGCTCACGACCTAAACAGGTCTCTAACGACATTACAATTGACTCACGTAGCGGGTCAATTGGTGGGTTTGTTACCTGTGCAAACTGTTGACGGAAATAATCTGTCACGTGGCGTACTTGACGAGACAATACAGCCATAGGTGTATCATCACCCATAGAGCCTACTGCTTCCTGTCCACTTTCAGCGATTGGGCGTAGTAACTGGTCGCGCTCTTCAAATGTCACCATAAACATTTTTTGAGCTACTTTTAATGCCTCACCAGTTAAACCTTTATCAACAAGTTGCTCTTCAAGTTCTGGGTCTGCTTTTAAACGAATTGCATGATCACGTAGCCATTCGCGGTACGGACGCATGTTTTTCAAATGTGTACTCACATCTTTAGTATCGAGTACTTTACCTGTTAGGGTATCAACTACCAAAATTTGACCCGGGCCTACACGGCCTTTAGAAACTACATCTTCAGGTTCATAGCCCCAAACACCAATTTCAGATGCTAAGGTGATGTAATCATTTTTGGTAATTACCCAACGTGCAGGACGTAAACCATTACGGTCAAGCATACAAATCGCATGACGACCATCTTGAATAACAAGACCAGCAGGACCATCCCAAGCTTCCATATGCTTAGAGTTGAACTCATAGAATGCACGTAAGTCTGCATCTAAAGTTTCAACGTTTTGCCAAGCTGGTGGAACGAGCATGCGTAATGCACGGAATAAATCCATACCACCACCCACCAAAATCTCAAGCATGTTATCTAGGCTTGAAGAGTCTGAACCTGTGCGGTTTACAATCGGATTAAGCTCAGTAAGACCTGGTAATAATGGGTTTTCAAATTTAGGCGTACGTGCCAATGCCCAGTTACGGTTTGCTGTAATGGTATTGATTTCACCATTATGTGCAAGGTAACGGAATGGCTGCGCCAAAGGCCAACGCGGTAATGTATTTGTAGAGAAACGTTGGTGGAATACCACAATATGCGATTTTAAGCGCTCATCTGCCAAGTCTGTATAGAACTCAGCAATTGCCGCAGGCATCATCAAGCCTTTATAGCTAATGACTGTTGAACAAAGCGTAGTCACATAAAATAGCGGATCTTTTTGGAGTTGTTGCTCCGCACGGCGACGCGCCAAGAATAACTTACGGTTAAATTCAACCTCAGTTACACCCATTGGACAGTTCACAATGACTTGTTCAAAAGCTGGTAAAGATTGAAGCGCAATTTCACCTAACGCATCGTTATTTGTAGGAACGATACGCCAAGCAAGTACACGTAAACCTTCTGACTCGATTTCTTTCGTTAAAATATTTTTAGAGTGCTGTGCTAATGCTGGATCAATATTTAAAAATACCGTACCCACAGCAAAAATTTCACTGAGTGTAATATCACTTAGTTTTTTTGCTTCATCACGGAAAAATTGCTTTGGCATCGCCAATAATAAGCCGCAACCATCTCCCGTCTTGCCATCTGCGGCAATACCACCACGGTGCGTCATGCAACTTAAACTGTGAATCGCGGTTTCTACTAGATGATGACTTGATTCACCCTTCATATGGGCAATCAGTCCAAAACCACAGTTATCCTTAAACTCATCAGGCTGATATAAACCTTGAGCGGGAGCTACAGTATTAGGCGATGGCATGTGCATAGCGTACCCTTCTTTCAATAAGGCTCTTTCGAGCGTCAAACAAACAACTTCTTTTTGCGATAGTGCCTACCGATGATAGTTAGCTCAATGTTTCGCAAATAAAAAATTTTGGGCTGATAAGCCAATATACGCTGTTCCATTTTTACGTACACTGGTTTTTGCTAGAAAAATGTTTTGACTTATTTCGCACTCTTTTAAAGCAGTTCGACCCCACGACTCTGCATAGAATTCACTTCTTAGAGGACTAAAATAGTTTGCAGCACATTAATAAGCACAACAATAAAGCAAAAAGTGTGCCATGTAATAAAAATTAATCTAAGTACTTATATTTAATATAAATATATCTATTTTATTCGCGTTATCACACCAAAAAATGACTAAATATGCACCAGATGTGGTCAAAAAATATTATTAGATTTTATTTTGCACCAACATTGTGCATATTGTTGAGCAAATTATCTCCTTTTGCTGCCCTTATTTGAGGCATTTTTTATTGAATATCATTTGAACGTGTTTGAGCTGGCTTATTAGGTTGATCAATATTTGAATTCGATTGTTGTACATCCACTACATTTCCTTGAGCATCACGGCGAACGATAGTGGTCTTAGTAGCTGAATTGGTTATAGGAGCTTTCGGCTGAACATTGACTGCGGCATTAGTTGATCCAGCCATCAGTAATGACTCATCAATTGTAGGTAGAGCGGCTGGACGCAGACGAACCTCATAAAGCTGATTATTTCCACCTTTCATCTCATCTGCCCCCAAGTCATTTACTAGTGAGGCATAACTTGAGAACTGTTGTGGCTGAGGCTTAATAGACTCAGGCAATTGTAGGTTAATCTGTGTTAACTGCTGAATTGCATCGTCTGAGCGTTTAAAGGTTCCATAAACCAAAACATACTGCTCCGCTTGCTGTTCACCACTTAAACGAAAATAAATAAATTTATTACGATCACTACGATTTTTTAAAAAGTTTTTAATGATGTCTTCATCAGATGCTCTAAATATCTCAAGCGTCCATTGTTTTTTATTTTCGTTAATAAATTTCGTACCACGAAACTCTGGTTCATGCTCACCAGATGCAACTGTACGCGTGGTCAAATCGAGTGGACGAACTTCATCAGCTAAAGCACCCAAGTTAGGTGTCGTAGCAACTTTCTCTGGTTGAATTTGAACAGGCGCATCAGAATCAGCTGACTTTTCAACTTCAACCAGTTTTTTGCTATCGGTAATTACCCAGAAAATAAAAGCCAGCAACAAGCAGGCAATACCACCAACCAACCAGATATATTGTTGAACATTCTGCCAAAATGTACGTGATACAGTCATGCTTTACCTTATCTATTATCCGTGTTGATTTGCCAAAATAGCTTGCTTCATTAATTCGACATCAAAGTCTTTAGTAATGACAGCTTGTCCAAGTTGTTTTAATAACACCAAACGTAATTGCCCATTGAGAACTTTTTTGTCATGCGCCATGTATCCAAGGAAATCATCCAATGGAATTTGTGGACATGATATCGGCAAATTCGCACGTTGAATGATTTTTTTTGTACGTGCTACATCTTCAGTTGAGATCCAGCCCAAACGCTGAGATAAATCTGCTGCCATGATCATACCAGTTGCAACAGCTTCACCGTGTAACCAAGTACCATAACCAAGATATGACTCAATCGCATGACCGAAAGTGTGGCCTAAATTAAGTAAAGCACGTTCACCTTGTTCTTTTTCATCATTGGCAACGATACGCGCTTTGTGAGCACATGAACGATAGACAGCTTCTGCAAGTAAATTAGCATCTCTCGCAACAAGCCCATCCATATTTTCTTCAAGCCATACCAAGAAATCGACATCACCTAAAACAGCATATTTAATCACTTCAGCTAAACCTGCTGAAAGTTCACGTTCTGGCAATGTATTGAGTTGTGACATATCAGCCAGAACAACTTGCGGCTGTTGAAAAGCACCTAACATATTTTTACCAAGCGGATGGTTGATTCCTGTTTTTCCACCAACACTTGAATCTACTTGTGAAAGTAATGTGGTAGGAACCTGAACAAAGTAAACTCCACGCTGGAAACAAGCAGATGCAAAACCAGCCATATCACCAATCACACCACCACCTAAAGCTAAAACGGTACAATCACGGTTAAAACCAGCTTCAAGTAATGCATCAAAAATTAAATTTAGATGTTGAATATCTTTGTATTTTTCACCATCAGGCAAAATACAAGTCGCAACTGTTTTACCTAAACTTTTTAAAGCTTCCTGATAGTGGCTTAAATATAAAGGCGCAACCGTCACATTACTGACTATCATGACCTGTTGACCATGAATATAAGGCTCTAGTAATTGTTTCGGGTCAAGTTGACTACCAATAAAAATAGGATAACGGCGTTCGCCTAATTCAACATGTAATGTTTGCATGAATTTATAAAACCACTAGTCAGTTTGTCTATTTTAGCTTGTTCGATAGAATAAGTTGCAAAATCTTTTGTGCGAGATCACGTGCAGCGCCTTGATTCGTTTCAATCGTATAATGTGCAACTTCACGATACAAAGGGTCTCTGATCTTTAATAGGTCTCGCAATTTCTGTTCAGGATTTTCAACTTGTAATAATGGTCTGTTTTTGTCGCGGTAGGTTCTTTGTAATTGTAATTCGACAGGTGTATAGAGATAAATAACTATTCCGCGTTGCTTTAAAAATTGTCGGTTAGGCGCTTGGGTAATTGCCCCACCACCTGTTGCCAACACCAACGCTTTACGTAAGGTCAGCTCATTTAAAACCACAGTTTCGCGAGTTCGGAACCCAATCTCTCCCTCTTTTTCAAAAATCCAAGGAATAGTTGCCCCTGTCTTGCGCTCAATTTCATGATCACTATCTAAAAATTCACGCCCTAATAGTTCTGCTAAATGACGTCCAACGGTTGTTTTTCCTGCCCCCATGGGCCCTACCAAATAAATATTTGGTAGGGTTTCAAACGCTTTGCTTGGCAAGGCGCCACCTATTTCAATTGCTTTCATTGAAAAATATATTAATGATTTCTCGCCAAAGTGTCATTAACAATTCGTGGTGTTACGAAAATCAGTAACTCTTGTTTATCATCAGACTTTACATCTTTTCTGAATAAACGTCCAACTAAAGGAATATCACCGAAAAATGGAACTTTGGTTTGAGAATTCTTTGTTGTCTGCTCAAATACACCACCTAAAATGACAGTTTCTCCATTATCCACCAATACATTGGTATTGATATTATTCTTATTCAGAATTAATTCACCATTCGGTGCTTCACCAGCTATAGAATCCTTAGAAATATCTAATTTCATTTGAATCTTGCCATCAGGTGTAATGCTAGGCGTAACATCCAGACTTAAGAGAGCATCTTTAAATGATGTTGTCGCTGTAGAACCAGCACCAGAAGTAGTGCTGGTCTGATATGGAACTTGCTGACCAGTGGCAACTTTTGCAGGCTGCTTATCTGCAGTCATCACTTTAGGTGTTGAAATCACCTCACCATAACCATCAGCCTGTAAAGCTGAGAGTTCAAGGTCCAACATGAAGTCAGACATACTAATGAGGCCAAAGGCAATACTTCCTGCTGGATTAGAAACACCCAAATCAACGTTTAAATTATCTGGACGTTCAATTGTATACTTCCCACTGCTATCTGGATTTTTTAAATTCCATAAAGTTGTTTCACTTCCACCAACCAATAAATCATTATTTTTGGTAATTCCTTGCGAAAGAATACCCCACTTTACCCCAAGTTCTTTGGTAAATGAGGTAGAGGCTCTAACAATACGTGCTTCAACCATAACTTGCTTAACCTGTACATCAAGCAAATCAATCATTTTATGAATTTTATCAATGTTTTGTGCTGTATCATTTACAATTAAAGTATTAGTACGTGTATCAGCAACCGCGCTACCACGTGAGCTCAATAAACTCTCTAAAGCGAGAGTATCTGAATTGGCAGTACGGTTTACGGCTGCTCCTTTTGCATCACGGGTCTCTTCAATTAACTTAAGTACATCCGCTGCTTTCGCATAATTCAAACGAATATAATCTGTTTGGATTGGTGCTAACTTAATCGTTTGAGCTAAGGCTTTTGCCTCATCATCTTCTGCTTTAATTAATTCAGTAACAGGAGCAATCCAAATTACATTCCCATTACGACGTTTATCAAGATTTTTAGTTTTTAAAATAATATCTAGTGCCTGATCCCAAGGTACATCTTTCAAACGTAGCGTGATGTTACCTTGCACACTATCAGCAGCCACCATATTGATGCCTGTAAAATCGGCAAGCAATTGTAGAACACGACGCACTTCAATGTCTTGGAAGTCTAATGAAAGTTTATTGCCTGAATAATTTGGTGCTTTATACGAAGCTGATGTACTTTTATCTTGTGGACGTTTCAAACTAATAGTGAGCTTATTTTCAGCCTGATAGGCCATATATTCATAGCTACCAGATGACTGAATTGTGATTACACCAGCACCTTTTTCATTATAAGCATCAATACTTGAAATAGGCGTTGCAAAATCATTTACATTTAAACGACGTGCTAAATGTGTCGGAATCTTTGTACCTAATGTTCTTATAACAACTTTACTGCCTTGTTGTTGAACATCTACAGGCGTATTACTTCCCAAAAGATCGACAACAACTAAACCTTCTCCCTGACTACCACGCTGAAAGCCAATATTTGAAACACCTTGTGGTTGTACGGTAGCTGCTGGTATCGGCTTATTCGTTGTTTGAGCTGAATTAATTTTTAGAATAAAAGTATTGCCTTCCACGCGCGTTGTAAAAGCACCAGCATCTTTTAGATTTACAGTTAAGCGTGAACGCACATCATCTGAAGTCACATCAACGGAACTTGCTTCATTCGTTGCAACAGCAATTTTAGACTGCTTTAAACTTTGTTGCGCCTTATCAAAATCTAGTATTAAACGCGAAGGGTTTTCAAGTTGGTAAGCTTGTGGCTGTGGAGGCAAACCATTAAACATGACTCTAATTTCTGTACCCTGACCTGCAATTTGCGTTGGTACAATATTGGTCATGCTGACCTGTGCAGATGCAGCCTGCATAATTGCAATCGCTACAGCCCCCATAGAAAACTGACGGAATACCTGATTCATTGTCTGACCATCCCCAATAAATAATCTTTAAAAATACTTTTTCGTTGTTATTCCCTAAATATTAGGGTGCAGGCCCAATCAAGACCAATGTTCTCGGTCTTTCGACATAGCCTTCTCGACCATCTGGCACAATCTCGACCAAATCAATCTGAGTCGGACTAATCTGGGTAATACGGCCCTGATTCATGCCCATATAATTGCCCACTTGTACCCGTTCAACTTGATGATCTGGCGTCTGGATAAGAGCTAATATTTGACCACGGCTATTGCGCATGCTTCCTTTCATACTTAAAGCCTCAAGTGCATAACTTTCTAATGGCTGTGGCGTACGTGAGAAATTTGGATAAACCCGTTTTCCAGCCATAATTTTGAGTTCAGCAGCCAGTGAGCTTGGCATAAATGGGCTTTTCAATTGATGAGCAGCATAATTAAATTGTGGTACAGGAGTAAAAATAGGTGCTGGTTCAATAGCTAGCGGCGGTTGATTACGGATATTTGCCATTTGCTGATTGACTGCATCAATTCTTGAATCACATCCTACAAGCGCAGCACAAGCCAAAATATAAAGAGTAATTTGCTTAATTTTCATCATAACTCTCCTATTTCGGCTGAGCAGTAGTGCTAGTTGAAGCAGGTGTTGTTGGAGATTGGGTCGATTGCTTCGCTGTATCTGTTGCTTCTACATAGCGATAGGTTTTCGCTTTGATAGAATAGTTCAATACAGGAATATCTGACTTGCTGTCTTTCGCTGGAGATACATCAACGGTAAAGTCGTGCATGGTTACGATACGCGGCAACGCAGCAATACTACTCACAAAAGCTCCAAAAGCGTGATAGTCCCCTGTAGCCTCAATTGCAATCGGTTGCTCAATAAATACTTCCTGTTTTATTTCATCCTCTAAACGAATATTTTTTAATTTCAATCCAGAGTTCACACCAGTTAAGTTGATATCTTCAACTAAACTTGGAATCTCGGTTTCTTTAGGCAACTGCTCTAATTGCTGATTAAAATTTGCCTGCATCTCTTGAAGTTGGACTTGATACTGTTGCAAATTACGTAATTTCGAATCTTTTTCTCGAAATTCGTTTAACAAGTTAGTTTCCTGAGCTTGAGCATTATCAATTGCTTGTAGCTTTGGCTGAATAGCAACAAAATAACCCAAGGCTAATACAGCAAAGAAAATAAAAATCCAGCAAGTAATTTTTACAGATATGGGCCAACTACCGTAGTTGTTCATATCCAGCGTATTAAATTGTTGAAGGAATTTATCGAGATTAAATTTCTTTTTCTTTGAAGCCGATTGCTCTAATGATAACTCGTGAAGTTCATCTTGACTCATTTTGCTGCCCCCGTATCTTTAACTACGGCTGGTTTATCAGCATTATTATCAGCTGTGGTCACGCCCATTTCCCCTAAATCGACAGTCACAACAAAACTACCGTAATGATCTTCTACCCTAGGAAGAAGAGAACTTGCTGCCTTATCTTTTTTATCTTCAGTAGCCAAGAAAGAGTTCATAAAAGCATTTCGATACCAAGGAGATGCTTCAAGATTACGCAGTAGTTCAGCTACCGTATTTGGACTTTCAGCTTTACCTTCAATCGTAAATTTATCCCCAGTTCGGCTAAATTTCGTTAAATACATTGCGGGCGGCATGACTCTGACTAACTCATCAACCAGTCTTACCACGACTGGACGCTGACTCTGTAAATCTTGAATCAATTTCATACGCTCAATGATGGCATCACGTTGTTCTTGTAAACCATTTAATGCTTTTAATTGCTGATCAAGGTTTTGATTAGTACTTGTAATAAGTTGATTTGCTTGTTCTTGATCATCTAATTTATGATCAAAATAGAACCACCCCCCAAATACGGTTGTAATTCCTAACACAACCACCCCAAAGCATAACGTTATAAATTGTTTTTTTCTGTGCTCCCTCAGCTCTTCACGCCAAGGTAGTAAATTAATTCTTGCCATTAATCAAAACTCCTTAAAGCCAAGCCACACGCCACCATTAAAGATGAGGCATCATTTTCAATTTTTTGAACGTCGACTTGAGGAGAAAAACCCATCTGTAAAAATGGATTGGCAATAGTGACACGGTAACCTAATTTTTGCTGCAAAAGCTTGGCAAGACCTGGAATATTCGCATTTCCGCCTGCAAGCAGAATATGGTCTATTTCGTTAAACTGAGATGAAGAAAAGAAGAATTGTAAAGAGCGAGCCGCTTGCTGAACTACGGCATCTAGAAACGGATCTAATACTTCAATTTCATAGTCATCTGGTAAAGAGCGATCTTTTTTCGCTCGACTTGCTTCGTCTAAAGACAAACCATAACGACTTTGAATTTCAAGCGTAAGTTGTTTTCCACCAAAAACTTGCTCACGGGTATAAATAATTTTGCCGTTTTGCATGACAGACAATGTTGTCATGGTATGGCCAATATCTAAAACCCCTATCGTATTTGCACCCATAGGTAAGCTATCAGCAAACACACTAAATGCGCGCTCAACAGCATAACTTTCAACATCAGCCAATTTAGGATTTAAATCTGCCAACTCAAGAACCTCAACGCGCGTTTCTACGTTTTCCGTTCTTGTTGCGACTAAGAGTACATTTACACGATTTGAATTCGCGAGCCGGTCAGGTAGAACCTCAAAATCTAGGCTCACCTCATCCAAAGGGAACGGTATATACTGCTCCGCATCTACACGAATCTGAACTTCACGTTCATCATCGCTCATATCCGCATCCATCTCGATAGTTTTATGAATAACCGTCGATGTAGGAACAGCAATTGCCGCATTTTTAGTTTGGGGATTTGCTAAATTAATCGCCCTTTCCAATGCTTCCGCTACTGCTTCTGGATTTAAGATATTTTTTTCAACTACACTGTTTTCAGGTAAAGGCATCAAAGCATAGCTTTCAACCCAATATTTACCGTTCTTGACAGAGAGCTCTAACAACTTAACAGAAGTCGAACTAATATCGACGCCCATTAACCCCTTATTAGGTTTACGATATAACCTGAGCACACTATTGTCCTATTATTTTTTTATCCCCAAAAAAAATTACAAACCAACAATCTCGGTCTTTATTTTTACACGGATACAATATCTCATCTAACAATCCGCATGTCTAAAGGCTATACTGACCACAATTAGTTTGTATTCGATCTTATTAAAGCTTACTTATCATGAAAAAGCTATCCAGTTTGGGCTTCGTGCGTCCAATTTTTTTGATCATTATTATTATCTTAGTCTCACTTCCGATGGGATTTTATGGCATGTATCTCTATATTGCCCCAACCCTCCCGGAAATGAGTTCATTAAAGAAAGCACCACTTCTAAAACCATTACAAGTCTATACAGCCGATAATCAACTTATTGCTGAGTATGGTGGTAAACTTTCGATACCGGTTGAATACAAACAAATTCCTCCTGCTTTTATTCATGCATTTTTAGCTGCAGAAGACTCATCTTTCTTTGAGCATAGCGGTATTAGCTTTAAAGGTTTAGGTCGTGCTTTAAGCGAGAGTGTGACTGGTTCCGATGTGCAAACTGGTGGCTCTACCATCACAATGCAGGTCGCAAAAAACTATTATTTAAGTCCCGAGAGAACGTTAAAACGTAAACTAACAGAAATCTTTTTGGCTCGGAAAATTGAGCAAAACTTATCTAAAGAAGACATCTTAAGTCTTTATGTCAATAAGATTTTCTTGGGGAAAAATGCGTACGGTATCGCAGCAGCAGCCAAAATTTACTATAACAAGAGCATTAATGAACTTAGCATTGCTCAGATGGCAATGATTGCAGGTTTACCAAAAGCGCCATCCAAATATAACCCTGTTGTTAATCCTGAACGTGCACTTGAACGCCGTAACTGGATTTTAGGCCGTATGTTGCAACTCGGTTATATTTCTCAAGCGGAATATCAAAAAGCTGTGGCTGAGCCTATTAATTTGAATATGCCCAACCGCGACTTAAATAATATTCATCCATATGCAGGTGAAATGGTTCGCTCAGAGCTTGTAAAACATTTTGGTGAACAAGCAATTGACTCAGGTTATAAGGTTTATACAACCATTAATGCCCAGCGTCAGGCTATTGCAGAGAAATCTGTACAAGATGGTCTTGAGGCTTATGACAGACGTCATGGTTGGCGTGGCGCAGAAGCACATGATAAACCATTAAGCCAATTTAGAGCTTATGCTAACACCTACCCCGCAGAAGTGACTAAAGTAAATAGCAACTCTTTTGATGCTTTAATGCAAGATGGTTCAACCGTCACTGTGCAATGGTCTGGTATGTCATGGGCCCGCCCCTATCGCAATGCAAACAGCGTAGGTGGAGCACCTTCACGTGCATCTCAAATTGTTAAAGTGAAAGATATTATTCGCTTACGTCCAAATGAAGCTAAGACTGCATGGTCGTTAGTTCAAGTACCAAAAGTTCAAGGCCAGCTTATTGCAATTAATCCAAATGATGGATCAATTGAAGCGATTGTTGGTGGCTATAATTTTTATCAATCAAAATTTAACCGTGCTTTGCAAGGCTGGCGTCAACCGGGTTCTACCATCAAGCCATTTCTTTATGCTTTGGCATTAGAACGTGGTATGACACCTTACACCATGGTCAACGATAGTCCGATTACCATTGGCAAGTGGACACCAAAGAACTCTGATGGTCGTTACCTAGGTATGATCCCATTACGACGTGCTTTGTATTTATCTCGTAATACTGTATCAGTAAGACTTTTGCAGACTGTAGGGATTGAACGTACTCGTCAATTATTCATGGATTTTGGTTTACAAGAAGATCAAATTCCACGTAACTACACTATTGCCTTAGGTACACCTCAAGTATTACCAATTCAAATGGCAACGGGTTATGCAACTTTTGCAAATGGTGGTTACCGTGTTCAACCACATTTCATCCAACGTATTGAAGATGCATACGGTAAAGTTATTTACGAAGCTAAACCAGAATATGCATGTATTCCATGTATTAATGCACCTGAAACAACAGATGATGCTCAAGCAACCACACCTGATGATCAAGTTGTTGAAGTGACCAATAAAGAGTTGGAGCAGAAAGAAAAAGCAGCCAAACAGCTTAATCTTAAACAAACAGATAAAAATAACAGTCAATATCGACAAGCTCAGCGTATTTTAAAATCAAGCTCTGCTTATGATATGGCGAATATCTTACGTGATGTAATTGAGCATGGTACTGGTCGTGCTGCACTTAAAATTGGCCGTAGTGACCTGGGGGGTAAAACAGGTACAACAAACGATGCAAAAGATGCATGGTTTGCAGGTTTTAATGGCAAATTAGTCGCTATTACTTGGGTTGGTTTTGACCAACCAACAACACTTGGTCGTCGCGAGTATGGCGGTATTGCTGCATTACCAATCTGGATTAACTTTATGGATCAATCGCTTAAAGGCACTCCAGCGTCTTGGGTTCGTTTAGAGAAAGATGCTCAAGCACCTATTTCTCGTGAAAAACAAGATGTCGCAAGTGAAGTTGGCGATAAGAAAACATATCGCGCAGCGCCACCATTGGCTCGACCACTTTATCGTCCTGCACCGCCACAGCCTAAAAACACTACCAATGACTTCGATGACTTACCAGGCGAAGAAATTGTAATTCCATCTAAAGCAGCGCCTCCAGCAATGAAGCCCGCACAAGGAGCAGCACCGAAGCGTGACAAAGATGAATTAGAAAACTTGATTAACCAAATTGAGTAAAAATAAAAAAGCCATCGTTAGATGGCTTTTTTATTACGCTTTTGAAAAAGATAGATTTGAAAAGATGCCGTTACCTCTAATTGAGACTGCTGCTCTAACTGCATTCGACGCTCTGGAGAAGCCTTATATGCATATGGAGTCATAGCAATCAGATTCTTTAAAGCTTGTTGGTCAAGTAATAAAGGAGCATCTATAACTTGCTGTTCTTTCAACTCAAATAAATCTTGCAGTTGTTCAACAAACTTTTGCGGTGTGTGCGGATTGACCTGCTCAAACAGTGCCTCACGCATCGCATATAAATGTTCAGTTGCAGGTGTGACAACAATTAAATATCCATCATCTTTTAGCACACGTAAAATTTCTGCTTGGGGAATTGGACTAAAAAGGCTGGTACACGCATCCATACTTCGATCGATTACAGGCAAAGTCGCTCCTGTACCAACAACCCAAGTCACGTTGTGATTTAACTTTGCTGCGCGTTGTACTGCATTTTTTGCAATATCTACACCTACACACTGCTCAACAGCATCTTGCATTGCACTTGTGTAATAACCCTCACCACAACCAATATCAAGTACTGATTTAGCTTTAAGCTGCTTTAGCAAAGCAACTACAGCTTGCTGTAAAGGTTGATAATAGCCACCTTGTAAAAAGGCACGGCGCGCATCTACAGACTCTGGAGTATCTCCCGGATTTTTACTGTGCTTATGTTGGACAACATGTAAGTTTACATAACCTTGTTTTGCAATGTCATAGCTATGACCCTGATCACATCGCCAAGTTTTATTTACCAGCTCTAGTCTTTGACGACACACAGGACACATTAAATTTTGCATAGTCACTTTTAATTATTCTCTTGTTCTTTTTGTTGTAAATAAGCCTTTGCGTGCAGTCCGACAAATGTGCGGGCTGCATTTGTTCCAGAAATCCATTCATCTACATCAAACAAATCAAATAAACCAATTTTAATTAAAGTCGGAATCGCAATTTTTAATTCCTCTTCAATTTGGCCTCGCTGCCCTGCATTATACAAATCAATATTATGCAACATCGTCGCTACTGTTCCAGTTTGTACTTTACTACCATCTTTAAGTACAACTTGAGGTAATACTTCCCCATCACTAACCACTTTTTGGTTAATTACAGATAATTGGTCTAGCCCAACAACCTTTGTCATTTACCTCTCCAATAAAAAAAGCCAGTAGAAACTGGCTTTATATTGACACCAAAATAATTTCTAGCGCAATTTTAAGGTCATTAAGCCTAATACGACTAGTATAATCGTAATAATCCAGAACCGAATAACTACTTGAGTCTCTTTCCAGCCTTGTTTTTCATAGTGATGATGTAAAGGTGCCATCAAGAAGACACGCTTATTCCGCATCCGTAGCGACCCAATTTGCAGGAATACCGAAACAGCTTCCATCACAAAAACACCGCCCATAATCGCAAATACGATTTCTTGGCGCACCATCACAGCAATTGTTCCAAGCATTGCACCTAGAGCTAAAGCACCCACATCACCCATAAAGACTTGCGCTGGGTGTGCGTTATACCAAAGAAACGCCAAGCCTGCACCAATCATGGCAGAACAGATTACAACCAGCTCTGAAGTATATTTCACATATGGAATATGCAAATAATTAGCAAAACGGATGTCACCAGATAAGTAAGCAAATACACCTAAACCTGAAGCAACCATAACCACTGGCATAATGGCCAAACCATCCAAACCATCAGTTAAGTTAACCGCATTAGACGCACCATTAATGACTAAATAAGTGAATACAATAAATGCTAAACCCAAAGGAACAATAGAAAGTGGAATAGAAAGATTCTTAAAGAAAGGAATCAATAAATCCAACATATTTGCAGTATGTTCTGCATTAGATTGTTCAGTTGCAATTAGATATAACGCAATACCAGCACCGAGTGACGCAATAGAAGTCCAGAAGAATTTCTTACGAGCAGGTAAGCCAGCATTGTCTTTGTAGCGGATTTTAATCCAGTCGTCTGCCCAGCCAACCGCACCAAACACAACCATCACACCAAGCACAATCCAAACATACGGATTAGATAAATCAGCCCACAATAGAGTACTAATACCAATTGAAAGCAGGATTAGAATCCCCCCCATCGTTGGTGTACCCATTTTTTTTGCATGATTTTCAGGAGCAAACGAACTTACTGCCTGACCGTATTTTAACGCTTGTAATTTACGAATCATGATCGGTCCGAGAACCAAACCAATGGTCAGTGACGTTAATACACTGAGTAAAGAACGTAATGTTAAATAACGAACGACTTGAAACGAACTGTGATAGCCCGCAAGTTGTTCAAACAACCATAACAGCATTTAAAGTTTCTCCATCAAATCAGCCATCAACGTTTCCATATGAGTAAAGCGAGAACCTTTAAACAGGAAACTCATGGACTGGGGTTGATGTGTTTGGATTAGATTGATTAAAAATGGAAGCGCCTCAGCTTGAGTCTGAAATGCTTTCAATTTATTAGAATGAAGGCCTGCACCTTCAAGAGCTGCCGAGGCAAACTGCCCAACTGCAACAATATGGTCTAAAGGAAGTTCTGCAAGATCTCGACCTAAGTCGTGATGCTCTTGCCAACTACTATCGCCAAGCTCTCCAATATCACCCATCACCATGACTTTAATGCCATTTTGCTGAAGTAATACTTGTGCCGCAGCACGCATAGAGGTTGGATTGGCGTTATAAGTATCATCAATAAATAAGTAAGGCGCTTTTTGAATAAAGTTCAAACGACCTTTCGCACCTTGCGCTTGCTCTAAACCTTTTACAATATCTTCTAGGCTAATACCTAATGCTAAAGCAAACGCTACGGCTGCCGTTGCATTTTGTACATTATGCTCGCCAGCAAATGGCAATCGTACAAGGCTAGAACCTTGAGGCGTATGTAGCTGAAAATTGGCAGACTGTGGTAGCAGCTCAACTTCTGTAGCAAATACATCACCACCTATACCAAAGCTAGAAATTTGATGATCTTTGGCTGCTTCACGAATCTCGGCAGTGAAATCGTCTTGTTGCGGAACAATAGCAACGCCCTGAGGCAAAATATGACGATAAATTTCCGATTTAGCACGGCAAATGCCATCACGTCCACCGAACTCACCTAAATGAGCAGTTCCAATATTTAAAATGCCCGCGACGTGTGGCTGAACGAGTTTTGATGTGTAATCAATTTCACCTTGATGATTTGCACCAAGTTCCATCACCGCGTATTGATGTTCCTTACGAAGCTCAAGCAGCATCATCGGCACGCCAAGGTCATTATTTAAGTTGCCTCGCGTAATGAGTGTAGGTGCTAAACGTGACAGTATGCTTCCTAGCATTTCTTTCGTAGTAGTTTTGCCACTACTTCCCGTTAAAGCAATCACTTTCAATTGAGCATTTTGTTGACGGCGATAAGCACCAAGTTGCCCCAAAGCTAAACGAGTATCAGCAACCACAAGCTGAGCAATATCAACATCTAATGGACGTTCAACAATCGCAATTTGACAACCCTTTGCTGCAACTTGTGCAACGAAATCATGTGCATCGAAACGTTCACCTTTTAGTGCTAAAAAGGCGTCCCCACTTTCTGCATGACGCGAGTCAGTCAAAATACGTTTAATTTCAGTTTGAGGGATCTGGTCTTTATGCCAGTAACCCTGTGTTGCCTGTTGTAATTGTTGAGCTGTCCACGGTTCCAAAGGCACGGTACTGGTGGTTGAAGTATGCATAATTTTTCCTATTGTGCAGGGTAAGCAGCATCTACCGTATGATGTTGTGCATCAATCGCAGAACGCACTTCAACCACATCATCAAACCAGTGACGCACACCATTAATTTCTTGATAATTTTCATGTCCTTTACCGGCAATCACCACAATGTCACCAGCTTGAGCTTGCTCTGCAACAAATTTAATGGCTTCACGTCGGTCATGAATTTCATGCATACGGTGCCCTGAAAAATCGATTCCTTGCTTCATGTCAGTAAAAATCTGTTCAGGGTCTTCTGTTCTTGGGTTATCTGAAGTCAAAATAACCGGATTTGCACCATCTAAAGCGGCTTGAGTCATAAGTGGACGCTTACCACGGTCACGGTCTCCACCACATCCAAATACCGCCCAAAGCTCATTAGAGACATGCCGCTTTAAGGTCTTAAGCACTTGAATTAATGCATCTGGTGTATGTGCATAATCGACTACAAACAATCGCTCATCATCACGAATGACTTGCATTCGGCCTGGGGCACCAACTAGTTTAGGAACAAAATTAACTAATGCTTGTAAATCAAAACCAGCTTGCTCAGCAGCTATGAGCGACGCAATCAAGTTTTCAACATTAAAATGGCCTAATAGCGGACTTTCTACCGCAAATGAACCTTGCTGACACATCAAATTAAAGGTTGCACCAGCCAAGCTATAGCTTAAATCGGTAATGTAATAATCGGCTGTATTTAGAGTTAATGAATAAGTCAAAATTTTAGGTTGCGCTGGATTATTCTGAGCAGACTTAATCATTACATCTGCATGTGCATCATCTAAATTAATCACAGCAATTTTTAATGAATTAAATTGGAACAAACGAGCCTTTGCTTCTGCATAAGCTTCTAAAGTGCCATGATAATCAAGATGGTCACGACTTAAGTTGCTATAAACAGCAATTTCAATATCACAGCCATTTAGTCGCCCCTGCTCAAGACCATGCGAACTCGCTTCTAACGAAGCAAAAGTTGCACCCTGCTTAGCATAAGCATGTAATTCATTTTGCAATTGCAGAGCATCAAGGGTGGTATGCGTAGAAGGAGTCAAGTCTGGCAAAATACCATTACCAGTCGTCCCCATCACTGCACAGCGCTGCTGTTGTGAACTAATTAACTCAGCAATTAAGCGAGAAATAGTCGTTTTACCATTTGTTCCTGTTACAGCAATAATCCTTAATGGTTTAACTGTATCAGTCTGTTGTAAATAACGTTTTTGCCACTCACCCATACGCTGGCGCACATCAGGGCATACCCACTCATTTGCAACACCTAATTCGGTTTCACTAATTACAGCTAGCGCTCCATTTGCTAAAGCTGCTTCAGCAAATGTACGTGTTTTTTCAGGTTGGCTATAACTGGTCAACGCAATAAAAATTTGGCCTGTTTCGATTTTACGACTATCTAAACCAAAGCCATGAAATGGCTGGTGAGGCCATTGTGCATCAATCTTGATTGGATTAATTTCTTGAAAAGAAACAGTCATAGCTTACCTGCGAGTAGGATTCTGTGGAGTATTAAGTGGCTTATCAAGCGGTACGTTCATTAAACGCAGTGACTCTTGCATAATACGAGCAAAAACTGGTGCAGCAACCAAACCACCGTAGTAACGACCTTGTGGATTCTCCACAACCACGATAACTGCTAAACGCGGGTCACTAATTGGTGCAACGCCTGCAAATAAAGCACGATATTCACTATTTGAGTAGCCTTTACCATCCGCACGTAATTTATGAGCGGTACCTGTTTTACCACCTACTCTATACCCTGGGATATTGGCCTGTGTCGCCGTACCACCCGGCATAGTCACTTGCTCAAGCATTAACAAGACTTGATCAGCAATTTTAGGATTTAAAACCTGCTCACCTTTAGGTGCCTGATCCAATTTATGCAAGCTTAATGGCATTTCGACGCCATGATTTGCAAGCATCGCATAGCCTTGTGCCAACTGAAGAATAGTTGCGTTTAGACCATAACCATAAGCCATGGTACCAATTTGAGAAGAGTTTAATTTACTTACAGGAAGTACTAAACCAGCACTTTCACCCGGGAACTTCACTGCAGAACGCTTACCAAATCCAACACGCTTAAAGAAGGTCGGCAATGTCTCTTTCGGAAGTGATAATGCAATTTTTGCAGAACCTACGTTTGATGACTTAATAATGACACCAGTTACAGTCAAAGCCCCGTAGTTATGGGTATCACGAATCGTATGCCAACCCAGACGCATTGAGCCGGGTGAGGTATTTACAATGGTATTCGGCGTATATTGCCCAGTTTCCAAAGCAGATGAAATCGTGAATGGTTTCATGGTTGAACCCGGCTCGAACATATCGATCGCACCACGGTTACGCATAGCATCCTTATTAGACAAACCATTCTTATCATTCGGGTTATAAGATGGCCAACTGGTCATTGCTAAAATCTCACCAGTTTTAACGTCAACTGCAATTGCCGTTGCTGAACGTGCATTATTCGCAACGCCTGCGGCCGTCAATTCACGGTACATAATGTACTGTAAGCGAGAGTCGATACTTAAAGTGATGTTCTCACCCGGCTCGCCCTCACGGATTACTTCAGAAACTTTTAAGCGATTACCGCGCTTATCACGAATAATTTTTTGTTCGCCATCGACGCCAGAAAGCTGTTTATTCAACTGCATTTCCAAACCCTCAACACCTTTTCCATCACTATTGGTCAAGCCAATAATTTGGGCATTCGGCTGTGGTTGCGGATAATAGCGTTTGTAAGTTTTCTCCGCATAGACCCCTTGGAAGTTGCCTTTCATAATAAGGTCAGCTTGTTGCGGTGGAACTTCTTTTTTCAAAACTAGATAGCGAGAACGCGGACGCGCATTCATCTGCTTCTTAAGATCAGCACGGTCAACACCAACTACATCAGCAAGCTCATCTAGGTTTAAATTTTTATCAGGTAGCTGACGTTTTAATTTACGATTTTTTGGATCTTGTTTTAGTTCAGCCGTAATTTGATCGTATAAATGTTTGGTTTCAAAATAATCACGCGGATCCATCACAATTTTCATGATTGGACTACTAATCGCTAAAGGCACACCGTGGCGATCGCTAATCACCCCACGCATAGCTTCTATACGTTCAGTACGCAAAATATTGGCATTGGCCTTATTTTGTAAAAAGTCCTTATTAATGATTTGAACATAAAATGCACGCGCAATTAATACCACAAAACACAGTAGTACTACTGCCCAGAGCAGATAAAACCGCCACATATCAAAGGCAAGACTTGGTTTTTCCGAAATAGACTGCTGTTTTTTTCGTGTTTGCTTTGTTCGCTTATCTACCATACAGCAAGGCCTTACTTATTGTGCTCTGGAGTCATCGGTAAAGAAATTACCACCGTTTCTGCAGCAGGTGGCGAAAACATTCGTAATTGTGTGACAGCACGTGTACCAATTTGAGCAGTAGCACCAAACGTTTGCTGCTCAATCAATAAACGTCCCCATTCAGCATTGAGATCATCACGTTCACGCATATAAGAGCTTAGCTCTCTATAATCATGACGATACTCAAACACCTGTAATACCACCATCATGGCACTGATAAAAACCACTGCCACCATGACTGCATACACTACGAATTTTTTGACCACTTTTTTTCCTGTGGTTTCGATTTCATCACTGCTTTTCATTACTCGCCTTTTTGTTCCAAGCGTTCAGCAACCCGAAGCCATGCACTACGTGAACGTGGGTTCGCTTTTACTTCTTGTTCACTCGCACGAACCCGCGAAATTTTCTTTAATCTTCTTGTATCAACCTGCTGCTCTGGCATACCCCAACCAGAATCCTCGGCCAAAGTTGATTCTTTTTGAATAAACTGTTTGATCAAGCGGTCTTCAAGCGAATGGAAGCTGATCACCGACAAACGTCCTTTTGGTTTAAGCAAGTCTACAGCTTGCGGCAAAAACACTTCAATATCATCCAGTTCTTTGTTAATAGCAATACGGATGGCCTGAAAAGTACGCGTAGCAGGATGCTTATGCTTTTCCCATTTTGGATGAGCTGTTTTTACAAGTTCAGCCAATTGCGCCGTAGTATCTAATTTTCCGGCTTGTTTAATTGCTTTCGCAATACGTCGACTATATCGTTCTTCACCGTATTGATAAATGATATTAGCTAATTGCTCTTCTTCAATTTCAAGTAACCATTCAGCAGCCGTCAAGCCTTTAGAATTATCCATGCGCATATCTAAAGGGCCGTCTTGCATGAAACTAAAACCACGTTCTGCTTGGTCTAATTGAGGAGAAGACACCCCTAGGTCAGCCATAATCCCATCAACGCTTTGTACCCCAATTTCCTGCATTTTTTCTTTTATATCAGCAAAACTTGCATGAATAATGGTAAATCTTGGGTCTTCTTGTGCTAAAGCAGCCGCAACTTCCAGAGCTTGAGGGTCTTTATCAAAGGCATATACTCGAGCATTTTCATCGAGTTTCGACAATAATAAGCGCGTATGCCCGCCTCGTCCAAAGGTTGCATCGATATACACCCCAGTTGTGCGATCTGCCAATAAGCTTTCAACGGTCTCAAAAAGTAAGACAGAAATATGCGACATAGGAGTTAAATCATAGCGTAAAAATGTAACTGCACATTATCACCTTGTTTGCGACTAACACCAAACGGCTTTTTGTAGGAAAATATTAATTTTTCATAGAGAAAACCGTTTTCTTTGCATTTTTTAGACAAAATAAAAAGCAAGCTCACCTTTTCAGGTTCACTTGCTTCAATATTAAAAGTTTAAGTAATTTTTAAACTAGAGAACTGCACATATTTTATTTACTGTTTACCATCATAAATCTGATCAAAGATGGCTCCATTGGCAAAATGAGTTTGCTGAGCTTTTGCCCATCCACCAAAAACATCATTAATTGTAAATAATTTAATTTTTGGAAATTGTGATGCATATTTTGCAGCAACTTGAGGATTACGTGGACGGAAATAATGTTTAGCAGCCAACTCTTGTCCTAAAGGTGAATATAAAAAGTTGAGATAGCCTTTTGCTAAAGTACGGTTACCATCCTTATCGACTGTTTTATCTACAATCGCAACAGATGGCTCTGCCAAAATTGAAATGGATGGGTAAACAATTTCATATTTATCTTTATCAAGGCCTTTAGTTGCCAATAATGCTTCATTCTCCCAAGAAAGTAGAACGTCTCCAATTCCGCGCTCAGCAAATGTAGTCAGCGAACCACGTGCCCCAGAATCTAGCACTTTGACATTGTGATAAAGTTTTTTAACCAGCTCTTTTGCTTTGGCATCATTTCCACCTGGCTGTTTTAAAGCATATCCCCATGCAGAAAGATAAATCCAGCGCGGTGCTCCCCCCGTTTTCGGATTAGGCGTAATAATTTCAACACCAGGCTTAGTTAAGTCATTCCAGTCACGAATATTTTTTGGATTACCTTTTCTAACCAAAAACACGACTGTAGATGTATAAGGTGCCGAGTTATTAGGAAATTCTTTTTGCCAGTTTGGCTGGATATATCCTGCTTTAACAATTTCATCAATATCATTTGCTAAAGCCAAAGTCACCACGTCAGCCTGAAGACCAGTTGCTACAGCTCGAGCCTGTTTTCCTGAACCACCATGGGATTGTTTAAAATCGACATCCTGACCAGTACGTTGTTTCCAAAATTTTCCGAATGCCTGATTATATTCTTGATAAAATTCGCGGGTTGGATCATAAGAAACATTTAAAAATGTAGTCGCAGCTTGCACCGCAGTTACTGCCAACCCAATATATGTTGCAACTGCAATTATTGCTATTTTTTTCATTTATTAAGAAATCCAATTTATTTTAAACTCTAATATATTTTTATTTTTTTATTTTTCAATCAAATACTTATAATATTTTAAGGTTTGCTAATTACTTTAAAAGATATAATCGACGATTACTTTTTATTCATAATTTCGAAAAGTTTTGTAATTATTCTTATAGTTTATTTATAGTCTTCACTTTATCTACACATTAATTTGTTAAATAATGAGACGTAATGGATACAGATAGGCTACATTTGAAAGATACCAAGGTGAAATAAAGGTATTTTTTGTAAAAAGTGTGACATAGTTCTACTTTTTTATTAAAATTTATGTTTGAATCGTAGCGTTACCGTAATTTACATTTGGTTAAACTCAAAAAATAGACGAAATGTACATACTGAGGGGATGAGCAAAAATGAAAATTAATTATGGAAAAGCTTTGAGTTTGGGTTTGGTGCTCAGTTTTGCATCGCAATTATCTACTGCCGCAGCACTCAAAGATACACCGAGCAAAAGCGTTTCTGACCGTCAGTCTTCGCTTATTGAAAAAGCATTAGACCAACAAAAACGTAATGCCATAGCCTTACCATCTACAGATGATGAGCTAAAGGTACTCAATACAATTCGTGTAACACCTACTCAAAATTTTCTTGCTGCACAGCATGAACGTTTTTCACGTTTTGTTCAGGCAATCTTCCAGCCACATACTTCTTAATATTTGAAACGGCCCCTCATCGTTTCAAATTAAGCCCAGTCTGCCGTTAAATAAAAACGTCAGAATACTGGGCTTTTTCGTTATAATAGTTTCAATTTTTATTTTGACCCATAATCTATGAAAGTTCGTACTCGTATTGCACCTTCTCCTACTGGTTTCCCTCATGTTGGTACTGCCTACATTGCCTTATTTAACATGTGTTTTGCGAAACAACATGGTGGGGAATTTATTTTAAGAATTGAAGATACCGACCAACTTCGCTCTACACCAGAATCTGAAAAAATGATTTTAGATTCTTTACGCTGGTTAGGTTTAAATTGGTCTGAAGGTCCAGATGTGGGTGGCCCACACGCGCCTTATCGCCAATCAGAGCGTATGGGAATTTATAAGCAATACGCGTTAGAACTTGTTGAAAAAGGCCATGCTTTTTACTGTTTCGCGACAGCAGAAGAACTTGATCAAATGCGTGCCGAACAGCAGGCTCGCGGTGAAACACCAAAATATGATGGCCGCGGTTTAAAGCTTTCTCAAGAAGAAGTAACTCGCCGCCTAGAAGCAGGCGAACCTCATGTCATCCGTATGAAAGTTCCAGAAGAAGGTGTATGTAAATTTAACGACTTACTCCGTGGGGAAGTAGAAATTCCTTGGGCACAAGTCGACATGCAAGTCCTTCTTAAGACTGATGGTTTACCAACTTACCATTTAGCGAATGTCGTTGATGACCATTTAATGGAAATCACTCATGTATTGCGTGGTGAAGAATGGCTTCCTTCTGCACCGAAGCATCAGTTGCTTTACCAATACTTTGGTTGGGAAATGCCAACACTTTGCCATATGCCATTGCTACGTAATCCAGATAAGTCGAAGTTATCTAAACGTAAAAATCCAACATCAATTAACTACTACCGCGATATCGGCGTTCTGCCAGAAGCCTTACTCAACTATTTAGGCCGTATGGGCTGGTCAATGCCAGATGAGCGTGAAGTATTTACCCTGCAAGACATGATGGATCATTTTGATATTCAACGTGTATCTTTAGGCGGCCCAATTTTCGATGTTGAAAAACTCAATTGGTTGAATGGTCAATGGATTAAAGGTTTAACACCAGGCCAGCTACTAGACCGTTTACTTACTTGGAAGAGTGACCGCAATACATTAGAAGATATTGCTGCTGCAATTCAACCGCGTATTAATTTACTTTCTGAAGCAGTAAATTGGGCTGGTTTCTACTTTAACCATATGCCACAAATTACAGCCGAAATGTTTGAAAGTAAAAAATTGACTCAAGAACAAGTTCGCCAAAGCTTACAATTTGCTATTTGGCGTCTTGAAAGTCAGTTTACTTGGAATAATGACACGGTTAGCCAAACCTTAATGGACTTGGCAAATCAAATGGGTATTAAACTACGTGATTTTATGCCTGCTTTCTTTATCGCAATTGCTGGCTCAACCAGTTCAACACCAGTGATGCAATCAATGGTTACGCTTGGTCCAGATTTAACCTTTGCTCGCTTACGACATGCATTAGAAATTGTTGGTGCACCGAGTAAAAAAGAGGTGAAAAACTGGGAAAAGCTCAATGAAAGCTTAAAACTGCCGAAAAATGAAGCAACTAGCGAAGCTTAATTCATTTTTTTGTTGACGTGTGGGCGCATTCACCCTAATATTGCGCTCACACAAACTGGGGCCATAGCTCAGTTGGTAGAGCGCTACAATGGCATTGTAGAGGTCAGCGGTTCGATCCCGCTTGGCTCCACCAAGATCCTTTGTGTTTGCCTCATCAAGTCCCTATCGTCTAGAGGCCTAGGACATCGCCCTTTCACGGCGGTAACCGGGGTTCGAATCCCCGTAGGGACGCCATTTTCTATTTTAAAAATTCCTTTTAAAGACTCTATCGTCACCTTCCTGTCTATTCTTTGACACCTTCTTGATTGCACATTTGTCTATTTTATCTAAAATAGCGTCTTTCTTAAATTCTCTCAATGTGTAATATGCAGCCATCTGACAATCAACTAGATGCTCAGCATCAGAACAGTACTGCACCTTTAAAAAGAGCCATGAGTACTCGCCACCTTGTGATGTTATCGCTAGGCGGTGCAATCGGTACTGGTTTATTTTTGGGTTCAGGGGAAGTCATTTCACAAACTGGACCTATTGGCGCAATTATTGCCTACATTCTTGGGGGTGCAATTGCTTACATGGTTATGCTCTGTTTAGGCGAGCTGGCTGTGCACATGCCTGTTTCTGGTTCTTTTGGTGCATATGCCCAAAAGTACATTAGTCCAAGTACAGGTTACATGATTTCATGGATGTATTGGCTAACATGGACAGCAACGCTAGGGACCGAGTTTACCGCCGCTGCCCTACTCATGCAGGAATGGTTTCCGCAAATTTCAATGTGGATCTGGACACTTATTTTTGCAGTGACGATTTTTGGACTAAATATTAGTTCAACTCGAGTATTTGCTGAATCTGAGTTCTGGTTAGCGCTTGTTAAGGTGGTTACCGTTATTGCCTTTATTGTGCTTGGGTTATTAGCCATTTTTGGTTTAATTCCTTTTCATGGCGCTCAAACTGCTCCTCTGTTTAGTAATTTAACAGCCCAAGGCTGGTTCCCACACGGTTTCCTCCCTATCTTTACTACCATGCTGATTGTGAATTTTGCGTTCTCTGGGACAGAACTAATTGGTGTGGCTGCTGGTGAAACTAAAGATCCTGCACAAAACGTCCCTAAAGCGATTAATGCTGCAATCTGGCGCCTTCTTATTTTCTTTGTCGGCACCATTATTGTGATCAGTGCATTACTCCCTTTCCAGCTTGCAGGCTTAAGCAGTGAAAGTGTAAGTAGCAGTCCTTTCGTTACTGTATTTAATTACATTGGTATTCCATATGCAGATGATATCATTCGTTTTGTAATTATTACTGCACTGCTCTCAGCCGCCAATTCAGGTTTGTATGCCGCTTCACGCATGATGTGGTCTTTATCAGAACAAAAGCTTCTTCCAAGTGTATTTGCCAAGCTTTCAAAAAGTGGGACACCTATTGTTGCTTTAGTAGTTACCATGTTTGGCGCAATCCCAGGTTTGTTATCGGAACAGTTTGCACCTGAAACCATCTTTAAAAACTTACTCGGCGTTGCAGCTTTCACCATGGTTATTGTCTGGATGAGTATCTGTTTAAGTCAGTTCAATTTCCGTAGACACTGGTACCGAGCTGGACATACGGTTAAAGATTTAAAATATGCTGCACCATTATTTCCTATTGTCCCAATTTTAGGTTTTCTATTCTGCTTTATTACCTGTTTAAGTATGGCAGCAGACCCTCAAATGCGAGCAGGTTTTGTAGGTTGCTTAATTTTTACGGCTCTTTGCTATATCAGTTATTTTATTTTTTATCGCCATAAGGCCTAAGTGCTTGTAATTAAAAAGTGTAGCAAAAAGCTACACTTTTTTTTGTTTAGATGCTGGCTTTATAGAATCTACCGTTGTAGATTAAAATTTATATTAAAAACAATTCCTTGTATACAATGAAAATTATATTTATCCATGGGATGAATCAACAAAATTACACAGCACATCGTTTAAAAGAGCACTGGCTAAGAGTCTTTAAACTGGGCTTAAAACAATTGCACTGTAGAGTTAATTTAAGAGATTTACATATACACATGCCTTTTTATGGCGATTTAATGACGAAATATCAACTCTCCAATCAATTAGATTTAAACACCTTACTTCCAAAATCCTTTAACTTTCATTTGCCTATCCATTTACACTCACAAGCCAACACACCTAAGGAACATACTCCTTTTGTGCCACATCTTCCTCTTTCCCCCGATCAACCCGCAGAAAGCTTATCAGAACGTTTATATCTGACTTCACAGTTAGTAAAAGATCGCGTTCTTAAAGAAATGGTGGTTCTTTTAAATAATTTTCCTAAATTACATGAGAGCTTAATTCAACAATTCTTGATTGAAACTTACATGTACTTATCTAATCCTGATTTTATGTACGAAGTTCATCAAAGAATTTTAAAACAAATGCATGATGATGAAGATTGTATTGTAGTCGCCCACTCTTTAGGTTCCGTAATCGCATTTCACTTGTTATCAGACCCAGCTTATCATTTTTCAGTACAACGCTTTGTTACCTTAGCTTCACCACTTTCTTTTCGGGTGATCCAAAGTAAACTCCCTATTCCGATTGAACGACCAAAATGCCTCAATGGCGATTGGTATAATTTCTACTCAAAAGATGATTTTTTAACAGCTTTCCCATTAAGTGAAGCACCTTTTAATTTCACTCCACCAATTATCAATCAAGAAATTTTTACTTTTGCGAACCAACCCCATGAAATTGTAGGGTACTTACAACACCATGCAGTCATCAAAGCAATTATTGAACCTTTTCAATAAAAATTAGCCATAAATGCCTATATTTTCCACAATTTGAGTTATTTTTAAGCGCTTGAATGTTTTTTTTAATATTTCTTTAGAAAACTATTTGACACTTTTATTAAATCGACCTAATATACGCCCACCTCTGAAACGTCCCTATCGTCTAGAGGCCTAGGACATCGCCCTTTCACGGCGGTAACCGGGGTTCGAATCCCCGTAGGGACGCCAATATTTTTCAGATGTATGCCTCATATAAGTCCCTATCGTCTAGAGGCCTAGGACATCGCCCTTTCACGGCGGTAACCGGGGTTCGAATCCCCGTAGGGACGCCAAATTCTAAAAAGCCACTGCATGAAGACAGTGGCTTTTTTCTTATCTACGCAATAAAAAAGCTGATCATCAATCAGCTTCTCATTTATGTAATTTAATTCGCAATTCCAACTTGGACTTCAAGACGACCTGATTGAACCCGTAGTCCTTTTATTTCGAATTGATCTACCAGTTGCTGCACAAGCTCCCGGCTTTCCCTCAAAATATTGAGTCCCGGTAAAATACTAAAGTCTGTCAAGCTTAAAAGTTTTTCTACCATCCATGAACGGTTGTTAATGAAATCAATAAACCCTGCCTGTTCAAGGTCAATAAACCACATACGGTGACCATCACGCTGAATACCCGGGATATCACGAATCAAATGATTAATCAGTGATGGTATAGGCAACATGTTAATGACTTCGAAACCTACTCGGCCGATACGACGGACTGCCCAATTCGACAATGTTCCACCATGACGAATTTGTACATCTAGGCTTTCATCCATTTGACGTAAACGTAAGAATTTTTCTTGCCCAATACGGCATTCCAATACCCGAAAATCTAAACTCAGCCGATATAGGAAACGGTGATAGTGCCCATCGATTTCCACCTGAAACCGATCATTGCCACATTGAACTTTAATATCATCAATTTCTGAACGATCTATACGTTTACGAATTTGACTGTTTAACAACATCTCAGGCAAATATAAATTCAGCGTACTTTTTCCCAGAAAAGTACGAGCCATAATTAAGGCAACCTGACGCGCAGTTTCACTCGTTTCAGACACCATATCTCTAACAGTTCCTGCTGCCAGATTGGTCATGCCAACGACCCCACGCTTTGTATGAGTTGTTACATGATCTAAAGCATCCAAGGCTGCATCTGCAACCTCTGCAAGATTACGGGTCGTATCACTAGCAAACCCAACGGCATCATGAGCATGTTGCAAGGTCTTATGCAGCAAACGGCGTGAGAATGACAGTTTTATAGGGTCAGGGTTCCCTGAAACTGTTGATGTCGTTATAGGCTCCGACTTATTGTCATCTTCTTGACCCAAGTCCCTCTCCTTTTTATATTTCTTTCGCATCCCATTAATCAGCTTTTCAGCTCATTTCCAGTGTTGAACACACTTGGTTTTTATCTAGATTAGCATGCTCTACGGTACTATTTTAACTTTTATGTGTACGCATAAATCATCATTTTTTCATATATGCTTGTTTCAAAAAAGTATTTTTATATCTAACTTTTATATCACTTTTTAAAAGCCCTACAATTTTTTTCCTTTCTTTGCATTTCCGTTAGAATAGATTCAAATTTAATGTGGAGCTGTCATGCAATATCGTTGCCCTCAATGTCAAAGTGTTAAAATTATGCCAGTAAGCCAAGGTGTTAACAGTGCCAAACCTGTTGTGCCTAAGAGCTTAGTGATTTTAGTTCCTGCCATTTTTGTACTATTACTCTTGGTTGTAATTAGTATTTTTATGTGGATTTTTGGCAATGGTGCAGGCACTTCTCTACAAATTGCAACGGTCGTTGTTTTTGTTGTGACTCTAGGGGCGGGTTTTATGTTCTGGCGTGATTTGCCGGACTTTAAATTGTCTATGCAAGCATTTATGCAGTCACAAAAACATTGGAAATGTCGTGACTGCAATCACGAATGGGAAATTTAAAGAAAGTATTCACATCAGCTTAGTGCTGATGTGAATGTTCTTTATCAGTCTCATCATGTTCATGTGAAGCATGTTGAGCGATATGCTGACAATTGATCTCGGCATCATCTTCAATTTGCAATGTCACTTCGCCAATACCATGCTCATGAGAAAGCATTTCAACAGCATCTTGATAGAGCTTAGTACGGTCAGCTTCAGGCGCAAATAAGTGCACAGTTAAATGAATGTTTTTAGAAGTAATCGCCCATACCTTGAGTTGGTGAATACTTTCAACACCATTTAAAGACAATAAATCTGCACGTAACTTTTCGATATCGACTTCTTCAGGTACACCTTCGAGCAAAATATTGATACTTTGTTTCAGTAAAACCCAAGTTCTTGGTAATACCCAAAAACCAATCAATACCGCAATAATCGTATCGACCCAGTACCAGTTGGTGAAGTAAATCACAACTGCACCAATAATAACGCCAACCGAGCCTAGTGCATCACTCAACACCTCTAAATAAGCACCTTTCACGTTTAAGCTGTTATTGGCACTCGACATGAGGATTTTCATTGAGATAAGGTTAATCACTAAACCAATGGTTGCCACAATGAGCATACCCACACTTTGAATTTCAGGCGGCTTAGAGAAGCGAATATAAGCTTCATATAAAATATAAATTGCCACTACGAACAGCATGAGCGCATTAAATAATGCAGCCAAAATTTCAAAGCGCTGATAACCAAAAGTACGTTTATTATCGGCTGGACGCTTCGCAATCTGAATTGCAATCAGAGCAATTGCCAGAGCAGCGGCATCGGTAAACATATGCGCAGCGTCGGAGAGTAATGCCAAACTTTGTGTAATTAATCCAGCAACGACCTCAACAATTAAAAATGTTGAAGTCAGTGCTAAAGCAATCATTAATTTCTTAGCATTACCTTCAGTCACTACAGCATGACTATGATCATGACCATGTTGTCCACCCATTTTGCGGACTCCTTATTATTTATCTTTATGGTGAGGTAAAGATAACGATGGAAACATCACTATCTTTACCTCTTTCAAACACTTTTTTGAATTGACGCTGTCATCAAAAAAGATATCTCAAAACGATGACATTATGAATGCTCAGCGCTTTTCGCTTTGCTTTCATTCATCCATCGATAAATGACCGGTAATAAAACCAAAGTTAATATCGTAGATGAAATAATGCCACCGATTACGACCGTTGCCAAAGGTCGTTGCACTTCGGCTCCAGTTCCTGTTGCCAAAGCCATCGGAATAAAACCAAGTGAAGCAACAAATGCTGTCATTAATACTGGACGTAATCGTAATACCGCTCCTTTCCAGGTTGCCGCATGAACATCTAAAGTTGTTCTCAGCTCTTTAATAAACGTGAGCATGACCAAACCATTTAATACTGCAACACCCGATAAAGCGATAAAACCGACCCCAGCAGACATCGAAAGTGGTATATCTCTCAGCCATAAAGCCACTAATCCACCAGATAAAGCGAAAGGAACTCCACTAAATACCAGTAAGCTGTCTTTAAAATTACTGAATACAGCCATGAGCAACACAAAGATCATGATGAGCGCCATCGGCACGACGATTTGCATTCTTGCTGTAGCAGAAGCAAGATTTTCAAACTGTCCTCCATAGCCTAACCAGTAACCGCTAGGTAGCTTTTGCTGTGCCAGTTTGCTTTGCATCTCTTGTACAAAAGACCCAAGATCACGGTCACGCACATTTGCTGTCACAATGACACGGCGCTTACCATTTTCACGACTTACTTGAGCAAGGCCTAGAATATTCTCAACCTTAGCGACGTCTTGTAACTGAATCAGACCACCATTTGGTAAGCGAATCGGTAACTGAGCTAACTGCTGAGGCGTACGCATGTTTTCCTGCAAACGAATCACAAAATCGAAACGTCTATCTCCCTGTAAAATTTGCCCTACACTCTGCCCTCCAATACTGGCAGCCACAATATCCTGAATAGATTTGACTGATAGACCGTATTGGGCAGCCAATGCATGATCAACATCTACATTTAGTAATGGCAAACCGTCAGTCTGTTCAACTTTGACTTCACTGGCACCCGGAATGCTACGTAGCTGTTGAGCTATTTTTTCCGCTTCCTGATTGAGAACCTGCATATCGTCCCCAAAAATTTTCACCCCAATATCACTACGTACACCTGAAATAAGCTCATTAAAACGTAGTTCAATCGGTTGTGAAAATTCACTGTTATTACCGGGAATCTGGTTCACGAACTGCAGCATTCTGGCACGCAGTTCATCTATCGTTTCTTTAGGGTTTGGCCATTGATCGTGTGGTTTTAATAAAACAATACCATCGGAAATATTAGGAGGCATGACATCTGTAGCAACCTCGGCTGTTCCTGTTCTTGCAAAAATGGCTTTAATTTCGGGAAAAGCTTTCAATAACTGCTTTTCCACATTCTCCTGAATCTTAAGCGACTCTTCTATGCCAGTGCTCGGTGCACGCATGAGTTGCAGTGCAAAATCACCTTCACTTAACTGAGGTGCGAACTCACTACCCACTCGTGTTGCAATTGCACTTGTCAAAATCAAGATGCTGACCGCTGCTGTGACAACAACATATCGGAAGGCATAAGCCTTATCGAGTAAGCCTGCATAACCTTTTTTCAAGCTCATCATCCAGCGGCTTTCTTTTTCCTTCACTTCACCCGTAACAAACAAAGCAACAGCTGCTGGAACAAAGGTCACAGATAAAATAATTGCTCCCAATAGCGCTAGGACAACCGTCATTGCCATAGGATGGAACATTTTTGCTTCTACGCCTGCCAGAGCAAAAATTGGTAGGTATACTACCATAATAATGATCTGACCAAATATTAATGGGCGTCGTGCCTGTTTAGCTGCGAGGAAGACCTCTGTAAAACGTTCTGAACGTGTTAATAAACGACCTTTTAAATGCTGTGCTTCAGCCAAACGCCGAATACAGTTTTCAACAATAACAACTGCCCCATCCACAATGATCCCGAAGTCTAAAGCTCCTAAGCTCATGAGGTTAGCACTGATTTTTTGTTCTGCCATACCCGTTAAGGTAAAAAGCATTGCCAAGGGAATAATACAAGCAGTGATTAAAGCGGCACGAAAGTTTCCTAAAAAAATGAAAAGGATAACAATGACTAAAATCGCCCCTTCAATCAAATTTTTGGCTACCGTTTTAATCGCTTTATCTACGAGACTACTACGATCATAGACTGTCTCAATCACAACACCCTGTGGGAGTGATTTTTGAATTTCTTGAACTTTCTGATCAATCGCTTTGGCAATGGTTTTACTGTTTTCACCCATCATCATCATGGCGATACCTAAAACAGTTTCCTGTCCATTATAGGTAGCACCACCAGTACGCAAGTCATGACCAATCGATACTGAAGCCACATCAGCAACCCGTATAGGTAAACCGTTTTTAGTTGCGACCGTAACGTTCTGAATGTCTTGTATCGACGTCAGCATACCCGGAACACGAACTGTGAGTTGCTGACCATTCTCTTCAATAAATCCAGCACCGCGGTTTTCATTGTTATTTTGAAGCGCATCCTGTAAGTCGGTGAGTGGAATCTGCAACTGCTGTAACCGCGTCAGATCTGGTGAAACCACATAGGTTTTGTTATATCCACCAATACTATTAACCTCGGCTACCCCTTGTACGCGTTGTAACTGAGGACGAATAATCCAGTCTTGAATTTCACGTAGATCCATCGCGCTATAGGCTGAACCATCTGCTTTTTTGGCATTTGGCTCTGCTTTTACCACCCATTGATAAATCTCACCCAGTCCAGTTGAAATTGGAGACATTTGTGGATCAATGCTATCGGGTAAAGCACTCTTAGCCTCTTGTAAACGCTGGTTAATCAGCTGTCTTGCCCAGTAAATATCTGTACCATCTTTAAAGATAATCGTGACCTGAGAAAGACCATATCTGGAAATTGAACGCGTCTGTTCCAGATTTGGAATACCAGACATGGCATTTTCAATCGGATAAGTGATCCTTTGCTCAACTTCTGGTGCCGTAAAACCATTGGCCTGACTATTGATTTGTACCTGCACATTGGTGATATCTGGCACGGCATCAATTGAAAGTTTCTGGTAGCTATAAATTCCAACACCAATCCAAGCAATAACAAACATCATGACCCAGATGGCATTTTTAATTGAAAACTGAATGATCCGATCAAACAAACCTTCAGCCTCTGGCAAATCAGGTTTATTAATGTCCATGCTCAGCCTCCCCTTTTTCAAGTTCGGACTTGAGCAAGAAACTACCTTGAGTCACATATTGCTGCTTTTCAGTAATTCCGGATTTAACCTCGACCCATTGTGCATCTGAAGAATAATTGCCTAACTCTACGGTAACTGGAGCGAAATGAATTTTGTCCTTCTCCTGTTTTGCAACAAAGACCACATTCTTTCCATCAATCTGTTGTACCGCTGCCTTGTTAACCCGTAATACCGTCGCTGCATTATTTTGTTTCAGTAACACGTTGACCATTAAGTTAGGACGTAATTCTTTTGAAGGTGTCAGCACCTTGGCCCGAACCTGTAATCGACCAGTTTGACTATCCGCTTCTGACGTTAAACTTTGTACCTGCGCTTTGAAAATATTATTCGTTTGAAGCGATTTAAATTCAATTTCCTGATTAGGCTGAATATTGGTATTTGTACTTGGTAACACAAACTCAACCCATAGCTGATCTAGGCGATCAATCACAAATAACTGTTTTTCAGGGCCAATTTGCTCACCAATGACGATGTCTTTATTACTGATTACACCACTTAAAGGCGCTGTTAAAACATATCGACCGCTACTTGAACGATTCGCTCCCAAGGCACTTAAACGGCTATTTGCAGCTTGTACCTGAATTTGTGCCTGACGATAAGCATTGTAAGCACGCTGATAATCTTGACGTGCTGAAACACCTTGTTCCCACAATTGCTTTTCACGCTGATAATCTTGCTGAGCTAATGTGAGTGCTTCTTGTGCCATGCTTAAGTTAGCTTGTTGATCGACCAAATCTGGTACAAATAAAGTCGCAAGCGCCTGCCCCTTTTCAACTTGTTGTCCCAGCGCAACATTTACGCTATCCACTCGTGCAGAAAAAGTAGAAGAGACATGTGCTTGCTGGTCTGTATTTACGACAAGTTTGGCAGGATAAGAAAGACTCTGCTCAACTTCTCCACGTCCTACTTGCTCTAACTTCACACCATATTCAACCAGTTGCTTAGAAGTCAGATTTAAACTTCCTTCCTCTTTTTCAGACTCACTGTGGCCTGCTTCACCTTCTGTATGTCCTTCTTCACTTTTCTCAGTATTAGGCTGTTTTTTCCCTGAGAAAAATAACCAAGCACTTATAACAAGACAGACTATCAGGAGCAAAATAGCAATAAGCCATTGGTTTTTCATTTTTTTAACTGACATTACTCTGCCCCTCCAACTGTCGGCAAGTTATAAGTGTCTTGCCATAAATTTTGATTGATTTGATTTAATGCATCCCCAGCCATCACCATATTAGGATCGATCCCGAGAGCTAAACTTTCTGCTTCAATTGCTTTTTGCCAAGCAGATTTAAGTAGTTGAACTTTTTTCAACCTTTGTTCTTGTAATTGCAAGGTAGATTGCTGAACATCAGTAATTGCAAATTTACCGACTTTGAAACCAAGCAACATTTTCTCCTGTACCGTTTCTGATAAAGGAATCTGCTGTTCATTCATCAAGTTATATTGCTGCTTTAAACCAGCCAACTCGTACTGTAAGGTGCGTATAGAATCTAAGCTTTGCTTTTTATAAAAACTTTGCTGCTGAGCAATTAAATCAAGTTTGCTTTGAGCAATTTTCAGGGCATATTGTTGACGATTAAAAATATTTAAGGGAACTGCAATACCTACTCGAATCTGATTTTCAGTACTATTTGTATCTGCAGTTTTACTACGAACCACACCCATATTTACCGTAGGCGTAGGGCGATTTTTTGCTTTTAAATAATTAATTTCAGAATTTTGCTGTATTGCTTGAAGCCGGATGGACTGTTCTAACAAATTCTGTTTTAAGTATTGATCGATATCACCTTCATTTTTTAAAGGCCACGCACTTTTGATATCTGGACGTAAGGTGAAGTTATCTTCCGTCTCACCCCATAAGTTCGCCAGTTTTCGTTTGGCACTACTCAGTGATAATTCAACTTCTTGATATAAACGCTGATTTTCAACATGCGTCATTAAAGTCCGGTCTAAATCAACCTGAGCAATACTGCCTGCTTGAAAGCGTAAACGCGTAGCATCAAGAAAGTTTTGACTTGTTCTTAACTGAGCTTTTGCAACCTCATGTTGAAGCTCTAAAATTGATACTTGTGACCATAAATATTTAACAGCCAGCTTGAGTTGAGCGTCATACAGAACCTGATTTAACTCAACTTGATTTTGCTGGACAGTTGCTAGTTTTTTTGCCGCGGAGCGTACACCAAAAATATCTAGCTTTTGGGAGATACCAAGTTCAAGCTCCTGATCTTTTCCAGAGTTAAAACCCGTTTGCTGTACTGAAACAGTAGGATTTTCCCATAGCTGACTCTGCTTGATATTACTGTCTGCAATATCTTGTTGAGCTTGCCAAATTCCTGTTTGAGTCTGAAACTGCTTAACCTGATCAAGTACTTGGTCGAACGTTAAAACATTCTGTACGCGCTGCGCTTGAGTGTTCTCAGCAAGATTTTGATTTGAACTAGCAGCAGTTGTTATCACACTAGCTGAAAGTGCAACAGCAACAACTAATGATTTAAGTACCCAAGATGAACTCAGACTAACGAAACGTTTTTCGTATAAAAAAATAGACATAAAATAACCCTATGAAATAAATAATATTTCTGGTGGGCTAATTTTCGGCTACCCCACCTATAGCAGGGTTAAAACAGGAGGCGGATCTTGTTTAGAGATATGAGGGGACTTATAAGAATTGGACCAATAGTATTGTTGTTTGAGCTCAGATGATCGCATTAACGGTGAAACAATTTTTTCTTGCGCTTCTACAATCACAACATGAAAACATGAAGGTAAATGATCATGATGATCAGACAAGTTCAAAGGAGCTTTGTGAGTGGTCCCTGCGACGTCAGTCTTTTCAGTATGGCTATGCTGTGAAATTTCATAATTCAACGCTGCATGATGACCAAAATGATGCAATGCTTTTTCCTGATTTTCATGGGCGCAGAATGCCGCTGCCACATTCCATAAACTTTGGAATATGAGCAAACAGAACAAGACGGACATGAAAAGTGCAGAACGTGGCAACAGCACACCATTAAACTAAAAAGTTGAACAAGGGCACTATAGCAGGCTCATAGCATGTAATAAAATTACATCTCTGAATGCCAACATAGAAACAATACCGAATAACTTGGATTAAAGATAAATAAGCCATTAAAAATGTTTATCTTTATAGCTAGAAAGCTAATTATTAAATAATTAGCTTTCTGCAAAAATAAAAATTATTTACGTTTACATGTTAAATGAGGATTCTTACTTTTTTCTGTTTTAGCTTTCGTTTCTTGCTGAGACTTAATATTCTTTTCGAGGAATATTAATCCTCCATCAGCATGAGCCAAACTCGTTGAAAGAAATAGAACCATCAAAGCCGATTTTATATTTAATTTAATTAACATCATAATCACCTAATCTAAATATTCCGAATGTATTTAAGGAGTTAATCCTTAAATACATATAATTTTTTGCATGCCTCGATTCATCAATTCAGTACAATCTTCCGATTCTTTGAAAAGCATGCACATTTCACTTTTTACTAGAACCAACTAAATAATGAAGGAAGAACACCATGCGATCGCAGCTCATCAAAAAGTTGGACCAACGCAGCAATCCAGATAAACCAAACGACTTGAGTCAAAAAAAGACGAAAATGCTTTGGTGAGACTTGATAAAAATCTGGTTCTTTAAAATTCTGGAAACTGGGTAAAAAACGGGGAATTGTCTTTACATAATCTGTATATGCTGTTCCATATTTTTCACTTAAAAAAGCTTCTTCTTGACTAATGACATAATGGTAATAACAGAAGAAATAAAGCGTGAATAATATGGGAAAAATGAAAGTCTCAGTAATCAACATGATTCCGAGTCCTCCCAAATAGCTAAACAGATATAGAGGATTTCGACACAGAGAATATGGGCCGTCAGTCACTAACTTGGCATTTTTAAATCCGGAAATGTAAAGACTGCACCATATTCTTCCCATTACTCCGATACCAACAAATAGCCATCCAAAAACCCATAAGATATGTTCTACAAATGCCGCCTGAAAATGCCATTTGCTAAAACTTAAAGCGAGAATAATAGCCAAAACAAAACCAATAACTCTGGAACTCACAGTTCGAACACGGGGGGAAAATAAAATATTCATTTCCATAATCCCCCATCACTGTGAATACTCAGAGACAAGGTAACTGTTTTGTTTAGATGATATTTCTGTTCTTCAGAAAAATTTGATGGAAACTTATATTCTGCCTTTTGATTAGAATAAAGACGTGAATATCTAAATGAGTAATCCACATAGAGGACTACCGTGCCTTGTTTACACATACAATTAACCCTTTGAAATAAATAAATTTCTAGTGGGTTGTTTTTCGGCTACCCCACCTATAGCGGGGTTAAAACAGGAGGGGGATTTAAGTCTCCAAGATACGGAGACTGATAAAAATTAGACCAGTAATAGACTTGTGAACGCTCATGTACATATACAACAGGTTCTTGAGCCTGTTTGGCGTTATCAGTCATGACTACATGAAAACATGAAGGTAAATGATCATGATGATCTTGCCAACTTAGTGGAGCATTATCAGAATTTTCTACAATACCCACATGTTCAGTCTGCATATGGTCTGAAGATTGATACACATTTAAATCTGCATGATGACCAAAATGTTGTAATGCTGTTCCCCTATTTTCATGCACACAAAATGCTGCTGCCACATTCCATAAGCTTTGGAATATAAGCAAACTAAACAAGACGGACATAAAAACTGTAGAGCGTGCCAACGGTACACCATGACGTAAATTGCACAAAGTCACTATAGCAGGCAATCTACATGTAATAAAATTACAGAATCTTGATTTATAGGTTCAGTTCTTGTAAATCAAATTGTTCCTAAATTTTCTTTCGTGGCTAAAAATCTAAAAATTAGGATTTGAAAAAATACTGCCTAATTGTAAAAATTATAAATGCAGCTTTTATATCCTTTCACATCAATTAGTTGCAAAACAGTAAGTTTAGCAAACCACTAATACCTTAAAAGCCGAGCGGATAATTTAAAAACTTTAAGATCGCATTACAGCAAAAAGATGAAATACGTTTAAACGTGTAACACGTATGGCACTTTATTCTTTAGCAATGGCATTTGATGTAGTCATAGTAGCACCCTCTCTGATCTGGACAGATTTAAGAGGTAACTTTACTAAGTAGAGATTTCCTCAATAGTGAACAACTAGTTCTTAAACTGGTTTTGTTTAAAAAAATTTCTTTTGTTTGATATTTATAAATTTTCTTAAGAATTTTTTAACTTCATTAAACTTATTTTCTAATTTTAAAAGTTCTAGCTTTACTTAGGAACACCGCTATTTCTATTGTAATTTCGCTAAGCGTAAAAACACGTGTAACTTTTATGTAAGCTAAAACCTCATCATTTTTCATCCAAATGCGCTATATCACATTTACAAAATAAAACATAAGATTTCTGTATAAGGGACTAGCTTAAAAGTGTGAGTCAATTCAATCAAATTGAGGAACAAGGGGAGACTATCATGGATATGAAAACAATCAAACATGGGCTTAATCACTTGTTTGCCTTTGAAAACTTACCCGCCGATATGCATTCGCAAGCTGAGGATGAAATTGAGCAAGGCTTACGTTTTGAAGAGTTAGCCCTACAAGATCATGAGCGTATGCAAAATTGGTTAGATATTACCCCAAATGACCGCAATGCAATGTGGTGTTATCTTCGTGCAGCTTTAAGAGGTAACGCCGATGCTTCCTTTAAACTGGGTATTGGCTATTTAAACGGTCAATTTGGTTTAGATAAAAACTACACTGAAGCTGAAAAGTGGTTAAACAAAGCAGCAAGCCAAGGTCATCCCGACGCTGAACGCTGCCTACAAGAAGCCTTTAGTAAACTTGCCTTCTAATAAAAAAACCAGCCCTTAGGCTGGTTTTTCATTTACGGATAATTAACCCGTAATCTTTTTGTATTTCGTACGTTTTTGAGATGCATCTTCGCCTAAACGTGACTGACGGTAAGCTTCATATTCTGCATAGTTACCAGTGTAGAATTCTGGCTGTTCGTTCTCAAACGACAAGATGTGCGTTGCAATACGGTCAAGGAACCAACGGTCATGCGATACAACCATTACCGTACCTGGGAACACAAGAATTGCATCCTCAAGCGCACGTAAAGTTTCAATATCCAAGTCGTTCGATGGCTCATCCAGTAAGATCACGTTTGCGCCCATCTGTAAGATCTTCGCAAGTTGTAAACGGTTACGTTCACCACCAGACAATTCACCTACACGTTTTTGCTGATCTTGGCCTTTAAAGTTAAAGCGACCAATATAAGCACGTGATGCGATTTCGTAATCACCAATTTTCAGGATATCTAAACCGCCAGAAACTTCTTCCCAAACCGTTTTATTGTTATCCAAGGTGTCACGAATCTGACCTACGTAAGCCACTTTAACCGACTCACCTAAAGTCACAGTACCTGTATCTGGTTGCTGTTCGCCAGTCATCATACGGAATAAAGTGGTTTTACCCGCACCGTTTGGACCAACGATACCCACAATAGCTGTTGGAGGTACGGTAAACGTTAAGTTTTCGTACAACAAGCGACCATCGAATGATTTGCTGATGCCTTCCACTTCCACAACTTTATTACCCAAACGCGGGCCAGGTGGAATATAGATTTCAGACGTTTCATTACGTTGTTGGAATTCTTTAGAGTTAAGCTCTTCAAAACGTTCCATACGTGCTTTGTTTTTCTTTTGCTGACCCTTCGCATTTGAACGAACCCATTCAAGTTCTTTTTTCAATGCTTTAGCAAAAGATTCTTCTTGTTTCTGCTCTTGTTCTAAACGAGCATTTTTCTGTTCTAACCAAGAAGAGTAGTTACCTTGGTAAGGAATACCATGCCCACGGTCAAGCTCCAAGATCCACTCGGCAACGTTATCAAGGAAATAACGGTCATGCGTAATCGCAACGATTGTGCCAGGGAAATCTTTCAAGAAACGCTCTAACCAAGATACAGACTCTGCATCCAAATGGTTCGTCGGTTCGTCAAGAAGAAGCATGTCAGGCTTAGAAAGCAATAAACGACAAAGCGCTACACGACGACGTTCACCACCTGAAAGTAATGTTACGTCTGCATCCCAAGCTGGAAGGTTCAAGGCATCTGCCGCAATTTCAAGCTGGTTATTTAGGTTGTGCGCATCCCAAGCATGGATAATTGATTCTAATTTTTCCTGCTCTTTTGCAAGCGCATCAAAATCTGCATCTGGGTCTGCATATTCTGCAAATACCTGATCTAGACGTTCTAAAGCATCTAAAGCTTCACGTACGCCATCTTCAACGTTACCACGAACGTCTTTAGTTGGATCAAGTGGCGGCTCTTGCTCTAAATAGCCGATTTTAATTCCAGGTTGTGCACGAGCTTCACCTGAGAAATCTTTATCTACGCCAGCCATAATACGAAGCAAGGTAGATTTACCCGCACCGTTCAAACCGAGAACACCAATTTTGGCACCCGGGAAAAATGATAAAGAGATGTCTTTTAAGATTTCGCGCTTTGGCGGAACCATCTTAGACACTCGGTTCATCGTATAAATATATTGGGCCACGCAGGACTCCTCAATTGAAAAACCAACAGATCGCAATGAGCGAAAAATAGTAGCTATTATATGCTGAACGCGACAAAAAAATAAGGCGTGATTGAGTTTAATCGGTTTTTATGACTGATAAATGTCGTCAAAATTGTTTCCTGATATAAAAAATGCATGACCTTGAATCATGCATTTTTTACTTATCAGAATGCGGAGAGTTGAACTGATTTACATAGATTTATTTAATGAAATTATTGACTAATAAGTTTTTAACATCATCTACCCGACCCGACATTAATGCTTTAATCGCATAGAGTGAGGTCGATGAAACCTGATTCAGGTTAGGGTCTGGCGGCATTACTAGTTCCATCGGATTGGTATGAACATCGAGTAAAGCTGGGCCATCATGTTTTAAAAAACTCTCAACTGCCTGCTCCAACCCGTCGCCATGCTTTATTGTTTGCCCATGCAACCCAATGACGTTGGCAAGTTGACCAAAATCAGGATTGAGCAAATCAGTATAATGGTCAAGCAGTCCTTCAACTTTTTGTTCAAGCTCTACAAAATTCAACGAACTATTGTTAAATACCACAATCTTGATGGGTAATTTTTCCTGAATTGTAGTGAGCAGGTCTCCCAGTAACATGGCTAAGCCACCATCTCCACACAATGCAATAATCTGGCGATTCGGAAATGCTTTTTGTGCTCCAAGTGCTTGTGGCATGGCATTGGCCATAGTGCCATGTAATAAGCTGGTAAAGGTTCGACGTTTGCCATTGACGTCAATATGTCTTAATACCCATACCATCGGTGAACCACCATCTCCGAAGAAAATTGCATCCTGATCTGCATAGCGGTTGAGTAGCGAAACCAGATATTGTGGATGGATCAGCCCGTCTTTACCCACCCGCTCTTCTTTATGGCGTGTTTCATCACTCTGATGTTTCAGCTCAAGACAATGATCTAGAAAGTCACGTTCATGACGTGTTTCAAGTAATGGCAATAAAGCATCGAGAGTCGATGAAATTTTACCCACGGCGCCCAATGTAATTGGATGGCGTCGACCCAAATGGGTCGGATCAATATCAATCTGCAAGATTTTGGCATGACTTGGATAGTACTGTGCCCATGCAAAATCGGCACCCAGTAAAATTAGTAAATCACAATCCATGAGGGTGTGATAACCCGCTTTATTACCAAAAATACCTGTCATACCCATATTGTATGGATTGTCATATTCGACAAAATCTTTGGCACGTGAAGTATGTGCTACGGGAGCTTTTAACTTCTCTGCAAAAGCCACCAGTTGGTCATGCGCACCCTCACATCCTGCCCCTGCATAAATTCCAATTTTTTGATGCTGTGAAATCAGATCAACAATCTGTTTGAGCTCAGATTTACTCGGCAAAATATCGGGATCTGTTTGGCGTGGTACAAAAGGTAGACCTGCTTCAGCTGACGCTTCACTAATATTCGCAGGAACAATAACCACGGCGACACCACGCTTGGTCAGTGCAGCCTGACAAGCCATACTCATGATATGTCTAGCTTGTGAAGGTTGGGTTATTTCTTCACAGAAAACCGAATTTTTGGCATAAACCGATTTAAAATCGACATATTGTGGAAAGTCGATAAATCCGGCCATCTCGGTAGAAATCTGGCTGGCAATCAAGATGACTGGGGCACGATTACGATGCGATTCATACAAACCATTAATAAAGTGCAGACTCCCTGGTCCACAAGATCCTGCACATGCCGTTAAGTGACCACTGAGTAAAGCATCCGTGCCTGCTGCAAAACCACCAACCTCTTCGTGGCGAACATGAATCCATTCAATTTTACTCTTAGACATGGAGTCGGTGACATGGTTTAAGGTATCACCCACAATACCGTAGCAACGTTGAACACCTGCTTGTTCCAGCACCTCAATGATAATGTCAGATACTTTTTGAGTACTCATTACTTCACTTCTCCAGCTTTTTTATCATGAATTGAATTACTTTTGCTTTTTATAGTGTTCTTGCAAGGTTCAGACTGCCAGTAAGTTTTTGTGGCTTTCTCTCAACATCATGTAAATTCAATTCAGTGATCTGAAAAAATTAAACTAAGTTCTTTTATGCTTAAAACTGCTGAACTTTACATAAAAATATCTAAATCATGCATAAAGAGTATGCTAAAAAATCTGGATTATTCTTTGACCACTTCGATGATAACAATGTCACATACATACCGAGATGAAACCTTAGCCATTCACGCAGGCTACACTCCTGAAGCAACAACCAAAGCGGTCGCTGTTCCGATTTATCAAACAACTTCTTATGCATTTGATAATACACAGCATGGTGCTGATCTTTTCGATTTAAAAGTTCAAGGCAATATTTATACTCGCATTATGAACCCGACCACTGCTGTGCTTGAGCAACGCCTTGCGGCACTCGAAGGCGGCATCGGTGCTTTAGCTTTAGCATCGGGAATGGCAGCAATTACTTATGCAATTCAGACGATCACCGAAGCTGGAGATAATATTGCTTCTGTCTCAACTTTATATGGCGGTACATATAACTTATTTGCCCATACACTACCAAAACAAGGAATTGAAGTTCGCTTTTTTGATTATCAAAAGCCTGAAAGCTTACGTAATTTAATTGATGATAAAACTAAACTTGTCTTTGTTGAGTCAATTGGTAACCCGCTCGGCAATATCATCGATTTAGAAGAAATTTCAAAAATCGCTCATGAATATGGTGTACCTGTCGTTGTCGATAACACGGTGCTACTCCTGCTTTATTAAAACCATTTCAATATGGCGCCGATATCGTTATCCATTCGCTTACTAAATATATTGGTGGTCATGGTAATAGTATTGGCGGTGCGATTGTCGATAGCGGTAAATTTCCTTGGGGTAAATATCCAAAGCGTTTTAAAGTTTTGAATACACCAGACCCAAGTTATCATGGGGTTAATTATGTTGAAGCTTTAGGTGAGGCAGCTTATATCGCGCGAGCACGTGTAGTGCCATTACGCAATACAGGTGCTGCGATTAGCCCGCTCAGTGTTTTCTTAATTTTACAGGGTCTAGAAACGCTTAATTTACGGATGGAACGCCATACTGAAAATGTACAGAAAGTCGCGGAATATTTGCAAAATCATCCAAAAGTAAAGTGGGTCAATTACGCAGGCTTAAAAGATCATCCACAACACCAACTTGCACAAAAATATGTAAAAGGTAAACCTTCTGCAATTTTATCCTTTGGTGTTCAAGATGGTCGTGAAGGGGGTACTCGCTTCATTGATGCACTACAGCTATTTACTCGTCTGGTGAACATTGGTGATGCTAAAAGTCTGGCTTGCCATCCTGCAACAACCACACACCGCCAGCTTAATGAACAAGAACTAAAAGCCGCTGGAGTAAGTGAAGATATGGTTCGTCTTTCTATTGGTATTGAGCATGTCGATGACCTAATTGCCGACTTAGAACAAGCACTTTCATCTGTATAATTTTTAAACCAATAAATAAGCCTCTGGAATATAGAGGCTTTTTTATTTTCATTTGATTTACCCCTTCACAATAATTAATGGATTAGGGTAATAATTTAGAGCTTTTACTCTAAATAAATTGTTAAATTTCATATATTTACACACTAGACAATTTTTATACATCTATTAAGATAGGGCAATATTTAGGAGTTCATCAGGATGAACCAACGGTTGTAAAAAATAAAAATTACATACCGGAATAAATAGCCCCTGCCCCTACTTAGGTAAAATGCTGTGAATAAAAAATTAGAAGCTCTGTTCCAAGAAAAGGTACAAGGTAAAGTCATTTTAGTGACAGGTGCCTCAAGTGGAATCGGTTTAACGGTTTCGAACAAACTTGCTGACGCTGGTGCGCATGTTTTACTGGTTGCCCGTACTCAAGAAACATTAGAAGAAGTGAAAGCAGATATTGAAAGCCGTGGCGGTCAGGCATCAATTTTCCCATGTGATCTTAACGACATGGACATGATTGATCAGGTTTCTAAAGATATTTTAGCTTCTGTTGATCATATTGATATTTTAATCAATAACGCAGGTCGCTCTATTCGTCGTGCTGTTCATGAGTCTTATGATCGTTTCCATGACTTTGAACGTACCATGCAATTAAACTACTTTGGCGCTGTACGAATGGTGCTTAATATTTTGCCTCACATGATTCAACGTAAAGACGGTCAAATTATTAATATTAGTTCAATCGGCGTATTAGCAAATGCAACACGCTTCTCTGCTTATGTCGCTTCTAAAGCTGCGCTTGATGCATTTAGTCGCTGTCTTTCTGCCGAAGTTCATGCGCATAAAATTGCGATCACATCAATTTATATGCCTTTAGTGCGTACCCCAATGATCGCACCAACCAAAATTTATAAATACGTACCGACCCTTTCACCTGAACAAGCAGCTGACTTAATTGCTTATGCAATTGTGAAACGTCCAAAACGTATTGCGACGAACTTAGGTCGTTTGGCGTCTATGACATATTCAGTCGCGCCGGGCATCAACAACATGTTTATGTCGATTGGTTTCCGCCTGTTCCCAAGTTCTGATGCAGCAAAAGGTCAAAAAGCTGAGAAATTGAACTGGGCACAAAAAGCTTATGCACGAATTTTCCCAGGTGAACATTGGTAATTCGGCATATTAAGATGAGTTAATAATAAAAAAGCAGAACACACTGGTTCTGCTTTTTTATGAGCAAAATCTAGATTTCCAATAAAATATTTTATGTCGTATTAATAATTATTATTGAACCTTCCATCTAATATATAGTTTAAATTTAATAAATATTTTAATTTTAAATAAAAATAATTTAATATAAACAAATAAATGACGCAAAAAATAAATTGCTATAAAGCTGAACTTTAAAATTCATTGTGAGAACTTCATGTTAAATCCTTTACACTCAAAAAAAATACGCCCATTGGTTTATGCAATTTCAATTAGTTTTACAACACTCGGAACTCTTTCTATTCCTTGTGGTGTAAATGCATCAGAAAATACTGAAAAAACTACTACCAATAATCAATCGACACCGCAAACAAATGAAAATCCAATGTCTAAACTAGATTGGCATATAGGACCCAAAAAAGAAAATGTCGCTAATGTTGCAACCCTAAATACACTTAAAGATGAAGGTTTTCTAGATCCCAAAAATTCAGATAAATTTTTAGAACTTACTGGAAATCTAACGGATGGAAGCACAAATATTCTTGTTTCACCAAATGAAACATGGTGGGCAACCTTTAATTTTGATCCATCTGGTTATGTAAAAGATGATGAAAAAATTGATGCTGATACGTTATTAAAACAACTTAAAGAATCAGATGGCCCATCCAATGAAGAAAGAACTCGCTTAGGATTACCTAAACTTTATACTGTAGGCTGGGCAGTTCCTCCCCATTATGATAATCAAACCAAACGATTAGAATGGGCTTTGAAAGTACGTTCAGAAGATAATTCAGAAATAATCAATTACACGATTCGCATATTAGGCCGTACAGGTGTGACTAGCGCAACGCTTGTATCTGATGAAGAACAACTTACACAGAATATTGATGAGTTTAAAAAGAGTTTAAACGGATTTGACTATAATTTTGGTGAGAAATACGCTGAATATAAAGAAGGCGATAAAATTGCTGGATATGGCTTAGCAGCCTTAATTGCAGGTGGTGCAGCAGTTGTTGCAACTAAAAAAGGTTTTTGGGCTGTAATTGCGGCATTCTTTGCAGCAGCTTGGAAATTTATTGCTGTAGGTGTAATTGCTGTAGGTGGATGGATTAGCTCGCTTTTCAAAAGAAATAAATCATAAATGCATCTTTCTTTAGAATCTCTTTTGGTTTTAGGTATAGTTGGGTTCTATATATATGACTCAACTTACCTTTATTTTTATAATGAATTCATTATTAAAAAAGGCATTAAACACTCTTTTAAAGCACAATTCATTTCTAAAAAGTTAAACTTTCTTAGTAAATATCTAGTAGTTTTTGAGTTCTTTTTACCTTATCAACTTGTTTTCAAATGCTCATGGAGACTAAATGATTTCAAAAATCAGGCACTCTCTCGTGAGGATATAGAAAATATTCAGCTCATAACAGCTACTCTAAAACCCCTTCAATTCGTCAATATTATTTTATTTATACTGATTCTTATATTATTACCTATAATTTTTTTATTAAAGTTGAATTACGTCATTCTAGCTATCACTATTACTACGATTTATTTTTTAAATCTGATTAATATTTTTTATGTGATATCTAAAAGAAAAAAATTAAAGCTTTCTTGGAGTAAAGTTTCACAACTAGCACTTGATACTTTTTTGTGCCCCCCTTTTTCTTTAAATTTATTAAGGAAAATAAGCTTAAATTATGCAGTAAAGTCCGAGGGAACTCTCCTAGCTAAACAGATTCTGACTAAAAAAGGTTATCAAGACTTTTTAAATAATATCTTGAAAGATCTCAAAGTATTAAAATCAATATCAAACCAAGAAAGTATCTCTACGATTGAACATAAAGAGCAACAACTTATCGCATCTCAAGACTTAAGCTATAAAAATGAATAATAAAAAGCCCCTTATCAGGGGCTTTTTATTATTCATATAATCAATTTACTGCTTAAATTTAGACTAAAGAACATTACGCATCTAAAAATTCAACATGCCCTGTTTTAACATCGTAAATCGCACCAATAATTGCAATCTCACCACGGTCTAGCAAGTCTTTAAGTACTGTACTGTTATTAATAATATATTGAATGTTGTAGTGAACGTTCATTGCTGTCACCGGATTAATAAAAGCTTTGTTTACCTCACGTGGTTGCATAATGTCATATACACTTTCTACCGAGCGCATGAGCGGTCCAAGCACATATTGAATATGCGGCATTTCTTTCACATCAGAGACTTGTTTTTGCTGTAAGTGTAGCTGACATGCACTGGTCACTGCCCCGCAGTCGGTATGACCTAAAACTAAAATGACTTTAGAACCTTTGGCCTGACAGGCAAACTCAAGTGAACCTAGTACTTTTTGACCTGCGATATTACCAGCAATCCTTAAACTAAACAGATCACCAATACCCACATCAAAGATCATTTCGGTAGGCGCACGTGAATCCATACATCCCAAAACAGCCGCAATTGGGTGTTGACCTTCATCTGCAGTGACACGGATTTGACGGTAAATATCACGTTGTAAACGTTCATTTTTTACGAAACGTTCATTACCTTCTTTAAGTAAAGTAACCACCTGCTGCGGACTTAATTTACGCTGTAAATCTCTAGTACTAATGTAAATATCAAGAACTGCATCATCTACTTCTTCATAGTGCTGTTTAAACCCTATAAGCTTCAAATCAACCTGACGCTTAACTGCAGTTTCATTTTGATAATCTTGAATGACCTGATAAATATCTGGATCAATCGAATCGCATTGAGTCGCATCAATAATCAACTGCTGATCTTTATGAACATGTTCCAATGCTGAAATGAGTGCTGAACGATTAAGAAAAGTCACTTGTGATGGAAGCTCAATACGGGTCACGATTCCGTGTAAATGCTTTTCTTTATAAACACGAACGCCTTTATTGAAGTTGCCATATAAAATAAACGCACTACTGGTAAATAGACCCACCAAAATTCCGGTTAATAAGTCTGTCAGCAAGATTGCAACAAGAGTGATAATGAAAGGTAAAAACTGTTTCCAGCCTTTTTGATAAAGCTGTTTAAATAGCTTTGGATGAGTCAGTTTAAAACCAGTCACGATTAATATCGCTGCAAGCGCAGACAATGGAATCATATTCATGAGTTGAACAAAGAATAAAACTGCTAGTAGCAATAATATGCCGTGAATAATCGTGGAATATTTACTACGTGCGCCTGTATTTGCATTTACAGAACTGCGGACAATGACTGAAGTGACTGGCATGCCACCAATTAAACCTGAAACAATATTCCCCGCACCTTGTGCCCACAGTTCACGATTAGGTGGAGATGAACGCTTTTGAGGATCAAGTTTATCTGCGGCTTCTAGGTTTAGTAATGTCTCTAAAGACGCCACAATCGCGAGTGTAATTGCTCCAGTATAAATTAATGGTTCAGCCAGATAGCTAAAGTCTGGAAAAACCAATACCTCTTGCGGCGCTTGCAATATGTTTGGTAGTTGAATCAAATTATTGGTTTGTACTGCCCAAGGCGAGCCGATATTCATTAACACAAAGTTTAAAACTGCTGCAATGACCACAGCAATTAAAGCCGAAGGTATGGCCAACTTTTTAAGTGGACTATTATCCCAAGCTAAAATTAAAAATAAACTCAGTAGGCCAATAAGCGCTGCGCCAGCGTCAAAGTGCTGAAGAAAAGTATCAGGTGTAGCAGTCCAAACGTTTTTCCATGAAAAGTCAGTCAGCCCAAATAAATATGGCAGTTGAGTCACAATCAGAATGACACCAATAGCAGCCAATAATCCTAAAATGACGTTGTTTGGAATAAAGTTAGCAAAGAAACCTAACTTAAATATTCCAAATAGAATTTGTAAAATTCCTGCAAATACAATACACAATAAAAAGGCGGCATAGTTGCCGCCTAATTGATCTAACTGTACAAGGATGACCGCAGTCAGCCCTGCTGCTGGGCCAGAGACACTGATGTGAGAACCACTCAGTAGACCAACAATAATTCCACCAACAATCCCGGCAATAATACCCGAAATGATTGGAGCGCCTGAGGCTAAGGCAATACCCAAACATAAGGGTAACGCCACGAGAAATACGACCACTCCCGAGAGAAGATCGTTTAAATGAAATCTATTTTTCAGTTCTAAAGCCGGCATAAAAACAACCATTTATAATATAAAAAAATAATCAATTTTTAATGTAACTGCCTGAAAGTGAGGAACTTACTTCAAGGCTTTGTCGATATTGTCTGACAACTGAAAAGGGTTAAAGTTGAGTTATGCTATAACGTTGTATAGTTGATTGTAGATTTCACAACGTTTTTGTTGATCTTAAGATTCACCTCATCTTTAACAGTGCGATTTTTTAATAAATACTCATGATTAACTATTTATAAATATAACTGGTACAACAATTTATAGATTTGGAAAGTTGAATAAGATACGAAAATGCTTAAGTACACTAATCTTTATTAGATAATTTTTATTTTAGATTTATAAAATATAGCCTATCCAAACATTATCTGTTTCAACAATATAATATTCATCCCCATCAATTCTTTTTACTTCACGATATTTCTCAATTACATTGTTATTAAACCATTTTTTTGAACATTCATAATCTTTTTGAGTCTCATAGTCACTAGGGGCACCAACCCAATCTTTCTCATATGACGTTATTTCTATTTTCTTTTCCCAATTAACTCTATTCATAATATCGCCCACTTCTTGCCACTTGCCTATATTTAAAAAAGTATTATTAAAAGATTTTTCAAAAAGCTCATGATAATGCTCAATTTTTTCATCAATTGTGCAAACAACTTGTGACCGCTTTAAATCATTTTCAAATAACCATATTCTTAAATAGTAAGGCTGGCCTAAGGAGTCTAATTGCTCTTTCCATGACATGTATATTTGTAATAACCCACCAAGGAATAATTTCTTATATATACCTTGTGGCTGTGGATACTGACTATTTGTTAAAGATAACCTATCCCATGGGCTAACCCAAAATTTTACATATTCACACTGATATTGCTTTAAATATGCAATATCAAGAACCAGATGATCATCGATCCATTGTTTAATTTCTCTAATTCTCCTTTTTTCTCCACGAATTTTTTTATATTTAATCATTGTTTATCCTATTATTTCTAAATAAAAAAGAAGCCTATCGAGATAGGCTTCTTTAATCAAATTTTTAATTTAGCAGTTTATTTAGAACCTTTAATTCCTGCTTGTAGTAACAATGCACCAAAACCACCAATTTTTTGCTCTTGTGGTTTTTCTTGCTTGCTACGTTGTGGACGCTCAACCTGATCTTTACGCGGCTGTTGAGGGCGCTTAGCTTGCGGCTTACGCTCAGAACGCTGATCGTTATTTTGCTCACGACGCGGTGGACGCTGTGCCTTAACAGGAGCTGCGCCTTCTGCACGCATACTCAAGTTCACACGGTTACGCTCAGCATCAACTTGCATCACACGTACTTGTACAATCTGACCTGGTTTAACTACTTTATGCGGATCAGAAACAAACTCATTTGCTAATTCAGAGATATGAACTAAACCGTCTTGATGTACACCAATATCAACAAAGGCACCAAAGTTTGTGACATTGGTAATTACACCCTCAAGCTGCATGCCTTCAGTCAATTGACCCACTTCAGTGATATCTTCGCGGAATTTAGCAGTACGGAACTCTGGACGCGGGTCACGGCCTGGTTTTTCAAGTTCAGCTAATACGTCTTGAACTGTTGGCAAACCAAATTTGTCATCAACAAATTCATCAGCTTTTACTTGGCGAATGATTTCGGTATTACCAATAATGTCTTTAACTGTCGTCGCTTTCGCCGCAACAATTTTCTCAACAAGACCATAACTTTCAGGGTGAACAGCAGAAGCATCTAAAGGTTCAGAGCCATTTTGGATACGTAAGAAGCCAGCTGCTTGTTCAAAAGTACGCTCGCCTAAACGAGGTACGCTTTTCAACGCTTGACGGTTATCAAAACGACCATGTTCTTTACGGTATTCAACGATTTGCTGAGCAATTGCTTTGTTTAAACCTGCAATGTAAGCCAGGATTGCTGGTGAAGCAGTATTTACATCAACACCAACAGCATTCACACAGTCTTCAACTACCGCATCAAGTGTTTTTGCCAAACCAGTTTGATTTACATCGTGTTGATATTGACCTACACCAATCGATTTCGGGTCGATCTTCACAAGCTCAGCAAGTGGGTCTTGTAAACGGCGAGCAATAGAAACTGCTCCACGAATTGAAACATCAAGCTCTGGAAGTTCTGCCGAAGCCAGTTCACTTGCAGAGTAAACAGATGCACCTGCTTCGCTTACAGTCACACGTGTTAATTTAAGGTCTGTATTTGCAGCCATCATTTCAGCAACTACAGCTTCTGTTTCACGGCTCGCAGTACCGTTACCAATCGCAATAAGCTCTACGTTATATTCACGACACAAACGAGCCAATTCAGCAATTGAACCTTCTTTATCTTCTTTAGGTGCAAATGGGTAAATCGTGCTATGAGCAAGTACATCACCTGCATCACTTACGACAGCCAGTTTCACACCTGTACGGATACCAGGGTCAACGCCCAAAGTTGTACGGCTACCTGCTGGGGCAGATAACAATAAATGACGAAGGTTTTCAGCAAATACCTGCATTGCTTCTGCTTCAGCAGCAAGACGTTTTTCTGTTAGCAATGAATGCTCGATTTGAGGACGAACTTTACCTAACCAGAATAATTTTGCAGTTTGCTTTAAGAAATCTTGGCGAGTTTGTGGCTGAACTTGATCAAGGTTGTATTCAGTTTCAATACGTGCCAAAGGTGCATCATCTTCACCATCTACTTTTAAACCAAGTACGTTTTCTTGACGGCCACGTAACATTGCCAATAAACGATGAGAAGGTAGTTTGTTTAAGCCTTCAGAGAATTCAAAGTAATCGCGGAACTTTTTACCGACTTCTTTCTTTTCTTCAGAAGCAACTGTACTTTTTAATACTGCTGTTTTTGCAAAAGTTGCTTTTAATTCTGTAGTCAGCGCAATGTTTTGTGCCCAGTCATCAATCAAAATATGCTGAATTGCATCTAACTGACTTTCAACATCTGGATATTCTTCATGACTAAAACCAGCTAATGCTTCTGTCGGGTCGATTTGTTCTGCAATAATTTTTTCAGCGATTGGTCCTAGACCCGCTTCTTTCGCCTTGAAAGACTTACTCGTACGCTTAGGACGGTACGGTGCATAAATTTCTTCTAAAGCATTTTTTGTTTCGGCTGCATTCACCCGCGCCAATAAGTCATCATTCAATTTATTCTGTTCTTGCAATGACTGAATGACCTTTTCACGGCGCTCATATAAATCACGTAAATACGCTAAACGAGTATCTAATTGGCGTAACTGCGTATCATCTAAACCTTGTGTTACTTCTTTACGGTAACGGGCAATAAATGGAACACTGGCACCTTCGTCAATTAAGCGGATGGCAGCTTCTACTTGGTTTGGACGTACGGCAAGCTCACTTGCCAACTGCTGAACTAAGTCAGTCATCGTGTTTGATCCCACAAGGATAAAGTTTAAAAGCAATGATTATAAAGACCAAGCCCATAAAATCCACACTTGTTTGCGTATTCAAAACGTTTTTTTGTATTGACTATGAATTTTTCACATTCTTATCTTAAAAAAACTCTTTTAAAACTTGATCTATTTGTCATTCTACTTTTCAAGTCGAACTTTATTTAAAAATATGAGTTGTAGCAACTCTTCTAGCATCCAATTAAATTTTTTAATACAAATTACGAGAAAATGAACATATTGATACATGGCTAGAAGGTATAAAAACTTCATTTTTCTTCTTTTTATATATAAATTTTGAGCCTCTCATCAATAAAACATCTAACAATACTTGTAAAAACTAAAGAATGAATGAAGATAATTTTTTTAAATAATTTATTTGAAACAAATATTTATTAAAATTTAATCGATAAAAATCTAGCGAATGCTTGAATATTTGGTTTTTTATCGCGGGCTTTGCTAAATTATGGGCATAAGATGTTGTTTTTTGGTTTCAAGCACCTACGAAAATTGTAATTTTGAGCAAATTGATACATAGTCTTAACAAGAACATCGGCATTATACTGAGGGCTTGCTGGCAATAAGCCTGAGCGCCCCAATAATATATAAATTATGACTTTAAAAGGGAGTACATCATGAGTTTAGTTGTACCTGCTGAACATCCTGAAACCGTACATAACGAAACGGATCGTGTCGAGCGCATTTTAGTAGTCGATGACGATGTGCGTTTACGTACCCTCTTGCAACGCTTTTTAGAAGATAAAGGCTTTGTTGTAAAAACTGCCCATGACGCTTCGCAAATGGATCGTTTATTACAACGTGAGTTATTTTCTCTTATCGTTCTCGATTTCATGTTACCCGTTGAAGATGGTTTAAGTATTTGCCGACGCTTACGTCAGTCAAACATTGATACTCCTATTATCATGTTAACTGCTCGTGGTAGTGACTCTGATCGTATTGCTGGTCTAGAAGCTGGTGCAGATGACTATTTACCAAAACCATTTAACCCTAATGAGCTTCTAGCACGTATTCGCGCAGTATTACGTCGTCAAGTTCGTGAAGTTCCAGGTGCTCCAAGCCAACAAGTTGAAGTAGTTAGTTTCGGCCCATGGTCTTTAGATCTATCTACACGTACGCTTACTCGTGAAGGTCAAATCGTTACATTGACTACAGGTGAGTTTGCGGTATTGAAGGCTTTGGTACAGCATCCACGCGAACCATTAACACGTGACAAACTCATGAACTTGGCTCGTGGTCGTGAATGGGGTGCAATGGAACGTTCTATTGATGTTCAGGTATCTCGTCTACGTCGTCTGATTGAAGATAATCCAGCACGTGCACGCTACATCCAAACTGTGTGGGGCGTAGGTTATGTGTTTGTTCCAGACGGTGCTGAATAAGTTTGAGATAAAATAGAGTGACTTTAGAGCCAATTCCACCACAAAACTTTACCGATTACGTTACGTACTCAGAGCGTAAACGGACGAGGTGGGAACGTTTCCTCGACAAGATTAAACCACGTTCTGCTGCCATGCGTACCACTATTTTGGTACTGCTGGTGGTGTTCTTTAGCCTGTTTATGTCATTGTGGTTTTTTTGGCGCACTCTCTATTTACCAGAAATTCAACAACATGCCCGTTATCTGGCTGTTGAACTAGAACTGGTCAATAATCCTAATATTCGTATTTTACATGGTAATAACGAAGTTGATATCGATACCTGGTTACGTAATCGGGTTGGTATTGAATACATAACCGATCCTAAAGAATATCCTAGTGTCCGCGATAAAGTTATTGCCGAGTTTTTTACTAATCACGTTGAGCAGAAACTAGCCAATGAGATTGGCACTAAGGACGTTACGGTTTACTTCCAATTTAAACCAAGCCCTCGTATTTGGATTCAAACTCCTGAAATGCATGGTAATTGGGTCCGTGAGCCTCTAAAAACATATGCAAACTATAGCCCTGAACTATTAATTGGTTGGGTTGTGGGTGTTCCTTTAGCCTCAGCCATCATTATTTTGATTTTGGTTCGACAAATGAACCGCCCTTTGCGTCGTTTACAAAATGCTGCTAATGAATATAGTAAGTCAGGAACAGCGCCTTACCTAGATACCAATCATGGTCCACTAGAAATTCGCCAAGTAAACCAAGCCTTTAATCGCATGGTATATACCCTTGATCAAACCGAGCGTGAAAGACGGATTATGTTGGCTGGTATTTCACATGATTTGCGCACGCCCCTTACACGTATTCGTTTAACGGCAGAAATGTTGCCTGATGAGTTTTTTCGTGAAGGCTTGGTGTATGACGTAGATGATATGGATGCGATTTTAAATCAGTTCATCTCGTATATGCGCGACGGTTCGGATGAAGAATTAAAAGACACCAATATCAATATGTTATTGCAGGAATTAATTGTTCAGTTTAAACCGCTTGATATTCGTTTCGAAATGCAAGATGTACCGATTATTCCTGCACGTAGCCTCTCATTAAAACGTCTCATTGCCAACCTAATTAACAACGCAAAGCGTTATGGTGCAGAACCAATCGAACTCAGTGCAAAAGTTGAAAATGAACATATTTTGATTACGGTTGCCGACAATGGTGAAGGCATTCCCGAAGACCAAATTGAAGAATTAATGCAACCTTTCGTTAGAGGTAACGCTGCTAGAACAATTCAGGGTAGCGGTTTAGGTCTTGCAATTGTTAAACGTATTGTCGATATTCACCAAGGTGAGATCCAAATTCACAACCGTGAACAAGGTGGCTTAGAAGTTATTATTTCGTTACCTATCCCAAAACCAGCGGCTGAAGAAAATACCACGACAAATCCGTTAGAAAAAATTAAACAAACTTTAAGTGAACGCTTTTAATTTGATCGAATGATTATTTAAAGTGCTATTTTAAATTTTTAAAAAATATTTAAAATCAATAAAATATAAATCATAAAAATAAATTATACCCACATTTATTTAAAAAATTAGACCTTAGCCTAACACCTATGCACTTTTCATTTTTTCATAGCTAAAATCCCGTATGTTTTGACAATATTGAGGATGTCCAATGTCTTTAAGTCGTATTCGCCTAGCTTCTCTTCATGACAAGGTCATCAGTGCTGAACAAGCTGCGCAATTCATCGAAAATGGAATGACCGTTGGTATGAGTGGTTTTACTCGTGCCGGTGAAGCTAAAGCTGTTCCACAGGCACTTGTAGAGCATGCAAAGAAAAATCCGTTAAAAATCACGTTAATTACGGGTGCTAGCTTAGGTAATGACTTAGACAAACAACTCACGGAAGCAGGTGTTTTATCTCGTCGCATGCCTTTTCAGGTAGACAACACTTTACGCCGCGCAATTAACAACGGCGAAGTCATGTTCATTGATCAACACTTATCAGAAACTGTTGAGCAAATGCGCAACCAGCAATTGAAACGTCCAGACGTTGCAGTAATTGAAGCAATTGCAATTACTGAAGATGGTGGCATTATCCCGACTACCTCTGTAGGTAACTCAGCAAGTTTTGCTATTTTTGCCGAAAAAGTTATTGTTGAAATCAATACCTCTTTAAGCGAAAGCTTTGAAGGTTTGCACGACATCTACATTCCGACTTACCGTCCAACACGTACGCCAATTCCATTAACAAAAGTGGATGAGCGTATTGGTACAACAGCAATTCAAATCGATCCTACAAAAATTGTAGGTATTGTATTTAACGATACGCATGACTCACCATCAACAGTTACTCCTCCAGATGATGAGACTCAAGGTATTGCAAACCACTTAATTGCTTTCTTTAACAAAGAAGTTGCAGAAGGTCGTTTACCGAAAAACCTTGGTCCATTACAAGCAGGAATTGGTTCTATTGCCAATGCTGTATTAACAGGTTTAAAAGATTCTGATTTTGAAGACCTCATCATGTACTCAGAAGTACTACAAGACTGTACTTTTGAACTCATTGATGCAGGCAAAATGAAATTTGCTTCTGGTAGCTCAATTACCCTTTCAGCGAAATGTGGCGAAAAAGTTTTTGGCAATATCGAAGCTTACAAAGACAAATTAGTGCTTCGTCCGCAAGAAATTTCTAACCATCCTGAATTAGTTCGTCGTTTAGGGATTATTGGCATTAACACTGCGCTTGAGTTTGATATTTACGGTAACGTGAACTCAACTCACGTATGTGGTACAAAAATGATGAATGGTATCGGTGGTTCAGGTGACTTCGCGCGTAACGCACACTTAGCGATCTTTGTGACTAAATCAATTGCTAAAGGCGGCGATATTTCCTCTATCGTGCCAATGGTGAGCCACGTTGACCACAGCGAACACGACGTTGATATTTTAGTGACAGAGCAAGGTCTAGCAGACTTACGTGGCTTAGCACCTCGTGAACGCGCTCGCGCTATTATCAACAACTGTGTACACCCACTTTATCGTGATGCATTAAATGACTACTTTGACCGTGCATGTGCCAAAGGTGGACATACTCCTCACTTACTTCGTGAAGCATTGTCTTGGCATGCAAACTTTGAAGAGACAGGTCAAATGCTTCAAGCAGCACCAGTTGCAAAATCAGCTTAAATCACTGGTTTAATTCAAGCACTCCTTCGGGGGTGCTTTTTTATTTGTTTAAATTATTAATAAACACTGCTCAAACTCATATTTTTATTTTATCTTTTCAGCACATCAAAACAAAAAGTAGAAATCCGCATGTTCATTATTCGCCAATTTACAAATGCAGATCTGGATGATGTCGTTAATTTATGGGAAAGCTGCGGTCTCACCCGCCCTTGGAATAGTCCTGAAACAGATATTTTCAGAAAAGTTTCACAACAAGATGATTTATTTTTAGTTGCTATTAAGGATGAGCAACTCATTGGCACGCTCATGGGCGGTTACGACGGCCATAGAGGCTGGATTAATTATTTAGCTGTTCACCCCCACCAACAACGCTTAGGCATCGCTACAGCGCTTGTACAGCAACTTGAGAAGCGCCTCATCGCTCGTGGTTGCCCAAAACTTCAATTATTGGTGCGTAAAGATAATTTGAATGTATTGAACTTTTACGAACAGCTCGGTTACGACGAAGTAGAAGCCGTGTGCTTAGGCAAACGACTCATTAATGATAGTCCTCACGAGTAGATACAAGTTTTCAGTTGAGCCATTTTTAGAAAGTGAAGGTAATATTGGGGATAACCCTATTTGCTTGTGGATAAAATGAGATTTATACACAGCCAAGATTTCATATTTTTTATTAAATCAGCAGACATGAAAAAAGCCCCATACTTTAAAGTATGGGGCTTTTTCGAATATGGTGGCGAGACCCAGGATCGAACTGGGGACACACGGATTTTCAATCCGTTGCTCTACCTACTGAGCTATCACGCCGATGGCCTGTATTAAGCCGTATCTCAGAACAATAGTCAACAATTATCCTGAGTTTCTGATTTAAATGGATATTTTTTATACTTAAAAAAAATCCCTGATGGGATCAGGGATTGAAAACACAAATAATGGTGGCGAGACCCAGGATCGAACTGGGGACACACGGATTTTCAATCCGTTGCTCTACCTACTGAGCTATCACGCCGAAGTGGGCGTATTAAACAATGTTTATTAGTTAACGTCAAGTAACTTCCGCATTTTTTGTAACAAGTGATTATTTTTAAATCACAGTTACAGTAAAAATAGGCTTTTAGGTATGTAGTTTACCAATATGTGCTAAACAACGATGGATAGCCCCACATCCCGGTTCAAAAATTTTAACGCCATTTGATTCTTCTATACGGCAAGCTTCTTCAACTAAGCGCTCAGCGACACCACGACCACGGTTAGCAGGATGCACAACAATATATTCAAGAACCTTGCTTTCACCTTGTCCTGAAGACCAAATTGCACCTATAATTTTGGTGTTAAATTCCGCAGTGTATAGCGTGGTATACTGCTGTAAATCTTGTTCAAGTTGTTCAATCGCATCGTGCCCGTCACCAAACTCCGGACTTGTATCATACAAACGCTCAAGCTGATCACGAATCTCTGAATTATCTAGAGAACTATAAGCATGTACGGTAATAGGCATTGATTAACCCTCCTGAGCAAACTATGATGCTGTCACGAATTCGTCACAGCGAAATTGTCGTTAACATCCAATCATTTTTGACGTTTTTTTGAGGAACGTGTCCATGACGCAACGTATCAGTGAAGTGGTTAGAAATACCAATGAAACCAAAATTCGAGTTCGTTTAAATCTCGATGGTACTGGTCAAGGCACACTAAACACCGGAGTTCCATTTTTAGACCATATGATTGATCAAATCAAGCGACATGGCTTATTTGATATCGATATTCATTGTGATGGAGACCTTGAGATTGATGATCATCATACCGTAGAAGACTGCGGTATCACACTTGGACAAGCTTTTGCACAAGCTTTAGGTGATAAAAAAGGTTTAAAACGCTATGGTCACTTTTATGCACCATTAGACGAAGCTTTATCTCGCGTAGTGGTAGATTTATCTGGTCGTCCGGGTTTATTTATGGATATTCCATTTACTCGCGCACGTATTGGTACTTTTGATGTGGATTTATTTTCCGAGTTTTTCCAAGGTTTCGTAAACCATGCGCTTATGACCTTACATATCGATAATTTGAAAGGTAAAAACAGCCATCATCAAATCGAGAGTGTATTTAAAGCACTAGCGCGTGCTTTACGTATGGCATGTGAAGTTGATCCACGTGCAGAAAACACGATTGCATCGACAAAAGGTAGCCTCTAATGACACGTATCGCCTTACTTGATTATGGCATGGGCAATCTACACTCAGCAGCTAAAGCACTTGAGCATGTGGGCGCTACAGTCGATGTAACTAATGACCCAAAATTAATTGCACAAGCCGACAAAATTGTTTTCCCAGGTGTGGGGGCAATGCGTGACTGTATGCAAGGCATGCGCGAAGCAGGTATTGATGAAGTCGTACGCAATGCTGCTTTTAATAAGCCAGTTCTTGCGATTTGTGTAGGCATGCAAGCATTACTGCAAAGTTCTGAAGAAAATGGCGGTGTAGACGCATTAGGTATTTTTGACGGTGTAGTAAAGCACTTCCCTCAAATGGAAGGTTTGAAAGTCCCACACATGGGCTGGAACCAAGTTCACCAAATGGATCCAAGCCATCCAATGTGGAACAACATTGAACAAGATGCTCGTTTCTACTTTGTACACAGCTACTATGTTGAACCGAAAGATGAAAAGCTTGTGGCTGCAACATGCGAATATGGCGTGAACTTCTGCACAGCAATTCACAAAGATAATTTATTTGCGACTCAATTCCATCCAGAGAAAAGCCATACTACTGGTTTGCAGTTACTTAAAAACTTTGTGGAATGGAATATTTAATTTCACGAAAGCTTTAAACAGATCAGGTCTAGATGGCCTGATCTTTTTTTTTATTTATAATAACTACCAATCATTTATAGAATGATATTTTATTCAACAGAATATTGAATATTTATACTTTTAAATAAAACCAAATGAACAGGATAAACAAAATGAATTCACCTTTTGAAAATCAATCACTTCAGCAGGATTCACCCTTTAAGGCAAATGGTCGTTTTGGACGACTCTCTTACGCTGCTTGGACATTCTTATTTACACTCGTCCTCGTTATTGCCTTTCTGCTTATTGCTTTTACTTTCGGTCTTACACAAAATGAGGGCACCCCAGGTTTTACAGCGTCGGGCATCATCGCTATTGCCATTCTCTATATCGTTGGTATTTATATTAGCTTCGTATTTACTATTCGACGTTTGCATGACCGTAATAATACCGGATGGTTATCTTTACTCATGCTCGTACCAGTCGTGAACATTGGCCTTGCCATTTATTTATTCTGTGCAAAAGGAACTGAAGGCCCTAATGATTATGGACCAAAGCGTCCAACACCAAGCTGGGAACGTGTTTTAGGTTGGATCTATATTGTCATTATTCCACTCGCATTTGTTTTCGGAGTTATTGTTGCAATGATGGTTCCGAGTTATCAAAGTTATATCGAAAGAAGCGAAAGTATTGAAATTGGTACACCATCTCAGTCTCAATAATTTTTTAAAGTTTCGTAAAGCCTAGTTCTCTAGGCTTTATTCATATATAAAGGGAATAGCTCAATTTATTTGTACGCTGTGAAATATGTCCGAAGCCCTTCCCCTCCTCGACAAAGCCTCTATTCAACAGCTCCCACCTTTTAAAAATCTTAACCACCAAAATATTGTGGTGATTGAAAATATTGAGCAATGCAAAACTATTGAAGAAGAATTAAAAGCAGCGATCTTTTTAGGATTTGATTCCGAATCTAAACCGACATTTCGGGTGGGCGAAGTCTCGACAGGTCCACACTTAATTCAACTTGCCACTGAACATAAAGCCTATTTATTTCATGTCAATTCATCGACTTTAAAATTTTTGCAGCCTATTTTATCGAACCAAAAACAACTTAAAGTCGGCTTTGGTCTTAAAAATGATAAGCACATTTTTCATAAAAAAGGCATAGAGCTTGAAAGCTGCGTTGACCTTGCTAAAGGTTTTAGTCACTTTGGTTTTACTCAGCAAATGGGTGTACAAAAAGCCGTAGCACTGTTGTTTGGACAGTATCTTTCAAAGTCAAAGAAAGTCGGAACATCAAATTGGGCGCAAAAACCACTTACACTACAGCAAATCAGTTATGCAGCCGCTGATGCTTATGCAGCTCTACTGGTATTTTTAGAACTTCGTAAACAAAACTTAGTACCGGCTCACATTTCACAAACGATTCAAACCGCACTTCACGCGTAAAGTTATAAAAGTCTTTTCTAAGGCTTAGCGATTGATCAATACTTTGCTAAGATGTGCACAATTTCATAAACATGATGAAGCAAGGAGCGAAAGCATGCTAATCATTCCAGCAATTGACCTGAAAGATGGTAAATGTGTGCGTTTAAAACAAGGGCGTATGGAAGACGATACCGTTTTCTCTGACGATCCGGTTGCAACTGCCCAGCATTGGGTAAATGAAGGCGCACGTCGTTTGCATTTGGTCGATTTGAATGGTGCTTTCGCAGGTACGCCTATCCATAAACCTGTTGTTGAAGCGATTGCTAAAGCTCAGCCAGAATTACCAATTCAAATTGGTGGTGGTATTCGTTCATTAGAAACGATTGAACACTACTTAGAAGCTGGCGTGACTTTTGTCATTATCGGGACTAAAGCAGTTCAAGAGCCAGAATTTGTAGAAGAAGCTTGTAAGCGCTTTGCTGGCCACATCATTGTTGGTATTGATGCCATGAATGGTATGGTTGCAACTGACGGTTGGGCTAATGTTACTGACGTAAAAGCAACTGACTTAGCAAAACGCTTTGCAGATGCTGGTGTGTCTAGCATTGTTTATACAGACATTGCACGTGATGGCATGATGCAAGGTGTAAACGTTGAGCAAACTGTCAACTTGGCTCAATACTCTGGCTTACCAGTGATTGCTTCAGGTGGGGTAACGAACCTTGATGACGTTCGTAACTTAAAAGGCAAACCAGGCATTTTAGGTGCAATCACAGGTCGTGCAATTTATGAAGGCACTCTAAACCTTCGTGAAGCTCAGCTTCTGTTAGATGAAAACCGCCTTTAATTTTTAAGATGTAAAAAAAGAGCCTGTTTAGGCTCTTTTTTATTTTAATCATTTCTAATTTAATAGTTTTTCTAAATCGATCACCTCATCTGCCAGTTCCATTGCATAGGGTGAATGCGTAATCATAATCACGGACGGAACAACTTGCTGAATATATGCAAGTATATCTTTTGCAGTATCTACATCTAAAGCTGCGGTCGGTTCATCTAATATGATGAGTTGTGGGCGTGCTAAAAGACCCCGAAGGATACAAATTCTTTGCTTTTCTCCCCCTGAAAAATTCTTATAAATTTCAGTGAGATCATCATCGAGCGTTAACTGATGCTTTTTCAAAATATGCGATAGTTTAAACTGCTCAAGCATCTGAATTAAGTAAGAATCTTCATATATATACTGAGAGTTATAAACCAGATTTTCTCTTAAAGAATAAGGGAAAATAACAGTTTGCTGGGCAACATAGACCACTTCATCAAAAATATGCTTAGAAAAGTTATGACTGATATCGACATTTTTATAAAAAAGCTGCCCTGACTGAATCTGATATACTCCCATTAAATAATTCATCAGAGAAGTTTTACCTAGCCCTGTTTGACCAATCACGACATACGTTTTATTAGCCAAAATTGTTAAATTAAAATGGTCTACTGCTCTTTTTCCTAACGAAAATTTGGCATTTATAAATTGAAATATGACTTCGGAATGTTTAATGGTAGACGACGTATATTGCTCTTTCTTGAGATTAAAATATTGTCGGTATTTTGCTAAAGCCACAAAGTTGCCATTTAACCGCATCAAACTTTGGGAAACAGCCAAAAATGGATTGGTGAGTTGAATAATATAAGTACTTATCAATACGAAAGCCCCAGCTGTCAATTGCTTGTCAGTTGAAAGAAATACAGTAAATAACATAAAAATAAGTAAGAATAAAAAGATCATAAACAACTGAGAAATCATCAATAATCCTATTTTCTTATTTCTATCTTTTGCCGTTGTGATATATAAATTTAGAGTGTCATTAAATTTCGATAACTGAAACGGCACTGCATTTTTTACTTTAATTTCATAGGAGTTAGATATTTGATGTATTAAATGACTATTCACTAAATTGTCTTTTTCATACATAGCATCGAATAGTGAACTACTTCTTTTATTTATATAAAAGGAAACGATAAAAATAATAATAGCGACCAATAAAAAGCTAAAACTGAAAAGTAAACTAATGGTCGTAAACAAAACCGCAAAAATCATTACCAATTGGAAAATAATTGGTCCTAAATAAAAAGTTAACGTTAAATTAATCTCACCAAAAGCAGTACTTCCTCTTTCAAGATCACTCATTACTGTTCCAGCCTCGATTTGATCTTGTGCATCTTTTTTAAGATTTAAATAATTTTTTAAGCCTGCAGAAATTAATGATCCTTTGAAATCGACCATCAAATAAGCCCCAAAAATATTTTGCGTCCAATGGCATAACTCATTGACTAACCATGCGGTCGCGTAGGCAAGTACAAGTAGATATAAAAAATTAAATGGGAGTTGAATATTGAGTAAAAAGTTATATTCGTGTGCAGAATAATCGATAATAATTTTTAGCAAGTATGGCAATAAAGTCGTAAAAAATGCTGCAAATACCACTAATAAAAACATAAGAAACATACTACTTCTTTGTTTCTTATAGTTTTCTTTAGAAATATTCCAGATAAATTTATAGTTCTGAATATCTTGCGAACTTAATAAAAACTTCATTTCTCTATCTTTTTTCTGTTAAAACGATTTAAAAATAATTTCATTACACAAGAAATATCATAACTTGTCTTATTTATTGTTCTTCATGTTTTTTGTTTAAAACTAAACTTACAACTTTTTAAATAAGATAAATGTACGATATAAAACCGAATACTTCATATAATTTTGAAAAGACTTTAAAGTTAATACACCACATTACGAATAAATTTAAGCACTTGATTACCACTATTAATATAAGTGTAAGTCACTGAACTGGCATATATAATTGAAGAGCCAGCAGCTATAGTTTTTGAGCTATCTGCAAATTGTATCGTTAGCTCACCTTCTAATACATAAATCAGTTCTTGCCACCCTTCTGGGTCTGCTTCAGCAATATAAGACTCTCCTACTGCCAATGACCACGTCCAAAGCTCAACTTGGCTATGAGACGGAACTGAAGCCAGTAAAGTTGCTTTGCTTTCTTCTTTTTCACCTTGCCAAGCAAGTACATTAACCAAGGCTTGTTCTTTATGCTCGGGTGCGCTCACAATTGTTCTAAAGTCTACCCCCAACACTATCGCAATCGCGTCGAGTTTAGCCAAGCTGATATTGACTTGTCCTGTTTCTAAAGCAGCAATGGTACGTCTACTTACACCTGCCTGATCTGCCAATTCCTGTTGGCTTAAACCACGCTCATCTCTTAGTGAACGGATATTTGTGCCTACGTGCTGTAAAACGGTACTCGACTGGCTCATAGAATAGGTAGTAAAGAAAATTTGAGCAATATATTGCACAAAACTGAAGAATAGCGCAATATGTGCAGTATATTGCACAATTTATTTTAATTTTGAGTATGCCACCAATTTCTTTGAGTTCAAGCAAAGCCCCTCAGTTAGCACTCGTTTTAATTACTATGATTTGGGGTGGAACATTTCTTACAGTGCAATATGCACTGAATTTTACATCGCCTATGTTTTTTGTAGGCTGCCGATTTGCTGTAGCAGCGCTAACGTTATTGCTTATTTCATTCAAGAGCATGAAAGGCGTTACGTTAAAAGACTTAGGTGCTGGTACTGCAATTGGTGTAGTGATTGTAGGCGGTTATGGAACTCAAACGATTGGCCTGCAAACCATTCCGAGTAGTGAGTCAGCTTTTTTAACGGCGCTTTATGTTCCACTTGTTCCTATTTTAATGTGGCTCATCTTTAGAAAGACGCCACATGTCATGACTTGGGTGGGAGCAGCTTTGGCCTTTGCTGGTCTTGTTTTATTAACAGGTAATGGTTTTGAGCAAATTTCATTAAGTTTTGGGCAGCTTTTAACAGTACTTGGCTCAGTTGCGATTGCTTTAGAAATTATTTTTATTAGTTACTTTGCTGGAAAGGTAAATTTGCGCCGTGTGACCATTATTCAACTTGCTGTCGCGTCTCTACTTTCGTTTGCCGTTATGCCTGTGGTGGGTGAGCATACGATTCCAGCATTTTCATGGCCACTTGTACTCCTTGCTGTTACATTAGGTTTAGCAAGTGCACTGATTCAATTTGTGATGAATTGGGCTCAGCGTATGGTTGATCCTTCACGTGCTGCGATTATTTATGCAGGAGAGCCTGTTTGGGCAGGAGTTATTGGCCGAATCGCAGGTGAGCGATTACCAGTTATTGCTCTTTTTGGCGGTGCTTTAGTGGTGTTAGGTGTTTTAGTCAGTGAGTTAAAACTTAAGTTACCCATTAAAAAAACTAAAAGAATTCGAGAATAAAAAAAGAGAGCTTAACGCTCTCTTTTTTTATATCTATTATTTTTTCTTTAATAAAATGCAGGGCTCGTAGTACTCAACCGTCGGCATTGGATCATAAAATGGATGAAGCAATTTCTTCCATTCCTGATAAGCCTCAGACTTTCTAAACCCTTCTGTATGATGCTCAATCTCATCCCAAGAGATCATTAGAATATAATGATGTGGGTCAGTTGCATGTCTAATGAGCTGGACAGCATTGAAGCCCTCCATTGGATAAACAATATGTTTTGCCTGCTCGAATGCTTTAAGAAATGCTTCACTTTGCCCAGGCTTTATACTCAAATGCACATGTTCAATAATCATGATTTATTGATACATCGGACGATTGTCGTTTAATGCAATCAAACCGCGAATTGCACGATATACAATCCAGATCCATGCCGCTGTAATCACGCCCACACAGAATACGGTCGATGAGATCGCAACACCTGCAAATAAATCGGTATTTTCACCTGTAAAGAACAAGAAAATAAACGGCAGAAAGGCAATAATATTCCAAGCCAGATACCACCAAAATGTTCTGATTTGCCAAGTAAAGTGACTCGCAAAAATTGAACCTTGTACATCGGAACGTTTTACGTAGTTAATAATTAAAGCAATAATCGCAAGTAAGCCGCCCGTAAAAATGGCAACAATATAAAGTACATACAAAATAAGTGTTAAAGTACGATTTGGATCTTGGTCGATAGAACTATTCATTTTTATACCTCTCAAGTTTAATAAAACAATTTACTTTTACGATCCCCGCAAAACGTTTAAAGGAGAAATTAGCCACAAAATCAAAAGTAAATGAAGGAATATGGTACAAAAATAAATCTTACGAAATGGTTGTTTTTGTGTTTTATGTCTCAGTTTTTGTTGTGCCCACCATGCAGCTGGCCAACCACCTAAAAAGCTCACAATATGTAAAGTCTGTTCAGGAATACGGCGATTGCCTAGTTGTGCGGCTTCTTTATCTTGTGAATATAGCCAATAACTTAAAGCATTCATCATTAAAACAAACAACAAAGTATAGGCTGGTAAAGTATGGATAAAACTCATAATGCCCATTAGAACAAAATAAAATACGATGCACATTTGCATGGCAGACCATGGTTTTGCCTGAAATGAAGATTCTGTTTTTGCTGACTTTGAAGCTTTACGCGTTTGTGATGCCTTTAAATAAGTGACTTGCTGGGCACGGAAGCGACCTCGCTCATCTAAAATGACCAAATACTCTAGTGCACAACCAATAATTGGCCGAGGTCCGGGGCGTGCAAAATCTTTGATATGCAAAAAGACTCGCTCTTTTTCAGCATCATCCGGCTGAATAAAGCCATAACCTTTTTCGTCGAACCATTCGACTAAACGCCCCTGATCTCGCATCTCTATTCCTTTTATGCTTTTACATGGCTTAAACGGTCTTGCATCATTGCTCGCATTTCTTGCGGGTCTTTTTGCAAAATGTCGTCGCCAGTACGTCCTTCTTCTTTATTTTTTTGAGCAACTTGCAAACGCATTGACCAAAAACGGCATGCTGCCATTGCTAAGAATACATCTAAACATTCAAGTTCATCTGAAGTAAGCACACGAACTTTTTGGTATGCCGCTAAGTAAGCTGCCACTTTGTCTGAGTTTAAATGTGCTGCTGGATATTCGGTACAAAAATCATTGATGGTAATCGCAATATCAAACAGCAATTCATCTTGATTTAACTCGTAAAAATCTAAAATACCTTGTAATTGATCACCTTCAAACAATGTATTGTCGCGGAATAAATCTGAATGAATAAAACCTGTTGGTCGGTTTGAATACTGTGCTGTTTTCGCATTAAACGCTTGATAGACCTGCTCAAGTAAAGCTTGGTCATCTTGAGTCATATTTGGCTTAAGCTGCTCTGCAACGCCTGTCCAGTATTGATGATCGCGTCTATATTCACGCTCAAGCGGAAAATCTTGTAAAGCCACATGAAGTTTCGCCTGTGCATCTGCAATTGCTGCAACTTGTGCTACTGTGGTTTGCATGGGATGGTGACCCATGAGACGTGGTGCAATCTGTGCAGGCTTGTCTGCAATCACGTGAACCGCTTGCCCGCTATGTTTTAACGGTACAGCAACGGGTACATCATGAGTCCCCAATTGTTCAAGTACAGGAATAAGTTCACCTGCCCCCTGTGCATCTAACTCTTCAAACACGGTAAGTACATACTGTTTGCGGTTTACATCAACCAAAAAATAATTGGTGTTTTGAATACCTCCCTGAATTGGGTTCAGCTCCAACACCTCTAATCCATAAGGTGCAGCAAAGGTGCGAACTTCATCTAAACTCAACGGGGTATAAACCGACATGGAAAACCTGCAAAAAACATCTGTGAAGTTTGATAGAATACCTCTTCCCTCCATGAAGGTGTAGCGCCTGTGTAGGAACTTTCACCAACGGCGATTATTTTTGGAAAAAGCTATGCTTGCTAAACGTATTATTCCTTGCCTAGACGTTGATAACGGACGCGTAGTTAAAGGCGTTCAATTCCTCGATATTCGTGATGCTGGCGACCCTGTTGAAGTGGCACGTCGCTATAACGAACAAGGTGCAGACGAAATTACTTTCTTAGACATTACCGCTACACATCATGGACGCGATACCACTTACCGTACTGTTGAACGTATGGCCGAGACTGTATTTGTGCCATTAACTGTCGGTGGTGGTGTACGTAAGGTTGAAGATATTCGTGCGTTATTAAATGCAGGTGCAGACAAAGTGAGTATTAACTCGGCTGCCGTATTTAACCCTGAATTTGTTCAAGAAGCATCTCAGCACTTTGGCGCGCAATGTATTGTGGTTGCAATTGATGCCAAAAAAACTGGTGACAACAAATGGGAAATCTTTACTCACGGTGGCCGTAAACCAACGGGTATTGATGCCATTGAATGGGCTGTGAAAATGGCTGACTACGGTGCGGGCGAGTTACTCATTACCAGTATGGACGCCGACGGTACTAAAGCAGGTTACGATATTGCCTTAATGCGTGCCATTAATGACCGCGTGACCATTCCAACGATTGCCTCAGGCGGTGTAGGTAACTTACAACACCTTGCAGACGGTATTTTACAAGGTGGTGCCGATGCGGTATTGGCAGCAAGTATTTTCCACTTTGGCCAATATACGATTCCAGAAGCTAAACAATACTTAGCTGATCAAGGCATCGAAATGCGCTTGTAAGCGCATTGATAATAAATGGGGCGATATGCCCCTTTATTTTTTTATGCAGCACCGTCAACCGAATTTATGTCGTTAACCAGTTGAGGCTTTTCTTTTTTCTCGACCCATTTTGCAGGGAAGATTTTTTCTACAGCTTGAGAGAGTGGCTTAGCAAGCACTGTAGGTAACCGTATCCCCAAAGGATTTTGTTCTTTTAAATCTGCCGAAGACACCACACGTGTTCCCATCACATAATCAAACCAAGGCTTAGTCACACACCAATTGGCGTCTTGATTAGAGTTCATGTGGTGGTCGTAGTGCCACGGAATTTTACGCTTTGCCCAGTCAGGCTCTAAATGTGCACGGCGATGAATATAATAATAATTACCAGCACTGTACCAAGCCGCGAGTGCCATGCCTTTTGAAAACGGGTAAAACATTGCACTTGAGACTGTTGCCACTACCGCAAGAGAAATTAACTCATTTTTAGTTCGCCAGTTGCCAACGCCTTCAACATAGCAATCATCATGAAATTGTTGTTTGCGTACTTCACGATGGTGTGCCCAATGTGACTCCATGCTTCTTGGCACTGGGCTATAGCGCGGTTGTCCAGCACGGTGCACACCATGCAAAATATATTTGTGTGCCACCCATTCAAATGCATTTGCAACTGCAATTCCTGCAATAAACCCTTTTAACATCACCTAACTCCTTTTTCTTTTTATTCAGCATATAAAATTCGTTATGCTAGATATTGACCAGAATTTATGGTTTCATTGACAAATCACGACAAGAAAGAGGTGGTCACGGATGCCACAACTAAAAAATTATACAGGCTCGGTGTATGGAGGGCTGGGACATCTATTAAAAGCTTATTGTGAAGCAAATGAGTTAGTGATTCCTGAACAATTAGAACACATTCAAAATCTGGAACGTTTTGACTATGTGGTTTGGCGTGACCTATTAGAAGTGATTTATAAACTAGACCCGAAGCCCGGTTTAGGCCTAGAAATTGCCAAATATGTGCAACCCAAACACTTAGGAATTATTGCCTACCTTGCACTCTCTTGCGATAACTTAGGGGAAGCCTTAATTCGTTATCATGACTTTCATCGTCTGATTTATGACGGAAGTCCATTAGTTGTTGAACTACAGGGACAATATGCTTCTATTCGTTGGGAAGCGACTGAGCTACACCCCACTCAGCTGACCGATGAAATCGCGATTGCGCTGGTCATTCAGTTCTTACGTCTTTTTATGTCTCATGAAGATGTACATTTACATGAGGTACGTTTCTTAAATACTGCCCCTAAAAATATCAGGGTGTACGAGCAGTACTTTCAATGTCCCGTTCGTTTTAGTCAGCCACGTACTGAGTTACTCATTCCAATTACAGAAATTCATAAGCCGCTTAGCAGCGCCGACCATACATTACAGCAGCTATTGGTTCAGCAAGCACAAGCTTTGTTAGAGCAATTACCAAATTCAACCCAACTCGATCAGCGCTTACAGCATTCAATTTTAACTGGCTTACAAAAGGGTCAATATCAAATTGAATATATTGCAACACAGTTAGGACTTTCAGTTCGGCAGCTCCAACGCCATTTACAACAACAAAACACCACCTTTCAAGAGCGTGTACAACAAGTTCGCTTTATGCTGGCAACCGAATATTTAAAAGACCCTCATTTAAGTTTACAAGAAATTGCCCTTTTGCTTTGCTACTCAGAACAAAGTGCTTTTCAAAGAGCTTTTAAACATTGGACCAATCAAACACCACAACAATGGAGAGATCATTTTTTAGACAAAGAATAACCAACCAAAACTTACAAATCTTTTCTTGATTAAAACAACACTGAAAACAAAAATTTCATATAGTCACATGCTTAATTTTTTGTGACATATTTCACACTAATTAAAAAATAGATCAATAGATGAGTAATCACAATGAATAAATATTTTGCTGAATTCTTAGGTACGTTTTGGCTAGTCTTTGGTGGTTGTGGTAGCGCTGTATTAGCCGCAGCTTTCCCTGAACTTGGTATTGGCTTTGCAGGTGTAGCCCTTGCCTTTGGTTTAACCGTACTCACTGGTGCTTATGCTTTAGGGCATATTTCTGGTGGACATTTTAATCCCGCGGTGAGTGTCGGTCTTTGGGTCGGCGGTCGTTTTGATATTAAAGATTTAATTCCTTACATCGTTGCACAAGTAGTCGGCGCGACTGCTGCTGCATTTGTTCTTTATATTATTGCTCAAGGACAAGCTGGCTTCACTGGTGTAGGCGGCTTTGCTTCAAATGGTTTTGGTGATTTATCACCAAATAAATTTGGTTTAGGTTCTGCTTTTATTATTGAAGTGGTCCTTACTGCTTTCTTCTTAATTGTTATTTTAGGATCAACACATGGTCGTGTACCTGCTGGTTTTGCGCCTATTGCGATTGGTCTTGCATTAACACTTATTCACTTAATCAGTATTCCAGTGACAAATACTTCGGTGAACCCTGCACGTAGTACAGGTGTTGCATTCTTTGCTCAAAATGGTGCTTTAAGTCAATTGTGGTTGTTCTGGGTAGCGCCGATTTTAGGTGCTGTGATTGGTGCGATTATTTATAAAGTGGTTGCTGGAGATAAAGATTAATTCTTTATATCTATAGCCTTAATCTGCTATCGCGGTGGGTGACATGGATGTCACCTGTTGAGCAGGGGTACACGGAAGTGCCCTCTGTTCAACAAAGCCTTTTGTTTACTTTTGGGCTTTCAAAAGTAAGAAATGTCTATACAAACTCGATAAGATCCAACATGGTATTAAAGACTGTATGGCAGCATGACTATGCTCAACACCACACATAGAATGCATAAATTATAAAAACGGATTATTCACTTCTTGTTCAGCTGGTCGTTCAATTTTCTCAGGCAATTCTTCTTTTTCCAAAGCTGCAACCACATCTTTTAAAAAGCTCTGTAGTGCCTTTGCCTGCTCTAAGCCTACTTTGTCTTTAGTAATTTGCAAATTGCCATAAATGCTCACGCAATCGACATCATTTTCTAATGTTAAATCTTCAATTGAAGAAGACTCTGTACCCTTTTCAAATGGCTTAAACATAAGTATGTCTCGTTGTTATATCTTCACAGTGTAATACGATCAATTTAAAAAAAATCAATCAAAATTAAAAGTGCCGATAAAATTAAAAAAGCGCCCATCAAGATATTAAAATATTTCAAACGGTTGCCCTGATTGAGCACCACTGAAAATTTATCACCGCAAAATCCCCAAAAGAACAAACACACATAACAGGTGAAAAAATAAATAACGATAAAAATCGGCAACGCCTGCGGATTTTCAATGCTGGTAAACATGGTTATACCCGATACACAAGCTAACCACGCTTTAGGGTTAAGCCACTGTAACAAGAACCCATCTTTAAAATTGGGAATAATGATCTGTTCGACAGGATCACTTGAAATAGAAATATTTGCAGCAGAAAGAATAATTTTAATCCCGATATAACAAACAAAGAGCGTTCCACAAATCGCAAGAATTTTTAAGACAACTGGAAATTGAGTTAATACACTTTGCAGGCCAAACGCCATAAAAATCAAAAGCAAAGTAAAACCAATGGTAGCGCCTGAAATATACGGAACTGATCTTTTTAAACCATGATTTAAGCTGGTCGATAAAATGACGGTATTGACGGGACCCGGGGTAATAGACATAGCAAAAGAAAAAAGAAACATCGAGGCAAACATTGTTATTGTCCTTATTCGAATAAATGGATAAACAGACAGATCTGTATGCTCATCTTATTGTATTGAATAAGAACTGTGCAACAATGTTTACATGCGAGTTATTTAATGATTTGCAAGAAATAGTTCACCAAGGCTTCTACTAATTGTTTCACAATCGCCTTTCTAGTTTCTTCATCAATACTTGGAACTTTTGATTCCATAGGTTCAGAAGACGTACTTTTTTGCTTTTTAAACTGATCTTGTAATGCGTGAATCTGATCTTTAGTTAAATCTTGTTCACACTGGCTTTCTCCATCCCAGTGCAAATAATCTAATTTCTGATTTGGCTTAACTTGGCTAGATGTTAATGGCAGACGATAAACATTACGTTTTTGTTGTTCGGTAAGTTGGGGAAATAAGTTAATTCCTAACTTTTCTTCCAAATAACAAACACTCACAACTTTGACCTGCTGCGAGTTGTTATTTGGTGCATAGTAAGCGCCAATTGCACCCGTTTTAGGATAATAAACAGCTTTATATACGGCGCTTGGAACAATAACACCACGCCCAATCGTTTTGAGTCGTTGACCCTCAAAAATTGGTCCCGTCACAATATAGGCATCTTGCTTTTGCTTAGTAACCACAGCACGTGTAGCGTCTTCAAGCTTACGCCAAACTTCCTGATTATTTTTAGGGGCCTGCGGAACCATATTACTGAGCGAGAAGCTATCGTACTGCGAGTCTTTAGTTGGCATATCACCATTTGGGGACATGTGCCCACGGTCATAGCCTGAGCCACGATAATCGCTTAACAATGAACGGTGACGCTCAGGAACACGTGTTTCTTCGTGGAAATTATCTTCACGTTTAATTTTAGTGCTTAAACGTTCTGGACTTAGATATTCAGCTGACCATAACGGCGTTTTAGACATACCCGAGTACAGAACATTGAAGCCATTAAAACACAGTGCATAACTGTCTTTTTTTAAACTTTCTTTATTTAGGGCAGGTGGAACTTCACGATAAAACTGATTTAGACAAGTCGAGTTAGTACTTAAAGGCGAAAACCATTGTGAAATTTTTTCACCGCCAAAAGCGATGGCAAAGCTTCCTGCTGCCACTCCGGCAAGTACAATTTTGCCAAAATGCTCGCTTAAAGAAAAATCACCGAAGATGCCTGAACTACTTTTTTTGCTTGCCATGTTTCTATCAATACCACTGTCCACACGCAGCTTAACAATCCTGCTTTTTTAAGTATATCGCTTATCTTTCAAATGGTTAAAACATGGTCATCTTTTTTGTAACTCCATTTCCCCTTACGTAACAATCTGTTGGGATTGTGAGGAACTTTCACTATTGAATTGGGTTAATTGCGTATCTTTCATTGAAAAGCCCTCATGCCTTATGACATGGTTAGCTCCACAAATTTGGATAAAAATACAAACGGAGTCCATTTAATGATCCATTCAAAGATTATTGGTATTGGCGTAATTGCTGGACTGTGCAGTATGGCAGCGCTAGCTGAACCTGCGGTCCAACCAGGTGAAACTTTAGAAAGTTTGTCTAAAGTAAAAGTCACTACAACCGTCAATGGCCAGCCTGGCTCTATTAGTGATTTAGTGAATAGTGGGAAAGTACAACCTGTTTCTGCTCCGCCAACAGGTGCAGCCCCTACGGGTGCTCCTATACCAGCTGATGTACCTCCTGCTCCTCCAGCAGATGCACCACCAGCACCTCCAGCGGGCGGTGATATGGCTGCTCCAGCACCACAAGACCCAAATACTCCACCACCACCAGCCGACCCAAACCAGTCTGCGGACCCAATGGCAAAAGATGGTGCTTTACCAGCAGATGCACCAATGGCACAAGCTCAATAATCAGAGCCATAAAAAAACCAAGACAGATGTCTTGGTTTTTTTATTACATCAAATTTTATATTTCGATTTGACTACCTAACTCCACCACACGGTTGGTTGGAATTTGGTAGAAGTCACTCACCGGACTGGTGTTACGCTGCATCGAGATAAACAGCTTTTCTCTCCACGGCGACATACCATCACCCACCGAGTGAACAATACGATCGCGAGAAATAAAGAAGCTGATATGCATTAAGTCATATTCAAGACCTAATTGTTCATAAGCTTTCATAAGTGCTTTTGGCACATTCATTTCATCTTTAAAGCCGTAGAAAATTTTAATACGGTAGAAATGTTCAGCTAAAGCTTCTGTCGTAATACGTTCTTCTGGTGCAACGAAAGGTACATCTTCAATCACCACAGTGACCAGAATATTACGCTGATGCAGTACTTTGTTGTGCTTGATGTTATGCAACATGGCATGCGGTACAACGTTTGGCGTACCTGTCATAAATACTGCATCACCCGGCACCCAGTGCACGCTATTACCAATACTTTTTACAAACAAGTCTAAAGACAACGTGTCATGTTCAAGTTTAGCAAAGGTAAGCTCACGACCGCGTTTCCATGTCATTAAGATAGTGACTGCAATACCACCAATGAGCAACGGCACCCAACCACCTGATAGCACTTTAAGTGAAGTTGCTGCGACTAAAACCGACTCTAAAATGAAGAATGGAATAATCAGTAACACCACTTTTGGCCAGCTCCATTTCCACGCCGAGTAGATAAAGATGGAAACCAAAATCGTGTCACAGAGCATGGTTAAGGTTACTGCTAAACCATAAGCACTTGCCAAGTTTGAGCTGGTTTTGAAAATCAGAATTAAGATAATAATTGCGATTAAAAGTAACCAGTTTAAGAACGGTACATAGATCTGACCTTCTTCGGACTCAGAGGTATGTTTAATACTTAAACGTGGTAAATAACCCAATTGAATCGCTTGGCGAGCAAGAGAAAACACCCCAGAAATTACAGCTTGAGAGGCAATCACTGTTGCCATAGTCGCCATAATAATCATTGGGTAAAGTGCCCACTGAGGAACCAGTAAATAGAACGGGTTTTCAATTGCCGCAGGGTCGCGTAGTAACAATGCGCCCTGTCCTGCATAGTTTAAAACTAGGCATGGCAACACCACAAAGAACCACGCAAGACGAATCGGAACTGGTCCAAAATGTCCCATGTCGGCATAAAGTGCTTCACCACCTGTCACGGTTAACACCACAGCACCCATCACAAAAAACGTCATGACTGGATGATGGTAGATAAACTGGATCGCCCAATGCGGACTAAACATGCCGAGTACAATCGGTGTTTGAATAACGCTGTGAAGGCCTAATGCGCCTAACGAGATAAACCACACAAGCGTAATTGGACCAAAGAACTTACCTACAAACGCAGTACCATGTTTTTGTACTAAAAACAGCGTGATGATAATGGCAATTGCAATTGGCATAATGAATGGGTCAAAAACATTGGTTGCAATAGACAACCCTTCGACCGCAGACAATACCGAAATTGCCGGGGTAATAATACCGTCACCAAAGAACAGTGATGCCCCAATAAAGCCAATGGCAATCATGTAGATTTTTTTGTTGTCGGCAATTTTTGCTTTACGCAAATTCAATGCGAGTAAGGCCATGATACCGCCTTCGCCATTGTTGTCTGCACGCATGACAATTGCGACATACTTAATGCTGATAATCAGCATTAAGCACCAAAAAATAATGGATAAAATTCCTAATACGTTTTCAGGCTGAATTCCCAAACCATGGGCAGCATGGAAGGACTCTTTCAAGGCATAGAGCGGACTCGTTCCGATGTCTCCAAAGACCACCCCAAGAGCTGCCAAAGCCGTGGCAGGCAAGGTCGCTTTTTTGGCCGTATTTTGCATTGTGTAATTAAACCAATAAGATTTTTAGCGCAATCTTATCACCTCTATTATTTTTTTTCTGTAATGCTCGTCTTAAATCTTGGCAGAACCTGATTTTTTAGTTACTATCGCACGCCTTGGTGAGGTGTCCGAGTGGCTTAAGGAGCACGCCTGGAAAGTGTGTATACGTTTGCGCGTATCGAGGGTTCGAATCCCTCTCTCACCGCCAGAATTCAAATTTAAAGAAGCTTAAACTTAATGGGTTTAGGCTTTTTTTATTGGCTCAAACATTAAAAATAGCCAAAAAAATATTGATAATTTTTATATCCATCACAACGCCTAAATTTAAGTAAATATTTAAATTCAATGCAGAATCTTATTTCTTTAGCTAAAAAAAGCCTGCTCGAGCATAGTCACTTAAACCTGCCTTTTGCGGTCTATTCAGCTTACCAAGAGCAAAAAATCACAAACGTTCCGATTTCTAAACCCTTACTCATAATTGTGTTAAGTGGATACAAAGAACTTGGAAAAACTGAAAATATTGAGTGTGATGCTGGTTCTTTTATTTTTTTAGCCAACAGCTCCAGCATTGATATGCGCAATATTCCAGATCAAGAAGAATATTTCGCTCTTCTTATCGAGTTTGATTTTGAAGATTTTAATGACTTGCCTCAAAATGCGGGTACTTCTCAAAACTATGTTCAAGGCCAGCTTAATTCTCTTTTAGAAAGTGCCCTACATCAGTTTATAGACTTCTCTTTAGTTGCCCCTCCTTCTGCATTTAAATTTAGAAAAAGGGAGCTTTTAGAGCTTATTTATTATTCGGGTTATACCGACATTGCTAAACTCAACATGAATAAAAGCTTGAGCGAAAAAGTTCAGGCTTTTATTTCTGATCATTTGTCTACAGAACTCACCGCTGAATTTATCGCTGCTCAACTTTTTATGAGTTCGTCGACCCTACGAAGAAAACTGAAAAGTGAAGGAAACAGCATTCAGGACATTCGTAATAGAGTACGACTAGGCTATGGACTGCATCTTATTCAAACCACCAATAGCAGCATTGGAAATATTGCTTTTGAATGTGGCTATCAATCTCAATCTCGATTTACTGACCAATTTAAAAATTTGTTTGGAATTACCCCACGTGAGCTACGCAAAACAAAAATGCTCACTTAAGGCGAATTTATGGCAAATCTGCGTATAAAAAATTTTTAGAAGAGAATTTAAGATCTTTTGCACACTTAAAAAGGTTCTTAAGCAAGCAAATGAAAAAAGTAGCAGTAATTTTATCGGGTTGTGGTTATTTAGATGGTTCTGAAATTAGAGAATCTGTTTTAACCCTATTAGCTTTAGATACAGCCAACATTGAATATCAAATTTTTGCACCTGATGAGCCTTTGTTTCATGTTATTGACCATGTGAGTGGTGAAATAAACATGACTGAGCGAAGAAATATTTTACAAGAAGCGGCAAGAATTGCCCGAGGTGAAATTTCACTACTGCATAAACTTGATAAAAATGAATTTGATGGTCTGATTTTGCCGGGTGGTTTTGGTGTCGCAAAAAACTTATCAACGTTTGCATTTAAAGGAGCAGAAGCGAGAGTACATGGTACGGTAGCTTCAATTTTAAAAGCGTTTCATCAAAGCAAGAAACCTATTGGGGCAATTTGTATTTCGCCTGCACTCTTGGCACTTACCTTTGGAGAGTTACACCCAACTATTACTTTAGGCTCTGACATTAACATAGCCAAGGAAATTGAAAAAACGGGTTCAATTCACCATGTTTGTCAAACCTCAAGTTGCGTGGTTGATAAACAAAACTTATTTGTTACCACCCCAGCCTATATGGATGATCAAGCCCATTTAAAGGATATTTATGCAGGGATTACAAGCTTGGTTGATGCCATGACAATTTTAGAAAATTAAGATGTTTGATGAGGGATAGAAATTGCTATCCCTTTATTTGATTGCGTTTTTTGTATAAATCTAATCAACGATAAGTAACTTCGCACCATTTAAGCTAAAAGACTGGTGTGGCTCTGAATTGTCTCCGACTTGATAACTCATGCCTGAGGTTAAAGTAAATGTTCGTCCGTCTTTCAATCTACTTTCTAGCTCACCTTCTAGGCAAAATAAAATGTGCCCTTTTTCACACCAATGGTCTGCCAAATAGTTTGCAGAGTACTCGACAAGTCTTACTCTAATTTTATTTCCTTCTTCACCAAAAAATTGAGTTTTCCAGTAAGCTTTTCCTGTTTCACCCTTATATTCAGTGACTTCTATTTCTTCCCAGTTTGTAATTTGAAATGGAAAAGGCGCGATATTCATAGTTTTTCCAGAAACGTATTATTGTATTTTCAACTTATAGACAAAATTGGTTTTTGCAAACGATTTAAAAATCTATTTCTTAAGGTTCACTGCCTAACTCAGAAAGAAGTCCGTTAGATTTCCCTCATCAGACTTAATCCAAATCGAACACTTCCAATGACTCTACATAAGGCAAAACAAGATATTCATGATGAGATAAATGTTGTTCTAGCTGGTGATGCGTTGTTTGATTGAATTGATAAAAGTTGCTCAACTCATTAAGCAATTGAGGTGTTTTATTTGCATCAAATTTTGGTGTTTTCATAAAGAATAATAAGCTTGCCCCTAAACCCACATACTCTATGCCATAGTTTTGATCTAAATGCTCAATCAAGCTAAAAGACTCAAAAGGGTTCAAATCACAACTAAAATATCCATTGAGGCAGGCTGCAAATTTCTGAGTTTCAGTTTGACTATTGACTAACTTTACTTGAATAACGGCATCTAAAATTTTGTCGGGTTCAGCATTAATCTGTAGCAGAGTTGCTTGATCTTCATCGCTATAGTTAAGTTTTTTCGGTAAGTTACTAAAGTCTATATAATTTTCTGGCTTTAATAATTGTTCAATATGATATTGAAGTTCTAAAGGTCGAGTATTTTCCCAACTTGCTGCACTGTCATCTTCAACGAATTCTGTAGTATCAAAATAAAGCCCATCTCCCATTGAAGCATGCATGGAGGTGTATTCACATTGCCCAATATCTTCTAAAAGTAATAATACTTTTTTAGGTAAATGCTTATGCTTAATTTCTGAATATAAGTTAACGACATCGTTCCATGAGTTTATTTCACTGATTGTTGCGTAGCATATTAAATCATGAGCATCGTCAGTTATAAGGGAGTTTTCTTTTTCTTTAATATCAAGAATAGTCATAAATTTTTAAATTTAATCTATATTTAGCAGACATTTATATCATAAATAAATTGTATATTTAACTTAAAATCTTCATGTAATTTTTTAAAAATCTTCTATATAAGAAGCCCAAACTCTCACGTTCAGGCCTCCTCTTAAAACTTACTCAGACAACGCTAATAACTTCTGAACATACTGAACCGCATTATCCGCTATGTCTTGTTGAGTCGGCACATCGTCATCCTCTGAAGGATTTGTGTCTATCCCATAGAATGCATGAAGCGGTTGATAGTCTGCCCCAACATATAAAGCTGTTAGCTTAAATGGAGTAAAAATTTGCTCTAAAGAAAGGTTATATCCACCATACTCTGAATAAACTTTTTCTTGCACACCCGCAGATAAAGCCAACATAAACTTTTTATTTTTAAGCTTATCGCCTGTTGAACCATACCCCCACCCATAAGTCACAACTTCATCAATCCATTGTTTCAATAGCGGCGGACAGTTAAACCAATACACTGGAAATTGAAATACTAAATTTTCATGTTCTTCGACTAGTGCTTGTTCTTTGGCAACATCAATCACCCCATCTGGGTAGGCTTGATAAATTTGGTGAACCGTAAATTGGTCTGGGTGTTTTTCTAGTTCTTCTACCCATCTTTTATTTACAACAGATTGGTCTATGTGAGGATGGGTAACAATGACTAATGTCTTTTTCATTATGAAAACACTCTTATCGGAAAGTTGATAAATCGATTATAGAAGTGTGCTTTCCTAAATATAAGTACGGTAATTTATGTTATATACTATACTAAAAGATAGTGTAGATTTTAAAAATGACTGAGTGCATTCCTTCATATACACCATTAGAAGATACGGGTTTTGGCTATACCCTTTCTTTGATTAATGGCAAATATAAAATGATTATTATGTATTGGCTGTATGAAAAAAATGTCATGCGTTTTAATGAGATGCAACGCTGTATTGGCAACATTTCATTTAGAACACTCAGTAATACACTTAAAGAATTGGAAAGAGATGGGCTGATTACTCGCAAGGAATATCCTCAAATTCCGCCAAAGGTTGAGTATCGACTTTCAGAAAAAGGGCAATCTTTAATTCCTTTGTTAGATATGATGTGCCAATGGGGCGAGCAGAATAAGCCGTCTTAGTTTTATAGACTTGAAGTGATACTAATTATGAGAAATGAATTAAGAGAAATTTTTATTAAGGGATGCGACGATAAAATTGAAAAGAAAGGAGACAATGTCGGTCTATCTTTTTATGCTTTTTTTAAAAATAAGAATGATAACCCTGAGCTACTCATGGAAGCAGCGCATTGGTGGATTATGGAGCATAAGCTAGATCACTTTGAGAAGGCGGTTAAAATTAAACAGTTGGTTTTAAGTGAGCAGTAAAAGTTAGAGTGAAAGACTATTCTGAAAAGGATAGTCTTTAATTTTCATACTAGAGATAAAGTGAGAAAGGATAAAAATGTTTATAAATGCTTTATCTAGTTTTCTTGAAAAATTAGCGTCAAAAGAAGAATTGGATGAATGGTACTTATCTACTTTCATTGATGAAAATGTTTATTCGCTATTACCAGCAGAAGCTTTTGAATTTTCTTCACATGTTATAAAGCTTATTAAAAATGACGCTCAGCCAGACTATACCTATGAATTACTAATAATTTTATTAGCACTCCAACATCAGTCTGGCACAACTCAGGTGCCTGAAATTCTAAAAAATAGTCCTAATTTTTTTTATGAAATTATTAAAAAGAATCCTGAAATATATATTCTAAATTTAGCTCATGAGTTAGCTCAAAATTATCGAATCATGAGTTCCCCTCCTTAAAATAATCAAACAACTCCTCTTACGCCAAACAAAACTATCTCGATTTAAGCCATCCACCAATTTCTTTTAATACATCAACTAGCTTTTCTAATTTTCGGCCTTCCTCAGTTAAAGAATATTCAACCTTAACAGGAACTTGTGCATAGACTTCTCTTAGAATAAAACCTTCTTCTTCTAAAAAACGTAGCTCTAAAGTCAGCATTCTTTGTGAAATATTCGGGATTGCTCTGCGTAACTCATTAAAACGCATGGTTCTTTCCAATAAAAAAGAAATAATGAGCATGCGCCAACGACCACCTAAAACAGTCATGGCTTCTTCGACTGTACAGCCTGAAATGTTATCTTTCATAGATGATTACTAAGTATAATAAATATACCTACATAACAAAAAAATGCCTAATTTACAACCTATACCTAATTATAAATAATGCTTCTATCTAACCCATCACGGATATTTACTGTGGAATATAAAGAAATTTCAAAGAAAACCATCGGGCATTTATATTCAGCTCATTCATCTATTAGATCTTCAGATTTAGACCCAAAACTAATTGCTTTAGCCGAGTTGTATGTATCTCAAATCAATGGTTGTGCGTATTGCTGTGCTTTTCATTCCAAAGAGTTACGAGATTTTGGTATAGCTCAAGAAGTTATCGACCAAATACCAGGTTATAAACATTCAAAAGCTTTCACTGAAAAACAAAAAATCGTTTTAGAGTTTGCGTCCGCAATTACCTATTTAAATGACCCAAAACAAATTGAAGCGAGTCGAGAAAGTTTGGCTCAGCATTTTAGTGAAAAAGAGATTGTAGATTTGACAGCGAGTATTTCTTTAATGGGAGCATTAAACAGACTTCGAATTACTTTAGGCGATTAAGCCCCATGAAATATATGCTTGAGCACTCAACTTTTTAAGTTTAAAAAAGGCCTAAAGCCAGGCCTTTTCCTCTCAAACCCTTTTCAAAAAATACTCAAGCTATGAGAAATGAATTAAGAGAAATGTTTATTAAGGGATGCGACGATAAAATTGAGAAGAAAGGAGACAATGTCGGTCTATCTTTTTATGCTTTTTTTTAAAATAAGAATGATAACCCTGAGTTACTGGTGGAAGCAGCGCATTGGTGGATTATGGAGCATAAGCTAGATCACTTTGAGAAAGCGGTTAAAATTAAACAGTTGGTTTTAAGTGAGCAGTAAAAGTTAAAGCTAGTTTAAAAAGGCTTAAATTTAAATAACTTAAGCCTTTTTATTATTTCAAAAAAATTTACTTAACATATGACCAAACATCAGGATCTGTATATTCTTCATCGATATGATAGCCCTCAGCCTTGGCTTTTCTCTCTTCCTTTTCCCGATATTTTTGATTTTCACTTAATCTCTTTTTAAATGCTTGCTCGAATTCGGTAGGTGTCATTTTATCAGAGTCAGGAATTGAGTCTCTTTCATTGTAACGAACACTCTGAAAGCTAAATCTAAGCATATATTGCTCTTCATTCCGCTCATTTTTAGCTGTTCTTTTTAAACTTATATCTAAAATAACTCCACTAGCATATAGACGATATCCTAATGATTTTGTAGGAATATTATTTATTATATTTTTCCATTCTTCAAAACTAAAAATATAGCTTGGATCAATAACATCACGACTTTTCGATAGATGCTTAATATTATCTTCTTTAGCGATACGCGGAGCATCTGTAAAGAAATAGTTTTTCCAGCCAGCCTGATTAATACGTTTCATTAAAGCTGCATAGCTTTGATAAGCTTGCTCTGGAGTCGCAAATTCTTCTTTTGTGAGACCCGCATCGATATCTAAAACTTGAATCCCTTCATTTTTGTCATATTGAGTTCCTAATACTGAAAAAACATGTTCAATTAATAAACTGTTAGGCCCATTCTCTATGGTTAATTTTCCTAAGTTAGGAGGAGAAAATTGAAGTTCTCTAAAGCTAACACCAGCTGGGTGATTATCGACATTTCCATCACTATACTTTGAAAAATCTTGAATACCTTGTTCACCCATATGCAAAGTGTAGGTCTGCTGATTCATAGTCAAATTCTCATTATGTTCTGATGTTGGCTGACAAGCGGAAAGTAATAATCCAAAAAAAAAGATTAGGAAATATTGTTTAAATTTTGCCATCATTACTATCTTTCCCTACTTTAAACTCTGCTTTGCTATCTCCCCATCCTGAAATAACTCCTAATTCTTTTTCTAAGAAGTCTCTTCCTTTATCACTTTGCATTAATCGATGGTACTTAGAAGCTGCAACTTTAATCCATTTCATACGACTATCATAAACTTCAACCTGAGTACCCTCTAATGGTTCGCTATAAACCGTTTCAGGTAGTTGGGATAGAACACCTGCATGACGTCCTTTATACTGTCCTTGTTTATTGGGTTTAACTGCATCGACTCCATAATCACTAGTTAAAACTAGAGTACTATCTGGTAGACCTGTAATACGTTGCAAAGAAGCCTGTTTTTGGACTTTCCATTCCTTCCATACAAGCTCTTGTAAAATATTATATTGTTCCTGAACAGCAATCGCCATTAGATGGTCAAAAAGATTTTTAGAAGCCGTTTTAAAATTATCGTTTCGAGTCTTCCCTGCTCGCTTAAAAGTATTTTCAATATCAGGTAAATACCCAAAGCCTTCTTCTATCTGATCAGTCCATCCTAATTGTTTAATAGCTGATAAGGCGTTGGACCAAGGCAAATTTTCAACTTCTTTTTTAATATGTTTAAAACCAGATACATTTCTGGCTTTCATACAACTTTTAAAAGAGGCTGATGAAGCACTCCATGCATAATGCCATGGTGCAATATCCATAAATAACCATAAATTGCCCTTAGCAAAAGAATGTACAGGATCTCGAATCATAGAACTAATAACAGGGGCTGTTAAAACGCCGCCTACAGCACCAGAAATTACAGGTGCCCACTTATATCCCCATGCGGTCAACCCATGTTTAAAAATAGCAGCTACGGTTTTAGACGCAAATGCCCCAAGCCCCATCCAATAGTAACGACCTATAAATAATTTAGTTCCTGAAATTTCTTGTTCTAAATAAATTCGGGCATAGACAGAAGCAATACGCCTTGCTCTAGCCTCATAACCAGGTTCAAGTTTGTAATGATTCGCACTTTTAAGATTAGAAACTCTTTTTATAGCTTCTTGTTGATAAATTTCCCAAAAAGTTAAACAATCACATTTAACGGTTTTACAGCTATTTTCCGTAGTATTGGTATTACTGTCCCAATCAAGACTTCCACTCATTTAGCATCACCATCATTATCAGCAGAATCAGCCTCGAAACTTATCCAATTTAAATCCAACTTCAAACTTTCTTGCTTAGAAGAATGAATACGCTTAGACCTCCCTTTGTCATCTGCTTGAGAGATATACTCGTGCTCATCGGTAGAAATTTTATAGTCTACTTTTTTCATAGGCTCGCCAGAGGGTAATAGCATTTGAAACTTCTCGTTATAAGCCTCATAAGCAGGTAATCCTTGAATATTTACTCCGACTTCAGCCCCACCTTTAAATAGATGTTGCCCAGCTTTTACTTCAAACTTTGCTGGAGTAATTAATGTAATACCATTTTTATTAATAATAATCTGAGAACCGCCAGCCATATACAAAACCTTATCTGGTAAAATTTTATTTGTCTTCCTAAAATAGATTCCATGAAGATTAACTTAAAACACTTAATATTATGACCTTTATTCTTGCTATTCAACTTGAGGATAGTATTGTGATTGCAGCAGATACTCGCAGTACTATACCGCATCAGAATAATGGCTCATATTTATATCAAGATGGTATTCAAAAGCTTTTCCCATGGGAAAACGGTATTATTACAGGAACTGGTGAATTAAACCTTATCCAAAATGTTATATATTCTTTCAATAAAGTTAATAAAAATAGTATTGATGAACTGCCAAAATTATTGAAAGCATCCAAACTAAGACGGGAACAAGAAATCACACACTCACAGTTAGAAATCACAAAATTACTATATTCAACTTATAGTAAAAATGGGGCACAACTTTATTCGATTCAACCTAATAAACTAGAAGAATATGAAGTAATTAGATGCGAGAAAAATGAAATTTTACTATGGACATTTAATCCTAATATTCACCCTATCATTAATGCATTAACAGAACTATATACCAGCTTAAAACCATTAAATGTATTTAATAATATCACTGACTGTATCTACTACTATTTAGACCAAATATCTCCTATCTTTCATAAACAGGCACAATATGATTCTATGATGAGTAAAGAATTTAACTTCTTTTTTCAAACCAAAGATGAATATTTTTTTGGAGAATATTCAAATAATTACTCTCATACATAGAGTAATAAAATAAATAATTTTTAAAAGCAGACCCAACTCCCGTCGGGCCTTCACCCCATCAAACCCTTTTTAAAAAATACTCAAGCAAAGCATCTCTTTCCCTTTCTTCATCTGAACTTAACAGCCCAAGAATTGTGCCATCAATCATAAATACAAATATCTCCGCCTCTGAATAGGAAACTGTTTTTTTGGTTTCCATGAGCAAGCAGAAAATTTCATTTTTAAGCCATCGCCTATATCTGAGTGCGGTTTGGTAGGCATTTGGATAAAGCTTTTTAATTTCAAAAATCGCCTTAAACAACAGGTAATACGCACTTTTTAAGTCAGCATGTAAAAGGTAAATTTGCCTGAGTTGATCAGACAAATCTGCATTTTGGTAAAACTCACTCACCACACTCACTTTTTCTTGTAACTGCTCTTTTTGCGTGAGCAAACACCTTTCAATCAATCTTTCTTTAGAATGAAAGTAGTTGTAAAACGTGCCTTTATTTATTTGAGATTCGGCAATAATTTGGTCTACCCCGACCTTATTAAAGCCATACTGTTTAAATAAATCTGTTGCTGTATCAATCACGTGTAATGCTCTACGTGAAGCGTCTAAATTTTTCATGTATACCGCTTAAAATAATTTTTTGTTGTAAATAAATGAGATAGAAATGCCGTCACTCTTAAATTGAGCGCTAAATACAGGCGTGCAAAAGCCGCACAAAAATGGTGTACTCGCCTATCTCAGGTTTTATTGTTGCTATGATTTTTCAGTCGTAATGACCTATGGCTTAAAACCTAAAGTCGGTTAAACCGTTTTAAAGACCAGTTGGGTATAGAGGTAAAGACTTTGGCAAAGGTTGCCAATGAGAGAGATGAAATAGTACGCATGAGCGAACTCCTATATGCATAAAATTTCTGCCAATCTCTGCTAAAAGATGGTGGCAGAACGAAAAGGGGTTAGCAGACTGGGCATATAGAACCAGCACACCCGAAGGTGTCCCCCTTCCGCCCTGCCATAACGTCAGGGGAACGGTGGTTTTAACACACAGATCTTTCCCTCAGAAGGAATAAATCTGATGTGCTATATGCATCGGTCTGCTAAAACCGACTGGCAATGTGGCCAGCAGGCAAAGGATAATCCGCGTGTTTTGGAGTGTCAATGTGATATTGGCTATTCATTTATAAAGATTATTTTTATTTTTCATTGGCCTAGTGATTTAAGAATATATTTTCTTAAAGTTTAGTTTGTCTGCTTATTTCATTATTAATTTACCGTTCATTTTCAAACCTGTTTAAATGAACAGATTGATCGCGCTATAAATAAAAGCTACAGTAAATAAAGTTTGAATTTTATAACTTTAGATAAATTAATAACGGATGCAGGCAAAGACATGGAAACCATACATGATTTTTATCGCCGCTTTTCTTTAACCAGAGATAGCGATTACTCGGTTCCATCCACTTCGTTTGGACATTTCAACGTGTTCCAACGCGATGCCTGCTCGTTTCTGACACCTTATAGCCGCCGCGATTATTATAAAATTTCACTGGTTTTAGGCACAGGCGAACTACACTACGCTAACCGCTGGATACGAGTCGACCGCCCTGCTTTACTGTTTTCAAACCCAATGGTTCCTTATGCTTGGGAAATTAATTCGCCCGAACAAGCAGGCTGGTTTTGTCTATTTACCGAAGAGTTTGTAAACCAAGAATCGCGACAAAGCTTTTTAAAAGACTCACCGCTGTTTAAAGTCGACGGCGACCCGCTATATTTTTTAAACGACCAACAAGTTGAAGAAATTTCATTTATTTTCAAAAAGATGATGAATGAAATAAATTCAGACTATATTCATAAATACAACGTTTTAAGAAACTATTTGCACCTGATTGTGCATGAAGCCATGAAAATGCAACCGACCCAACAGTTTGAAAAACATAGTAATGCTGCGGTTCGGATTTGCCATTTGTTCTTTGAGTTATTAGAGCGTCAATTCCCCATCGACTCGCCACATTTTCAGCTTAAACTCAAAACTGCAAATGACTATGCCTATGGCCTGTCTGTGCATGTGAACCATTTAAACCGAGCTGTAAAAGAAGCCACAGGCAAAACCACGTCTGAGCATATTAGCTCGCGCATTACGCAAGAAGCCAAAGCGCTGCTACAACACACCAGTTGGAATATTTCCGAAATTGCCTATAGCTTAGGCTTTGAATATTCAGCGTATTTCACCAACTTCTTTAAGAAAAATACTGGCTTTTCGCCTAAAAAATTCCGCGAAGATTGTGTGGCCTAAAAACAGATTGTTTGAATTTTATAATTATTGGTTTGAATGTTATACGTCAGTTTGAGCCAAAGCATTTTATAGTTTTTCTACTCAAGTGATTTTGCAAAAAGAGTGTGAAAAATGAAATATAGAACTTTAGGACAAACAGGCGAAAAAGTATCAGCACTTGGTTTAGGTTGCATGGGAATGAGCTTTGCCTATGGTGCCTCAGACGACACACAAAGCATTGCCACTCTAGAAAAAGCATTAGACCTCGGCATTAACTTTTGGGATACCGCCGACATGTACGGCAACGGCGCAAACGAAGTTTTGCTCTCAAAAGTTTTAGAAAAAAACCGCGACAAAGTGTTCTTGGCGACCAAATTTGGCTTCCGTTATAAAGAAGACAACCTTAACCCACAAAACTCTTTAGAGTCTTATATCGACGGTTCTCCAGAGTGGATTAAAGTTGCGGTTGAAAACAGCTTAAAACGCTTAAATACAGACGTAATTGATTTGTATTATGCGCACCGCATTGACCCAAATATTCCAGTTGAAGACACCATTGGTGCAATGGCTGACTTGGTGCAACAAGGTAAAGTTCGTTACCTAGGACTTAGTGAAGCATCGGCTGAAACCATTCGTAAAGCGCATGCGATTCACCCGATTGCAGCGGTTCAGCATGAATACTCACTACTTACTCGTGAGTTTGAGCAAACCCATTTACAGACCATTCGCGAGTTAGGCATTAGCCTTGTGCCGTATTCACCGCTTTCACGTGGTTTAATCACCAATACGCTTGATGTAGGCAGCCTAGACGAAAACGATTTTCGTCGTCAGTTACCACGTTATCAAGGCGATAACTGGAAAAATAACCAAAGCTTAGCGCAGGCATTTAGCGACTTTGCCCAAAGCAAAAATGCGACAGCGGCTCAACTGGCTTTGGCTTGGATTTTGGCGCAAGGTGACGACATTATTCCAATTCCGGGTACGCGTAAAATCGAACGTCTTGTGGAAAATGCGGGTGCTGTAGACATTCATTTAACAGCGGCAGATTTGGCAGAAATTCAAGCGATTATCGCGAGATACCCAAACATGGGCGCGCGCTATAACGCTCAGCAACTTGCTGCGGTCAACCACTAATATATAAGCCATAAAAAAAAAGTCCGACTCAGTGTCGGACTTTTTTAGTTTAGTCTTTGCTATATGTGCCTTGTTGGCGTCCACCGTCCCAGATCGCATCTAAAGATTTATCTGAAATCGTTAGGCTTTCAGGGAAAATACTTAAACCCTTTTTAAATTTAGCTTCTGGCTTTAAACCAATACAGTCACCGTTTTTCCACCATGAGCCTTCGGCATATTGGTCTAACGCACCCACAGCAAGCATCCATTTAAACTTGCCGTCTGGTTGAAGTAAAAGTTCCGAACCGACTTCCATCACGCCATGTAAATAGTAGTGCCCACTCCACGCCTCATCGGCTTTTTGAAATTTCACCTCTTTACATGTTGTATTTGCCACATCTGCATAAACCTGAGCAGACAAAATAACCGTCGAAAGAAGTAGTAAACGTGCAAATATATTTTTCATTATTTAGTTCCTAAAAAATTAATCTTATGATTTTTCGCTACTCATATTTTTGAATTTATTCCAGTTTGTACATGCAGCTATCCCATATATGAATAGAGCAAACCAGCTATACCAATACATAATAGAATGATAAAGGTTATATTTTCTGTCTCAGACTTATTTTTACGCTTTTTACCGTATAGCCCAACAATTACTGCAATTATAATTACTAAGAGACTGACGAGCATTACAATGCCCATCATAATTCCATGGCCAATATTTGCCGAACTTAACATTCAAGTTTCCTTTTAAATCTTAAAAAATAAAACTAAGGAATTTATTATTTTCCAGACTCAACTTTTAAATAAGTGCCGTCTGCATAAACGTTATGTCCAAAGCCACAGCCCGAGTTACCCTCGTTTTGTTTAACTTGAATGTAATTGCCTAATTTCGCATTGTTTTTAAAATCGAGCTGAATGCGGCAGTCTTCGTCTTTATAAATGGTTTGTTTGGCATTGGTCGGCATTTTGGTATCGAACTGACCCATGTTCGGGCCATAAATTAAGCTTCTAAGTCCCATATAAACACCCGAATAGCCAATTGCATACTGGCCCTGCTTACGACTTACCGTAATGTGATCCCACTCGCCAAAACCTGAGTAACGCACATACTCACCAGACAGATCATTTGACGCTTTAGGGGCTGGTAACTGCTGAAGATTAAACAGGCTCGACTTTGATTTTTCATCGAGCATAAACCATGCTCTCGCCCACAGTGGCTGACCCAATTTAGCGTAGGCTAAGCCCACGTTATTGTTGGCAACTTCAATATCACGGTCGGTAAATTTAACTGTGGTTTCATCTTCATTGGCTTTACAAAAGGCAGTCCAAGAGGCTTGGCTTTGGAAGTTTCCGAGCGCTTTTTTATATTGTTTTTGGTCGTAGTTTTTCTTACCTAAGCTCGCGTATTGCTTCACTTTATTACAGCCTTGTTGTAATTCTTGTTCAAAAGAAAGCTCTGCATGTGTGACCGCCAAAGCCGAAAGTGTAAGAACCGCACAACCTGAAATAATAGATTTAATCATTTTTTAAAATTCTTTAATAATTAACTAATTATATAATATGAGTAAATTTTATAAATCACAATTATTTGAAACAAAAGTCCCTTACAATGCTTTTAGTCTTAAATAAAAATTTATTAAATCAATTCAATATAAATCGTTGAAAATACCAAGCGATAATTGGTTATTTTTGTTGAATATTCATCCAAAAAATATTGTAGACTTCATGCGTAAAACTTAGGAAGAATTATAAGAGTGAATAATCTTGTTATTGGAACCCTATTTGCACTTTGTGCAGCAGCTTTAAATGCATCTATTGGCGTCATTAGTAAATTACTCATGCATAGCGGTTTAAACCCACAAGATATTGCCTTTTTAAAAACCATTATTGCCTTTTTCTTTTTAAGTGTTTTTTTATTTAAAGTGCCTGTGAGCCAAAAGATTGCCTATATGAGTAGCACTCCAAGCAAGCTCAGTGTTTTTACTCAAATTGCCATCTGTGCCTTTTTAGGGATTTTCTCGCTATTCTTTTTTGAAACCATTGCCTATAACCACGGTGCTGCCGCCAATGTCGTGGTGATACTCATGGCTTCGGCTGCTATTTCTGCCCTATTTTTTGGTCGATTCATTTTAAAAGAAAGCATCTATATTCACTCTCTTATTGGAACATTATTAGCAGTTGCTGGTATTAGTATCATTTCGTGGAAAGGTGAAAATAGCCTTTTAATGCTGATCAATGCCTCAATTGCTGGCACGGGTTATGGCCTATTTTCAGTTTTAGTTAAAAAGTTCAAATTAAACGGCGGGCTGTTTCTAACTAAGTATTTATTGCTCTTTGGCAGCGTTTATCTTGCCGTTCCGTTTTTAATAAACTTGCATAGTATTCATTTTAATACTGACATTCTTTTAGGTTTGATTGGTTTAGCTGTTCTACCGACCATACTCGGCTTTTTCTGCACCACCAAAGCGTTGTCTTATATGAGTGCCGCAAAGGTACAAGTGACCGAACTTTCCGAACCTATTTTTGCAGCGCTTATGGCATGGGTTTTCATTCATGAACAGCCGACTTTATCATTTTTATATGGAGCAATTTTCATTATTTCAGGCATCTTTTTAATGAATAAAGCGCCGAAATCAAACTAGCCAATTTCATCAATTTCGTTGGCGTGGTGACAAGCCACTTGCACCACACTGGCAAAGTTAATCGCCATTTGTGAAGGGGCATGTTTTTTATAGGCAAGCCCTAAACCCACCGTAGGTACAGGTGCTTTTAAAGAGCGATACGCGACACCTCGTATTTGCAATTGTTTAGTCGACTCAGGTACCAAAGACACCCCTAAATTTGCTGACACCAACGATAAAATCGACACAATTTGCGGGGCATTTTGTCCAATTTTCGGTTCAAAACCACGCTCATGACAGGCTTGTTTAATTGCATCAAAAAGCCCTGCGCTAATGGATGGTGGCGAGACAATAAAATCAAGCTCTCGCAGTGTAGTTAAATCAATTTCTTGCGTTGAATCATCTAAACTCAAAGACTCGGAAGGCAAAGCCGCAATGAGTGGTTCTGCTAATAATTCTTGAAGAATGAGACTATCTGGAATGTTACGGGGTGAGCGAATAATTGCCACATCTAAACGCTCTTCAAGCAATAGGTCGATGAGCAACAAGGTATTAGCTTCTTCAAGCTTTAAATCTACTTTCGGATATTGCTGCTGAAAATAGCGAACGCATTTAGGAATGAGAGGATTCAGCATTGAAGTGCCTGTAAACCCTAATCGTAGTTGACCCACTTCACCATTTGCCACTTGTTTAACAAGGTTTGCTGCATCTTCTACACGCTGCTGTACAGGCTGAATTGCATTTAAAAAGGCAAGCCCTGCTTCGGTCAGCTCCACTCCATGTGGTGAACGAATAAATAAATCTGCGCCTAATTCTTCTTCTAAGTCGCGGATTTGCATACTTAAAGGCGGCTGGCTCATGTTTAAACGCTGCGCAGCTCTGGTAAAATTTTTTTCTTCTGCTACTGCTAAAAAGTAGCGTATATGTCTGAGTTCCATCGCTATATATAAAACATATCATGACCTATTATTAAATATATTAGAAAAATACCTTCTAAATTGCTAATTTTAATTCATCGAATTTTCTCGATGCAGCATGCCCTCAAGCACTGTTCTTTCTGTCATGGTCATGATATGAGCTCTTCATCTACACCCAGCACTTTAAACACAGAAGCGACTTCTCTGCTTTCCCGCGAGTGGATTCACAAAGGAACCAAAGCTTATAAACACGCAGGTTTCGCCTTATTCCTCGTAGGTTTTGCCAGTTTCTCACTGATTTATTGTGTACAGCCACTGTTACCTGCATTTAGCCAAAGCTTCCAGATTAGCCCTGCAAGTAGTTCTTTGGCACTGTCATTAACGACAGCCTTTTTAGCAATTTCGATTGTGTTATCGAGTGCCTTTTCACAAGCGATTGGCCGTCGCGGTGTAATCTTTACGTCCATGCTGTGTGCCGCAATTTTAAATATCGTCTCAATGTTTACACCGAACTGGCATAGTTTGCTGATGGCACGTGCGTTAGAAGGTTTGCTGCTCGGTGGTGTACCCGCAGTGACAATGGCTTGGATTGCCGAAGAAATTGCACCTGAACACTTGGGTAAAACCATGGGGTTGTATATTGCAGGGACAGCCTTTGGCGGCATGATGGGCCGTGTCGGCATGGGCATTTTGATTGAATATTTTTCATGGCGCACCGCTTTAGGTTTGCTGGGCGCAATCTGTTTTATTTGCTCAATTGCCTTTTTAAGCTTACTCCCTGCTTCACGTAATTTTGTACAGAAAAAAGGGCTGAATTTAGGCTTTCACATGCAAATGTGGCGTGCTCATTTAAGCAATACTAAATTATTACGCCTGTTTGCCATTGGTTTCTTGCTCACCAGTGTGTTTGTGACCTTATTTAACTACGCGACTTTCCGTTTAAGCGGCGCGCCTTATTCACTGAGCCAAACACAAATTAGCCTTATTTTCTTGTCGTATAGCTTTGGTATGGTGTCTTCATCGTTGGCAGGTAGCTTAGCCGATCGCTTTGGTAAAAAAACCATGATGATGAGTGGCTTCGCGCTCATGATTGTGGGTAGCCTCATGACTCTACTCAGCTCGCTTTTTGGCATTATTATTGGGATTGCCTTTATTACCACCGGCTTCTTTATTACTCACTCACTCACCAGTAGTTCAGTCGGCGCTGAAAGCAAACAAGCCAAAGCCCATGCGAGTTCTCTGTATTTACTTTTTTACTATATGGGTTCAAGTATTGTCGGTTCGGCAGGTGGTTGGTTCTGGTTACACGGTGGCTGGAGTGCGATTGTCACTTTGGCGGTTGTATTGTCAGTATTGGGAATATTTTTAGTGGTTTATACCGCACACGCAAAAGCACATTAATGAGTAATTTAAAGGAAAAACACATGTCGAGTTTATTTGTTTATGGCACTTTAGGTTCCGGACGTCCTAATGCCCATATACTTGAAAATATTGGCGGACAATGGTCGGAAGGCTGGGTAAACGGAACCCTACATCATGAAGGTTGGGGAGCAGATTTAGGCTATCCGGGAATTGTACTCGATGATAGTGCTAACCAAGTGCAAGGCTTTGTTTTTAGCTCAGAACATTTAGATGCTAACTGGAAATTACTGGATGACTTTGAAGGCGAAGAGTACGAAAGAGTACCTGTTCGCGTCACTTTAAATAGTGGTGAACATGTTGATTCTTTTATTTATATGTTGAAGCCTTAAGCCATTTTTAAAGCTCAAACGCATAAGCGCTTAAAAATTGATAGAAAAAATTCAAATGCTCATTTTTTGGCTTGTATTTTTTTTAAGAAACTGTAAAATTCACTCCACATTGCCGGCATAGCTCAGTTGGTAGAGCAACTGACTTGTAATCAGTAGGTCCACAGTTCGAATCCGTGTGCCGGCACCATCATTAAACCTCATGAATATTTGATTTATGAGGTTTTTTGTTGTCTGTAGGTTTTATATTCTGGCTTGTGAATCTATTATCCTCAGTGTGAAATAAATTCTTTAATAAGAAATGAAAAAAAGCCCAACATCCTGTTGGGCTTTTTTCGTATTTCGTTACTAGGTATACATCCTGTAATACCTCACGTCCTGATGCCTAAACTTATTATTGTTGTTTTACGTTTTGGAACTTCCTGTTCCTGATGAGTTCATCATAGGTAATTCATGAAGTCATAGAAAGACGTCAATTTCCTGAATGGACGTAGGAAAAAGCGTACGGGCTTGTCAGACTACCTCTACCCTTCTTTCTTCTTCTCTATCATTTTTTCAAAGTGTCTAAGATTTGGGTTCAACGTATCCCAAGCATAAGCTTGGCTCACAAATACCTCAGCTCTAGGCTCATAAAGACTTGGGTCATCAAGCGTACCTGCACGTATTGAAATCATTTCAGGGGCAATTTCAGGTAAGCCAAAAAGCTGAGAACCACATGTCGGGCAAAATGCTCTTTTAATGGAACGGCCAGAAGAACCTACGGTCTCAAAATATTTAAGCTCGCCATTCACTTTCAATTCAGATTGGTGAAAAAAAGCGATTGGTGCATATGCTGAACCTGTGGCTTTTTGGCAATCACGGCAATGGCAATTAAAACTATAACGTGGCGCTGCTTCACTTTGATAGCTCACAGCTCCACATAAACACGATCCTTGATATTTGGCTGACATGGCTCATCCTATTTTTTTATTGCTGTTATTTGAATATAACGGACATACCCACTTTCGTAGAATTGTTGGCATAACTTTGCAGTCATTTGAATTTTAAAATTTGCCAATCCTCGGCTTTGATTTTGTCCTTGTTGTTTTTGAATATACTCTGAAAAACCTAATAATACTTGTTCAGATAAATCTTCAATTTGAATATCTGTAAAACCTTGCTGTTCCAAGCTCGTTCTTAGAGTTTGTTCAGTTGGTACAGCATTCCAAGTCACGTCGGCTGCTTTAAGTAAATAACGATACTTTTGTTCTTGCAGCATTGTCATGTTTTGACATGATTCAGCTCGCATTAAGTAGTGAAAACCTAATCGACCTTTTAAATTTAAAACTGGAGTGACCGAATCTAGAAATGAATTTAAAGAACTGTGGTAAGCCGCATCAATGCACATCACCACATCGAAAGCTTGTTTGAATTTAAATTGTTTTAAATTTAAAAATGAACCGCAAAAAATCTGACTTATTTCAGGAATAAGGTTTTGAATTTTATTCACACATGGAGCTTGTAGCTCAACGGCACTCATACTTTTGGGCTGATAGTGTTGTGACCAGTGCAATAAACTTGCACCCTGTCCGCAGCCTAAATCGAGTAAATAATCTTTTGAATTTAAATTGACAGCTTGTGCCAAATGGTCGGCCAATTGGCGACAAGCTTCAGGATAGTTTTGGGTATTTTTCCAAAAACCCAAATTTGTCCAAGCAAGCTCTCCATCATCTCCCAAGCTTGATGCATCAATGGCATATTTATGGGGAATGAGTCGAGAAAGAGCTGCTCGAACTTTTGTTTTCACAATTTTAGTAGCCGAGTTCTGGAGCAACTTCAACCTGAGGTTTTAAACCTACAAATGGTAAAGGTGCACCTAAAATTTCAGCAATATGCATTGCAGAAGTCACGGCTGACTCTAAAATTGGCAAGCCATCACATGACCATGAACCACAGTAAAATACTTTACGATTTGGTTCTAAATGACGTTGCTGTAACTCTTTGTTTAGAGCAATGGTTTGCGAGTCTACAACTGCACGCGTTAAGGTCACTTTTGAAATGATTTTTTTAGGGTCAATATCAGTCACTGGACGCCAAGTCTGGAATACAGGATTTTTACCTACAAGTGATGGCTCAACCGCATTCATCCAAACCGTAAACTGCTGACGAGTAAACTTACGATCCATCATATAGCTCAGCACTGACCAGTCTTTACGGCGTGGCGGCATGACTGTCGCATCGGTATGAATAACCAAGTCACCTTGCTCAAAACGGAACTGTTTAAGCAGGTTCATATCTTCTGCAAACTGTTCAGGGTTTAAGAACTCTTCAATCTTAGATGTTGGTGTCGCCACAATAACGCGGTCATATGTGCCCTTATCGCCTTGCGCATTTTCAACCAGTACTTTTTCGCCTTGTTGCTCAACTTTCTTAATTGCCGAACCACTATGGATATCAATGCCTTTAATCAAGCTGTCTACAAATGCAGGTGTACCGCCTTTCATACGCAATAGCATGTCGCCATCAGTTAAATGACGCAAAAACTCAAGAAGGTTTTTTGCAGGCCAGTCACCAATTGTTTTTGGGTTACATGTACAAATGGTATAGAGCACTGGCATCACTACACCGTGCCAGAATACTTCTTCTATGTCGTTCTGATTAATAAATTCAGCGAGAGTAATATCTTGATTTTTAGATTTGAAAAACTGGTGGATCGCAGTTTTTAATTGCAACATCCCTTTCACAAGACGCCAGCCATACTGCTGGATGCCTTTACGGTTATTGATAATCGGGAAATTACCAATACGGCTACGAGATGTGGTTAACCATGTTTCAGTACGATCTTCAAATAACCAGCTACAAGACATATAGGTACGAACTGGGAAAGTTTTAATACCTAAGTGTGCAGCAAGGCTGAGTGTATTTTTCCATAGATGCGGGTTCATAACACGCAATGGCGCATCAATAATCCCACCATCGAACTCAATGCTATGGCTATCCATTCCCCGGCCAGGAAGTGCTTCAAATATCGTGATTGTATGTCCTGCATCTTTCAGAATTCTTGCTGCTGCAAGTCCTGCCATTCCACTACCAATAATTGCGATATCCAAAATGATGTCCCATTTTTCGAGAATTTTTTTGATTATCACTCATACCTAAAAAAAACACCGTATTAAAAACTACCAGATTTTTATTTTTTACATGAATTTATACAGAAAAATTTTCTCTGATGAATGCAAATTTATTTATAAAACTTTACAAAAGAAAATAAGTCGATAAAACTTTATATTTTTTAAAAATTTAAAAAAAATTCTTTTAAATAAAATGAGATAATTTAACTAAATTTATATCAAATATTTTACAAAACACTCTTTTTGCGATATCATGCCACCACAACAATGAGAACCAAGTCACATAAAACAATGCCCAAACAATAATGATATCTATCATAAAAATAGAAACTTTACAGCGAAAAAGCCCGCTATTCACACTTGATAGCGGGCTTTTTATTACTTTGCTTGAATAGCTAATTAAGCTCAAATAAACAATTTATGCTTCTTGCATGAGAGAACCAAATTTTCCACGATTAAAATCATTAATCGCTTCCATAATCTCGGCTTTGGTATTCATCACAAATGGGCCATAACCTTCGATTGGTTCATTGAGTGGTTGGCCAGTCAACACTAGGAATTTAGTGTCTTCTTCGGCATTTAAACTAAACTCAACACCTTCACGAGATAAAATTGCAACGGTTTTACCTTCAAGACGGTTTGTATCATTAATGACCACTGCACCATCTAACACAACAACAAGTGTAGTATGTCCTTCAGGCACATAAAGGGTGTGTTTTTGGCCTTTGACTAACTTACCATCCCATACGTTTAATGGGCTAAAGGTCGTTGCGGCACCTTTTGAATCTGCATATTCACCCGCAATCACACGTAAATGACTACCGTGCTCATCTAACGCGATGTCTGGAATCTCTTTCGCTTCAATTGCTTGGTATTTTCCAGGGGTCATTTTTGAATGAGCAGGTAAATTTACCCACAATTGCACCATTTCAAACAGACCACCATGCTCTGCAAATTCAGGAGAATGGAACTCTTCATGTAACACACCTGCACCTGCAGTCATCCATTGTACGTCACCCGTTTTAATGGTTCCGCCGCCGCCACTTGAGTCTTTGTGTGTAACTTCACCTTGATAGGCAATCGTCACGGTTTCAAAGCCACGGTGAGGATGCGACCCGACACCTTGTTGTTCGGTGGTTGGTGAGAAGTTATAAGGCGCTGCATAATCCAGTAACAAAAATGGGCTTAGGGTTTGGCCTAAACGGTCATAAGAGAACAGGTTATATACAGGGAAACCATCACCAACCCAATGCATGTGGTTATTTTGATATGCACCAAGAAATTTCTTCATCTGATCTCTCCTATATATGTAGGATTTTCTTGAACTGAGATTGATTTTACGCCTCAATAATTGCAGTTTATAGATCAGGTTTAGCAACACATTATTTCATATATGAGACAATCTTAAAGTTTGAGGTACGCTTCAAAAGATCGTCCTATTTTTAAAATTCTTAATCCTATTTTTTAGACTTAATCACGACAACAAACTCAACTAGCATAATTTTAGGCACTAACGACCTACTTAATAATTTTTAATTATTCATTTTGATAACATGAGGATATAAAAATGGCTCAAGATTACGTCCGTTTAGACAAGGATAATGCTGCGGTTCTTTTAGTTGACCATCAAGCTGGTTTACTTTCTTTAGTTCGAGATATCGAACCAGATAAATTTAAAAATAACGTATTAGCGCTTGCAGACGCAGCAAAATATTTTAACTTACCGACTATTTTAACGACCAGTTTTGAAAATGGTCCAAACGGTCCTTTAGTTCCAGAATTAAAAGAACTTTTCCCAGATGCACCATTTATTCCACGCCCTGGTCAAATCAACGCTTGGGACAATGAAGACTTCGTAAAAGAAGTTAAAGCGACAGGCAAAAAACAACTCATTATTGCAGGTGTGGTCACTGAAGTTTGTGTGGCATTCCCTGCTTTATCTGCACTCGCTGAAGGCTTTGAAGTGTTTGTGATTACTGATGCTTCTGGTACTTTCAATGAATTAACACGTGATGCTGCTTGGGACCGTATGTCAAAAGCAGGTGCTCAGCTGATGACTTGGTTTGGCATGGCATGTGAGTTACACCGTGACTGGCGTAATGACGTAGAAGGCTTAGGTGCTCTCTTCTCAAATCATATTCCTGATTACCGCAACCTAATGACAAGCTATAGTTTTAATACATCGCAAAAATAAGCTGAATTGACAAGATTAGAGTGCTTAAGCGCTCTAATCTTAAATTTAAATGGATTGATCGGACATTGATAAGCTCTTTTGATGATTTTTATTATTTCTATTTAGTCGTAAAACACGGCGGCTTTAGTGCAGCCAGTGAAGCTGAAAATATTAGTAAGTCCAAACTCAGCCGACGCATTATTGACCTTGAAAATAAATTTAACGTTAGCCTCATTCAAAGAACAACTCGCCATTTTAAAGTGACCGATTTAGGCCAAGAGTTCTACGAAGAATGCTGCAAAGTTATTGCCCAAGTTGAATGTGCAGAAAACGTTTTGTTAAAGCAAAAAAGTGAGCCTCAAGGAGTAGTAAAAGTCAGCTGTCCACCTTTAATGATGCATTTTCAAATTAGAAAAATTTTAAATCAGTTTTTAAAAACTTATCCTAAAGTTGAAATATCGCTTGAGCTGACCAGCCGTCGAGTAGATATTTTGCATGATGACATCGACCTCGCGATTCGGACCAATTTTGAACCGAATGAAGATTCGAATTTAATTGTTCGGGATGTAATTAAAACCGACCACTGTCTAGTGGCTTCGCCTGAATTACTACAAGGCCGTACCATTGAGCATTATTCTGAATTACAAGACTTTCCAAGTATTAGCTTAGGTACTCAAAAGCAAAATTATATTTGGCATTTATGCAATATTCGAAATGGTGAATCAGTTGATGTGCCTTATCAACCACGAATCAAAAGTAATGACTTGGCAGGTGTTTACTATGCCGTGATGGACGGTTTAGGCATTGCCGATCTTCCCTTTTTAACTGTCGAATCTGAAATTCGTAAAGGCACACTTGTGCATATTCTTCCTGACTGGAAGTCGAATATTGGCATGCTACAACTGGTTTATGTGTCTAGAAAAGGCCAACGTCTGGTGGTCGAAAAACTCATTGAAACTCTGATTGAAGAACTCAGGCGTTTACCCGAAAGCCATGAAGGGTATTTGCCGACTTAAATAAAAAAACCGGTCATGAATGGGCATGACCGGTTTTTTGTGAAACATCACATACAGCATAACTGCATGTTTTCGTTCAGAACAAAACGAACCCGCTTTGTTCCTTACTCAGATAAGTCTACGCAGAGGTATTTCATTTCGACATATTCTTCGATGCCGAATTTTGAACCTTCACGACCTAGACCTGATTGTTTTACGCCACCAAACGGAGCAACTTCATTTGAAATTGCGCCTGTGTTAATGCCGACCATACCGTACTCAAGTGCTTCACCCACTCGCCATTGACGAGCTGTGCTTTGAGTAAATAAATAAGCAGCTAAACCAAACTCGGTATCGTTCGCCATTGCCACTGCTTCATCTTCAGTTTTAAAGCGGAATAGCGGTGCAAGCGGACCAAAGGTTTCTTCTTTAGACACTTTCATGTCTTGCGTTACACCAGTTAAAACTGTTGGTTCAAAGAATGTGCCACCAAGTGCCGAACGCTGACCACCAATACGAACGGTTGCACCTTTCTCAGTTGCATCTGCAATATGAGACTGAACTTTTGCAATCGCATCTTCATCAATTAAAGGTCCTTGAGTTGAACCTTCTTGACGACCATCGCCAACTTTCAGCTTAGACACAGCTTCAACCAAACGGTCTGCCAGCGCATCGTAAATACCGTCTTGAACATAAATACGGTTAGCACAAACACAAGTCTGACCGCTGTTACGATATTTACTTGCCATGATGCCCTGAACAGCTTGTTCAAGATTGGCATCGTCAAATACCACAACTGGTGCATTACCACCGAGTTCAAGTGAAAGCTTTTTAATAGTTGGCGCACATTGTTGCATCAAGATACGACCCACTTGGGTTGAACCTGTGAAGCTTAACTTACGAACAATATCGCTTTCGCATAGTGTTTTGCCTACTTCAACCGCATCACCACTAATGTTAATTAAAACATCGGCTGGTAAGCCTGCCTGTAAAGCCAATACTTCAAGTGCATAAGCAGTTAACGGTGTTTGCTCTGCTGGTTTAACCAACATTGAACAACCCGCAGCAATCGCTGGCCCTGCTTTACGCGTAATCATGGCAGCTGGGAAGTTCCACGGCGTAATTGCAGCAGTAACACCAATTGCTTGTTTAATCACGAGCAGACGTTGATTTGGCAACGTAGATGTTAATACTTCACCATCAATACGGCGAGCTTGCTCAGCAAACCAGCGTATGAACGATGCTGCATAACCAATTTCACCACGTGCTTCTGCCAATGGTTTACCTTGCTCAGCTGTTAAAATTTGAGCTAAATTTTCTTTGTGCTCAAGCATGAGGTTGTACCATGCCAATAACACATCAGCACGAGCCAAGGCAGTTTGCTTTTTCCAAGCAGCCTGCGCTTTTGCTGAACGATTAATTGCGGCTTCAACCCCTGCGCGGTCATAGGTTTTTACCCATGCCAAAGTTTCCCCCGTAGCAGCATCATTCACCTCGATATAGTCATTTGATGCAGGTGCTTCTAATGCAATATCAGGATGTTTTAATAAATACTGCAAATTATTTTGAATCATGCAGATTGCTCCATTGCTTTTGCACTACCTGCTTTGAGTGTCGCAAAACCTTGTTTCAAAATACCAAGACCTTGACGGAATTGCTCAGCAGGAATGGTTAATGGATATAAGAAACGAATTACATTACCGTATTTACCACAAGTAAGAAGTAACAACCCGTTTTCCATTGCATAGTTTTGTACAACTTTTGCTTGTTCAGCCGTTTCAAGTTCTACTGCAACCATTGAACCTAAAGCACGAATATCAGTTACGACATCGCCTGTTGCTTGTTGAATATCTTTAAGGGTAGCAACCAACTCTGCACCTAATTCATTTGCACGGTCGCATAAGTTTTCTTCTTCAATCGCATCAATTACCGCGTGCGCAGCAGCAACTGCAATCGGGCTACCTGCGTAAGTACCGCCTAGACCACCTGGGTTTGGTGCATCCATGACTTCTGCACGGCCTACAACACCCGAAATAGGGAAACCACCGCCCAAGCTTTTCGCCATCGTGATGAGGTCTGCTTTAGTCTCGTAATAGTTCATTGCAAACAATTTACCAGTACGGGCAAAACCTGATTGCACTTCGTCAGCCACAAGTAAAATGCCGTGCTTATCGCAAATTGCGCGTAAACGTTTTAAGAACTCAGCTGGTACCACATTGAAACCGCCTTCACCTTGTACTGGCTCAAGTACGATTGCCGCAACATCATGTGGTGCAATATCTTCACTGAAAATATCTTCAACGCTTTCAATTGCTGCGTCTACTGAAATACCTTTAGCAGGTACAGGGTAACGTGCGTGGAATACACCCGCTGGCATTACACCAAAGTCACGTTTGTAAGGTGCGGTTTTACCTGTCATTGCCATAGTCATAAATGAACGACCGTGGAAACCGTTACCAAAAGTAATAATGCCGTGACGACCTGTATAAGAGCGAGCAATCTTCACCGCATTTTCAACAGCTTCTGCACCTGTAGTGAAAAAAGCTGACTTCGCAGGACCAGCAATTGGCGCACGCTCATTAATACGTTCAGCCAAAGCTACATAGCTTTCATAAGGTGTTACTTGATAGGCAGTGTGCGTAAATTTAGTAAGTTGCTCAGTTACTGCTGCAATCACTTTAGGGTGGCGATGGCCTGTATTTAAAACCGCGATACCACCAGCAAAGTCGATAAATTGGTTGCCTTCCTTGTCCCAAAGCGTGGCATTTTCAGCTTTTTCCGCATACCACTGACACATCACGCCTACGCCACGTGGAGTTGCTTGCTGTTTACGTGCGTTAAGTGCAGAATGTTGATTATCCATTTGATTCCCTCATATTTTCATCATCAGTTGCAGCTTTGGTTTCTTGCATCCTGTGCTTAATTTTCAGGGTGCTTTACAACGACTGCCTATGCATGTAATTTCGCTCGTCTGACGCCAACTGACGAGAGCCACTTTTTAACTGTAGGAGAGAGCCAATTGCGTAGTTTACTTGGAGATCATTTGCTACAACGACTCCAACAGGACACTGAAGGGAAACTACATCAACGCCTTTTCCGTTGCCTGCGTGGTGCCATTATTGATGGAGTCATCCAGCCTAAGACTCGTCTACCTGCGTCACGTGACTTAGCCAGTGAAATTCATGTTTCTAGAAATACAGTGCTTACTGCCTATGAACAGCTACAAGCTGAAGGCTACTTAGAAGCCCGTACAGGTCATGGCACATGGGTTGCCGAAAAATTACCAGAGAGTTTTTTAAATACTCAAAATAAGAAAAAAGCGGTTTCAAGCCCGAAAGTTCAAAGCTCTTATGCCCTTTCGCAGCGTGGTTCTAACTTATTAGGCTATGCAGCAGCGTCGCCACACCAATGGGGAGCTTTTGTGCCGGGAGCGCCCGATGTAACAGAGTTTCCACATCATATTTTTAGTCGTATTCAAGCACGCCTAAGCCGCGAACCTGACATTAACCGCCTGATTTATAGCAACGCTGGTGGCTGTATCGAGCTTCGAAGTGCGTTGGCAGATTACTTACGTGTTGCACGTTCGGTTCAGTGCGATGCAGACCAGATTATTATTACCGAAGGCATTCACCAAGCGATTGATTTAGTCTCGCGTGCACTGAGTGATATTGGTGATCGAATCTGGCTTGAAGATCCAGCTTACTGGGGAATGCGTAATACCTTACGAATTAATGGCCTCGATATTCAACCGATGCCTGTCGATGCTGAAGGTATTATTCCTGAAGAAAATCCGGCAAAGCCGCCTAAACTCATTTTTGTCACACCATCACATCAATATCCGCTAGGTTCACATTTAAGCCTAGATCGACGACGCAAACTGATTGAAATTGCACGCCAGCATAATAGCTGGATTGTCGAAGATGACTATGACAGTGAGTTTCGTTTTTCAGGTCAACCGTATCCGTCTTTACAAGGCTTAGAAAATGATGCGCCTGTGCTGTACATGGGCACGTTTAGTAAAACCATTTACCCCTCTTTAAGAATTGGTTATTTGGTCGTACCCAAACCACTTTTTTCACCATTACGAATTGTGGCAGCCGAGCTTTACCGTGGGGGCCATTTGCTTGAGCAAAAAGCCTTAGCTGAATTTATTCGTGAAGGCCATTACGAAGCGCATATTCGCCGTATGCGCCTACTCTATGGCAAGCGCCGCGACTACTTGGTGAGCTTAATTCAACGCTACCTTGGCCCCGAATTTATTCATGAATATGATGAAGCCGCAGGGTTACATCTGGTTTTAAAACTTCCAAACGCTTGCGATGATGTTGCGATTGCGGCGACTGCGCTTGAACGTGGTGTTAAAGTTCGACCACTGTCTCAGTACTACATGCAGTCGCATGCACATGCCGAACGTGGCCTGCTTATGGGCTTTGCCTGTGTAAATGAAAAAGATATGGTGATGGCTTTTGGTGTCTTGCTTCAATGCTTACGTGAAGCAGGTGTACCTACGCTAAATTAACTATTCTCTCGTATCAAAACAAACAAAAAGAGCCTCGCAGTGAGGCTCTTTTTTATTTAAAAAATTAAACTAACTTTTCTTCATGGCTATGAGTTAAATGAGTCGCTCTACGCTCTTTCCCCCATCCCAGTTTTTCAGATAGCAAACCGAAGAACACAATAATGCCGAATAGAGCTGTAGTGTAAATCACTTCTTTAAAATAGGTGCCTTCAATCAACATGGTAAGAATTGCACCAATAATTGCAAAGATCACCAGGTAAGTTAAGTAAGGGAACATCCACATTTTAAAGTCAATTTTCACGCCTTCAGCTTCTAATTTTTTACGCATACGAAGCTGAGAATAAGCAATGGTTAAGTACACATATAGTGTTGCTGCACCTGTTGTTAGCATGAAAAAGTCATACACATCCATACTCTTGGTTGCAGTTAAAACCACGGCAATTACAGAGAAGAAGCATGACACAATCACGCCCACCCACGGACTACTTTTACTGTTTACAGAGCCAAAGCTTTTCGGTGCATCACCACGTTTAGATAAAGAGAACAACATACGTGAACACGTATAAAGCGCTGAGTTAAAGCAACTACATACCGAGGTTAGAACCACAAAATTCACAATATGACGCGCGCCCGGAATACCAAGCGCAGACAACGTAACGCTATAGGTTCCCCAAGTAGAATCTTTCAAAAGTTCATTGTTGTGAGGAATTAAACATACCGCCACAAACATTGAACCGACGTAGAATAAAATAATTCGCCAAACCACTGAGTTCGAAGCCTTACGAATTTCTTTAGATGGGTTTGCAGACTCTGCCGCTGCTACAGTCACAATTTCAGCGCCAATATAGGCAAACATGACCCCAAGTAAGGCGGTAATAACGGATGAACCACCATTAGGCATAAAACCTTGAGAGGTTAGATTACTGATACCAGATGCAGCTGGATTACCCCAAGGCCACAAATGCATGATGGCTAAGCTACCAATCACCAAGAAGATCACAATCGCAATGACTTTGATGAGAGCGAACCAGAACTCGAATTCACCATAGTTCTTTACGTTCTGCAAATTGACTGCAACCAGTGCACCAATGACGACAGTCATATAGACCCAGATCGGTATAAACGGGAACCAGTTATTTAAAATTTTACCTGCCACATAAGCTTCCCACCCCATGAGCATTGCCAGCGTACACCAGTACAACCACCCAATTGAGAAACCTGCCCAACGGCCGATTGCGCGGTCCGCATAAGTTGAAAAAGAGCCACTGTCGGGGTTTAAAACGGCCATCTCGCCTAGCATACGCATGATGAACCAAACGAGTAGTCCACCTAAAGCATAGGTTAAGAAAACCACAGGACCTGTGTTGTAGATGATACTGCCTGAGCCAACAAAGAGAGAGCCACCAATAACCCCTGCTATCGAGATCATGGTTAAGTGGCGTGATTTAAGTCCATGTTTTAAACTTTGGGAGTGATTGGCTTCAGAACCATTTTGATGAGCTGCCATATCATTTTCCTTAATATATGGAGGATATCGGCTAGACTCGGAAATCCTCCGAAGCCAAAAAATATCCCCTAAAAATTTAGCCGTTTTGCTCAATTCCTAAAACAGAAAATTCACTGAGCTTATCCGGCGCTTCCGTATGCATACTTCCAATGGCTTTAATTTGTCGTTTCGGCACTCAAGAAACGAGAGCCATTTTTGTAATAAAAGAGAGAGCCAATTGCAAAATTTATACGCAAAATTGGCCCTTTTTATATTGGATGAGGGTAAGTAATTTTTAGTTTTTATTTTAATGAGCTTGAAATTCTTTAGTTTTGTTCAGAAATTAATAACGCCTTTGTTCCTGTTTCTAAGGCTCTAAATATATGCTTTTGATCGGCTGGATAACAAATATAGTCTCCGATGCCAAGCTCAACTGCCTCATCAATTAAACCCACTAAAGCTTTGCCTTCGACCACAATAATGTGCTCCACAGAACCAACTGGATGAGGTTCTGAAAGACGGTCTTCACCCGGCTCCACAATCAATAAATATACATCACGGCGCGCATGCGGTGGACAAGTCGCCAACAAAATTGCTTTGTAATTGGCAATCTCAGAGCTGACTGTTGGCCCATCGCCACAGCGAATGACTTGCACTTGATTACTTGGTTCTTCCATCAGGCGTGCAAATGGAATATTAAGCGCCACACAAAGTGCCCATAAAGTTTCAATACTGGGGTTACCTTGCCCTGCCTCTAACTGCGAAAGTGTAGATTTGGCAACACCTGCACGGCGAGCAACTTCTGCCAATGAAAGCCCTGCTCTTTGGCGTTCACGCGTTAAACCTTTGGCAATAATTTCAATTGGCTGAGACATTCACCGCACCCGTTCTATAAAAAAAACGATCGTTCGTTTTGACAAAACAATCAGACTTATTCATTATAATGGAAAATCGTTCGCTATATCATACTATGTCCACATACGCTCTTATTAAGAAACTTAGTAAAGACACCACTCGCTCGATTTTCTTTGTCTGTCTAGCAACCAGTGTTGTCGGTATGTCTTTAGGTTCACTCGCTGCAAGCTATGGCTTAGCACTCTGGATTCCGCTTTGCCTATCTGTCTTTGTGCTTGCAGGAACTGCTGAATTTATTTTTATTGGATTCTTGGCTGTAGGTGGTAGCCCAATTGCGGCTGCGATTGCAGGACTACTCGTCAATTTAAGGCATCTGCCTTTTGGTATTGCGGTCAATGAACTAATCCGAGGTAAATTCTCTCGATATTTCGGGGCTCATATCATGAACGATGAGAGCGTTTTGTTTGGTATGGCACAGCCTGATTTTGAAACAAAAAAGGCTGCTTACTGGCTATGTGGTATATGCATTATGCTGACTTGGCCCCTCGGTGTCACGGCTGGCTATTTTATTGGAAGTGCTATTCCAGACCCGAAAACATTTGGCTTAGATGCAATTTTCCCTGCCATTTTAATTGCACTTACTTTTAATGCTTTAAAGAATAAATCTACACGAAAAGCTGCATTTGCCGGATCAACTTTAGCACTGATGACTACACCATTTTTAGCCTCAGGGCTTCCAATTCTGATTTCGCTTTTTGGCTTGATATGGGGTAGAAAGAAATGAGTCAACAGTTACTTATTATTGTAGGAATAACTCTACTTGCACTTGGAACGTACAGTATTCGTTTTGCTGGCTTTCACTTAGGTGCCAAGTTTTCATTTTCTGAAAAATACCAAGTTTTACTCTCAAATGGCGCAACCGTTTTGCTCTGTGCGATTGCTGTGACCACTACATTTTTTGAAGGCCAACATTTCGCAGGTTTCGCGCGTATATTTGGGGTGACACTAGCACTGTTCTTGGTTTGGAAAAAAGTTCCTCTGTTATTGGTGATTTGTTTGGCCGCTGTTGGCACGGCACTTCTACGTTTGCTGGGAATTGAATAATAAAAAAGGCGAGATAAACTCGCCTTTTTTGCAACTTTGATTAGAACGGTAAATCGTCGTCTAAATCAGCTGGTGCAGACGCTGGTTGTTGCGGCGCTTTAGGAGCAAATCCACCACCTTGCGGGCTGTTTCCACCATTACCAAAACCACCTTGGCCACCATAACCACCGCCATTGTTTTGACCGTAGCCGCCACCTTGGTTGTTATTATTTTGATAACCGCCACCTTGTTGAGGGGCGTTAAAGCGTGGTTGATTAAAATCATTACCGCCAGCGAAACCTTGTTCACCTTGTTGACGAGCATCTAACATTTGCATCTGGTCGCCACGGATTTCTGTCGTATAACGCTCTTGGCCATTTTGATCTGTCCATTGACGTGTACGTAATGAACCTTCAATGTAAACCTTAGAACCTTTACGTAAAAACTGCTGAGCAATTTCCCCTAAACGGTTATGCAAAACAATACGGTGCCATTCTGTTTGTTCTTTACGTTCACCTGTATTTTTATCAGTCCAAGATTCACTTGTCGCGATCGAAAATTGGGTCAACGAGCCCCCATTTGGAAAAGTTTTTGTTTCAGGATCACGACCCAAAGTACCAACCAAAATAACCTTATTTACACCACGCATTAGCTGTCTTCATCCTATAATTTCTATGTTTTACTTTATAAGAGTTATGCTTAAATGGCTACCTCTTTACCAAACAACTGCGTTAAATCACGTCGTGCAGCATCATCAAGAGTCTGTTTATCGACTTTAATATAAGCAACCTGCTGGTCAGGCATCACCACAACTTCTTCAATACCACGAATTGCCAATAGCTGTGTGGTCCACTCATTCACCTGTTGCACTTGCGGTAATGGCAACACAATAGATGACAGATACCGCGGCTGAGCTAAACCAAAACTAATTAGCAGCCATATTATAGCAATCCCTGCTAAGACACTCCATCCAATCGCAGTATTATGTAACATCAATAATTGACCACCTAGCGTGCCGCCAAAAAAAGCACCTAAGAACTGGCTACTGGCATTTACACCCATGGCAGTAGCTTTTGACTGGATTGGAGCTGACTTTGATAACCAAGATGGTAATAAAGCTTCCATTACATTAAAGGCAATAAAGAAAATACCTAAGCCTGCGAGCAAGACATATTTAGACTGATAACCAAATATGAGAAGCAGCAACCCCACAATAATGCCTGTAATTGCCGTTAAGAAAATGCCTCGCATTTTGCGATATTTTTCAGCGATGATAATGCTTGGAAATGCAAAAAATAAACTAATCACCAACAGTGGCAAATACACCAAGCCGTGGCTCGCCAGAGGAATATGCGCAAACTCGATCAGCTGTGAAGGCACATAAATAAACATGGCTGTCAGCAATAAATGCAATGCAAAAACCGAAACGTGTAAACGGTTTAAATCACCCATTTGAATGACTTGCTTAAGCTGCGCCATATAGCCTTGCTGATAATTACGATGATGGCGGGTCACTTTAGGTACAAGCAATAGCATCGAAATCGCGATTAAACCCATAATGGTCGTGACAAAGAATAGACCAGAAATACCGACAAGACTTGTGAGCCAAGGCCCAAGGCTAAACGCGACAACAAAAGATAAACCAATACTCATGCCCATAGCAGCCATGGCTTTAGTACGCTGCTCTTCGCGCGTCACATCAGCTAAAAGTGCCATGACCACTGCTGAAACCGCACCAGCACCGGCTATGGCACGGCCAATAATGACGCCATAAATCGTGTCAGATAAACCCGCAATTGCACCACCAATAGCAAACAGCAATAAGCCAAAGACAACAAGCGGTTTACGGCTAAAACGGTCAGCGAGTAAGCTAAATGGAATTTGTAAAATCGCCTGACTTAGACCATATACACCTACGGCCAAACCAATAAGTGCCGGAGTCGCATATTGATATGACTGCCCGACTACAGAGAAGACAGGAATAATCATGAACAAACCCAACATGCGTAGCGCAAAAATACTACTTAAAGCAAAAGTTGAGCGGCGTTCCAAAGCATTCATCATATCAATACACGTTATCAAACTAGGCAAATTATAAGCCGATTCGTTTCTAAAAATACGGGAGAGATGATTTAAAATAACGATTTCGGCTTAAAAAAATAAAGAGGCATTTAGCCTCTTTATAATATCGAACTTTACTGAAAATTAGCTTAAGGCGACTCTTGCTCGCGCTTGGTATATTGAATTGAAGCAATGACAGCCCACACAATAAACGCTACACCAATTAACCCTGTGACCACTTCAGGTACATGCACACCCGTACCGCTTGCAATCATAATGAATGCTAAAGCACCAATTGCATAATGTGCACCATGTTCCAAGAACACGTAAGCATCTAGCGTACCTTTTTCAACAAGATAAACAGTCATTGAACGAACAAAAATAGCACCAATCGCAAGACCCAGCATAATCACAACAACATCGCTGGTAATTGCAAATGCACCAATCACACCGTCAAAACTAAATGATGCATCTAATACTTCAAGATATAAGAAACCGCCTAAACCAGCTTTAACCACACCAGACGCAGCACCCGAGCCATCTTGTAATACAGCATTACCATTTTCATCAATTTCAGGCTCACCACCTAGCAAGTGACTTAATACTTCAACGCCAATATAAACCACAATGCCCCAAATACCGGCCATGGTCACGGCTAAACGTTGATGATCATCTACATAACCTGCCATTACAATTAAAGCGATTAAAGCAAGGAATACTGACATTGCTGGTACGCTAGCCAAACTCGTAAGTTTAGATTCAAGCCATCTAAACCAATGCGTTTCTTTTCCGTCATCGAAGAAGAAGTTTAGGAAAACCAACAACAGGAATGTTCCACCAAAAGCTGAAATTTCAGCGTGGTGCGCCATTAAGCGCTCAGAATAAGTTTTCGGATCATTGAGTGCCAGTTTTGCAACTTCAATTACCCCCATATCTGCGGTTACTGCAACAATCACAACAGGGAAAATCAAACGCATACCAAAAACGGCGATTAAAATCCCCACCGTTAAAAAGATCATTTTCCAGAACGGATCCCAATTACGCAAAACCGATGCATTCACGACAGCATTGTCAAAAGATAAAGAAACCTCCATTACAGCTAAAATTGCGGTAATGGTTAAAGCTTTAAGCATGGTAGACACACCAGCTTCAGGCCCATGGGTAAAACCCCAATACGCGGATAGTGCTAAACACACCACCGTAAAAAATATCGAAAATCGGAAATGCTTCATGGATCAGACCTATACCAAGAACTAAATTTAATCTTTCTTAAAACCGCGGTTATTATATCGATAATTAATCACAAAACGATGTTGTTTTGTGCCGTTATTCTCTTTACTTTATCCCTCTGTTTAATAAAGAAATTTATAATTCTTAATTAACTGGTTAATCGTATTAAATATTTTCTTGCGATATATCTATTATTATTATTTTTGTATTTTAAAATTGATTTAAAATCTGGTTCAGCTGTCTTATTTTAAATGGAATGAATTTATGCTTTTTTCTCAAGAACTCTGGCAACGTAATTTAAATTTATATCAAAAAATTCTCGACCTGCCTTTTAATCAGGAACTTGCTAGCGGTACTTTAGATAAAGAAGCATTTTGTCATTATGTTATTCAAGATGCTCAATACTTAGTGGCGTATGGGCGTGTACTTGCTGTTGCCGCAGCCAAAGCCTTTGATGCTGACGATATTATGCAGTTCTCAGATGCCGCAAAAATTGCAATTGTGGTTGAACGTAGCTTGCATGATGACTTCATGAAAAACTTTGGCGTAAGCAAAGAAGAATTTCAAAATACACCATTAACCTTGGCAGGCCATCATTACACTTCATTTTTAACCGCAACGGCTTGGTCAGAGAGCTACCCTGTTGTACTTGCTGCACTTTTACCTTGTTTCTGGATTTACGCTGAAGTTGGTAAAGATATTGTAAGCAAATCAGTTGCTAATAATCCTTACCAGGCATGGGTTGATACCTATGCTGGCGAAGAGTTCCATACGGCTGTTCGTAATGTGATTGCGACTGTAGACAAAGTAGCCGCACGTTGTGATGCAGACACACTAGAAAAAATGCATGCCGCCTACACAATGGGTGCAAAACTTGAGTGGTTATTTTGGGATAGTGCTTACCATCAAAGACAATGGTTAGGTTTAGACCATATTTAAAACTTTAAAAGAATCGATCAGATTGTTCATAGCTGATCGGTTCTTAATAAAATGCGAGACAGATATGTATATCGGCGAATTAGCATCTTTAACTGGAGCCACACCTAAAGCCATTCGGCATTATGAGAAATTAGGCTTACTGCCAGTCGCAAAAAGAAAAGGCAATTATCGTATTTATGAAGAGATTGATGTCAAATCAGTTAAGATGATTCGCCTTGCACAAGCAGTAGGATTTAGCCTTTCTGAGCTTTATGAGTTGTCAGCTTTAAAATATAAAAATAATCGCTTTCCAGTAGAAATTGCGCAGCAGCTTATTCAAAAAAAGAATCAACAAATTATTGAACAAAAAGAAGCATTAAATCGTTTGCAACTAGATTTAAAACAACTGGAAGATGAGATTATTGAAACTTATATTACCAGTAAAATTTCTGCTTAAAATGATGCATAAAAATCTAAAAATAGCTTTTGAATTTAGCGCTTGACTCTGCCCTTAGGGACAAGGTTTATCGTAAGGACTTCATGTATTACGGATAAATAAAATGAGCGCTCATCTTTCTACATTTAAAAATTCAACAGCATTAATAACAGGAGCATCTTCAGGAATTGGTAAAGCGTATGCTAAAAAAATTGCATCTTTAGGAATCCACCTGATTTTAACGGCACGCTCCGAACAAAAACTAAATGATTTAGCCGATGAACTGAGAAAAAAATATAGCGTAAATGTTGAAGTGATTGTTTTAGATTTAGCTCAACCCAATTCAGCTCAGACCTTATTTAATGAAGTGCAGGCAAGAAAATTATCGGTAGAAATTTTAATTAACAATGCAGGATTTGGAAAATGGACCAAGTTCCTTGATCAATCGATTTCTACCTATCAAGAAATGATTACACTTAACATCAGCAGCGTAACGTCTTTATGTTATCTGTTTTTGCCACATATGCTTTCGAACAAAAAAGGCATCATGATTAATATTTCGTCGACAGGTGCCTTCCAACCTCTCCCTTATATTGCTGTTTATGGCGCAACTAAATCTTATGTTTTACAGTTTACTGAAGCACTTGCAGGGGAATATGGCACTTCGGGTGTTAAGTTTATCGCTGTTTGCCCAGGCAATACCGAAACCAATTTTACTCAGGTCGCAAATGCCGATACCAGTGGAATGAAAAGCTCTACGGTAGATGATGTTGTCTCTGCTACAGTTCGAGCATTAGATAAAAATAAAGCGACGGTTGTAGTGGGGTGTAGCAATTATTTAACGTCTCAATTGCCACGAATTCTTTCCCGCAAAAAAATGATTAATTTAGTTGAAGGCATGCTCAGAACGCGTGTTCTTGAGCAGTCATAAAAAAATACTTCAATTTAAAAGATTAAGGGGTTTCTCTTAATCTTTTAATGCTGAAACAACTGCCACCCATAAATTAAACCTGCCGCAGCGACCACCCAACATAAGGTTGCCAAGCCCAGACACGACCACATCGACACGCGTGTTGCCAGCATGTAAACCGCAACTAAATAAATGGCATAAGGAATAAGTGACCATAGACCAAACAGAGCCGTTTTTTGTAATGCTTCGGCTCCTTTTTGCTGATAGACAATCACATGAGCAATTAAAGCAAAAGTAGGAAAAAGTGGGACTAAACCTGCAATATAAAATGCCTTACTTTTCGATAAAATCGAAATAATGAGGACAACCCCAGCCCCCAACATACATTTTAAAAATAACGCCCACATGTGCCGATCCTACCTGATCATTTCCATAACAAAACGCTGTATTGTGCGCTTTTTAAAGAAAATTAACAGCGACTAAAGCAATCAATGCAGGAACTGCCTGAATATAAATAATCTTTTTACTGGCAGTTAGACCACCATAAATACCTGCAATGAGTACACAACCTAAAAAGAAGTTGGCAATTGATGTGGCAAACGGCGCATCAGCCAATAAAGACCAAAATAAACCCGCAGCTAAAAAACCATTATAAAGCCCTTGATTTTGTGCCATGACTTTAGTGAGTTTTGCTTTTTCAGCATTATTTCCAAAGGCTTTCATGCCATAGGGTTTATCCCACAAAAACATTTCTAACACTAAAATATAGACATGTAATATGGCTATAAGCGCAATCAATATTTGTCCGATCATACGGTTTTCCTTTTTATTTTAAAGATATGAAAAAAGATCAGTCTCTCGACTGATCTTTTAGTGTTTTACGGTTTTAACAATACTTTGCCTTGTCGAGCACCTTGCGTTGCTCTTTGGGCAGCTGTTTTAATCTCATCAAAACTAAACACACCTTCTACAGGCAGAATTAATTTTTTCTGAGTCGCTAACGTTAATAACTCAACAATCAGTTCCTTTTTACGTTCTGCTGGCATTTCTTTATTGACCACACTCGCCCAGAACCCTTTTACTGTCGCTTGTTTGAAAATCAAATCGCCAGATGAAATCTGCATGGTTTCACCAGTCATACTGCCAAACGAAACCAATAGACTATTTTCACTGAGTAAATTCAGCATTTCACCACTTGCGCTGCCACCAATCGAGTCCACACCAGCAATCAACGGTTGGTCACCGTGAAGTTGCTTAACCTGCTCTTTCCAATTCGGCTGATCAGTCGCAACAACATGTTGAATACCTAATGCTTGCATCTCGGCAATTGCATCGGTACGACGAACCAGATTAATCACTGGTAAACCACGTGCCTGAGCAATCATGGCAACTGTTTTACCGACTGCACCATTTGCTGTGTTTTGAATCAACCATTGACCCGGTTGAACATTTACAAAGTCTAAAAGCATAAGCGCACTAATTGGCATACCAATCAGCTGCGCTGCTGTTTCATCATCAATTTCATTATTGAGTGGAATAAGCCCTTGAGCTGGTGCAATAAAGTATTCAGCCCAACTTCCATGTACAGCCGCAACTGCAATACGCTGCCCTATTTGTACATGAGTAACGCCTTCACCTAAGGCATCTACAATACCAACGCCTTCACTACCACCAATCGCAGGTAGGGTTGGCTTATAACCATAGCTTCCGCGTACTGTCCATACATCATGATTATGAATTGGAGACATGATGGTTTTAATACGCACTTCGCCTGCTTTCGGTTCTGGCTTTGGCATATCCGCCTGCTCTAAAACGTCTACAGGTTCGCCAAAATTACGATGGATAATACTTCGCATGCTTTATTCCTCTATCGGTTTTAAGAGTTGTTGGGTGGTTTCTAAGGCTAGGTGTAAATGTGCTTTGTCTTGCGACAGTTTTGTGAGTAAAGCGGCACCTAACCATAACTGATACATAACTTGCGCAGTTTTTAAAGGCTCAATGTGTTTTGGAATTGACCCTTCTTGTTGCCCGTCTTTGAGTAGCAAAGCCAAACGTTGCGTTAGTTTGTGCACACCGTCATTCAGAATTTGGCGCATATCTTCTGATAAGTCAGAAACCTCTGCTGCCAGTTTCACAATCAGACAGTTTTCAGCCCAGCTACCATTTACCGGATCATCAATCCATGCCTTCCATAACGCCATTAACCGCGCATGAGCACTTTGCTCACTGTGCTGCCAAAGTTGTTCTACTCTAACTTTATAGTCAGCCATGTATTGCTCTAGCAAGGCACAACCGAATGCCTCTTTCGAAGCAAAGTAGTGATAGAACGAACCTTTAGGTACGTCACAAACCTTTAAAATTTCTTGCAAACCGACACCGACAAAACCTTTGCGTAATACCAGCTCAAAGCTGGTATCTAAAATGTGTTGTCGCGTGCTTTCGCTTTTGTTTAATCGTTTCATGCATGTACCATACCCCACTAATAGACCAGTCGTCTAGTTAAATTGTGTTACGCGTTAAAATTTTGTTCAGAGTAGAAATGTAGAACGAGGAGTGTTAAAAATACAATCTGCTTATTTAAACAAATTTTGTCGATTGTCGTTTAACCGTCACAATTTGTCGCTTTAAATCATTTTGTAGCACTTGAACAATTTTAAATCGTTATCATATATAGGGTCTGTTGTTTATAACCAGTCACACCTCCCTGCGGCTGATCAATCAACACCTAAATTTTCATTAATACATAATTGAGATGTTTTATGAGCCAAAGTCATATCCGTATTCGAGGCGCACGTACCCATAACTTAAAAAATGTGTCACTCGATATTCCACGCGATAAATTTGTGGTGATTACGGGGCTATCAGGTTCAGGAAAATCTTCTCTTGCCTTCGATACCTTGTACGCCGAAGGACAGCGCCGTTACGTCGAATCGCTTTCGGCGTATGCCCGCCAGTTTTTATCGCAAATGGAAAAGCCTGAAGTCGACTCGATTGAAGGTTTGTCCCCAGCAATTGCCATTGAGCAAAAATCTACTAGTCATAACCCACGTTCAACGGTGGGTACGATTACCGAAATTTATGACTATTTACGTTTGCTTTATGCACGTGTTGGTACACCATATTGCCCTGAACACGACTTGCCGATGGTTGCGCAAACCGTTTCTGAAATGGTCGATGCGGTAAAAAACCTTGAGGAAGGTACAGCACTCATGTTGCTTGCCCCAGTAGTTCGTGAACGTAAAGGTGAATACAGTAACCTGTTCGAACAACTACAAGGCCAAGGTTTTGTTCGCGCGCGCGTAGATGGTGAAATCATTGATATTGATACGCCACCAGAACTCGACAAAAAGAAAAAGCACACCATCGAAGTTGTGGTTGACCGTTTTAAAGTGCGTGATGACTTAGGCAACCGTATTGCTGAATCATTTGAAACCGCACTTCGTTTAGGTGGCGATATTGCTGTTTTATCGTGGATGAATGGCGAACATCCTGATCGTGTTTTTTCTGCGAAGCATTCATGCCCTGAGTGTGATCGCGCAGTCGCAGAGCTTGAGCCACGTTTGTTTTCATTTAACAATCCGTTCGGTGCCTGCCCTGTTTGTGATGGCTTAGGTACACGCAGTCATTTTAGCTCTGAAAAGCTCATTCCAAATCCTGATCTTGCAATTAGTGAAGGAGCTATTCGTGGATGGGATCGTCAACGTCCATATTATTATTCAATGCTACAAAAAGTTGCCGACCATTTTGGTTTTCAACTTGATACACCTTGGAACCAGCTAGATAAAGACACTCAAAAGAAATTCTTACAAGGCACTGGCAAAGAAAAAATTGATTTAAGCTATATCGATGAACGTGGTCGTAAACATAATCGCGTGCAACCTTTTGAAGGGATTTTGCCGCACCTTGAACGTCGTTACCGTGAAACTGAAAGTAACTATGTACGTGATGATTTAGCTCAATATCTCTCTAATGCAGCGTGTGATGCATGTGATGGCTCACGTCTAAATGAAATTTCACGCCATGTTCGTGTAAAAGACAAAACTATTGCCGACATTACCCGCATGTCAATTGGTGATGCCGAAAGTTACTATCAAGATTTAAACCTTGAAGGTGCTAAAGGTGAAATCGCCGATAAAATCTTTAAAGAGATTCGTGAACGTTTACATTTCTTGGTAAGTGTTGGACTTAACTATTTAAGTTTAGCTCGTTCTGCCGAAACGTTATCGGGTGGTGAAGCACAGCGTATCCGTTTAGCCTCACAAATTGGTGCAGGTTTAATGGGCGTTATGTATGTACTCGATGAACCCTCAATTGGTTTGCATCAACGTGATAACGATCGTCTATTACAAACCCTGATTCGCTTACGTGATTTAGGCAACACGGTATTAGTTGTTGAACACGATGAAGACGCCATTCGTGCAGCCGACCATATTATTGATATCGGGCCGGGTGCGGGTGTACATGGAGGCGTGATTATTGCTGAAGGAACTTATGATGAATTGGCTGAACATGCCGACTCACTCACAGGACAATACCTATCTGGCAAACTCAAAATTGAAGTACCCCAAAAACGTACTGAATCGCCACGTCCAGATGAAGTCATCAAACTTTCAGGTGCAGCAGGCCATAACTTAAAAAATGTCGATTTAACCATTCCTCTTGGCATTATGACTTGTGTGACTGGTGTTTCAGGTTCGGGTAAATCAACACTAATCAACCGTACTCTGCTCCCATTAGCTGCCACACAGCTCAATGGTGCAACCACATTAACAGCAGAAAAGTTTGATTCAATTGATGGTCTACAACACCTAGATAAAGTCGTTGATATTGACCAAAGCCCGATTGGACGTACGCCACGTTCTAACCCTGCAACATATACAGGGTTATTTACACCAATCCGAGAGTTATTTGCTCAAACGCCAGAAGCGAAAGCCCGTGGTTATAGTGCAGGCCGTTTCTCGTTTAACGTGAAAGGTGGACGCTGCGAAGCCTGTGAAGGCGACGGCATGATTAAGGTCGCAATGCACTTCTTACCAGACATGTATGTACCTTGCGATGCCTGTCATGGCAAACGTTATAACCGTGAAACGCTTGAAGTCGGCTATAAAGGCAAAAACATTTCTGATGTCTTAGAAATGACGGTTGAAGATGCTGCTGAATTCTTTAGTGCTATTCCAGTCATCCACCGCCGCTTAGAAACCTTAACTCAGGTGGGCTTAGGCTATATTCGTTTAGGTCAGGCTGCAACTACACTTTCTGGTGGTGAAGCCCAACGTGTAAAACTCGCACGTGAGTTAGCAAAAAGAGATACGGGCAAAACTTTATATATCTTGGATGAACCGACAACAGGTCTGCATTTCCATGATATTGCCAAGCTACTCGACATTTTGCATGAGCTACGCAACAAGGGTAATACCATTGTCGTAATTGAACATAATCTTGATGTGATTAAAACAGCGGACTGGGTTGTCGACTTAGGTCCTGAAGGTGGCTCAGGTGGCGGTATGATCATTGCCGAAGGCACACCTGAGCAAGTGGCTGAGGTTGAGATTTCCCATACGGGTCGTTTCTTGAAACCGATGTTGAAGTAAATATCAAAGGGCTCGAATGAGCCCTTTAATTTTCTTGCAAGATTGATATTAAAAATTCAATATTTTTCTTAAGATAGCTATTCTCTGTAGCTGCTTTCTCTTCTAATATACCAAAAATCATACTTTTAATTTGGGGGGTTAAATCAGTATCTATTTGCTGTGAGAAAATCTTTATTATCAATGATAATTTACTAATATTTGAGAACCTAGGATCATCTGGAATTTGTTCCCATATTAAAACCTCCCAATCTGCTTTCGTTGCATTTCTTAAAGTACCACCATCCTCATGATTCCACCCATTATTGAGTAAATAGCGACTTATAACATCAAATAAATTTGGCAATCCTAAATCTGGATTACAATACTGCCAATATTTTAGATAACGATGAAATAGATTTTTACTATCATAGCCAAAGTCAAAAGCATCCTTAATAGTGCGTGTTACATTTTGATCTAAAGAGGATAGTATATTATCTTTAACTTTATGATTTAATTTACTTGATAAATCATGCCTGCCAAATTTTTTTAGTAGAGTACTATAGAAATATAAGTTTCCTAAAGTTTCTATGCCTACAAGTTCATTAGATAAATTAAATATTTGATAACAATAGGATTCATCAACTTCTAAATTTCGCCAATTATTCATTAAATTATGTAATTTATCTTTGTTGTTATTATTATTTTCAGAGATTAACTCAGAATTAGCTAAATTACTCAGCTCAGAAAAATTGATTATATCTCTTTGTTCAAACCATTTTTTAAACTCAATCATCCACAAATCATCTATTACAAATAAATAAGAAACCTTTTCAAGCTTACTAAGAATTACATTTCCACTAATTTCTTGATTAGAAGAATATTCTTTATTTATTAAATTTTTAACCGAATTTCTAATAGTAAAGTCATCCCATTTGATTCCGTATTTACCTCCAAAATCTGCAATAAAAAAACCTTGAAGGATCCTGATCAAAATATTTTTTTTAGTAGATATAGCTATATCTACACTTAGTTCTATACTAAACTTTCGATATAACTTAATCACTTTTTGGAAAAAACGAAAATTATGAATATCTAATTTTTCAGCGAAATCTATCATCAAATTCACTAATTGCTCATCGATATCTTTAGTATTTTCCCGAATTAAAGGTTCAACAGAATTTAAGATTATCGTTTCATCAACTAACTTTTCTTTGTAATCACCATATTTTTTCTTATTTTCGGCATCTGTTTTATCTTCATCTAAAATTAGAATAATTTGACAATTTTTTTCTAACTTTAGATAGTTTGCCAAGCCCATAACATCTTTAGTATCTAATTTATCAGACATTCGCTCGAAGTCATCAAAGCAAATAATGGCATCTTTGACTTGCGCAAACATTAAGCTATCAATCAACTTAACAGGCGCATTGATTCCTAATTGTGTAATACGAGTATCTTTAAAAATTGAAGGTAGGCTTTTAATCCATTTGGGAATTTCTATTGATGAGTGATAACTTTCTATACTGCTATAAATCTGAGTTTTGAGATCGCTTAAAGATTCTAATCCAAAGAGTGATACATAGGCATATTTTCGATTGAATACATTATCTTTTTTATAAATTCGTTCATCGGATAGTTGCTTATCTAAAAAATTTCTCCAAAAAAAAGTTTTACCAACTCCCCAAGATCCTGTAATCGCAATTGCTGTACCAATTTTTTCATTTTTTATATTATTTTCTAATAATTCTTTTAATCTTTTTTCTTTATCTAATACTTTCATAATTCAGTATATTTCAATTCAATATCCTCCTAATAAAACATAAATAATTTCATTTTTCAAAATAAGGTTTAAATTATCCCTCTACGACATTTCGCCCCCGAGCTTTAGCTCTTAAAAGTGAACGATCTGCTTTTTCTAATAGCTCCATCCAGCTTGTCGCTCCAATTGCAAAACCAATACTGACAGAGATATGCAATTTTTCATCCGAGCCAGATAAATCAATTCCTTCCAAAGAAATCGCAATACGAATTTTCTCTGCCAATAGACGGGCATCTAAAAACGGTATCTGCTCTAACAAGATTAAGAACTCATCACCACCATAACGAACGATTAAATCTGAAGCACGCACATTCGCTTTTAACTGATCTGCAATACGGCTAATGACTTGATCACCCACAATATGACCATATTGATCATTCACATCTTTAAAGCGATCTATATCAATAATCATCAAACAGGTTTTTGAAAATTTATTTGGATAACTCTCAACAATTTTTAAATATTCAGCTAGAGCCAAACGATTAGATACACCAGTTAAAGGATCTGTATTGGCTATATTTTTAAGTTGAAATTCAAATGCATCTCTTTGCTTAAGCATTTTTTGCAAACGATCAATTGCCTCAAACAGTGAAATAAACTCGCCCTTTTTAGAATTCAAATCATCTACTGGATAGTCTGTACTCTGAGACAGCTCAAGAATTAAAGTACGCGCTTGAATAAGAGGTTCAAAGACTCTTCTCTTTGCATAAATTAAAGTGAGTAAAGCAGCCGCTAAAGATATGCTCGAAATAAGTAAAGTCAGAAAGAATTTCTTTTTTGCTAAGTATTTCTCTTGAACTGCAATTGAGACACTCTTGTTAAGTAGAAACTTTTGTAAATCAATAACAGTGGTAAATTTACCAACAATATGGTCGGTAAGTTGATTAGCTGTTAAGTGATAAGCCTCTTTTTTTTGGCTTTCATCTAAAAGCTGACCAACAATAGGCACGCCTTTATCCAAAAACTCAGTTTTAACTCTTGAATAAAGCCGATGATATTCTTGAGTCTTGGCCTGTTCAGACTGTAATGTGTCTACAAGCGCCCATAAATATCGCGCCTGTTGTTGAGTCTGCAAAGAACGGGCCCGATTGTCATTAGGAATCGTTTCTTTAAACGTGATCGGTGCAATAACATTGGATGCAGTGCGACCAGCCTGATCCCGCATATCGGTTAATACAACAATCAAAGTAAAATAGTTATTAATTTGGCTGTCTTTACTTTTTAACTGCAACATCAGCTTTTGCAACACATCTCGGCAGCTATCCCAAGCACCAAACATCGCTAAAATTGCATTATCAAGCTTTTCGGAAGTTCTCGCCTGCTGGGGTGTAGCAACATAATCATCTACAACTGTACGTGCGCGCTTTAAGTCACTCTTAAATTTAGTATTTAAAATATCAGCTAAATCCGAATAGCCCTCTTCTCTTAAAACTCGAATCGTTTCATCAATTTGTTGATCAACACTAAGACGATATTGTTTTAAATTCTTTTGGTTTTTTAGAAAGTCAGCAGAGTTACTCGACATTAATTTATTTGCTGGTGCACGTTCTTTTGATACTTTATTTGCAACTTCAGCAATTAATTTTAAGCTTTTGATTTCAATCAAAGCTTGTTTGGTTTTTAAATATTCTTGATAGCTACTGACAATAAGAGGCACAGCCATAAACAGTAACGACAGAATAATGACCAACATAAAGAAAAATAGTCGATTACTGATATGTTCTGAACGTAATCCTGACATTTCTAGTTGGTACTCCGTAAATGTCCTACCATAATCACTGCTAAAGAATGAAGTAAGTAATGCGCATCCTAGCACTTTACTGAACAGAAGTTCAGCAACAAAGCTCAGGTAATATGATTAAGGGCGTCATCTTTACATTTCATAAAATATCTCATCGAATATGTAAATGATGGAATGACTATATTAAATCTCTATTTTACAAATACAGTAAGCTTCATAATTCTATAAAAACCTGCTTTTGTTGTTAAATGGCTCTCCAAACATCAGAAACCCAACATTAAATTGGATTTATTTTTATACAAAGAAAAAACGTTAAATTTCATGTAATTTTTTTAACAAATATTAATGTTTTCTTATAGATAAAAAAAAGCTCAACCTTGGGGAAAGCTGAGCTCGTAAAGTCTGATGTGATGCCACATCGTATCTGGTAAAGTCTTACTAACTTTAAAAATGTTAGGTAGTAAACTTTGCAATTGAATTGTGTGACTTATCTCTAATTTTGTAAAGTTGATTAAATTGATCAGAATTAATTTTTTAATCGTTTTTTTGATTTAAAAACGTATTTTTTTTGCCTTATTCAATTATATAATAATTCAAAATAGATAGATTATTTAGATAAACTTATCAAAATAGTGTTAACCATTACTCAAAATTTATAAAAACTGAAACAAGAACAATATTTGAGTGGTTATTTAATAAACAAATCGACACATTGGTTAACGTTAAAACCGATTAATAAAATCATTTTTTCCAATTGTAAATGTAATTATTTTTAAATCATTTGATGCTAATTCCATATGAAGCTTAAGGTTTAGCTTCTTGTTAATGCTAATTTTTTTAGTTGGTTGACATAAATCAATTCGATTGATGGTTATTTAACCATTTTTAACATAAGTGTCAAATTTCCTTAACATTACAATTCAACTATTATTGACTTCATAAATTGTTACAATACAATGACCCCAGCTTTATCTCTTGTTAACGCTGGAAATGATTATGAAAAAACTTGGTTTAGCCACTGCTGTATTATTAGCCATGACCGGTGCTCATGCTTATCAATTTGAAGTTCAAGGTCAATCTGAATATGTTGACACAACTGCAAACGATAAAAACTTCACTGGTGACGTTGCTGGTACATACTACTTAAAAAATGTTGATACCACTAAAGGTCCTTTAGCTGAAGCAGCTTTCTTGAACCAAGCTTCTAGCGTGTCTTTAGGTTACAGCTACCAACAATATGACCAAAACAACGGCTTAAACTACCGTGTAGGTACATACGGTGTTAAAGGTGAGGCATACGTTCCAACTCCTTACCTTCCTGTATATGCTAGCGCTACTTATAACCACACTGACGTTGATGGTAAAAACGCGATTTCTCGTGATGACCAAGGCGACCGTTATGCATTAGAAGTTGGTGCAATGTTGTTACCTAACTTCTTGATGACTGTTGGTTATACAAGCGTTGCTAATCAATTCGCTTTAGATAACTTCGGTATCATCAGCAACGGTATCTACTCTGCTGTTAACCAAACTGCTGCAATCCAAAACGATCAAGATGCTGTTACAGCTCGTGCTAAATATGTAGGTCCAATCGACGGAACTAACATGGCAATCGGTTTTGAAGCTGCTGGTGCTTTCGGTCAAGAAAACCAATACGGTTTAAAAACTGACCTTTACTTAACTCCTAAGTTAAGCGTTGGTGCTGCATTCATCGGTAACGACGGCGTAGCAAACATCAAAGGTAACGACCTTGGTGAATTCCGCCAAGCTTGGGGTGGTAACGTAAACTACTTCATCACTCCAGCAGTAGCTGTTGGTGCGTCTTACATGAAAGCTGACGTTAAAAATGCAAGCAACGATACTCAAACTATCGGCTTAAATGCTAAATTCCGTTTCTAATTTAATTTAGAAATTGAATTCAAAAAAAGGACTCTATCGAGTCCTTTTTTATGGTCGCTAACTTCGTACGATATTTAAGAAATGTAAATGACGCTCATACTGGTCAATAATATCCTGAATCAAATCTTCTTGAGTCCAGTCCATTACATCATAGTTTTGTCCGCCCTCTCTCAAAAACACCTCGGCTTGGAAATATTGCCCGTCTTCAGCTTCTGTACGTCCAATTAAAAAACTTGGGGGTACTGTTTCACGTGAAACAACTTTATAAATAAAATTAATTTCATGATGATGATCCACTCGAAGTTGCATACCATCTTCAACTTCACTAATCGATACCTCAAGGTGACGACGCTTAAACTCATGCTTAATATTTTCAAAAGCACTATAAACTTGCTTTTCAATATATTGCTTAACCTCTTCTTCACTATGTGGATAGTGCATGATTAGGCCTAAACGTTGCTGCCAGCTTCTCGGATTATGAATTGCACGTGGGGTAATTCGAGCTTCCTGAATTGCTTGCATTTTCGTGACATCAAGATGCAAAGCTTTTATTAATCCCCAGCTCATTAAAAGCATGACCACAGTAAATGGTAATGCACTCATAATGATTGAAGACTGCAATGCAGCAAGTCCACCTGCTAAAAGTAAAATAATAGCCAGCACTGCCATGAGTACTGTCCAAAACAAACGTTGCCATGTCGGTGAGTTATCAGTTTTTGCTGTTAAGTAATCAGTAACCAGCGCACCAGAGTCAGCCGAAGTCACAAAGAAAAGAATGACTAATATTGTTGCAATAACATTCATGACACCAGACCAAGGTAAGTGTCCTAAAAACTCAAATAATGCAACTGAAGAGTCTTGCTGAACAGCCTGAATGAGAGTGGTTTGATGTTCATGAATAATGCTAAATAACGCAGCATTTCCTAAAAAGCCCATCCAGATAATGGTAAAGCCTGTTGGAATAAGTAGAACGCCTACAATAAACTCTCGAATGGTACGACCACGTGAAACCCTCGCGATAAACATGCCCACAAATGGTGACCATGAAATCCACCAAGCCCAATATAAAATAGTCCATCCTCCAATCCATCCATTTGGCTGATAAGCATATAAATTGAATGTCATGGTAAATAGGTTAGAAATATACTGACCCGTGTTTTGAATAGTCGTTTGCAGTAAATAAATACTAGGCCCGGCGATAAAAACAAATACTAATAAGATTAAGGCTAAAACTAAGTTTAGCTCTGATAAACGTTTGACTCCTTTATCAAGTCCTAAGAACACAGATAATGAAGCTAAAATACTCACAAAAATAATGAGTAAAACTTGAATATGAGTACTTTGCTCTATACCGAGTAAATAATGTAAACCAGAGTTAATTTGAGTAACACCAAAACCCAGAGAAGTCGCTACACCAAATACGGTACCAATGGTGGCAAAGATATCAATGCTGTCACCCCAAGGCCCATAAATCTTTTTACCAATGAGTGGATAAAGAGCAGAACGTGTCTTTAGGGGTAAATTATGACGATAAGCAAAATATGCTAATGCTAAACCAACCACTGCATAAATTGCCCATGCATGTAAGCCCCAGTGGAAAAAAGTCACACGTAAGGCTTGCTGGGCTGCATCAATGGTCTGTGCATCTCCACTTGGTGGATTGACATAATGCATGACAGGTTCAGCAACACCGAAAAACATTAAGCCAATACCCATACCCGCAGTAAACAGCATGGCAAACCATGAACCGTTACCATATTCAGGCTGGCTATGGTCAGGCCCTAATTTAATTCGTCCAATCGAAGAACAGGCAATATAAATGAGCAGAATAAGAAAGAAAGCAACCGATAAAACATAAAACCAGCTAAATGAATCAGTGATCCACTGTTTTAAATGCTGCGTTAGAAGTTCAAAAGAACTCGGAGCAATCACAACTACTGCTAAGAACAAAGCAATAATGATGACCGTACCCAAAAAGACATTGGGATTAACATTTGCGAACCAACTCGTTTGTTTGGAAGGCATAAATCCTCCATGTTATTTTTAATGAAAATGACAGGCATAAAGCCAATAAAGACATTCAGAAATGAATAAAGCTATATCTTTCAATAGAGAAAGCTGATGATACTTTAAATAAACTTAAAGAATATTGCAGTTACAAAGGTGTAAATAAATTGAAACACCTCCTTCTTTATTTATCAGAATTCTTTTTGGGTGCTTGTGAGATGTACTGTAATGCAATTAAACGCGTAACAATAAGTGCTAGATACATCACCCCACAAAACATTTGTAGCATTGCTAAAACACGTGCTGGTGGACTAAGAGGCATGAGGTCGGACAGCCCTGTTGCTGACTGCAAACTAAAGCTTAAAAACAGTAAATCTAGCCAAGTTTGTATGTGATGGACATGGTTTGGATTTTGGAAGCTATTAGGAATGAGTAGCTGACAAATGTTGTATAAAAACGCAAAACCCCAAGCAATTAAGGTAAAAACAGCCGCGGCTGCAAACAGTTCATCTCGTGTTAAATATCGGTCGGCAAACATATAACGAAATAAACCATAAGCTGCCGAAAAATAAGCTAACGCTTCACAAGTATGGGCAAAAATTTGGATCGTTAAATTGCCATAGCCTAATAAAATAAATGCTGAAGATAGAATTGCTCCACTTACAAATGTGAGACCTAAAAAAGTAAACATCGGAGTTTGACGAATAACCTTAGCAATAATAAGTAAAGCGAGAACTCCCAACGCCCAAGTGAAGGTTCTATATGCCTCATTATCAAAAGTCAGCATGGCCAAAATAAGTAAAATGAATTGCACAAACAGCAACCATGCCGAAGGCAGCAATCGAAAGCTTGCCCAGAACTCGATAATAGATCGCATTTAATTATTTTCCGTTTTTTCGTTATGTTTTGAATTATAGAAAATCATACTGTACAAAAAATAGGATAAACAAGTTGTTCTTTATTAAGGAGCTTCTTATTAATAATTATATGGGAGAAACAAAAAAAGCCCCGCAGGGCTTTTTATGAAATATTTAATACGTTTTGATTTTAGTGATCTGATGCACCAGAAGCACCAATACCTGTCATTGAACGTACATATTGTGCATCGAAAGCAGCGCGTTCTTTTTTCGCACGTGCTGAGTTATCAGTCACGGAGAAGAACCAGCAGCAAAGGAATGACAATGGCATAGCAAATAACGCAGGACCGTTGAATGGGTTAATTGGTGTATCAGAGATTTTTAACGTATCTACCCAAACTGCTTTAGAAAGAATGATTAGTACAACTGCGGTTACCAAACCAACCACTCCACCGATAACTGCTCCACGAGTGGTTAAACCTTTCCAGAACATTGAAAGAACAAGTACCGGGAAGTTTGCACAACACGCTACAGAGAATGCTAAGCCCACCATGAACGCTACGTTTTGCTTTTCAAACAAGATACCCAAAATCATGGCAAAGATTGCTAAACCAAGTGTTGCAATTTTTGACATACGGAGTTCTGAAGCTGGAGTCGTTTGACCTTTCTTAAATACGTTAGCGTATAAGTCGTGAGAAATTGCAGATGCACCTGAAAGTGTTAAACCAGCAACAACAGCAAGAATCGTTGCAAACGCTACCGCTGAAATGAAGCCCATAAATAAGTCACCGCCTAAAGCGTCACTTAAATGCACGGCTGCCATGTTGTTACCACCAACAAGCTCAAGCTTGCCTGTCATAGCCATTTTTGCAACATCAAGGAACTGTGGGTTGTTTGATACGAACAGGATCGCACCAAAACCAATAATGAAAGTTAAAAGATAGAAGTAACCAATGAAACCTGTTGCAACTACAACCGACTTACGCGCTTCTTTTGCATCTTTCACGGTGAAGAAACGCATAAGAATGTGTGGAAGACCTGCTGTACCAAACATGAGTGCTAAACCAAGAGATAAGGCATCAATTGGGTTTGCTGCAAGTTTACCCGGACCCATAATTTTAGAAGCGTCTTCAAAGCTGATGCTATGAACTTTACTAAAGACTTCAATTGATTGGGTAAACATATTGCTGAAACTAAATCCAACTGCTTTCATAACCATAAAGGCCATGAAGGTCGCACCGCTCAGTAACATCACTGCTTTAATGATTTGTACCCATGTGGTTGCCAACATGCCACCAAAAATTACGTATGCCATCATTAATAGACCAACGATGACAACCGCAATGTTGTAGTTCAAACCAAATAGCAATTTGATGAGCTGACCTGCACCTACCATTTGCGCAATTAAGTAAAACGCGACCACAACAAGTGAACTCAAAGCAGCTAAAGTACGAACTGGTTTTTCTTCAAGGCGGAATGACACGACATCGGAAAGGTTATATTTACCGAGGTTACGTAAGCGCTCTGCTACCAAGAATAAAACGATTGGCCAACCGACCATAAATCCGAGTGAATAAAGCAAGCCATCAAAACCAGAGCTAAACACCATTGCGGAAATACCAAGGAATGACGCCGCTGACATATAGTCACCTGCGATCGCCAAACCATTTTGGAAACCACTAATTCCCCCACCCGCAGTATAGAAGTCTTGTGCTGATTGAGTTTGTTTTGCCGCCCATTTAGTAATGAACAATGTAAAACCAACAAAGATGACAAACATGATAATGGCATGCCAGTTGGTTGCTTGCTGCTCAGCTTCACCTAAATCTGGGCCAGCCATAGCAACACTTGAATATAGCGATGCTGCACCCATTAGGGCTTTCGCTTTTAATGAATTCCATTTCATATTAGTGTAGTCCTTTCTCGTGCGTGATGGCTTCAACTTCCTTCAACGCTTCTTCACTCAATTGGTCAAGGGTATTATTTGCGATATAGGAATAGACACCACAGAGTAGGAAAGATAAAACAATAATTCCTAAACCAAGCGGGATACCCCATGTCGTTACACCACCACTAAAGGAACTCATCAAAAATTCTTTGTTGTAGCCCACAAGTAGCATAAAGCCCACATATAGCACTAACATGATGATTGTGAGCGTCCAGCTTAATGCACTTTTTTTCTTGACCATTTTTTGAAACTTTGGATTGCGTAGAATCTGTTCTACTTGGCTTTGATCCATGACCAAACTCCTTACATAGTGCCCAACCTTGGTCACTTTTTTTAATGTATTTTTTCATTATTAAAGTTAGCAAGATTCAGGCTCCGTCGTAACTTAGACTTTGGTCGTTAAAATTTAATCAATTTATAGCTTTGTTTCGGCTTGGGTTATGATAGGCATAAGGTTTCACTTATGTAGGTCATATGAACAGCTGGCTGATTATTGGGGTTCTCACTCTTTATATTGCGCTTTTATTTGTCTGTGCTTTTTTTGGTGAGAAGCATGCCAGTCGTCTCGGCACACGTGGCCGCATGTTTTTATTTAGTTTAACTTTAGGTGTCTACTGCTCTTCATGGACATTTTATGGCGCAACTGGCGCTGCCGTTCGAGAAGGCGTTATCTTCCTACCTATTTATTTAGGGCCACTTTTATTTGTCTGGTTTGGTTATGACATCTGGCGGCGTTTAGGGCGAGTTCGTCAGCACCATGCGATTTCTTCGATCGCTGACTTTGTCGCAGCACGCTATGGTAAAAGTGGTGTGCTGGCCTCATTAGTGACTATTCTTGCCGTTATCGCGATTATTCCTTACCTCGCATTACAGCTACGTGCTATTGCTTTAAGTACTTCTGTCATTATGGAGCAAAACTCGCACATTCATACCACTACCAATAGCGTGTTATTACTAACCAGTGTACTCGCAATTTTGGCCATGATTTTTGGTACACGGCAAATTGCAAACACGGAACAACATGGCGGCCTTATGCTTGCTGTTGCATTTGAGTCGTTCGTGAAGTTATTTGCCTTATTGTGTGTGGCTTTATTTTTTATTTTTGAATCACCAGCTAACCTGAGCCAAATGACCTCTGATGTGAATCAGACTTTTCAGGAAGTACAGCTCTTTGGTGTCCCTGAAACTTTCTGGATTCAAACTTTGCTGGCAGGCTTAGCGATTATTTGTTTACCACGTCAGTTCCACGTGGCAGTGGTTGAACTACGCGATGAAAAGCATATTCGTGGTGCTCGTAAGTGGTTCGCGGTTTATCTCATTTTGACTATTCTTGCGATTATCCCAATCGCAAGTTGGGCTTTGCATGCTGCACCCAAATTCCTGACCGTACCCGATGTGGCTGTGCTGTCCTTACCTTTAAGTTATAACCAAGAGTGGCTCGCTTTATTGGCCTTTTTGGGCGGCTTTTCAGCCTCGACAGGTATGTTATTGGTGTCATCAGTTGCATTGTCTATCATGCTCAGTAACGATTTGATTATGCCTGCCTTATGGCGTTTTAAATTGCTGTCGCGTCACGACAAACATTTACCTAAAGTTCTAAAGTTCAGCCGTCGTATTAGTATTGTCGCAGTAATGCTACTCGGCTTCTTATTTTTCCATTTCTTTAATGATATTAACCAGCTTTCAGTATTTGGATTATTGGCGTTTAGTGCTGTAGCTCAGTTTGCACCTGCACTGATTGGTGGGCTGTATTGGCGAGGTGGAAGTCGTCAAGGAGTTTATGCAGGGCTCATCGTTGGATTTTTAATGTGGAGTTACACCTTACTCTTTCCAACCATTTTACGTAGCTTACCAGAAGCCTATCAGGAAACTGCACAAAGTATTTTGCTCTTCGGCCCATTTGGCATAAATGCTTTACGTCCAGAGTCACTTTTTGGTTTTGAGTCATTTGCTCCTTTAACTCATGGCGTGATTTGGTCGCTCGGTTTAAATATTCTGTTATACATCTGGATTTCAAAAATTTATCGACCAAGTGTGGCAGAACAAATTCAGGCAGAAAGCTTTTTTTATTATGAAACCAAGCCTTTACCTTCACCGCATACCTCTACCGATTTAACTTACCTTCCACATGACGCAGCTCGCTTAAAAGTGGGTGATCTATTTGCCTTAGCCAAAAGAATTACAGGTGAGCAGCCAACCACACAAGCATTCGAGAACTTTTGTGAGCAAAACCATCTCACACTCAATCCAAATACGATTGCGAATGGCATGTGGTGGCGTTTTACCGAGCAATATCTAGCAGGTATTATCGGTGCAGCTTCTGCGCGTACCTTACTGACCACAGCAATGATCAATAACGGCCTCGCTTTAGGCCAAGTCGCTAATATTTTAGACCAAGCCTCACAATGGCAACGTTTTAATCAAAATCTGCTTATGACCATGATTGATCACATGACCCAAGGGGTAAGTGTGGTCGATAAAAATATGTGTCTGGTCGCATGGAACAATCAATATTTAAAACTATTTGGCTATCCAAAAGATTTAGTCTATGTGGGCTGTCCTATTGCCGACCTGATTCGCTATAACGCTGAACGTGGCGAATGTGGTCCCGGTTCAGTCGAAGAACATGTGCGCAAACGTCTTCACTGGATGAAAGTCGGCAGCGCGCATGAGTTTGAACGTATCCGTAAAGATGGCCGCGTAATTCAAATGCGAGGTAACCCAATTTCAGGCGGTGGCTTTGTCACCACATTTGCCGATATTACCGCTTTCCGTGCGAACGAAGCAGTCCTTGAAGCTCGCGTAAAAGATCGAACTCAACAGCTTGCTGATGCTTTATCTGAGCAACAACTTGCACGTGAGCAAGCCGATATGGCCAATATGTCCAAGAGTCGATTTATTGCTGCGGCAAGCCACGATCTTTTACAACCCATGCACGCTGCTCGTCTGTTTAGTACTGTTCTTGAGCAAAGTATTTCGACAGAAGAAGACCGCCAAACCTTACAACAACTTGACCGAGCACTCTATGGTGCCGAAAGTATGCTGTCTGCCCTGCTCGATATTGCTCGTTTAGAAGGTGGCAGTATCCAGCCAAAAAGACAGCCTTATCCTTTGCATGATTTACTCAGTGACCTTGAGTTACAGTTTAAATCGATCGCTGCACAGCGAAACATTTCACTGAAAGTTCATGATGTATCGTTCTGGATTGATACCGACCCACAGTGGATTCGTCGTATTATTCAAAACTTTGTCAGCAATGCCTTACGCTACACCGCCAAAGGCCGAGTAGTCGTAGGTGTGCTCCGTTCTGCACAGCAGCCGAATCATATTCGAATTGGCGTTTGGGATACTGGACCTGGTATTGCCGAAGAACAACGAGTTAAGCTGTTCCAAGAATTTGAACGTTGTGGGCATTTATCACCTTGGGGTGAACAAGGCTTAGGACTAGGGCTTGCGATCGTACAACGTATGACTGGCTTGCTCAATTACCCAGTTCACGTTTACTCAGAGTTGGGCAAAGGCTCATGCTTTATGATTGAGGTACCTATTGTCGAGCCACCAAAAGTTACAACACCAACTGTACAAGCTGTGCCTTTAAAAACCAAAGCGTACCGTATTTTGTGCTTAGACAATGACGAAACGATTTTAGAGGGTATGAGTAGTTTATTAGGGCGATGGGGTTATCAGGTATTCAAAGCTACTGAACCTGAACAGGCTTTAGACATTATTCAAAAAGAGAATATTCAGGTTTGGCTCATCGACCAACACTTAAATAACAATCAACTTGGTGTTGATTTTATTAATCAAAATCGTCAACACGATGTTCCAGTTGCTTTAATTACTGCTGACTCCCATCCTGAGTTACCACAGCAACTCAAAGAGCTGAATATTGTTTTACTTAAAAAACCCCTTAAACCTGCCTCATTAAGAGCTTGGTTATCTGGGCTTAAAATTGCCAACACAGCTGACTAATTATTTTCATCTCTCAAGCTTTTTATAGGTTTGGGAGATATTTTTTGGCAAAAATTATGTGGTTAATTTAAGCAAATAGGCAGAACTGCTCAAAAAGTCTTCTTTTAGGCCATGAATGATTGACCAAAGTTTCCAATGCTTACTTTCCTATGGCAAAGCTCACCTTTTTTGTAAGTGAACACGTGTACACCTAGTTACAATTTAATAAACCAATGTTTTTTAAAAATATTATTTACTTAAAAACACCATATAAGACTTTAGTCGTATTCTACTTGCATTCTTCATGGCACATAAATATTCCAAACGTATTTTATATTTGAACTTACTTCTGCCTATAGCCAGCTCTTGAATTAAAGCAAAGGACAACTGCCATGAATATTTCTGATAACAACCCGCAAGGGCAACTTTCATCTCAACAGTTTTATCGTCAATATAGTGCTAATGCCTTACTTCCAGAATTAGATTGGCAAAGTATTTTTCCTCATAGCAAGCTTAGCGAATCGCATATCAAAGCACTTAATACAATTTATCAGTGTGCTGTACCACTCGCGCTTAATGTATTTCATGATCTAAATTTTGATGTATTTGCACCTGCTGCTTATCATCCTCAAGGTTTAGGTTTATTTGATAAGTTAGCTCAACAGGAAGAAAATTTTCTAAAAGTTCTTAGTGCTGAAAGTGAAAATCTTGACCATGACACACGTCATCAAATCTGGAGTATGCTTCTACGTGGTGGCGCTGTTTTAGTTTTCAAAGCTTGGCTAGGTCATGTCAAACTTGGCGAAAACCAGTTAGATATGACTCAGTTTGATGAGCTTTCTGACTTACTGTTTATTAAAACACCTCCTCATCAACTTGCTGAACGTCTGCATGTTGATGAAAAAGCAAAACTCGACCATATCTTCTTAATGTATGGCAATGACATTTTCCTTGATCGATTCAACAGTCTGGAAACAGCTGCTCTGTTTGTTGATTTAGGTGTTTATGATGCAGCTTTCTTAAGCTTGCGTGATGACCGTGTAGCTGAATATTTAAAAAGTAAAGGCTATGTGACCCAAGAACAGATCGATGATTTGCAATGTGCTCTTAACCCACTGTACTGCGACAGCCTCACACCTAAGCAAGATTGCCTTGCCTAAGTGGAACATAAAAAAGACCTCAATTGAGGTCTTTTTTTATTTTTTAAATTTTCTTATCTTCAATATTTAATGCGCTAATTGCTAATACAGCTTGGGTACGATTTTGTACACCTAATTTTCTAAAAATAGCGGTTACATGCGCTTTAATGGTTGCTTCTGAAACATCGAGTTCATAGGCAATCTGTTTATTTAGCAAACCTTCAGCAACCATCATTAAAACACGGAACTGCTGAGGCGTTAAAGACTGAATACGTTCCGCTAAAGCAGTTTCATCTGCCGCTCTCGGATCAAGATTAAGATTTGACGGTAGGTTTGGTGGTAACCAAATTTCGCCATCTAAAACTTGACGAATCGCTTCACCAATATGACTTGGATGAGCCGATTTAGGAATATAACCCATCGCGCCATGCGCAATTGCACGCTGAATTATTGAAGTTTCTTCATGCGCAGAAACGACAATAATTGGAATAGCAGGATACTGAGCTCTTACATAAACGAGAGCGGAGAAACCTGAAGCACCCGGTAAATTTAAATCGAGTAACACTAGGTCAGGTTCTGCCCCATTTTCCAAACGCTCATAAAACTCATCAACCGAAGCTGTTTCATGAATTTGTGCCTGTGGCAGGCTATAACGTACTGCTTGAATTAAAGCATGACGAAACAAAGGATGATCATCAACGATTAAAATATTCATAAGCGATTAAAGTAATCTTGAGCATAAGTATGGCCTATTGTAACCCTACTATTTAGATGAAAGATACGTTCATCGTATCCATTTTTATGCAAAATATTGATAAATGCATAACTTAGACAAAATTTTGAGATGTTTTTTTAACTTTTAATAAAAATTAATCTGTTTTTTATATAAGCTTCTTTTTTATTATAAAAAATATATCATCTATAATTATATAAAATAAAAACAGTAGCTTAATAGAAAACCAAACTATAAAAATCCATGATTAATCTTTTATATTTAAAACTGATAAGGTTGACCAATTTCGTTATTTTACAGTTTATCGTTGATGTTGATTAATAAGTCCAATGTTCTTTTTTAGGCTTAGGACCAAATTATGACTGGTATCACATCACCAAAACCTTTAAATATTGTTGCCGTTTCTGGTGGCTTAAATACCCCATCTAAAACCGAAAGTCTGGTTCAAGCCATTCTTGATGAATTATCAGAAGCAATCGATGTTAAAGTTCATTTTATTAAATTAAGCGAAATTGGGCCATTACTTGGTGGTGCATTTTATCGCAATCAACTTCCGCAGCGTGTACAAGATGATCTTGCAGCAGTTGAAGCGGCAGATGCGTTAATTGTAGGTACTCCTGTTTACCGTGCTTCTTTTACAGGTCTTTTCAAGCACTTTTTCGATTTTGTTGAACAAACTGCGTTGGTTGACGTGCCTGTACTTTTAGCAGCATCAGGTGGTAGTGATCGCCATGCCTTGGTACTCGAACATCAACTTCGTCCATTGTTTAGTTTCTTCCAAGCACAAACTTTACCGATTGGTGTTTATGCGACAGATCGTGACTTTACTCCTGAATATACAGTGAAAAGCGAGCAATTATCTGACCGTATCACGCTAGCAGTAGCACGTGCATTGCCAATTTTAGAATGGGCGCCAGCAAAAGGTAAACGTGCTGAAGTTATCAAATCTAAATCTCAGCAAGCAAATCAAGAGCTTGGTATTAATAAGCAAATTGAGCAAGAAGAAGTATTACCTTCAGCAGCTGTACCAAATCTTGATGCAGCAGAGTCTCGTTTGCATCACAAGTCTGGTAAATCATTAACGCATGTTGCCTAAGCGCAATATCGCTAAATAAAAATAACGAATGGGAGAGCGCACCATGACGCAATTACAACAACCGATTAAATTTGCTTATTGGGTACCGAATGTAAGCGGTGGCCTTGTTGTGAGCAACATCGAACAGCGTACAGACTGGAGTTATGACTACAATGTTCGACTTGCTCAGGCAGCCGAAAACAATGGTTTTGAATATGCGCTCACTCAAATTCGTTTTACGGCGGGCTATGGGGCAGAAAACCAGCATGAATCCGTGAGTTTCAGTCATGCATTACTGGCAAAAACTGAAAAGCTTAAGGTGATTGCGGCTATTCTGCCCGGCCCTTGGAAACCGGCACTGGCAGCTAAACAGCTCGCTACAATTGATTATTTAACTGAAGGCCGTATTGCGATTAATGTTGTAAGTGGCTGGTTCAGAGGCGAGTTTGATGCGATTGGTGAGGAATGGCCAGAGCATGACGAGCGCTATGTCCGCTCTGAAGAGTTTATTCGTACGCTAAAAGGAATCTGGACCACCGATAACTATAGTTTCGATGGTAAATACTACCAGTTCCAAAACTACACACTTAAACCAAAACCTCTGCAAAAGCCTCATATTGAAGTGTTTCAAGGAGGTAGTTCACGGGCTGCACGTGACATGGCTTCACGCGTATCTGACTGGTATTTCACTAACGGCAATACTGTCGAAGAAATTCAAAAACAAGTAGAAGATATTCGTATCAAAGCAAAAGCCAATAACCATCAGGTCAAAATTGGTGTGAACGCTTTCATTATTGCTAGAGATACCGAAGAAGAAGCAAAAGCGGTACTTCAAGAAATTATTGATAAAGCCAATACTGAAGCCGTAAATGCTTTTGGCGATGCAACTCGTGAAGCAGGTGCAGCTTCTCCAGAGCAACAAGGTAACTGGGCAAAATCAACTTTTGAAGATTTAGTGCAATATAACGACGGTTTCAAAACCAATTTGATTGGTACACCTCAGCAAATTGCAGAGCGTATTGTGGCGCTTAAAAATGTAGGTGTTGATCTAATTCTTTCCGGATTCCTACACTTTATTGAAGAGGTGGAATATTTCGGAGAAAAAGTTCTACCGCTCGTTCGTGAGTTAGAACTTCAACAGGAAAAGGAGGTAGAAATCCAAGCGAAATCAGCCTAAAAAACTCCAGTTAAAAACAGCGCAAGATAATAAAAACAACAAACTAAAATAAAGATTTATTGGCTCCAAGACTCGGCTTGGAGCTTTTATTTTTTAAGGTTTCTCAACTTCTCGAATCACCGTTTCAACTGAATAGCGACACCATTTCGAAAGTACCTCAATAAATTCATTTAATGCTGCAGATTCAAAATGACTGACAATCATGTAGCAAGCATTGCCCATGACTTTAAAGCATTCATCGATTTGCTCATATTGCTTCACTAAATTTTCAATTTCTTCAAAAGCGCGTTGTTCATTTAAATGCAAATGAATAAATTGTTTATGCGAATATTGAACAGCAATGGTGTAATTTTTGATAACCCCTGCATCCATTAATTGAGCAATTCGAGTACCCACAGCCTGCCCCGTCCGGTGAACTCGCTGCCCGATTTCTTTATTGGTTAAGCGGGAATCTTGCTTGAGTAATGCAAGAATTTTTAGATCAATCGGGTCTAATTCAATATTCATTTTTCATGGCGAAAGAAAACTGGCGTTAATGCTTTCATAGGACTATAGCCGATTTTGCCAGTAGAGAATAACCTTGTTTTATCTTATACAAACAAGAGTGTTCTCATGAAACAAGCACTATTAGTTATCGATGTTCAAAATGATTATTTTAAAAATGGCAAAATGGAATTGGTTGGACCAGATCAAGCGCTCGATAAAATAAAGCAGCTTGAACAATATTTTAACGAGAAAAATTTACCGATTATTTATGTGCAACATATTAACCCGCCACAAGCCAGCTTCTTTCAAGAAAATACAGATGGGGTTTTACTTCATCCTGAACTTAGTGCTGGCAGTGATTCATTAATCGTGACAAAGCATTATCCAAATAGTTTTTTAGAAACTAATTTAGAAGAACTTTTAAAAGCGCACCAAATTGATCAACTCGTGATTACAGGCATGATGACACATATGTGTATTGATTCAGGGACACGTGCAGCCAAAGAGCTTGGCTATCAACCTATCTTAATTGCAGATGCCACCGCAACACGTGATTTAAGCTATGCTGGAAAGACCGTAAAAGCTGAAGACGTGCAAATAGCTTTTTTAACTGCGCTTAGTACATTTGCAAATGTACAAAATACGACTGACTTTCTAGCAAGCTCTTAATGGTGCTTAATAAAAAAGCCCCCTTAGGGGCTTTTTTAGAGATTATTTTTGTCTATCGGGATAAACCGTTGCAATTAACTGCTCTACTACAGCAGGTTCAGCTAAGGTTGAAGTATCACCTAAACTATCCAGCTCATTTGCCGCAATCTTTCTTAAAATACGGCGCATGATTTTACCAGAACGCGTTTTCGGTAATGCTGGCGCCCAGTGCAGGGCATCTGGCGAAGCTACTGGCCCGAGTACTTTACGTACCCAGTTAATTAACTCTTTACGCAGTTCTTCCGACTCTGGAACACCCGCTTGTAAGGTCACGAAAGTACAAATACCCTGACCTTTAATATCATGTGGCATACCCACTACGGCTGCTTCTGCTACTGACTCATGCGAAACAAGAGCACTTTCAATTTCAGCCGTACCTAAACGGTGACCTGAAACGTTTAAGACATCGTCAACACGACCTGTAATCCAGTAATAACCATCTTCATCACGGCGAGCACCATCACCTGTAAAATAAGTATTTTTAAAGGTTGAGAAATACGCCTCGATAAAGCGATCAGGGTCACCCCAAATGGTACGCATCTGACCCGGCCATGAATCTTTAATTACAAGGTTACCTTCAGCCGCGCCCTCTAGCTCATTACCTTCACCATCTACAATGGCTGGTTGAATACCAAATAACGGACGCGTTGCCGAACCCGGTTTTAATGCTGTTGCACCCGGTAATGGGGCAATCAAAATACCGCCTGTTTCGGTTTGCCACCATGTATCAACAATCGGACAGCGGCCTTCGCCAACAACGTTGTAGTACCAGTTCCAAGCTTCTGGGTTAATTGGCTCACCAACCGAACCAAGTAAACGCAAACTGCTACGATTACTCTCACGTACAAACGAATCACCCTCTCGCATCATGGCGCGAATCGCAGTTGGTGCTGTATATAAAATAGAAACTTTATGTTTATCGACCACATGACCAAGACGTGCCCATGTTGGATATTGAGGTACACCTTCGAACATTAAGGTCGTCGTACCATTTGCCAACGGCCCATAAATCAGATAACTATGCCCTGTAATCCAACCAATATCGGCTGTACACCAATACACATCGTCTTGTTTTAAATCGAAGACTTCTTTAAAAGTACTGGTTACATAAACCAGATAACCGCCTGTAGTATGCAACACCCCTTTCGGTTTACCTGTTGAGCCCGAGGTATAGAGAATAAATAAAGGGTCTTCTGCCTTCATTGGTTCTGGAGGACAGTTTGCATCTACCTCCATAATAATGAGGTGATACCACAAATCGCGGCCCGGCTTCATTTCAATCGGATTTGCATTGCGGTAAACCACAATTACGTTTTCAACGCACTCGGTACCCGGTAATGCTAAAGCTAAATCAACGTTTTCTTTAAGGGGTAATAGTTTTCCAGCACGTAGGCTTGAGTCTGCAGTAATTACTAGTTTAGCTTGGCTGTCTTCAATACGGCTTGCCAACGAGTCTGGCGAGAAGCCACCAAATACCACGCAGTGAACCGCGCCAATACGGGCACAGGCTAACATGGCAATTGCAGCCTCAGTCACCATTGGCATATACAGCACAACCCGGTCACCTTTACCAATGCCATATTTCTTCAAAACGTTGGCAAAGCGACAAACTTCATCGTGTAATTCTTTATAAGAAACGATTTTATGACGAGAAGGATGGTCACCTTCCCAAATAATGGCAGGTTTATGTGGATGTTCTTTAAGATGCCTGTCCAAGCAGTTTGCTGACACGTTCAACTCGCCATCGGCAAACCATTCAATCTTGAAATTGTCTTTGTCAAAACTGGTATTTTTAACTTGGGTAAATGGCTTTATCCAATCGACAATTTTAGCTTGCTCTGCCCAGAATTCATCTGGGTTCTCGATAGAGTGTTGATAACGTTTAAAGTAGTCTGCTTCAACAGTACGAGCTGTTTTTTTAAATTCCTCTGGTACCGGATAGATCTCATTCATACGCAACTTCCTTGATCTTGTGCATCCCATCTCGAGACTGTGGCTATTATTTTACTGGATCTTATTTGTATGCCTTTTCAGTATGATGACTCTCTCAAAGTCAAAACAATCCGACTTTGGTCATATATTAACCACTTACTCAAACATACGAAATTGTGAATATTTTTATAAAATTAAGTTGATTTAAAACATTTGTCTATAGGGTCTGTTCATACTTTATATATAAATTGCGTTGTAAGCTAAAATTTCACGAAACAAGGCATGAAATGCAGAAAATAGCACCCCTATTGTCAAATTTCATAACGCAGTTTTGGGTAATTTTAGCTACAACCCTTTGGGACAGAAATACTTTTTGATGCTGTGTCGTTAGACATTATTCATTTAGAATGACTAAATATTCATAATATCTGTCTAACATCATCTAAAAAGTATTCTCTGTCGCAATCATAGATAAAATATAAACAGACCCTCGTATTACTTTTATAATTTTTTGAAGATTTGATGGTTTTGACCATCAACAAAGATTATTTTACCTTTTAGACGCAGCACAGGAATAAAATAATATGTTTGCCGAAACGCCCTCTTCACGTCCACCACAACTTCCATTTAAAGATAGCCCTTTTTCAATTCATGGTCGCTTTAACCGCATGAGTTATTTGGGCGGTTATGGCCTAATTTATTTAGTCACTCTTATAGGTTATTTCATTTTGGCTTCATTTCTTGGAAGTTTTCAGCTTTCAAGTAATCTATTTAATTTTGAGTTTTACAGTTCTCTTTCTGGCGTAAGTGCTTTAGTGGTCTGGGCTTTTTGGCTATTTTTGATTTATTTAAATATTGTTCTGGTTGTTCGACGTTTGCACGATCTAAATAAGAGTGGCTGGATGGGATTACTATTGTTCATTCCCGTCATACAGTTCTTTTTCATGATCTATTTACTACTTGCTTCTGGTACAGCAGGTCCAAATCAATATGGTCCAGCTCGACCTTCAACATTTATAGAAAAACTGATGGCTTGGCTTATTTTATTCGCTATTTTAATTAGTCTCATTTCCACAGCAGGCTTTTTTTATTATTTCTCTGGGACCGATACCCTAGAAACACCAACACAAATCTTACAAAAAGGAACGCAATACTTTTAATTAAAAAACACTTTATTATTTAGTTGAACTCATTATAGTAGGCGCACATTTTATCTCCTACTATGATGGAAGCTGAAAAATAGCTTTCATGAATTTATTCAATCGAGACTTGCCGTGGCTGATGAACAAAAATCCTTAACGGATGTTGCAAAAAATACAGGCGAACTGTTGCAAGAAGCGGGTACTAAAACCACTCAAACGGTTTTAGCACATACCGAGAAATATCATGATGCATATACCACTATCGACAAAATTGTAGATAGTTTCTGGGAACGTGTACCTTATATCTGCATTGCGATTACCGTTTTTATTATTTTTTGGCTACTGACCAAATTATTTAAGTTCTTTGTTCGTAAGACTTTAGAAAATCGCTCTTATACTCGCCAAAATCTGGTACTTGTTTTAAACCGTGTCGGCAGTACAACAATTTTATTCTTTGGTTTCTTAATTGCTCTCGTCATTATGATTCCAGGGTTCACGCCGGGCCAACTCATGAGTGCATTGGGTATTGGTTCGGTCGCAATTGGTTTTGCATTTAAAGATATTTTCCAAAACCTGCTTTCAGGTATTTTGATTTTATTGAGCGAGCCATTCCGTATTGGCGATTCGATTGTAGTGAATTCACTTGAAGGGACTGTTGAAGATATTCAGATTCGTGCAACCTTCTTACGCTCACCAGACGGCCGTCGTATCGTTATTCCAAACGCAACTGTTTATACGAGTGCTTTAACGGTAAATACGGCTTACCAACAACGACGCTGTGAGTTCGTAGTCGGTATTGGCTATGACGACGATGAGCAAAAAGCGAAACAAATTATTTTAGATATTCTCAATAATGACCGAAATGTGCTGAGTCAGCCTGCTTTCTCGGTTAACGTAACAGCTCTAGCCGACTTCTCAGTTAACCTTACGGTACGCTGGTGGATTAATACCACTGAGACAGATATTTCATCATCTACAAGCACTATTCAAGCCGAAGTAAAACAAGCCTTCAATGCAAATGGCATTAATATTCCTTACCCAATTCAGGAATTAAAAATGGCTGCAAATCATTTACCATTGAATGCGGATAACTCAGCTAAATAAACGCCCTAGAATATAAGAAATAGACGTTTCTGTTCTTAAAATACGGTTGCCTAAGCTCACAGCTTGGCAGCCGTTTTTCGTGAGTAAATCAACTTCATAAGGAATAAAGCCACCTTCAGGACCCACAACGACACTACATGTATGGCCAATACCGTTCGGCATACTCTGCTCGGCATAAGGGTGAGCCACATAGGCAGGAGATTTTTCTGAAATGAGGATTGGCAAAACGTCTTCAACAAAAGGTTTAAAACGTTTATACATTTGAATTTGAGGAACGATGGTGTCACCTGCTTGTTCAAGTCCAAGCGTCACATAGTTATCTATTTGCTGTAAAAATGGGGTTTGCCAATAGCTTTTATCAACTCGATAACTATGAATTAGGCTTATTTTTTCAACACCTAAAGTCACACTATCCATGATTAAACGGCGTAAAACTTTAGGTCTTGGTAAAGCCACAATTAAATGAACTGGAAGTTTTGCCGGTACTGCTTCTTCACGAATAGGGCGTATACATACTTCTTGCTCATCAATCGAAACAATTTCTGTGACATAACGCGCGCCATTACGAATACCAACTTTCAGATTTTGGCCAACCGTAATATCAAGATGTTCACGTAAATGTTGTAATTGGCGCTTTGAATGAATCGACCAGATTTCTGACTGAGTATCTTCAGGTTCTAGTAAAACAATATTCATGGTTTTTCGGCCAAATACCTGTTAATCACCCCTATATGTTTTTGTAGCGAACCTTGATTACGCTGCAATACTTTATGCGCCTGTGTAACGAGCTGTTCAGTAGCTTCAGGTTCTGCAAGACAAGCTAGCCAGATATCAACGACCTGCTGTGCATCTTGAGCAATAAGTACCCCATTTTCATCAATGAACTCATCAACAATTGTTTGAAAGTTGAAATAACGAGGTCCTACCACTGTAGGTACATTTAAAACCATAGGTTCTAAAATATTATGTCCACCACCCGGCTCATTTAAAGAACCACCTACAAAGCACACCTGACTTAAGGCGTACCATAACCAAAGCTCACCCATGCTATCGGCCAAATAAACCTGCGTGCTGGCATGAATACTTTGCCCCATGCTTCTACGATGCGTAACTAAATTTAAATTTTGAGAAATTTCAAATACTTCATCGAAGCGTTCAGGATGACGAGGCACAACTATGCATACCAACTCACGATTGGAATTTAAATGAGGTGCAAGTGCCTCCAAAATTTGTTGTTCTTCGGGTGCATGTGTACTGGCAATCGTCACAACCTGACGGTTTTCCAAATACCACTGCTGATGCAATTGGGCAGCTTGTTTTATAAAAGCCTCGGGCGCATGAATATCAAACTTAATATTTCCAACGACCTGACTTTTATGCTCATCTAAACCAAGCTCGACATAACGCTGACGGGTTGCACTATCTTGTGCTAATACCCAGTCGATTTGCTTTAACATACCGGCAGTTAAACTTGAGACTTTACTATAGCCCTTTGCTGACTTTTCAGATAGGCGAGCATTAAGCAACAAACAAGGCACATGCTGCAATTTGGCTTGATCAATTAAATTGGGCCAAAGCTCAGTTTCAACTAATGCTAAAAGTCTCGGTTTGTATGATTCGAAGAATTGTTTTAAAAGCGGTTTTTGGTCTACAGGCAAATAGACTGCTTGAAATAAATCTAGATACGGTTCTTTTAAAAAAAGTGACTTGGCACGTGCCTGACCTGTTTTTGTAGTATTGGTCACTAAAACTGGCTGTCCAAGTTTGAGATAGTGCTCAATGAGTGGCTGTGCAGCATTGGTTTCCCCGACTGAAACAGCATGAAACCAGATGGCTTTTACATTCTTCGGATCTTCAAACGGCCCAAATCTTTCCAGACATTCCTGATGATATAATTCCAGACTTTCTGCACGTCTTTTTATTCGCCAGCGATAAAACGGTTTTAATAAATGGAGTGCTGTGTTGTACCAAAATGGGGTCGCCAAGCGGTTTGCCTCAAATAGTCGAAATTTAAAAACTGGGGAAAATATAACATAGATAAAAAAAATGGCAGAGTTTCGATACCTAAACTCTACCATATACAAGAAAAGTCATTGACTGAACTAACAAAAGAGCAAGTTCAGTAAAAAGAAAAACTTAATAATAGAATGAATTTATGAAGCTTCTAAAGCAGGATAGTCTGTATAACCTTCAGCGCCTTTAGCATATAAAGTCGCTGGTTGAAGTTCATTTAATGGTAGACCTTGCTCTAAACGTTGCAAAAGATCTGGGTTGGCAATATAAGCCTTACCAAAAGATACTGCATCTGCCTGACCTTCACGTAAAATACGTTTTGCCGACTCTGGTGTCAGATTTTCATTGGCAATCCACACACCATTAAATTTTTCACGTAATTGCGGACCAATACTATCGGCAGCTTCGTATTCGCGAGAGAAAATGAAAGCTACATTACGTTGACTCAATTGTTCAACCACATAACCGAATGTCGCTAACGGATTTTCATCCCCCATATCATGAGAGTCACCACGCGGTGCAATATGTACACCTACTCGGCCAGCACCCCACACTTCAATAAAGGCATCAACCACTTCTAATAACAAGCGAGCACGGTTTTCAACAGGACCACCATACTCATCATCACGTTGGTTAGTATTACTTTGAAGGAACTGGTCAATTAAATAACCATTTGCAGCGTGCAATTCAACACCGTCAAAACCTGCTGCTTTAGCCAGTTCTGCTGAATGTTTATATTGAGCTACAACTTCTTGAATTTCTTCAATTGAAAGTGCGCGTGGTTTTACGAATGGGCGTTTAGGGCGTAATAGACTCACTTCACCCGCAGGTTGAATCGCACTTGGTGCAACTGGAATATCACCATCTAAAAGTTCAGGGTCTGAAATACGGCCCACATGCCAAAGCTGGACTACAATTTTTGAACCTTGTGCATGAACTGCGTCAATAATCTTATTCCACGCTTGTGCCTGCTCTTGTGACCATAGTCCAGGGGTGTCTGCATAACCCACAGTTTTTGAACCAATCACTGTTGCTTCCGTGAGAATGAGACCAGCATTTGCACGTTGCTGATAATATTCCACCATTAAGTCGTTTGGAACACGGCTTTCGCCACTACGTGCACGTGTTAAGGGGGCCATTACCAGTCGATTTTTAATTTCAAAATCACCAACTGTTAAGGGAGTATTGAGTTCAGCCATGATCGCCTCGACTTACACTTTATTTGTTTTAAAGTGTTTGTTTTAAATGTTCGATATATTGCTGAATCAAAGCTTCGTTACGTGAAAAATAAGACCACTGCCCATATTTTTGGACCTGAATGAGACCGGCCTGCTGTAATACAGACAAATGATTGGACATTGTAGACTGAGCTACTTTACCCAAACGTTCAATATGACCTGCGCAAACCCCTTTTTCAAAACTACCACCACACTCTTCTACCGGTAAATAATGCGCAGGTTCTTTTAACCATTGCAGAATCTGCCGACGCAGAGGATTGGCTAGGGCTTTGCTAATTGCATCAATATCCATAGGCTCAACACGTCTTTTAAACGAACAAAGCTTTGTTCAGCATTTCGAAAACATAATATCGCATTTTTTCGATATTCATATCCATTTTTTTCGATATTCATATCGTATTTTTCCGATTAACTTCCGATCACTGAACTGCTTTGCCGTTTTAATCGCTAAAAATTTAAGAGTTTTAGAGAACTAAAAGTTCGAAAAACTCTTATAACCCCTGCTTTAAACTCGCTTCAATGAAACGATCAAGGTCACCGTCAAGAACTGCACCAGTATTTGAATTTTCAACACCTGTACGTAAGTCCTTAATACGAGAGTCATCAAGTACATAAGAACGAATTTGGCTACCCCAACCAATATCAGACTTCGAGTCTTCAAGTGCTTGAGCAGCTTCATTACGTTTTTGCATTTCTAGTTCATACAATTTTGCACGTAACTGTTTCCATGCATGATCACGGTTCGCATGTTGTGAACGCTGGTTTTGACACGCAACCACAATACCAGATGGAATGTGCGTCAAACGAACTGCTGAATCTGTTTTGTTAATGTGCTGACCACCTGCACCAGATGCACGGTAAGTATCAGTACGAACATCAGAAGGATTAATATCGATTTCGATATTGTCATCAACTTCCGGTGAGATAAACACCGCAGAGAATGAAGTATGACGGCGGTTACCACTGTCGAATGGTGACTTACGCACTAAACGGTGTACACCTGATTCTGTACGTAACCAGCCATATGCATATTCACCTTCAACACGAATCGTTGCAGATTTAATCCCTGCTACGTCACCGTCAGATACTTCCATAAGTTCTGCTTTAAAACCGTGACGCTCAATCCAGCGCATATACATACGTAATAACATTGAAGCCCAATCTTGTGCTTCTGTACCGCCTGAACCTGCTTGAATCTCGACATAGCAAGGATTTGGGTCCATTGGGTTGCTAAACATACGGCGGAATTCAAGTTTTGCTAATTCTTCTTCAGCAGCACCAAGCTCAGATTGGACATCTACCAACAAGCTTTCATCATCAGCTTCAACAGCTAAATCCAGCATTGCTTTGGCATCTTCAAGCTGTGTAGACAAGCCATCTAATACATTAATAACGTTTTCTAGTTCGCCCTTTTCTTTTGCCATTGCCTGAGCACGGTTTTGATCATTCCAGATCGCAGGATCTTCTAACTCACGTAAAACTTCTTCTAAACGCTCTTTTTTCAGATCGTAGTCAAAGATACCCCCGTAGTGTTTGGCTACGATCAGTTAAGTCTTTCAATTGGTTTAGATAAGGATTAATTTCCACGCGAGTGTTCCCATAAAAGCAGATAAACAGTCGAATATTTTATCATAGCTATGGTTATCTTCGAACCTGCTTTAATCTTTAACTCATATTTTCAATTTAAAAAGTTTTTATTTCTTTCAGAAGATTTTAAGCTTTATTCGTAACATCCCCATACAAAATTGGGTACTTTTCCAGCATTTTTGAGTTTCTACACAAAATATCCTCAATTTTAATAAAATAAAACATTATGTATTTATGCATTTAAATCAATTACTTAATTTAATTAAATTTACAAAAAAAGCACATGGTTACAGTACAGTTACTCGTGCAAGATTGACGCTAAATGATTTTGCTCTAGACTAAAAGTTGTAACAAAACATTTATAAAATCGTTTTTAGAGGGGAGAGATTCCATGAAAAAACTAGCAATTGCATCAGCTCTTTTATCTGCGCTTGCAGTAAGTGGCGCAGCAAACGCTTACCAAGCTGAAGTTGGTGGTTCTTACACTTATCTTGATCCAGATAACGGTAGCAGCGTAAGCAAATTTGGTGTTGATGGTACATATTATTTCAACCCTGTTCAAACACGTAATGCACCGCTTGCTGAAGCAGCATTCTTAAACCGTGCAAGCAACGTTAACGCACACGTTAACTATGGCGATAACAGCGGTACTAAAGATACTCAATACGGCGTAGGTGTTGAATACTATGTTCCTAATACTGACTTCTACCTTAGCGGTGATGTAGGCAGAAATGAACGTGAGATCGACAACACAAACTACGACCAGAAAGTTACAACTTATGCGGCTGAAGTAGGTTACTTACCAGCACCTGGTTTGTTACTTGCTTTAGGTGTTAAAGGTTATGACGAAAAAGATGGTAAAGACGGTGCAGATCCTACCGTTCGTGCAAAATACGTAACTCAAGTTGGTCAACATGACGTAAACCTTGAAGCTTACGGTGCGTTTGGTGACCTTGACGAATATAAAGTTCGTGGCGACTACTACATCGATAAAACTTTAAGTTTAGGTGTGGACTACTACAACAATGACTTAACTGATAAAGACGAATGGGGCATTAATGCTAAAAAGTTCTTGAATCAGCAAGTAAGTGTTGAAGGTCGTATTGGTTTCGGTGATAACGACAACACTTATGGTGTTCGTGCAGCATACCGCTTCTAATCTTACCTAGATTAAAAAAATCCGCTCAATTGAGCGGATTTTTTATTGTTTTAAATGCACAATTCGCAGCTGTAAACTTACATTACCATTAAAAACATTACGATCTATTTCATAGACTAAATGTACATAGTCACGCATAGGATCAAAGTCAAATCGGCCTGCTGCGTTAAAAGCAATTGCATCGAAACTATATTGATCTAAAGCCAATTTAAGTTTTAAGTGTGTCTCTTTGAGCCAACGGAAATCGATAACTTTAAAATATCCTTCAAATTGAGGCAGTGGAAATTTTTGTCCCCACGGGCCTAACTGTTCAATCCAGTTCAAGGTATCTAACTGCAAAGCAGAAACAGGTAGCTCACCATCAGTCCATAATGTCGCTTGAAAGATAGATTCATCGATTGAAGCCACACAGTTACTAAATACTGTTTTAAAAGCCTCAAAGTTTTCTTTACGTATCGTCAAACCTGCTGCTGCAGCATGCCCACCAAAATGGCTCACCAACTCAGGATGCTGTTCGGCAACTTGTTCAATGGTATCTCGAATGTGGACACCATCAATGGAACGTGCCGAGCCTTTAATATGAATGCCATCTTCATCGGGTGCAAAAACAATCGTTGGTCGATGGAACTGTTCTTTTAGACGGCCCGCAACAATACCAATCACACCTTGATGCCAGTTTTCTTCAAATAGAACAAGCGCCGCAGGGATATCTTGCTGTGAAAGTTGCAGAGTATCTAAGGCCGATAAAGCTTGTTGCTTCATCTCCCCTTCAATTTGACGGCGATCTATATTTAACTGATTTAATTGTTGAGCAATGGGGTATGCTGTTTCAATTGAATCTGCTAATAAACACTCGATCCCAATACGCATGCTCTCCATACGCCCTGCTGCATTAATACGCGGACCAAGAACAAATCCTAAGTCTTGAGCACGTATTGAAGTAGCTTCTCGACCTGCGATATCGAGTAAGGCTAAGATTCCTACTCGACACTTATATTGCTGGATGCGTTTTACACCCGCATCGACCAATATACGGTTGTTATAGTCTAGAACAGCCACATCGGCATAGGTTCCCAAAGCGACTAAATCTAAATATTGTGTGACTTTACTGGTACTTTTGCCTTGTCTACTACGTAGACTCGCCAGATTGGCAAGCACATAAAAAGCAACCCCAACACCAGCAAGTGCTTTACTTGGAAACTCACAGCCTAATTGGTTTGGGTTTACCACCGCCTCAGCAAGCGGGGTCTCTTTGGTCGTTAGATGATGGTCGGTAATAATGACTTGCATGCCTAGAGCATGTGCTGCATCAACACCAGCATGGCTAGAAATTCCATTATCTACCGTAATTAATAGATCGGGTTGATAAGTTTGATGAGCAAGCTCAGCAATGGCTGGAGTAAGGCCATAACCATATTTAAAACGATCTGGAACCAAATAGTCGACTTGTGCTCCCATGTCGCGAAGCACAAGTATCATTAAAGCTGTGCTGGTTGCACCATCGGCATCATAGTCGCCCACAATCACAATTTTTTTCTGCTCATCAATGGCTTGGTCCATTAATGCGACAGCAGCCTCCATTCCTTTGAGCTCTGGCGCAAGCAGGTTCTTAAGTTTTAGCTCAAGTTCTTGTTCAGATTGCACTCCACGTCTTGCCAAAATCTCGGCAATAAACGGAGGCACGCCCTGAAACTGTTCAGGGCGTGTCAATAAAGGTCTTTGTTTAATTTGTATTTTTGTCATTTAAGGCATCAGTCGGTGCAACGTCCATTGACCTTCGATTTTTTCATAACTCAAGCGGTCATGTAAACGATTTGGTCGCCCTTGCCAGAATTCATAATAGTCCGGTTGCAGACGATATCCACCCCAGAACTCTGGCTTATCGAGTACTTCACGGCTTTTAACTTGTTTTTGCAAGTCTTGGAAACGCTGCTGTAACAACTCTCGACTTTCGATCTTTCCGCTTTGAGGCGTACTGATATGAGCTGCAATCTGGCTATCACGTGGACGTTTATGGTAATAGTCAGTAGATTCCTGTTCAGGAATCTTCACAACATACCCACCCACTCGTACCTGACGCTCTAGACTTGGCCAATAAAATAACAGTTCAGCATATGGATTTTCTGCCAAATCTGCGCCTTTCTGGCTGTCATAGTTGGTATAAAAATCATACCCTGCTTCTGTGGCACCACGTAATAATACAGTTCTGACATGCGGGCGACCGCTAGCACTCGCAGTTGCTAACGACATTGCATACGGTTCGTGCAAGTTCGCAGCTAAAGCATGATTAAACCAACCTAAGAATTGCTCATGTGGATTACTCGCGACTTGCGTCTCGTACAATTCACCTTGTTCATAACTTAAGCGTAATTCGCTTAAATCTTTAATGACATCACTCATGCCATACACCTTATGCGACTTGTGCTTGTGAACGAACTGCATTTGCTAAATGTTCAGCCAAAGCATTCACTTCTTGTTCGTCATCACCTTCAACCATGACGCGAATGACTGGCTCAGTTCCTGACTTACGAACTAAAATACGCCCACGCCCTTTAAGCTGTGCTTCTGCTTTATCAAATTCAGCAACCAATGCAGGAATAGAATACGGATCAAGCATTTGTTCTAAACGTATATTTACCAGCACTTGTGGAAATAACTCAAATTCCTGAACTAGTTCATGGAGCGCTTTATTCTGTTCAACCATTACAGTTAACACTTGAAGTGCTGCAATAATCGCATCACCTGTTGTGCTCTTATCTAAAGTTAAAATATGACCAGATGGTTCCCCACCTGTAACCCAACCATTTTCTTCTAATGCTTGTAGTACATAACGGTCACCGACTTTCGCACGGACAAAGCCAACTTTTGCTTTTTCAAGTGCAATTTCAAGTGCCATATTACTCATAACAGTACCGACCACGCCCACAGGTTTTTTCTGAGCTTGAGTCGCTAAAATGTACAAGATATGGTCACCATCAATTAAGTGACCAAACTTATCAACCATCACCACGCGGTCAGCATCGCCATCAAAGGCAATACCTAAATCTGCTTCATGCTCAACCACTGCTTTTTGCAAGTGTTCTGGATGTGTTGAACCACAGTTCTCATTAATGTTTAAACCGTCTGGTTCGTTGTATAAAGCAACAACTTTAGCACCTAGTTCACGAAAAACTGAAGGGCCAACACTATAGGCTGCACCATGTGCACAGTCCAACACGATCTTTAAATTATTTAAATCAAAGTGGTAAGGAAATGTAGATTTACAAAATTCGATATAGCGACCATTTGCATCATTTACACGAACACTTTTACCTAAATTTGCAGTGTCCTCAATGAATAAATCCTTTTCTAATTCTTTATTAATTTCTTCTTGTAATGAATCCGGTAATTTTTTACCTTCACTTGAGAAAAATTTAATCCCATTATCATAATACGGATTATGCGATGCAGAAATTACAATACCTGCATGGGCATGTAATGCACGAGTAAGATGTGCAATCGCAGGTGTCGGTAATGGACCTAATAAATGAACATATACACCAGCAGCGTTTAAGCCAGCCTGTAAAGCAGACTCTAAAATATAGCCCGATAAACGAGTGTCTTTTCCTAATACAACAAGTGGTTTATTTTTTGGACTCGTTCGTTTTAATACCTTCCCTGCGGCGAATCCGAGTTTTAAAGCAAACTCTGGAGTAATAGGCATTTGCCCAAATTTTCCACGAATACCATCCGTTCCAAAATAACTCATAGCTTATCTCATTTTTACGCCACTTCAACCGTGGCCTATTTCATATATGGCTATTTTGCCATATCTCTTTTCATCAGATTTACTTTACACCAAAAACAAAAAGCCGTCAGTGTACTGACGGCTTTCTTACTTGATTTAGTTACTAAAATCTAACCAACACGATAGTTTGGAGCTTCTTTAGTAATCGTTACATCATGAACATGTGACTCAGACATACCCGCTGAAGTAATTTTCACAAATTTAGCATTTTGGCGAAGATCTTCAATCACAGCTGAACCTGTATAGCCCATTGATGAACGTAAACCACCCATCATTTGATGAACGATATTACCCATTGGGCCTTTATATGGAACACGACCTTCAATACCTTCTGGTACTAATTTTTCAGCACCCGCTTTTGAGTCTTGGAAGTAACGGTCAGCAGAACCAGTAGCTCCAGCCATTGCACCTAATGAACCCATACCACGATATGCTTTGTAGTAACGACCTTGGAAGAATTCAACTTCACCAGGTGCTTCTTCAGTACCAGCTAGAAGTGAACCGACCATGATTGTGCTTGCACCAGCACCGATCGCTTTAGCCATATCACCAGAGAAACGGATACCGCCATCTGCAATTAAAGGAATTTGATCTTTTAGCGCGCTAGCAACGCTGTCAATCGCAGAAATTTGTGGCATACCAATACCTGCTACAATACGTGTAGTACAGATAGAACCAGGACCAATACCTACTTTTACAGCATCTGCGCCTGCATCTAATAATGCCAATGCAGCATCACCAGTTGCAATATTTCCACCAATCACTTGTACTTGAGGGAAGTTTTGTTTCACCCAACGTACACGTTCAATTACACCAGCAGAGTGACCATGTGCTGTATCAACAACAATAACGTCAACACCAGCTTCAACCAATGCTTCAACACGACTTGGTGTATCAGCACCAGTACCTACAGCAGCACCAACACGTAAACGACCAAGATCATCTTTACAACTGTTTGGATAGCTTTCAGCTTTGCGGAAGTCAGTCACTGTAATTAAGCCTTTAAGTTCGTTGCTCTCGCCAACGACCAAGACTTTTTCAATACGGTGTTTTTGCAATAATGCTTGAATATTTTCTTTAGACTCGCCTTCACGTACAGTGACCAAACGATCTTGACCTGTCATGATGTTGCTAACAGGTTGTTCCAAGTTAGTTTCAAAACGCGTATCACGGCCTGTCACAATACCAACAACCTTGCCGTCTTTAACAACAGGTACACCACTAATGTTATTAGCGCTGGTAATTGCAATCAGTTCACGTACTGTAGTTTCAGGCGTTACAGTGATAGGGTCTTTCACCATACCCGCCTCAAATTTTTTCACACGGCGTACTTCTGCAGCTTGAGCAGCAATATCCATGTTTTTGTGCAAAATCCCGATACCACCATTTTGTGACATCGCAATCGCCATACGTGACTCAGTCACTGTATCCATTGCAGCTGAAACTAATGGGATATTTAAATGAATGCCGCGAGTTAAACGTGTCTTTAGAGAGACATCTTTTGGGAGAACAGTAGAGTAGGCAGGAAGTAATAAGACATCATCGAAGGTTAGCGCTTCTTGAACGATGGTCAGCATAACAATCTCACTGGTAAATTCCGTGAGCTATTATAAACAAATTTCAATGCAATTTTCATATTATCTTTGCCTTTTTCCGCAATAGATATTCACCTACTCTAAATATTTCTCACTTATTATCGTGTTAGTTCATATTTAACTCACCTGATCATAGTCATGATCATTTTCTGAATCTGCTGGGTTTACTTCAATCAGAGGAATCAACTGGTGCGCCAAACGTGCTTTGTTACACTGTTCATCAGCAATCTGTACTTCTCTACAGGTAGAACTACGGACAGCATAAATAGAGCAGCCCACCTCTTTACCAATTTCCCCCGTCAAAGCCTGACATCGTGGCTGAGCCTGATTAGTTCCACGCATGCACGAATAAACGGGTGTCAAAGGTTCAACGAGATGTTCATCTATGAACTCAGCCTCAGCCCAGTAAAATGAAACCCGAAAATGTGCACAACATGCCCCACAGCGAAGGCACTCATCTGGAGTCGCAACTTGAGATAACATTTTTATTCAAATTCTCGTCATCAAAATTTTTTCTGTGACGCAAAATCCTAAAAAAATTTCAAATTGGACTCAAGATATTGAACTTAACTTTTTATGTTGGACAGCTGAAAATTTGTTCAGTCATTAAATCTACACCACATGGCAAGGTCTCAATCCAGTCTAAAAACTGGTTAATCATTTCTTTGCCAACAAATGGAGTACCATGCTGAGGCACAATCATTTCAATATCCATTTGACGAACCATGTTAACCCATAAACGAATGACTTTATTTGAGCACATATAGCGCTGATGAAAAGCCTTCATTTTCATCACATGAGCATCGAAATCTTTAAGAGGCTGACTTGCATCTTCAACAATAGAAGCCCCCATATCGCCTGAAAATAAAATTTTGGCAACTGGATCATAAAACTGAAAATTGCCCACCGAATGTAGAAAATGTGCAGGAACCATGACAAGCTTTGATTCGCCCAATTGAATCACTTGACCACGATCTGGCAGCTCAATGAGACGATCTTCCCAATTACCTTTCATACGCTCACTCATAAAAGACGAGTTTAAGTGAGGTAAAAATCGTGCCCATAATTTAGAGGCAACTACCTTAGCATCGGTATAAACTAACCAACGAGGCATTGAAGTAATAATATCTGGATCTTGATGCGAAGCGATTACATAGTCCAGATTTTTAAGACGAGTATATTTATTAAGTTCCATCGTTAATGGAACGTAGGTCAAATCACCACCTGGATCGATTACAGCTGCTCGTTCATGATCAATAATTAAAAATTGATTGGCTTGTATGCCTTCCCCTTTAACCAAACTGGTAAAACTAATACATTTATGTACGCCATTATCAAATAGTATCTGCGATGTTGTTTTTTCAAACCCCATACAATTCCCCAAAAAAAACTTTAAATATTAGATATTTTTATATCCCTACTAAAATAAAGGGATTCTAAAGTACTTGCAATGAATTGATTGATATTTCTCATAATATTTTAAAATTGATTTTACTTTTCTTATTCTATAAATGAATCATTAAGAAATTGCACAATCTTCTAAAACTTTCTTAAATAAATGTATTTTGAAGTTTAACTACTAATATGACCTATAAAAAAAGCACTCGAATTGAGTGCTTTTTTTATGGCAGCTTTAAATATCTTAAAAGAAATAATGTTGTACTAGCGTAGAGACACCTACAATTAAGAAAATAGCAGCACCAATTTTATGAATAAGCGAGATAGGTAAACGTTCTGCCAGTTTATTACCGATAAATACAGCAGGAGCATTGGCAATCATCATGCCTACTGTTGTACCTAGCATTACCCAGAAAATACTGTCATAGCGTGCAGCTAAAGCGACAGTTGCAATTTGTGTTTTATCACCAATTTCAGCTAAGAAAAATAAAATAAAGGTTGCACCAAAAACACCAAATTTTTGCCATTTATTAATACTATCAGTTTCATCATCGAGCTTATCTGGAATAAGCATCCAGAACGCCATACCAATAAAACCAACCGCAAGTACCCAAACCAAAATCTCAGGACTTAATACAGTTGTAATCCACTGCCCAAGCACAGCAGAAATACCATGGTTAATGAGTGTGGCTAAAAGAATCGCAATTAAAATAGGAATTGGCTTACGGAAACGCGCAGATAGTAGCAGAGCCAATAGTTGAGTTTTATCACCCATTTCAGCGAGGGCAACAATCGATGTAGAAATCAGAAATTCTTGCATATTAGTTCTCTGGCTAGCATAAATGCCTATGACCTACCCCTCCTGCTAGCCAAATATCATAAAATGATTGCAGAGTGGTAAATCAAAGGTCTTGCCAACTCAGGAACGATGAGACGTTTAAGCTATGATGACCATGTTCTGTTGAACAATTATGTTGACCATCACCTATTCACATTTGCTGTAAATAGCGGCTACTCCCCAATGAAGTATGTATTTATTATAATCAAGTCACTCTATTTTTCAAACATTCAAGCAACAAATTTTACCCACGCCCAAACAAATAAGCGTGCAATACCTAATAACACTGCAAAATAAGCACTTATATGAAGGAAACCAATATGGTTATTACTTACTCCTGTCTGATATTCAAAGGGTAAAATCAAGGTAGCTACAAACACCTCAAAACCCATCACCACATAAGTCATCCATTCCCACGGGAAGTGTAAAATACTGACCCATATTCCCATCAATAAAAATACAATCAACAGTAAGGGCAACATAATTTTCAGGAAACCCAACATTTACTATTTCTCCTTTACCTAATAACGAGAAATTTCTCCTCACGCTCAATAAACCTTGCTTAATCTGTAGATTAACCCAAAATTTAATTAAAGAGATATCAAAAACAAAACCCCGCCGAAGCGAGGTTTTAGTTAATTATTTCAAAGTATTAGATTAATAAAGTACGAATATCTTTAAGAAGTTTCGTAAGTTTATTTGTAAAGCGAGCTGCATCTGCACCATTAATTACACGGTGGTCATAAGACAATGACAACGGCAACATTAAGCGCGGATCAAAGTCTTTACCATTCCATACTGGCTGCATCGTTGCAGGTGAAATACCCAAAATTGCAACTTGTGGCCAGTTTACAAGTGGTGTAAACGCTGTACCACCAATTGCGCCTAAACTTGAAATGGTGAAATTCGCACCCTGCAAGTCTTTCGGTGTTAACTTCTTATCACGCGCTTTTTGACCCAACACACCCAATTCAACTGCAATTTGCTTAATTGATTTTTGGTCTGGGTTACGAAGGACTGGCACAGTTAAACCATCAGGTGTTGCTACTGCAATTCCCATATGGATTTCATTGCGCAAGAGCACTGATTTACCATCATCAGATAGATGACCTGCAAACTCACGCTCTTCTTTCAACAAGTACGCAACCGCTTTGATAATGAATGCCATAATCGTCAGGCTGATACCTTCTTTTTTGAAGTTGCCTTTCAGTTCATTACGCCAATCTTCTAACTCAGTAATATCAGCCAAATCAAACTGAGTAACTTGCGGAATAAAGTTGTTCAACGACAATTGCGGAATTGATACTTGCTGCAAACGCGTCAGTACTTTTTCTTCCACGCCACCAAACGCAGTGAAGTCAGGAAGCTTTGGCAAACCCGAAACCGCTGGTGCAGCCGCAGCAACTGGAGCCGCTTGTGGCGCAGTTAAACGAGTCTTCACATAGGCAAAGATATCTTCTTTAACAACACGACCATGCTCACCAGAAGTTTTAACTTGTGACAAAATCACACCAAGTTCACGAGCAAGCTTACGTACAGCAGGGCCTGCATATACTTTAGCATTTTCGGCTTCTTGCTCTTTGGTTAACTTGTCACTACCAGACGCTGGAGCAGATACAGCCTGAGTCGGAGCAGGAGCTGCCGCTTTAGGTGCTGCTGCCTGTGGAGCTGGAGCTACTTCTGCTTTTGCCGCTGGTGCCGCAGCAGGTGCTTGGCCTTCAGCTTCAATTGTTGCAAGCAATATACCTTGTGAAACCTGTTGGCCTGCTTGCAAGTGAATCGCTTTCACAACGCCAGCAACAGTACTAGGAACTTCAACAGTCGCTTTATCAGATTCAACCACAACAAGGCTTTGGTCTACATCAACTTTATCGCCAACTTGTACCAAGATTTCAGCAACAACTGCTTTATCTACACCCAAATCAGGAACGTTAATATCAACTGGTCCAGATTGAGTAGCAGCCGCAGCTACAGTTTCTTGTTGAACTGGTGCAGGTGCTGCCGCAGGGGCTGCTGTAGAAGCAGGAGCTTCAACTGGCGCACTTGATGCAGACGTTGTTTTCACTTTAATGAGCACAACACCTTCTTTAACTGTATCGCCTTCTTTAACTTGAATGCTTTCTACAATACCAGCAGTACTGCTTGGTACTTCTACAGTTGCTTTGTCAGATTCAACTACAACGATGCTTTGCTCAACATCAATCTGGTCACCCACTTTAACGAGGATTTCGCCAACTAATGCTTTTTCAACACCAATGTCAGGGACAGTTACGTCAACAGTTGCAGTTGATGTAGTAGCAGCAGGTTGAGCTGAAGCTTGAGCTTGTTGTGCAGGTGCTGGAGCAGCTGGCTTTTCAGCCGCAGGAGCCGGTGTTGGCTCTGGAGCAGCTTGCGCTGCACCTTCAGCTTCAAGTTCAAACAATACCGTACCTTCAGTTACGCTATCGCCTTCCTTGATTAATATGCTTTTTACGACACCTGCTGAAGTGCTAGGCACTTCAACAGAGGCTTTATCAGACTCAAGCAAAACAAGACTGTCATTTTCAGCAATGCTGTCACCAACTTTTACTAAAATTTCAGCAACAACTGCTTTATCTACACCAATATCAGGGGTCTTAATTTGCATGCTTAGTTCCCCTCACCTGTTTGCGTTTCATTGTATTCAGCAACTGGCTGAACTTCCGGATGTGCTTGTGGAGCCCATGCAACCGGACGGTCAGTATCTAACTCAAAGTTAGAAATTGCATCTTTCACTAAACGTGCATCTACTTCACCTTCGTCAGCTAATTTTTTCAAAGTAGCAACAACGATATGTGCAGCATCAACACCAAAGAAACTACGTAAGTTCGCACGCGTATCTGAACGACCATAACCATCTGTACCTAATGCAACAAATGGGCGGCCATCTGGAAGATAAGCACGGATTTGTTCGCTGTACGCACGCATATGGTCTGTAGCAGAAACTACAATACCTTCTGTACCACGTAATTGCTTAGATACCCAAGATTCTTTCACTTCTTCAGCAAGTGGGTGTAAGCGGTTGTATTCTTCACATGCCATACCATCACGTGATAACTCATTGAAGCTTGTTACACTCCAAACGTTTGAGTGGATTTGGTATTCATCACGTAAGATTTTCGCAGCTTTGATCACTTCACGAAGAATTACACCTGAACCAAGTAATTGGACAGTCGCTTTTTCGTCTTTTTCGAATAAGTACATACCACGTTTAATGCCTTCCTCAGCACCTTCAGGCATTGCAGGATGCTCGTAGTTTTCGTTCATTACAGTGAGGTAATAGAACACACGCTCTTGGTTCACATACATACGTTGTAAACCGTCATGAACGATTACAGCTAATTCATAACCAAAACATGGATCATAAGATACGCAGTTTGGAATCGTGTTTGCCAAGATATGTGAATGACCATCTTGGTGCTGTAAACCTTCACCGTTCAATGTAGTACGACCAGCAGTTGCACCTAACAAGAAACCTTGAGCTTGTGCATCGCCCGCAGCCCACGCAATGTCACCAATACGTTGGAAACCAAACATTGAGTAGTACATGTACATTGGAATCATTGGCAAGTTATTCGTTGAATAACTTGTCGCTAACGCAGCCCATGCGCTCATCGCACCAGCTTCGTTAATCCCTTCTTGAAGCATGTGACCATCACTTGCTTCACGATAATGCATTAACTGTTCTTGGTCTTCTGGAGTATATTTTTGACCGTGAGCGGCATAAATACCAAGCTGACGGAACATACCTTCTAAACCAAAAGTACGTGCTTCGTCTGGAACGATTGGTACTACGCGGTCTTTAATTGCTTTTTCTTTAAGTAAAGCAGCAATTAAACGAACCATTACCATCGTAGTAGATTGTTCTTTACCACCTGAACCATTTAATACAGCATCAAATACAGACAATTCAGGAATCGCTAAAATTTCACTCTCTTTACGACGTGCAGGAAGGTAACCACCTAGTGCTTCACGACGCGCCTTCATGTACTTCATTTCTGGAGAGTTTTCACTTGGGCGGTAGAATGGGAGCTCTTCTAATTTATCATCTGTAAATGGAAGGTTAAAACGGTCACGTACATATTTCAAAGAGTCGATCTGCATTTTCTTGATTTGGTGAGTTTTGTTCACCGCTTCAATTTCTTCAGATAAACCGTAACCTTTAACAGTTTTTGCAAGAATAACTGTTGGTTGACCTTTAGCTTTCATTGCTTCTGCATAGGCAGCAAAAACTTTATATGGGTCATGACCACCACGGTTGAGATTATCGATGTCTTCATCGCTTAAATCTTTTACAAGTTCAGCAGCTTCTGGGTACTTGCCAAAGAATTTCTCACGTGTATATGCACCACCTTTTACTTGGTAGCGTTGGTATTCACCATCAACAGTTTCTTCCATCACCGCTTTTAAAGCGCCTGTGCTGTCTTTTGCAAGTAGCGGATCCCAATGACGACCCCATACTACTTTAATGACACGCCAGCCTGCGCCACGGAATAAAGATTCTAATTCTTGAATAATTTTACCGTTACCACGTACAGGACCATCTAGACGCTGTAAGTTACAGTTAACAACCCAAATGAGGTTATCAAGTTTTTCACGGCCAGCGAGTGAAATTGCACCAGTACTTTCTGGCTCATCCATCTCACCATCGCCAAGATAAGCCCAAACTTTACGATCTTCTTCTTTGATCAAGCCACGGTTCATCAAATATTTTTGAATGTGTGCTTGATAAATCGACATGATTGGGCCAAGACCCATTGATACAGTTGGGAATTGCCAATAGTCCGGCATTAAATATGGGTGTGGATAGCTTGGTAAACCGTTACCGCCAACTTCACGGCGGAAATTACTTAACTGCTCTTCAGTTAAACGTCCTTCAAGGAATGAACGTGCATAAATACCAGGAGCACAGTGTCCTTGGTAATAAATCATATCTCCGCCAAAGCTATTGCTGTTTGCGCGGAAGAAATGGTTAAAACCTACGTCATATAATGTTGCACTTGATGCGAAACTCGCTAAGTGACCACCTAAATCATCACCTGTTTTATTCGCACGAAGTACCATTGCTAAGGCATTCCAACGAATCAATGCACGAATACGGCGTTCCATATCTTGGTCGCCTGGCATTGCAGGTTGTTCTTCAACAGAAATTGTATTTAAGTAAGGTGTATTGAGACGTTGAATTGGAACATGCTTAGCAATTGCTTGTTGGTAAAGTTTTTCCAACAAGAATGCCGCTCGCTCAGTTCCCATATGTTGTAAAACTGAATCGAATGCATCTTGCCATTCTTGGGTTTCTTGTGCGTCGGAGTCACCGTAAAACGCCATAATTCACCTGTTCCTTGTTCTCTAATCTACTTTGTATTTTTACCACGTTTTGCCCCTCTCAAGTTATTGCCACGGGTGAATGTGAGGGGGCCCTATTATTTTCTGAATGAATAGTCATTGACCGAGCATGACTCAAAATAACAAAAAAACGCCAATATAGGCGTTTTTTTATACGATAATTGCGTTAAGAAAGGTTTTATCTCATTTCAGATTCAAAAATTTAATAATCCTAAATTTTAACAAATACAATTTAAGGCAACATTGCTAAGTAAGTTGATGGATTCTTACGTTGACCATCTTTAACTACTTCATAGTGTAAATGTGGTCCAGTACAACGACCTGTACAACCCACATTAGCAATATGATCACCAGCAGAAACCTGATCACCCACACGAACCATTAAACGTGAAGCGTGTGCATAGCGTGTTAAATAACCATTACCATGGTTGATTTCAACATACTGACCATAACCTGTCCCCCAACCTGATTTAGTTACAATACCAGGACCTGTTGCATAGATTGGCGTACCACTTGGCGCAGACATATCTAAACCACCGTGATGCTCTGCACGACCACCCATGGTACGACCACCAAAGTTAGAAGAAACACGTACGCTATCAGGAAGAGGATGAGAAACTAACCAAGAATAAGGATTTGAAGAAGAGGTATTAAAAGAGTTTTTAGCGGTAGTATTACCATATTTTTTTGCCAGTGAGTCATTGTTGAGCTCAACTGTTTTCGGGCGTAAAGTGACTGAAACTTTTGCACTTGCCGGAAGATCTAAATCATCAGGATGCGTATATGAACCTTGAGATAATGTTTTTGATAACTGTTCCAATCGATCTGAATCTGTAGATTGGTTAATATTTTGATAATCTGCAAAAGCAACCGATGCTGCCGAAGCGGCTAGTGAAAATGCTAATAAAATACGACGCGTGTGCATAAAAACCTCTTGAAACTGTTCTTACTCAAGTTCCTTATGATCTCTTCCTTGATATCAGTCGAAATGAACGCTTAAGATGGAGACAAGAAACCATTCGAGAATGATCAATGTCTAAACCCGATAACGTTTTTCAACAATCCGGAAAACACATAAAAACAGGAAACCTTACGTTTCTAACAACGCAAGTCGCGCAATGGCAAAGACTTACGAAAATAATCCAACCCTTATTGCCCCAACCGGAACAATGGCAGGTCGTGTGTTATCAAAATGGCACTTTAATTATTACTGGTGAAAATCAGGCAATGATTAGTCAACTCAGCTATTTACAGAGCCAATATATATCTAAATTATCTCAACTTGAAGGACTAAAAGACTTACAAAGAATTCAAGTTCGCTTAAGAAATAAGACTATTTCTACAGCGCCCTCATCATCTGAGCCTTCTAAATCCATCCCCCCGGAAACACAAGAAATGTTACGTAGTGCCGCCGACTTCGTGAGCGACCCTAAGCTTAGCCAAGCTTTACTACGTTTGGCAAGCAATAAAAAATGATGAGCTTTCCATTTCTTAATTAGAATCGTTCTTATTTTGTGATAAAAATCACACTATCCATTGTTACATTATAACATAGACAAATAAAGACAATGACTTATGTCACACTCACATATGGAATTGGACATTCATTCTCGTCATTAAATGTTACAATTTCATAATTACTCGGATCACTTTGAACATTGCGTAACAGCTGATTATTTAAAGCATGTCCCGATTTATAGCCATCGAACTTGGCAATAATTTGATGACCAAGTAAATACAAATCACCCACTGCATCTAAAATTTTATGTCGAACAAATTCATCAGCAAATCGTAAACCTTCTTCGTTCACAACCCCTGTATCATCTACACCAATGGCATTATCCAGACTTGCACCTAAAGCCAAATTATTTGCTTTGAGGTAATCTAAGTCTTTCATAAAACCAAAAGTTCGTGCTTCGCTAACCTCATACACAAAGGTTTCGGTTGAAAAATCGATTGTCGCAGATTGATATTCTTTAGCAAATGCAGGATGATCAAAATCAATGGTAAAGTTGAGCTGAAAACCATTATGTGGTCGAAAAATTGCTTTTTTATCTTCAATTAAAGCTTCAACTGGTTTTAATATTCTTATAAATTTTTTAGGGGCATTTTGCTCGCGCAAGCCACCTTGCATTAATAGATAAATAAATGGTCCAGCACTACCATCCATAATTGGCACTTCGGATGCTGATACTTCTACGATTAAATTATCAATTCCTAAACCCGCAATCGCACTCATTACATGCTCAATCGTACCTACTTTAATATCACCAGTAACAAGGTTCGAACACATAAATGCTTCTTGAATAAGCAATGCATTAGCAGGAATATCAACAGGTGGATTCAAATCGATACGGCGAAATACAATACCTCCATCCACGGTATGTGGAATGAAATTGATCATCACTTTTTGACCGCTATGAAGACCTATTCCACTCGCTTTTACCACACGATTGAGAGTACGCTGTTTCACCATGCTTTGTAACTTCTTTTTTAAAACCGCTATACGTTAGCATATTTAGTCATTGATCAAAAATAAAAAAAGGCAGTGTTTAAACACTGCCTTTTAATAGATCGAAGACTGAATTACTTACGTTGCTGATTTTTCAAGTAATCTTGAATACTCATTGGCGAAGAACGCGGTGATGAACTTGGTGCATTATTTACATCAGTTTCAGCATTTTGGCGTTTATTAATTGCAGGAACATCATCTTCATCTACAGATTGTGCAGATTGAGTTGATGTATGGCTCACTGTATTACGCTTTCTCGGTTCTGCATCAGCAGCATTACGAGTCAAACCAGTTGCAATCACAGTTACACGTAATTCATCACGCGCATCTGGATCAAATACTGTACCGTAGAAGATTTCGCCTTCATCAAGGTCAACAATTTGGTTAACCACATCAGTAATGATTTCTGTTTCACGTAACGTGATGTCATCACCACCCGTAATGTTAATTAACACGCCTTTGGCATTAATAATATTTACGTTATCAAGCAATGGACTACGGATTGCCTGTTCAGCAGCTTGACGCGCACGGTCTTCACCACGACCCAAACCAGCACCCATCATTGCGTAACCGCGAGTACTCATTGCAGTTTTCAAATCGGCGAAGTCAAGGTTAATGTGACCGCGATTAACAACAAGATCAAAGATACTACGTACAGCATTTAACAATACATCATCTGCCTTTTTATAGGCATCTTTCATTGAAATATCACCATACACGCTTAACAAACGCTGGTTAGGAATAATAATCAATGAATCAACATGTGCTTCTAACGCTTCAATACCGCGTTCAGCTGACTTTTGACGACGACGACCTTCAAAGTTAAATGGAGTCGTTACCACACCAACAGTCAAAATCCCCATTTCTTTAGCAACTTCAGCAACAACCGGAGCTGCACCAGTACCTGTACCACCACCCATACCAGCGGTTACAAACACCATGTCAGTCCCTTCAAGGTGCTGACGAATAATTTCACGGCTTTCTTCTGCTGCAACTTGACCCACTTCTGGGTTAGCACCTGCACCTAGACCACGTGTACTTTGCTCACCTAACTGAATTTTGAAAGGAGCATTCATACAGTCAAGTGCTTGTTTATCTGTATTGGCACAAACGAATTTAACACCCTGAATATCAGACTGTACCATGTGCTGAACGGCATTACCGCCACCACCACCTACACCAAATACAGTGAAACGGGCTTGACCGTTGCCATCGTTTAGTTCATCTTCTATAAATTCAAATGAGGCCATGACCTTTAGGGTTCCTAATACATTATGGCAGTCACTTCAGCCCGTATACTGCCTTGATTTTCAAAAACAACTAATTTTAAGAATGCTGTGCAATACAAACCTTGTCAAGTACAGTGGTTTTCTCTTACAACTTCCTAACAATTCTACCAATAAATCCATACATCCTAAAAAATGGCTTTAAGTTTGCTATTAAACGCATTCCAACCATTTACCATTCGTTCCCATACCGAACGGTCACTACCCTCTTCAGGTTCCTCAACAGCTTCTTGTAATTCGCTTTGGCTAAACATAAGCAAACCAGCTGCTGTCGCATACATTGATCGACGTAACGCAGCTTGATGCTGATCATCAGCATACACCTGTAACGGTGGATTACCTAAATGAGCAGACACACCCAACATACGACGCGCTAAACTTACCATACCCTCAATCTGGCAAGCATCCCCTGTCAATACAACACCATGATACAAACCATGGATTGCACCGCTTTGTTCTAGTTCTTCACGAATTTGACCGAAAATCTCTTCGTAACGAGCAATAATAATTTCTGACAACTCAATTCGGCTAATGGTTTGAGGACCATCAATACCCTGTACCTGAATCATATGATCAGGTTTAACAGCACTTAGATCAACGCAGCCGTGTAAGATTTTAATCCGTTCAGCTTCATCGGTCGTTGTTTGCAACACAGCAGCAATATCACGTGTCACATGTTCACCACCACGCTGTAATGTACGCGCTAAAGCTAAACGACCATCTAAATAAACTGCTAAATTGGTAATGCCTGCGCCAATATCAACGAGACAAACACCATACTCTTTTTCATCTTTGAGCAAACTTGCTTCAGCGGTTGCCAAGCAAGAAACTACCATTTTTTCAACACCAATGTTCGCACCTTTCATGGCACGATCGAGGTTCTGCATAGTAGCGATTGGCATCATCATGAGTTGATAGTGACCAGTCATGCTATGAGCAGTCATATTAATTGGATTTTGAACCCATTCAGCAGAGTCACCTAACTCAAACCCAAGTGGGACTGCACTCGCTAAATAATAATCAGAGGTCACATGGCTTGCTTTTGCTAACTCCAATGCACGTACAACTTCATTGGTTGTAATCACATGTGCGGGGTTAGCAACAGGCGTGCGTCCAGAAGCATAGAAACTTTGCAGCTCGGTACTTGGAATAGATACCCAAGCACTATGAATGCGACATTCAGCCATATTTTCCGCTTCAGAAACGGCGTTCTTAATCGCAGCAATGACTTTATCGAGACTTACAATTTTTCCTTTGTTCATGCCTCGATTGCGAGCAGTTGCCATACCGATAACCTGAATGTTATCCGGTGCATGAATTTTTCCAATCAAAACTGAAACTTTATGCGTCCCAATGTCAATTGCAACAACTGAGGGAACAGCTTCACTCATCACTCATACCATTTCTTTGTTGTCTAATACCAGGCAAATTGCCTATTTTAAAGCCACGTATTATGGCTTTGCTTTTGTACCACCTGCAATGCTTGTGTCATCACTCGTTACAACAAACTGACCATTCACAATTTTAGGTGGAGTTGCATTCTTCCATTGAATAGATAATCCATTACGATATCGCAAATCAATGGCTGAGATTTTCGTCCACACAGGTTTTAGGTCAGATTGTGCCAAGTGACTTAAACGTTGCAATTTATTCATTGTTTGGTCTTGGTCAACAATAATGCGTAAACCAGAATCAAACTGCATAAACCAAGTCATTCGTTCTGTTAGATATAACTCTTTTAAACGCAAATTAACAGGATGGAATAACTGATTAATTTCATTATAGCGTCGCATCATCATTTTAGACTGGCTTACCGGGCCATGTAACAACGGCAGCTCAGGATGAAGTTTCGGTTCTGCCTCACTAAATACGTCGCCACCATCGCTTAATAAGCGGCCTGTTCCCCAACGGGCAATCGCATGTTTAGGCATGATACGAACACGAATACCATTGGGCCAAGCACGAGATACAACGACTCGGTCTACCCATGAAATTTCTAATGCTTTATCACGAATCTGCTCTAAGTCAGACGTAAAATAATTATCTTTTACAATCGGCTGCACATATTGCATTACTTGCTGAGATTCAACTGGAGTCGTTGAACCCACAACTTCAAGTTTTGCAACAGTTGCATCGGTAATAACCTTATATAGCCCGTAAATTCCGACTGCCAGCACTAAAAAAGCAATAACCAGCAACATCCATCCGCCAGCGTTGGCAAGCTTTTGCTTACGTGTAGGCGGTTTTTCATGAATGGATGTAATTGCCGCACGTTTACGGCGCATGGAAGCCGGAAGTTGTGTCATATTTAAGCTGTACCTTCCAATGTTTGCTCAAGAATTGCAACACACAACGCTTCAAAGCTATAACCAACTGCTTTAGCAGCCTTAGGTACAAGCGAATGACTTGTCATACCTGGCACAGTATTCACTTCTAAAAGCCAGAAAGCACCTTGCTCATCCTGCATTGCATCAATACGGCCCCAACCTTCTGCGCCTACTGCTTGGAAAGCACGCAAACTTAAAGCTTGTAATTTTTTCTCGTCTGCATCACTTAAACCACAAGGGATACCATACTCGACATCATTACGTTGATATTTTGCTTCATAGTCATAAAAAGCAACATCTGCAGGTGGTTGCAAACGAATAACAGGTAAAGGCTGACCATTTAAAAATGAAATCGTAAATTCACGACCAGTAATCCATTTTTCTGCCATGACCACTGCATCGTGCTGAGTTGCTTTTTCAATTGCTGCCGCAAAATCTTCTGCTTTCTCAACCTTACTCATGCCTACGCTTGAACCTTCATGCACAGGCTTAATAATGACTGGTAGACCCAATTCCGCAATAACTGAATCGAGGTCAGTTTCTTTGGTAATAATTCGATATGGTGCTGTAGGTAAATCACTACCTTGCCAGATTTGCTTGGTTTTAACTTTATCCATACCAATGGCAGAACCTTGTACACCAGTTCCTGTATATGGAATATTCAACCACTCAAGCACACCTTGGATCTGACCATCTTCACCGCCACGACCATGCAATACAATAAATGCGCGATCATAGTTTACAAGTTCAGTTACACTACGGTCTTGCGGATCAAATGCCTCAGCCTGAACACCTGAACTTAACAAAGCATCCAAAACTGCCTGACCACTATCTAAAGAAACAGCACGCTCAGCCGATTTTCCACCAAACAACACAGCAACTTTGCCGAATTTTGTAGCATTTGACACGTTTAAATCCTTAACCCGATAATTCAATACTTTTTTGTTTATTTCACATACAAATGGTGCTGTGCAAGTTCTACTGAAATTGCTCCCACGTTACCTGCACCTTGCGTTAATAACAAGTCATTTGGTTGTAACACATTTTGCATGATGTTTTGTAAATTACCGTCAACGGGATCAATCAAAATCGGTTCAACCTGACCACGCAAGCGGATACTACGCGCTAAAGTACGGCTGTCTGCACCAACAATTGGTTTTTCACCAGCAGGGTAAACTTCGAGTAACAATAATTGGTCGACTTGAGATAAAACTTCAATAAAGTCGTCAAAACAATCACGTGTACGAGAGTACCGATGAGGTTGGAAAAGCATCACTAAACGACGATCTGGATGGCTCTGACGAGCTGCTTTAATAGTTGCTTCTACTTCTTTAGGATGATGTCCATAGTCATCGACTAATTTTACATTACCCTCACCAAGCTCAAATTCACCTTGTACTTGGAAGCGACGCCCAACACCACTAAAGCCTTTTAATGCACGACTAATGGCTTCGTCTGAAACACCTTCATCAGTTGCAACACCAATTGCAGCCAAAGCATTTAAAACATTATGCATGCCTGGTTGATTGATCGTTAAACGAAGCGGCTCACGTCCTTTACGCAATACCGTAAAGTGCGAACGCATGCCATCTTGCTCTACATCAATCGCACGGATGTCATTATCTTCATTAAAACCATAAGTAATAACCGGACGGCCTACGCGTGGTAAAATCTCACGAATGTTCGCATCATCACCGCAAACTACCGCTAAACCATAGAACGGTAAGTTATGTAGGAACTGCACAAAAGTATCTTTTAACTTATCAAAGCTACCTTCATAGGTATCCATATGGTCAGCATCGATATTGGTTACAATCGCTGCCATTGGCTGCAAATAAAGGAATGAGGCATCTGATTCGTCAGCTTCTGCAACAATAAAACGACTTTCACCAAGCGCTGCATTTACACCAGTACTATTAAGCAAACCACCAATCACATAAGTTGGATCAAGGTTTTCTTCAGCCAACATTGTGGTTAACAAACTCGTTGTTGTGGTTTTACCATGTGTACCTGCTACGGCAATACCATGACGGTAACGCATAAGTTCACCGAGCATTTCTGCACGACGTACAATCGGAGTACGTTGTTCAATTGCAGCTTTAATTTCCGGATTTTCCGGATCAATAGCAGTTGAAACTACAAGCACATTAGCGTTTTTAATATTTTCTGCTTCGTGTCCGATATAGACCTTAATGCCATTTTCTTCTAATTGTTGCGTAGTTTTAGAAGCTTTAATATCTGAACCGGAAATTTTATATCCTTGGTTAGCTAACACCTCAGCAATACCACACATACCTGCTCCGCCAATACCCACAAAATGAATGTGTTTGATACGGCGCATTTCAGGCACTTTAATCAATTTTTTTGCTTGGTTTGCAGCTGTTGTTGGAGACATAGTAAATCCGATTACATTTTTTGAATAAGATCAACCACATGCTGAGTTGCATTTGGTTGGGCATGTTGACGCGCTTTCACTGCCATTTCTGTAAGTAATTGGCGGTTCATCAACGTAGTAAACAATTGATTTAAAACTTCTGGTGTCATGGTAGATTGCTGGCAAATTTTTGCAGCACCGACATCAGCCAGAAATTTAGCATTTGCTGTTTGGTGGTCATCTACCGCAATAGGTAACGGTACAAAAACTGCTGCAACACCAGCGGTTGCAACTTCTGTCACAGTTAAAGCACCAGCACGGCAAATAATCAGATCTGCTTCGCTATATGCCTTCGCCATGTCTTCAATAAATGGCAAAACCTGTACAGTTAAATTTGCAGGTGCATCTGCGTACAATGCTTGTGTTGCTTCAACTTGTTGCTGACCACACTGATGAAAAATATTCAGTGGAACCTGCAGTTGCTTTAAAGCTGGAGGCAAACGCTCATTGAGTGCTTTGGCACCTAAAGAACCGCCTACAATTAAAATATTTAACGGTTTACCCGCTTGTTCACGCTCATCGTAGCGCCATTTTGGGCTTAAAATGTCTGTTATTTCACGGCGCACAGGGTTTCCTGTGGTCACGACTTTGCCACCAGCAGGAAAAGTATTAGGAAATGCTTCGCATACCACTTTAGCTACATGTGATAACTGCGCATTGGTAAAACCGGCAACTGCATTTTGCTCGTGAATGAGAACAGGAATACCTAATAAGCGAGCAGCCAGACCACCCGGTCCTGCAACATAACCACCAAAGCCAGCGACTGCGTCAACTTTGAGCTGTTTCATATAACGCATAGCGCTAAAAGTTGCTTTTAAAATTTTAAAAGGCGCGGCGAGTTTCCGGATGACTCCGTTGCCACGTACACCTTGAATATCAATTTGATATATTGGAATATTTTGATCTTTTAATAACCGATTTTCCATACCTGTTGGCGTGGCTAACCATGAAACCTGACAACCTTGGTGTTGAAGTTGTTTGGCTACGGCGAGGGCTGGAAAAACATGTCCACCAGTACCGGCAGCCATCATCATGACATGTTTAGGTTTGCTTTGCTGTGAATCTGTCACGGTCTAATTCTTCAACTCAAAAAACAATGGAAATTGTCATCTATTTTTGTAGCCGTTTATTTTAATCCTAAAGCTTCATTAACGAAAAGCGAATTTCACTCGTTTATAACAGAAAGATGTGCTTTTTTGAAAATATGCCTACAAAGCGCCAGCGTATTTCATATTGTGGTTTTATTAATTGATAAATTTTTAGGTGATTTCCCAATATTCGCTTAGGAAATCACCCAAAGTAGATTATTAAGCAGGACGACCAGCTTCTAATACGTCAAATAGATCATCGGCAATCGATGTACCAAATTGAGCATCAATTTCGCGGATACAGGTTGGGCTAGTGACATTAATTTCAGTAACATAATTACCAATCACATCTAAACCTACAAAAATCAAACCTTTTTCGCGTAAGAAAGGCCCGATTTTCGCTGCAATCTGCTTATCATTTTCAGTAAGTGGTCGTGCTTGACCTAAACCACCTGCCGCCAAGTTACCGCGCACTTCACCATTTTGTGGAATACGAGCTAGACAATAAGGAATAGGTTCACCATTCACCATTAGAATTCGTTTATCCCCTTCAACAATTTCAGGAATATAACGCTGTGCCATAATTGGACGAGTACCTAATTCTGTCAGCATTTCTAAGGTAGACCCAATATTTACACCATCTTGGTATAAACGGAAAATTCCCATCCCACCCATACCATCAAGCGGCTTAACGATCACATCGCCATGTTCTTTAATAAATTCACGAATTAAACTTTGTTGAGACGTTACAAGTGTAGGCACTTGTAGCTCTGGAAACTGCGTTGCAAAGAGTTTTTCATTACAATCACGCAATGACTGTGGCTTATTAATAATCCATGAACCTTCACGCTCAGCTTGCTCAAGCACATAAGTTGTGTAGACAAAATTCATATCAAACGGCGGGTCTTTACGCATGAGTACAACATCGTAAGACGCAATAGATTCTTTTCTCTTTTCGCCAAGCTCATAGTAATGGCTGTAATCTTCAAATACTTCTAAAGGAGAGATTAGACCGTAAGCTTTACCTTGATCGATATATAAATCTTGCTGTAATGCATAACCCAATTCATGTCCGCGACGGCTCGCCGCCCACAACATTGCCATGGTTGAATCCTTTTTCAGATTTACGGTTTCAATCGGATCCATGACGACAAGTACACGCATGCTCAAGCTCTTCTTAAAATTTAAATTAGCATGAGTATAACTGAGATTTTTCACTGGTTTTTCTTAATTTCAGTAAAACCTTATCGGTTATTTCTTTATCTTGAATTCAGATAAATTCAGTTAAACTATGACCATAAAATATTATTTTTAAAGGCTAAAGATGAAACTTTATCGCTATTTAACAGGCCCTGATGACTCTGCTTTTTGCGCACGAGTGACTAAAGCGCTCAATCATGGCTGGGAATTATATGGAGCACCAACCATGACCTTTAATGGTACTCAAGTGATTGTGGGCCAAGCCATTTGCAAAACGATTGATGAAAACTATGATCCAGAAATGGATATTTTAGATGTACTTAAAAACAATGCTTAACTCTAAGGGTGTTTTTACTAAAAAAAGCACCTCGTCAAAATCTCATTTATAAATAAAACTAATTACTTACCTTATGCCCGTCCTTTAACATAAAAATTATATTTTTAAAATCAACAACTAAAAGCACACCTCGATAATTTCATAGGCAATAGTTCTTTTATTCTAAATAATTAAATGATTATAATTATCATTTATACTTTTATTTTTGTTAACAGACTTTGTTTTTATGTTAAAAATTTCTATATCATCTCCCCACATTAAAAGCTCATTCCCGCTTAGCTTACTCAGCTTAATGATCTTGAATATTCAAGGTGTCTACGCAGAGGAATTAGCTGACTCATCATCAAAAGTTGCAGCAGTCATGCCGACTATAAAAATTGAAGCGATGAGTGAGCTCGACCCGATTAAAAGCTATATCGACTATGACAAAGCCAATGTCACACGTAATGGTTTAGACAAAAAAGATATTCCGCAAACTATTGATACCATTGATGTTCAAAAATATAAAATTTATGGATCAAATGATTTAAGCGTCATGCTACAAGGTACCCCAGGTGTATCTACCAATTACGATATGCGTGGTGATGGAATTACCATTCGTGGTTTTGGTGCAGACACAGGTGATATTTACCGTGATGGCATACGTGAAAGCGGACAAGTACGTCGCAGTACAGCCAATATCGAACGTATTGAGATTTTAAAAGGCCCCGCCTCTGTTTTATATGGCCGTAGTGCTGGCGGCGGGGTTGTGAATATGGTGAGTAAGTTCGCCAATTTTGACTCTAAAAGTTCAGTTGGTGCATATACAGGTTCTTACGACAACTATGGAACAACGGCTGACATCAACCAAGTACTTAACGACAATTTAGCAGTACGTTTGACTGGAGAATATGGCGAGTCAGGTAGCTTCCGCTCAGGTATTAAAAATAAAATAGAGATGCTCTCTCCAAGCTTTACCTATAAAAATGATGATGGAACACTCACTTGGACCACACAATATACCTATGACAAATTAGGTCGAGTGCCTGACCGCGGACCAACGCGTGACAATCTACCTACAGGTACATCTATCAAAACAGGATTTGCCCAAGATGGCGATTATGTTGATGATATTTTGCAAGTGGTTCGCACCGATGTAAATTATGAATATGCACCTGACTGGAACTTCCACTGGGCAGCAAGCTACCGCCAAGCAGAACAGAACTTTGACCACTTTTACTTTGGAACTTATTGTGGGTTAGATGGTAAAGATTTAAAAGGTAAAGCATGCATCACTAAAAAAGGCTATATCAATCAAATTTACTACTGGCAACAAACTAGCAATAAGACCACGACCAATACATTTGATATTAAGGGCAAATTCAAAACAGGCTCGCTTGAGCACCAAATTATGATGGGTACAGACTGGACCTATGAGCAACGAGAACCACGTCTAGCCAATAAGACTCAAAACGGTTCAACCATTTATGGTTATGTTAATCCGCTCACTGGTGAACGTGAATATAGCCGAGGTAATGGCCCTCTTTTGATTAGCCAACATAACTACAATGAAGGCACCACTTATGGTGTATTTGTTCAGGATTTAATTGGTCTAAATGACGAACTTAAACTCATGATGGGCCTACGTTATGATTACTTTGACTTTTCGACTACCAATAAGCTTAACAATGATCATCGTAATGTAAAAGACAGTAGCTTTAGCCCAAATGTGGGTTTGGTATGGCAACCCGTTCCAGAACATAGCTTTTATACGTCTTACTCTAAGAGTTTTGCACCATTTGGCGGGCAAATGGGTGTTAACCAAGTTACTGGTAGCACCGATGTTAGAAAAATGGATAAAGAGCCTCAATATAATGAGCAATATGAAGTTGGAGTAAAAAGTGAATGGTTAGATAACCGTTTAAATACTCAATTTTCTGTCTTTGATATTCGTAAAAATAATATTCGCTATAAACCAAACCCTGATAGTGAACCAGATGTATGGGCAACTGCGGGTCAGCATCAATCTCGTGGTCTCGAATTTAGCTTTATTGGCCGTGTACTCGATAATGTCTTTGTCCGCGGTGGTTATGGTTATACCGATGCAAAAGTAAAAGAAGACAAGCAAAATCCTGAACGTGAAGGCAACTATTTAGCAAACACATCTAAGAACACAGGTAATTTATTTGTTCGTTATTTACCAACTGAGCAGTGGTATACCGAAGTGGGCCTGACCTATGTCGGTTCTTATTATCCAAATATTAATAATCAAGTAAAAATGGAAGGCTTCAATCGTGTCGATGCAGCAATTGGCTATAGTGCAGCCCCATGGAATGTTACGCTTGCGGTAAATAACCTGACCAATAAAGAGTACTGGCGTTCGGACAGCATGCCAGGCACACCACGTAATGTGTTATTGCGTTTGAATTATCAGTTCTAAATAAAAATAAAAAAGGCATACCCTCCTATTTTAGAGGTATGCCTTTTGTTTTTTAATAATAAAAGAGACAAGTTTTTTTATCTTCAATAAATAAAATATTTAATTTTTAGATTATACTTTTTTCATTAAAGATACCAATTAAATCAACAATATGAATAAACAGTTTATTTTAACTTTTTTATTATTTTTTCTATCACTATCAACAGAGGCAAAAATCATTACTCTTTCAATTGATACATATCAAGACTTATCAAAACAACAGCAAAATAGTATTAAAGACAACCTCAACAAAGGATGGATCAGTTATGCTAGAGATGATAAAAAAATTCATTATTTGAGTTATCAACTAATTAAATCTATTTCAGACTCCGTCGTAATAGCTCCAGTTAAAACCACACCAGTTAATCTAGGAAATTTAAATTCTTTAGAGTTATGGCAATTTGACTGCAAAAATAAAAAAATGATGTTGTTGTCCGAAGCGACTTATTCAATTACGAATTCTGAAATATTTTCAATACAAGAAGTAGAGTTTCCACAAGAAGTACCGGCTATTCCTAATTCTATTGCAAATAGAATTCTAGAAATGGCATGTGTTCTGAACTACATAAAAAATCATTAGACATAAAAGGAAGGAGAGGTCAAGTGCTCCTTCCTTTTATATTATGGAAAATTAAATCCCATATTTCTCACGATAAGCTTGCATATTTGCTAGCGCTTCTTTTTCGCCTTTAGTCTCTAAATAATCCATTAAATCTTTCATGGTAATGAGTGCGTGCACAGGAATTTCTAATTCTTTTTGCACTTCTTGAATTGCAGAGAGCTCACCTTGACCACGTTCTTGACGATCTAATGCTACCAACACACCTGCGATAGTTGCGCCAGCGTTTTTCAAAATCGTTACGACTTCACGAATCGCTGTACCTGCGGTAATTACGTCATCAATAATCCAGACTTTTTTACCTTCAACCGCAGCACCAACTAAAACACCGCCTTCGCCATGATCTTTCGCTTCTTTACGGTTAAAGCCCCATGGCACGCTTTTGTTATGGACCTGCGATAAAGCAACAGCAGTCGCAGCTACAAATGGAATACCTTTGTATGCTGGCCCAAAAATCACATCAACATTTTCACATTGTGTTAATTTATCAGCATAGCCTTGCGCTAAAAGAGATAAAGCTTCACCATCGTTGAGTAGGCCTGCATTAAAAAAATAAGGACTCACGCGTCCAGATTTTAAAGTAAACTCACCAAATTTAAGCACACCGCGTGATAATGCGAGTTCGATAAATGCTTGCGGGTTAAATGACACAGGCGTTGTCATGAGGTGCTCCAAATTCACAATTGAGGTTAAATTTTCGCATGATACCAAAGGATCAGTATCCAAGTGATGTAAAAATTCTTCGAGTCGTTTCCATTAACGTAAATGGCTTACGTTCTTCAGTAACGAAAGGCTTACTTGAATGGTTAGAACAATCCGATGCCGATGTCGTATGCATGCAGGAAAGCCGCATTACCCATGAACAATGGACTGAAAAATTTAGACCCGAAGGATGGCATACCCATCTGTTTCCAGCAGAGCGTGCAGGCTATGCAGGTACTGCAATTTATAGCCGCTTACCCTTCGTTTCTATTAAAGATGGTTTAGGGTTTGAATTGGCCGATAGTCAAGGCCGCTTCATTTCTGCCGAATTCGATTTAGGTTTGTCACATCCCGTACATATTGCATCATTATACTTACCTTCAGGCTCAAGTGGTGAAGAAGCTCAAGCACGTAAAGATTTATTTTTGGGTGAATACGCAAAAATCTTAAAACAATGGCGTGATGAAAATAAGTCCATCATTATTTGTGGCGATTACAATATCGTTCATAAACGAATTGATATTAAAAACTGGTCGGGTAACCAGAAGTCGTCTGGCTGTTTACCACATGAACGTGCATGGCTTGACCATATTTATGATGAACTTGGCTATGTAGACACCTTCCGTGTGGTAAGAACGGAAGCCGAATTGTATTCATGGTGGTCAAATCGCGGTCAAGCGCGTGCGAAAAATGTAGGTTGGCGTATTGACTATCAAGCTTGTTCACCAGACTGGAAAACACGTACAACAAACGCATGGGTCTATAAAGATCAATGGTTTAGTGACCATGCTCCAGTTATTGTTGACTATAAAATTCAAGAATAAGTGAACACGTGTTCACTTACATTGTCGTTTTTGCTTACAGCACATGTCGTTTTTGAGTATTTTTCTTACACACGTTTAACGGCATTATAGCCCCACGGCACAGGGAAGCAGTCAGGATGACGCGAAAGGATAGGACGCCGTAGGAAGATAAAATAAACTTATGATAAGTTTATTTGCAAGGATGTGACAATGGACGTTGAAATGAGACCCGCATGATCAGGATGATTAAATGCGGGTTTTCTCTTTTCTATCTCTTATTTTTTGCGCTAAGTTCTTTTAGTTTTCTAGATTCTTCTTGTTGGGCTCATTATTACCTCGTCTTATGACAGTAACATGACATTGTTTATTGTTTTAATCATTATTTTTCATTTGTTTTAAAAGTATCGGTATAAAGTAGTCCTTAAAAGCATTTTGGGTTAGGCTGTGTGTTCTTTCTTTTTGACATGGTCCGATAAAATGTTAAAAATTTATGGTATTAAAAACTGTAATTCAATGAAAAAAGCATTTGATGCCTTACAAGCAAAAGGTTTGAGCTACGAATTTCACGATTATAAAAAACAAGGAATCGATGCCGACACCCTCAAAATCTGGTTAAAAGAAATAGGACAAGATACTGTTCTCAATAAAAAAGGCACCACGTGGAGAAAACTATCTGAAGAAGAACAGACGCGTGCATTAAGCAGTGAAGATCATCTTATTGAAGCTTTAATTGCTCAACCAAGCTTAATTAAACGACCAGTTCTACAGACGTCTAAAGGTTTTCTGGTAGGTTTTGATGAAACTGCCTATCAAAATTTAAGTGCATAAAAAAACGAGCCATTTGGCTCGTTTTTTTCATTCACAGATTTAGTTCGCACGAATCCATGTTTGGTTACGGCCTAATGCTGACACGCCAATATAACCGCGCAATTTAAGCTTTTTACCGCCTTCAGCTAACTCACCTTTTAATTTATAAGTTTTGCCAGATTTAGGGTCTAAAATTGTACCGTTTTCATAACTGGTGCCACCTACATTTTTTAGATTATGTACAATGGTCACACCTTTAAGCGGTTTGTTTTTATACGGCCCTTCACATTTTGTACAGGAGTTTTCTTCACCTGGTGTCAAAATGTTTTGAATGGTTGCAGTTAAGGTTCCATCCTTCTGTTCCGTAAACTTTACTACGGCTTTGGGCTTATTGGTTTGGTCATCAATCGTTTTCCATACCGTTCCATTGAGTGGATCAGCCGCATTTGCAAATGCAGCCATACCAACAAGTCCTAAAGCTAAAGCAATCTTTTTCATTTTTGTAATATCCTTGGGTCTTTCAAGACTTCAGTATTCAAAACTCGCAACGATATTGCAATTTTTGAATGTGACTGTTTCGTGTAACCTTGTAACCTTGAAAAATAAAATTTATAGGGAAACAAGTTATTAACATAAGCGGATACTATATGAATATACCAAACGTTTTAAAATATTATTTAACTGAAACATTTCTAAAAACAGCGATTCGCAAACCAAGTCAGTTGAATTTACCTCCAACTGCCCTGCGCCCGATGCTTGAACAACTTTGCCGAGCATTTCCAAAACAAAAAAACGTAACTGTTCGCCCGATTCGACTTGCTGGTGTAAAGGGTGAAGAGATTAAAGCTCAGGATTCAGCGACGCAGCTTATTTTTCATATTCACGGCGGCGCTTTTTTTCTGGGCAGTGTAAAAACCCATCATGCATTCATGACGGATTTAGCGGCCCGTACTCAAATGCAAATTATTCACGTGGACTATCCTCTTGCTCCTGAGCACCCATACCCTGAAGCGATTGAGGCATTATATGATGTATATCAAGCGTTATTAGTTCAAGGTATTCAGCCCAAAGATATTATTTTATCGGGTGACTCATGTGGGGCCAATTTAGCTTTAGCACTTTGCTTACGCTTAAAAGAACAACCTGAACTGATGCCAAGTGGTTTAATTTTATTGTCTCCCTTTTTAGATTTAACCCTAACCAGTGAATCTTTAAGATTTAACCAAAAACATGATGCCCTACTTTCTTTTGAAGCCCTGCAAATAGGTATTCAACATTATATTGGCAATCATATTGGAGCAGATGATCCGCGTGTTTCTCCTATTTTCGATAACTTAGCAGGTTTGCCACCGACTTTAGTACAGGTGGGTTCTAAAGAAATTTTATTAGACGACGCGAAACGCTTTAGAGAAAAAGCTGAAGAAGCAGGTGTCAAAGTACATTTTAAACTTTACACAGGCATGTGGCATAACTTCCAAATGTTTAATGCTTGGTTTGAAGAAGCAAAACAAGCGATGGCAGATATTTCTGAGTTTGCACATGAACTCGACAAAACTTAATTGAAATAAATGAAGTGACAAGTTTTAAATACTTTTCACTTCATTTTTTATAAAAACCTTAATCTTAAGGTTTAATAATTGAATCATGATATGTTTAGGTTATGAATCATTCCAACTCTCCCATTTTAGGATGATCTGAAGAGGAAACATCTCTATTTAGGAGTTCATCTATTATTATGAAAATTCGTTTCATCACTTATTCTATAAATAAAATAAAACAGGTGGTTCTCGAATTCATCCATAACAACCATATTATTAATTGGACGCCATTAGAAAAAAGCGCACTGATGCTTACACTTGCATGTGCAATGAATTTCAGTTGGATTTTATGGAAAGCTTATATTTTAATAACGCCTAGCGTTTGGCAATGGGCAAATTTACCGCTTGTAGAGTCACAACTCTGGCTGAATTTACTGACCTTATTTTTATTGGCATTACTGATTATTCCTTGTTATCGCTACAAAGACCAAGAGCGGGCTCAAAAAATTGTTCCTTTGGTTAGCGTACAAGTCTTCATGCTTATGCTGTGTCATGATGGATACTTAATTGGTAGTATCAGCCCTGCCACAATGGTTGGATATGTAGGCACCATTGGTGTAGGTCTGGTTTTATTTGAAAGAAAAATTGTTTATAGCGCCTTTATACCAGCAACAATTATTTTAGCAGTATGTACTTATTTAAGTATGAATGGCGTTATTCCCTACGCTCCTTTATTTAACTTCACCATAATTCGACATGCCCAAACCAATCCATTTTGGTTAGGAAGCATGTTATTTTTTATTATGCCGATTTTAGTGGCCTGCCTTATTTTATTTGAAATATTACTGACCCAGTGGCGACAACGAGAAACTTATATTCAGCGCTTAAGCCAAATTGACCCATTAACTAATGTATTAAATAGACGCAGTTTAAATATCCATCTTGAAACACTTCATGAGCAACAATCCGATTATGCTTTAGTCCTTCTCGACATAGACCATTTTAAAAAAATTAATGATGTCTATGGGCATCATCAGGGTGATCAGGTCTTAATTAAAATTGCTCAATGCTTGTCTGAAAACTTGCGTAATGAAGACATTATTGGTCGATTTGGTGGAGAAGAATTTATTTTATTACTCCCCCATACCGATATTACTCAAGCGGAAAAAATTGCAGAGCGTTGCCGACTTGCCTTAGAAGAGCTGTCTATTTTCAACAATCAAAATATTCAGATTCATGTAAGTGCAAGTTTTGGAATTAGTAGTTCCGCTTTTGCAAACGATCCCTACCTCGTCATTCGACAAGCAGATGAAGCACTTTATGCGGTAAAGGCTTCAGGGCGCAATCAAGTGCGCACTTTTCAACAAATACCACATATAGAATCAATTTAACTATTTAGCTTTCGATAAGCTTGCAAGCTGTTGTAACAGCTCTTGCTGACTAAATGCACCAGTTAAACGTAAAGAACGTATTTCTTGTTGATGCTCATTTAAAAACAGATAAGTTGGTGGCCCTAAAATACTCCACTGCTTGAGTAGAGCCTCATGTGAATGGTCATAATGACTCAAATCAAGCTTAATGAGATAGTAAGGCGCAAGAGCTGACTGAACTTCTGGTGCTTTTAAAATACGATGCTCAATAGGCTGACAAGCCACACACCAGTCTGCATAGACATCAACGACAATAGCCCGATCAGCAGGCGCTGCTGCTAAAATTTTCTGAAAGTCTGCTGCTGTTGTCGCAATGTGCCATTCAGCCATATGGTCGGAACTTTGCAAACTGCGATTTTGAATATGCTGATACTGGTTATAGGCAACAAACGGAGTAACCAATAAAAGCAGAAGCGCATAGAGCCACTGTAACTGCCCTTTTTTCCAAAAGAACTGATAAAGTGCGTAGGCAATAAAAGCGAGGCCTAGCAATAAACTAAGCACTTGCATGCCCCAATCTGGCAATAAAGGGCGAATAAAATAAAGACTTAGACCCAACATCAGAAAAGCAAAAATTACTTTAATCTGATGCATCCAGTCGCCAGCTTTAGGTAAAAATCTTGCACCTAAAACACTAGCGATGAGTAAAGGAATCCCCATTCCAAAACCTAAACAAAATAAAAGCAAAGCGCCTTGCCATTGGTTTTGGGTTTGAGAAATAAATAGTAAAGTTCCAGCCAAAGGTGCGGTCATACATGGACCAACCAATAGCGCAGAAACTACGCCCATGACTCCTGCACCAACTAAAGTACCACCTTGTTGCATGGACTGAATGCGGTCAAGTCGATTTAACCATGTTTGCGGTAAACGAATCTCAAACAATCCAAACAGATTTAGGGCAAAAACCACGAATAACAAACTAAACGCGATAAGCGTGGCGGGCTGTTGCAACCAACGTTGGAAATTTAGCCCTGCTGAAGAAGCAATTAAACCTAGACCTGCATAAACCAATGCCATACTACATACAAAAGTAAGTGCAATAGTCCAAGCCTTTAAACCTTTATGCTCTCGAATAATTAATGAAGTTAAAATCGGCAGCATGGGTAAAGAGCATGGTGTAAATGCGAGCAACATGCCTAAGCCTAAAAATAATAAAACACCATACCAAAGCGAGTGTTCAATTAATTTCGCCGACCAAATCTGGTCTTCTGCAATTTGGGGAGCGGCCGCATCTGCTTTAGTTTCTGAACTTGTTTGATTAGTTAGAGTTTCTTGAGACGATGCTTGTGTATTTGCCAAATCTAATAAGCGTTTCGGTGCTGCCGCTTGGTTTTGCACACCAACCAATCCGTCTGCATCGGTTTGAAACTCGATGGTTTGGGGTGGATAACAAATACGGTCTTTGGCACAGCCCTGCCAAGTTACAGTGTAGTGCTCTGAAGGCTTGGTTTTAATCTGGAAATTGATTTGATGATAATAAACCTGACTTTGCCCATAGTTCTCATCATATTGAGAAACTGCCTTAGGCAAATTCAAAGTTAAAGGTTGAGTACCCTGTTGTACGGTAAATTTATGCTGATACAAATAATAGTTCGGCTGAATCTGCCACGATAATTTCGCAGTATGCGATTGTGGCGACTCAACCGAAAATGAAAAAGCCTGTTCTGGTGAAAGTAGCTTATCTTCTGCAAAAACAAACTGACTAAATACCAACGTAGCCGCAGCTAGAAAATAAATAATTCCCTGAGAAAAAAGCTTTTTCATTAACATCTATTCAAGTTAGTTTTATCAGAATAAGAATGCCATACCCAAGCCACCGCGGTAGCCTTTATATTGACCATCTAGATCTACTCCAACACTTGCATCAAGCTGAGTACGCTTATTGACTGCATAAACTAAACCTGTGCCTAGGCTATATTGATAGTCTTCGCTTTCAGCTTTACGATATACAAACTCAGAATAACCAGAAAGTTTGCCGGCAATTTTATAGTTGATGGTTGGAATAGCAGTCACAGCCCAGTTGCTGTTTTGCACTTCGTAACGCATGGTAATTGCTGTATTGATCAAATCATTATATTGATAAGCCACTGCCGAACTTAAACTATAAATATCGTCATGTGCAGTAAATTCATCATTACCTGTTGCAATAAGCGCTTGAGCCAATACAGCCATTGTTAAATTTTCATCATTTAAATCAATCGCTTTTTTTAAGCCGATGCTTACATCACCTAAACCAGAGGTATCTGTCTTTTTACCTGCGCGTTTAGTTTGAGTCCAAGCCGGACCTTGCCAACCTAATTGTAATTCTAGGTCCTTAGCCAAACCTGTACGGAATAACATATCTTCATTGACGGTCACGGTCTTTTCTCTCACACCATCAACATTTGATTCTGTATAAGTTGCACTTGGTAAGCCTTGTTCCCAAGCTAACTGCCCTACTGGAGTGATGCCTGTTCCAAAGCCTGAACCAGGACGGTCAAACGAGAACTCAGCAGCAAAAGTACTTCCTGCGGCAACAGTGGTCAGAGCAAAAGTTAAAATTTGAAATGTTCTCATTCTATTATCCAATCAAGTAGTTAGTTCTTTTGACATTTTTGCCCCATGATGGCGCAACAATTCTAATGTTTCACGCTCTTCTTGAAGCGCTTCTGACCAATCTATTTCATCAAAATCACAATCAAAGAACAACTGGCTGATTGAAGATAAAATGGTAAGTCCTTCTTCATCACGTGTATTTGGGTCAACTTTTTCATCAAGTAAACGTTGAACCGCTGGTGCGCATGCCGAACTTGCCGCATCCCATAGTGGGCCATAAAATTCTTCTGCATCCCAAAGATGAACATTTGCTTTAGCTTGGATTAAGGCATCAAGGATATCGAGATAAACTTGTAATGCGTCTTGCTTTTCTTGTTTTGATAAAGGAGTACCCGCTTCATAAGCTTCTGAAACGTCTTCCCACCATTTAAAAATTCCATCACAGATAATTGACACGGGTGGCCCTTGTTCCGGATCAATGAAATTCGGATCAAGCCCCTCAGCAAGTAATTTTTGTACTTGCGTAAGTTCTAATTCTTCTATGGCTTGAATTAAAGCCTGCTGCTGGGTGGTTAACATGACCATCTCTCAAAAATATATTAGGGCTATTATGCCTAATCTCTGATAAAGATTTTAGAGGTCAATGCTATTGCATTGCAAACCAAAAGTTGTGAAGAGTTTTTATTCTTGTTTTTAATATTCCATAAAAAAAGCCCCGAAGGGCTTTTTAGCTATTTTTAAGCTTCATCATCAATGAGTTCTGGTTGACCACCTCTCGGGTGTTCCTTTTTCTCAAACGTATGTTCAAGGCTGCGTTTTAGTTTTTCAATCGCGCCATGAATTGAAGCATCAATATTTCCTGCTTTATGGTGCACTGCAACTGGTTTCAAACCAGCAGGACGGGCTTCAATCATACAGTGGATATCTTTATCACCACCTTTGTCCCCATTTTCATCACTAAAATGAACCGAAAAATGCGTAATACGTTCGCTATGACGTTGGAATTCTTGAGTAAGTTCTGCACGTACATAAGTAATTAAACGTTCACTATTATGGATGTTTTTATCTGTGCGGATTTCAATATTCATAAATACCATCCTCTCTTTCTTACTGTGGATCTTTTCTATGCAAAACTTTTTTATGTTGGCATGTTTTAAGCATGCATGAACTGACTTCAATTGTACATTTTGATGGTGTAATGGTTTGTTATCTCCTGACTTAAACGTACTGCTTTTAATTTATTTTGAAGATCTTCATATCTTCAATATCAGTCCATCTATAAAAATATGCAAGCTGATTTTTTAAATTTTTATGAAAAATTGAACAAAAGGAGAGCAATTGTGACCGAATCTTATCTATATGGAGCAGAACTCATTGAGCAGATTCAGAAGTCTCCTTATTCACGTGATTTAATCGGTTATCACGGACAGCCTCCAGAGGTGAAATGGCCCAACAATGCTAAGGTTGCAGTGCAATTTGTCCTGAATTATGAAGAAGGTGGCGAAAAGCATATCGAGCATGGCGATGAGGGTTCGGAACAGTTTTTATCAGAGATTATTGGTGCTGCAAGCTATCCAGCCAAGCATATGTCGATGGACTCTATGTACGAATATGGTTCACGTGCTGGTTTTTGGCGCATTCATAGTGAGTTCCAACGGCGCAAGCTCCCAATGACCATTTTTGGCGTTGCTATGGCGTTGGCGCGCAACCCTTATATTGTCGAAGCGATTAAAGAAGCTGATTATGATGTGGTTTCTCATGGCTACCGATGGCTTCACTATCAAGACACTGACATTCAAGTCGAAAAACAGCATATGAAACAAGCTTTATCTGTTTTAGAAAACTTGTTTAAAAATAAAACTATAGGCTGGTACACTGGACGCGATAGTCCTAATACCCGTCAGTTACTCGCAGAGTTTCCGCAAATACAATACGACTCAGATTATTATGGTGATGATCTACCTTTTTGGACGACCCTTACCAATGATGCAGGTTCATCCCGTCCGCACTTAATTATTCCTTATACCCTCGAATGTAACGACATGAAATTCTGCTCACCGGGTGGATTTAATAGCTCTGAACAGTTTTTTCAATATTTAAAAGATAGTTTTGATGTGTTGTATGCAGAAGGTGAAACTGCACCAAAAATGATGTCGATTGGAATGCATTGCCGTATTTTGGGGCATCCGGGTCGTTTTAAAGCGTTACAAAGGTTTCTCGACTATATTGAAATGCACGATCGTGTCTGGGTCTGTCGCCGTCAGGATATTGCAGAGTATTGGTATAAAAATCACATAACTCGATAGTTGATTATTAATTTTGCAAATTCATTAGCGAAATATTAACCACTCTTGGCACTGTTATTGCTAAAACTCTATATCACTATATTGAGTTTAGGAATGACAGTGTTTTTAGCCGAGTTTAACCAAGCCCCACCCGATCAACTCAAGACTCTGTTAAATAACTGCGTCCATATTCCAGCTTGGGCTGAAAAAATTATCTCAGAACGCCCCTACTCATCACCATCTGTTCTTTTAGGATATGCGGAACAATTAAGCCACACATGGTCATGGGAAGAGATTGAAAATGCTTTAGCAACTCATCCAAAAATTGGTGAACGGCAAGCAAAAAAACAGCTGAATGCAAAAGAACAAAATTTTTCAGCTCAGGAGCAAGCTGGCATTTCCTTAGATGAGCAAACACAACAAGCTCTACTACAAGGCAATCTCGATTATGAAGAGAAGTTTGGCTTCATTTTTTTAATTAAAGCCGCCGGCCTTAGTAGCGATGAGATTTTAAAAAAACTTAATCAACGTCTTCAAAACAACTTAGCTATAGAAAAAGTCATTGTACATGAGCAACTCGCAGCAATTGCTCTATTACGTCTATCTCAGGAAATACAAGCATGATCAGCACTCATATTTTAGATACAAATTTAGGTAAACCCGCTGCAGAAGTCGAAGTGAAGTTATTTCATGCAGCAACTCATGAACTGATTGCAACCGCAACCACCAATAAAGATGGTCGAGTAAGTGATTTTGGTATCAAAGATTTAACTGAAGGGCCATATCAACTTGAATTTGAAATTGCGCCTTATTTTTCATCAAAGCAAGTCAAAACTTTTTTCCCGCGTGTTTGCATTCAATTTTTTATAGAAGACATCAAGCAGCACTATCACATTCCACTACTCATTAGCCCGTTTGCTTACTCTACTTATCGTGGTAGCTAACTGAATTAAAATAGGAGAAAAATATGAATGATCGACAAAAGAATGCGATTTCTCCAGAGCATGAATATTTAGGAATCTCGAAAAGTTTTGCTTACGGTTTACAACATGTGCTGACCATGTATGGTGGTATTGTGGCTCCGCCCCTTATTATTGGAACGGCTGCTGGTTTAAGCTCGGTACAAGTCGGAATGCTTATTGCAGCAGCCCTATTTGTAGGTGGATTGGCAACACTCATACAAACCATAGGAACCAAATATCTAGGCGCAAAACTACCTTTAGTTCAGGGGGTGTCTTTTGCTGGCGTGGCAACCATGGTCGCTATTATTACCACGGGCGGTGGCCTGCCTGCGGTTTATGGGGCGGTCATTGTAGCCTCTCTAGTTGGACTTTGCCTTGCACCTTACTTTTCAAAAATCATTCGCTTTTTCCCCCCTGTTGTGACTGGATGCGTCATCACGATTATTGGGCTATCTCTGTTACCCGTTGCGATTCGCTGGATGATGGGTGGCAACGATAAAGCACCCAACTGGGGAAGCGTAGAAAATATTTCTTTGGCCCTACTCACCTTAGGCATTGTGATTATTTTAAACATGCTGCCACAAGCTAGCATTCGTCGTTTATCTATATTATTAGCAATCGTGGCTGGTACCATACTGGCTTACTTTATGGGCTTCGGCGATTTTAGTCAGGTCAGCTCAGGTGCATGGCTACAATTTCCACATTTCTTTGCATTTGGTTTGCCTACCTTTGAACTGAGTGCCATTTTATCAATGCTCATCGTCACCTTGGTGATTATGACGGAAACCACAGCCGATATTATTGCTGTAGGAGACATTGTAGGAACCGATGTCGATTCTAAACGTATCGCCAATGGTGTTCGTGCAGATATGTTCTCAAGTGCTATGGCACCTATCTTTGGTTCGTTCATGCAAAGCGCTTTTGCCCAAAATGTTGGGTTGGTTGCGATTACAGGCATCAAAAGTCGTTTTGTCGTGGCGGCAGGTGGTGTCATTCTGATTATTTTGGGGCTATTGCCTGTTATGGGGCGTCTAATTGCAGCAATTCCTATGCCTGTACTTGGTGGTGCAGGTCTGGTCTTATTTGGGTCAGTTGCAGCGAGCGGAATTCGCACTTTAGCAAAAATAAATTATAACGATCAGAAAAATTTGATCATTGTCGCGACTGCTTTATCGGCAGGAATGATCCCCATTATTAACCATGAGTTTTATGCACATTTTCCAATTTGGGTACAAACTTTGTTTCATTCGGGTATTAGTTCGACTTGTATCTTTGCTATCTTATTGAATTTATTATTTAATCATTTACCTTCATTTCGTAGATCATCGACCCCTCATTTGAGCCAAACCGTAAATACTAGAAATACACATTAATAAATTGGTTTTTAGCGCCCCACTTCGGTGGGCCTTTTTTTAACCGTTGATCAAATTTGGCTTCATTTTTGCTTAAGACCCTGTATCCTTAGCGTGCTTTATTTGGGGGGAGATCATTTAAATGCAATTAAAGCAACTTGCGGCGACTTGTGCCTTGTTATCTGCAACTGCCATGGTTCAGGCAAAACCAATTTGGCAAGATTTTAGTGTGACTGGACTTTATGGTGAAAACTATGAAGTTGTAGACAACAAAGAAACTACGATTACTTTGGAATATGCTGCAAAAGTTAAATATGCTGATGTGTTTTTCTTCATGGACCGTATGCGCGGTGAAGATGATCACAAAAGTACATATTTTGAGTTATCACCACGTTTAAGCTTGGGCGAAGTGTCTGGCAAAAAACTAGCTTATGGCCCAATTAAAGATGTGCTCATTAGTACCACTTGGGAAAGTAACAGCGAAAACGGCAATAACTTTGATAACTTCTTATATGGTTTTGCTGTTGATTTAGACATTCCATATTTTAAATATGCGAATTTAAACTTCTACCGTGCAAATAATGAGAAAACTGACGACGATTATCAAATGACTTTCGTTTATGGTATTCCATTTAACATTGCATCTGAAGAATTCTTGGTTGATGGCTTCCTAGATTGGTCAACTGCTGAAGGTGACCATGCTAGCGAGTTAAACTGGACAACTCAGTGGAAATGGAATGTAGGTAAACACATTTCTCCTGACACACGTCTATACCTCGGTATTGAACACTCTGTATGGAATAATAAATTTGGTCTACAAGGCCGAGATGAAAATAACGTGAGTGCTTTGGTTAAATACCACTTCTAAAATTTTTATTTAGAAGCTTAAAACAGCAAGGAAAAATCCTTGCTGTTTTTGTTTTAGTCGAGTGGATTACCCACAATATTACTAATAATCCCCTGCATAATATGTCCGCCTTGTTCACGGCGTAATTCTGCATACCAAGCTTTGGTCACAGTTTCATCTTTCATATGAGTCACATCACAGCGTTTACGAGCACGAAGAACCAACTCATTGGCCCGTTCATTACGCTTGTTTTGATAACGACGTAAAGCGTCCTCTAAACCCAAAGTATTTATTTGCAAAGAACGCGCTAAATAAATCGCATCTTCCATGGCTTGGCAACCACCTTGTCCAATATCAGGTGTGGTGCTGTGTGCAGCATCGCCTAAGATCACCACGCGGCCTTTATAAAATTGGGCAAACGGTTCAATATCATGGATTTCTACCCGATTGGTCTTTTGTGGGTCTAAGCGTTCAATGAGTTGCTGTACAGGCTGACACCAATCAGCAAAATATTGTTTTAAAAGTTTTTTATATTCATCTCGATTATTGTCTAATCCTGCTGGCAAAGGCACATCTAAAAAGAAGTAAAACTTACCATCTGCGACGGGCATTAAAGAAGCTCGCTTACCTTCTCCGACATAAGTCGTCCATTGCTGAGCTGGTGCTAAATCTTCAGAAATCTCAACCAAACCATTCCAGTTTACATAACCAGCATAACGGCGCTGTACTTGCTGACCCAACACATAGGCACGAGTCATTGAATGAGTACCATCCGCCCCAATCAGTAAGTCAGCTTGCGTTGAACTGCCATCTGCAAAATGTACTTCGACATAATCGGTCTTATCTTCAAGGCTGACCATTTTTTTGCCTAGATAAATCTGGTCTCGACCAAACTCATCCATCAGCATATTTTGTAAATCGGCACGTGCAACCGGATATGGGCGCTGTCCTACTTCTTCAATTAATGGCAGTAAACTGAATTGTGTCATCACATCTCCAGTTAAACCATCGACATAGGCCAAGTCGTCCATTTGTCCGCCAAGTTTGGCGATTTTGTCAGTTAATCCGAGATAGTTCAGACATTTCACACCATTTGACCACAACGAAATAGCAGCGCCGACTGGAAGAATCTTTTCAGTTTGCTCAAAAATACGAACTTGGTGACCAAATTTTTTTAATGCAATGCCTGTGGTTAGACCTCCCATTCCCGCACCAATAATCACCACATTCATAACACTCTCCTATAGATATTCACCTATAGGGTGCTTATGCTAAAAACATGCCATCGTTCAAAATTTATTTAGCTTTTCCACAAAACTGGCATGCCCCATGCTTATATATTTAAGTATAAAACTCGTCTCAACGTGCTCTGTATGTTGATAGTTTTAAATGAAAAATCATGTTTTTAACAAGAAATACGGATACCGCATTATGGCAACTCTACACGCCCCAGCTTTTGAACTTCCTGAAATTTTGAATACCAAAACCAATTTGGCAGATGTCCGAATTGGTGCACAAGTCATTGAGTGTTCAGATGATTTCTTTGCAGAAGCAAAGCGTATGCTGCAATTTGAAGCACCTATTTTTGTTGAAGATAAATTTGATGACAACGGTAAGTGGATGGACGGTTGGGAGACCCGTCGTAAGCGTCACGCGGGATATGACTGGTGTATTGTGAAGCTAGGAGTAAGTGGAAAAATCACCGCACTTGATATCGACACCAGCTTTTTTACAGGAAACTATCCAGCATCTGCCTCATTAGAAGCGTGTTATGCACCAAATGGAGACCTAACAGGTGCAAAATGGGAGAATGTTCTAGAAAATACTGAGCTAGGGCCAAGTCAACATCATATTTTTATGGTCAATAATGATGCACTTTTTACCCATATACGCCTCAATATTTTCCCAGATGGCGGTGTTGCTCGTTTGCGTGTTTATGGAGATGTTCACATTCAGGTGACTGATAGTGAGCAAACGCTTGATTTATTAGCCCTTGAAAATGGTGGTCGCGTAGTTGCTTATAGTGATGCGCACTTTGGACACCCACGTAATTTGATTAACCCTGGTCGTGGTATCAACATGGGCGATGGTTGGGAAACCAAACGTCGCCGCGCACCGGGTTATGACTGGTGTATTCTTGCGTTGGGTAAAAGCGGAAAAATTGAAAAGCTTGAAATTGATACCGCTCATTTTAAAGGGAACTTCCCTGCCCAAGTATCTATACAAGCGGTTTACCTTGAAAATGCAACCGATGCACAGTTAATTCCACAAAGTATGTTCTGGTCTTATTTACTTGAAGCTCAACCAATGCAAATGGATCATATTCATGAATATGTGAATGAGATTTTACAGCATGAAAAGATCTCTCATATTCGCATTAACATGATTCCAGACGGTGGTATTAGCCGTGTTCGTTTATGGGGGAAAATTGCTAAATCATGATCATGAATACTGTTCAAATTCAGCCCTTAACTATTGAAAACTTTCAGCCCTTCGGAGAAGTCATTTGTTGCGACGGGCATGACTTTTTTCATATTAATGATGCTCACACCGAGCGCTACCATGCGCTCGTTGAAACTGAAATTGAAGGTGAAGCAAAGGCAGGAATTAGTATTTTCCGTAATATTAAGGCCAGTGTGCTACCTCTGGAAATTTCAATGCTAGAGCGTCATCCGAAAGGCTCTCAGGCATTTATTCCATTACAGCAACAAAAGTTTTTAATTATTGTCGCACCCGCTTTAGATGAAAACACTCCCGATATTTCCAAGCTCTGTGCTTTCGTTTCAAATGGAAAGCAAAGTATCAATTATCGGGCAGGCACATGGCATCATCCTTTGCTTACTTTTGAGTCACCAAGTGATTTTGCAGTAGTAGATCGCATCGGAAGTGGAGCAAATTGTGATGTTTTTCAGTTTCCACAATCTATAGAAATTAGGTTTTAAATAAAGAGTAATTTATACAGACTTGTCTGTTTTAAATTAATTATATAAATACATCGAATTATCTGTCGCTAAAATAAAAATCCCCGCCTATTGAGCGGGGATTTTTTTAATTTTATTTTAAACAGTGATATCGGCTAAGTTACCCTTCTGCTCAAGCCATTGCTTACGATCTGCGGAACGTTTTTTCGCAAGCAATTTATCGAGTAAACCAGCTGTTAAATGTGCATCATCCAGATCAAGTTGTACTAAACGACGAGTGTTAGGGTCCATGGTTGTTTCGCGAAGCTGAATCGCGTTCATCTCCCCTAGTCCCTTGAATCGAGTAATTTGAGGATTTTTATTGCCTTTGACATTTTTCAAAATGGTTTCAAGTTCATCATCATCGAGTGCGTAATGGACATCTTTACCAATATCGATACGGAACAGTGGTGGCATTGCTACAAATAAATGACCTTCTTCCACCAATGCAGGAAAATGCTTAACGAATAAAGCACAAAGCAAAGTCGCAATGTGTAAACCGTCCGAGTCGGCATCGGCCAAAATACAGATTTTGCCATAGCGTAGTTCTGACAAATCATCACTACCCGGATCTACACCAATCGCAATCGCAATGTCGTGAACTTCTTGAGAAGCGAGTACTTCATCTGAAGAGACTTCCCATGTGTTTAAGATTTTTCCACGAATTGGCATGATGGCCTGAAAGTTTTTATCACGCGCTTGCTTGGCACTACCGCCCGCAGAGTCACCTTCGACAATGAATAACTCACTTTCTTCACGAGTTTGGCCAACACAGTCTGCCAATTTACCCGGTAAAGCTGGGCCAGAAACAATCTTTTTACGCTCGACTTTCTTGGCTGCTTTTAAACGACGACCTGCTTTAGAAATCGCCATTTCCGCCAGTTGCATAGCAATTTCAGCATGTTGGTTGAGCCAGAGCGCAAAGGCATCTTTAGCAATATTTAAAACAATATTTGATGCTTCACGACTCGAAAGACGCTCTTTGGTTTGACCTGAGAATTGTGGCTCTTGAAACTTGAGCGACAAGATATAGTTCACACCATCCCAAACATCTTCTGCCGAAAGTTTAAGATTACGCGGTAACAAGTTACGCAATTCACAGAACTCACGTAACGCCTCGGTCACGCCTGAACGTAAACCGTTCACATGCGTACCGCCTTGTGCAGTTGGAATCAAGTTGACGTAACTTTCTTGAACCTGCTCACCGCCTTCTACATTCCAGCAAATCGCAAACTCACAGGCTGCGCGGTCTGCTTGTCCACTACTTACAAATGCAGGGTTTGGCAAAATTTCGCGGTCTTGTAATTCATCCATCAAATAATCGACGAGGCCATTTTCAAATTGCCATTCGATTTTTTCATCATTAATTTGATCGATATAAATAATTTTTAAACCAGCTGCTAATACAGCTTTCGCTTTTAAATTATGTTTGAGTGCTTTTAACGCAAATTTTGGACTATCAAAATATTTTGCTTCAGGCCAGAAATGTACCGTTGTACCAGTCGCACGTTTTGGTGCTTTGCCTTCTAGCACTGCTAAAGGCGCAACAGGTTCACCTTGCTCAAAAGCCATCTGGTATAAATTACCCTGACGTTGAACTTCGACCTCAACACGTGTCGATAAAGCGTTTACAACTGAAATCCCCACACCATGCAAACCACCTGAAAACTGGTAGTTATCGGTACTGAATTTACCACCTGCGTGGAGCTTGGTCAGAATGATTTCAATACCACTTTGGCCATATTCAGGGTGAATATCGACTGGCATACCACGGCCATTATCTTCAACCGACAATGAACCATCTTTATAAACCGTGACACAGATTTTGTCGGCATGACCAGCTAATGCTTCATCGACAGCATTATCAATAACTTCTTGGGCTAAATGGTTAGGTCGAGTCGTATCGGTATACATTCCCGGACGACGACGAACAGGGTCTAAACCAGAAAGGACTTCAAGCGATTGAGCCGTATATTGTGTCACGTTGTACGTTTTCCTTATTTGATGGTGTGCGCAAAGAATTCGATCACTAAGGGTAATTTTTCTTCAAAATCTTCCATGGCATGATTGCCATGAGCATCCGTCAAAATCAATGAGGATGGTGTTGCAGCACTATAATAGCGTTGTGCTTGACGATAATCCAAAATTTCGTCGCCTTGTTGCAGCAAGACGAGTATTTTGTCGGCATTTTCAGGTTGTTTCAGTTCCAGTTGTTCTAACTGTCGTAACTGAACATGATCAATTGACCATTGATCATTCACCTTATAAGGCATGCTTTCAACTTGAAATAACTTATCAAACAACTTCCATGGTTGCATAGCAGGGTTAATCAGTACAGCCGGAATATTATATTTCGCGACAAAATATGTCGCAAAAAAACCGCCGAGGCTACTACCGACTAAAGCCACGTCTTGCAAGGACTCAATAAGCGCTGAAACTTGTTCTACCACTAGATTAGGAGATCTGTTTAGGTCTGGCAAATGCACATTTATGCCCAATTCGCTACAATACTGCTTAAGGCTCAGCCCTTTAATCGAAGAAGAGCTGCTATTAAAGCCATGGAGGTAGATAATATTCATATATTTCCCTCTTAAATTGAGAATAAACTCACATTTTTGTTCTCAGTTTGTATATAAAAACACTATTGTCAGACAAGAAAAACGATTCAACTTACCATTCATCAGTATTTTAAAAACATGTGTTATTTAAACTACTAAGATGGAAACGTTAGCTGCCGTTGATAAAAAGTACAGCTTAAAACGTCGGTTATAACGTAAATGGGGAAAAGATATGCCGAGCTTAACACCGTTACATGAAACTTATTGTAAATGGGATCGTACGCCACCGAGTCAGGCCGACGTACTAGAAGGTTTAGCTCAACTGTTCAGCACCAGCTTAAATGGTGTACATGAATTAATACAAGTCATTAATATTGAAGTATTAAAAAATGCTTTTGGTATTAGCGCCCAAAATGCAAAAAACTTTCAAAAACGACCATTTGTGCAAAAGCTATATCAATTTTCTTATGGCGCTTTACAAAAATATGGTAGCCACTTTTTAGCGCCAAGTTTACGTCACATTATTGAAAAATATCCCACACTTCACGAAAAACCACTCACCCCGAGCCAACATTTTTTGGTGGGTATTTTAAATGGTATTTTTGGAGACTATTTACTTAAACAACATAGTCCCCTTGCCTTACCCATGGTGCTATACGACCACTACGGTGCAATCCAGCAAGGTGAACTTGCAGGCCGTATCGTGATTTTGGCTCATGGTCTATGTATGAACCATCTGACTTGGTCAAATGCACACTATGGCGGCATTGGTGAACGTCTGCTCGCGCAGCGTGACCATAACACCATGTTGTATTTAAACTACAACACAGGTCGCCGCATTTCAGCCAATGGCCGCAGTTTCTCTAACTTGTTAGAAGATTTGGTACAACGTAATCCAAGAATTACCAGTATTGATATCATTGGTCATAGTATGGGTGGACTGGTTTCCCGTAGCGCGCTGTTTTACGGCAAACAAAATATGTACCAATGGATTCATATGGTCGAGAACTTAGTCTGTATTGGTTCTCCACACCATGGTGCAGTACTTGAGCGCTTTGGCTTTGCTATACAAGATAAACTCGGGGCGTTCCCATTTGTCGGATTACTGGGTCAGTTAGTCAATATTCGTAGTAATGGCATTTTAGACCTACGCCATGGTAGCGTTCGTGACGATGACTGGGAATATATGGATGCCCGTATCGGCATGATGGATGACAACCGTGCTCCAGCTCCTCTACCTTCCCATATCAATACTTTTTTAGTGGCTGGAACACTCGAGTTTGAAAAGGTGCGTAATAAAGCGCTTACCGTGATTGGCGATTACTTAGTGAGTGTGAAAAGTGCACTTGGCGAACATCCAAATCCACGTTTTCAACTTAAAGTTCCAGACTCACATAAAGCAGTGTTTTATGGCTTAAACCATTTTGAAATTCAGTATCACTCAAGTGTAGCCGAACAGATTACTCGCTGGTTATATCCTCATGTAAATGATTATGTGCAAGAAGGTATTCAAACCCATATTATTGATATGCCGAACTATACGCTCGAAGATTTAGAAGGAATTGTAGAGACGTAAATAGAGCCCAATTTATGAATATAAAAACTATTTAATAATCTATCACTAATTTGTACCTGATCTTATCAACACATAAAATCGGGTATAAGTAATATTACTCACAATCAGATAGATCAAATCCTTTTTTTCCTAAATGTATTCCTTGTATTTTCCCATGTACAACATCAAAAATTAAACTATTATTTTTCTGTAAATTATCAGTCACTAAGTAAGTATAATCATTTTGTGAATCTCCAGCTCCATCACTTTTCATTTTTTTAATATTATAACCCTTATAGTTTTTGTATATATTTTTAACACCCATACCATTTCGTATATTTTTTGATGTGTATATACTTTTATTTTCACTTCCAATTAATACTTCAACCAACTTCTGATTATTAAGAGTATATGAAATACTATTATTAAAATCTGAAAAAGTTGTACAGCTTCCCATTTGATCTTTTGCTATACCTTTTGACGAAAAATTAATATCAGAGTATTTATTATCAATAATATAAGATTTATCTTTTAAATTTATTGAGTTAAAGTCTAAATAATTTTTTCTATCCAAATTTACAGCACAATAACTGTGCATACTTATACAGCCAAATATAAAGATAAATGTTAGTTTCATATCAAAAGCTTATACTATCTGATTTACAAAGGTTAAAAACTTATGACTCTTGACATAGAGTTAAAGAATTAATATAACAAAAAATCTAAATTATAATTCTGGAATTTCTTTAAAATAAACTTTTTCCTTATCAGTACAAACACCATAGAACATACCAGAAAGATTATTTTTTGGATCTAGATCTTGCATATAGCTCTTACAATCAAGTAAAAGTTGCTTATTTTTCTTTATAAAAGTTAATTTTTGATATTGTCTAAAAGAATATCGATCATAGAAGTCATTAAGCACATACATATTACTTCTATAATTTTTTGATGGAATGTACTCAAAATTATCACCACCACCTATAGAATTATAATTTCCTAAAGTCTGAAATATTTCATTAGTTTCCATAACCAGCTTTTTTTCATTATTAGTAATTATTTTCATTTGTGCCCAGCCTACTTCAACACCTTCCATAAAGATATTTTTATATATCACATAATATTTATCATCTTTTATTTTAATATAGAACTCATCGACAGGAGGTTCATATGCATGTAAAACATAACTCCCCTGATTCAATGTGTATTTCAGTTCTTTACATTTATTCTGAATAGTACAATACTTATACGAATAAAATGCGGCATTCGATATATTTGAGCACACTAAAAGGCTAAAGCTCAGAAAGATAAAGGAGGCAATTTTCATTTATTAAACTCTATATTCAATATATTTTCAAAATTCTTATAAATAGTTGGTTATATTATATGAAACTCTTATTAATTGCCAATTTAAAGAAGATTAAAAAACACCCATTTAGATATTAGTAAATATCATTACTATTCAATTTAGAGAAGTACATGAAAGAAATTGTTGTTTTTGACTTAGATGGAACATTACTATCGGGTGACTCTACAAAGGCATGGTTAACAGATAAATTGAAATCTAATATTTTTAGATTCATCGCTGCACTTATTGTTACGCCCATCGCTTTACCTCTTATGAAATTTAAGAAATATAAATCTAAAGGTGCTTCATTATATTTCTGGATTGCAACGTATAGCTTGAACGAAGAAGAATTAGAATACAGCTTTAAAAATTTCTCTAAGAATATCAATGAAATTACTTCCGGTTCATTATATTGGTTTGAGCAAGGTATAGCCGAAGTTAAAGATCATTTAGCCAATGGAAGAATTGTGTGTATTGCCACGGCTGCACCAGAAAAGTTAGCGAATGTTTTACTCGAGTCTATCAATCTAGATGTACGAATTATTGGTACTCCTCTACAAAACAAGTTGGGAGGATGGATAAGTGGGATACATTGCAGGTCTGAAGAAAAAGTAAGAAGATTGAATAAGCTTGATATCAAACAACCTTGGTTTGCAACATACAGTGATGATATTGATGATGACTTACCTATTTTGATGGGCGCTAAACTGCCCTATTTAATTAATGGGGATAACAACAAAATTAAAAATATTAAAATCAAAAATTTGAAAATATTAAACTGGGTTTAAAGTTATGATATGAATATAGTTTATATAACCATCTAACAACTAAATAAGAATGGTATAGGCTAATATAAGCACTTTTATCAATAAAAGTGCCTATATTACTCAAATCTTACTAATAATCTTTATACTTATTTCTTAAATCCAACAAACCTTTACTATATATTTCTTCATTTTCAGTACATGAGGCTTGTAAATTCATATCTAGGTAGGTATAACGATGTAATAATTTTTCTTCATTATTATACCCTCCAAAAATATTAAAATGAGCACCTTCATTTGAAAAACATTCAGTTACAATATTAGGGATTCCATTCCCTATCAAATCAACTCCTCTAATTTTATTATTTTTATATAGAATCTGATCCTTATTTAATTCAAAACCATAACCACGAACTAACTCCTTACTTCTTTTATTAATATTATAAAAATAATTAGGCTCATCTGTAACAAAAGCTAATTCTGAAACACAATCACTACTATCTTTTTTCAATATTGGATTCACAATATCATATTTAAACTTTTCGTCCTCTTTATAGATAATTACGACATCCTTATTAAGAGGTTTTTCACTTACTATACAGCCCTCATCAGAATCTAATAATAAATAAATTTTATTATCTAAACCCTTTTTTATTTTTCTATTTTTTTCAGTAGATTCAATGAATTGGACATTATTCACTTTCTTTATTTCAAAAGAATTTGCATAAGCTCCTTCAATTACATATTGAATACTATATAAGCTAAAACCTACTAAAAATACAAAAACTAATTTTTTATAAATCACTTATATTTTCTCGCATCACTAATGAAATTAATATTTATAGCCATTCATAACTTTAATATATGAATTTTATCAAATATCAACTTTCCAAGCCTTATTAGAAACTAATTTTCCATTCTTTACATTTAAAACAATATTGTAAGCTGCTGCACCACCATCATTAAAAGTATTTAGAATAAAAATATTATTATTTAAGTAGTATATTTTAAAATCAGCAAGCTCATTCTTGCCCCCATCGACACCATCTTTAGGGAAAAAATATTGTTCAAGCTCAGTTCTACTAATTTCTATTGTGTTATCTTTTTCTTTAACAATAATTTTATCAAGTTGTAAAAAATCATTATTAGGTAGGCTACCATCTGTACCAAAGAACTTTTTATCATTAAAATATTTATATTCACCTTTAAAAGTTTTATAAAGTTTAGGATCTAAAATAGCTTTTTTTGCATACACTTCTACTATTATATTTTTATCACTATAAACAGCTTTTTCTCTAGAATATTGAGATAGTTTAATAGAAGTGTAGCCACTAAAATTATTTATTCTATTTCTATAGACAAACCCTGTTGCACCATTACTTGCATTAACTAAACAAAAATTATTAGTTTCTTCATCCATCACACAAGAAACAATTTCATTATTATTTAATTTGGTTGTAACTTTCGAACTTAAACTTGGATTTTCCCTTACATTCACATACCCATCTTTATCTTGAATAAAACCAAAATCAGCATATGAAGTCTCAATAAATCCAATCATGAAAGAGGTAAAAACTATAAATTTAAGATATTTAGTCATTCGATATTAACCTTTATTAATAAGAAAATATTCTCAATATTACCAATTACTTATAAGCATTAAAAAATTATATTAATTTATTACTGCTTATAAAAAAATATGAATATTAAAATATTTCTATTTTAAAAAATATGAATACATATCATTATTTTCAATTTTCGAAACAATATTTTTATCACCCTTTCTCTTTTCAATAATATCTTTAATTAAAAAAGGTTTATTTTTATCAGGAATCAAGTAAAAAGAATATTGAATTGGAAACTTCTCATAATTAACTTTTCCAGTTGAAGTAAAATCCTCACTTACTTCTTGAAAGTCATATACTATTTGATAGGACTTATCATTTTTATTATACTTTATGGATGATAATTCTGTAAATTTCATTGAAGCATCATTTAAACTTCTTAATTTAACATTTATTGATAAAAATGATGGATTATATATTCCTAAACTTTTTTTATTAAATACATATATATCACTTTTAAATTTTTTTGAATTATTATTGGACACAGGATTTGTATAACTTTCAATTGTAAAAATAGAAATATTATTATCATTATAAATAATACTAGTACCAATTGCACCAACATCTGAAATAACAAATGGAAGCCTATACTGACTTTCCCCAAATAGAATTTTAGGTTGATAGCTTATAAAGTAATAATCCTTTCCTTTTATCTCATTATTATTATTCAAAACTGGATCTAGTAATAGTATAACTTCACCATATGGAACAGTAACGATATTTTTTTTTAAATCTATATTTTTGCTGACATCAGTATATATAAAGGAAGAATTTAAAACACGCTGATACCCTAATTTGATATTTACTGGCTGATCTTGATTAGTTTCTATATTAAACTCAGCATTAGCAGCATTAGCCCAAGCTAATATACCAATTAAAAAAAATTTAAACATACAGTTTTCTCAGTTTACAAAAATATTAGTCTTTAAATTTATATCAGTTAATTGAACATGCTAGTCTCGTCTCTTTAAGATTATTATCTGCTGTATAATTAATTGCAAAATTTAAATTTATCAAATCTTCTTTTCTAAAGATTTTAGGAACTATATTCCAAACATTTTTACCATTAGTAACGAATGTCAAATTAAATTCTGGAACTTTATTATTATTCGTATCAATTTGATATTCTATAAAAAATTCATCTTTTTTCTTACCAACAATATTATATATACGTGGCTCCTTTAATCCTTGATCACAAGCTTGATATATATAAATTTTGTCTTTTAAAACTTTAATTGTATTTTCATTACAATAACATCCTCCTGTTTCTAACTCTTTCATTATACCATTTGTATATTTAAATGGCTTTATTAGTTTTCCTTCTAAACTATCAAAGTCTAAATATAAATTTTTCAAATCTTTTATTTTAGAATAATTAAAATCACTTAGACATTTATAGTTTTCACTATTTGCTTCTTTCCCATTAAAATTACATTTTAAATTTCTATTTTTCAACCAAGAACGTTGAGTATCAACAAGATACTTAACTTCATTTTTATTATCACTGATATAGCTTTTTATATCAGAATATATACTATTCAGATCATGCTCACTATTATTATATATTGTTTTCTCATCTAACCCTTGTGCTTTATAATCAGCAGCATTTGAATAGATACTCAAACTAGAGACTAATAAAATATTAGAAAACTTAGTGAAACTATTTCTCACTATATATACCTTCAATAAAAATCAAAATTCAGACAAGTTCCTATTTTATAAAAAATTTACAACAACATCAAAAATATATTAAAGTCTCTTGTTTTACCCAACCATAATTTATATATTACACTAGTACACACTAAATAGAAATAAATATTATTGCTGCAAAATCTTAATCAAATTAGTATTATTATCGTATTTTATATTCTTAATAATCTTACATTTTCCTTTATTTTCTATCAAAAAATCAATAAACTCACCATGTGTAGGCATATTAAAATTATTATCTGCATAAGCAGCATTAATATTAAAATATACAATTATTAATAAAATTATTTTCTTAAACACAAACATACTCACAAAAATTCAATTAATTAAAGACATTTTCTTATATAATCTTTTTTATCCAAAATATTCATTGGAATATTATTTTCTTCATCATATGTAATGTCATATAATTTATTATCCTTCCTACCAATTCTTATCCAACCAAAAGTCGCACCATCATTAACTCCACTTTTACTTTTAACAAAAATTTTTATAAAATCTTTTTCAGAAAAATCAAAAATTATATCATCCTTATTAATACCATTAAAATCAAAATTCTTAGATGCTATTAACATCAGATCATTCTTACATTGCTTTTTTTGATCATAAGTAATTTTAGAAATTTCTGCATTGCATCCCGAAATTAGAAATAATGTAAATAAAAAACAACCAACTCTCACTATACAACCTCTATAAAATAAAGAAAATTACTATGATTATTTTAAAATTTTGATAAAATATTAAAATTAAATAAGCCCAAAAGTAAGTTAGGCTTATTTAATACAACTAAAAATATTTAATAAAGATCAAATAATAGCCATTATTTATCCTTAAAGAAAAAGTTTTTTCTACCATCTATAACATAATGGGAATAAAGATAATAATTCCCTTTTCTAAAGATAATTTTTCCAAATTTCTCATGGCTATTAGCATCAAATATGTATAGAACATTATTTTTTTCTTCCACCTTACATGAATAAGTTTTATCCATTTGAAAACCAAAAATAGAGAAAACACAATTTTTTGATGTTAGTGTTAAAATCACCTCCCTAGTTGCAACATTATCTCCTAAAAGTTTTTCTGAGCCATAATAATGATAGGTACCATTCCATATATCTGTATTTGCAAATGTATGGTTAGCAAATAGTAAAATTAAGAATAATATTGAATATTTCATATTATTTCCGCAGCATTTTAATTAAATCACTTCCATCATCATATTTTATATTTCCTATTTTATTGCAAGAAGATTCTTTATTAATAACAAAGTTAATAAATTCTGAGTATTGATGATATTCAACTTTAACTGTTACTAAATTATCCGTATCCTGTAATATCTTATATTTATTTGGGGTATCTTGAGAATGAATTAAAATATTAAAATCAATATTACAAACCCCATTATTTCTTCTACTACATTCTTGATCTTTTATAAGTAAATTTGTAAGGTTTTTATCAAAAAAATTACTTAGGGTTTTTCTATTTTTATTTTCAACAACCTCATCTCCATTAATAGGAAATTTATTATATAAATCCGTAATTAGAGATTTTGAAGTATTGTAACATTCAGCTTCTTTTGCGGAAACGCAACCAGATAAAAGGCTTAAACATAAAATTTCTAAAATTAAAAGTTTCATTAAAATCTCCTATTTAACAAATTACATTCTAAAGTATCTGTAATTAACATGATCGCTATAAATCCTATGACCTTTTTGTTTAAAATCAGAAATCCATTGGCTACCATCATAGCCTGCAATATGGCCATATTTATGCTTATCCGTTTTTGTGATGATATAAATATCACCTAATTGGGGCTTACTAAACTCTTCAGGTATTTCTTTATAACCTATTTTTTTGAGAGTTGGCCCCCAATCTGATGCAGGGACAGGATGTCCTGAAGTATCTGCTCCCCCTGCCTCTAATGCAATTCTTACATATTTTGCGCATTCATGTTGGCTTTCTTTTTTAGCCCTCTTTCTTAAAATTTCAGCAAATTTTTCCAAATTAATTTTCTGATTATTTTTTATCTCAGCATTATTTATGTATGCACAGGTATAATTTTTCTCTAAGTTTTGACTTTTTATTCCTTCAGTTAAGTGTTTTTTAATTTCTTGCTCGACCTCCCAAACTTTAGTAGATCCATTTTTAACTCCTTGCCTAATAATTTTTTTGCCATCCCGTTTATATTCATCCTTCTCTTTCATAAAAATAGGATTTTGATAATAGGGACTTTCTAAAAATTTTTTAGAAGTTACTTCCGCATCTTTAGGTGCAGCATAAACAATATCTTCATCCTCTAATCGATTTTCTTTGACATTTTTAGGATAATTCACCCATAAATATAATCCGGTTAGAGTCTTAATCTTTGTATGAGCCGAACTTAATTGATAAAATTTTTCTACATAATCTAATTGCTGTATTGCTGTCATTTTTGCTAAATCAGATCTTTTAACTTTTAAATCAATTGCAGCACCTTTACCAAATTGTATGAGTCCAACATAACCACCATCGGCACTATCTGTTAAATTTTTTCTTGTAAAAGTACCAACTTTGGGGCTGAATGTACCGGTAGTTTCTAAATGCATAACAGCCATTAATTGGCTTGCCATATTCACTGAATCATTAGGCCACAAATTCTTTGCTATTTTTATAACTTTTTTCCTAAACTCACAACTAACTTTAGATCCCCAAGCCAAATTATATTGTTTACAAATACATGGAGACGTTGCATTAGTAGCAACTTTCATTGGTTTTCCTGAGTCTTTTGTGTATTCATCAGTTATATCTTTTGACTCTATTCTTTTTTGAGGTTTATCTGAAGTATTTTTATTATTATTTTCATGTGAATTTACTTTCTGAGGAGAAGATGGTTTATTACTTTCATGCTTAGATTGATTTTTATCAGAATTTTTTTTAGTATTATTCGATGCATTTTTATATGGAACTTTAATAATTTGTCCAATATCTATATGATCAGGATTTTTTAATTTATTTAAATGTACAATTTCATTAATTTCACAATTAAATTGACGAGAAATTGAAGATAAACTCTCTCCTTTTTTTACTTTATGCGTTAAATATCTATAATTACCAGGTTTATTCGTTGATTTTACCAAGGTAATATTATCTAATAAAATTTTTGATGATGTTACTCTAACTATCTCCTTTTTATAAACAACAGTGTGTCTAACTTTTTCTTTCAAATCACCTGTTATAATATTTTTTAAATATACATAAAGAGTATCACCTACATCTCGACTTATCATTACTGTTAAGCCATTGCTATTCGTCATTCCGGAAGCAATAGTTGTGCCCTTTTCATTCTTAATAACATGATATAAATTAGGTATATTATTACCAGTAAATAATTCAACAAACCTAAACTGAATTAAACCTTTCTTATTCATTTTCTCTCCCCCTTAATTAGAATTATTATTTAAATTAGAATCATTATGGGTTTCATAGTCCTCAAAATCCTCAAACTCTTCTGTTTCTTTATGCCATTTATCAGCACTATATCCCACTAAAACCTTCATTTTGTCAGGGGTACTACTCTTGAATCTTTCTGTTCTTCCTAATTCATCTAAATTCCCTTGCGTAACTCTTTGATTTTCAAAAATTGCACTATATTTAACATTTTCGAAATCACTCCATTGAAACATCTTATATAAATCAATTCTATTACTATAATCAAAAGAACTAGGCATCTTAGGAACCTCATAAGAAACCTTGGCCCCACTCGTAAACAAATGCTGCCCAGCTTTACTTTCAAACTTACCGCCTGTTGTTGAAAACACGCCATTGGCATTAATTTTGAGCTGTGACCCACCTGCTGTTAATACAATTTCTTTTGGACTCGTAAGCTCGATTTTATCTTCAGTAGAAATGAGCTTAATGACCTTCTTGGCAATTGCTTCAATAGCATCATCTTGTGCTTGTAGTTCGATCTTTCCTTTTGCTGCATAAGCACGCAAACCCTTTTGCGCGGCAAACAAACTAATTTTGTCTTGTGCGTGCCCAATAATATTTTTCTGTGCACTCAAATTAATTGAGCCGCTGGCACTTTCAGCAATATCTTGCGAAGCTTGCAAAATAATATTTTCAGGTGTCGTCAAAGCAATGCCATTTGGCGATGCTAATAACATAAGCGCTTGTCTAAAGATTTTTCCTTGTTCTTGCTGTTTAGTATCGGAACTGCTTTCTAAACCTTGGGTATAACCTTCCATAAAGCCTTGTAAAGAACTCAATGCTTTAGAAGGTGATACTTCCAATTTACTGCCTTTACTAAAAGTTCCGCATACACTCATTAGGTCAAAGTCTTTAGTCTCAACATTGGCTAAGACTTTTCCGACCTCTTTAATACTCTCAAATGGATTTTTATGAATGCGATCTTTAATGCTGGCAAGTTTACCTTTAACGATATCGGCACCATGTTCTTCAACGTTTTCGATGAACGCTTTTAAGTTTTCTACTGCATCTTTGGCATCGGTAAAGAAAGCATTAAATTCATCTACAACGCCTTTTGCATTTCCACCTAGTGCACCAATGTCTTGGATAAAGCCGCCACAGTCTTTTAAAGCGTGAATAGGGTCGTTATTAATTCCTTCTTTAAATAAGTTCACCGTACTATTTAATGCCTGTCCTGTGGTTTTTAGCTCAAGCGACTGGATGAATTTGGGTAAGCGATTAATCACGTTCAAAGCATCAGTTTGTTGCTTGGCTGCAACTTCACTGAGCATTTTCATACTCTCATAGCCTTGTGAAAGTAAAGATTGTGCTTGTGCAGCCTCTAAATGGTCTGCAATCGCCTGCTCTTGTGCATAGGTACTAATCAGCATGCCTTTACCCGCACGCACAGCTCCCCAAGCGTCTGTTCTCAGCTCAAAGCCTTCACCTCGGCCTTGGCTCGTCTCTTGTTCTTTCGGATGGCTTAAATTACCCAAATTCAGCTGTGTTGCTGCATGACTACTTTGGAGTTGAGTACTAATTTGTCCGGTTGTGTCATCAAAGCGTAATTGGTTGAAGCCACTTCCATTGATTTCCTGACTGCGAATCCCACTCAGTTTTTTAGTTGCAGGAAGTTGCCCTTTTACATCGAACTTGGTGGGTGAGCGCTGTGCTTCATGGATACGCCCAGTCACAAATGGACGGTCGATATTGCCATCAAAAAAGTCAATAACAACCACTTCTCCAATACGTGGTAAGAAACGTGCGCCATAACCTTCTCCTGCCCAAGGAGTCAGTACATCCACCCAAGCCGAGTCGGTATCGTTATCATTGCTACCTGCACCACCGTCATGGCCATGATCATCACTACGGGTAAATAGAAAACGTACTTTAATGCGCCCCCACTCATCGACATGAATGGTTTCTCCTTGTGGTCCCACGACTTTGGCTCTTTGCGGGTAGGCAATTGGGCGATGCTGTTCTGGATTATATTCAGGCGCAGTTTTGATTTGACGGCGTATTAGAGTCAGCTCATTACCTTGACGTTCGATGTCATCATAACCATGTTGGTCCCAACGACTTTGGGTTAATAACTGGCTAACTTGCTGATGTAAATCTTTAGGTAAGTTATTTTGATTATAGAAGTTTTTAGCAATGATCAGGAACTCTTGATCTGCCCCTTCATGCTGATCAATTTCAGGGTGTTCACGTAGATTAAACCAATAGCCGACTTGGCTATCGCGGACACTACTATAGGCTTTAAAATATTTAGCCCGACTCGCATGCATGTCGGTGAAGTGCTGATTTAGTTTTTCTAACTGACTACTACCCGAAGCGGTTGCCTGATCTTCCCCTTTTAAATCTTGCATCCAAGCGGGGCTTACGTGCCATGCTTGCTCAAGACTTAAAGTGGCTGAGTCAAAGTTATCTGAGTGTGTATGTGTGGTAACAACCGAACCATTACCTTCTTCTTGTGCAAGGGCATCGGGTTGCCAGCGCTGCACATGTACCGCTGTTGGTTGCAAACTTCGCACTGCAACAAAGCCAGTAATACTATCTTGATATTCGGTTGCGCTACTTCTGTGATAACGAATACTACGACGCTCTAAAGCCTGATACTGGCTATTGTCATCAATGAGTCTTAGTTTTTGAGCTTGTATTGGCGCAGTAAAATGCGGAACAAAAAGCTCTGACTCATCAATGAGCCAACTAATGCCTTCACTTCGCCATAAGCGCGTAAGAAAGTCATAGTCAGACTCATTGTGCTGCATGGTGAAAGGTCGAATATCATAGTTTTGACTTAACCCATCCAAGTCTAGACTTAAACTCGCAGCAAACAGTGGACTTTTTTCTTGCCACTCTTTAAATAGAACTTCGGTAATTTCTACGATACTTTTATTCATAAAAACACGACTATTACGGCGTTTGTGCCATAAATTTGTCGCGTCTTCTATAGTCAGCTTATAAAGCGTTAAAGCGCCATCACTTTGCCCATAGCTGGCTTCAGTCACAATACCTGTTGTTCGGAACAATTGGCCCGAATCTGTGACCTGATCAACAGCGACTTGAACACCAATAAATTGCTTCAATGCAATTTGGGCATTGGTTGAAAGGCAAATCAACTCTGCCATTAGGCCACCATTCAGCTGATGTTGGCCTTCTATACGTTGTAAGAATATTTGGTTATTGAGTAGTTCATTAGAGAACTGTACATGGATAGCACGTTTCTGAGCATTTAGCCCTATTTTTTCCAAGACACTAAATATATTAAAAAGCATTTTTTTATAATCGTAAGGATATATAAACGGGTGCACTTTATAAAAAACAGAACTATCTGTCTACAAAATTATGCGCTATTTTTATCAATTTTTCTTATATTCTCACTTATTCTAAAGTGATTAAAAAAAGCCCAACTTGAGTTGGGCTTTTTTTAATCATATTAAACTTAGTTTTTAGCCGTCTTAAATACTGGATAAAAACGGAATAATTGCCATAAACAAACCAGTAATAGCAAAACAAAATACACTAATGACCAAACTGGCAAAGACTGACCTAAAAAGGTCCAATCAATAGCAGCACATTCACCTGAACCAGAAAGCACTTCTTGTAAAACAGCTTTCATCGGTAAAGCATCAATCAGGTAATTTAAACCCGGTCCACAGCTTGGTACTTGGTCTGGTGGTAAATGTTGTATCCAAACATGACGGCCTGCCACGCCTACAGACCATAAAATTGCAATGCCTGCTAAAAATGCGTAGAAGCGTTTAATCGCATTTGAAACTGGGTTATGCAAAAATGCAATGAGCGCCACAAAACCCATTGCCATTAAGCCAACACGTTGAAAAATACAGAGCGGACATGGCTCTAAACCTTTTACATGTTCCAAATATAACGCAAAAGACATGCCGACAATGCTTGCCAGTACAAGCAGTCCACTCACCAAACGGTAACTTAATCGCATGTAAAACCTCGTTTTTATCTATATTGTTCAAGATATTGATCAAAACTGATCTGACTATCTTGTTCAAGTTGTTCTTGCTGCTGTAAAGATTGTGCAGCCAATTGTTCAAAATATTGTAAAGTCTCTGCACTGATTTCATGCTTTTCATAACTTTCAGCATGCATCTGTGCCATATGACTGCCAAAGCTCCAAGTTCCACCATGCTTTAACGTGTCATCAATCACATGGGCAGATAATGTTTCATCTACTTCATCAATGCGTTCTTGCATTACGGTCAAAGCCGAGCTGTACAGAGTTGTTGCATAGGTCTGATCAAGTAATTTGGCACAAGCCTGCATGTTCGAGATATGCTGACGTGCCCAGTCCTCAATATGGTAAGACCCGTTTAAATCAGTAATGGTTGCGTTTGGCGCTCGGCCACGGTTAACCACTTCTGTCTGGTTCTTCTCAATCAAATCTTGCTCAGGACATAGCAACTCAGGGCTATCACTGAGTAAGCAATAAAGCGCCAGTGCCTCAAGGAAACCAGCCGTTGTTTCATTTACACCAATTGATGAATATGGATTTACATCTACTGCACGAAGTTCAACATAACCCACGCCTCGCTTTTGCAAGGCTTGAGATGGCGTTTCACCTGCGTGAGGTACCTGTTTTGGACGCACGAGACTGTAATATTCATTCTCGATTTGTAAAACATGGTCATTAATTTGCAACGGTTCACCAGAGGCATCATTTAACCCTAAACGGCTAAATGGCGGGTAAGGAGAATGTACTGCTTTTTGTAAACCAGCCAGATAACCAGATAGGTTGTTGTAGTGAATACCTAAACTTTTTTGTGCCGAGTTTTGGTAGCCTAAACGTCCCATACGGAGTGCTGTAGCATACGGTAAATAGTATGACCCTTTGATTAAAGGCAACAAATGATGTTGATGCCCGGTCAAAAAACAACGACAAACCGAAGGACTTGCCCCGACTAGGAACATTACCAGTGGCGTTAAACGAATAAAGTTACGAATAAGTCCAAAATAACGGTGACTACGATAATCTTGCAGACTGAGTGATTTTAATTTTTCGTCAGTTTCATGTGCCTGCAAAGCAGAAAAAAGAGAATCTGGAAAAGATAAATTATAGTGTACACCCGAAATCGTCTGCATACGGCGACCATAACGGATCCCCAAACCACGGCGATAAAGCGTTTTAAAGCGACCAATATTAGAAGTACCGTATTGAGCTAAACGAATTCGTTCTTCGTTGTCATCTAGCATACATGGCATAGACAACGGCCAGAGCTTTTCACCATTTTCTAAATGACGGTGTACAACCGCATGAATATCGGTGAGTTCATGCAAGGCATCACCAATTGTTGGCTGTGGTGAAGTAATAAACTCCATTAACGCTTCTGAATAGTCAGTCGTAATTTTTGGATGTGTTAAAGCTGAACCTAATGCCTTTGGATGTAACTCTTGTGATAAGAACCCATTACTTTGCATACGTAGGCTTTCACGTTCTATTCCACGTAACATGCCTTGTAATAGCGACGAATCCACCCAAGCAGGAATAACTGATTGAGATGGTGTAGTGGGTTGACTCATGCATTTGCTCGCTTATAAAAGATCACTATATACAAAATCGTGACATGATATGGATGTTGATATGATCACATCATTTCAGTTTGGCAATTTTTATCACAATCTTGTTATTTAAGACACGAAAGAATTGTGATTTTATTGAAGAATAATTGCTAAAGAGTTGTCAATATCATGAACGATCAAGACATTTTAAACTTCTGGTTTTCACCTGAACACCGTTCACTTTGGTTTGCAAAAAGTGATGATTTTGACAAAAAAATCCGTGATCAATTTGCAGACATTCATCGTCAGGCGACTCAAGCAGAACTTTGGTCTTGGCGAAAAACAGCAGAAGGTCGTCTTGCAGAGATTATTGTGCTAGATCAGTTTTCTCGCAACATTTATCGTGATCAACCCGAATCTTTTGCTTATGACAGCCTCGCTTTAGCTTTGTCACAAGAAGCTATTAGCTTACAACTCGATGCACAGCTTAATCCTGACCAACGCTCATTTTTGTATATGCCATTTATGCATAGTGAATCAAAATTGATCCATGAGTTTGCTTTAAAGTTATTTCAACGCCTCGGCAATGAAATTAATTTAAGCTTTGAGAAAAAGCATAAAGTGATTATTGATCGCTTTGGACGTTATCCTCATCGCAATGCCATCCTCGGACGTGTTTCGACACCAGAGGAAACCGAATTTTTATTAGAACCGAACAGCAGTTTTTAAGACTGCTCTATTTTTTAATGCTGAGTTATCCATTCTTCCATGCTCAGCTGGGAGTTCACCATGAAATATCTCTCTCTTTGTTTAGCTTTAGGCACTGCCTTAACTCTAGGTGCTTGTTCTACCATACCTAGCAAACCAAAAACTTTCGATCAACTTGGCCAGTTTTCAGCCTATCCGTTAAATGCACAAACGTTCCGAATCAGCTTCCAAGCTGACTCAAACATGAGCTATGGAACAGCTGAAGAAATTACCTTGGTGAAATCAGCACAAACGACTGTACAAAAAGGCTTCCGCTTTTTTAAAGTACAAAATGACCCAAGTAATCAAAGCCAAAAACCACCTCGTCAGGCTGTGGTTTATCCAGCTGCACCGAGTTTTTATCCGTATGGTTATGGGCGTCGTTATCCAGGTTTCTGGCATGATCCGTTCTATGATTTCCCACAAGTGGTCAATATCGACCCTGTTCAAGTGTCGTATACTATTGAATGTTATCGGGATCAAAAGCAGGCTCCGCAAGATGCTTTTGATGCAACATTAATTCTCAAATCTATCGGACAAAAATATGGCTTAAGCCCGACAGGAGAATTGCTGCCACCGCCTGAGCCGCCAGTAAAACAAAAATGAATAGGATGAACGTATGAATATGGCAGAAGAAGTACACCATGCACCCAATCTGAAGCGCAGCAAATACTTTGCGACGATGGCGCTGGTTATTGTTGTAGTGTTGTGGATTGGCTTATTGGTTGCCAATCGCTTTTTGCCAGAGTACACAAACTTAATTCATATTTTAATGTTAGGTGCGGAAGCTGGCGTAGTCGGTGGACTTGCAGACTGGTATGCCATTACCGTTCTGTTTCGAAACCCATTTGGTAAGCTTCCTATCCCTAAATTTTTGCGCGATCATACCGAAATTATTCCGCGCAATAAGGCTCGTATTGCAGAGTCAATGGGCCGATTTGTGCAGGAAAACTTCCTGTCACCTCAAGTGGTTGAACGAAGCTTAGAAAAAACCGACCTAAGCCTTGCCATTGGTCAATGGCTAGCAAGCCCACAAAACAACACACAAGTGGTACAGCTCATTCAACAAACGGTACCGAAAATTTTTGAATTTGTGAGCCAAGAGCAAATTGCCAATTTTGTGCAAAACAACAGCGTGCAATGGGTACGCAATACGCAAGTCAATAAACTTGCCAGTGAAATGTTACGTGCAGTCTTGGAAAATGATTTCCACCAAGACGTATTGCAGCGTGGTCTCGATATCGCGCATGAGTGGGTCGTACAAAACCCTGATAAAACTCGTGAATTGACCCGAAAAATGTTTAAAGCGCTGGGAGTCTGGTCACTGGCAAAGGGTGCAAGCTGGATTGGTATTGATGTTCAGCAGCGCACCATCGACTCATTGATTGAAAAAGTAGAATCAATGCTAGCTGACCCTGAACACCCATGGCGGCAAGAAATTGAAACTGTTGCTCACTCTCTCATGCTTGAGCTGGCAAAACCAGATAGTGTTGCGAGCCAACGTCTAAATAGCGGTAAAGATGCACTGTTAGATAGTCCTCAAGTCCTGAACTTCATTAGCGGTGCTGTCACAATTTTATGTGATGCCATTAAAGAAGATTTAATGAAAGAAGACTCTGGCATTGCAATGAACCTACGTGCAGCAATCCAGCAACTCGGTGAAAACCTTGTTCAAAATACCAAAGTACGTGAAGTTCTCAACAAAGAAATGACAGGGCTTGCACTGACTTTTACCGATCAATATAGCCATAAAATCATACGCTATGTGAGTGAACGCATTCATGAATGGGACTCACGTGAAATGATTGGAAAAATTGAAAATGAAGTCGGTGGCGACTTACACATGATTCGCGTAAACGGCGTTGTAGTTGGCGCATTTATCGGTTTAACTCTAGGTGTAATCCGCGCAGCAATTGAATCGATTTTATAACCCTAATCATTTCTTTAAGAGAACAACATGCTACAGCTTCAGTCAAAATTGCCCGCACAAGGGGTCACTATTTTTAGTACCATGACGGCAATGGCACAGCGTTTGGGTGCACTTAACCTTTCACAAGGTTTCCCTGACTTTCCTGCACCTCCTGCTTTGCTCGAAGCCCTCTCACAGGCAACTTTGGCTGGACACAATCAATACCCACCAGGTGATGGCATTCTCGCTCTGCGTGAACAGCTTGCTTTACAGTTTCAACAGCGCGACCAACTTCAACTTGATCCTGTCACACAAATCACGATTACACCTGGCGCGACCATCGCTATTTTCTGTGCCATACAGGCATGTATTAATGCAGGTGATGAAGTCATTATTTTTGACCCGAGTTATGACAGCTACAGCCCTTCTGTTCAGCTAGCAGGTGGCAAAGCTGTTCGTATTGCCCTGCAAGCACCTGACTTTAAGGTTGACTGGCAGCAAGTTAAAGATTTGATTAATGACAAAACCCGTATGATTGTGGTGAACACGCCCCACAATCCAACTGGCACCATATGGGAAAAACAGGACTGGTTAGAGCTTATTGAACTGATTCGAGATAAAAATATTGTGGTTTTATCTGATGAAGTGTATGAACACTTAGTTTTTGACGGTCAGCAACACTTTAGTGCGTTGCATTTTCCAGAGCTTAGAGAACGTAGTTTTGTGATTGGTTCTTTTGGGAAAACCTTTCATGTGACAGGTTGGAAAACAGGTTACTGTGTGGCTTCACCCGAATTAATGCGTTTATTCCGTCAGATTTACCAATATGCGAATTTCTGTGGCACGACACCTTGTCAGATTGCCCTAGCGCAATATATGCAACAGCATCCGGAATATATTCGGGAACTTTCACAGTTTTATCAAACTAAGCGGGATCGATTTAATCAGGCAATTCACAATAGCCGTTTTTTACTTAAGCCATCTCAAGGCACTTATTTCCAAAACCTTGACTACAGCCAGATTAGACCCGATTTAAACGATGTTGAAATGTGCCAGTTTCTTGCCGAGCAACATAAAATTGTGGCTATTCCAGTTTCGGTGTTTTACCAACAAGCGCCTGAGTCTTTACGCCTCATTCGTTTCTGCTTTGCTAAAAATGATGAAACATTGCAAAAAGCAGGAGAAATCTTGAATGAATGTTAATAAATTTAGAAACTTAGCATAGCAAAACACTACAAGAAATTTCCTCTAAATATGCTAAGTTGAATATCTGCCCCGCTCATCAAAGAGATGGGCGATGGAGAATACATGCCACCAAGACAGTCTTTAATTCATCAGCAAAATCTATGGAAAACATTTTTTGTTTTCTTATTACCACTCATTGCAACCAATATTTTGCAGAACTTGTCTGGCACCATTAACACCATTTTTGTTGGCCAAATGATGGGGGTCGATGCAATTGCCGCAGTTTCTGTATATTTCCCCATTTTGTTTTTACTGCTGGCTTTTATTATCGGAATTTCAACTGGTACGACTATTTTAGTCGGGCAAGCATGGGGTGCGCAGGATATAGAAAAAGTTCAAAGTGTCGTAGGGTCTACTCTGTTTATGACCATTATTGGCGGTATCATTACTGCAATTATTGGTGTGTTTTTTGCCCACGATATTTTAGAACTTTTAGGCACCGACCCAAAGGTCATGCATCTCTCATTGCCTTATGTGCAGTGGATGTTGGCAGGTAGTCCACTTCTCTTTGTCTATATTATCTATACCTCAATTTTACGCGGTGTAGGTGACAGTACGACACCTTTACTGGCTCTTGCTTTAACTAGTGTAATTGGCGTAATTATTACCCCTATATTGCTTAAGGGTTATTTTGGTTTTCCTGCTCTCGGTATTATTGCACCGGCTATAGCGTCTATTATTAGTTATATTGCGATTCTAATTTTTCTGGCAATTTACCTAAACAAGAAAAAGCATCCGCTTCGACCGAACCGCCAACTTTTGCAGCATATTCGTCATAACCCAGACTTAAGCAAAATCATTTTGCGCCTAGGTGTGCCAACTGGTATTCAAATGATTACCACCTCTATGGCAGGACTCGTGATTGTAGGTTTAGTCAACCGTTTTGGCGCTCATGCGACAGCTGCATATGGTGCTGTGAACCAAGTACTCAACTATATTCAGTTTCCTGCTTTATCAATCTCAATTGCAGCTTCAATTTTTGCAGCACAAGCCATTGGTGCAGGTAAATCAGACCTACTTGCACGTGTTACCCGCACGGCTCTAGGTATGAACTTTTTATTTACAGGTACCCTAATCGCACTGGGCTATCTATTTTCAAAATATTTAATGGCTTTATTCATTACCGACCCAACTGTGGTGGTGTTAGGGCAGCAACTTTTATTTATTGTACTTTGGGCAATTTTGTTCTTTGGTGCAGGTGCCATTTTTGCATCCATAATGCGTGCCAGTGGTACCGTAACAGCCCCAATGCTATTAAACATATCGGCTATTTTATTTATTGAAATTCCATGTGCTTACTGGTTTAGCTCAATGTGGGGACTTAAAGGGATTTGGTTTGCTTATGCCTTGGCATTTGTCAGCCTCTGTATTGTTCAAGGCTTGTATTATCAGTTTATTTGGAAGAAAAAGAAGATCAAAGTTCTTATTTAGAATGCATTAAGCCTTATAAAAAAAGCCATCAAATGATGGCTTTTTTTACATTAAAAGTTATTTCATTAATTTGGTCACAATGGTTGAAGCACGTTGGTACCCTGTCGGGAATAAACGTTGGAATGCATCCAGAATTTTTGCATCACTACCAATGAGTAAACGACGCTTATTTTTCAAAACTGCATCCAAAATTTGACGAGCCGCTTCTTCTGGTGGGGTACGCAATAACTTGTCAAAATTTTGAATCGATTTTGTCGGATCCATACCCAAGGTGTTCAAGCTATCGCTCATTTTTGCAGCTTTAGCAATATTGGTACGGATACCACCCGGATGTACGCACAACGAGCTTACGCCACATTTTTCAATATCTAGCTCTTGGCGTAATGACTCGGTAAAACCACGCACCGCAAATTTAGTGGCATTATAGCCAGACTGAGTAGGTTGAGCAGTTAAACCAAATAAGCTAGAAATATTAATAATATGACCATCTTGAGTTTGCTTAATAAACGGTAAAAATTCTTTAGTACCGTAAACCACACCCCAGAAGTTAATTCCAACGATCCACTCTAAATCTTCGTAGGTCGCACCTTCGACAGTTGAACCTAAGGCAACCCCAGCATTGTTAAAAATGAGATTAACAGAGCCATGATCTTGCACGGTTTCCTGTGCCCACTGTTTTACCGCTTCACGGTCAGAAACATCCAGCTTTTTAGTTGTTACGCTAATGTTGCTGTAGGGTTTTAATAGCTCAACAGTTTTCTCTAAGCCCTTTTCATTAATATCACTCAAAGAAAGATGGCAGCCTTGTTTTGCCAAGAGAATTGCTAGTTGTTGCCCAATGCCAGAACCTGCGCCCGTAATTGCAGCGACTTTGTTTTTAAAATTTTTCATTGTCCATCCTTTGTTTTTCGATTTGCACAATCGGTTCATTGCATGTGCACTTTAGACTCTTTTAATATAATTTTGACAATATTCATTGTCAATATAGTACACTGTAATTTCAGATAGATTGGCACAATTCTGCTGACGGCTTTATCATAGGCCCATATTTGCCGAAAAACCGATAAATCAGGAAACCATTTTTTATGGCGACAAACGACTCAACCAGTAAAAAGAAAACAAAAACTGTGAGTAAAGAACGTCAGTTCAAAGGGTTATCTCTTACTGAGCGTAAAGAGGCACGCCGCGAAAAACTGATTGAAGCAGGTATTGCAACTTATGGAACTCTCGGCTTTTTTTCAGTGACGGTAAAAGATGTTTGCCAAGAAGCAAAACTCACCGAGCGCTATTTTTATGAATCTTTTAAAAAGAGTGAGGATTTATTCCAAACTATCTTTTTAAAAATGATTGAAGAGTTACAACAAAACTTAATGCAAGCTGTGATTAAAGCTGCGCCAGATCCAGAAAAAATGGTCGATGCTGGCTTAAGAGCACTGCTGACAACCTTAAAAGACGACCCAAGATTAGCTCGTATCATCTATGTTGATGCAGTTCTTGTTCAAGAATTACATAATCAGGCCACCATTCAGGAAACACTTGCTCAGTTTGATCGTATGATTCAAGCTTTCGTTATGCTGACCATGCCGCAAATTCAACATCATGAAAATGAGCTATCTTTAATCGCAACTGGCTTAAACGGATACGTGACACAAATTGCGATTCGCTGGGTGATGGGAGGCTTTGAGCAGTCTCTGGAGCAAGTTTTGACAGCTTGCCGTATTGTTTTCTTATCTTTATTGGCACAAGTTTCAAAATAATATTAAAGTTTTTTGACACGACTTTGACCTAAGAAACCTATAGGAAAGCAAACTGGTAACACCTTGAATGATTTTAAGAAAATTTATGTTTTCCTGTCATCATTCGGTCATGTGCTTGCCGTATTTTTGTCACAAATTATTGCTAAATTCGATTTTATAGACTTTTCTGCAATGAAATTGTCATAATTAATCTTTGTAATAAGCCTGTCATAACTACAAAACGGTTCACCGTTAAAATCTACAAGGTATTACGCTGTGAAAGATGACTACATTTTAATTGTCGATGATGAGCTTCCTATTCGTGAAATGATCCATACTTCTTTGGACATGGCAGGCTTTCAATGTTTACAGGCTGAAGATGCTAAACAGGCTCATCAAATTATCGTCGACCAACGTCCGGCGCTTATCTTGCTCGATTGGATGTTACCTGGAGGGGTGAGTGGTGTCGACTTATGCCGCCGCTTAAAACGCGATGAAAACTTAGCAGAAATTCCAGTCATTATGCTCACCGCTCGCGGAGAAGAAGACCACAAAGTACAAGGTCTAGATGCTGGTGCAGACGACTATATGACTAAGCCATTTTCAACACGTGAACTGGTTTCTCGTATTAAAGCAGTTCTACGTCGTGCAAATGCATTAAGCGGTGAAAAAACAATTGATGCCAATGGTTTAATTCTTGATCCTGTAAGCCAGCGTGTAAGCTTTGGCAACAGCATTTTAGATATGGGACCAACTGAATATCGCTTGCTTGCATTTTTTATGACCCATCCAGAGCGTGCATATACACGTGCACAGTTGCTCGATCAGGTATGGGGCGGTAATGTATACATCGAAGATCGTACCATCGATGTACATATTCGTCGTTTACGTAAAGTCCTAGAACCTTTTGGTGTTGACCGATTTGTTCAGACAGTACGTGGTACAGGTTATCGTTTCTCAACACGTGCAGATTTAGCCGCAGGTTAACCAAAATTTATGTATGAACCCTACCCCGTCCCTGAACAGGTACGTGAACAAAAACTTTCTCGTTACAGTAGTTTATGGACGTTTGCTAAACAAGATTTACGGCTTTTATTATTTTTCCTGATTATTGCGGGTTTAGTCGGTTTAGGGGTTGGGTATTTCTGGAGCTGTATTTTTATCGCCTTCGTGGTGTTTTTTGCACTCCAGTTACGTTCTTTATATTTGGTCAATGATTGGATTGCCAATAATCCTTACGATGTTCCTCCCAACTTAAGTGGAATTTGGGGGGCATTATTGTTTAATGTGTATCGTGCTCAGCGTCAGGAACGAATTGTTCAGGCCGAAATGGTTGGGCTGATTGACCGCGCTCAATCCTCTTTAGTTGCGCTTGCTGAAGCCGTTGTACTCATTGATGATCAACATCAAATTGAATGGTGGAATCCTGCCGCAGAGCGTTTATTGGGTATTAGCCCACTCGACCGTGGTCGCAACTTATTAACGATTTTGCGCCAGCCTACTTTTATTGAATATTTTAACAATATTGATCAGGCACCTGACGGCATTAAGCTACATTCCAACTTTGATGATGATCGTTATGTGCAAGTCAAACTCACACGGTTTGGTGGTGAAAGCCGCTTACTTGTCGCTTATGACGTGACTCGTATGCATAACCTTGAGCAAATGCGTAAAGACTTCGTCGACAATATTTCGCATGAACTACGTACGCCGTTAACTGTACTCAGTGGCTACATCGAAACATTTACCGATCAAGAAGATATTAGTCCACGCTGGAAACGTGCATTTGACCAAATGCAATCGCAAACCAAACGTATGAATGCGTTAGTGAATGATTTATTGCTGTTATCGAATTTAGAAAACAACAAAAAAATTGCAAAAAATCAGATTATTGAAATGCCGAGCTTAATGAATCAACTGTTTGATGATGCCCAGGCTTACAATGCCGATTATGGACACACGCTCAATTTACATATTGATAGCCACTGTGACCTCATTGGTTCCGACATGGAAATTGCCAGTGCATTTAGTAACTTAATTACCAATGCCATTAAGTACACACCAAAAGGTGGAACGATTACCATTGGTTGGCACGACGATGGTGAACATGCTTACTTTAGCGTACAAGATACAGGCATTGGGATTAACCCAAAACATTTGCCGCGGCTGACTGAGCGCTTTTACCGTGTAGACAGCGACCGTAGTCGTCAAACAGGTGGAACGGGTTTAGGTTTGGCGATTGTAAAACACGTGCTGATGCAACACGGCGCTTATTTAGACGTGCAATCTAAAGAAAATGAAGGGTCAACATTTACCGCAGTTTTTCCAAAAGAAAGACTATATAACATGACCTAAAATTACCCCTCATATATAAAAAGCCGACTCATAGAAAGTCGGCTTTTTTGTGAAAATCACACTCTGTCTATTTAGAAGTCGAGCAATACGACTTACTTTGGTTTTTCTGTATAACGTTTAAGAAGTTGGTAGCGAAAGTATTACTTTGACGCAGTGCATCTCGATGATCTCCGCCATCAATCGTTTGATAAATGGTTGGTTTTTTTAATTTACATAACTGTTGGTAATAAGCATATGTTCCTCTCGGGTCAACTAAATGGTCTTTAGAACCCTGCACGATCATTAACGGTACAGTCGGCACCATATTTTCAATGGACTGCTGTTTTAGATAAGCCAAAAGAGGTTTTAAGTCTGCATCAGCTTTAAATATGCTCGAAGGAGATTTCTTCAAATCAGATTGAAGTTCAGATAAACAGCGGCTACGTCCTTGAGTCAGCACAGCGTTCATTTCAGGACTGACTAAGTTTTCAGGAACAATGCTTGGTTCAGCTGCTTGTGCGCCTAATAATACAATCGGGAAAAAAGCAGCCACACTAGGTTCTGGGTTCGGATTAGTTTTCACATATTCTGCAATACCTTCATATTGATAACCGCCTGGCGCAAGCGCAATCGCTCCTTTTAAATCCAGTTCAGGCGCATCTTTTTGGCCATAAGCAGATACTGCAATTGCCGCAGCCCCACCTTGGCTATGTCCCATGACTAACCACTGTTTATTGAAATCTTTTGGCTTCAACACATGTAATGCTCGTACGGCATCGACCACCGTATGCAGTTGGCTTTTTGCATTCATATAAGGATGCCCACCCGGTGTACCTAAACCCTGATAATCAGGTGCAACAACTGCATAGCCACGTGCAAGCCAACCATCTAAAGCTTTAGAAGCAACTTCTTGATATGAATGAACTGGGCCACCTACATAGTCACCCGAAGGTGCGCAGGTGTCAGCAACTCCTGTCGTACCATGTGCCCAAGCAAGTATAGGCCAGCCATTTTTAGGCGGTGTTCCTTTCGGTAGTAAAATAAATGCTGAGGTAACGATAGGTTCACCGTTCACACCTCGACTACGATAATTTATTAACAAACGCTGATCGGCGTGAGGAAATAAATTCGTTACATCTTGCTGTGCTATAGACAGTATTGAACCTGGTTTATCGTTCACAATTTGCTTGTTCAAATCTGTAATTGACGCAGCCATAGCAGAGCCAGACACTAAACAAGCACTACTAAATAAAATTTTAAAAAACGAATTACTTTTTTTAATCAAGGGATTACTCCTCTACTTTCTAATCAATTCAAGTTGAACTTATAAAAAATATGCCCCTATTGCATATAACGAACCCAACAAGAGGCAAATGAAAGAACTTATATACCAAAATAGATCACTATTCCCACTAAATCTAGCCTTTAACCACGGAAATGCCAAACCACGCAAAATAAATATAATCGCAATGAGAGAAATAATAATTTTTTCAAACGGCAAACTGATAAAGCCACTTGCTGCACAAAAAGCATAAAAAGAAAAAATACAAAGAATAAAACCAACCGAAATTGCCATAAAATTCGGATACCAATCACCTCTTTCAACCATCTGGACAATACTTTTTCCAGCCCCTAAAAACCGAAAACCATTTGCTCCCCAGAACACACAAATAAAATGAAGTAATGCAGCGCAGAATGTTAATACCGCAGCAAGATATAGTGAGACGTTCGGAAGTAAGTTCATTAGATTTTATAGTAATAAATATATGTGAGACTTATTATACTCAACTATAAAATATATAAAACTTATTAATAGTTAAAATGAGATTTAGCTTGATATTTAAAATATTAAATACCAAGCACAGATCATATAATTATTTGCTCTCAAACTCTTTAAAATCAGCTTTTCTGATTTTTGCGTGAATACCTTTAGTTTTATCTACAACTTGTGAAACTTCAAAATCTGTTGCAGCACTTAAATACGCATATGCCGTCGCTTCATCAATACCATATTCTTGGTTTAAGAAACGGATGGCTTCACGTGTAGATTTCCTCATCGCCTCATCTAAATCTTCATCAAGGCCTGGTGTAATCCAAAACTCAGCATTTTCAGCTAAAGGTTGTTTTAGCTCCTTGCCCGGTATTTTGTCTTTACCAGCTTTAAGCAAGGTAAATTTTAGTGTTGCACGTGCTGAAGCTTCGAGTGCAGTTAATGCGACTTCACCATCCCCTTGCGCGAAATGGCTATCACCCGTATAGAATAATGCGCCTTTGACCTGAACAGGATAATAGGCTGTTGAACCTGCACCTAGTTCATTAATATCAATATTTCCGCCATACATTGCAGGTGGTACAGAGTGAACAGGCTCAGACGTATTGGCTGCTACCCCCATAATTCCCATAAAAGGATACAGCGGGAAACGTATTGATTTACCCGATTCTGTTTTTAATACACCTTCGTACTCACCTTTAGCATTTTTTTCAATTGGGGTGAAAATCGATACATTTCCATAGCGTTCAGGATGCTCAGCCGATGCATTTTCTTGCTTTGCTTTCTTAGGAAACTCACCGACTAAAGCACCTTTACCATGTCGATTTGAAATAACACCGTAAGGTACACGCGGCTCAACTTTAAGTACTTCAACTTTTAAAATATCGCCAGGCTGTGCGCCTTCAATTGCGACAGGACCTGTCACAATATGTGGACCATCTTTATGAAAATCATGCTTTAAATTTGACTGGGTAATTGTTTTTGCTTCTTCCAATATTTCATTAGATTTTACACCTTTCGATTTAAAGAACTTTTCAGCATTACGCCCTTGGTCTTCAAGCAAACCTTCATGAGAAACCGTATCAAACGTTACAACACTACCCGACGGAACAGTAAGCACAGGTTTAGCATCTCGATTTGGTAAATATCCCCATGTAATCGTATTTAAAGTAGAAGGAACATAATAATTACCTTTATATTCTCCAGTTTGAATTTGAGTAGGCTGTTTTGAAATTTGGTTTAAAACTTTAAAATCATCTGCATGAGTGAGTGAAATGCAAAGTACAGATAAAACCGAAGCTGTCAGCTGTTTAACATTTAGCATGATTTCAGAACCTAAATATATGAAAGTTAGAGTAAAGTCCTGAATAGTTAGCAAACATTATGCCAAAGCTAATTTTTTATAATATGTAAAAGGAACTTAATGTTTATAAAAAAATAAATAATTTTTTAGATTTAAATACTTATCTTCAAATAAAATTAAAAGTACGACTTAAGTCTAAATCAAATATCTATTTTCATTTCTATTTACGAACGTTAAATATTCTTGATCATTTCTATCATACATAAATATGTCTAGTGCATATAATGTCCTAATTTAGACCACTAATAACATTATTTCAAAATAATATAAACAAGAACATAATAATATATTATATTTTTACATCATTTAAATTTAAAAACCCTGAATAACTTTATTCAGGGTTCATATTTTATATAAGTTATATAGCTTATATAGCTTATATAGCTTATTAAACTGTATGACCTATACGTTCGCCCATCACAACAACAGACTCAGCTTTAAAACGCTTTTCCCACTCGACCTTATCTTTTTCAAATAAGATAACAGCCGTAGAACCTAAATAAAAACGGCCAAGCTCAGCACCTTTTTCTAGCTTTAACTGATGATGTTGTAATTCGATACGACCTGAAGGCTTTACCTTGCCTGTTGCTACAGTTTCAATACCAGCAACAATCATAGCGCCGACTAAAACAACAGCCATACGTCCAAGTTCAGTATCAAACAAACACACCATGCGTTCATTACGGGCAAATAATCCCGGTACATTTTCAGCAGTCACCTGATTTACTGAAAATAGCTCACCCGGTACGTACAACGTTTCAGTTAATGTACCTGCAAATGGCATATGAACACGGTGATAGTCGCGTGGTGAGAGGTAAACTGTTGCAAACTCACCTTCTTGGAAAGGTTGAGCAAGTTGTGGGTCGCCAATGAGTTTCTCTACAGAGAAGCTTTGGCCTTTTGCCTGAAAAACTTCGCCAGCAGTAATTTTACCAATTTGTGAAATAGCGCCATCTGCTGGTGAAACAATGCTATCTGCATTTTCGTCGACCAAACGTACGCCATCTTTTAAAGCGCGGGTAAAAAAGTCATTAAAAGATTTATATTTCAGTGCATTGCCTTGTTCAGCAATCGATAAATCAATCCCATACTTAGTTTTAAATGCTTGAATAACAGCAGTTTTTATAACTGGATTTTCACTCGCAGCAACTTTACCCACTACACGGCTCAATTGATGTTGAGGAACAAGATTTTGTGCCTTAATAAATAATTCTTTTTTTAATCGAGATGTGAAACTCACGACGGTGATTCTCCAGTAATAATAGGACTATCGAGGCGATTGCCCCATTCACTCCACGCACCATCATAGGCTTTTGCTTCCCAACCCAAAAGTCTAGCCAAAATGTAGGCCAGACCGGAACGGTGATGTGACTGGCAGTACACGACTACAGGTTGCTGTAAATCGAACCCAAGTTGTTCAAGGCGCTGCCGCGTGCGTTCAAGCGGATGCAATTTTAGATGATTTTGACGATTAAGTGCAGTACTCCACTCAAAATGAAGGGCATTTGGAATGTGACCACCGCGTCGCGCTGCTAAGCGGATACCACTATATTCATCAATTGTTCTACAGTCCCATAACTGAATACTTTCTTGCTCGACTTGCTTTCTTAGTTCCTCATAGTTCACTCGGTACTGAGCAGCATGCGATAAATCAATTTGAATTAAATCGGCAACAGGAGAAACTTTTTCAACTTCTGCCGTTGTGGGTAAGCCTGCTCCTAACCATGCATGAATACCACCATTAATTAAACTGGTACGCGTAAATCCTAAGCAATGTAAATTCCAGATTAAACGCCCAGCCCATGCCCCGCCTTCATCGTCATAGACCACAACGTGATGATTTGGTGAAATATTCAATTTTTCAATCAACGCTTGTAAGCCAGATTCATCAGGCAAGATGCCAGTGGCTTCTTCATGTTGAGCCACCAACCATTTAGGCTGTAAATGAATTGCATGTGGAATATGAAGTTGCTCATAAACAGATGCACGGCTCAAATCCACAATACGGATATATTCATTGCCTAAATAAGGCACTAGCTCTTCGGCTTCTATGAGTAAATCAAGTTTAAAATCAGGAGGGGTCATCGTCATGGTTACTTTTTATACCAGCTTAATTTCATCTTAACATAAGCTTATATCTATCAAACTCTGATTTTCTGCTACCGTTTAGCAAAAAATCAGATATAAACATTCTTAAGCACCGAGTCTTTGTCAAGTCGTCAAACGACATTGTCATTAAACAGCTTCATCAAGCTCTTCAATTTGGAAAACCTGACGCAAATAGGCCAAGAACGTATCGTTGTCGGTCATGGTCTTTCCTGGACTATCCGAAATTTTAGCAACCGACTGACCGTTGCACTCAACCAGTTTCAACACAATATTGAGCGCTGTTTGTCCCATATCATTGGTCAAATTGGTTCCAATACCAAAACTCACCTGAAAACGATCTTTAAAGTATTGGTGAAGCTCCCATGCCTTTGGCAAATTAAGTCCATCACTAAAGGTGAGCATTTTGGTTTTAGTATCAATTTTTAACTTACGATAATGCGCGTAGGCTTTATCGCCCCACTCATATGGGTCACCACTGTCGTGACGTAAGCCATCAAATAGTTTAGCGAAATACAGGTCAAAATCTCTGAGGAAAGCATCCATTCCAACAACGTCAGTCAAAGCAATTCCTAAGTCTCCACGGTACTCTTGTACCCATGTTTCTAAAGCAGCTTTTTGAAAGTCACGTAAGCGCACATCAAGGGCCTGAAACGCTTGTAGGAATTCGTGCGCCATGGTTCCAATTGGCGTGATATTTAATTCTTTAGCAAGCAAGACATTACTTGTACCACGGAACACATGCGGGACAGTTTTATGAAATGCAGCAACTACATGTTTTTGCCATTCAAAGCTATAGCGACGGCGTGTACCAAAGTCGGAAACTAAAAATGGAGGATCATTCGGCTGTTGAGATTTTTCGTATTGCTGAATTAATTCGAGTTTTGCTTTTAAACGCCGTTCGCCCTCGGCCCAAACTTCATCTGTTCGAATGCGGCTAAAATATAACTCGTTTACAATCGCCAGCACAAAAATCTCGAACATCATGGCCTGAACCATCGGCCCCTCAATACGAATATCTAGACGGCCTTCAGCATCTATACTGGCTTCAATAAAACGACGTTTGAGTTGGAATAATTCTAAATAATCGACAAAATCACTTTTAATAAAACGCAATTTTCTTAAGTATTGCAATTCGTCTTCTTTATATTTGAGATTACATAAATGGTCGAGTTGCTCATTTAAGTCATCCAAAATATCCACTAATGGATAAACCGTATCTTCTAAGTTTCTGCAACGAAAATGATAGACGCTATGAGTTTGCGGAAATTTGTGCAAAACCACTTGTAGCATCGTAAATTTGTACAAGTCTGTATCAAGTAAAGAATGGATAATTGGAGACATAGTCAATGATTATTCGCTTGCTTCTTTGCATTAAAGCATATTTTTATAGATGAATTATGGGCTTTTATACCATTGTTGCAACTCCATGAAATTTCCTTTTAAAAATCATTTAAATTAATTTCTGCTAAACTGCATCAATTCAAACAATTGCAGAAACTCTCTCTAACAATGCGCGCTTTAATACAACGAGTTCTTGAAGCTAAAGTGGTCGTAGACGGTGAAACGACCGGCGAAATCCAGCATGGCTTATTGGTTTTTTTAGGAATAGGCCGAGATGATACCTTCGCCATGGGTCAGAAGCTTATCGATAAAATTTTGAAATATCGTATTTTTGATGATGAGCAAGGCAAAATGGGCTGGAACGTCTCTCAGGCAAATGGTGGGATTCTGCTTGTTTCTCAGTTCACCCTGATGGCTCAAACCCAAAAAGGTTTACGTCCGGACTTTGGTCCAGCTATGCCACCTAGCGATGCAAAAGCACTCTATGAACAGTTGGTTGAATATACCCGTTCACAGTTTGAAGAAGTTCAGACAGGAATTTTTGCAGCCGACATGAAAGTACATCTCATAAATGATGGGCCAGTCACTTTCAATCTGGAAGTTGAAGCATAAATATAAAAAAAACTCCCAAATGGGAGTTTTTTTTATTTCTGGCAATTAACGACCAGTTTTTTCTTTAATAAAAGCACGTGCCTGACGTACTTTTTCTTTTACTGGTTTTGGTAACTTAGGTGGAATGAGTTTAGCTGCTTGGTTAAACCAAACAAGCAAGCTGAAATCACCTTCCATTTTAATGCTACCGTTTTGCATACCTGTCATAAATGCAGTTGGATCGCCTTTTAATAATGTTTTTACACCTTGTTCACTATCTGCAAATTGCAAAATAAAGTCAGCTTTTTCAGGTGAACCCGCGACTGTGTCGATGTGACCATGGTTAATAATAATTTGGCGAGCAACACCTAAGTCAGTACCAATTTGAATACGGAATGCACGGTCATGAACTAGTTCAATAAACTTAGGACTTGTACGTGCCAACTGTTTCATACGAAGTGCCAAACCTGCTACCAATAAATCTAACGGGTCTGTACTAACATCAACAAGTGGTAACTTAACTACAGGTATAGAAGAAAGTTTCATGAACATTCACGCCTATTGTATTTTTATGAAAATCTTGGGGCAAAACTCGACAAGGGCTTCCCTTTGACTGTTTTGTGCATCGACTGATGATATTCTAATTGGCAACGCAATCTATATATGAAACGTCAACAGACCACGCTATCGTAGCATAACTGGCTATTTTTTAATAAATGCTTTGTATAATAAAAATCATGTTTTCGTAAATAAAAAAGGCATGCTGTGCATACCTTTTTAGCGTTAGATAATACTTTAATTATCGGCTAGAACATTGCTGTTGGTCATCTTCATATACTGGCGTATGTTCTATATATTGGCGATTTGCCAAAGCCTTTTGTGCCTGTTTATCCTCACGTAATAAAACAAATGTGACCATTACCATCGCTAGACTTAGTGCAGTTAAATAACTATATGTGACTGGCATTTCAAAAGTGACTTGAACTCCAAAGCGGACCACTTCCAATAGCCCCCAAAAAAACATCCCTGCAAGCATAAAACCAAGCCAACGACGGTAAGGAGAAAAGAAAACAGCAACAAGCGCGACAGCAATTAAGCTGAATCCGGCGATAGCGGCAAAATTCGCTGTTACCATAGAAACCTCCGTCTTAATGAAAACGTCTAAAAACATTCGGTCTGAACTTCAGACCTCATTCCAAAAACAACTTTAATTCATGATTTGTGTTGAAGCTTAGAAAGCATTATGGATGTTTTTTTTTAGAAAAAAAGACCTGTTATTTGTCGATGCGACACACTTTGTCGCAACATTCTTTTGTCATTACATTTTTCTAAATTTCAAAAAGTTCTACGTCCTATATGGCATCAATTCTGGCGTGTCATTACAAAAAACTATGCTGTTTTTTTGACTGAAAATAAGTTTTTTTCAGTTTTTTTTATTGCCTTTTTTCTGTGCATAATTTTGTCATAACTTGCTTGTTTTTATGACTATTCTGCATAAAAAAAGCGCTACTCTTGAGCAGCGCTTAATGATTGTTCAGTATTATTTAAGCACGGTTCAAATCTTTGTCATGCATACCGAGTAAATACAGTACACCATCTAAACCAACGCTTGAAATCGCCTGATTCGCATTTTGGCGAACAAGCGGTTTAGCGCGATACGCTACGCCAAGTCCGGCAATCGCAAGCATTGGTAAATCATTTGCGCCATCACCGACAGCCATTGCCTGCTCTAATGAAATATCAAGTTTGTTGGCAAGCTCACGTAATAATTCAGCTTTACGTGCGCCATCAACAATTACACCTTTTACTTCACCAGTTACAACGCCATCTTGTACGTCTAAAACGTTGGCATGAACTTCATCAATACCAAGTTTACCTTGTAAATATTCAGCAAAGTATTGGAAACCGCCAGATAAAATAGCCGTTTTATATCCAAGTGCTTTTAACGTTGAAATGAGGCGTTCTGCACCTTCGGTAATGGTTAAACGCTCAGCAATTTTAGGTAAAACAGCAGCATCCAGACCTTTTAATAAAGCAACGCGTGCGCGGAAGCTTTGCTGGAAATCAAGTTCACCTTGCATTGCTCTTTCAGTAATTTCAGCAACTTGTGCGCCTACCCCTGCTTCAATCGCCAATTCATCAATCACTTCTTGCTCAATTAAGGTTGAGTCCATATCGAAGCACACTAAACGGCGGTTACGTCGATAAGCGTTGTCTTCTTGAACAGCAACATCAATATTTAATTCGCTTGAAAGAAGTAAACATGCAGCACGCATTGCTTGTGCATCTAAAGTTAGACCACTGCTTAAACCGAACTGTACACAAGCGCGACGAGGCAATGTACTGTCCTTTTCAATGTCTACACGACCTGATAAACGGGTTACAGTTTCGATGTTAAAGCCTTGGCTAGACACAATTTGTGTAACGGCTTGTAAGTGTGCAGCAGTAAGCTCTGGTGCTAAAGCCGTGACGATATAACGGGTTCGCCCACCTTCACTTACCCATTGATCGTATTCTGCGCCCGAGATTGGTTTAAAGCGCACTGTTAAGCCAATATCATGTGCTAAAATCAAAATCTCTTTCATTGCCAACGCTGTCGCAGTTTCATTATCTGAAGCGACCACGATGCCCAATGTCAGTTGATTATGAATAACGGCCTGACCTACATCCAGTATTTGCAATGAATGTACGGATAGTACTTGCATTAATCGGGTAAACTGGTTTGGTTGGTCCGGTCCTAAAAAGGATATAAGAATGATTTCTCGCATGAATTGACTCTAGTCTGAGTGACAACTATTGTAAGAATCATAATCGAATTTCAATATAATTGCCTTGGAAGTTTAACTTGATTGCGCCTAGACAAGGGCTATTTGCTAGCCTACTGATCATTAGTTTTGCATTGCATACCTTTTTATTGGTGATTGCAACGACACACCAGCTCAATGAAAACCGTGCGAGCCAAGGTCAGCTCATGACCAGCCAACTCGTAGCAGACAGCTTATCTGAGCTTGAACCTGCCAATACGGTATCTTTGGCTCTTATTGCCAATCGCTATGCGACCAATCCAAGTGTGGCATCTATTCGCATTCTTGATGCCAATAAACAAGTCCTAGCGACAAGCGGCATGTCAAAAACTCGCGAAGGCGAAGTTTTTGTTCGTGATGCTCTTCAAAACGAGAAGAAAGTCGGTTCTATTGAAATTACGCTTATTCAACCAAGTATTGGCGAAATCCTTCGTACCCAATGGCTTGCGATTTTAGCTTCGTTATTCTTACATGTTTTATTATGGCTTGCTTATCGTGCCATCGCTCGTCCAACCCGTAGTGAATACCTAGCACGTATTAACGAAGAAAATCGTTTAAAACATGAGATTCAAGAGTTAACACAAGCTCTCGCGCTTGAAAAACAAAATACAGTAACTTTGGTTGCACAAGCTCAGCAACAAGCTAAAGCGAAACCACTTGTTCGCCCACAACCAGAAAAAAGCACAGAATCTACAAACCAAGATAGTTTGGCACTCAACATTCAGTTTTATGACCCTAAACAGTTATTAAGTAGTGTTAACCAGTCTGTTTCTATACCTTATTTTAAACTTTGCCAGCTCTTCTTAAATAAAAGTATCGAGCTATGCACAAAGCATTATCATTTAAAGACTACAGATATTGAGGTCGTAGATGAGTTTCATGCAGAAGGCGCAACACTCGCAATCTCAACTTCACATCAGCACGCTGTAGAATGTCTGCTTATGGTAGGTACAGTTTTCCAATTACTATCAGACGTTTTATATAAACGTTACCGTGAAGATAAACGCTTTGCACTACAAACGCGTAGTGCTGTGTGTCATGCCGTAGAAGCAATGCAAATTGATGCCAAAGAAGCAGCTCAGCGTTTAGCACAACATCTGCATGCTAAAGAGTCTGCGCTTTATCTAGATAATGATCAGCTTAAAGCAATTCAAGACAGTTATCAGCTTGTTGCAATGCCAAACCCGAGCAATATTATGACTCGTCATGCATTTATGATTAATGGTATGAATGCTGAATGTGCAGAGCTTGCCCAAAATATTCGAACTGAAATTTTGATGGGCAAAAAATCAATTCCTCAAAATGATAGTTCGAGCAGTGCAGCATCTTAAAAGTCATTGTGCGCATTCAAACCTAGCCTAAAGGCTAGGTTTTTTTATTTAAATTCATGGTATTTATAATCAAGAATTTTATTTTCTTATGCTTTATTGAGATAAGTAAATCCAGATCTATTATGTTGAGATGTAAATTTGGATAAATCAGAATCATAGGCAAAATTCTCTAAACAGCGTAAACTATGCAAAATTTATTAAATAGAAATTGTCTTACGACAAAAAAAGGTGAAAGCGAATGCCGCTGAGTCGTGTTGAAGATCTTGTCGCCGATATTCGTGCAGGCAAAATGGTTATTTTGATGGATGACGAAGATCGCGAAAATGAAGGTGATCTTGTCATGGCAGCAACGCATGTGCGTCCTGAAGATATCAACTTCATGATTACCCATGCACGTGGTCTAGTTTGCCTAACGTTAAGCCGTGAGCGCTGTAAACAGTTAAATCTACCTTTGATGGTTGATCAAAACGGCGCTCAGCACAGCACAAACTTTACGTTATCAATCGAAGCTGCCGAAGGTATTACAACAGGTATTTCAGCAGCAGAGCGTGCGCATACAATTCAAACAGCTGTCGCAGCGCATGCTAAACCAAGCGATATCGTACAGCCGGGTCATATTTTCCCACTCATGGCTCAACCAGGTGGTGTTTTACATCGTGCAGGCCATACCGAAGCAGGCTGTGATTTAACACGTTTAGCGGGCTTTGAACCAGCTTCAGTCATTTGTGAAATCATCAATGAAGATGGCACAATGGCACGTCGTGCAGATTTAGAAATTTTTGCTGAGAAGCATGGTCTAAAAATTGGTACAATTGCCGACCTAATTCACTACCGTATGACCAATGAGCAAACGGTTGAACGTTTGGATCAAAAAACCATTCAAACTGAATATGGTGCATTTGAACTTTACCGTTATCGTGAGATTGGTAATCCGGACATTCATTTGGCTTTGGTTAAAGGCGAGCCAAAAGAAGGTGTTACAACAGTACGTGTTCATGGTTTCAGTCCAATTCGCGATTTGCTTAAGCTCAATAAAGCTGATGGTGAACCTGCGTGGAATCTAGACCGTGCACTACAGACAATTGCAGCGAGTGATCGCGGTGTTTTAGTATGGATCGGCCAAGATCATTTGCAAGACTTGGGACCAGCGTTGGATGATTTAAATAAGCCAAAACCGGTGAAATCCAATGCAGCACTTTCACATCAATATCAAACGATTGGTGTCGGTGCTCAAATTTTGCGTGATTTAGGTGTTGAAAAAATGAAGCTTCTTAGCTCACCATTACGTTTCAATGCTTTATCTGGCTTTAATTTAGAAGTAGTGGAATATATCACTGCTGATCAAATCACAACGAAATAATCGAGGTTGCTATGGCAATTCGCCGTATTGAAGGTTTATTACATCTCGCAAGCGAAGGTCGTTATGCGATTTTAGTGGGTCGTTTTAACAGCTTTGTTGTTGAACACTTATTAGAAGGCGCGATCGACACATTAAAACGTCATGGCGTAAATGAAGATAACATTACTGTTATTCACGCTCCTGGCGCATGGGAACTCCCGATCGTTGCTAAAAAATTAGCTACATCAAACCAGTTTGATGCGATTATTGCACTTGGTGCAGTAATTCGTGGCAGCACACCACATTTTGACTTTGTTGCTGGTGAATGTGCGAAAGGTTTAGGTGTAGTTGCGTTAGAAAGCAGCTTGCCTGTTATCAATGGTGTATTAACTACTGACAGCATCGAGCAAGCAATCGAACGCTCAGGTACAAAAGCAGGAAACAAAGGTAGCGAAGCTGCTTTAACTGCAATTGAAATGGTTAATTTATTAAAGGCAATTTAAAGCATGTCTCAAACACTGCAAGCCGCTTATGCAGCAAAACGCAAAGCACGTCGTTTTGCTGTACAAGGTATTTATGAGTGGCAAATGAGTCACAACCCTGTACATGAAATTGAAGCGCGTACACGTGCGGAAAATGCAATGCACAAGGTCGACTTAGGCTATTATCACGAACTACTGACTCAAGTCATTGCTCAACGTGAAGAACTTGATGCATTACTTATTCCGGTACTTGACCGGGAACTTAGTGCACTTGATGGCGTGGAACTTGCGACTTTACGTTTAGGTGCTTACGAGTTACGTGATCATTTAGAAATTCCATACCGTGTGGTACTTGATGAAGCAATCGAGCTCGCTAAGCATTTTGGCGGAGCAGACAGTCATAAGTACATCAATGGTGTATTAGACCGTCTGAGTTCGACACTGCGTAGCGCAGAAAAACAGCAAGCAGATTAATAGGCTTGATGTTCTATGGCTGAGTTTTCAATTATTGACCAATATTTTAATCGACAATCAAATCCAGATGTCGCACTTGGTATCGGTGATGACTCAGCCTTAATTACTCCCCCTCCAAATCAACAATTAGTGATCTGTGCAGATACACTGGTTGCTGGCCGTCATTTCCCTCTAGACACCTCCCCTCATGCTATCGGTTGGAAAAGCGTTGCTGTAAATCTTTCAGATATTGCTGCAATGGGTGCTAAACCCCATAGTATTTTGCTTGCAATCAGCTTACCTCAAGTTGACCATGAGTGGCTTGAAGGTTTTAGTCAGGGAATCTACGACTGTTGTAATCAGTTCGGTGTTACCTTAATTGGTGGAGATACCACCCAAGGTCCTCATCTCACCATTACCGTTACCGCAATGGGCTGGATAGAAACCGGCAAAGCCGTGTTACGTTCAGGCGCAAAAGTCGGTGATTATGTTTGTGTAAGTGGTCAGGTGGGTGATGCAGCTTACGGTCTTCAGCATTTGGGACATCCGCTGCAGCAAAGACTCGATTATCCGACACCACGTTGTCAGCTTGGGCAAGAGCTTAAAGGACTTGCCTCTAGCATGATTGATGTTTCAGATGGTTTAGCGCAAGATTTAGGACATATTTTAAAAGCATCTAAGGTTGGAGCACGACTTGCCTTAGAAAAATTACCTGTTGACCCAGTATTGCAACAATTAAAAGAACAACAACGTTGGCAATATGCGCTTGCCGGTGGTGATGACTACGAATTATGTTTTACAATAACACCGCAAAATTATGGAAAACTTTTGCAAAAACAACTGGACGTTAAGATTACAATGATTGGACAGATCGTTGAACAAACAAAACTAACTTTTGAGCATTTGGGTTCAGATTACCCGCTGCAAATTCATGGATACCAACACTTTGCATAAACCGCCGATTCATTTTAAGAACATGTCTTGGTTCAACCGCTGCATCGTTTTCTGTGGGGTTGGTTTTGGATCTGGTCTCGCCCCTAAAGCACCGGGTACTTTTGGCTCTGCTTTTGCCTTACTTTTCATTCCTATTTGGCTATCTCTCGGATTTAACTTAAGTTTAATCGCTATTATCATCATGTCGTTGGTGGGTATTTATATTTGCGGTCAAACAGCAAAGGTTATAGATGTACACGATGATGGTCGAATTGTGTGGGACGAATTTGCAGGTCAATCTATTACTCTCCTGCCTTTAATATTTTTTAATATAATGTCGTTACAATGGGCACTAATTGGTTTTTGCTTATTCCGCCTGTTTGATGTTTGGAAACCTTGGCCAATCCGTGTGGCTGACCAGAAAGTTGCTGGCGGCTTCGGAATTATGCTGGACGACATCATTGCAGGGCTTTGGGCGGCACTATGTATCATCATATTTATTACTTTCTGGGGCGTAACGCCATTTAAGTAGGTTTACTCATGTCAACTACCGTCATTATCCTTGCTGCAGGCAAAGGAACGCGAATGCGTTCACAACTACCTAAAGTATTACAGCCTTTAGCTGGCCGCCCGCTACTAGGACATGTTATTAAGACAGCAAAACAACTATTAGCAGAAAATATCATTACCATTTATGGACACGGCGGCGATCACGTAAAGCAGACGTTTGCACAAGAAAACATTCAATGGGTTGAACAAGCAGAACAATTAGGTACAGGTCATGCGGTACAAATGACTTTACCGGTACTTCCTAAAGACGGTATTTCATTAATTTTATACGGCGATGTTCCTTTAGTCCGTCAAACAACGCTAGAGCAACTTGTTGAAGCATCAAGTCAAACTGGTATTGGCATGATTACTTTACATGTCGAAAACCCAACAGGTTATGGCCGTATTGTTCGCCAAGACGGCAAAATTCAAGCGATTGTTGAACATAAAGATGCAACTGATGCACAGCGCCAAATTCAAGAAATCAACACAGGCATTTACTGTGTAAGCAATGCAAAACTTCATGAATGGTTGCCTAAGCTTTCTAATGAAAATGCACAAGGCGAATACTATTTAACTGACATCGTTGCGATGGCGGTTGCAGATGGTTTAGAAATTGCCTCTATTCAGCCAGAACTTGCTTTTGAAGTTGAAGGGGTGAATGACCGCTTACAACTTGCAGCACTTGAACGCGATTTTCAGCAACAGCAAGCAAAAGAACTTATGCAACAAGGCGTAACTTTTGCTGACCCTGCACGTTTTGATTTACGCGGTTCTGTGAAAGTTGGACACGATGTTCGTATTGACGTAAATGTCATTATTGAAGGTGACTGTGAACTCGGTGACTTTGTAGAAATCGGTGCTGGTTGTATTTTGAAGAATACAAAAATTGCAGCAGGAACCAAAGTTCAAGCTTATAGCGTTTTTGATGGTGCAATTGTGGGTGAAAACACTCAAATTGGTCCTTTCGCACGCTTACGCCCGGGCGCTAAATTGGCGAACGAAGTCCACATTGGTAACTTCGTTGAAGTCAAAAACACAACCATTGGTCTTGGTAGTAAAGCTAACCATTTCAACTACTTAGGTGATGCCGAGATCGGTGCTGACTCAAATATTGGGGCAGGTACAATTACCTGCAATTATGATGGTGCAAATAAACACAAAACCACTATTGGCGATGCAGTGTTTATCGGTTCTAATAGCTCGCTGGTTGCGCCTGTGACTATTGGAAATGGAGCAACAGTCGGTGCGGGTTCTGTGATTACGAAAGATGTAGCTGAACAAAGTCTCTCCTTTGAACGTGCTCAACAAATTTCTAAGGCAAATTATCAACGTCCCCAAAAGCGTGAAAAATAAGAGGATTGAATTATGTGTGGTATCGTCGGAGGCGTTGCAGAACGTTGTGTAACTGAGATTTTAATCGAAGGTTTAAAACGTCTTGAATATCGCGGTTATGATTCAGCAGGCGTTGCTGTACTGAATAATGAAGAAGTTTTACGTGAGCGTCGTGTAGGTAAGGTGATTAATCTTGCTGATGCGGTTGCTGATCAGCAGCTCACTGGGGTAGTTGGTATTGCTCATACACGTTGGGCAACACATGGTAAACCAACTGAAAATAATGCTCACCCACATATGTCGGGTAAAGTGGCAGTCGTTCACAACGGTATTATCGAAAACTATCAAGAGCTTAAAGATGACCTTCAAGCTTTAGGATATGTGTTTACCTCTCAAACAGATACAGAAGTTGTCGCTCACTTAGTTGCAGAAGCACTAAAAAGCACTGACAGCTTACTTGAAGCAGTACAATCTGTTGTTCCTCAGCTTAAAGGTGCATACGCACTGGGTATTATCCATAGCGATTATCCAGATGAGTTAATCACTGTACGCGAAGGTTCACCACTTGTGATTGGTGTAGGTATTGGTGAAAACTTTATTAGTTCAGACCAACTTGCGCTTTTACCTGTAACTAACCGTTTTATGTATTTAGAAGAAGGTGATATTGCTCGCCTGACTCGTACTTCAATTGAAGTATTTGCAAACGGTGAACTTGTTGAACGTCCAGTGAAAGAGCTTGACGCAACAGTAAGCAATGCTTCAAAAGGTGAATACAAGCACTACATGCTCAAAGAAATTTATGAGCAACCAGAAGCAATCAAACAAACGATTTCTCAAGCACTTGACGGCAACAGCTTACGCGAAGACTTCTTGCAAAATGCTGAAGCAGACTTTAGCAAAGTTCAAAGCGTACAAATTATTGCATGTGGTACAAGTTATCACTCAGGCATGATCGCGAAATATTGGTTTGAACAACTGATTGGTGTGCCTTGCCAAGTTGAAATCGCAAGTGAATTCCGCTATCGCTCACCTGTGATTGTTGAAAATACGCTTTATGTCTGTATTTCTCAATCAGGTGAAACAGCCGATACTTTAGCTGCATTACGTGAAACTCAAAAACGTGCTAAAGCAAACAAGCTCAGCATTCAGACTTTAACCATTTGTAACGTTGCTACGTCTTCAATGGTACGTGAAACTGATCACCACTTATTGACCCTTGCTGGGCCTGAAATTGGTGTTGCATCAACGAAAGCGTTCACGACTCAGCTTGCTGCGCTTATGCTACTCGTTCTAAAAATTGGACAAGTAAAACAGCGTATTAGCAATGTCATGATTGAAGAGATTGCCCGTGAATTGTGGCACAGCCCGAAAGTCATTCTTGATACGCTTAAAAATAACGATGAAATTTTACGTTTATCAGAATTGTTCGTTGAAAAACAACACTGTTTATTCTTAGGCCGTGGCACACACTATCCAATCGCTTTGGAAGGTGCGTTAAAGCTTAAAGAAATTTCATATATTCACGCAGAAGGTTATGCGGCTGGTGAGTTAAAACATGGGCCATTGGCACTTGTTGATAACGAAATGCCAATCGTGATTCTTGCGCCAAACGACGAAATGCTTGATAAGCTTAAGTCGAATATGGAAGAAGTTCAGGCGCGTGGTGGTGAATTATTCGTTTTCGCTGATGAAAATAGCGGTGTAGTTGAAAAAGATCGTCAACACGTTGTACAAATTCCAGCAGTAAACGAATGGCTTGCTCCAATCATTTATAGCGTACCAGTTCAGTTATTGTCTTATCACGTTGCTGTATTACGTGGTACGGACGTTGACCAGCCACGTAACTTGGCGAAGTCAGTAACTGTAGAGTAATTCAAAAAGATCATTATTAAGGCATCACCTGCTTTAATAACTGATTGATTAAGCCCGACATGTAACGCATATCGGGCTTTTTTATTGCGTTCATACGGCCACACAGCCCTTTCCCGTGAAAGAAAAATAGAGAACTCACCCTAGGCCCCCGTGCCACAACAGTCTTTTACTTTTGCGCTGATTTAAAGTGTGAGAGATCATTGCGACACAGAGATAAAAGAGCTAAGCGAACTTAGCCCATTTCAGTTTTATCGCAGCGTTGAATGCTGCTGAAAAAAGTTAGGGGCAAAGTCCTGTGGGAGAACAGGACTTTGCAAACTGGTGTGTTTTAAACGTTGTACGGTTTGAGGTGAACAAATTTTTTTAAATTCCTGCTGAGCATTGGCATCATCATTTGTAATACTGTAAGCACCGACCACAAGGTTTAAAACCAATAAATATTTATGTAGCTTCATATTATTCTCATGATTATTTATAAATTTAAATAAAATAAAAATATGATGCAAATAAATATTAAAATAATTTTTTAAATAACAGTTAATCCTTCCAAAAATATAGGAAAATAAAATAATTAAAATTTTAAAATAGAAATAATTTATAAATCTAAAAAATCAGGTCGCAAAAAACCCAAATTTTAAATAAATAAAATAGTTAACTAAAAGAGAAAATGAGTTTGAATAATGGCATGGCTAACTCCTTAAAAATGGAGTTCTACCACCAAATCACCGCGAATTAATTTAGGGTGGTAGAACGAAAGAGGGTTAGCAGACTGACCTAGCGACCAGCACGCGCGAACGCGTCCCCCTTCCGCCCTACCATAGAGAAAAAGGGGGCACAAAGGTTCCACACGGGTAATACTGAGGAAGTATAACCCGACACGCTAGGGTACGGTCTGCTAAAACCGACTGGCAATGTAGGCCAGCAACGAGATAATAATCGGTGATTTTAATTACGTCAATTTATTTTAATGAAAAAGTTTAAATATAATCATTTTATTCATATTTAAATAATATTGCCCTTCTTATTATATTCATGGCTTTTAATTAAATTTAAAATATAAACTTGAGTTATATATATTTAGTTAATAAAATAGATTAATCCTAATTTAATAGTTTATATAAATACAGCTAACATGAAGACGATTTAAGTATAAAAACAACTTATAGAACGCCCCTACTCCATAAGTCGATAAGCGAGCACTTCTAGCATCTTTTCCAAAACTTATTTCTCTGTAGCTTTATTGAATTTATAAAGCTCTAAAGCATAGTCTATGCCTTTTATTAAGAAACTCTAATAAATATAAATAAATCAGCATGTTATGTACAAAAATCAACAAAAACACTTGTCTTTTTACATGAAAAATCATGATATAAATCACGCTTCGAAATTTGCCTAATAACTATAAATTTCGACTATTACAAAAACTTTCTAATTATAAGGAGCGACTTATCATGGCTAATGGCTTTCCAGGTGGAAACTTTAGAATCGTTAATAAAGAAACAGGTGCATGTATCGCAAGCGCATACGGTGGACAAACCCATGGCTTACAAGATGCTGTAAGTTCACTTGGAGAAACGGGTAAGATAGCTTACTCTCATACAAATGACCGCCTATTTACGGTACATGACAAAGCTAAAAACATAGAAGAAGAGCTTTGGTATTTTGACAGTAGTGCAGACAGTTGGGGTCACAGAGTGAATATGCTTTATAACAAAGTTAAAGATATCCGTTCTCGTTGGGTGCTCGGTGCTTACGTTAAAACAAAAGTGATTGGATTTAAACTGAAAGACCACGACTTAGAACATTTTATTAGTCTTTTACCACAGCAAGATGAACAAACACTAGCCCATTTAAAAACCAATGATGGTCTGGATATTATTCGTTTATTAGAAACATTTATTGATATTAACGGCGAAGAAACCATTAAATCGGAACTCATTGGCAAACATGATGAGACCAAGCTAAATGACCTTTTAAATCCAGTCCTCGCTCATGAGTCAATTCGTAGCATTGAGCAAAAGTTCTATGAATATGCTCGCTCTCCTTTGCTAGGTTTATTAAATATTCCTGAACTTAAAGGTTTGTCTGAAAATCCTTTCGCTCAGCATAACGAACAACTCTATAAGATCATTCTTGCCTCTGTGCAATTAGATGTCTTGGATCTTAAAGATGAGCATCGAGATTCAGTGTTCCGATTGCATTTAAGACATCAAAATATCAATGCTCTTCTAGAAAAAATTAAAAAAGAGCAGCTTGGGGAACTCCAAGGAAAAGTATGGACAGAGCTTCAAGATGTAGAAGATCCTCAAAAAGAAGCCGTAAAAATTATTCTAGAGCTTAGAAAAACGCTAGATCTACATACTGATGAGAAAAATATGAATACGGCCAAAAAGATTCTGCAGACATGTTTAAAGTCAAATGAATCTTTTGAACAACTGCAAACAGCATTAAAAAGTACAAAAGATAAAGAAAAGCAAGCAGTTCATTGGCATAGTGGCGATATTTTCTTACAAGGCGCTGGTCGTCAGTACCAAACTAAGTGGGCATTTGAAGATGGTTATATCTTTGTAGAAGGCCAACCAGATGCGGTATTGACACATCTCTGGGATTCACATGCAACGATCAGTCAACGCTCTACTAATGATCCGAGACAGCGCTGGGAACTTAAAAGAGCTTAATAGGCAGTGACTCCAAAAACTAAATAAGTTTATTTTCAATCATCCAAAGAATTTAAATCATTCTTTGGATGATTTTGAGTTTGATAGAAGTAAATCTGATTATAAAATTGAAATACTTATAAATTTCTTATACTTTAAATTGTTTAAAATTCATTCAAAAACAGCAACAATAAGATAGGTAAAACATGATTTCTTTAGAGTTATTCATTACATTTTTAATTACTACAATTATTTTTGCTTATATTCCGGGTCCAGCAATGCTGTATACCGCTGCGCAGACGCTTTCACGTGGTAGAAAATCTGGTTTGATGGCAGCATTTGGAATTTTCTTAGGAGGCTGTTTTCATATCATCGCAGCCTCTTTGGGCCTAACAACCATCTTTCAAATAATTCCAAAACTCTATGATATTATTAAAATTTTAGGTGCTTTGTATTTAGTTTGGTTAGGCATTAAATTAATTAGATCGACCTCGTCACCGACTGTTCAGCAAAATGTTGAAAATGGTCAGTTATCTTTAAAGCAGAGCATTCTGGTCGAAGTTTTAAACCCTAAAACCGCTATTTTTTATATCGCATTTTTACCCCAATTTATTAATACCTCATTAGATTTTCCAGTTTGGTCTCAATTCATCATTCTGGGTCTGATTGTGAATCTGATCTTTGTTTCTGCTGATGTGGTTTGTGTGTTTTTAGCCAATTATATTAGCCAAAAATTAACTAAATCGAAGAAGCCCCAAAAATCTATGTCAGTGATGGGTGGACTCATTTTTATGGGGCTAGGCGTTTTTCTTGGCTTTAAAAATCAGTAGTTTCTACGGGTAAACGCGTACCTAACAAAGAAAAAGTAACGTCCGCAACTTCCAACGGGTCTGAACTGGTCCAAATAATATGATTCCCCTCATTTGGACTTTCAGAACTTAACTTATATTGATTGAGCTGACGAATTAATTGCGCTGTTACAGCTTCCGAAGGCTCAATAATTTGAATATTACCACCTACAATTTCCTGAATCGTGTCTGAGACAAATGGATAGTGCGTGCATCCTAAAATAATCGTATCGACTTTTTGCTCGACCAACGGTGCCAAAATATTTTTTAAATAATCTTTAACCTCCGCGGTATGTGCTTTGCCCGTTTCAATTTTTTCAGCCAAACCAATACACGGCACCAAAGACACTTTAATATCTTGCGCATACGTTTCAATTAAACTTTTTAAGTTTTTGCCCTTCACCGTGGTGGCAGTTGCCAAAACAGCAATATGCTTGCTCACGGTCATGGCTACCGCGGGTTTTACCGCTGGTTCTATAGCAATAAGCGGCACATTAATTTGCGCTCTAATCGTTTCAACCGCTACAGCCGTCATGGTGTTACAAGCAATCACGATCGCTTTGCATTTACCATGAGTCACTAGGTTTGAAATTAAATGCGTAGTCCGTGACACAATCCAGTCACTTTCTCTGTCGCCATAAGGGACATATTTCGAGTCCGCGAAATAGATAATATCTTCATTCGGAAGGGCCTGCCGAATATACTTAAAGAGAGACAGCCCGCCTAAACCAGAGTCAATCATTCCAATCGGGTTGTTACTATTATTCATGGTTAGTCCCGTATTTCATGTATTTAGAAAAATTCTTTCATGGTTGCCAAGTCTGTGAGCACGACTTTGGGCTGAATGGTTTTTAATTTTTCGGCCGATGTATATCCCCAACCTACCGCAGCAAAATCAATACCTGCTTTATGTGCAGCTTCGCCATCCGTGGTTTGGTCGCCGACATAAATGGCATGGTTCTTTCTTACGTCCAAAATGTTGAGAACACGCTTTATTCGCTTCGCTTTGCCAAATATAGACGAGCCGCCATCAATATGGCTAAAAAGCTCACAGAGTTCTTCACCCAGTACATTTTGACAATTTTCTTTAGAGTTAGAGGTAATAATTGCGAGCGTATATCCCTGCTTATGCAGTTCAATTAGGTGGTCACGCATACCTTCAAACAAATGAATTTCTTCATCTCTTTCTTTCATTAACCGAATAAAGTCTTTCGCAATCCAAGGCAGTTTCCACCGAGAAACATTCATCTCTTTCATAATTTCTCTAGGCGTAAGTTGTTTGTAGTACTCGACTTCGTGAAGGCTTACCGATTTAAACTTATACTTTGCGGAAAGTTGATTTAAAACATTTAGAAAAAAATGAAAGGAATCGACTAAAGTGCCATCTAAATCAAAAATAATCGCTTGATATTGTTTTAAGGTTTTTTCCATTTCTAATTTCAAAAGTATATTTTTCATTATTATATTATGTTTTTTATATCTTTTTAAATCAGGCCCAACGAGGACCTGACCTAAATTTTGAATTTTATTTTACGCTGCCGCTTTTTGTTCCTTTATCCAATTTTTAATACGGGCATCGAGTATATTTAAAGGCAAGGTTCCTGCATTTAAAACCATGTCATGGAATGCTTTGATATCAAAACGATCTCCAAGCTCCTGTTTCGCAAGCTCCCGTAGCTCTAAAATTTTGAGTTGGCCCATTTTGTATGCCAATGCTTGGGCAGGAATAGCAATATAGCGGTCTGCCTCTGCCTGAATATCTGGTTCATCTAAAGCTGAGTGTTCGCGCATAAAATCAATCATTTGCTGACGCGTCCATTTTTTATAATGCACACCAGTGTCCACCACTAGACGACAAGCCCGGAACAACTCACTCGAGAGTCTTCCATAGTCTGAAAGCGGGTCTTTATAGAAACCAACATCTTTACCCAATTGCTCTGCGTAAAGTGCCCATCCTTCAATATAAGCGGTATGGTTAGGTTGCTTTCGGAACATCGGCAAATTTGGCAGGTTTTGGGCAATATCAATCTGCATATGGTGGCCGGGAATTGCCTCATGGTAAGCAGTCGCTTCCATGGATATTTTGGAACGTTCAGAGAAGTCGCCAGTATTTACATATACTTGTCCAGGACGTGAACCATCAGGCGTGCCTTGGTGATACTCCGCACCTGCCGCTTCTTTTTCTCGATATTGCTCTACAGGTAAAACTTCGACTTTATTTTTTGGCAATAAACCAAACAGCTTCGGCAACTCTGGTTGCATTTGGGCAATATATCCACGATAAATCTCTAAAATTTCTTCACGAGATTTTGGGAAAACAGCGGGATTTATTTTTAAAGATTGTTGGAAACTTTTTAAGTCATTGAAGCCTTGTGCTTTGGCAATTTTCAGCATTTCCGCCTCTATACGAGCAACTTCTTTTAATCCCAATTGATGAATAGATTCAGGACTTTCCGAGGTGGTTGTATTGTTTTCTACATAAAAACGATAGAGCTCGTCACCGTTTGGCAAGCTCCAGATACCCTCGTGCTGTCGTCCATAGGGTAAGTAATCTTTCTGAATAAACGTGCCGAGTTTTTGATAAGCAGGCCGAACATTCTGATCTATGGCCTGTAGTATTTCACGGCTTAAACGCTCTTGTTCTGCTTTCGAAATGTTTTTTGGAAATTGCTTTAATGGAGAAGCAAAAACACTATCTTTCCCTGCTGGAGTTGCAATGCTATCAATCTGCTTTGCCACTTTTTCAAGTAAATATTTCGGTGGTATCAAACCATCTTTTTGTCCTTGTTTCGCTAACTGAATACCTTGATCAAGAATAAGAGGAATTTGTTTTAAACGAGCAATATAGTCTTGATATTGCTTAGTATTATTAAATGGAATCGAACTAATAAATCCCGGAAATTGTAAATGCAGCCCCCACATTTGATTGAAAGGCATCTCATAGAGTTTCAAATCATAATTTTTAAGTGTCTCTTTCAACTGATAAATCATTAAACCTTTATTTAATTGATCGGTTGCTGAAAACCCTGTGCTATCAATCGCTTCAAAACGTTTTAAAAAATTTTGAGTAGTTTTTTTATCTTTCTCAATCTGATTTTTTGAAGACTCGGTCCATCGATCGTTGTAGCGTAAATCGCCTAATGTCGTGGCAGTTTCGGGGTTATTTTTCAAAGTATATTCCCATTGTTCTTGTAAAAGCTGATTTAAAGCTTTCACCCGAACAGAGACATTACTGTTTTGTTTAGCTTGTGATTTTTCGGTGGTATTTGTACTTATTTCGGGGGTTGTAGCATTAGACGAATGAGACATCCAAAATAAAACACTGATACAAGCAAAATGTAAGGTTCTGTTTTTCATTTAATTATCCAAACATATTTAACGAAGTTTAAAATATAGACAAAACAAATTACGTGCCAAGCAGCCTATAAAATAGTGTAAAAATCGAGTATTTTTTTAACTCAATGATTTTATAAATTAATTTTCTTTTTAATTAAATTATTTATAGTTGCTATCTATATTCCATATTTGACTTTAATTTACCAGAAAGTCAAAAAAAGCGCACATGAGCGATCTCAGTGCACTTTTTCATTTCTACATTAAAAATTGTTTCTCAAGAAAACAAATATTGATAAACAATATAGGCAGCCAGTTTTGCTGTTCGATTGTCCAAATCAAATTTTGGATTGCACTCGGCAATATCTAAAAGTTTGATTTTGCCAGTCTCTTGAATATGCTTAAAAATTGCTTCAAAAGTGGCTAAATCAATTCCTTTTACAGCAGGTGCACTGACCCCTGGTGCAACCGCAGCCGCGAAGACATCTAAATCAATCGTAACGTACAAACAGTCTACTTTTGCAATAAAAGCATCAACCGCCGCGAGCACGTTTGGTAGGTTAAAAATATTAACCTCATGATCGCGTAAATATGAACAATTTAAAGCATCGGCCGTATCAAACAAAACTTTAGTATTGGCATGGTTAGCAACCCCAATACATAAGTAATTAAATTGTTTTTGATGCTGTTCTGAAAGTCGAGCTGCTTGTAAAAAAGGTGTTCCAGAGGTGGCATGCTCTGCTTCACGCAAATCAAAATGGGCATCAAAATTAATAATGCCTATTTTTTTATCTGGCGCGTGGGCTTGTACATATTGGAACAGACCACTAAAGCTACCAAATGCAACTTCATGTCCACCGCCCAACACAATCGGCTTTAAACCATTTTGCAGGCTATTGGCGACTTGTTCTGCTAACTCGCTTTGTGCTTGCTCTAAATTCTCATATTCGCAAGTCACTGTACCCAAATCGACCAGGCTCACTGTGCGATGAATCGGTAAGTTAGCCAGTTGTGTACGAATCGCATCTGGCGCATCGGCAGCACCAACTCGGCCTTTGTTACGTTTCACGCCTTCATCAGAGCTAAAGCCAATCAGGGCAAACTCGGCATGTTGGGTTTTATTCATAATATGATGGATACGTTGATGTGCTTCACCATCGCCATCATGACGGCCTTGCCATTTAAATGTGTGATTCATATGCCACCGTCTAAAAAATAACTTCTTGTCCATGCTGAACGACTCGCTTAGGCAAATCTCCGCCAAGCCAGTAAACAATTTCAGATGGATGCTCAATATCCCAAGCCACGAAGTCAGCGACTTTACCTTGCTCTAAACTGCCGTGTGTTTGCTCTAAACCGAGTGCTTGTGCCGCATGAATGGTGACACCCGCTAATGCTTGCTCAGGTGTTAAGCGGAATAACGTACTGCCCATATTCAGCATTAAACGTACAGAAAGTGCTGGAGATGTACCTGGATTTAAATCACTCGACAGTGCAATACGCACGCCATGCTTAATAAGGCTTTCAATCGGTGGGTATTGTGTTTCACGTAATAGGTAAAAGGCACCCGGCAATAACACAGCAACCGTACCCGACTCTGCCATAGCTTTGACATCATCTTCGGTCATGTACTCTAAATGGTCAGCCGACAAAGCATGATAACGTGCTGCCAAGCTTGAACCACCTAGCGATGAAAGCTGCTCAGCATGAAGCTTAACGGGTAGACTCAATGATTGTGCTGTTTTAAAAACACGTTCAACCTGAGCAGGTGAAAATGCCAAATGCTCGCAGAACGCATCTACTGCATCGACTAAACCTTCAGCGTGCAATTTAGGCAGCATTTCTGTACAGATATGCTCAATATAAGCGTCGCTTTGATCTTTGTATTCTGGCGGTAAAGCATGGGCAGCCAAACAGGTGCTTTTGACCGTCATTGGTAAAGCTTCACCAATTTGACGGATCACACGCAGCATTTTGCGCTCGTTTTCGTAGTTGAGTCCGTAGCCAGACTTAATTTCGATAGTCGTTACACCGTCTTGCTGCATGCAGCGAATACGCTTAAGGGCTGATTTAAGTAATTGTTCTTCGCTGGCTTCACGGGTTGCGCGTACTGTACTTGCAATACCGCCACCGCTTGCAGCAATTTCAGCATAACTTACGCCTTGTAAGCGCTTTTCAAACTCAACGCTACGGTTGCCACCAAATACACTATGCGTATGACAGTCGATGAAACCTGGGGTCACCCAAGCACCATTTAGGTCAACTGTTTCGGAATAAGTGTCGGTAGGAAGTTGTTGTTGTTTTCCAATCCAATGGATGAGATGCCCTTCGGTAACAATTGCAGCATCTTCGATATAAGAATATTGCCCATTTTGCATGGTGGCAATATGGCAGTTCTGCCAAAGTTTTTTCATTAGCCTATCCTCGAAACTGCCCAACAGTTAAACCATTGGGCAGTTGATTTGTTAGCTTTCCATTTCTATGTTTTGCTGGACAGGCTCACTTTCCTTTCCCAAGCTTTGCTCCGGCTTTACCCAAATGCGATACGCAATGGTTAATAGAGCAAGCCATGCCGCACCTACATAAATTGCAGGACGCGAGTCTGGGAAGTAGCCCATCATCACTAAAATGAACACCATAAACCCGATTGCGAACGCAGGAGCATATGGCCAGCCAAATACAGGGAAATCCAGTGCCTTAATTTCAGCAGTAGATAATTTACGGCGCATTGCCACTTGCGAGAGCAAGATCATGAGCCATACCCAAACGGTAGCAAACGTTGCAATTGATGCAATGATGACAAATACATTTTCAGGAATCAGGTAGTTCAGTACCACACCAATTAACAGCACGCCAGCCATAACCACAACAGTCATCCAAGGCACACCATTACGTGAAAGTTTCTTGAACACTTGCGGTGCTTGACCACGATTTGCCATACCGTACAACATACGGCCTGCACCAAATACATCACTGTTAATTGCTGAAATTGCAGCAGTTACCACCACAACGTTTAAAATATTTGCAGCAGATTTAATGCCTAAGTTTTCAAAAATTTGTACAAACGGGCTACCTTGGCTACCAATCTGGTTCCATGGGAAAATCGACATCAGTACAAAAATAGTGAGTACATAGAACAGTAAAATACGGACTGGAACAGCATTAATTGCTTTTGGTAAGGTGGTTTTCGGGTCTTGTGACTCACCTGCGGTTAAACCAATGATTTCGATACCGCCAAAGGCAAATACAACTACAGATAAACATGCCACTAAACCTGCAATACCATGCGGCATGAAACCATCATAAATCCATAGGTTTTGAAGCCCCGGTACAACATTGCTGTGATCAACATGGAAGCCATAAAACATAAGGCCTAAACCACCGATAATCATGGCAACAATAGCACTGACTTTGACAATTGAAAGCCAAAATTCGAGTTCACCAAAGACTTTTACATGAATAAGGTTAATTGCACCTAGGAACATAATGAGAGACAAAATCCAGATCCACCGCGGTACATCGGGATACCAGAACCCCATATAAATACCAAACGCAGTGACATCGGCAATTGCAACAATCACCATCTCAAAAACATAGGTCCAACCTGTGGTAAAACCAGCCAATGGACCAATGTACTGAGATGCATAGTGGCTGAATGAACCAGAGACAGGGTTATGGACAGCCATTTCACCCAGTGCGCGCATAACGATATAAATTGCAATCCCTGCAACGATATACGCAAGTAATACTGAAGGCCCTGCCATTTTGATGGCAGTCGCCGAACCATAGAAAAGCCCAGTTCCAATTGCTGAGCCCAATGCCAAGAAACGAATATGGCGGGTGTTTAAACCCCGCTGTAGTGTGGAGTTTTGTGACATTTTAATCTCCAATCCTTGAGGAAATTTAGTTGGATTCGGCCACTCCATGTGACCGTTTTATCAATCACACTTCAGATAAACTAGGGAGCAGTTTTGGAATGAGTAACTTGTTTAGGCAACCACTCGCAAGCAATTCGCTAGCTTGTTCGATATCCGGAGCAAAGAAACGATCTTCGCTGTAGTAAGGAACTTGATCGCGCAAGATTTTACGAGCTTGTTCAAGTTTAGGCGAGCTTTTTAAACCTTCACGGAAGTCTAAACCCTGACAAGCGCCTAACCATTCAACAGCTAAAATGCCACGAACGTTGTCAGCCATGTACCAAAGACGCTTACCGGCATTCGGAGCCATCGATACGTGGTCTTCCTGATTGGCAGAAGTTGGTAAACTATCAACACTTGCAGGATGTGCTAATGCCTTATTATCGCTCGCAAGTGCAGCAGCTGTCACTTGTGCAATCATAAAGCCTGAGTTAACACCGCCATTTGCAACCAAGAATGGTGGAAGTTGTGACATGTGGCGGTCCATCATCATCGAAATACGACGTTCTGACAGTGAGCCAATTTCAGCGATCGCCAATGCTAAATTATCTGCTGCCATTGCAACAGGTTCTGCATGGAAGTTACCACCAGAAATCACGTCGCCTTGTTCAGCAAAAACAAGCGGGTTATCCGATACAGCATTTGCTTCAATTGCTAATACTTCAGCCGCCTGACGGATTTGGGTTAAACATGCACCCATTACCTGTGGTTGGCAACGTAAAGAATATGGGTCTTGAACTTTGCTACAGTCTTCGTGTGAATGTGCAATTTCACTTGAGTCTGTTAATAGGTCACGATATGCCGCAGCTACATCAATTTGACCACGTTGACCACGTACTTCGTGAATACGCGCATCGAATGGTGCACGTGAACCCAGCATTGCTTCAACACTTAAGCCACCACAAACCGTTGCAGCAGCAAATAAGTCTTCAGCTTCAAACAAGCCACGTAACGCATAAGCCGTTGAAACTTGTGTACCGTTTAAAAGTGCCAAACCTTCTTTAGCTGCTAAAGAAATGGGTTCTAGACCTGCAACTTTTAAAGCTTCAACTGCTGGTAACCATTCACCCTTATAACGTGCTTTACCTTCACCAAGTAAAACTAAAGACATGTGTGCAAGTGGTGCTAAGTCACCTGATGCCCCTACTGAACCTTTCAGTGGAATCTGCGGATAAACTTCGGCATTAATTAAAGCCAACAAAGCATCAATTACTTTACGACGAATACCAGAGAAACCACGCGCCAAGCTATTTGCTTTCAATAGAATAATTAAACGAACCATTGCATCATCAAGTGCTTCACCTACACCTGCTGCATGCGAAAGAACCAATGAACGTTGTAACTTTTCTAAATCTTCAGGAGCGATTTTGGTTGACGCGAGTAAGCCAAAGCCTGTGTTAATACCGTAAGCTGTACGCCCTTCATTTACAATTTTCTCAACGCAAGCCACACTTGCATTAATTGCAGAAGAAGCACTTTCATCTAATTTCACTTTAATCGGATTGAGATACGCTTGACGTAAATCGGCTAAGGTCAATTTTCCCGGTTGGATAAGTAATTCCATGTTGGCTTCCTAATTTTTTGCACTATATTCTGCTGAGACGGTGCTTTTCACAATTGCAAAAAGCACCGCTTGTTCTTCCATGTATTTTTATTGCGTGATCATTGGCAAGTGTAAGCCTTGCTCTTTCGCACAGTTGATCGCAATTTCATAACCTGCATCGGCATGACGCATAACACCTGTTGCAGGGTCATTAGTCAATACGCGAGCAATACGTGCAGCAGCTTCATCTGTACCATCACACACAATCACAACGCCTGAGTGTTGAGAGAAGCCCATACCTACACCACCACCGTGATGTAAAGACACCCAAGTTGCGCCGCCTGCTGTATTGAGCAATGCATTTAATAAAGGCCAGTCTGATACTGCGTCTGAACCGTCTTGCATTGCTTCAGTTTCACGGTTTGGACTTGCAACCGAACCCGAGTCTAAATGGTCACGTCCAATCACAACTGGTGCAGACAATTCACCGCTACGAACCATTTCGTTAAATGCCAAACCAAGTTTTGCACGTAAGCCTAAACCAACCCAGCAAATACGCGCTGGTAAGCCTTGGAAGCTAATGCGCTCACGAGCCATGTCTAACCAGTGATGTAAATGCTCATCATCAGGAATTAATTCTTTAACTTTAGCATCTGTTTTATAAATATCTTCTGGGTCACCAGAAAGTGCTGCCCAACGGAATGGACCAATACCACGGCAGAACAATGGACGGATGTATGCAGGTACGAAGCCTGGGAAATCAAAAGCGTTTGCTACGCCTTCATCTTTCGCCATTTGACGGATGTTATTACCATAGTCAAATGTTGGAACACCCATTTTTTGGAAATCAAGCATCGCTTGTACGTGTTTTGCCATCGACTGTTTTGCAGCTTTTACCACAGCTTCCGGTTCAGTCTTCGCACGTTCACGGTATTCGTCCCAAGTCCAGCCTACTGGTAAGTAACCGTTAAGTGGATCGTGTGCACTTGTTTGGTCAGTCACCATGTCTGGACGTACACCACGGCGAACAAGCTCAGGTAAAATTTCAGCAGCGTTACCATGAAGCGCAATTGAAATTGCTTTACCTTCTTTTGTATAGCGATCAATACGCGCTAAAGCGTCGTCTAAATCAGTCGCTTGTTCGTCTACATAACGGGTACGTAAACGGAAATCGATACTTGCTTGTTGGCATTCAATGTTTAAAGAACACGCACCTGCAAGTGTTGCAGCTAAAGGCTGAGCACCACCCATACCACCTAAACCAGCAGTAAGCACCCAACGACCTTTTAAGTCACCGTTGTAGTGTTGACGGCCTGCCTCAACGAAAGTTTCGTAAGTACCTTGTACGATACCTTGGCTACCAATGTAGATCCATGAACCTGCTGTCATTTGACCGTACATCGCCAAAGCTTTTGCGTCTAACTCGTTGAAGTGTTCCCAGTTTGCCCAGTGTGGCACGAGGTTTGAGTTTGCAATTAAAACACGAGGTGCATCTTTATGAGTTTTAAATACACCTACTGGTTTACCTGATTGAACTAATAAAGTTTCGTCAGTTTCAAGATTTTTTAACGTATCTACAATTTTGTCGAAACATTCCCAGTTTCGTGCTGCACGACCAATACCGCCGTATACAACCAACTCTTTCGGGTTTTCTGCAACGTCCGGATCAAGGTTATTCATCAACATACGTAATGGGGCTTCAGTTAACCAACTCTTAGCCGTTAATTCAGTGCCGCGTGGTGCACGAATTTCTACATCACGAAATTTTGTTGTCGTTGTTGTCACAGTCGGACTCCTTCCTTTGAGCTTACATCAGCAGAACATCACTTGTTTCTGCATTTGTATAGTAATGTATTAACTTGTATATACATCCATATACTACACAAATATTTTTCGGCGTGAAGAGGGTGATTCATATTTTTTTGAAAAAAATGAATAAGCCTATGAATTAAATTAATTTATTTTTATATGAGGCATAAAAAAAGCACATATCTTTTCACTCGATATGTGCTTCTTAATATGCCAATTACTTCGCTTTAATGTTGAATTAACTCAATAACATAGCAACTTTGGCGTTGTTTTTTTGAAAAATTGATTGAGGTCACACTCGCATTTTTTTCAATTTTTAGCGTCTCGTAAGCAGCAAGTTGAAAGAGATCACCCTCAACGCTTACTTGTGTCTCACCACCCTGATTAAAAATAAAAATCAGGTCTGCCGAGCTGATAAATGCCTGCTCCGCTGCATCATTCAACCACTGAAAACGAGCATGAAACTTTGCAGGGTCATAAATTAAATTTAAATCTCGAATTGCCCCATTCACCAGTTCACTTTGAACCTGACTCTCACCATGAAAAGCAAAAATATCGCCTTGGTGTAGCGTCTTGGCAGGCAGATCATCGACATGCAATACCATGCCCTGTCCATCAAGTACGCTAATAATGCGCTGCTTATTGGGAAATAACGAAAATGGCCCAGAAGTGCTCACATCTGCCATCGAAATGCGCCACTCAAAGTCAGCCTCACCTTGGCTTCGCGCAATTTCTAAAGTGAAACCCGCACCGTTTTTCCAAAGCATTTTTGTATATTGATCGGCCCTGATCAATTCAATCATGGATTAAATTTTCCTTCGAGATAATAGCGGCTACCCGGATAAATCAAACGCGCACTTGAAATGAGTTGTTTGTTTGACCATGTACGGCGACGGATGAGTAAACAAGGCTCAGCTTTAGTAATTTTCAACCACTTACACTCTTGCGGAGATGCTAAAACTGCCTCGACAATATGCTCACCTTCTGAGACAGGAGCTTTTGCCATGAGGTAAGCATTTGGGGTAATGGTTTTAAAATCTTGTTGTAGATAATCTGGAATAAGTGCTGCATCGACTAAACGATCTTCGACCTGAACAGGTACATCATTTTCATAATGCACAATAATCGAGTGAAATAATCTTTGCCCTTCGCGAGTCTGCATTAAGACGCTTTGCTCTGCATTTGCATAAATTTGTTCTAAGACTAAAACTTCAGCGTGGTGCTTATGGTTTCGTGCAATAATCTCATCGGCAATATTATTAATCTGAAAAAGTGCAGTTCGGCCTTGCCCTTCCGCAACGAAAGAACCAACGCCCTGAATTCGAACGAGTAGGCCCTCAGTCGTTAACTCACGAAGCGCACGGTTTACCGTCATACGACTACAGCCGAGTTGATTAACGAGTTCACTTTCAGAAGGAATTTTTTTATTTACAGCCCAAGTACCTTCATAAATTTTTTGTGAAATCAGTTGTTTTACGCGTTGATATAAAGGAACTGGACTATCAGCTTCAATCGAAAGCTCAGTATGTTCTTGTTTTGATGTTCTGGGCATAACTAATTACTCAAAAAAGGCAGCAGGCAAAAATGTATTTTAGTTGACATGCTATGTATATACAACCACATACAACATGTTAATTTATGAATTAAATAGATTTTAAAAAGTTTAAAAAACAAACATATCTCAATAAGAGCTAATTTAAAGTTTTATGTAGAAAAATTCAAATATATAAATGCTTTATAAATATTTATTTAATAATTATTTCTGCTATGCCTCGGCTCAATTCAAAGAAGCAAAAATGTAGTCTTTTTTGGTTTACGAAATGCTGCTTAAAATTTTTATTTAAAATAACTGATCGATAGTATTCTTCTGCCACACAGTATATTAATAAAGCTGGAAGCACATCGAATGCGTAATTATAAAATAGATATTCTGCGTGGAATGTCTATCCTGTTGGTTCTTTTACACCATTTTAATATTCCTTATAAACTTAAAGATACATGGTTAGGTTTTGATTTTTTAGGTGAAGCATTTAGTACTGTCATCGCAAGAAATGGAAATTATGGTGTCACCATGTTTTTTGTGATTTCAGGTTTTTTAATTACCCATCATACGTTAAAACGAGACAAACAGTTTTCCGCAATTAACCTCAAGCATTTTTATATCCGACGGGCAGCCCGTATTTTACCGTGTCTGATATTACTCATTTTAGGGGTAAGCATACTTGGTTCATTTGACTTAAAAACCTTTATGAACCAAGCACCGAATGGCATTGAGGTTTCCTATCCCTTAACCATATTTGCAGCTCTAACCTTCTGGATGAATATCCTGATTATTAAATTCGGTTGGGTAAACTATGCTTTGGGCGTGTTGTGGTCACTCTCTGTAGAAGAATTTTTTTACTTTGTTTTTCCATTATTGTGCCTGTTCACACGTAGTAATAAGGTCTTTATTGCTGTACTTGTTGGAGTGATTTTATACGGGCCTTATTTTAGGTCCCTGCATTTTGGGGAAGAAAGCGGCGCCTATTTATATCACTATTTTTCGAGTTTTGATGGCATAGCGATTGGCTGTTTAACGGCGATTTTTTCTCATACATATCGACCAAACTGGACTTATAAAAAACCTTTTTCTTGGTTGCTTATTTTGAGCATGAGCGCGCTATATTTATATGCTCCAATTAAAGAAGTCAGCACATGGGGTATTAGCTTATTTGCTTTTGCCACAGGCTTACTGATTTTGTGTTTTCAGCATCCTTCCGAAACACAGACGCATAACCTATTGACTAAAGTGATGGTCTGGTTGGGGCAAAGAAGTTATGAGACTTATTTGTTTCATCTGGTTGTGCTGGGTCTTATGAAAGTTGCTTTTATTCCGGCGCAAACCGACGCTAGGATCAAAATTATGCTTTTAATTGGCTATTTGGCTCTGACTTTTGTTATTAGCGCAGCAATTGAAAAATATTATTCGACACCGCTCAACAACTACATTCGAAAGATTTTTATTAAAGACAAATCATAAAATAAGCCCCTTTTAAATAGGGGCTTATTTAATTAAGCAATCAACATGGTTTCATCATCTTGCTTAAAAGGGTTCGACCAGTTCTGCCAAGCTTGTGGCCCTAAAGCCATTTCTTCATCACTTAACAGGCAACGGTCTAAGCGTTGTATTAAGGCTTGCTCATCCATTTGCATACCAATTAAAACCAGTTCCTGACGTGCATCACCTGTACGAGCGTCCCAATTTTTCTTAATTTGCTCAATGCTGGCTAGGTCACTCGGCCAATCTTCTTCTGAAACAGCAGCCCACCAATAACCTGCTAGGCCGTGTCGAGCCATTGCACCAGCTTGCGACCATGAATAAGCCAAGGTAGGGTCAGCAGCCAACCAGAAAAAGCCTTTAGAACGCACGACTCCTGGCCATTCTGACTGAACCAAATCATAAAAACACTCTGGATGGAAAGGTCGACGCGCGCGGTAAACAAAGCTACTGATGCCATACTCTTCAGTCTCTGGCGTATGCTCGCCGCGTAGTTCTTTTAACCAGCCCGGCGCTTGTGCGGCTTCATCAAAGTCAAATAACTGTGTATTTAAGATTTTATCTAAAGCGATCTTTCCAAACTGAGCAATTTCAATTCGGGCACGCGGGTTTAACGTTTTTAAAATTGCGATGAGCTGGTCTTGCTGCGCCTGATCAATCAAATCAATTTTATTCAGCACGATTACATCACAAAACTCGATCTGATCGATAAGAAGGTCAACTACAGTTCGCTCATCTTGTTCACCCAATGATTCACCACGTTGTTGCAGTGAGTCGACTGAGCTGTAATCTTTAAGAAAGTTAAAAGCATCGACTACCGTGACCATGGTGTCGAGTCGAGCGAATTCATTGAGAGAATTTCCATTTTCATCTTCAAAGGTAAAGGTTTCTGCTACTGGTAATGGCTCTGAAATACCAGTCGACTCAATTACCAATTGATCAAAGCGCCCTTCATCGGCTAAGCGTCTCACCTCAACCAATAAATCTTCTCGTAATGTACAGCAAATACAGCCATTACTCATTTCAACCAGTTTTTCATCCGTTCTTGAAAGCTCTGCCCCACCTTCACGTACTAATGCCGCATCAATATTTACCTCAGACATATCATTAACAATCACGGCAATACGACGGCCTTCACGATTATTTAAAATATGATTAAGTAATGTGGTCTTTCCTGCACCCAAAAAGCCAGATAAAACGGTAACTGGAAGCTTGGCAAATGAGTTGGCGATTGCAGTGTGCATGGCTTGATCTCTTCGAATAATATTTAAACTGATCATGGCTGGCCATTGAAATATGGCCAGATCACAGGCGTAATCTATTTCTAAACCACAATAATGTTATGTTATAACATAACTATTGATCAAGTTTTTATTCTGCTTTTATTCAAACCAACTCATTTAGTCTTTGAAAGAATTGCTTTTATAGTCACTGACAAATCGAGGTTCTATAGTGATGGTCAGGTCCCCATGATCGGAAGCCTTGGCTATCAATATGAATTTGTCCCGAAGCATAAACACCCAGACCCATATTAAGAGCTTGCCCCTTGGTTTCCCAGAACTGACAAAGTTTAGTTTTGGTTTGCTGAATATTGAATTGGTCTAAGTCGCTAGGCTGTTCTGGTCCAATTCGAAAATCAAGCGCTGCATTAAAGACATGTCGAGAAGCATCTGCACCACCTGCACAGCGGTTTAAAGATAAAGCTCGATAGGCTGATGTCACTTCAAAATCGTTAATCACGCCCTCGTCAACCAATGCTTTTAAAATGCTAAGCGTAGGAACGATGTTGGACCAAATCTCTCTCGGTGGCACCGCATAAGGCTCGACTCCACATTTTTGCCAGTCACGAGCTGAACGTAATAACTCATAATCTGGCACTAAATTGGCAAGTCCTTTCTGCTTCAGAAATTGCTTATAAGCCTGCACAGACTGCGCGTGATCTGCGGTTGCGATCCAAACAATATAATCTTCAGGTTGTTGTTTTATTCTTACCACTGTTTTAGATGGCTGAGGCAAAGAGTGAGGATGCTTAGAAACCGTTGGCTTAGGTGTTTGAGTCGTACACGCGGTAAGAGAAAGTAAGATTAAACCTAAATAGGAATATTTCATAAATATGTTGTTCCTCCCTCAACATCGGGAAGCCTTAGTTATTCATTCAACAGATGTTATAATATAACAATTATAAAGTCCTTTAATTTCTGTTGTAAATTTTAAAAATAAAAAAGGACGTATTAATACGTCCTTTTTAGTTTCTAACTCAGACCTGATTACATATCTGCTTCTAAAGCATGTACAGGCTGCTCAGCTTTTAACTTACGGCGTTTAAATTGATAAGCCACCATTAAGCATAAAATCCATCCCGGAATCATCATCACAGCCACACGCATATCTGGCGTTAGCGACATGACAACTAAAATTCCAAGCATAAACACCATGCAGAGATAGTTGCTAAATGGGTACATGAAACTTGGGAATTTCGTAGTTTGACCTTGGCGCATCATAAACTTACGGAATTTTAAATGTGTCCATGAAATTACCACCCAGTTAATCACAATCGCTGCAACCACGAGCATCATGAGTAAGCCAAACGCTTTTTCAGGGAAAATGTAATTTAACAACACACATAAAATAGTGACTGCCGCAGAAAGGATCACTGCATTGGTTGGGATACCGCGTTTATTAATACGTGCAAATACTTTTGGTGCATTTCCTTGCTGAGCAAGGCCTAACAACATACGGCTACTGCAATAGCTTGTACCGTTATAAACTGAAACCGCAGCAGTCAAAATCACGAAGTTAAGTAAAGTCGCAACACCTTGGCTGTCTAAAGAAGCAAACACCATTACAAAAGGACTGCCACCTTGTGCCATTTGATTCCAAGGGAATAATGAGAATAAAACAAGAAGCGTTGCAATATAGAAAATCAAAATACGATAGATAATCTGATTTACCGCTTTAGGTAAGGTTTTGTCTGGGTCACGTGCTTCAGCCGCAGTAATACCGAAAAGCTCGATACCACCAAAAGCAAAAATAATGACTGCCATGGCCATCACCAAGCCTTCAACACCAAACGGGAAGAATCCGCCTAATGCCCAAAGGTTACTGATACTTGCTTGTGGCCCTGCTGTACCGGTTGCAAGTAAATACGAACCGAAAGCAATCATGGCTAAAATTGCTAAGATTTTAACAATGGAAAACCAAAATTCCATTTCGCCAAAAAACTTAACGTGCAATAAATTAATACCATTAATGAGAATAAAGAACGTTAGCGCGGATGCCCACGTTGGGATTTGCGGCCACCAATATTGAATATACAGACCAATTGCACTTAACTCTGCCATGCATACCAGTACGTTAAGTACCCAGTAGTTCCATCCTGACATGAAGCCTGCAAATGGTCCCCAATATTTGTAAGCAAAATGACTAAAAGAACCACTTACTGGCTCTTCGACCACCATTTCACCAAGCTGGCGCATCATTAAAAAAGCAATAAATCCTGCAATCGCATAACCCAAGATTACCGACGGACCTGCCAATTTAATCGATTGTGATATACCAAGAAACAGCCCTGTACCAATCGCTCCACCCAATGCAATCAGTTGGATGTGACGATTACTCAAACCGTGTTTCAGGTTTCCTTGCTCTTGTGTTGACATATGATTATTCTCATCCTTGTCACGTAATTTTTTTCCAATAAATTACGTATATCATAAATTGATCAGATTTTCATAGAGATTGATGAAAAAATAATTGCGTTACTTTTCTCATAACCGCGCATGAAAACAGAAAATGCAAGAAATAACAATTATTATGCAATGTGTAATCAAATTATGTATTGCGTAATTTTATGAATTCAGTATTATAAGAACCATGAAGCAATTGGTTGTGCTCGGTCTATATCAAACTCATAAGTAAAAAAATGATCTAACCAAGGTTAAAACTTATTGAGTAGCTCAGTCCCTAGGCCGAACTTTTATTTGTATAAGACACGAGATGAAGACAAGGAAGCGAAAATGGAACAAAAACTAAACTCTTTTATTGAAGTTTCACCTCAATCTGATTTCACTATTCATAATTTGCCTTATGGTATTTTTAGTAGAACAGCCGAAGGCGAGCGTCAGGTCGGTGTAGCTATCGGTGATTGGGTCATTGATCTCGCTGCTCTTGAAAAGCACGGTCTTTTAAAACTTTCAGATCAAGACACATACTTTAACCAGCCTACACTGAATAAATTTATTGAATCAGGCAAAGCCAATTGGTCTAAAGTTCGTAAAACATTACAGTCTCTTCTTTCAGTTGAAAATTTAACACTTCAAGAAAACCAAGCATTGCGTCAGAAAGTTCTAGTTAAGCAAGACAGCGTGACTTTACATTTACCTGTTCGCGTACCAGGCTATACCGATTTTTATTCTTCTAAAGAACACGCGACCAATGTCGGCTGTATGTTCCGCGACCCTAAAAATGCATTGCTGCCAAACTGGACCGAATTACCTGTAGGTTATAACGGTCGTGCTAGCTCTGTTGTCGTGAGCGGAACTCAAGTGGTACGCCCATCAGGTCAGATCAAACTTCCAAATGAAGAGCGCCCAGTTTTCTCAGCAACGCGTAAACTCGATTTCGAACTTGAAACAGCATTTATTGTGGGTAAACCAACTCAATTGGGACAGCCTATCTCGATTGAAAATGCTTGGGACCATATTTTTGGAATGGTTCTGCTAAACGACTGGTCAGCACGCGATATCCAGCAATGGGAATATGTTCCTCTTGGCCCATTCAATGCAAAAACATTTGCAAGTTCGATTTCACCTTGGGTGGTAACGCTTGAAGCACTTGAACCATTTAAGGTTGAAGGCCCGAAACAAGAACCGAAACCACTGACTTATTTACAAGAAAATATCGCCAACAGTTACGACATTAATTTGAGTGTTGAGATTCAAACACCAAAATCAGCACAAGCTGATGTGATCTGTAAAACCAACTTCAAATATATGTATTGGTCTATGGCTCAGCAGCTGACTCACCACACCATTGGAGGCTGTAACGTTCAGGTCGGTGACTTAATGGGCTCAGGTACCATTTCAGGTTCTACACCGGACTCGTATGGCAGCTTGCTTGAGCTGACTTGGAATACCACTAAACCTCTGACACTTGCGAATGGTGAAACTCGTGGTTTCTTACAAGACGGCGATACGCTCATTATGAAAGGTCACTGTGAGAAAAATGGTATCCGTATTGGCTTTGGTGAAGTTCGAAACACTGTACTTCCTGCATTAGATTTTGATTTTGCAGAAACTTCGGAGCCTGACTATGAAGCTGTATAGTTACTTTCGTAGCTCTGCAGCTTACAGAGTACGGATTGGACTCAACCTTAAAAGTCTCGCTTATGAAACTCTACCCGTTCATTTAGTTAAAAATGAGCAGCAAAGTGAAGACTATTTAAAGTTAAATCGCAGTGCCTTAGTGCCAACTTTAGTGGACGGCGATTTAACCTTGTCACAGTCATTAAGTATTTTGGAATATCTAGATGAACAATATCCAGAAACCAAACTACTTCCAAATGATGTGAAAGAGAGAGCCAAAATCCGTGCTTTTGCACAAGCAATCGCTTGTGATATTCACCCCTTAAACAACTTACGCGTTCTGAAATATTTAAAAAATGACTTAAATGTCTCGGACGAACAAAAAAATTATTGGTATCAGCACTGGATTATCGAAGGCTTTCAAAGTCTCGAACAGCAACTTCAAGATTCAAATGGACAATTTTGCTTTGGACAACAAGCAACGATTGCCGATTGCTGCCTGATTCCACAGGTCTACAACGCGAAACGCTTCAAGATAGATTTATCTGCGTTTCCAAAAATTGAATCAATTTATCAACATTGTTTGTCTATCCCAGCCTTCTATAACGCGGCACCAGAACAACAACCAGATTGGGAATAGTAAAAGGAGTTTCAACATGACATTTGCCATTAAAAAAATACATCACGTTGCATATCGTTGTAAGGATGCGAAAGAGACTGTTGAGTGGTATAAAAAAATGCTCAACATGGACTTTATCTTAGCCTTTGCTGAAGACCATGTTCCTTCAACAAAAGCCTTTGACCCTTATATGCATTTATTCCTAGATGCTGGTCAAGGCAACGTTTTAGCATTTTTTGAGTTACCAACTCAACCAGAAATGGGTCGAGACGAAAATACGCCTCAATGGGTTCAACATATTGCTTTTGAAGTTGAAGATTTAAATGCCCTAATGGCTGCGAAACAACATTTAGAAGAAAATGGCGTTAAAGTGTTGGGCGTGACGAACCATGGAATTTTCCACTCAATTTATTTCTTCGACCCAAATGGCCATCGTTTAGAACTGACTTATAACGATGTTCATGCTGAAGAAAAAATTGCAAAAATTACTGAAGAAATGAAAGCTGAAATGTTAGATGAATGGAGCAAAACCAAACGCGCTCCACACCACACTCACTTCTTACATGAAGAAGAGTTAGGAACCTAATTTTAAAACAGCAAACTAAAAAATCGGCATTGATTAGAATTGTTTGAATAAACGTTTCTATATCAATGCCGATTTATATTATTTAAAAACGCTAAATTTCTAGAAAATTGCGCTATAAATGAGAGCATAGTGATTTTAGAAAATTGTTGATTATTAAACATGCCAATTTCGCTAATAGAAAAAGGTGATTTCTATTTCTCGCGAGGCTCAGGCATGATGTAAATCGCAGCAATTTCAATTTATGTTTTGATCGTCACTGTTTAACAGCTGAAGTAAATTTATTAAGGGTATTTAAATGATTGAAGAAAAAGTATCTGGGGGGGTTCAATCACTTGAAGTCGGTTTATCTGTACTAAACGCCCTCTTGGAACACAATCAACCTATTATTCTCAAAGATCTATCTAGCAAGCTAGAAATGCATCCGGCTAAAGTACACCGCTATCTGGTTAGCCTTATTCGTATGGAATATGCAAAACAGCTTGATGATGGTCAATACGCCCTAGGCGATCAGGCATGGCGCTTAGGTCTAAACTGTGTTCAACATAGCGACACACTACAGCTCGTACAGCATTTAATTTACGACCTACAAAACAAAATTGGTTGCGGCATACAAATTAGTAAATGGTCCCCGAAAGGGCCTGTCGTGGTTCAATCAATTGAGTCTAACCACCCTATTTCGATTGTCACTAAAGTCGGCTCGATTATGCCTTTAGTCAATTCTGCTGCGGGACGTTTATTTGCTTCTTATCTTCCAGAGCATTTTGTTCGTCCCTTAATGGAAGCCGAATGGCAAAAGCATCAGGAACTTGGACTAAATATTGCACCACACAACTGGCAAGAGTTTTTAGAACTTAAAGATACGATCCGCCAGCAACAAATGTCGGCAGCTAAAGGTGATTTACTCACAGGTATTAACGCAGTCGGTCTACCAGTATTTAACTCAAATCAAGGAATTGAGTTTTGTATTGTGGCACTTGATAGCGAAATGTTTTTACCCGTCGACCCACAAAGTAAAATTATCGAAACGCTTAAAAATGAGATTAATTTAATTAATCAATATATTAAAAGCCGCTAGACATTAGCCATAAAAAAACCAAGAGCACTGCTCTTGGTTTTTTTAGATTAGAGACAAAGCAAAACTTATTTTGCTTCTAGAACGCCACGGCGAATTTGGTCACGTTCAATCGATTCAAACAGTGCCTTGAAGTTACCTTCACCAAAACCGTCGTCATCTTTACGTTGAATGAATTCGAAGAAAACTGGCCCAATCATGTTTTGAGAGAAGATTTGTAATAAAAGCTTCTTCTGACCATCTTTAGTATTACCGTCAAGCAAAATACCGCGCTGCTGTAATTCATCAGTCGGTTCACCATGCTCAGGTAAACGGTCTTCCAACATTTCATAATACGTGTTTGGCGGTGGAGTCATAAATTGCAGACCCAAGCCCTTTAACTTATCCCAAGTCGAAATTAAGTCATCACAAATAAACGCGATATGCTGAATACCTTCGCCATTAAAATCAGCTAAGAATTCTGCAATCTGACCGTTACCCTTGTCTGAGTCTTCATTTAAAGGAATACGGATCATGCCATCTGGAGCAGTTAACGCTTTAGATGTTAAACCTGTATATTCACCTTTAATGTCGAAGTAACGAATTTCTTGGAAGTTAAAAATCTTCTCGTAGAAATTTGCCCAGTACTCCATACGGCCTTTGTAGACGTTATGAGTTAAGTGGTCAATTTCATTTAAACCCGCACCTTCTGGGTGACGCTGCGCATCATCAAAGAAAACAAAGTCATTTTCATAAATGTCACGGTCAACCAAGAAGATTGGCATGCCACCAATACCTTTAATTGCCGGAATGTTAAGCTCCATTGGCCCAATATTAGATTGCATTGGTTCTGCACCAAGCTCAACAGCCTTTTTAAAAGCTTTTGCCGCATCACGTGTTTTGAATCCCATTGCGCAAGCAGATGGGCCATGCTCATTGAAAAAGAATGAAGCATAAGATTCTGGCTGATAATTCAGGATAATATTGATATTTCCTTGACGCCATAAGTACACTTTTTTCGATTTATGCTTGGCTACTTTTGAAAAGCCGATGGTTTCAAAAATTGTATCTAATTCATTTTCTTTTGAAACAAACTCAATAAATGCAAAACCGCATAGTTCTAATGGGTTCTCTAAAATATCCATCTAGTTTCCCTCTGGTGATTACCTGATCCGTTTATTTCTGCTGATCTGGTCAGCTCCTTTCTCTATAGAATACGCATTTGCTGGGAGAGTGTTTGAACCGTCAAAATGCCTTAGCCCAACGCATCCTATGAGAAAAAAACCAATAATTAAAACGATGATTGAGTGAGCACGAAGCCGATGATTAATTTCCCTTCTATATGGTGTTTATTTTCCATACACACAGTCCTTTCTTATCTAAAAGTACGATTGAGATTTTTCAATAAACCTTTAAAAATCGCCTTTTCCTAAAGTCATTCCTAGATTTATGGAGGCCAACATCCTTGTTGGACCTCCAATGGCCATTTACCTTAAAACAGATGCTACTAAAAACAATTAAATTATGCAATACATAATTTAATTATGAATTGTGTAATTTATTAATCAAATTACGCCGTTTGTTTACGCCCGTTTTTGATTTCATATTTTATAAATCATTGGGTACACTCACATGGCTTTTAAAGTTCTAAGGGCGGGAAACTCATGCTTTTAATCAGTGCTTGTTTAATTGGTGAACCTGTACGTTATGACGGCCGTTCATGCTTGAACAGTAAGCTTCAGCAGTTATTTTTAAATAAAAAAGCCCACGCACTTTGCCCAGAGTTATTAGGCGGTTTTAGCACGCCTCGTTTACCTGCAGAAATTGTGGGGGGAACAGGTCAAGATGTGCTTGATGGGAAGGCAAAAATTACTGACTCATCTGGTTTAGATGTGACAGCGCTCTATTTAAAAGGTGCTCACCGCACTTTGGAAATTGCACAGCAAATAAAAGCAAGTTGTGTGGTTTTAAAAGAAAATAGCCCATCTTGTGGCAGTCAAAAAATTTATAACGGTACTTTTCAAGGCGAGAAGATTACGGGTGTTGGGATTACCACAGCACTGTTACAGCGCCATGGTTTTAAAGTGATTTCTGAAAACGAAATTGAAGAATGGTTAGCAGCACATCCCCTTTAACCATTGCCTGCTCAATCAAAACCCTTTTAATTGCTTTCTAAAACGGAAACACAAAGCACTCAATATACAAGCTACTAAATAGCTTATGACTGCCATACTCCAAAAACCATAAATTCCCATTGCAGAAATCGAATGACTCCCCCAATACAGCCCTTTATAGGCCATCCACCAACCACCACCCAATCCGAAACATAACACCACGACTAAAAAAATCAGCATGGGTAAAATTGAGACATCCCAACAGCGCAGCAAAGAGGTGAGTAAGGTCATGAAGCCATCTAGAAAATGAGATATACAGACAATTAACAGCAGTGATGCAGCCAAAACTTGCACAGCCCAATCATCTGAATAGAAGGTAACAATTAAGTCCCGCTCCAACCATAAACCTAAGGACAGACTGCCACTCACTGCCATAATTACCCATATACTTTGTCTGGCAATTTTGTTTGCTTCTTCCATGTTGCCACTGCCCATAGATCGCGACACCAAAATGCTATAAGCCGAGGCAATTGAGGAGGGAAAAATAAACATAAAACCACCCGTGCTCGCGACAATTTGATGGGCTGCCGACACTACACTCCCAAAAGGCAAAATCAGAATAGCAACCGAACAAAATGCAACGACGTCCATCAACGCCATGATCGCCGTGGGTATGCCTATTTTTAAAATCATACGCAGACTTTGTCGGCTATCTTCAACCGAACGTTCTGGATGTTCAATAAAGATGTAGCTTTTCTCTAAGAAAAACAGGTAATAAACAGCCAACATAAACCACCGTACAATGAGAGTGGCTAACAAAGCCCCTATCGCACCGAGTGGTGGAATTGAAAATAAAGCGACACCATAAATTAAAAGATAGGACAAAATAATTTTAAGAATGAAGAAAATGCTATCTGATAGTAAAACCTTATGCGCATTTTCAGTGACCTGAGACAAAGCTGTAAATAAACGCATTAGTAAATGCGCAGGTAAAATAAATACCAAAGCCCAAATACAGTTTTTGGTAATTGAAACGACATGTTCAGATGCACCAAATAATTTTGGTAAATCACGGAACAAGTAAAGCAAGCCAATACTCACCAATGCCGAACATAACATCAGCCAAATGCCTTGAATAAAAATTTGACGAATACGTGGTATGTCATGGCAACCATAAGCTTCCGAGAGCTTGAGGATCACACCTTGCAGAATACCCATCCCAATGACATAAATCACTGTATATAAAGATAAGGTCACCGATAATGCGGCGACATGGTCATTGCTAAAATGCCCTACATAAGCAAGATCAATCAATCCACTTAAAACTAGAATTAAATTGCTTGAGAGCATGGGAATAAATAATTTAAAAATCTGGTTCATCTAGGAAATACCTTATTTTTCTTTGCGATTTATACTCATATTCACGTTATTTTTAGTGCATCAATCCAAAGCAAAAGACATACCAGTTCTAAATTCAGCTCCCGCAAAATATGCTCTAAATAAAAAGGCCAAACTATTCGTTTGGCCTTCTTTTATATTATATGTTGTTCATGCAGTTATTCTTGTTTGTGTTTACTTGCCCAATAAGTCGCAAGTGCGGGACCAGAAATATTGTGCCAAAGGCTGAAAATCGCGCTTGGTACGGCTGTAATTGGAGAAGCAGCAAAATGTACTGCTGCAAGCGCTACACCCAAACCTGAGTTTTGCATCCCTACCTCAATAGCAATTGCCTTACTGTCTGCATAAGGCAATTTAAAGAATCGCGCTGCTGCAAAGCCCAATAAATACCCAAATCCATTATGTAAGATCACCACAGCTAAAATGAGCAAACCAGACTGTAAAATTGCTGCTTTGCTCCCACCAATAATGGCTGCCACGATCGCAACAATTGCAATCACTGAAACTAACGGCATAACTTGAATATACGATTCGACTTGACGTTTAAGCCATGTTCTTAAAATCAGACCAACCACAATAGGAAGCAATACCACCTGCAAAATCGAAATAAACATCGAAGCTGCATCTATCTTTAACCATTGGCTAGCAAGTAAATAAAAAATCGCTGGTGTTAATACTGGTGCTAAAAGCGTTGATACTGATGTACAAGCCACCGATAAAGCCACATTGCCTTTGGCCATGTAGGTAATCACGTTTGAAGCAGTTCCACCGGGACAGCACCCCACTAAAATCACACCTACAGCGATTTCAGGCGGTAAGTTAAATAATTTACATAGAACATATGCTAAACCGGGCATCACCACAAACTGGGCAACTACCCCAATCAACACAGCTTTAGGGCTTTGCAATACCCCTTTAAAGTCATCAACGGTCATGGTCATTCCCATACCGAGCATAATAATCCCTAAGATCCATGGGATGTACGCTTTAAGCCAGACAAAAAACTCAGGTTGCCATAGCGCTAGAGCCGCAAAAACGATGACCCATAAAGCAAACGTTTTCTGAACAAATTGAGTAAAACGTAATAATGCAGACATGCTGTTCATCCATATCAAATCGCAATTAAAGCCCAAACAACATGAGCACTCTCTCTAACATTCACTCAACAAGTCAGTCGATTGAATACGGACAACACCCTGTTGCTGCATCGCTTGCCATGCCTGTTCTAAAGAGCCGTTCAGATTAATACCCTTACAGGCATCTTCAATCACTAAAGTTTTAAAGCCGAGTTGAACTGCATCTAAAGCAGTCCATGCAACACAAAAGTCCGTAGCAATTCCGACCACATAAACCGTATCAATGCCGCGCTCTTTTAAGTAACCCGTTAAACCCGTCATTGTGCTGTGGTCTGCTTCCATAAAAGCCGAGTAGCTATCAATATGAGCATGAAAACCTTTTCGGATAATCAGCTGGGCCGTTGGGATATTCAAATCTGGATGAAATTCGGCATCATGGCTACCTTGTACACAATGTTTAGGCCAAAGCACTTGCGGTCCATAATCGAGCTCAATGGTTTCAAATGGCTGTTTACCCAAATGGTTGGTGGCAAAAGAAATATGATTATCTGGATGCCAATCTTGTGTCAGAACGACATTTTCAAAACAACGCGCCAATTGGTTAATGGTTGGAATAATTGTATCGGCATCGGCAACTGCTAAATTTCCACCCGGTGTAAAACCATTTTGTACATCAACTACGACTAAAGCCGAATTTTGTGGTTGCTTCTTCATTTTCATGCCATCTTAAGTCCCATTCGGGAAAAATATGCATTTTATCTTGCCATAAAAAGACCGTAGCAAGTAAGGATTCGCAGAATTGAACCATATTGTCATATTTACTGTCTTTTACTTGAAATGATCAAATTGGCATTCTATGTTTTGCTCAAGTTTACATAGGGTTTATCAGTTAAGCATATTGTTCTTATGCGTCTGATCAGTCATAATTTGCATAATTGTCATTCAACAATCTGTTATTGTTAGAACTGGACAATCAAAATACTGCAACCATCCCACATTTTGTTTTTCTTACCTCAGATTCGGATGGATAAATAGGATATTTTTTAAAATGACTCAGCAAGCACAGACCATTCAAGGCTCAATCGTCGCAATTGTCACTCCCATGTTGAAAGATGGCGGTGTAGATTGGAAGGGTCTTGAGAAGCTGGTTGAGTGGCACATAGAACAAGGTACAAACAGTATTGTAGCCGTCGGTACAACCGGCGAAGCCTCAACATTGAGCATGGAAGAGCACACACAGGTTATTAAAGAAATTATTCGTGTAGCCAATAAACGTATTCCAATTATTGCCGGTACTGGTGCAAACTCAACCCGCGAAGCAATCGAATTAACTAAAGCAGCTAAAGACCTCGGTGCTGATGCCGCTTTACTTGTAACACCATACTATAACAAACCAACCCAAGAAGGCCTTTTCCAACACTATAAAGCGGTTGCCGAAGCTGTTGAATTACCTCTTATTCTTTATAACGTACCGGGTCGTACAGGCGTAGACTTGTCAAACGATACAGCGGTACGTTTAGCAGAAATTCCTAACATTGTAGGTATTAAAGACGCAACAGGTGATGTGCCTCGTGGTAAAGCTTTAATCGATGCTTTAAACGGCAAAATGGCTGTTTACTCAGGTGACGATGAAACTGCATGGGAACTTATGCTTCTTGGCGCAGATGGTAATATCTCGGTTACTGCAAACATTGCACCTAAGGCAATGAGCGAAGTATGTGCGGTTGCAATTGCTAAAGATGAGCCACAAGCGAAGACGCTTAACAATAAGATTGCAAATTTACACAATATTCTATTTTGCGAATCAAACCCAATTCCTGTGAAATGGGCACTACATGAGATGGGACTGATTGATACTGGTATTCGTTTACCACTCACTCCTCTCGCTGAGCAATATCGCGAACCTCTCCGCAATGCCCTAAAAGATGCGGGAATTATTTAATAAGAGCAATTTATGATGCAATTACGTCTTGGTTTAGTCCTTGCAGTTTCAGCCTTAAGTTTAGCTGGCTGTGGTCGCTTCGCACTCAATAATCACTCTTTAGATTATAAAAAAGCAAAGCAACTCGCCCCGCTTGAGTATCCTGCCGATGCAACTGTACGACCAGCGACGCCTTTGTATCCTGCACCAACAGTAGACCAGCTCGCTATCGATCACGCACCGAAGTTTGAAAACAAGCGTGGCAATCGTTTTGCATTGCCTCGCCCTGAACAAACTCAAGGTGATACAGCAGATACATCTGCTCAATCAGGTAGCGCGCTTAGTCGCCCTCAACTTGTAACAGATGGTAATAAAAACCCACTGTTAAAAATTGATGGAAGTACCGCTGAAATTTGGCAATACACCAAAGCAACCCTAAGCACGTTAAATTACAACATCATCGCTCAAGGCAGTAATCAAGCGACGATTAAAGTAAATGACAAAACTTATGTGCTTAAACTGACTGGTGTTGGCTCTAGTCATAGCCTTGCTCTCTTTAATCCAGACAACACTTTTGCAAGCCCTGAAGTTGCGGCAGAAGTGTTAAACCAGATTTACCAAAATTGGCCAGCCTAGTCGTTTACTAGGCATTTTTTTTTAAAAGGTTCCCTCATGTTAAAACAAACCTTGCTCTATACTGGTAAAGCAAAATCTGTATATGAAACAGACAATGCCGACCATCTGATTTTAGTCTTTCGTGATGATGCCTCTGCGTTCAATGGCGAAAAAATCGAACAACTAGATCGTAAAGGCAAGGTGAACAACCGTTTTAACGCCTTCATCATGGAAAAACTTGCTGCTGCGGGTATTGAAACGCATTTTGAAAAATTGCTTTCTCCAACTGAAGTTCTCGTTAAAAAACTTCAAATGATTCCTGTTGAATGCGTAATTCGTAACTACGCAGCTGGTTCTCTATGCCGTCGCTTAGGTGTAGAAGAAGGTAAAGAACTTACTCCTCCTACATTTGAATTGTTCTACAAAGATGATGGCTTAGGCGATCCAATGGTTAACGAATCTCAAGCGATTGCTTTAGGTTGGGCGACTGCTGAACAGTTAGAACAAATGAAAGTGTTAACTTATAAAGTAAATGATGTATTAAAAGCATTATTTGCTGAAGGCAATATGATCTTGGTGGACTTCAAACTTGAATTTGGTGTTTTCCATGACCGTATCGTACTTGGTGACGAATTCTCTCCAGACGGTTGCCGTTTATGGGATAAAGACTCTAAGAAGAAACTCGACAAAGACCGTTTCCGTCAAGGTTTAGGCGGTGTTGTTGAAGCTTATGAAGAAGTTGCAGCTCGTTTAGGCGTAGATTTATCTGACATCTAATTAGCCAGACTTTATAAGAAACCGAGCTGAATTGCTCGGTTTTTTATTTTCTAGGCACTAAAATTCAGGAAAAGTAGACAGATTTGTATATTTAATTAAATTATGACTTGCACAATATAAAAGCAAAGCACTAAAATCTAAAAAAACATTAATTGCATCACAATAATTAAATTTAAAGTATGGTGAACCCTATGGAACTACTTAAGCCTGAAAAGAGATTAATGAATCACTCGATACATTTTGGTGAAAATCCATTAGTGATTTTATCTAATTTTAGCGACTCTGCTTTGAAACAAGGTTGGAGCGAAGCTGAAGTGGAAACCGTCATTTCTGAAGCTTCTCAAGGTGACTATATGAAACTCATACGCACTTTGAGAACATATACCTTACTTTAATTACTGATTTTATCTGATTTGCCGTAAATCTTTAGCGTCAACCCTATACTGATTTCTGACTTCTTCATCATAATTGCTCCCCTTTGACTCAGGCGGCAATTCGTCTTGTCATCCAAAGTTTTATCGACCTCTTCTTATATTTAGCTGTCCTATCTGGTTAATTGCTTTTATTCGCATACTATTTTGCTTAGCGTCGTATCTTTCAATTTATAAAAAGATACATAAAGCTGTTATGAATCAACTAGATTTATTCTGAATGCTGCCTTAACAATAAACAAAAATAATAAGTAGAAAATATTTATTCTATGAGGAGTAGGCATGATGGACCATGAAATAGAGGAAAAAAAGGTCGAGCAAACCTTAAGCTGGCGTGAAAAAATGGCAGTCGAAGAACATGAAAAACTGTCACCCCGTTTAGTCTATGAAATTATTCGCCGTGATGGCGCAGAAGAGCTGGATCGACCAACAGCTGCACTAATCTTTTCAGGAATTGCGGCAGTCTAGTCATCAGTTTTTCTTTTGTGTTTAAGGCGATTATCGCTTCTTATCTTCCAGCTGATGCAGTCTGGACCGATTTAATCACCAATGTCGGTTATACCATTGGTTTTTTGATCGCTATTTTGGGCCATATGCAACTCTTTACCGAAAATACCATCACCACAGTTGTACCTCTATTCAAGCCCTTTACTCTCGAAAAATTACAAGCTGTAGGCCGATTATGGGGAATTGTGATTTTATGCAACATCATTGGAACAGCTTTAGCGAGTTTATTTTTCCTCACTACCCACCTGTTTACACCCGATATTGACAAGGCACTAGACGAGCTAGCACATCATGTTGCGTCTTTTTCTGCGACCGAAAACTTGCTGAAAGGTATTATGTCAGGGCTGTTAATTGCTGCACTAGTCTGGATGCTGCCTTCAGTTAGCAATAAATTCCTACTCATCTTTTTCATGACATATTTGATAGGACTCGGTGACTTTACCCATGTAGTAGTAGGTTCTACCGAAATGTCTTATCTAGTTTGGCAAGGAGATGCCTCTATTAGTGAATATATTTTTAATTTCCTGATTCCAACGACTATTGGAAATATTATTGGTGGTACAGGCGTGTTTACCCTGCTGATTTATGGTCAGGTTACTGAGGAATTGGAACAATAGCAGGACTCAATAAACTATTGTTCCTGCTGCCATCTGCGTTGCTGTAAGCGTTCGCCTTCAACCTCACGCTTATTTCTCGCGGACTCGTAGAGTTTGGTTCCCTTCAACTCAGGTGGCAAATAGTCTTGCAACACAAAGTGCTCTGGGTAATCATGCGGATAGAGATAATTGATGCCATAGCCTTGCTGTTTCATCAGCTTGGTTGGTGCATTTCTCAAGTGTAAAGGCACTGGTAAATTTGCCGTTTTCTCGGCAAGTTCCAATGCTTTGTTAATTGCTAAATAAGTACTATTACTTTTTGCACTTGTTGCCAAATAAACCGCGGTTTGGCCCAAAATAATTCGACCTTCAGGCATACCTACTGCTTGAACAGAGCGGAAACATTCACCTGCAAGCAAAAGCGCATTTGGATTCGAGTTTCCAATGTCTTCTGAGGCTGCAATCAACATACGTCTTGCAATAAAAACAGGATCTTCTCCGCCTTTAAGCATACGAGCCATCCAGTACAGAGCTGCATCTGGATCACTACCACGAATCGATTTAATAAATGCAGACACGAGGTCGTAATGCTGCTCACCCGATTTGTCATAACGTGCAATGTTTTGCTGGGCAACTTTTACCACCACAGCATTGGTAATGGTATTTTCAATTTCTGGCTCAAAAGTACTCGCAATTAAGTCTAGTAAATTAAGCGCTTTACGGGCATCGCCTGCTGCAAACTGCAAAAGGGCATCGTACTCTTCAATATGAATGTAGCGTTCTTTTAAGAATTTATCTGCTTGGAGAGCATTGTTGAGTAGCGTCTGAATTGCTTCGCTGTCTAAACTGTTTAAGGTATAGACCTGACAACGTGATAAAAGTGCACTATTGACTTCAAAAGACGGGTTTTCTGTGGTCGCACCTATTAAGGTAATTTTTCCTTTTTCTACAGCCCCTAGTAATGCATCTTGCTGTGATTTATTAAAGCGATGAATTTCATCAATAAAAACCACAGGTGTTAGTAAATCACCACTTTCTGCAATGACTTCACGTAATTCTTTTACACCTGTATTCAGAGCAGACAAACTCACAAATGGGCGGTCTATTGCTTGCGCCAAAAGCAAAGCAATTGTTGTTTTACCAACGCCTGGCGGTCCCCAAAAAATAATAGAAGGTAAATGCCCCTGATCAATCATTTGACGCAGTGGTGCGTGTTCACCTAACAAATGATCTTGCCCAATAATTTCAGACAAATCTCTCGGGCGCAGGCGTTCAGGAAGTGGAATATGGGTGTCTGACATCTCAAATAGCTTTATCGTCTTTTCACTATAGTCTATTGCGTCTCACAGAAATCTACAATTTGAATCTATGAGACGCGTTCTTTATTTACAGGCTAACTCGTAGCATTAAGATGGTTTATTACTGAGTTTCAGCAAACGTGCATCCGGGCCATCTTCAATTACCCAAATTGAACCGTCTTGTGCTTCATGTAAACCACGAATACGTTGCTTCATCTCTAATCTTTGTATTTCTTTTACAGGTTTATGCTCTAAATCTACAACCACAATGGCTTTGGAAGATAACCCACCAATTAAGGCTTTATTTTGCCATGCAGGAAATTGTTGGCCTCGATAAATGATTAGGCTCGACGGTGAAATGACAGGTGTCCAATCAATCCCAGGTGCTTTAAATTCAGGGCGAGTATGGTGGTCTGGAATAGGCTCACCCGAGTAGTGGTCACCATTTGAGACAATTGGATAACCATAATTTTCACCTTTGGTAATAATATTAAGCTCATCACCACCTTTAGGCCCCATTTCAACTACCCAAAGTTGTCCTTGGCCGTCAAAAGCCATACCTAAGGGATTACGGTGTCCAAGTGACCATATTTCCGCAGTAACCCCACCTTGTTTATAAAAAGGATTACCTACGGCTGCTGAACCATCCTCATTTAAACGCAAGACTTTGCCCAAATTACTCTTCATGTCTTGGGCAGGGTCAAACTTTTGGCGCTCACCTGAAGTGACCCAAAGCTTACCATCTGCATCAAAGAGCATACGATGTCCATAATGGCCTTGTCCTGAGACTTTAGGCACCTGCTGCCAAATCTGTTTCACCTCTATAAGTTTTGGCTGATTAGGGTTAGATAAGTCTAATTTCGCACGTGAAATCACTGCACCAGATCCGCCTTGCCCTTTAGCTGCATAACTGAGATATATCCAATGATTTTTGGCAAAATCAGGATGTAAAACAACATCGCCTAAACCACCCTGTCCGCCATAGTTCACCGCTGGAACACCTTCAACATCTAACATTTGTTTATTTTGGGGGTTAAAAAGTTTTAACTTACCTTGTCGCTCAGTGACTAATAAACGATGGTCTGGCAAACTGGTAATCGCCCAAGGTTCATTAAAATGTGCGACTGTCTCGACCTGATAAATTTGTTTGGCAGCACTAGTTTGCTCTGTTTTTGCAGTTGTATTTTGTTCAGGATTTTTTGAGTTGGTATTGTTAGAACCACAAGCCATTAATAAGAAAAAGCTACTACATAATAAGGGGGCTGCTAGTCGTTTCATCATTTTTATCTCCTTCGCTTTTATTTTTATATAACGGAGATGGTTAAAAACTTTACGATTAAAATGTTACTTTATTATACGCTGTAATTAAAAATGTCGATTGGGAGCGTATTAACGCACCCAACGTACCACATAATCTTCAAGATCATCTTCATGTACATCAGTTTCAGGAATACAACGCCCTGCAACAGACTTTTTTGCCTTAACTACGCTTTGTCTCGTACCCGTATTTAAATAATGCCAAGAAGGTAAATTTTTACCCTCATTCAAACGTTTATAGGCACAACTTGAAGGTAACCAGTGAATTGTTTTTAAGCTTTCTGGCGTCAACTGTAAACAGTCAGGCACTTGCTGCTGACGATTTGAATAGTCTGAGCAACGCCCTGTACCACAATCAAGCAATTTACACGCTACCTTGGTGTAAGCAACCTCATGAGTATCTTCATCTTCTAGCTTGACCAAGCAGCATAAACCACACCCATCGCACAAAGCTTCCCACTCAGCCTGACTAAGCTGCTCTAGCGTGTAATTTTTCCAAAATAATGGACGAAGTGAGGTCTCGGTAGACATAGGTTTTAACAGCTGTATACATAAAGCAAAGTCAGATTATAGCATTGAAGGCAGTGTGCTTAAGGAAAGAAACTGTATTTTTAGCATCACAAAATGATTGTTTAATATACATTTCAACCACATAAACGACACATTCCGTGCAAAAAAGCCACTATATAGTAAAAACACAATGAAAAATAAGGAGGACAACATTATGTTCCGTTGGGCAATAATTTTTGCAGTGATTGCACTCATTGCCAGTCTATTAGGGTTTGGTGGTGTTGCAGGGTTATCTAAAGACTTTGCCGTGATTTTATTGGTTGTGGCTGTAATTCTCGCAGTTATTGGTTTTATTTCGCGAGGCCGAACCTAATTCAATCATGACTACATAAAAAGAAGGAACTTGTTTCCTTCTTTTTTATTGCCTAAATGTTTCTATCTTTTTCTTTTGACGTAGATTTTTACATAGTTATTAATATGAATTTTAATTTTTTATGCTTTAATCAAGCGTGTTTAAACCAAGTTTAATTTCAGGATTAATGTCATGAGTACAGCAATTAAAACCCGTGAAATTCAATATACTGCACCAGACGGCAGCCATTTAATTGGTTATTTTGCAGCTCCAGAAAGTGAAACACCTGTACCAGGTATTATTATTGGTCCTGAATGGTGGGGCCGTAATGAATATACTGAACAACGCGCACGTGAACTTGCTGAACACGGCTATGCGGCTCTTGCGATTGACATGTATGGCGATAAAAAAGTCACATCAACCGCAGCTCAAGCATATGAATGGATGATGCAGACATTTGAAGAGTTAGACACGGTGACTGATCGTGCCAATGCAGCACTTCAGACACTTGCTGCACAACCAGAAGTAAATAGTGAAAAACTGGCTGCAATTGGCTTTTGCTATGGTGGTAAAGTTGTATTAGACCTTGCGCGCTCAGGTGCACCACTTAAAGCAGTTGTGACATTCCATGCTACATTAGCACCGAAAGCACCTGCTCAAAAAGGCAACATTCAAGGTGAAGTTTTAGTTCTACATGGTGAACAAGACAGCATGGTCACCTTAGAAGATGTTGCTAATTTTGAAAAAGAGATGCAAGCTGCTGAAGTTAAACATGAGGTAGTGGTTTTAAAAGGTGCTAAACATGGCTTTAGTAACCCGCTTGCAGATGAAAAAGCGAAAGCGAATGGTGTAGACCTTGGCTACAACAGCGAAGCGGAGAAACAAGGCCTTGCTAAAATGTACGCTTTGTTAGAACGTACTTTAAAATAAAAGAAGCAAATTTGGAGCAAATGTTTTTTGCATTTGCTCCCTTAAATGTTTATGACTTTGCAATATTTTTACTGTATTTTTTAAACCATACTTCAATAACTATACTCCCGTTGAGCTAGAGCAAAGCCTAGTCTTATTTCCCGCACTCGGGGTTTAATGGAATAACATGAGAGGATACAACAATGACTGACAAGAAATGTCCGTATTGCAATTTTGATGAATATGACATCATTGATAAGAATGAATTTGCTGTAATTTTACCTGACCCAAATCCATTGTCTAAAGGCCATTGTGTAGTGACTCCACTGCGCCATGTAAGCTCGTTTTTTGACATTACCTCTAAAGAGCATGAAAGCTTACTGACACTTCTTGAAATTGCCCGCCACGAAACCCAGCTTCGTCATCAGCCTGCCGGTTTTCATATCGGCTTTAATGATGGTGAAGTATTTGGCCAGACTTCCGATCACTTCCACATTCATGTCATTCCTTACTATAAAAACCAACCGTTGAAACTTGATCAACGTTGGGGCGTAAAAGAGGATTAATCCTCTTTATGCTTGAAGCAGAGACCACTTATTTTCAAGTGATCTCTGTTTTAACAGGCTCGTTCTGGTTGCCTGCTTTAAACAAAACTTCTCTCCAATTTCAGCTATAATTTAGTCCTTACTTTTCTTCTATAGCTGTTCATGCCTGAATTTTCTTTTTCTGATGCCCTCTTAAACTGGTTCGATCAACATGGTCGTCACGATTTGCCTTGGCAAGTTGCAGATGATCCATACAAGGTTTGGGTTTCTGAAATTATGCTACAGCAGACTCAGGTGAAAACGGTTCTGCAATATTTTGACCACTTCATGGAGCGCTTTCCAACGGTAGAAGCTCTAGGTCATGCAACTTGGGATGATGTCGCTCCTTATTGGGCTGGCCTTGGCTATTACGCTCGTGCTCGCAATTTGCATAAAGCCGCTGGCCTTGTAGCACAACAAGGTAAATTTCCTGAAACCCTAGAAGAATGGATTGCTCTACCCGGCATTGGACGCTCTACAGCAGGCGCACTTATGTCTTTAGGTTTGCGTCAGTATGGTGTGATTATGGACGGCAATGTGAAACGTGTTTTAGCGCGTTTCTTTGCCATTGAAGATGACTTAAGTAAGCCACAGCATGAACGTGAAATGTGGAAACTCGCTGAAGAGCTTTGCCCTACGCATCGTAACCATGACTATACTCAAGCCATAATGGACTTAGGTGCAACTATCTGTACGCCTAAAAAACCGCTGTGTTTATATTGTCCAATGCAAACTCATTGTCAGGCCTACCAACAAGGTTTAGAACAAGAACTACCTTTTAAAAAACCTAAAAAAACTCCGCCTGTTAAAACGGCAGACGTTCTTATTATTCAGTGTGAAGATGAATGGTTCTGGCAACAACGCCAAGCCCATGGTCTATGGGGTGGTTTATTCTGTTTACCTATTTTAGAAAATGAACATGAACGACTGAGCATAAGCCAGCAATTTAAATTACAGCCTCAAGCACAAACTTTTCAGATTAGTCATAGCTTCACTCATTTCACATGGCTACTTAATGCTCACACGTTCCACGTGGAACCTGATCAAAAAGAACATCTGGCGATTGAGTTTGAAGGCCAATGGTTGACTCCAGAACAAGCAATTTCCAAAGGTGTACCAACTGCAATGAAAAAATTGATCTCGACTAGCCGTTCATGACATAGTGGTCAAAATAATTTTGATATAACTATGACAGGGAGTATTTCGTGCGACGTTTTGTTTCTCATCTCTCACTTGGTTTTCTCATTATTCTATTGGCAGCTTGTGCCAGTGCACCTAAAAAACCTACACCACTTTCCCCCACTCAAGTCAGTAAGCTCAAAAGTATGCAGCTTCCAAATCGACTACCTGTACCTGTAAAAGGTGTCGATCGAGATGAACTAACAGACACGTGGGGAGCTGCTCGTAGTCAAGGCCGTAGCCATGAAGGAATTGATATTTTGGCTCCACGTGGAACCAAAGTGTATAGCACAACCGAAGGACTCGTTGCTGATCTTCGTAATAATAACCTCGGAGGCAAAGTCATCTGGATTTTAGGTCCAGCAGGAACATGGCATTATTATGCTCATCTTGACGGTCATAAACGTGGCCTAAATGTAGGTGACTATGTCAAAAAGGGCGATTTAATTGGATATGTCGGCAACACGGGCAATGCACGTTATACTTCACCTCATCTCCACTATGGTCTTTATCTAGATGGTAAAGGACGTGGTGCCGTTAATCCTTATTCATATTTACGCTAGGAACATTTTATGTCGGAAGCGCTGATCAATCGCTTAGTAGAGTTTGCCGAGTCGGGCAACCAGCAAAAGATCATTTTAAATGGCAATAGCTATCAAGGCTGGATCATGGAAATCAGTGATGATGCCCTGCTAATCAGTACCGGTTTTTCAGATAAAGTAGGCAAAGACTTTTGGCTAAAGTTTGAAGACTTAACTCAAGCTGAACTGTATTATTGGGATACTCGCCCAAATGAATGGGTGTTATTTAAACTTTAAAATTCTAAGATAAATATAAGGAGCATTATCATGAAAACTCAACGTTGCGGATGGTGTTCCGACGATCCCCTTTATATTTCCTATCATGATGAAGAATGGGGCAAGCCAGAACACGACGAAGCACGGTTATTTGAAATGCTTTGCCTCGAAGGTCAGCAAGCTGGCTTATCATGGATTACCGTACTAAAAAAAAGAGAAAGCTACCGTCAACACTTTTTTAATCATCCAATTGAAGATATTGCTTCATTCACTGATGACTTTTTAGAATTAAAATTATCCGATGCAGGCTTAATTCGTCACTTGGGTAAACTCAAAGCCATTCGTGATAATGCTATTGCTTGGCAAGCACTAAAAGCACAAATTGGTGATGTACCAACATGGCTTTGGCAGTTTGTAGATGCAGCTCCACAAAACAATGATGTTGCAGACTACCGTCAGGCTCCTGCACAGACTGAACTCAGTGTAAAACTTTCCAAGACTCTTAAAAAGAATGGTTTTAAATTTGTCGGCCCAACCACTTGCTATGCGTTTATGCAGGCTGTAGGTATGGTCGATGATCATGAAAACGATTGTCAATTTAAAGCTTCATAACCCACCAGAACGGTTCAAATCCGCTTAAGGAGTTTCCGATGAGCAACAATACGATTCAGGCCTATGCTGCAATGCAAGCAGGTGAAAAACTGGTTCCTTACCAATTTGACGCAGGTGAATTACAGCCGCATCAGGTTGAAGTAAAAGTTGAATACTGTGGTTTATGTCATTCTGATATTTCAGTTCTGAATAATGAATGGCGCTCGACTGTCTACCCTGTGGTTGCAGGTCATGAAATTATTGGAAGAATTGTAGCTTTAGGTTCAGAAGCCAAAGGTCTACAAATCGGGCAACGTGTCGGTATCGGCTGGACAGCTGAAAGTTGCCAATCGTGTGATGAATGTATTGGTGGTCAGCAAGTACTTTGTACGGGCAAAAATGTTGCAACAATCGTCGGGCATGCTGGTGGTTTTGCCGATAAAGTTCGTGCTGGCTGGCAATGGGCTATTCCCCTTCCTGAAGATTTAGACCCCGAAAGTGCAGGTCCTCTACTTTGTGGCGGAATTACCGTTTTTGATCCACTCCTCAAACACAAGATTCAGGCAACCCATCATGTGGGTGTGATTGGCATTGGCGGTTTAGGTCATATGGCGATTAAGCTCCTTAAAGCTTGGGGTTGTGAAATCACGGCATTTAGTTCTAACCCAGACAAAACAGAAGAGCTTAAAGCTATGGGAGCCGACCATGTCGTCAATAGCCGCGATACAGAGGCAGTAAAAGCTCAAAAAGGTAAATTCGATTTATTGCTGAGTACCGTGAATGTGACTCTAAATTGGTCTGCTTTTATTGCAACACTGGCACCAAACGGAACCTTACATTTCTTAGGTCTTACGCTTGAGCCTGTTCCTATTTCTGTTGGCTCTCTTATTGGTGGTGCTAAGTCAGTGACTGGTTCACCTACAGGCTCACCTGCTGCACTACGTCAGCTTTTAAAGTTTGCTGCACGCAAAAAAATTGCGCCTCAAATTGAACTGTTTCCAATGTCACAGCTCAATGAAGCAATTGAACGTCTACACTCAGGTCAAGCACGTTACCGAATTGTACTTAAAGCAGACTTCGCAGAATAAACCTAACTTACGGTTTTCATCTGTTGTCGTGACCAGTTCGCCAAGTGTTTAATCGCTTGGCGGACATCTACTGTTAACTCATGACCTGCATTTAAACGAATAAAATGCCGATAGCGTTCATCCTCACCAAAAACATGCCCGGGAACTACGGTAATTCCGTGAGATTTTGCAGTGTAATAGAGCGCCAAACTATCTACAGTTTTAGGTAACTGCATCCATAAGGCATAACCTCCTTCTGGTTGGCTCAATGCAATTGGAATACCTTCGAAAGCATTTAAAATACAACTACGATACTCCTCGACTTGCCGCATCAAATTCGGTCTTAACTGCTCTAAGTGCTCCCTGTAACCACGACTATAAATAAAATCAGCTAAGCCTAATTGTAGCGGTGTATTAACCCCAATATTACTGGCTACCAGCTCAAGCCTTAAATGCTGTAGCTTCGCGCTTAAACAGAACCACCCTACGCGATATGCACTCGATAATGACTTAGAAACCGATCCACACCAAATTACATAGCCTTCACGGTCCCAATAGCGAATAGATAATGGTCGCTCACCACTGTAGCCACACTCTCCATAAATATCGTCTTCAATAATAAAACACTGATACTTTGCTGCTAATTCGGCAATCTTTTGTTTTTCTGCATTACTTAAACAATATCCCAATGGGTTCTGATAGTTGGCTGTCATTAAGCAAACTTTAGCTAACCCCTGCTTCATAAATGATTCTAAGCGCTCAAGATCGATACCACGATGATGCGCTGGAATTTCAATAATCTGTCGTTTTAAACTGGCTATAAGCTGTAGTTGTCCATTAAAAGTAGGCGTCGGAATTAAAATACTATCGCCTACTTCTGTTAGATGTTGAATCACCAAAGATAAAGCAGGCATGCAGCCATTGGTAATAAAAATATCTTCTGCCGCGATAAAAATCCCATCTTCACGCCAATGATCAGATAGTGCTTTTCTTAACTGCTCATGACCCTGTTTATTACAATAAAGAAAATCTTGGGGCTGACAATTTTTTAAAGCGCGTTGAATAGAGCGGCGTAAACCCTCAACAGGAATAAAATGAGGTGTCAACTGAATAGAGCCTAATGGTACAAGATGACTTTGTAAGGCAGCCTCCTGAATTTGGTTATGTAACTCCAGATTGGAGACTTGTCGCGGCAAAGATAAGAAATCTGGACTATCTGGAATAGGACTAGATTGGGTACGAGCAACCACAAAATAACCTGACTTTGGCTTTACATAAATGAGTCCCCTCGCCTCAAGCAATTCATAGCAACTTTTTGCCGTACTTAAGCTAATGCTGTGCTGACGGGCAAAATCTCGTAACGAAATAAGCTTCTGATGCGGTTTCAGCTCATCTTGATAAATACGATGTGCTAATTGATTGGCAAGAACCTGATATTGGAAAGTCATTCTGTGCTGCTTTTTTAAAAATTTCTGTATCTGTACTGCTTTATAGAACACCTTTAGGCTATAGAAATCAACTCCAAGAGTAGTAACATAATGAAATTAAAAGCTATATTATTGTTTACCATTGTTTTGACAGGTTGCCAGTCACAACCCAAAACTGAACAGCACAGACATACGGTTTGCCAGAGTTTAATTGAAGGTTATTTAAAAATGACCAACCAACAAGACTACAAACTAGAGCAGCGCACTGATGATAAAGCCAATACAATTTCTCATTATCAATACAAACGTAATAACTCAAACGAAGTTGTCATGGTAAATTCGGTTTATTCAAACTTATATTTTAGTTGTCGAGAACAGCAACAAAGCTATTTTCTGTCTCAACATTCATCACAAGGACAAACGACTCCTATTTTAGAAGTTCATTTTCCAAGTGATGCTTATGGTAGGTTTAGAGACAGGTTTTAAAACCATCTTTTAATTGATCTGCCAAAAACTCAATGAATAAACGGATTCGTTTTGGTAGATGCTCTTGTTGATAATAGACAGCATGGATGCTTTGATATTGATGTTCTATTTGATCTTCAAATAACGCGGTCAATCGTCCCTCTTGAATATCTTTCCAAATTTCAAATTCAGATAGCCGTGCAATACCATGTCCTCTAACCGTAAGCTGACGCACAGTCTCACCACTTGAAGCTTTAATATGTGCTTGTGCGAAAAAATATTCATCTCCGACTTTAATCGGCCAGTTATTAATATAATCAGGTCTGGTAAAACCAATCAAATCATGATGCTCAAGTTGTTCAGGTTGAGTCGGTGTACCTTTGATCGCCAAATATTCTGGACTTGCCACAATATATAAACGGCTCTTGCACACTAACTTGGCATGAAGACTCGAATCATTGAGTTCCCCAAATCGAAATGCCACATCGGTCTTATGTTGTAATAGATCAATCACCTGATCATTACTATTTATTTCGATTTCAATGTCGGGATAGCTCTTACGGAACTTATGCATTAATGGTGCAATCACGTGCAAAACAAACGGCGTTGCAGAATCAATACGAATCAGTCCCGCGGTACCCTGATCAGATTTTTGCAAATCTTCTTCAGCAGCATTTAGCTCATTTAAAATTTTACGAGCCTTTATCAGAAACTGCTGCCCTTCTTGTGTGAGTTTTAACTTACGTGTTGTTCGCTCTAATAAAGTCACGCCTAACTTTGCTTCTAAACGTGTAAGAGAACGACTCATTCCTGAAGGCGTTTGTTTTAAGTGTTCTGCTGCGGCTACAAAGGAACCTGTATCAACAATTGTGATAAAGGCAACCAGTTCTTCAATTGTTGATTTCATGACTTATTCTATTATTGACTAATCATCAAAGATATTTTGCTTATTCATCTATTTTTTCGCAACAATAATCCAAGCAAAATGCACCTCAAGTTAAACAATTATTTAAATTTAGGTGAACACATGAATATCCCACGTTTTGGTTTAGGAACTTATCGCCTTAAAGAACAAGCGGTGATTGATTCTGTTAAAACAGCTTTAGAAGTAGGTTACCGTGTAATTGATACAGCTCAAATCTATGAAAATGAAGCTGCGATTGGACAAACCATTGCTGAAAGTGGTGTAGCGCGTCAGGACTTATTTCTAACCACAAAAATTTGGGTAGATAATTTTGCACAAGATAAGTTTATTCCGAGCTTAAAAGAGAGCTTACAAAAACTTCGTACTGACCATGTCGATCTTACTTTGATTCACTGGCCAGCACCGGACTTAGGGGTTTCTATTCCTGAAATTATGCAGCTTTTACTTGAAGCGAAACAACTAGGTCTTACCAAACAAATTGGTATTTCAAACTTCAATATTGAGCTTACCCAACAAGCCATTGACACAATCGGTGTACAGCATATTGCGACAAATCAGATTGAGCTAAGTCCTTATCTTCAAAACCATAAACTTGTAAATTTCTTACAAGACAAGAACATAGATGTCACTTCCTACATGACACTGGCATATGGCAAAGTGCTTCAAGACCCCGTTCTAGCTGAAATTGCAGCAGCGCATAAAGCAACAACAGCACAAATTGCATTGGCATGGGCATTGCAACGAGGTTTTGCAGTCATTCCATCTTCGACTAAACGTGAAAACCTGATTAGCAATTTAAAAGCACAGGATATCGAGTTAACTTCAGCTGAAATGCAAATGATTGCTGAACTCGACCGTAACAGTCGTGAAGTTAGCCCAGAGCCATGGGCACCAGTTTGGGACTAAACTCATGAACACTCAATCAAATACGGCGTTCTCGTTATTGGCATTGGCAATTGGTGCCTTTGCTATTGGCACCACGGAATTCTCTCCAATGGGATTACTTCCGAATATCGCTCATGATTTAGGTATTTCCATTCCAACAGCCGGAATGTTAATTACGGGTTATGCACTTGGCGTGATGCTAGGTGCCCCATTCATGACCCTGTGGTTTGGTGGTTTTGCTAGACGTAATGCACTGATTTTTCTGATGGCAATCTTTACGGTGGGTAACCTGATCGCAGCGTTTTCACCAAGCTATATGAGCTTATTAGGTGCACGTCTCATTACTAGCCTTAACCATGGTGCCTTCTTCGGAATTGGTTCTGTTGTAGCAGCGAGTATTGTACCCGCGCACAAACAAGCCAGTGCTGTAGCAATCATGTTTATGGGCTTAACCATTGCCAATATTGGTGGTGTACCGTTGGCAACATGGGTTGGACAAAATATTGGCTGGCGTATGTCTTTCCTTGCAATCTCTTTGCTTGGTGTGATTACCATGCTCGCTTTATGGAAGGCACTGCCACAAGGTATGGTTGCCCAAAAACCAAATGTGAAAGCGGAGTTAAAAGTATTAACACGTACTCCTGTAGTACTGGCTCTACTCACCACAGTGCTTAGTGCGGGTGCAATGTTTACGCTATATACCTATATTGCGCCAAGTTTGACTGAGTTTACCCATGCTTCACCAGCCTTCATTACGTTCATGTTGGTATTAATTGGTGTCGGTTTCTCAATTGGTAACCATTTAGGTGGTCGTTTTGCAGACTTGTCCATCAACAAAACTCTAATCGGTTTTTTCATTTTGTTGATTGTCATGATGGTGACTTTCCCAGTGGTTGCACAAAGTCAGGCTGGAGCAGCCATTGCCTTAGTAATCTGGGGTGCCGCAACCTTTGCTTTAGTACCACCATTACAAATGCGTGTAATGTCAGTTGCTCATGAAGCACCAGGACTTGCCTCCTCTGTAAATATCGGTGCGTTTAATCTAGGTAACGCAGTCGGTGCGGCAGCAGGTGCGGTAGTGCTCGATTTAGGTTTGGGTTATAACGCAGTATCATTTGCTGGTGCATTACTGGCTGGGTTAGGTTTGTTGTTAGTTTTATTTCAAATCAAACGCGAAAGCAGCTCTGAACAAAAATTGCAGCAATGTTCCGACTAATAAAAAAAGCGCCTCATCTCAGGCGCTTTTTTATTGCTTATTATTTTAAAATATCGGGCAATTTAGGTTGCTCATAAATCGGGTTCATTACTTCCCGCTTCATTTTAAGCAGCATCTGATATGGTTGCTGCTGAACAAACATATTTACAAAGCTTAAAGGAATTGAACCTGCTGGGTCAGCATAACCACTCGTGGTTACTTTAACTTTGTTATTCGCTAGTTTCTGGAATGTCCATTCACCTTCATAACGAGTTAAACGAACCACATCGGGCTGAATCGGATAATTACTATTAATCGCTGTGTTCTTAATCGTAATAGTGCCATTAGCGGCTTTACTCATTTTCCCTTTCACCACAACATCGCGGTCTTTTAGCGGAAAAGGAAAATCCAACACCATATATAACGTAAATTCGCCCTTCTTCTCATCCTGAGAAAGCATTTCAACTTTACCCATATAAGGCACCCACTGCGCTGCGCGATTTACATCTAAAATCACCGCCACAGCACGCTCAATGGGTACATCAAATGTTGTTTCAGCTTTGTACTGAAAGACAGGGTTATCAGCCTTCTGATAGGTCCACACTTTAATATGATTACGGTCAAGGCTGAGTTTCGCCTTGTCTGTAGAGGCAGCCCCTGCATAGAGGCTGCTTAAGCAAAGAAGAGTGGTCAAAGCAATTTGTTTTTTATTCATGTTCTGCTCTATCTTGTTTTTCTCGCCACATGTAGGACGTGTACAGATGGCTTACACCTGTACGTCGTTCAACCCTAAAACATCTTTCATGTCATATTTACGCGCTTCACGACCTACAACCCATGCAGCAGCTCGTACTGCACCAGCAGCAAAGTTCATACGGTTCGTGGCTTTGTGAGTGACTTCAACACGCTCACCTTCACCAATAAACATAACAGTGTGTTCACCTACAATATCACCACCACGGATTGTTTCAAAACCAATGGTTTGGCGGTCACGTGGCCCTGTATGCCCTTCACGACCATAAACAGCAACTTCTTTTAAGTTACGGCCTAAAGTATCAGCAATCGCTTCACCCATCATTAACGCTGTACCAGATGGTGCATCTACTTTATGACGGTGGTGAGCCTCAATCACTTCAATATCTACTGTATCGCCAAATACTTTAGCTGCAAGCTCAAGTAACTTGATTGATACATTTACGCCAACAGAGTAGTTCGCCGCATATACTACAGGTGTATGTGTTGCCGTTTCATCAAGCTCAGCTTTTTGTTCATCGGACATACCTGTTGTTCCAATCACCATGGCTACCCCAGCTTCACGGCATAGCTTTAAATGCTGAGCAGTTGCAACCGGTGCAGTAAAATCAATGATGACATCACAGTCTTTAAGAACTTCTGTCAAACTTCCTGAAACCTTTACCCCCACTGAGCCAATTCCTGCAAGTTCACCAGCATCAGTGCCGACCAAACTACTCTCTGGACGTTCTACTGCTGCAGCCAATTGATAACCTGCTTGTTGAACTGCCTGAATAAGTGTGCGACCCATACGGCCACCTGCGCCCAAAATACCAATGCGTGGAGCTGCTGACATAATCCTTCCCAATCTTGTGTTTTACGTAATTGGCTTACTATATCAAAACTCTTTGCTCACAATAAAAAGTAAAAAATATTTTTTAAGATGAACCGAAATTTAATCAGTTTTCACAAAAGTTAAAGAATTGATCTGCACACTACCGAGCCACGAATGAAAAAAAGATGACTATAAGGAGTTCAGCATGCATTCGAAAATTATGGGCTTAATAGCCGTTATGGGGATGATGAGTTCAATGGCATTTGCAGAGCCTGCAATCCAATCAGGGGACACACTAGAAAGCTTATCTAAAGCACGCATTATCACGAATGTAAATGCGAAAGCGGCGATATCTACAGCTCAAACAAGCATAGCAAGCAATACTACTGCTGAAGTTAAAGTTGAAGATATTGACCCAATCATTGAAGAAAAAACTGCCGATGTAGAAACAGTAAAAGTAGCTGTAAAACCAGTAACTCAAGCTGCTGTAGTAGCTCCAGTTGCATCAAACGAACTTATTGTAAGTGTTGACGACATCGATGTTGCTCACCCTACAGAGTAAGCAGACGTAATTTTCTTTTAAGCAGAATAAAAATAATAAGATGAATCAGCGCAATAAAAAGGCGGATATTTTTGAATATCCGCCTTCTTTTTAATTTACGATCTAATCAAGCATTAATCGAATAAACGATCAAAGAATGATTTTTTCTTTGGTGAAGAAGCACTGTCCTCGCCATCGAAAGATGCTTGTAATTCTTTGAGTAATTCACGTTGACGAGACGTTAAGTTGACTGGTGTTTCTATGACGATACGGCAAAGCAAATCACCCACCATGCTGCTACGTACAGGACGAACACCCTTACCACGTAAACGGAATAATTTACCTGTTTGAGTTCCCTCAGGAATCTTCAAGCTAACGCGACCTTCTAAAGTCGGGATTTCAATTTCTTTACCAAGTGCAGCATCAGCAATGCTTACTGGTACGTCCATATATAAATCGGCGCCATCACGTTGGAAAATTTCGTGTTCACGAACAACCACTTCAACGTATAAGTCACCCGCTTGACCATCACGGATAGCCTCGCCTTTACCACTTAAACGAACGCGGTCGCCATTATCTACACCAGCAGGAATAGTAACTTCTAATGTTTGCTGGCGATCAGCTACGCCTGAACCATGACATGCATGGCATGGATTTTTAATAATTTTGCCTTGGCCACGACACGTGCCACAAGTTTGTTGTACAGAGAAGAAACCTTGCTGCATACGTACTTGTCCTGAACCATGACAAGTTTTACAGGTTTCTACATCTTTTGGATTTTGAGAGCCTTTACCATCACACACATCACATGGTGCCGGAGCAGTAAAGGTAATTGTTTTTTTAACCCCTTTTACAGCTTCCTCAAGGGTAAGTTCCATGACATAGCGTAAGTCTGAACCGCGACGTTGGCGTTGCTGACGTCCGCCGCCACCAAACGCTCCACCAAAGATATCACCGAACTGGCTGAAAATATCTTCTGCACTGAAACCGCCAAAGCCACCACCAGCGCCACCAAAGCCGCCTTCAAATGCATTATGTCCCATACGGTCATACATGCTGCGCTTTTCGCTGTCGGATAAAATCTCATAAGCTTCAGAAGCTTCTTTAAACTTTTCTTCAGCCTCGGCATTGTCAGGGTTTCTGTCAGGATGATATTTCATCGCCAATTTACGATAGGCTTTTTTGATCTCATCATCACTTGCGGTTTTTGAAACGCCTAAAACCTCATAATAATCACGTTTAGCCATGTTTGGCGGTGCTCCTCACGGAAATTTTATCAATACTCTATTGCCGACTAAATGGGGGGCTTTAGCCGAATTTACAAGGGGAAAATGTTTAAAAAATAGATATATTAAAAAACTGCCTTATTTTTTAAATATTTAGACAAGCCTTTTAACCATGCATTTAATAAAAACAACCAAGCAATAGCGCTAAAAACAACACCAGCAACTGTTGATGCCGTTACCCAAAGATTGCTGTTCCATGCAAAAAAGAAGAGAGGAATAAACCAAACAACAGCAAAAACTGACATGAAGAGGAATAGAATACCATTGCGCATAATCCAGAGCGCATGGGCATGAATCCAAACTTCAGCATTATCCACAACAGCTACTTTACGAGCGACCAGATAAGCAAAGGCCGCGAAAATAACCGTAAACAATGCAAGAAACATGAACGCATAAGAAATTACAATATAACGGCGATGCTGTTCGATATGGTCTTGCCCCATCTGTATTTCACCTCAATTCGCTGCACTATGCCTATTTTTTATGCAGCGAAGTAATCCTGTATTTTTTGTGTAAAGACAGGTGCTACTATATTGGAGTTTTCAATATTTCGCACCTTTATTCACAAAAAAATTATGTATTTTATGCGGTTTTTTTCACCTTAAACCACGCAGCATACAATGCAGGTAGGAAAAATAATGTCAGCATGGTCGCTACAATCAGTCCGCCCATAATTGCAACAGCCATTGGACCGAAGAAAATACTCCGCGAAAGTGGAATCATCGCTAACACAGCTGCTAAAGCTGTCAGAATAATTGGACGGAAACGACGTACTGTTGCATCAATAATCGCTTCCCATGTTGGATGCCCTGCTTGCCTATCTTGTTCAATCTGATCAATCAAAATGAGCGAGTTACGCATAATCATACCGGACAAGGCAATGGTTCCTAGCATGGCCACAAAACCAAATGGTTTATTAAATAGAAGTAAGAACAGAACAACACCGATTAAACCTAATGGTGCAGTCAAGAACACAATCGTTGCCCGAGACAGACTCTTAAGCTGAATCATCAGTAATGTCATCACAACCGCTAAAAACAGTGGCATACCCGCATTAACTGAACTTTGCCCACGTGCTGACTCTTCGACAGTTCCACCCACTTCAATCAGATAACCACTTGGTAACTCAGCGCGTAACTTGTCCATTGATTCGGCTAACTCACCCACAACAGTCGCTGGCTGTAATTTAGTACGAATATCTGCACGCACAGTAATCGTTGGTAAACGGTTACGGTGCCAAATCAGGCCATCCTCAAACTTATATTCAATTTTCGCAATCTGGGCTAACGGTACTGTCGTTCCATTGGCTGTTGGGACTGCTAAACTTGCCAGTGAAGCGACTTCAACACGCTCAGCTTGATCTCCACGTAAACGGATTTCAATGAGTTCACGCTTTTCACGATACTGTTCAATTGCACTACCTGTAATTGAAGCGTTCAGGAAGTTCGCCAAATCCACACTAGAGACACCCATTTGTCGAGCACGGTCTTGATCAATCTGAATTGCAATAATCTTACTCGGCTCACCCCAGTCTAAATGTACATTGGTGGTATTTGGGTTTTCACTAATGACCTTAGCAACCTGCTGCGCCTCTTTACGTACCAGATTTAAATCTTCACCTGACACGCGATACTGCAATGGATAACCCACAGGTGGGCCATTTTCTAGTAATGACACACGAGTACGGACTTGTGGAAGCAGCTGTTTAATTTGGGTTTCTAACGAGCGACGAATTTCATCACGGTCATCAAGTGAAGTGGCTAAAACCACAAATTGTGCAAAGCTAGCCTGTGGCAATTGCTGGTCTAACGGTAAATAAAAACGCGGTGAACCTGTACCCACATAAGCCACATAGTTATCAATACCTTTTTGTTTAGCCAGAAACTGTTCAACCTTTTTCACCGCTTGTTCTGTAGCGGTTAATGAAGCCCCTTCTTCAAGTTTTAAATCGACTAAAATCTCGGTACGGTTTGAAGGTGGGAAAAATTGCTGAGGAACCATTTTAAACATCAGCACAGAGAGCACGAATATCCCGACTGTTGTTGCAATTACAGTTTTACGATAGGTCACGCAAAACTCGACCATTTTCCTAAAACGTAAATAGAAGCTAGACTGATAAGGATCATAATGATGGTCCTCTGAAATCCCGATCGTTTGTGGTTGCGGTTTTTTCGTTAATCTTGCCCATAAACGAACATACCAAGGTGCTTGATGTCCCGTCTTAGTAAAATCAGGCAGTAGTTTTTCACCCAAATAAGGCACAAATAAAACTGCGGCAACCCAAGACACCAATAAGGCAATGGTCACCACCTGAAAGATCGAACGCGTGTATTCACCTGTACTAGACTGTGCCGTAGCAATAGGTAAAAAGCCCGCTGCCGTAATGAGTGTCCCTGTCAGCATTGGAAATGCTGTGGTTTTCCACGCAAATCCGGCGGCCTTAATTCGGCTATAGCCCTGCTCCATCTTAATTGCCATCATCTCGACCGCAATAATCGCGTCATCGACCAGTAAGCCTAAAGCTAAAATCAGAGCACCCAGAGAAATCTTATGTAGTCCGACATCGAATATATTCATGCCGGCAAAAGTCATTGCTAAAACCAAAGGAATGGAAAAAGCGACCACTAAACCTGTACGGAAACCTAAAGAGAAAAAGCTCACTAACAAAACAATAATGACTGCTTCAGCAAGTACTTTCACAAACTCATGAATACTGCGTTGCACAGCTACCGGTTGGTCAGACACCTTCTGTAATTTCATACCTAAAGGCAAACTCTTTTGCAGCTGGGCAAATTCCGTTTCCAGATTTTTACCCAAGGCAATAATGTCACCACCCTTACGCATTGATACAGCAAGACCAATACCGTTCTCGCCCATGAAACGCATACGTGGCTGAGCTGGTTGACTAAAACCGCGGTAGACATCAGCGACATCACCCAGTTGGATCGTTTTATTCCCTACCAGTAGAGGCGTTTTCTTAATTTCATCAACGCTCTGTAAATGTCCACTTACACGAATTTGAATACGATCCGTACCGGTTTCAAAGAAACCAGCGCTTGCCATACTATTTTGCTTTTGTAAGGCTTCTTGAATTGCAGAAAGAGGAATACCGAGCTGAACGGCTTTAGTGTTTGAAATCTCAATCCAGATTTTTTGGTCTTGTAAGCCAACCAATTCGACTTTGCTAACGTCCTTGACACGTTGCAGCTGTAATTGCAAACGATCGGCATATTCTTTCAAAAGGGCGTAGTCAAAGTCCTTGCCTGTCAGTACATAAATATTACCGAAAGTATCACCGAACTCATCATTGAAAAAAGGGCCTTGTACACCGCTTGGGAGTTCAGTGCGAATGTCATTGACCTTTTTACGAACGTTGTACCAAACATCAGGAATCTGTGCCGACTTCAATGAATCCTTGGCAAAGAAAGTAACCATAGACTCACCCGGGCGGGAGTAGGCCATAATCTTTTCATACTGCCCTGTGGTCATCAGTTCCTTTTCAATGCGGTCAGTTACCAACGTTGAAACTTCTTTGGCAGTCGCTCCAGGCCAGTAGGTTTTGACGACCATTACTTTAAAGGTAAAAGGCGGATCTTCACTTTGTGATAGTTTTGAATAAGAGATTGCACCGATAATGCCAAGCAACAGCATGAAATAAAGGACAATACCTTTATTATTCAGTGCCCATTCCGAGAGATTGAATTTCATGGCTTCGTTGCCCCCTGAATTTTCACCGCACGGTTTTCACGGTCAATCGGATGAATCTTCTGCTTATCGCGTAGCAAATGAACCCCACCAATCACAACCCAATCATTTGGTGTTAAACCAGTTAACACAGGCACACTATCTCTGCCATATGCCCCAACTGTTACAGGTACTTTACGTAAAGTTTGGTTGGCATTGACTACCCATACATAAGCTTGATTATCTGTAGCTGAAACACTCGAAAGTGGCACACTCATGACATTAGTTTGAGTCGAGCTAAAAAATACGCGAGCACTTTGTCCAAGCTGAATAGCAGATTGACCTTCTTTGAGTGCAACTTTCACTGTAAAGGTACGAGACTGATCAGCCGCAGGAGAAACTTCGCGTACATACCCGGCAAATTTTTCATTCGGTTTAGACCACAAAGTAATCCAAGCTGCTTGACCAACTTTAATCTCGGCAACTGCTTGTTCAGGTACACCAATGACCACTTCACGCTCACCATCAATCGCCAATTGATAAGCTGCTTGACCTGCTGAAACGACTTGTCCAATCTCAATATTACGCGCTGTAATCACCCCGTTTTTATTAGAAATGAGTTGGTTGTAACCACTTTGGTTTGCAGAAACTTCATAGTTAGAGCGGGCTTGTTGTAACGCTGCTTGAGCCGCGTCGTACTGATTTTTGACCGTATCAAATTGTGAACGGCTTACTGCATTAACAGGTAATAATTGTTGAAAACGTTTAAGTTCATCTGATGCTGTTTTCGCTGCTGCCTGTGCATTTTGTAATTGAGCTTTGGCAGCATTTAATTGTAGCTGAGCATCTGCTACATCGAGCTTTGCTAATACTTGTCCAACTTTAACTCGGTCGCCGACATCGACATAGCGAGCCGTAACTTGTCCACCCACCCGAAATGCCAAGGCAGTTTGTTGTCGAGCCTGTACATCTCCTGCATAGCTTTTTAATTCGTTTAGTGTGGTCGAAGGCTGCGTCACCATCACATAGGGTATTTCTTCTGTTTTGGGAGCCTCTTTACTACACCCCATTAATGTGACCGTGCAAACAATCACCATACTCATGATGAGAGGTTTTAACAGATTCATATCTTATCGCTCTTATTCAAACTGGTTTTTTAAGGCACAATATGCTTGCATCATAGTTTGTTTGTTTTTTAATTAATATACCCATGGGTACATTAATTAAAGAAAAACTTATAAATATCTATTTTTTTAAAATTTTATTAGAGGGTTTTGTGCAAACAGTTAATCAAAGTGGTCGTCCTAAAGATCTGGAAAAGCGTGCTCGTATCTTACAAGCCGCTAAAGCTATTTTTTTAAAATCTGGTTATCACGGGACCAGCATGAACCAGATTGCACAGGAAGCCGGAGTTACTAAACTCACGGTTTATAACCACTTTCAAGACAAAGCAAACCTGTTTATCTGCGCGATTACAGAAACTTGCGAAGAGACTCTAGGCACTAAACCATTTGAATTAGATGCATCGGCAGATTTTTATCAAACACTGTATATGGTGTGTTCGCGTGCCTTGCAGATTATTTATTCACCTGAAGCATTAAAGCTTGAACATGTGTTATTTGAACTCGCAGCAGAACAGAGCCCTTTAGCTGAACAATTTTTCACGGCATCCCATACCCGACTTCAAAATCTGTTAGCCGCGTTCTTCCAAAAAGCAGCTGAGCTAGGTTTTATTCAGGCCGATGATCCCGTTTATCAAACAGAGCTTCTTTTAACGTTGTTGCTTGGTGTACGTCACCATAAAGTTCTACTTAGGATTATTGCTGTACCGAATGCGCAAGAGTTAGACCAGATTATTCAAGATGCAATTCATTTATTCCTGCTTAAATATCGAAATTAAACCAAAGTCCGATTGCCAAAAGTTGCACTGAGTGCATGTCATCTTTTAAGTCGCTATAAGCGAATTAAATGTTATTTTTTAAGCAAAAATTCACATTTTCTTACGCTCAAAGCTTGGAATGTTTGTTAATCGCGCTATATTCGATAAGAATAAGAACAGGAGAAAAATAGCATGGTTCAGCAAATCGATGCGCCACTGCGTGAGGATGTCCGCTTACTTGGCAATTTGTTAGGTGAAACCCTAAAACAACATGCAGGACAGGAACTGTTTAATCAGATCGAGCAAATCCGTGCGCTTGCCAAAGGTGCACGTGATGGTCAAGCTGAAGCCGAAAAGCAATTAGAACAATTATTTTTAGAACTGCCCGATGAAGAGCTATTACCTCTCACCCGCGCTTTTTCTCACTTCCTGAATTTTGCCAATATTGCCGAGCAATACCATGTCGTGCGTAGCCGCAGACAGGCAGAATTTGATTCGGAGGCTAATTCTCCAAATACACTTGTTCACTTATTTCAAAAATTTAAAGATAAAAGTATTTCGACAGAAAAACTATTTCAGCAAATTTGTGATTTAAATATTGAACTGGTACTTACGGCGCACCCAACCGAAGTCAGCCGTCGTACCCTCATTCAAAAATATGACGATATCAACGCTTGTCTTTCACAGCTTGATCAGCAAAAACTTACTCCACGTGAACGCCAAAATGCTCTTGCCAACTTAAAACAACAAATTAGTTCGGCTTGGCAAACAGATGAAATTCGTCAGCACCGCCCGACTCCTGTCGATGAGGCAAAATGGGGCTTTGCAACCATTGAGCAAACGCTTTGGAATGCCGTACCTAAATTCATTCGTGAATTAAATGAATTAGTTCAAGACAATTGCCAACAAAACTTACCACTCAATATTGCGCCAGTGCGCTTTGCATCTTGGATGGGTGGAGACCGTGATGGTAACCCAAATGTTACGCATCAAATTACGCAAGAAGTGCTGTGGTTATCACGCTGGCAAGCTGCTGACCTTTACCTGAGAGATATTGAAAACTTACGTTGGGAACTTTCAATCCAGACGTGTTCCGAAGAAATGATTCAAGCGATTGGTAGCCAACATGCAGAACCTTATCGTGAGTATTTACGTGCTACACGCGAACGCTTAAAAGCAACTCGTCACTGGTTAGCGCAGCGTCTACAAGGTTTAGAAGCAGATGACAGCAATGTCATTAAAAGCAAAGATGAGCTGTTACAACCATTATTGCTGTGCTATCGCTCTTTAATTGACAGTAACCTTCCTGAAATTGCGAATGGTCAACTTCTCGACTTTATCTACCGTGTGAACTGTTTTGGTATTGAATTACTTAAACTTGATATTCGCCAAGAATCAGGTCGTCATCGCCAAGCCATTTCAGCCATTACCGAATATTTAGGTTTAGGTAATTTTGAGTCATGGACTGAGCAAGCACGCCAAAACTTCCTCATTCAGGAACTCCAAAGCAAACGCCCACTTCTACCGAAATATATTAATGAACCGGAAGGGAGTTTAATCGGCCACCCAGATGTCCAAGAAGTATTTGCAACCATGCGTACTTTGGCAGACCAACCGCCTGAGTCTTTAGGTGCCTATATTATTTCGATGGCTGAATATCCAAGTGATGTTTTGGCGGTATTGTTATTGCAAAAAGAAGCAGGTATTCAGCATCCTTTACGTGTGGTGCCTCTGTTTGAAACTCTAAAAGATTTAGATGGCGCTGCAACAACCATGAATACGCTGTTCAATATGCATTGGTATAAACAGCATATTCAGGGTAAACACGAAGTGATGATCGGTTACTCCGACTCCGCAAAAGATGCTGGCTTTATGTCTGCCAACTGGGCGCAATATCGTGCTCAAGAAGAACTGACTGCTATTGCTCGTACACACGGCGTACAGTTGACCCTATTCCACGGTCGTGGCGGCTCAATTAGCCGTGGTGGTGCCCCAACCCAACAGGCACTATTCTCACAACCACCAGGTTCAATCTCTGGCGCAATTCGTGTGACAGAACAAGGTGAAATGATCCGCTTCAAATTCGGTCTAGAAGGTATTGCAATGCAAAACCTTGAAATCTATACCGCAGCAACACTTGAAGCGACACTGTTGCCACCACCAGAGCCTAAAGCAGAATGGCGTGAACTCATGAACCGTATGACAGATCATTCTGTGAAGGTTTATCGTCAAACAGTTCGTGAAAATCCACATTTTGTGAAGTATTTACGTACTGTCACGCCTGAGCTTGAATTACAAATGTTGCCTCTAGGCTCGCGTCCAGCAAAACGTAAAGTGAGTGGCGGCATCGAGTCTTTACGAGCCATCCCATGGGTATTTGCATGGACTCAAATCCGTTTGATGTTACCTGCATGGTTAGGTACAGGTGCTGCCATTAATGAAGTAATTGCCGATCAGCAAAAAGCAACACTTGATGAAATGCTTCAGCAATGGCCTTATTTCCAAACGCTCATTGATATGTTGGAAATGGTATTGTCTAAAGCCGATGCCAACATTGCACTCTACTACGAATCTCATTTAACTGAAGATGAAGATTTAAAAGTACTCGGCAACCAGTTACGTCAGCGCCTAAAAGATGCTGTACAAACTTTATTAACCTTAAAAGATGAGTCAAAACTTCTTAGCAATAATGATGTTCTTGATCAATCTATGCAGGTTCGCAAACCATACTTACTTCCTTTGCATCTTTTACAGGCTGAACTCATGAAACGCCGCCGCGATTACCTAGCGGAGCGTCAGGCAGAGAATACCCCCGTTGACCATGCACTGATGGTCAGTATTGCGGGTATTGCTGCTGGTTTACGCAATACGGGTTAAGCTTTTTTACCAATCGTTTGACAAAGCAGCACATCACAGATGTGCTGCTTTTTACTTGCAAAGTTCCCCATTTTTCATAAATTTTCCCCGATTTTTTATTTTTTTAAAAATTTTTCTAAAATCATAAAATTAAGCTTTATTATAAAAAAATAACTAATTCCGCATATTTAGAATTATTAAAATTATACCAATCGTTAAAAAATAATTACTTTTCTCCCATATACTTCTCTCTAGAGATTAAATGCTTTCCCAAGAAAGGGTATGATTGCACCAATTAAAGAATAATGAGCTTATTTTATGTCCAACTGGTTTCCAAAATGGCAGCCTTACCAAGGTGATGTTGACCATCGACCGGTCTCTACCAATGAATATCTCCCACCAGTTCAAAGTGCCGTTTTAGGTATCCAACATGCATTTGCCATGTTTGGAGCTACTGTTTTAGCGCCGCTACTCATGGGTTTTAATCCTAACCTTGCTATTTTAATGTCCGGTATCTGTACCATCCTGTTTTTCTTAATTACAGGTGGTCGTGTTCCAAGTTACTTAGGATCAAGTTTTGCCTTTATTGGTGTGGTTGCAGCAGCGACTGGGCACATTACAGGTTCGGGTGCCAATCCAAACTTATCTATGGCGTTAGGTGGAATCGTAGCGTGCGGTATCTTTTACGCACTCATCGGTTTCATCGTAATGCTTACGGGTACACGCTGGATTGAAAAACTCATGCCGCCTGTAGTGACTGGCGCAATTGTGATGATTATTGGTCTAAACCTTGCACCTGTTACCATTAAAGGCGTTGCAGGCCAACCATTTGAAATGTGGATGGCATTAATTACTGTGCTTTGTATGGGCAGTATTGCAGTCTTTACACGTGGCCTACTACAACGCCTACTTCTGTTGGTTGGTTTAATCTTGGCTTATGCAATTTATGCCATCACCACCAATGGTTTAGGTTTAGGTAAACCAATCGATTTTAGCCAGATATCACAGGCTGCATGGTTCGGTATTCCAAGCTTTTCACATCCTACTTTTGATACCAAAGCTATGCTAATTATTGCGCCAGTTGCACTTATTTTAGTAGCAGAGAACTTAGGCCATATTAAAGCTGTTGGTGCAATGACTGGCGAAAACCTAACACCGCAATTAGGCAAAGCATTTGTTGCAGATGGTTTGGCAACAACGCTTTCTGGTAGTGTCGGCGCGCCGGGGATGACCACTTATGGTGAAAACATTGGTGTGATGGCAGTCACTCGTGTGTACTCAACTATTGTTTTTGTGATTGCGGGTGTCTTCGCAATTTTCTTAGGTCTATCTCCAAAATTTGGCGCGGTAATTAGTACCATTCCAAGCGCAGTTTTAACAGGCGCGTCTATTGTCGTGTTTGGTTTAATTACCATTGCCGGTGCAAAAATCTGGATTGAAAATAAAGTTGATTTTTCTAACAATAAAAACCTGATTGTTGCTTCTGTGACGATTATTTTAGGTGCTGGTAACTTTGAATTATTGTTCGGTAATTTCAATTTAGGTGGTATTGGTACCGCAACTTTTGCAGCCATTATTCTCAATTGGTTGTTCAGTTTAAAAGATAAAACTTAAATTCAAAAAGGCAGCGTAAGCTGCCTTTTTTCATTCCGATTTAGTATGATGATTTTTTGCGCTTCAATACGTTCCTATCATGCGTTTTGATTTTTTTGATTTACAGCTGGTTCTTCATATTGTCTCTACAGGTAGCCTAACTAAAGGTGCTGATCGCTCTGCTATTTCACTTCAAGCAGCGAGCGAGCGTATAAAAAAACTCGAACAATATTTTGAAACACCTTTATTTATTCGCCAAACTACAGGTGTAGAGCTCACCACAGCGGGACATGCTTTTGTAGAACATGCTCGTCAGCTTTTAGCTCAAAAAGATCAACTCGAACAAGAAATGCAGCGCTTTAAGTCATCTACAACACAAGCCTTAACGCTTTGGTGTAACTCTTCAGCTCAAAGCGAATATTTGCCTCCGTTATTACCGCAATATTTAGTGCTTCATCCTGAAATGAATATCGATTTGCACGAAGCAGAAAGCTCAGAAATTGTAGATGCATTAACCCAAGGAATTGCGAGCCTTGGCTTGGTCTCAAGCTTTTTCGATACCCAACATTTGCAAACTAAAGAATTTGCGAGTGATCCTCTAGTTTTGATTTGTCCTGCTACACATGAGTTAGCTCAATATCAAAAGCTAAATTTGGTAGAGGCTTTAAGCTATGGTTTTATTGGCCTTAAAGCCCACCACTCTTTGCAACAGTCCATTGAAACTCAAGCGAAATTATTAGGCTTTAACATACAGTACCGTTTGCGCTTACCTAACTTTAGCGCAATTGCTGAAGTCGTTGCCAAAGGCGTGGGTATTGCGATTATGCCTGCCCGTGCTGCGCAGCGCCTGCAATCGGACTATGATTTCCACTCCATCCAATTACTCGGCGCATGGGCAAACCGAAAACTACTTTTAGCAACGCAAAATTTCAGCCAGTTGCCTAGCAGTTATAAGCAATTTGCAGATTTTCTATTAGAGCATCGCCCTTAGAAATTTGGCTCAGTGCAAAATCATATAAAGCCCTAACGACACCAACCCTATAAAAAAGATACGGCGAAATAACTGCTCATTAAGTCGATAACGGATTTTTTTACCGATCCACATTCCAATGAGTGCAGCCAACAATGCAGCAAAAGATAAACGATAGTCCAGTGTTACTCCAGACATCGGGTTATGGTGTAAAAAGACTGCAAGACAAATGGTAGAAACCGTAAACGTTAATCCCAAAGCCTGAACCAGCTCGTCACGTTTTAAATGTAAAGACTGCAAATATGGCACTACAGGAATGATAATAACGCCTGTGGCTACGGTGACTGCCCCACCAATATATCCAATAATCGGCGATAACCAGCGCTCATGTTTCCCTAAGTGTGGAAGCTTTTTGACACACAGTCCATAAAGCCCATATAAAGCCAACATACAGCCTAATAAAATCTCACTACTGTGCCCGTGACTTTGACTTAAAGTGGGTAGAAAGCTCCATATTGAACCAATCACAATGCCTACGAGTAAGGTCCAGAAACGGCGAATAAAAGCCCAAACATGCCCCTCAGCAAAAAGCTGCCAAACATTGGTGACCATTGAAGGAACAATCAAAAGAGATGCAGCCTGAAAAGGGCTCATTGCGATGGTGAGTAAACCCATTGATACTGCGGGCAAACCTAGGCCAATCATGCCTTTGATCATGCCAGCAAAGGCAAACACCATCATAATAATTGCTAAAAAAGTCACTGTTTATCTCCGATTCCCTACATGGTTATGCTACGGAAAAAAACAGGTTTTGCCCTATTCTTGTTTTTAGGAGTAGGCCTCAATTAGAAGTTGAGGCCGTCTTGTATTTTTCTTCTAAAACATTACTAAAAATACTTTCAATCATCCAAACTCGGTACAAGCTATTAAACACATAGCTGTGACCATCAATACGTAGTTCTAAAACCGGCAGATCAGGCTGATGCTTGTCTTTGCAAAGTGCATCATTTTGTTCCAAGAGAGAAGGGACATCCTGTTCGGTTAAGTGCTCAATACCGAGTTGCTGTTGTAACTCTTGAAAATGCCTCTGGAAAGATAGGTCTTTTCCTTTCGTCCAAACTGCCTGCAAAATAGTAAAAATTGCATCGAGTTGCTGACTTTCCGGCACACTATAAAAAAGCTTTGCCATCTCAAGCGTACTTTCTTCTGTAGGGCGGCAAAAAGGTGTAAAAGCCACCTCAGTACGTTTAGAAACACGGGTTGCCAAGCTCCAGTCAAACCAGTCTCTGCCTTGGTAACTAAGCGGATAGACTTTTAACTGAATATCATAATAGTCTGCGAGTTCTTCTTTAATATATGCGAGAAGTAACCAGCTCATTGGATCTTCTAAAGCAATAAATACATCAAGCTCAGGGTGAAGAGCCTGAATTTCATTGAGTGCTTCAGCATCATTAATCAAATGTTCACGCCATTCGATATGATTAATTAAAAAAATCGGAATACCTGTCAGTAACTTTTGTTGTTTTAAACGACGGGTTAGACGTAATAAATCATCCACTGCGTGATATTTACGTCCACCAAATTCAAAGTACGCTGCCTGTACAGGCTCATCTGTAAAAATACGTTCTGGGAAATGCTGTGGCATCTGATGCTTCACCGCCATGGCATGTAAAGTACGTAACTTTCCATATTGCTGTTGCCAAAGCATGTGAAAGATATCTTCAAGTAAATGGAAGAAGTTCTGACCTTGTAATGGAGTTCTTTTTAGTATGACAGTGGCTTGTTTTAAAGCTTCTTGGCTTGGGATTTCTGGGAACTCATCAAAAGCAAATCGATGCTGATTTGCTAAAATCTTGGCATCATTTAAACAATAATGCTGCCATTCCTCATGCGTCATGCTGTTCGGAGGTTCAGAAGCTGTATGAGAAATAATAATTTTTAAAGGTTTAAGCTCATCACTTAAAATTTCATCTAGCTGAGACAATTGCTGAACAGCCAGATAGCTATACACATCATCAAGTCGTAAATAAATACTTAAACCATTTTCCGTGGGTAACACCGCTTGACGAGAAGGTTTTTGGTAAAACCAGCTCGATCGGATAGGGTCAAACCAACGGCGTAGCAGTGACATGAGTAGTGCCTCTAAAAAATAAATCCTAAGCGAGATCAAAAGTTATTTTGATCATAGTGCAAGGTTAAACAGTAGTCGAGATAGAAAAATGACTACCTAAGTTCGCGCAGAAAATATGTCATGTTATTTCGCGAGTTTCTGCGTAGGTGAAGATTTTATCACCATTTATGGTAAACCCATAGAATGATCTGAAAACACCTTTTTCTACAAGCGGATTTTTTTTACCAGACATAAAAAATGCACCCATAACATGATAGCAATTCATCGTGTTAATGGGTGCATGTTTCCTATTCAATTATTAAAATTGAACATTTTATAGAACGCGTACAGCTCCTTTTGCCGCACTTGTTGTATGCATTGCATAAACTTTTAACGCTTTTGATACTTTACGTTTACGTTCTTCTTTCGGATGCCAGCCTTTCGCTTCCTGAACTGTACGGCGGTGCGCCATAGTCGCATCATCAACGTTCAAGTGAATCGTACGGTTTGGAATATCAATTTCAATGGTATCGCCATCTTCAACTAAACCAATTGCACCACCTTCCGCAGCTTCCGGCGAAACATGTCCAATTGAAAGACCTGATGAACCACCAGAGAAACGACCATCTGTCACCAATGCACAGTCTTTTCCTAAACCTTTCGATTTAAGATAGCTGGTTGGGTAAAGCATTTCTTGCATACCCGGACCACCACGTGGACCTTCATAACGAATCACCACAACGTCACCAGCTTTAATTTCATGACCCAAAATTGCATCTACAGCAGCATCCTGGCTTTCAAATACGCGTGCTGTACCCGTAAATTTCAGGATCGATTCATCTACACCCGCAGTTTTCACGATACAACCATCAAGCGCGATGTTGCCGTATAGAACTGCTAAACCACCATCTTTAGAAAATGCATGCTCTGCATTACGAATCACGCCTTTTTCACGGTCGCCATCTAAAGTTGAATAGTAGCGATTTTGAGAGAAAGCAACTTGAGTTGGTACGCCACCCGGAGATGAACGATAGAACTCATAAACATCTGCATCTTCAGTACGAATAATGTCCCACTTATCTAATGCATCTTTTAAAGTTTTCTCATGTACAGTCGGTACAGATACATCAAGTAAATTCGCACGATCAAGCTCACCTAAGATCGCCATAATGCCGCCCGCACGGTGAACATCTTCCATATGAACATCTTGTTTTGCAGGTGCTACTTTTGAAAGTACAGGAACTCGACGTGATAATTCGTCGATGTCATCCATGGTGAAATCAACTTCAGCTTCACTTGCCGCAGCCAATAAATGTAGAACTGTATTGGTTGAACCACCCATTGCAATATCAAGCGTCATCGCATTTTTAAATGCAGCCTTAGTTGCAATTGAACGAGGTAAAATACTTGCATCTTCTTGTTCGTAATAGCGCTTAGCCAATTCGACAATAAGCTGACCTGCTTTTAAGAATAATTTTTTACGGTTTGCATGCGTCGCAACAATCGAACCATTACCCGGTAAAGATAAGCCTAAAGCTTCGGTTAAACAGTTCATTGAGTTTGCAGTAAACATACCTGAACATGAACCACAGGTTGGACATGCTGAACGTTCAAATTCTGCAACTTCTTCGTCTGTATAACTTTCATCAGCCGCAACAACCATGGCATCTACAAGGTCAATCGCTTTTTCATTACCGCGGAATTTAACCTTACCCGCTTCCATTGGTCCGCCAGAAACAAAAACTACTGGAATATTTAGGCGCATCGCAGCCATCAACATTCCCGGTGTAATTTTGTCACAGTTCGAAATACATACCATCGCATCGGCGCAATGAGCATTCACCATATATTCAACTGAATCCGCAATTAAATCACGTGATGGTAATGAATACAGCATGCCATCATGCCCCATTGCGATCCCGTCATCTACTGCAATTGTATTGAACTCTTTAGCAACACCACCTGCTGCCTGAATTTCTGCTGCGACAAGCTGCCCTAGATCTTTTAGATGGACATGGCCCGGAACAAATTGAGTAAATGAATTGACCACCGCAATAATCGGTTTGCCGAAATCTTCATCTTTCATTCCTGTTGCACGCCATAAGCCACGTGCGCCAGCCATATTTCTTCCGTGTGTCGATGTTTTTGAACGATAGTCAGGCATTTGTGTTTCCAACAAGTTGTGCTTGAGCGGAATTTCTTCCACTCTGGCTGAATGATACTGATATAGCGTTAGATCAGTCGGAATATTGACTCATCATCATAATTTGATCATTCTCCATTCTATAGAAGCAAATAATATAGGGAAAGCCAATAACGATAATACTCAGTCAATATTTAGCAAAACTTACATGAATAATTTTTTATTTTTTTATAACCTTTTTTTATCAATAAAATTTTTTCAATAATTTTTTGTTCACTATTAAAAAACTAAAACGCTCAAGCGCTATGAGTTTAGGGCTTCAAACGTTTTTCACGTATACTACCCATAAACTCTTTTTGGATTGCATTTGTGAAAATTATTTTTGCTGGCACCCCCGAATTTGCTGCAATAGCATTGGCGGCTTTATTAAAAACTTCCCATGAAATTATCGCGGTTTATACTCAGCCAGATCGTAAATCGGGTCGTGGACAAAAACTAACGCCATCTCCTGTAAAACAGCTTGCACTTGAACACAATATTCCTATTTATCAACCACTCCACTTCAAAGCTTCAACTGAAGAAGGCTTGGCTGCTCAACAAGAACTTGCTGCTTTAGGCGCTGATGTGATGGTGGTTGCAGCCTATGGTTTGATTCTTCCACAAGCTGTGCTCGATACACCTAAATATGGTTGCTTAAATATTCACGGTTCATTATTACCACGCTGGCGTGGAGCAGCGCCCATTCAACGCGCGATTGCAACAGGTGATGAAGAAACTGGTATCACCATCATGCAAATGGCTGCCGGTTTAGACACAGGCGATATGATGTATAAAACCTATTGTCCAATCACTGTCGAAGATACTTCTGCGACTTTACATGACAAACTTGCAGATCAAGGTGCAACAGCAATTTGTGCGGTACTTGAGTCAGAAGAAACACTACAAAAATATTTGGCAGAACGCGAAGTCCAAGACGAAAGCTTAACGGTCTATGCTCATAAACTTGTAAAGTCAGAAGCTCGTATTGATTGGTCAATAGATGCTGTTCAAATTGACCGAAATATCCGTGCATTTAACCCTTGGCCAGTCGCTTTTGTTCAGCTTGATGAAAACAATGCACTGCGTGTTTGGAACTCAACAGTTTCTAGCCAAAGTAAAGCAGATGCCCAAGCTGGTGAAATTATTGCAATTGATAAACAAGGCGTGCATGTTGCTTGCGGTGAAAATACATTTGTTTGTTTGACGAGTGTGCAATGGCCGGGTGGTAAAGCATTAAATGCTCAGCAAATTGCACAAACTCAAAAACTTCACGTAGGACAGATTCTGCCATGAGTCAGGTTAATTCAAATTCATCACGTTTTAACCTACGTGCTCAAGTCGTCCAGACGTTATTAAAAGTTCAGCAAGGACAATCACTTGCTAGTATTTTAAATACACAGCTCAATCAAGTGGCAGAGCGTGACCGTGCTTTATTCCATGAGCTTGTATTAGGTACATTGCGTCAATGGTTTGCCCTTAAATCAATTAGCTTACCTCTACTCAGTAAGCCTTTAAATAATGAGACAGTAGAAACCTGCCTATACGTTGGTCTTTATCAAGTTTTATGTACGCGTATTGCAGCACATGCTGCCATTTCGGAAACAGTAGATGCGACCAAACAACTTGGATTCCCTGCACTCAGCGGCATTGTAAATGCTATTTTACGCCGAGCTACTCGTGAAACTGATGATTTTCAGCAAGGTTTACAGCAAGCGCATGGCTTACCAAGTTGGCTCTTTAAGCGACTAAAAAAAGATTGGGGTGAACAAACCGAAGCACTCTGCCAATCATTAAAACAAGTTGCACCTTTAACTTTACGAGTGAACCAGCGACACATTGGTCGAGATGCTTATTTAGCAAAACTACAAAGTCTAGATATTCAGGCACGTGCATGTGCTCTATCTGAAGCAGGTATTGTTCTTGAGCAATCTGTACAAATTACCCAGCTGCCTGGTTTTGAAGATGGATGGCTTTCTGTACAAGATGAACATGCACAGCTATGTGCAACTCTATTGCCTGATTTAAACAATAAAACAGTGATTGATGCTTGTGCTGCTCCGGGTGGTAAAACAGCTCACTTACTAGAAAAATTTAAACCAGCACAGTTAATCGCGATTGATCAGGACGCGAGTCGTTTAGTCCGCGTGACTGAAAACTTAAACCGACTAGCACTAGATCAAAGCCATACTGAAATTCTGGCTGCCGATGCAACCGAGTGGACTCCGACTGAACCAGTAGATTGTATCGTGCTTGATGCACCTTGCTCTGCGACAGGTGTCATTCGACGTCACCCTGACATACGCCTATTACGTCAATCTACCGATATAGCGCAAACCATTGAGCTACAAAAGCAGATTTTGGAACACATGTGGCAACAACTTAAAGTTGGCGGCATATTGCTCTACATCACTTGTTCAATTTTAAAAGCTGAAAATGAACAACAGATGATCGACTTCTTTGCAGAGCATACTGATGCAAAAGAAGTGAAAATCGAAGCAGCTTGGGGAATTGAACAAACTCATGGCAAACAATTGTTGCCACAAGCTCAATCTGGTGATGGATTTTATTATTGTAAAATCCAAAAAATTGCATAAAAAAAGCAGGCTTAAGAGCCTGCTTTTTTTTCTAGACCAGTATCAAAGTGTGTGCTGGTCTTTTACTTCTTCTAAAACTTCATCTAACTCTTCAGGATGCTTAGATAAATGTAAGATGGATAAAGCCAGCCCACCCCATACAAACACCATTGAAATAATCATCATCACGATTGCCGAAGTATTCATTCCTTTATCCTCCTAGCGATCTTTCATTTTGCTTAGCACGATAGCAACGACTGCACAGAAAATTACACTGCCCCAGCCGAATATACCTTGTAAGCTCATACTATAAGTATCATAGCCATTTTTGATCAAATTAAAAACAGTCATAGAAAGTGTTGTTAATAAGATTAAAGAAGTAATGACTGTTAAAGTGAAGTCCCAACCTTTACCCAATTGAATGGTTGAAATTCGGTTTACATGGTCACGAAGCTCTTTAAGTGCTGAACGTTTAAACCAAGCTACACTAATAATTGAGATCAATGCACCACCAATAATCCCAATGTTATTAATAAAGTGATCAACAATATCAACAAGCTTAATTGCATTTACACTTGAGAATAAAATAATTGAAACTAGAGCACTACCGCCACCAATAATGGTTACAGCTTTCTTACGTCCCCACTTCAACTTATCTTGCATCGCTGCAATAGGTACTTCTAAAATACTGACCATTGAAGAAATACCAGCTACAAATAATGAAGAGAAGAACAAAAGACCAAATAGGTCAGCACCAGAACCTAAACTTGAAATAATTTTAGGGAAAGCAATAAATGCGAGTCCAATACCACCACTTACAACATCTTTAACTTCAGTACCTGCTGCATGTGCCATAAAACCAAGCGCAGCAAAAATACCAATACCCGCTAAAATCTCTGTTGATGCATTGGCAAAACCAACAATAAGACCAGAACCTGTCAAATTGGTTTTTGGTTTTAAATAAGATGCATAGGTCACCATGATCCCGAAACCAACAGAAAGTGAAAAGAAGGTATGACCGTAAGCAGCTAACCAAACTTTATAGTCCATCATGGCAGACCAGTTTGGGGTAAAGAATGCATTTAAACCTTGTGCCGCACCAGGTAAACGCAATGACTGAATCACTAAAATAGTAAACAAAACAAATAACAAAGGCATGAAAATCTTATTCGATAATTCAACACCTTTTTTCACTCCACCATATAAAATGATTAAAGTCAGCGCCCAAATTCCTACAATTGGCCAAAATAGATGACTTACAAACTGCAAATCAAAGCCTGTTGCTTTTGAGGTCTGTAAGTAAGTATTGAAGAAGAAGCCTTCTGGGTCACTTCCCCACATTTGACCAATAGAGAAATAAATATAACTGCCAGCCCAAGTCAGTACACTTGCGTAGTACAAACCGATGATGATACAAACACAAACCTGCCACCATCCTAAAGTTTCTCCACCCTTAAACAAAGCTCTATAGGCTTTAGGTGGTGAACCTGTACTACGATGACCTACCGCATAATCTAAAAATAGTAACGGTAAACCAGCAGTAATGAGTGCAAGTAAGTAAGGAATAAGAAACGCACCACCACCATTTTCATATGCAACGTATGGAAAGCGCCAAATATTACCTAAGCCTACAGCCGAACCAACGGCTGCAATAATAAAACCAGATCGTGACGTCCAGTTTTCACGAGAATCTGTCATAGAACACCTAATGTTAAGAGATTACTTATTTTTACTGCTATTGTTGATTGTTATTCCGCATGCAAAAAAGAACCAAAAAATACTTTTGTGTTTGTAGAAAATAAAATGAACCTTTTGAGTATTTTTCTTCCCTAAACAAACAAGCAAAAATAGAAAATTCTTCCTTAAAGATTTTTGTCCATTTTTTGCCCCTATATAGCTGAACAATACCTGCTTTTATTTCTTTTTACTGTAATTTCCATCTGAAATTTTACGTTTTTTTAGAAATTTTGATCTAGTCTGATCATTTTTTAACTGATATTAGTATTTTAAAGCATATTATTGTGCTGCTATATACAATGATATTTTCTACCATTTAAATTCTTTTAGATTTCACAAAGTGGATATATCAACTAATTTTTCTCATAATAATGAGCAAAACATCATTTTCTGTTTTCACAAAATTTATACTAAGTTCTATAAAATAATTTCCACAACAAAATACATATTTTTATATAAAAATCAAAAACATATAATATTTTAAAAAATTAAAACTTTATTAGCTTTTTATACACTATTTTTCATCAATGCATAACTACCCAGATATCTATATCATGCCCTCAAAGATTTCTTTTACTTAGGATATGATGATGAAGATATTAAAAATGTCTTTTCTAGCACTCGGGATGAGTCTTAGCGGATTTGCTCAAGCGGATTTTATAGGGGTTAAAGGAGACGTGAGTTACTGGTTTTACGATGGTAAAGCAAACATGTCTTCACAATTACCAGATGACCAAGATTTAGATCGAAAAGGTAGTGCTCAACTATCATTAGCTTTTGAGCACCCAATTCCATTTATTCCAAATGCAAAAATTCGCTATGTAAATCTAGATACGCAAACCAAGTCAGAAACCTTAGGTCAAGCTAACTATAAAATTAATTTAGATCATAGCGATTTTATTCTTTACTACGAGTTACTCGATAATATTGTGAGTGTAGATGCTGGTCTTGGGGCAACTGTATTAAATGGTGATATCACTGCTTATACTGGCAAACGTGTGGATATAGATAAAACATATCCTATCGCTTATTTGTCAGGCGAAGTAAAACTTCCATTCACAGGTTTAAGTGCTAAAGGCGAAGCAACCTATACAAACTTTAATGATGCAAAAATTACTGATGCATTAGCAGAGGTAAAGTATAAATTCATCGATAATTTAGCAGTTGATTTAGGCTTGAAAGCTGGCTACCGCGTACTCAATATTGACTTAGATGATTATGATAATAATGACCTAAAATTTGAGTTTAAAGGTCCTTATGTAGGTTTAGAAGCACATTTTTAAATCAGACTTTCAGATATAAAAAAGAACTCTATATGAGTTCTTTTTTATTTAAATCATATCTACATAACCTAAATGTTCTCGAATTCTTTGACACCATGCTCGAATATTTGGATATAACTTTAAATCAAAGCCGCCTTCGTCAGCGACATGTGTATATGCATATAAGGCGATATCCGCAATGGTTAATTGATTTCCAACAAGATAATCATACTCTACTAAAGCTTTATCTATAATTGATAACGCTTTATGCCCTTTTGGTTGTAAATTATGATATTCATCTATTCTTTCTGGTGGTAAACCTAAATATTTATTAATAAAACGAGCAACTGCAATAAACGGTTCATGGCTATATTGCTCAAAGAACATCCATTGGTACATTTTTGCTTTAATAAAAGGATCTGTAGGAATAAATTTTGTTCCTTCAGCCACATAACCTAAAATAGCATTGGATTCACTCAAAACACGACCATCATCCAGCACTAATACAGGTATTTTTCCATTCGGATTTAACGACAAAAAATCATCTGTTTGAGTTTCTTTGTTTAAAATATCAACATGGATCCATGTATGATTAATTTTTAATAAGGAAAGTAATAATTTAATTTTATAACAGTTACCAGAACCTACATCACCATAAATTATCATCGATTCACTTCCCTTATTATGCTTACTTAAAAGATTAATTTTCTTATTATTTATAACAGAACTCTTTCTTAGAATTAATATATATCTGCTTTTATTGTCTACTTTATTCAGAGTTTTATCTTTATTTTTTTATTATCCATAAAAAAACACCCCGGTTTCTTTCGAGACCGGGGTGTTTGAATAATGAGCTGGCGATGACTTACTCTCACATGGGTAACCCCACACTACCATCAGCGCTAAGAGGTTTCACTTCTGAGTTCGGGAAGGGATCAGGTGGTTCACTCTTGCTATGGTCGCCAGCACAACTGTTTATGGATACTTGCTTTGGTCTTATTGATTGCCGAAGCGTTTTCCAAATCTTTACAGATTGGGCTGATTGAATCTGACTTGTTCATTTTATCTAGTGAAGTAACTAAATCAAGTTTGTTTGTAGATTTATGAATCGATTGATGCTTTATATACAACTGCTTGGGTGTTGTATAGTCAAGCCTCACGAGCAATTAGTATTGGTCAGCTTCACATATCACTATGCTTCCACATCCAACCTATCAACGTCCTAGTCTCGAACGGCTCTTTAGAGGAATAAATTCCTAGGGAAATCTTATCTTGAGGTAGGCTTCCCGCTTAGATGCTTTCAGCGGTTATCCCTTCCGAACATAGCTACCCGGCGATGCGACTGGCGTCACAACCGGTACACCAGAGGTTCGTCCACTCTGGTCCTCTCGTACTAGGAGCAGATCCTCTCAAATTTCCAGCGCCCACGGTAGATAGGGACCGAACTGTCTCACGACGTTCTAAACCCAGCTCGCGTACCTCTTTAAATGGCGAACAGCCATACCCTTGGGACCTGCTTCAGCCCCAGGATGAGATGAGCCGACATCGAGGTGCCAAACACCGCCGTCGATATGAACTCTTGGGCGGTATCAGCCTGTTATCCCCAGAGTACCTTTTATCCGTTGAGCGATGGCCCTTCCATACAGAACCACCGGATCACTAAGACCTACTTTCGTACCTGCTCGACTTGTGGGTCTCGCAGTTAAGCGCGCTTTTGCCTTTATACTCTACGCGTGATTTCCGACCACGCTGAGCGCACCTTCGTACTCCTCCGTTACTCTTTAGGAGGAGACCGCCCCAGTCAAACTACCCACCAGACACGGTCCTCGTCCCGGATAACGGGACAGAGTTAGAACCTCAACATTACCAGGGTGGTATTTCAAGGACGGCTCCATTGGAACTAGCGTTCCAACTTCAAAGCCTCCCACCTATCCTACACAAGTAAGGTCAAAGTTCAGTGTCAAGCTGCAGTAAAGGTTCACGGGGTCTTTCCGTCTAGCCGCGGGTACACTGCATCTTCACAGCGATTTCGATTTCACTGAGCCTCTGCTGGAGACAGCGCCGCCATCATTATGCCATTCGTGCAGGTCGGAACTTACCCGACAAGGAATTTCGCTACCTTAGGACCGTTATAGTTACGGCCGCCGTTTACTGGGGCTTCGATCAAGAGCTTCGCTTACGCTAACCCCATCAATTAACCTTCCAGCACCGGGCAGGCATCACACCCTATACGTCCACTTTCGTGTTTGCAGAGTGCTATGTTTTTAATAAACAGTTGCAGCGGCCTGGTTTCTGCGGCTGTCATCAGCTCAGGAAGCAAGTTCCATCACCAACAACAGCGTACCTTCTCCCGAAGTTACGGTACCATTTTGCCTAGTTCCTTCAGCAGAGTTCTCTCAAGCGCCTTGGTCTACTCGACCTGACCACCTGTGTCGGTTTCGGGTACGATTCCTGTGTAACTGAAGCTTAGAGACTTTTCCTGGAAGCATGGTATCAGCCACTTCACTGTACAAGTACAGCTTGCTATCGGATCTCAGTATAGAGTACCCCGGATTTGCCTAAGATACATACCTACATCCTTCCACCTGGACAACCAACGCCAGGCTGACTTAACCTTCTCCGTCCTCTCATCGCATTACACAGAAGTATTGGAATATTAACCAATTTCCCATCGACTACGCCTTTCGGCCTCGCCTTAGGGGTCGACTCACCCAGCCCCGATTAACGTTGGACTGGAACCCTTGGTCTTTCGGCGAACGGGTTTTTCACCCGTTTTGTCGTTACTCACGTCAGCATTCGCACTTCTGATACCTCCAGCATACTTCTCAATACACCTTCATCGGCTTACAGAACGCTCCCCTACCACTTGACTAATGTCAAATCCGCAGCTTCGGCACATAGTTTTAGCCCCGTTACATCTTCCGCGCAGGCCGACTCGACTAGTGAGCTATTACGCTTTCTTTAAAGGGTGGCTGCTTCTAAGCCAACCTCCTAGCTGTCTATGCCTTCCCACATCGTTTCCCACTTAACTATGATTTTGGGGCCTTAGCTGGCGGTCTGGATTGTTTTCCTCTTGACTACGGACGTTAGCACCCGCAGTCTGTCTCCCGGATAGTACTCATAGGTATTCGGAGTTTGCATCGGTTTGGTAAGTCGGGATGACCCCCTAGCCGAAACAGTGCTCTACCCCCTATGGTATTCGTCCGAGGCGCTACCTAAATAGCTTTCGGGGAGAACCAGCTATCACCAGGCTTGATTAGCCTTTCACCCCTATCCACAAGTCATCCCCTGGCTTTTCAACGACAGTGGGTTCGGTCCTCCAGTTAGTGTTACCCAACCTTCAACCTGCTCATGGATAGATCGCCTGGTTTCGGGTCTATACCCAGCAACTAAACGCCCTATTAAGACTCGATTTCTCTACGGCTCCCCTATACGGTTAACCTCGCTACTGAATATAAGTCGCTGACCCATTATACAAAAGGTACGCAGTCACCGAACAAGTCGGCTCCCACTGCTTGTATGCATGCGGTTTCAGGATCTATTTCACTCCCCTCACAGGGGTTCTTTTCGCCTTTCCCTCACGGTACTGGTTCACTATCGGTCAGTCAGGAGTATTTAGCCTTGGAGGATGGTCCCCCCATATTCAGACAAGGTTTCACGTGCCTCGCCCTACTCGTCATCATTATGTGTGCCCTTTCGTGTACGGGAATATCACCCTCTACGTTCGCACTTCCCAGAGCGTTCCACTAAAACACACATAACTTAATGGGCTGATCCCCGTTCGCTCGCCGCTACTGAGGGAATCTCAATTGATTTCTTTTCCTAAGGGTACTGAGATGTTTCACTTCCCCTCGTTCGCTTTGCAACACTATGTATTCATGTTGCAATACCTACCTTAAAGTAGGTGGGTTCCCCCATTCAGAAATCTCCGGATCACAGGATATTTGCCGCCTCCCCGGAGCTTTTCGCAGGCTATCACGTCTTTCATCGCCTCTGACTGCCAAGGCATCCACCACATGCACTTAATTACTTGACTATACAACCCCAAACAGTCGATGTTACCTACAAGTTAGTAACTTCAACATTTCAGTTTAGAGTACTGTGTACTTAAACACTGTACAGCTTCAATCTAAATTCATATACCAAAACGCTTGATTCAGTTAATTTGCTAGTTCTCAATTCATCTAGATTAATTACTTAATCTAAACTCTTGAGTGAACAATTTATTTCAGACTCAATTTTGCCAATCTGTTAATGAATAAACACGCCTTCGTCAGGTCATGCTTAATACCGTGATACTTAAATCACAGAAGTTAATAAACCAAGACCGAAATCTCTATTTACTAATTTCTGTAATCCGAACTTCTCTTAAGTTCTGGTGGAGACTAGGAGAGTCGAACTCCTGACCTCCTGCGTGCAAAGCAGGCGCTCTACCAACTAAGCTAAGTCCCCAGCTTACATCATCAGTTATGTATCTTTTATCTATAACTTCAACCAGTCAAAGTCATGGTGGGTCTGACAAGACTTGAACTTGTGACCCCACGCTTATCAAGCGTGTGCTCTAACCAACTGAGCTACAGACCCTCAGATACATCTATGAAGAACAACTTGTTGTGGATTCTTACCAATCGTCAATCTTTCGTTAAGGAGGTGATCCAGCCGCAGGTTCCCCTACGGCTACCTTGTTACGACTTCACCCCAGTCATCGGCCACACCGTGGTAACCGCCCTCTTTGCAGTTAGGCTAGCTACTTCTGGTGCAACAAACTCCCATGGTGTGACGGGCGGTGTGTACAAGGCCCGGGAACGTATTCACCGCGGCATTCTGATCCGCGATTACTAGCGATTCCGACTTCATGGAGTCGAGTTGCAGACTCCAATCCGGACTACGATCGGCTTTTTGAGATTAGCATCACATCGCTGTGTAGCAACCCTTTGTACCGACCATTGTAGCACGTGTGTAGCCCTGGCCGTAAGGGCCATGATGACTTGACGTCGTCCCCGCCTTCCTCCAGTTTGTCACTGGCAGTATCCTTAAAGTTCCCGACATTACTCGCTGGCAAATAAGGAAAAGGGTTGCGCTCGTTGCGGGACTTAACCCAACATCTCACGACACGAGCTGACGACAGCCATGCAGCACCTGTATGTAAGTTCCCGAAGGCACCAATCCATCTCTGGAAAGTTCTTACTATGTCAAGGCCAGGTAAGGTTCTTCGCGTTGCATCGAATTAAACCACATGCTCCACCGCTTGTGCGGGCCCCCGTCAATTCATTTGAGTTTTAGTCTTGCGACCGTACTCCCCAGGCGGTCTACTTATCGCGTTAGCTGCGCCACTAAAGCCTCAAAGGCCCCAACGGCTAGTAGACATCGTTTACGGCATGGACTACCAGGGTATCTAATCCTGTTTGCTCCCCATGCTTTCGCACCTCAGCGTCAGTGTTAGGCCAGATGGCTGCCTTCGCCATCGGTATTCCTCCAGATCTCTACGCATTTCACCGCTACACCTGGAATTCTACCATCCTCTCCCACACTCTAGCTAACCAGTATCGAATGCAATTCCCAAGTTAAGCTCGGGGATTTCACATTTGACTTAATTAGCCGCCTACGCGCGCTTTACGCCCAGTAAATCCGATTAACGCTTGCACCCTCTGTATTACCGCGGCTGCTGGCACAGAGTTAGCCGGTGCTTATTCTGCGAGTAACGTCCACTATCTCTAGGTATTAACTAAAGTAGCCTCCTCCTCGCTTAAAGTGCTTTACAACCATAAGGCCTTCTTCACACACGCGGCATGGCTGGATCAGGGTTCCCCCCATTGTCCAATATTCCCCACTGCTGCCTCCCGTAGGAGTCTGGGCCGTGTCTCAGTCCCAGTGTGGCGGATCATCCTCTCAGACCCGCTACAGATCGTCGCCTTGGTAGGCCTTTACCCCACCAACTAGCTAATCCGACTTAGGCTCATCTATTAGCGCAAGGTCCGAAGATCCCCTGCTTTCTCCCGTAGGACGTATGCGGTATTAGCATCCCTTTCGAGATGTTGTCCCCCACTAATAGGCAGATTCCTAAGCATTACTCACCCGTCCGCCGCTAAGATCAGTAGCAAGCTACCTCTCTCCGCTCGACTTGCATGTGTTAAGCCTGCCGCCAGCGTTCAATCTGAGCCATGATCAAACTCTTCAGTTAAAATCATTTTGTACCTTATTTAAAGACAAGGTACCAATTCTGGCTCATCAATTACTGACTTAAATTTCGCTCAAATAAACTTCGAGTAATTTAAACCAATCAATCAATGAAAATTATTTCGATTAATCAA
>NZ_JBKGFO010000004.1:0-396262 GCF_046557555.1 Acinetobacter sp. H1(2024)
CAGTAAAAATCCACACAAGTTGTTCTTCAATTCTCTTAATGATCTTCTTCCTGGTTCGTCACCAGCAAGCTAGGTCGGCTATATTACTCTTAATCTCTTAAAAGTCAACAGGTAATTTCGATATTTTTTAAAACTTATTTTCTAAACTACCTTATCATCAAATTCATCACTTAAAGCAACCAATCTAATCACAAGTAACTGTTTTTCAACAAGTTTCTATCTGCATCACCGCCGATGGATGTGCATTATAGACCATTAATCCCCAGTTGCAATACCTTTCTCATATTTTATTACTCAAGCGGTCACTTTTTAGGCTTTTTCGCCATATTTCTATATTATTTGACCAATTTTACATTGATAATAGGTTATCGCTTCTGTATTAAAATATATCTCTATCCAACTGCATATTATAGATAGCCTGGCTAGCGGTTAAGGAATTATATGAATTATTCTAATTTACTATTATCGAGCTTATTAACTGTTGGTATTTATACATCAGCACACGCTCAAGAAAATCTTACTGAAGGATCTACCGCGAGTTCGGAAGATGTCGCTTCGACAGAGGCTCAGCAGAGTCGCCCCCGCTCACAAATTATTAAAGACTTGAAAGGTCTAAAAGCTAAAGATTTAAAAATCAATGCAAACGCTGCTCAACCTGACACAGTAAAAGATCCATTACAGTCATTAAACCGCCCTATTTATTCTTTTAATGACATGCTAGATCGCAACTTTTTGCGTCCCGTTGCAGTTCAATATAATGAAAAAACACCAGAAGATGTTCGTGGTTCCTATCGCCAGTTCCGCAAAAACCTGGGTGAGCCATGGAATGCTGTTAACCAACTCATTCAAGGTCGTCCTGGTCGCGCAGTAAAAACACTTGGCCGATTTACTGTGAACACCTTAACAACTTTAGGTTTAGCTGACCCCGCTAGTCGCTTAGGGCTTCCACCTGAAGATGAAAGTTTTGGCGTAACTCTCGGTTACTATGGTGTTCCTTCTGGACCATTCCTGATGCTACCTTTCTTTGGCCCAAGTACTTTACGTGATGGTTTAGGCTTAGCTGTAGACTCTCAAGCTCGTCCACAAAAGTATATTATGGATAACCAAGATGGTTTGTATTGGTCAACTAACGTCTTACAAGCTGTTGATACACGTGCCCAGTATTTAGATTTGGATCAAACGATACAAGGCGATCAATATGCAATGATTCGCGATTTGTATCTTCAACGTAAGGCATTCCAGATTGCCGAGAAAAAAGGTAATTCAGCAGACGTATCTTTCATCGATGATGACGAATCTGAAGATGTTCCAGATGATAGCCAACCTAAAAGCAAGAAATAATTAAAGAGGAAACCAAGGTATTGTATCTACTATATAGAAAGGCAATACCTTGATTTTGATTATACATCCTCTATGATGGATAAAATGATCTTGAAAAAGGACAATCATATCTTCTATGTATTTTATTAAACCGACACGCTCTATCCCTTTCTTAGAGCAAGCTCTGGATTCACTTCCAGACTTACAAGTCATTCACATAGATGATCTCGATTTATACGATCCAACAATTATCGCAATTGCTGATGTACAAGATTTCCTGACTTATAAATGGCGTTTACCTACCATTGTGATTGCTTTTGAACATGAAGGTAGTGCATTAGCTAAGGCATGGGAGGCAGGTGCTCTTGCTGGATGGGTATGGAATCAGTTACCTCAAGATCTGAATAAAGCATTAACAAGAATTGATGCTCAATATAAACGCAATCAAGATAGTCGCGACTTACCTTCGGCGGCAGAATTACAAAAACGTTTACTACCGAATCCTATTGATTTATTAAATTATGAAGTTGAAACTTTTTTCCAACCTTCCGCATATCTATCAGGTGACTGGTATGACTATTGGAAATTAAATGATAAAGAAGTTTTATTTTATCTTGCTGATGTATCGGGACATGGTGTTACAAGCAGTTTATTAACTTCATGGATGGCTGCATTTCATGGGCGTTCAAAAACTCCCCGACAATTGATTAAAAAATTAAATGGAATGCTCGTTCAAGAGAATATTGAAAAACATATTACGATCGTGGTCGGTATTTTAAATCTTGAAACGCATAATCTTCGCTGGTCTAGTGCAGGTCACTACCCTCCTCCAATTATTTTTGAACCAAATCAACCTCCAAAAATTTTAACGACTAGTAGCTTTCCTCTGGGCTTAACTGACGAATTGGAAGTTGAAGAACATGTATGTACATTAAATCGTCATGCGCGTTTCATTGTTTGTTCAGATGGAGCACTAGAACCATTTGATGGCGGATTGAATGATCAGTTTCAACAATTGGTTCAACATTTGCAAAATCAATCATTCCAAGCCCCTGATCATGTTGCTGATGACATTGCCATCTTTAGTCTTTGTCGAATGAATTAATTTAAAAATCAATCAATTAAAAAATATACGACTTAAGGACTCTTGAGTCTGAGATGGCACTATGTGATAATTTTTCTATCCTTCTCTGAAAATGGCATTTATATGTCAACAGGTCATGTTGAATATGCAAGCTTAAATGGAACGCATATTTTCAAACTTATTGGTGAAGTGCGAGCCCATTCTTGTATAAGTCTAGACAAACTTTTAAACAGAATTGAACAGCAAGAGAATGTTGTTGGTGCAATCGTTGATTTAACCCAAACAACATTTATTGATAGTACTGTATTAGGCATCTTAGCTAAGCTAGGCTTAAAACTGAAACAGACTCATCATATTCAAGCTGTGATGCTATCTACCAATCCAGATATCACAACCTTAGCCAACAGCATGGGGCTAGGGCAGGTTTTTGTCATTCTGAATTATTGTGGCGATCCTAACGTTTGTACTTTGACACTAACGGATGAACACATTACTCATAATGCAATGCTAAGAACCGTGCTGGATGCACACAAGACATTGATGAAACTTAATGCAAACAATCAGAATATGTTTGAGCCACTTGTTAAGCAATTGCAGAAAGAACAAGACACGCTTGAACAAGTATCTGATAAGCAAAATGCCTAAATTTTATTGCTAATCTGGATTTGTATATGACTCTTGTTTCAGTTGTTCAAATGAATTCTCAAGATGACATTGAAAGCAACTTTCAAATAATCGAGTCATTGATTCAGCAAAGCAAAGCTCAAAATGCCAGCTTAATTGTTTTTCCAGAAAACTTTGTATGTTTCGCTGCTGGTAAACAGCGTGAAACAGCTGAGCAATTTGAATCAATTCAGCAAAGACTTGAGAAACTTGCGCATCAATATCAAATTTGGATTGTTGCTGGCACTTTACCGTGCCCATTTCGTCCAGATGGTTCTATCATACAAGATGGCCGTGTGCGCACAGTAAGCTTATGTATTAGTCCAGAAAGGACAGAAGCACGTTACGACAAAATACATTTATTTGATGTTCAAGTTGGCGATGCTGTCGGTGGATATCAAGAATCCCGCTTCTTTGAACCTGGAACAGACGTTGTAGTCACATCTACCCCTTTTGGCAATATCGGGCTAATGGTATGTTATGACTTGCGTTTTCCTGAGTTAGCTTTAACCTTGAGACAACAAGGTGCTCATCTATTGACTGCACCAGCAGCATTTACCTATACAACAGGGCAAATGCACTGGCAGCTTTTATTACAAGCACGTGCAATGGATAGTCAATGTTATGTTTTAGGGGCAGCACAGCAAGGTTGGCATGGAGAAAAACGTCAAACTTGGGGACATGCAGGAGCAACTGATAGCCGTGGACAAGTTTTAAGTATGATTGAACATGAAGGTAATGGTTTAATTACTGTACCTTTTGATTTAACTGCTCAAGAGCTTGTCCGTACATCAATGCCTTTAATGACGCATCGTAAATTAATTCACTATTAAAAGCTTAATTATTCATGTGGAAATATTTAATTAGCATTTTTTGCTTAGGGGCAAATATTCACTGTTGTGCAGCTGAATTTGGTGCAACAAATCATTTTGTTTCTCCAAACTTACAGCTTAAACAAGATGTCCTTCCACCTACTCCTAAAAATATCCCTCTCCCTGCTTTTGGACAACGGATTATTGGTTGGGGAACCGGTGCAGAAGGTGCGAGACAACGTTTAGAGAATATTCAACCTGCTGATGTTTCTATGATTAAAAAACAAGGAACAACCTTAGAAATGATTACAGCTTGGCAAGATTTCTATGAACAAGAACAGCAACGTAATGAAAATAACCCAACTGCAAAATATCGTGCTCGTTTAATGAAGAAAATTGCCGACCTCTGGTAACTGTTCCAAATTCATATTTTAAAGTTATAGAGTAATCTTTCGATTACTCTTTTTTTTTTGCGTTATCTCATTTTTATCAATAGCTCAGAATTATGAGCATTTAAGAAATCAGACATAAAGCGATATACTAGAAAAGCATCTTTTAGTTTTCTGAGGAATATATGGACCAAGACTGTCAAAATTTAAAGCTTGAGAATCAATTATGTTTCCTCATTTACTCAACAAATTTAGCTCTTAATCAGCTTTATCGAAAACTTTTGACTCCATTAGGCATTACTTATCCTCAATACTTGGTGATGTTGGTTCTATGGGAAAAAGATGAGATCACTGTTTCAGAAATTGGCAACAAACTATTTTTAGAATCTTCTACCTTAACTCCCATTTTAAAAAAATTAGAAGCAATGCAACTTGTGAATCGCACTCGTTCAAAAGAAGATGAACGTCAAGTAATTATTACACTAAGTGAAAAAGGTAAAGAACTTAAGGAACAAGCTGTGAATATTCCTACTCATATTTTGGAAGCTAGTTCTTGTGACATGACCACTCTACTTGGTTTGAAAGATCAACTAACACAACTTCGTACAAATATAGCCAAATAATCATCAATTTTTTTACAAATTTGGCTTGTTAAAATAATTAAGTCGTGTACGATATATTTGTATTCAATTTAATTTAGGAATAATAAGATGTCTTTAGAAAAAGTTGTGTATCGTGCAAAAGCTAAAGCAACTGGTGGCCGTGATGGTCGTGCAACGTCATCAGACGGCGTATTAGACGTACAACTCGGTGTACCTAAAGAAATGGGCGGCGCTGGTGGTGCTGTAACTAACCCAGAACAATTATTTGCAGCTGGTTACTCAGCGTGCTTTTTGGGTGCTTTAAAATTCGTTGCAAACCGCGATAAATTTAATATTAGCAAAGATGCTTATGTTGAAGGTGAAGTTGGTATTGGTCCAATTCCTACAGGTTTTAGTATTGAAGTAACGTTAAATGTTTACTTAATTGGTATGGACCGTGAAGAAGCTGAAAAATTAGTGGGGGCAGCTCATATTGTTTGCCCATATTCAAATGCGACTCGCAATAATATTGATGTGACTTTTAATATTGTGACTGAATAAGTTTTGATATTTCAAAAATGCCCGAATCAAATCGGGCATTTTTTATATCTTCCAAATTATACTTCACTTGCCTCATTGGTTACTCGAAGCACTTCTTCAAGTGTAGTTTTACCCGAAAGCACTTTACGCAAGCCATCATCACGAATTGAACCTGAATACTGACGAGCATGGTTTTCTAATTCATATTCAGCGGCATTGCCATGAATAAGGCGACGCATAGGTTCATCAACAGGTACAATTTCATAAATAGCCGTACGACCATTAAACCCTAAATGTGAGCAATGATCACACCCCTTGGCTTCAGGTAACTTTAAAGCTGGCTCATGCGAGATATGTTGAAAAACCTGCTTTTCAAAAGTATCGGCTTCACGCCATGTCATACAATGTGGACATAAAGTGCGAACCAAACGTTGAGCAACCACCCCAATTAAAGAGCTTGATAATAAGAAGGGTTCAATCCCCATATCTTTAAGCCGAGTAACCGCTCCAATAGCAGTGTTGGTATGTAGTGTAGATAAAACTAAATGACCTGTTAATGAGGCTTGTACTGCAATTTCAGCAGTTTCTAAGTCACGAATTTCACCCACCATCACCACATCAGGATCTTGACGTAACATTGCTTTTAAAGCACGAGCAAATGTCATATCTACTTTGGTATTCACTTGAGTTTGACCAATACCTTCGAGTTGATATTCGATAGGATCTTCAGCAGTTAAGATATTTCGAGTATTGTCATTTAGATCAGATAGAGCTGCATATAAAGTTGTTGTTTTACCCGAACCCGTAGGCCCTGTGACCAAAATAATGCCGTGTGGACGATGTACCAATTGCGTTAGACGTTCATAGTCATTTGCCATTAAACCCAAGTGAGTCATATTGAGTCGACCCGCTTGTTTATCGAGTAAACGCATAACAACCCTTTCACCATGTGACGATGGCAAAGTTGAAACACGGACATCAACTTCACGGCCAGCAAGACGTAAAGAAATACGTCCATCTTGTGGTACACGCTTTTCGGCAATATCGAGTTTCGCCATAACTTTAATACGTGAAACAAGTAACGGAGCTAGTTCACGGCGTGGCTGTACAATTTCACGCAATTGACCATCTACCCGTAAACGAACAGATAGTTTTTTTTCGAAAGCTTCAATATGAATATCTGAAGCCCCTACCCGAATTGCCTCTGAAAGTAATGCATTGATCAGACGGACAATAGGCGCGTCATCTTCTTGATCCATTAAGTCTTCTGTTTCAGGAACTTGATCGGCAAGACTCAATAAATCTGGATGATCTTCTAAACCAGCCGCAACTTGTTGCGACTCCCCAGTGTCGCCTGCGTAACTCGTACTTAATAGGCTATTAAACTCTTGTTCAGTACATAACTGATAATGTGCAGGCTTCCCCAAAATTCGTCTTGCTTCCTGCAATGCAATTTTTTCTGTATTTTGACGTCTAACAATAAAAACTTGATCACCGTCATAACGAAATAAAACACCATGACGCTTGGCAAAACTATATGGAACTTGTATTTGTTTCAATATTTGCATCACAATTTATAATGATGAGTAAGATGATTTTGAGTGTACTCTAAGCAGATTACAGCGTGAAGTCTGTTTAACAACTCGGTAGAGGAATTTTACGTCTTGTTTGAAAATAATGAATATCAGCCTCGCCCCCAAAATTCTTTAAAATGGTGGGGTGAACAGCACTTTGAAATTAACCAATCCAAAGCATGGCAATTTGGTTCAATGCTCTTTCGTTTAACGCGCGGGATAAAAGAATGGCGTATCGAATATTATCGTCCTTCTCTTCAAGATGATAATGAGCAAGATTGGCATCCAGTTGCCGACCCACATTTTGCTTTTCCACATAATGTTCAAGTCGAACGGTATATGTTTCGAAAGACCAATTCAGAATTTTTACTTATGCCACGTCTGGCAGATCGTTCTGTGGTTATTAAACCTATTGATCCGATTTATATTCCAGCAGGTCAGCGAGGAACACTTTATATTAGTACGCCTCTCTGGATTGCTGGTTTAGTTGAAAGTCAGCATGAGCCTTTATTTGAAATTCCTGTAATTCAGCCTAAAGATACATGGTTTGGGCCTAATGCACAGCAAGGTGAAATTTGCTATGCAACCTCTGTTGATGGACGTACTGATTTAAACTTGTTAACACCTCGTGCGTTTCGTGCGGTTACACCCATTGATTTTCACAATACAAGTAACCATCAATTACGGTTTGATCGTATGAATGTACCAGTAACTGCCCTACCTCTTTTTTATAGTGAAAGTACTGGTCGTTTATGGACTTCTCAAATTAAAGTTTATTATGAGGGCTCTGACCGACCTGCCCGTATTCGTATTGAAAATCGTACACCACCCCTTGCTGGTGAAGTGACTTATGTTCATCCCCCGCGGTCACCTGGTGGTGCACTATTTAATATGTTTGATTCATTCTTTTAAGGGGGTTATATGGCTGATACAAATATTCCGAAAGAAATCGCTTATAGTCTCAAAAGTATATTTACCAATATTAATACCGAACGTATTAGTGAAATTTTAGTCGGTGTTGTGCTTTGCTTTATTGGTTTTGTTCTTGCACGCATTATTTCAAATACATTTATTAGAACTATTGGCTCACGCTTTAATGCTCATCAACGTTTAGTGTGGCGTCGTGGTATTTTTTATTTTATTTTCTTACTCTTCATTATGACGAGTTTGAAAGAGGCAGGATTTAAACTTAGTGTATTCCTTGGAGCGGCAGGGATTTTAACAGTAGCACTTGGTTTTGCTTCACAAACATCAGCCAGTAACTTAATTAGTGGTCTATTTTTGATTGGAGAAGGTTCATTTGAAGTCGGTGATACCATTCAAATTACCCTCATTCGTGGCAATACCATTGAAGGTGAAGTCATTTCAATTGACCTACTCTCGGTTAAGCTACTCACGCTCGACAATGTTTATATTCGTTTGCCGAATGAACAACTTATTCGTGCACCTGTACACAACTTATCTAAATATCCAATACGGCGTATTCCAATTACACTCGCCATTAACTTTCACGAAGACATTATTAAAGTTCGCGAAGTTTTACTAAATGTGGCAGCGAATTATCCACTCGTATTAGATGACCCAAAACCTGCGGTAACTGTAACTGCATTTAGGGAATCATCGATTGAGCTTTTATTTGCAATGTGGTGCCGCCAAGAAAATTCTTTAAAAGTTCGAGATGAGATGCAAGAACGTATCCGAAATGGCTTTTTAGATAATCAAATTGAAATTCCTGTTCCTAAAATGGGATTAATTGATCGTCCATCTACTGTTTTTGCTGAAGATGATATCGATCAATACAGCAACCAGAAAGAGTTAAAACGAGAGCCTAAAGCTTAGGCTCTTGATTCTTCTGCACAGAGGATGATGGTGGTAATGGTGCAAGATAAGCAATAATCAGCATTACCCCACCTGCTCCAATAAATGAAATAACTCGAGTTAATGTTGCACTTTGCGATAGATCAAGCAAAATCAGCTTTAATACAACAATCCCTAAAAGTGCAGCACCTACAAACCAGAGTTGACGAATCATTTTCCGACTAGAGTATGTGGTCAATACAAATGCCAGAATAACCCAAAGTAGTGTCAGGCTTAATTGGACTATCCCATTTGTCCAAATTGCCACGCTCCATAGTGGTGTCGCCCAGTAGTGGTGCAAGCCCCGAACGACCACACTACTGAACACCAACAGTCCCACTAAAATTGTTGTAATTTTAAAAGTCCACTCCAGTGACTTATCTTGATCAAAATCATGTTGATAAATAATAAAGAGTAGACCTGCAAATCCCGCAATTGAAAGTAAGTCAGTTAAGTTAAATAAAGGAACAAAATATAGGTACTCGGCAGAATGAATATCAACACTCATCGCAAGCAACCACAATAAGCTCAAACACCACACCGGAATTTGATGCAACAACATCGTTTTATGAGCTTTATATGCCCAAAGTGAATACCCCCCTGAAACAAAAGCCAAAGCCACAATTGGCATTTGCGGAAAAATAGCCACACCCACTATCGCTAATGCTAACCAGCATAAACCAGCCCAGACTTTTAAGTAGCTAGACTCACCCGACTGCGGTTGAGCGATAATAAATAAACCACTAAGAAGAATAGTACTAACAAGGAAAGTAATTTGCTGTAATGAATCTACCCATTTAAACAACATAAAAACTTGACTTGTAAAGGCTTCACCCAAAATTAGTAACAGTAACAGACTAATTAAAAGTAACTGTAAACTTTCCCATTGGACACGAGGCTTATAATAAATAACTGCACTAAATATTGCGATTAGGGCTATGGCAAACATCAAATATGGGCTTAAGGCATGATGATGCCATGCCATTATTTCTACACCTGCTACAGCACCCGCATACATACCTAGACATAAGAAAATGCCGCTAAACATGCTTGCACTGAAATAGCGTTGTTCTTTACTGTTGTATTGCAATAAATAAAAAGCCGAAATGAATTGAGCAATTGCATAAATGCTAGTGCTTAGCGTTGGGAACTCTTCATTTGCCCAAACCTGATAAAACAGTGCAAGTGAGCTAAGTAAAACTAAAACTACTCCAATATATCGGCTTAAACGGTAGCGCTCAGTGACACCCCATATAATAAGAGCTGTACCTTGAGCAACCCAACCAATTGCTGTCCAATGTGCCCCTTTCGCGAGTGGAAAAATTAAGGCAAAAAATGCAACGGAAAGAATGAAAAAGCTTTTGGCAAGAACTGAAAGTTGTGGATGGGATTTTTTAATCCAGAAAGTTAATACCGCATAGGTGCCCGCCAAGACAGCAGCACCAATTGTTAATGCTTGTGTAGATTCATGAACTAAATAGGCATGAAGCGTAAAGCCTAATACAGGAACACTAAAAATAAGACCAACATCTAACAGTGGAGGTAAACGAATACCCACTTGTTTATCATGTTCTGAAACCCGCGATATATTTTGGCTATAACGAACACTTAACCAAATAAACAAAGCAATATGACACCATAAGATCCAGTCTAATGTGTCAAATTTTGCTGGCTCAGCATAAAATGCGATTGCACTACCACCAATAAACATTGTGGCAAAGAAAGCAATCTGATTTAGGATTTTCCAAGGCTGAATAAAATTAACAGCAGCCACTGCAAGATTAATGACGAAGTAATAACTAAATAGAAAAATTACATCTGGGCGATATTGCGGAATAACTAAAGGAGCCGCATAAGCCATACCGAGTGCTAATATTGCTAAATAAATTGCTTGTTGTTTTAAGCTCAGGAATACCGTAATTGCTAATAAAATAGCAAATAAAATACTTGCTGTATTGATATTGGCAATCACACCAAAATGATGTGAGAACACAAGTGTCAGGAATACAACCGCAAGCCCTACACCCTGCAATGCCACAGCAAAAAGCTGGTTTTTCTTTTGCAAGGTATACCCAAATGCTGTTAACACAGCTCCAGCAAGAGCAATAAAACCAAGTTTTACACCTAAGCTTAACTGCCAGTGCTCACTTGCAAAACGTAATAACAACACTACTCCAACCATCAGCACAGCAACAGCAACTCTTAAAATTGGATTGCCATGAACCATCCAATCGACTGCTGGTTGCCACCATGCGCTTTGTACATGAGCTATTTGTTGTTCTTGATTTAAAGCTATTGTTTCAGGTAGAGCTGGCTTGACTGGCTCAACGATATTTTTTGGATAAACTTGCTCTAATACAGGTTTTACAACCTCTGTATTTATGGTTTCATCCACATGAACATTCTGCTTTACTGATTCAAGGAACAACAAACGAGTATGAAATGTACTGATGGTTTGAATCAAACATAATAATAAAACCAGTAATGCCCCACCAGCAATCCACATCCAATGATTGATATAAGCAACTAATGCAACCAAGGCGGTTGCATAAATTACTGTTCTTTGCATATGAATAGAATAAAGTGGCGTTTTCTGCTGAGAAAACTGTTGTTCTAAATGAATTAAACGCTGATGCAGATTTGATAAAAATTGAACTAATATGACAGTCAGTGCAATAGATAAAGCAACAACGACGCTCTGAAATTTAAAACCAATTGAAATGGCTAAAAACAAAGTCAAAGCGATCAAAACGACGATCATTCCCTGTTTGTCTTTTTTATACATGGGCTTAGCAATATAACAGCTTCATTACATGTCATATTACTTCAAGCCAATACAAGCGTATATTTATTCATACAAAATACTGCAAAAATCATAATCCTGCATTCATAGCCATTTTCACGTAAAATACCCCTAATTCAAATTAAGGAATTGTTCAATGCCACCATTTGTCTTGGTTGATGGGTCCTATTTTTTATTTCGTGCATATCATGCATTACCACCATTGACGACCTCTACAGGGTTACATACCAATGCAATACGTGGGGCAATTTCTGCCATTCAAAAATTAATGCGCCGTATGCAGCCAACACATATGGCTGTCATTTTTGATACGCCTGAGCCAACTTTCCGTCATAAGCTTTCACCTATTTATAAAGGTGATCGCCCAACCATGCCTGAAGAATTATCTCAACAGATTCCATATTTGCATGCATTGATTAAAGCTCAAGGGATTCCTTTATATAGCCTTCCGGGTGCTGAAGCTGATGACATTATCGGTACACTTGCTAAACGTGCCGTACTCGAGGGCCACCATGTCCTTATCTCAACTGGAGATAAAGACATGGCTCAGCTCGTCAATGACCATGTAAAATTAGAAGATAGCTTTAAAGATCGCGTCATGGATATCGACGGCGTATTTGAAAAATTTGGTGTTTGGCCAAATCAGATTATCGATTACTTGACTCTAATGGGTGATGCATCTGATGGTATTATGGGCGTGCCTGGCGTGGGTGCAAAAACAGCAGCCAAGTTACTGACCGAATATGGCACTTTAGATAATATCATTGCTAATGTAGACCAGCTTAAAGGCAAACTGAGCCAAAATATTAAAGACAATTTAGATAACATTAAGCTTGATCATCAGTTGGCAAGTATTGTTTGCGACCTTCCTTTAGAACTCGACTGGCATGAGTTAAAGCTTACTGATCCAAACGTAGAGGCTTTGCGTAATCTATACACTGAGCTCGAGTTTAGAAATCAATTACAATCGCTTGATCATCCAAACAACCCAAATAGCTCAAGCTACAAACAGCAAGCTTCACAGACCGTGGTTCAAAATGAAGTTAAACCTGCTGAAACGATAGAAACAGAAGATCAAGCTAGCTTAACCAGTCAAGATGACCAACTTGGAACTGCAAATTATCATACTGTTTTAACTCAAGAAGCTTGGGATCAACTCTGGCAACGCATGCAAAATGCCGATCATTTTGCGATTGATACAGAGACCACAAGTCTTGATTACCGTATTGCAGAGATGGTCGGTTTTTCAATCGCGTTTGATGCACAAGATGCCTACTATGTGCCTTTAGCGCATAACTATGAAAATGCACCACAACAACTGAACCGTGAACAAATTCTAGCGCAAATTAAGCCTGTGCTAGAAAATGAAGCAGTTAAAAAAATTGGTCATCACCTTAAATATGACGCCCATATCTTTGCCAATCACGGTATAGAGCTTAAAGGCTGGTATTTCGATAGCATGCTGGCATCTTATGTGCTAAATGCAGCTGCTACTCGTCATGGTATGGATGATGTTGCTCGTGTCTACTTAAGTCACTTAACCACGACTTTTGAACAAATTGCTGGTAAGGGTGCAAAGCAGAAAACTTTTAATCAAATTGAGATTGAAGTTGCTGCTCATTATGCAGCCGAAGATGCACATGTGACCTATCGTTTATATGAAGTTCTTTCAAGTAAGCTCAAAGCACACCCTGAATTAGAAAATATTTTATACAACATCGAAATGCCAGTTGCCCGAATTTTGTCAGGCATGGAAGAAGATGGTATTCGTTTAGATCATGCATTCTTAGACAAGTTAAGTGTTGAATTTGCAAAAACAATGGAAGGGCTTGAAAATCAAGCGATGGAAATTGCAGATGAAACTTTTAATATTGCTTCACCTAAACAAGTAGGCGAAATCCTATTTGATAAATTAGGAATCAAAGGTGGTAAAAAAACTGCAACTGGGCAATACAGCACCAGTGAAAGTGTTTTAGAAAAAATTGAACATCCTTTAGCGGAAATTATTCTAGAACATCGTGGTTTGGCAAAGCTAAAAAGTACCTATACTGACCGTTTAGTTGAGCAATCTCATAACGATACGCATCGCGTACATACGAGTTATCACCAAGCACTCACAGCGACAGGTCGTCTCTCCTCTTCTGATCCGAATTTACAAAATATTCCAATTCGTAGACAAATTGGCCGTCAAATTCGTAAGGCATTCATTGCACCAGAAGGACGAGTTTTACTAGCAGCCGATTACTCGCAAATTGAACTTCGTTTAATGGCTCATTTTTCTCAAGATGAAGCATTAGTACATGCGTTCCAGCATGGGCAAGACGTTCACCGTCGTACTGCTGCCGAAGTATTGGGTATTGCAATTGAAGATGTGACCAACGACCAACGCCGCCAAGCGAAAGCAGTTAACTTTGGCCTACTGTATGGTATGTCTGAGTTTGGCTTAATTCGCCAGTTAGGCTTCACACGTCAAGAGTCACAAAACTATATTAAACAATATTTCCAACGCTATCCTGGCATCTATGAATATATGCAACGCACACGTCAAGTTGCATCAGAGCAAGGCTTTGTTGAAACCATTTTAGGTCGTCGTCTTTATACACCTGATATTGATGCACGAAATGTGATGGTGCGTAAGGCTGCCGAACGTGCTGCAATTAATGCGCCTTTACAAGGTAGTGCGGCTGATATTATTAAACTTGCAATGATTGAAGTTGATAAAATCTTGCCAAAAGATCAAGCCAAACTACTACTTCAAGTACACGATGAATTAGTATTTGAAGCTAATCAAAATATTGCTGAGGAACTTTCAAAACAAATCGCAAAAGTCATGGAATCTGTTGTAGAAATTTCCGTACCTTTAGTGGTTGAAGTTGGGCAAGGACAAAACTGGGATGACGCGCACTAAGTCATCAATAAACCAATAAAAAAGGGCTGTGAAATACAGCCCTTTTTTATCGTCTCAATTTAAAGTCCAGTTAAAAGAACTTTAGCGACTTCATTCATTAAGATTTCGGCAATATACAGTGCTAAGAATGCCAAAATTGGAGACAAATCAATCATTCCCATATTAGGCAACAAACGACGGAATGGTGCCAGTAATGGTTCAGCTAAATCTTGAATCACCTCAATATAAGGTGAACGCGATTGAGTGAACATAACCACCCAACTCAAAATGATTGTCGCGAAAATCAAATAACGGCAGAAACGAATCAAATCTTGAATCATGGTCACAAATGTCAGAATCACTAAATGAATCGGACTATTTGGCATTGAGCCAGAAAGATACATTACACCGAAAATTTTCAGTAAATATAAAATAATTAAAAGAACTAACGCGGCTAAATTGAATCGGCCTTTTGCGACCGTTGGAAAAATTCGGCCAAAAATATCAACAATTTTCGTCGCTTTTACTGTCGATAAAACCACAGGATTATAAGGACTTACTGCCGCCAATTGCATTAAAAAACGGAAAAAGACCAATAAAATCGCGACATTAATTAAAATTCCAAAAATTAGCGCAGAATTTGCACCCATAGTTGTCTTATCCTATTTAAGCTATTTTGCACTGTCACTCAGTTCTTGAGCCAACTCTTGACTACGCTTCTGTGCAGCAGCCAATGCAGATTGAATATTTTGGGAGATTTGTGCACGGTCAAAAACTTCAAGTGCAGCTTGTGTCGTACCATTTGGTGATGTCACATTCTTACGAAGTTCAGACGGAGTATTTGAACTCGTAATTGCCATTTGAGCTGCACCTAATGCCGTTTGAAGAGTTAAAGCAGTGGCAACTTTTTCATCAAGTCCTAAATTTTTACCAGCACGGATCATACTTTCCATGAGATAGAAAAAATATGCAGGACCTGAGCCAGAAACCGCTGTTACCGCATCAATTTGAGCTTCGGAGTTTACCCAAATTGTTAAGCCTGTGGCTGCTAAAATTTGACTCGTTAATTCACGATCCGCAGAGCCCACCACATCATTTGCATAGATACCATGCGCACCAGTTTGAACGAGGGCTGGCGTATTTGGCATAACTCGAACAATTCGATTACTATCAATTAAGTTTGATATCGTTTGAATTTCAGCACCAGCAATAATTGATATAACCAATTTATCTGATAAAAGTCCTTTTAGAGGACGCAAAACAGTTGCCAAAACTTGTGGTTTTACTGCCAATACAACGACATCAGCATTTTTAATTGCAGCCACATTATCTTGTGTTACATGAACTTCTTTTTCTTGTAATAAATGGCGAATTTGTTCAACTGGATCTGAAACGGTAATACGTGTTGGCGGTAAACCTCTTGAAATCAGGCCACCAATCAACGCTTGGGCCATATTACCACCACCAATAAAACAGATATTACTATTTACTGCACTTGTCATAACCATATTCGCCATTTACCAGATCACAAGAATGAGAAATTAAATCTGGTTGCCATCCTCCTTGCTCACAATACGGAGACTGAGCCAACCAAAATCCTTTCGGTGTAAAAACCCCAAGCATAACATTATCTATGACTAATATTTGAATTGTATGACGAAGCCAAGGCAAAATATGTGCTTCTTGAATTGCTTTTTTTAACGGCCATTGCCCAACACGACCATATAAATGGACTTTTTCACCGCCTTGACGTCGAATTATTTTCAATTCTTTATTTAGTAAAGAATGACTCAAACCAATTTCTTTAGACAGAATATGAAAAAGTCCAGAAGCCCCCTGCCATTTTTCTTCTAATTTAAATACATGCTCGAGTTCAGCTTCAACCGGATTTAATGTTTCGGCAAGAAAATCTTGCTTACTTAATCTATAAAGGTAATTTTGATAACGAACATAGTAAAACTGATTCCAGTGCAAAGCGGCTTGTGCATCAGACTTTGAATTAATTACTTCACTCTTTAACCGCTCAACCATTTCAAATGCAGGCCGATATTGTCCATCACCTTTCATCCAAACAGAAAGTAATTGACGCTGACGTGCAGATGTCAACTCCAGTAATTTAGTTAAATCTAAACACTCAGCCGTGCCACAATGCTCTAAATCAACTTTTAAAACTTCTTCTAAAATTTCAGAAGCGTCTTGCATCAGGTAACTGGTTCGGCTTAAAGCCTGCTGCATTTTCGGAAATCGGTTTTGTAAGAATGGCCAAAGCTCTTCACGTGACCATGCCCGATCATAATGAATATCATAATTTGTAGGATCATTTACATACTCAATTTCAAGTTGAGCGGTCCAAGCAGCGATTTGTTCACGAGTTAAATCTAAAAAAGGACGCCAAATCGCCATATCCACACGATAATCAATAGACTGCATAGCAGCAAGTCCATCAACACCAGCTCCTGACAACAATCTTAATATAACTGTTTCGGCTTGATCTTGTTGATGGTGTGCAAGCACTAAAGTTTCATTAGGTTGTAAATGCTGTAGATAAGCTTGATAACGTGCCTGACGTGCTTGAGCTTCCAAATTACCATCAGTAACTTGGACTTTTTGAATAATATAAGGGATATTTAAACTTATTGCTTGATTGGCAACTAGTTTCGACCATTCTGCACTTTGTTCTTGCAGTTGATGATCAATGTGAATTACTCGGATATTTTGAGGGAAAATTTGAGACATCAAATGTAGCAGCAGCATTGAATCCATGCCGCCACTACATCCAATAAGAAAAGAGCTATTCTCTGAAAACTCTTGAGACTGCTTTAAGACGCTATGCCTAAATTTTCGCTGCCAAACTTCATTAAACGTTGATAACGTGCTTCGCATCGTTCATTTGCATCCATTGGTAGCAATTCATCTAAAGCTTGCTTCAAAACTACTTTTAGATTTTGCATAACACGCTCAGGGTCTAAATGAGCCCCTTCGCCTTCATCTACTACATATTCAACAATACCTAAAGATTGCAGCTTATCTGCTGTCAAACCTAAAGCTTCACTTGCTTGAGCAGCTTTTTCAGCAGTCTTCCACAAAATAGATGCACAACCTTCTGGTGAAATAACAGAATAAATACTATGAGATAGCATAATTACTCGGTCAGCAACACCAATACCTAAAGCACCACCAGAACCGCCTTCACCGAGTACTGTTGCAACTACAGGAACTTTCAAACTTGAAAGTTGAGCAAGACTCGTTGCAATTGCTTCAGCTTGTCCACGCTCTTCAGCACCAACACCTGGGTAAGCACCCATAGTATCAATAAATGTAAAGACTGGAAGATTAAAACGCTCAGCCATATCTAATAAACGCTGAGATTTACGATAACCTTCTGGGTTCGCCATACCAAAGTTGTGCTTTAATTTTTCACGGGTACTACGACCACGGTGTTGTCCAATGACCATCACAGGTTGACCGTCAAAACGAGCAAGACCACCTACCATCGCACCATCGTCACCAAACAAACGATCACCATGCAAGGCATCAAACTCTGTAAAGATTTCACCGACATAATCTAGAAATTGCGGACGATCAGGATGACGTGCAATTTGAACCGTTGTCCACGCTTTGGACTGAGTAGCTTTTTTCATAGGTCGAATATTATCCCTTTAATCGATAAATTTTTCCGACTGAATATTCAATTCAATGTCCCAATGCTTAAACTGCTCTTGCTCATCATGCAAGTCGGCAACTAACAATGGCCATTGTTTGGCATCACCAGAAACACTAAGCTGCCATTGTTGATCATTTATGATGGTTAATTCAATGGCAGGAAGCATCTGATCACTGCGACTATGATTGAGTAAAACTGCAAGGCGAAGTAATAAACTTAAGTAAAGTAATTTATTACCGCCAGCCTTCAAAACTTCATTTTTTACATCATTACGTAATTTACGTCGATGGTGAGCAACTAAATGTGAAAGATGATTTTGATCAATTTGTGAGAAACCAGGAATATCAGAATGCTGTAATAAATAAGCACCATGACGATGGTAACCACCATGACTAATTGCTAAACCAATTTCATGCAAATAGGCTGCTCTACGTAGTAAGTCACTGTCTTCACTGGTTAAATTAAGTGATTTTGCAACACCATCAAATAAATGTTGGGCTGTATTTACGACACGTTCTGCTTGTTTAGGATCGGCGTTATAGCGCCCCATTAAGGCCTGTACACTACGATCACGAATATCTTCATGCTTGAAACGACCTAACAGGTCATACATGACCCCTTCACGTAATGCACCATCAGAATATGCCAAACGTTCAATTTCTAAAACTTCAAAAACTGCGTACAAAATTGCCAATCCGGCTGGCAAAACTGCTCGTCGATCTTCTCGTAAACCTTCAAAATCAATTTCAGAAATATTTTTGAACTTAAGTAGTTTATCTTTGAGTTTATATAGGCCTTCTCGAGTGACATTTTCTTGTTCGTCACTTAACCCCATATTCACCATAATTTGACGGCAAGCTTTAATCGTTCCACTTGAGCCAACAACAGTATCCCAACCTTCCATCTTATAAGTCGTTGCGATTGCTGAAAGTTCTTTACGGGCAGCGACTACAGCTTTATCAAAGGCTTTTTGTGTGATTTCGCCATCAGCGAAATAAGCTTTTGTATAAGCTACACATCCCATTTGTAATGATTCGGTATAAATTGGCTCAAACTCTTCGCCAATGATAAACTCGGTAGATCCCCCACCAATATCTACAACTAAACGACGTCCACCATTAGCCATCGTGTGAGATACACCAAGATAAATCAAACGAGCTTCTTCACGACCCGCAATAATTTCAATAGGTTTAGGTAAAATTTCGGCCGCTTTTTGAATAAATTCATGACCATTTTTGGCCTGACGTAAAGCGTTGGTCGCCACAATTCTTAAACGATTGGGTTGAACCGAACTTAAACGTCCAACGAAACGAGCTAAACATGCTAATCCACGTTGTTGCGCTGCTTCTGTTAGGTTTTTATTTTCATCCAGACCAGCTGCAAGCTGTACTTTCTCTGACATTGAAGCCACTTTTTTAACTTCACCGTGATCTACCCGTGCAATCGCAAGGTGAAAACTGTTCGACCCCATATCTATGGCCGCAAGTAATTCTTCATCAATCAGAAAGTCAGACATTATTGAACTAAACCCATAACAATTCACGCCTAGAGTAATTCACAAGAATGCAATTGAAAAGCCATTTTCATCAACATTTATTAGCCATCGATATTTTTCTATTTGTTAAACGATTGTACAAGCCGATGATGAATATCGTGAGCATCCATTAGACAAATTTAGTTAAGCCTTGAATAATAGCATCAAACCCTTACATTGAACTAAGTAGCTATGTAATACTGATAGAGATTATATCCTCACACAGTGATAGCACTTTTTTCTAAAAATTGGAGCCGTACCATGTCTGCGACTATTGTAAATACAACTGATGATAACTTCCAAGCAGATGTTCTTGATGCTGAAACACCTGTACTTGTTGACTTCTGGGCAGGTTGGTGTGCGCCTTGTAAAGCCATTGCACCTGTTCTTGAAGATTTATCAAGTGAATATGCTGGTAAAGTAAAAATCGTTAAAGTTGACGTGACTTCTTGTGAAGATACTGCAGTAAAATACAATATCCGTAATATTCCTGCTCTATTACTTTTCAAAAATGGTGAAGTAGTAGCTCAACAAATCGGTGCTGTACCTCGTTCTAAACTCGTTAGCTTTATTGACGAAAACGTTTAAAACGAAACGTTATAGATAAAAATACGCTATACCTATATAGCGTATTTTTTTCGGCTATAAATTGACAAATTAGCTGATCTCACTTATATTGCATGCTCAAGAGGCACTGAAGGGAATCGTCTTCTGTCCGGCTTCTTACAAGACACAAACATAAAGATCGCCACTCGGCAACAGAAATTGTTTTTTCACATTTCTCTTCGAAACAGTTAATCAGACTTCTGAATTGTTATTGTGTAAATACAATTGCGATACTCTTTTTTGTATGCGAGCGATTTTTCTTCTTTTAAACCACACTCTACTCTTTCCTAATTCTGACCCTTATGAATTTAACTGAACTCAAGAAAAAACCAATCGGCGAACTAATTAAAATTGCTGAATTTATGGGCCTTGAAGGTATGGCTCGTAACCGAAAGCAAGATATTATCTTTGCCATCTTGAAACGCCATGCAATGAATGGCGAAGAAATTTTTGGTGACGGCGTTCTTGAAATTCTCTCTGATGGTTTTGGTTTTTTGCGCTCTGCCGCAGGTTCGTATTTAGCAGGTCCGGATGATATTTATGTGAGTCCTTCACAAATCCGACGCTTTAACTTGCGTACAGGTGATACCATCACAGGTACTATTCGCCCTCCAAAAGAAGGTGAGCGTTATTTTGCGTTGCTCAAAGTTAATCAAATTAACTATGACACGCCAGAAAATTCTCGAAATAAAATTTTATTTGAAAACTTAACTCCTCTTTTCCCAACCGAACAATTGGTTATGGAACTAGGTAATGGTACGACAGAAGACTTAACTGCTCGTGTTGTCGACTTAGTTGCCCCAATTGGTAAAGGTCAACGTTCAATTATTGTTGCACCGCCAAAAGCGGGTAAAACAATGTTACTTCAAAACATTGCTCAATCTATTGTTAGAAACAATCCGGAAGTTTTCCTTATTGTTCTACTTATTGATGAGCGTCCAGAAGAAGTAACTGAAATGGAGCGTACTGTACGCGGTGAAGTTGTTGCCTCAACATTTGATGAAGCACCTGCACGTCACGTACAAGTTGCAGAAATGGTGATTGAAAAAGCAAAACGTCTTGTTGAACATAAAAAAGATGTTGTGATTTTGCTTGACTCTATTACACGTTTAGCTCGTGCATACAACACTGTAATTCCTTCATCTGGCAAGGTACTAACAGGTGGTGTAGATGCTCACGCATTAGAACGTCCTAAACGTTTCTTTGGTGCTGCCCGTAACATCGAAGAAGGTGGTTCTTTAACGATCATTTCTACTGCGCTTATTGAAACTGGCAGTAAAATGGACGATGTAATTTACGAAGAATTCAAAGGTACTGGTAACCAAGAAATTACGCTTGATCGCCGTATTGCTGAAAAGCGTGTCTTCCCTGCCATGAATATCAAAAAGTCTGGCACACGTCGCGAAGAACGTCTAATGGATGAAGATAAATTACGTAAAGTCTGGATTCTCCGCAAACTTCTTCACCCTATGGATGAGTTGGCTGCTATGGAATTCTTACTTGATCGTATGAAAGAAACCAAAACAAATGATGATTTCTTTGATCAAATGAAACGTAAAGCTTCAACTTAATCAATTTTACTATCATTCAAAAAAGCTACTCTATTGAGTAGCTTTTTTATTTGGTTGACAAGCTTTACACAAAAATACATTTTGTTGTTTTCTATGTAAGAATATATTTAAGTTTTTGAAAACAAATATTTTTAGTATAAAAAAATTAGGTTTTTTAGTAGCTTACTTATACCTTTTCCAATATGTTTAATCTAATTGATTGTTTTTTTCTGTTAAAAAACAGCCTGTTTTTTCGTTTTTTCTACGCTTTTTTGACAGGTGGCAGTAGTATTTCAACATTCGCAGTGATAGCATAGCGGCAGACCAGTTAGACTGCTCCATGCGTTGTTACCTAGCTACGTTTAGGAATAATAAAAGCAAAACAGCCTAACTTAGGTTTTTTTAATCTCAAATTTTTTTGTGAGAGTGATGCCATGTTATTCAAAAAATTCGCTGTTGCTGCTGCTGTTGCCGCTACTTTAGCTTTCGTTGGTTGTTCTAAGAAAGAAGAAGCTCCAGCTGCTGCTGCTGCTTCTGAAGCTGTAGCTGCTGCTTCTGAAGCTACTGCTGCTGCTTCTGAAGCTGCTGTTGCTGTTGACGCTGCTGCTTCTGAAACTGCTGCTGCTTCTGACGCTGCTACTGCTGCTTCTGACGCTGCTGCTACTGCTACTGATGCTGCTGCTTCTGCTGCACACTAATCTATACTCTAGATTAGATAAAAAAGAGGACTTTATGTCCTCTTTTTTTATGCTTAAATTTTATAATTTAAACAATAGCTACGTTATATATTATTTAAATAATATTTATCACCTATAAAATATACTTTATTCCAAACCATTAAAAATTATAAATAAAAAAAAGCAGATCAATCGATCTGCTCATTTCCAACACGTTGTCTAAATTTCTGACCTGCTCTAAAGGTCACTACTCGGCGAGCAGAAATTGGAATTTCTTCGCCTGTTTTAGGATTGCGTCCTGGACGTTCGCGTTTATCTCTAAGTTCGAAATTACCAAAACCAGAAAGCTTAACCTGCTCACCCGCAATCAGCGCTTGGCTAATTTCGTCAAAGAACAACTCGACCATTTGTTTTGCTTCACGGCGATTTAAGCTGGTTAACTCACTTAAATGATCAGCCATGTCTGCTTTAGTTAGTGCTGTCATGAGGCCCTCAATGTCGCTTGATAAGTGTTTTCCAACACTTGGATTATATTGTCCATACCAGATTTAATTTCAGCATCTTCAAGCGTACGTGAAGGATGTTGCCATAGTAGTGCAAACGCTAATGAGCGTTTACCTTCTTCGACACCCTGCCCCGTATACACATCGAATAACCAAGTAGAGTCTAAAAGCTCTCCACCAGTTTTTTCGATTAACTGCTGAATATCTCTAACATTTATATTATCAGAGATTAAAAGCGCAATATCACGTCTAACCGAAGGAAAACGTGATAATTCTGTAAAATTAGATACATAAGATTGCAAAACTGCTGCCTGATCAAGCTCAGCAACCCAAGTTGTGCTCAAATCGAGCTCATTTTCTAAAGATGGGTGCAAACGGCCTAGGTAACCAATTGATTTACCATCAACTAAAATTTCAGCTGATTGTCCCGGATGTAACCAAGCACGCTCTGAGCGTACATATTCAACTTTGACACGTCCAGCAGCTAAAACTTCTTCTACTTCACCTTTGAAGTCGAAGAAATCCATTGGCTGTGGCTTAACATGCCATGACTCTGGTTCACGAGAACCTACAGCAATTAAAGCTAATGTCGGGATTTGCTTTAAGTCTTGAATAGACGTAGCATTTTGATAATCAAAACGCAAACCAAGCTCAAAGAAACGCACACGGCTTTGCTGACGATTTAAATTATATTGGACACAAGGAATTAAACTAGAAAGCAAAGTGCTACGCATTGCTGCCAAATCACTTGAAATTGGATTTGCGAGCATTAATGGATTTACTTGTGGGTTCAATTGCTTTTCAAGTTTTGCATCAGCAAAGCTAAAACTAATTGCTTCTTGGTAGCCCAAAGTAACTACTGTTTGGCGTAACTGTGCAATTTCAAAACGATCTTGGTACTTAGCAAGCTGAACATCCATGCTTGGTAGACTAATTTGGATATTGTCATACCCATCAATACGTGCAACTTCCTCAATCAAATCTTGATAAATTGCCATATCGTAACGATGTGATGGAGGAACAACGCTCCACTCACCTTCAGCTTTAACAGTTACGCTACACCCTAGTCGAGTTAAAGCATCTGTAATGAAATCAGCAGCAACTTGATATCCCAATAATTGGTCTACTTGAGCTTGCTTAAGTTCAATAGCTTCACGTTTTGGAAGTAAATCCGTTTTTTCAGCTACAGTGATAGGACCAAACTCACCACCCGCTAATTCTTGAATGAGCTGAGAAGCACGATTCATCGCAATTAATGGCAATTCAAAATCTACACCGCGTTCATAACGTTGCGAAGAATCTGTATGTAAACCAAAACGGCGAGCACGCCCAGCAATCGCAAGTGGAGCGAAGAATGCGCTCTCCAAGAAGATATCAGCTGTATCATCAGTTACACTTGATGCTAGACCGCCCATAATACCAGCGATTGCTAATGCTTTCTGGTCATCCGCAATCACCATTATATCTTCTTGCAACTCAACTTCTTGATCATTCAAAAGTTGTAACGTTTCTTGTGGCTTAGCTTGGCGAACGTGCACAGTTCCTTCAATTTTAGCTAAATCGAAAGCATGCATTGGCTGACCCAATTCCATGAGAACATAGTTCGTTACATCAACCAGAATGCTGTGAGTACGAATTCCTGAACGCGCTAAAGCTTGTTCCATCCACTCTGGGGTCGCAGCTTTTATATTTACGTTTTTAACTACACGTCCTAAGTAGCGTGGAGCACCATCCGTGCTGATCACTACTTTTTTCTCATTAGCGATTGTCGCATCAACTGATTTGATTTCAGGCTCATTCATTTGCAGTTGGTTGATTACCGCAATCTCACGTGCGATACCACGGATACTGAAACAGTCACCACGGTTTGGTGTAATACTGATATCGATGACGTTATCATCAAGTTTTAAGTATTCACGGATGTTTACCCCTACTGGAGCATCGGCAGGTAGCTCAAGCAAACCATCGATTTTATCTTCAAGGTCAATTTCAGAAGCACCGCACAACATACCTTGTGACTCGACACCACGAAGCTTACCTTTTTTGATTTTAAAATCACCTGGTAATACTGCGCCAATAGTTGCGACAGGTGCTTTCATGCCAGCACGAACGTTAGGAGCACCACATACAATTTGCAGAGGCTCACCTGAACCAATATTCACTGTTGTGACACGTAGACGGTCTGCATCTGGATGCTGTTCAACTGTTAGAACCTCACCAACCACAACCCCAGTAAATGGCTTAGCAACAGGTGCTAGTTCATCTACCTCAAGACCAAGCATAGTTAACTGATCAGATAATGTATCACTATCAATTGCTGGGTTAACCCATGTGCGTAACCAATTTTCGCTAATCTTCATCTTTATAAACCTTATTTAATCCTGAAAAAATGTTAGGCAAATTGGCGTAAGAAACGCACATCATTTTGATAGAACATACGCAAATCATTGATGCCATAACGCAACATTGCAAAACGCTCTACCCCTAAACCAAAAGCAAAGCCTTTGTATTTATCAGGATCAATACCTGCAGCGCGTAATACATTTGGATGTACCATGCCACAGCCTAATACTTCTAACCAACGTCCACGCTCATCCATGATATCCACTTCTGCACTAGGCTCTGTAAATGGGAAATATGATGGGCGGAAACGTACTTTTAAATCTTTCTCAAAAAATTCATTCAGTAGGTTAATTAATAAACCTTTTAATTCAGCAAAGCTGGTGTTCTCAGCAACGTACAAACCTTCGATTTGATGGAACATTGGCGAATGCGTTTGGTCTGAGTCACAGCGATATACACGGCCCGGACATACAATACGAATTGGCGGCTGGCTTGTTTCCATGGTACGAATTTGCACACCAGAAGTATGCGTACGCAACAAATGGTTTGCATCGAAATAGAAAGTATCGTGCATGGCACGTGCAGGATGGTGCCCAGGAATATTTAATGCTTCAAAGTTATGATAGTCATCTTCAACTTCCGGTCCTGTTGCAACCGTAAAACCAGCTTTAGTAAAGAACTGGCAAATACGTTCTTGTACTTGAGTAACAGGATGAACTGTACCAATGCGCTGTCCACGACCTGGTAAAGTAATATCAATGGTCTCATTTGCTAGTTTTTGCGCTAGCGCAGCTTGTTGTAATGCCGTTTGACGCTCAGTTAAAGCGCTATTAATTGTTTCTCGAACAGCATGAATCGCAGCACCTTGTACTTTGCGTTCTTCAGGGTCCATTTTCCCTAATGCTTTCGATTGTTCTGCAAGCTGGCTTTTTTTCCCTGTAAATTGCACACGCACCTGATCAAGTGCAACAAGGTCTTGAGCTGCTGCAATGGCAGCAAGCGCTTCTGTGGTCAGGGCTTCCAGTGACATATTAACTCTCAAAGCAACAAATTTAAAAATATAATAAAACACTGCATTCTAACAGTTTTTCACCGTATTGATGAAGTTTATCCATCATGAAAAATGTATTAGGCAACAAAAAGATAAAACGTATAAAATAATACTATCGTCAATGAGATCAATTATTATGGCGCTCAATCAGATTTGGAAACAACAACTTACACTTGTGACCTACGGTAATGAATACCTTCGCCAGAATTTAAGCTTCAACCAATGGCGACAACATCATATTTTTGATCAACATAGTTTTCAGTTTCGTGACTTAATTTCACAGCATTTACTTGCTCAACATTTCCAAGTTTGGCTAGAAGCACTCAAAAAACAGGGAACAACCCAAATCTCTCTTCACTTATCAACCATCTTAAATGAAGAGCAGAATCCAAATAATAATGTAGAACTTTTACCCTATACCCATTTTATTGTGAGCCATCAAAACAATAAAAAAATCGCATGGATTTTTGGCCATGAGCTTGCCGAATGGTACAGCAGTGATAATGAATTTGAGCCACCTTTAAATCAGCGTAGTGATTTACGTTTAGAAACTTTCTGGCGTTTTGAACTGAATGAAAAATTATCTAAGAAAGTTGATGCTGACTTAAAAGCACCTCAATGGGATGAAATTGCTGACTTTATGGAATCTGAGTTATTTCGAAGTAAGTATGCAGCAGGTTTTGAAGAACCTAAATTTGAGAAAAAATATTTTGATGGGTCAACTCATCAAATCTCAATAGATCATCAACCAACTCTTGCTCTTATTCCTGAAAATTATCCAGCTGATTGTGCACACCAACTCCTCTACCGCACCCAAGCTTTATCAGATTATTTGGAGCAAAAGAAACGCGCCGCAAATGATCCTTTAGGGGAAGACTTAGACCAAGAACAAATTATTAACTTAAGAAATTTTACCCATAAAACTGATGATCTGTTTGCAAAGCTGATTGTTAAAGCTGCCAATCATTATCAAACTGCTCAATTAAAACCTGTTGAGAAACCCTCTCCTTTTGATGCAACAAATGAGTCCGTAACTCATTTAAAAGCACCTCATCATAAAACTGGTGGAACAGGTGTAATCAAGCTCATTATTTTAACCATTATTATTTGTGCCTTAGCTTATTATTTTGGGCTTTAATCTTGATTAAAGTTCCCATTGATAAAGCAACTCTGTTATTCCGAAGCCGAACTCTGGTAGTTCGGCTTCAGCAATTAACTTTGCTCCCATTTTTTCATAGAAGAAGCGACTCGGATTTTTATTAAAAACCTCTAAACGAATAAAAGCATAACCTTGATTTAAAGCGCATTGATAGAACTTTTGAAATAACTCACGACCTATGCCTTGTTTTTGAACTTCTTTTAAAAGATAAAAAGCAAGAATTTCAGCAACATTATTTTCTGGATTTAAATAACCATCGAGAAAGCCTTTTACTACTCCATTTTCAGTATAGATAAATAACTTATGATTAGGACTTCTGCTTATCTCTTTCCATAACTGTTCTTTATCTAGTACGTTAAGCTCATCTAATATTTCTTGCTTAACCATACCGGTATAGGTTTCTTTCCAAGCTTGCACATGTACTTCTGCAATAGATAATGCATCCTTAAATGTTGCTATACGAATATCTGTGTCATTTAATGGTTTCAATTCACTCCCCTCACGTCACTACTTTTTAGAATGAAGTATTGATTAGTCTCACATGCACCTACTCAGTTAAAAACTGCTCTCGAACATGCATTAAAGCAAATCCCAACAAATTTAGACCTTGCCATAGAGATGGATCTTGGATGTGTGGATGGTCTTGCGCCATACCAATACCCCAAATTTTATCGACTGGAGATGCTTCAACCAAAATACGGTCTTTCGTTGCCAATAAGAATTTTTTCAATTCAGTATGCTGTGAAAATTTAGCAAAATTCGCCTGCACCACGATGTCAAAACGATTTTCTTGCCATATCTGTTCGTCATAATTACGCACTTTACGGCCTAGCTGCTTCGCTTCATTCGGATGTTTAACCTGCAAAATTCGTGCAAAAATTTCTTCATCATTAAATAATTTTGCTTTTTGCGCCATCATATAGTGCTCAGCAGTAAAGTACTCGACACCTTCCACCTTAAATTGCGCAGGGAACCACTGGCTAAAACAGCTTTTATCAACAAGATCAGCTTGTTTAGGAGTATGTCCCCAGAAATATAAGTATTTATACTGGTGACCTTGCTGCACTTTTTGAATTAAATCATTTAAAAATTTTTCGTCTTTCATCATTTATCTCTGATTATTTTCTCTTTTTAAAATAGAACCGCTAAAAATAAAAAAGACCGCTAAAAAGCGGTCTTTCTTTGAATCTCTAAGCTTATGCAGCTAATGCGCCTTTAGCTTTTTCAGCTAAAGCAGCAAATGCTACTGCATCATGCATAGCGATGTCAGCTAATACGCGACGGTCGATGATCACTTGAGCTTTTTTCAAGCCATCGATCATACGGCTGTAAGACAAACCGTTTTGACGAGCACCAGCATTGATACGCGCAATCCATAGAGCACGGAATTGACGTTTCTTTTGACGGCGGTCACGGTAAGCGTATTGACCAGCTTTGATTACCGCTTGGAACGCTACGCGGTAAACGCGTGAACGAGCACCATAGTAACCTTTAGCGCGAGCAAGAATTTTTTTGTGACGACGATGAGCCACTACACCACGTTTTACACGAGCCATTTATAATCTCCTTAGATGTATGGGCACATACGACGAACTGAATTCATGTCAGAAACATGAACCATTACACAGCCGCGTAATTGACGGATACGTTTAGCAGATTTTTTGGTCAAGATGTGGCGCTTGAACGCTTGTTTACGCTTAAAACCGTTTGCAGTCGCTTTGAAGCGTTTAGCTGCACCACGGCGAGTTTTTAACTTAGCCATAGTAACCTCTTTTAGGCACCTGTTCGGCGCGATCGCACCATTGCAAAATCGACCTGCAGGTAAGGAAGCGCGTATTTTATAGCATGCTGACTAAAATTAAAACTACTCTTAGCATTTTTTTGGATTACCAACTTAACAAACTAAAAAATTCATATCATTTTTTTAGAAGGTAGTGATTGCTAATAAATTCAGCATCGTGGCTTATTTCACTCTATAATATGTTCAAATTATCAACATACGATATTTCAAATGCAGAAACATGATGCATTCGCTGCACTGCGCTATAGAGATTTCTCTATTGTTACCATTAATCAATTTTGCTTAACGTTAGCAATTTTGATTCAAGAAATTATTGTTGCTTATTCACTTTATCAAATTACCAAAGACCCTCTAACTTTAGGCTTAATTGGATTAGCAGAAGCCATTCCATTTATTGCCCTATCGCTTTGGGGTGGCTATTTTGCTGATAAATTTAATAAACAGGTCATTATGAAAATCTGTTTATTTTTCTCAGTGCCTCTACCTTTAGTTTTGTGGTTGCTGTTTCATTTGCATGGTTTAGGTCATATCAGTGTAAATTTCCTTTCTTGGGGTATTTATGCAGTGATTTTTGGCTTAGGTACCATACGTGGGTTTTACAATCCCTCTGCCACATCATTGAAACCATTCTTAATTCCACGCGAGCTTTATGCCAATGGCGCAACATGGACAACGATTGGTTGGCAAAGTGGCGTGATTATTGGGCCTATGCTAGGTGGGTTTATGCTTGCTTACTTAGGTAGAGAAACCAGTCTTTTTAGTGTTGCAGCCCTACTCAGCATCTGTTTTATTCTCATTAATTTATTACAAAAACGAAGCTTTCCTAAAATTGAAACTACCAATGTATTAGAAAGCTTAGGTGATGGTTTCCGCTTTATATGGAAAACCAAAATAGTTCTCTGGGCTATTTCTCTAGACCTTGCCTCTGTTTTATTTGGAGGTGTGATTGCCCTACTGCCTATCTTTGCAGAAGATATTTTAAAAGTGGGACCAGAAGGCTTAGGTTATCTGCGTGCAGCACCATCTATTGGTGCACTCATTACCATGATTGCTTTGACTCGTTTTCCTCCAACTCAACACGCATGGCGTAACATGCTACTCGCAGTTGCTGGGTTTGGTATATTTACGATTCTTTTCGCTTTCTCAAACAATATGTGGTTATCACTATTTGCACTGGCGATGACAGGTGCTTGTGACAGTATTTCAGTTGTGGTTAGACAAACCATTTTGCAAATTTTCCCGCCAGAAAATATGCGTGGTCGCGTTGCGGCTGTAAATGGAATGTTCGTTTCATCTAGTAATGAATTGGGTGCATTTGAATCAGGCCTAGCAGCTAAATATTTGGGAACGATTGCCGCGACTATTTTTGGTGGTTGTATGACACTTGCAGTGGTCACGTTCTGTTGGTTAAAAACCAACGACCTATTTAAAGTCGACATTACCAAAAGCTCAGAAGACTAATTAAATCCTTTTAATAAAAGCATCTTCGGATGCTTTTACTTTAAATAAAGTCTGTAATTACCCAATAAATGAAAATATAACGCCCAGCCTTAGCAATAAGAACCATAAATAAAAAGCGCCAAAAATTTTCTTTGAATAAGCCAGCAACCAAAGTAATAGGGTCACCAATCACAGGTGTCCAACTTAAAAGCAGCGAATAAAAGCCATACTTATGATAAAAACGTTGAGCTTGTTCTAAACGTTTTTCAGAAACTGGGAACCATTTTTTATGTTTAAACTGTTCTATTTTTAAACCTAACCACCAGTTCACACATGAACCGAGTACATTTCCGAAAGTAGCAATTGAAATGAGAAGAAAAGCGGACTGTTGATTTTTTAATAATAAAGCAGCGAGTACAGCTTCTGATTGTAGCGGTAATAATGTAGCCGCCCCAAAAGCACTCAAAAAAAGTAAAAAGTAACTTAGCATTCTAATTAAACCAAATCACCTTTCACTTTATTCATTACCTATCAAGTAAAATTAGATGACTTTAATTGATAATGCTTTTTGTACAGCTGGACGTGCTGTTAAGCGAACAATGTATTCTTGTACATATGGGTAGTCCTCTAATTGAATACCCTGCCATTCATAGCGCAGAATCCAAGGTAAAATTGCCATATCCGCAATTGAGTATTCGCCTGCAACAAACTTTTGCCCTATAAGCTGTTTGTTTAATACACCATATAGACGTTTAGTTTCATTCAAATAACGCTCTATGGCGTAAGGAATTTTCTCTGGTGCAAAGCGATTGAAGTGATGATTTTGTCCTAACATCGGGCCTAAACCACCCATTTGCCACATGAGCCATTGTTCTACTTCAACTCGCTCTTGCTCGTCAGTTGGATAGAACAAGCCAGTTTTTCGACCTAAATATTGTAAGATTGCGCCTGATTCAAATACTGAAATTGGCTCACCACGAGGACCATCCTGATCAACAATTGCAGGAATTTTATTATTTGGAGAGATTCTTAGGAAGTCGGGTTGAAATTGATCATTTTCTAAAATATTAATTGGATAAAGAGTGTAATCCAGTCCCATTTCTTCTAAGGCAATTGTGATTTTATGTCCATTGGGTGTGCCCCAATAATATAGATCAATCATTCTATTTTCCTATTCATCGTTATCATGACTGCGTCTTGCGTTATATCATGTTTTGGGTAATACAATAATATTTCCAACACCAAAAAACACATAAAATTTGAGAATAACTTTGGTTCAAAAAGTTATTAAATCGCACTTTAAAGGAACTAAACCACAAAATGACAAGCAAAAAAAAGCACTGCTTTTGCAGTGCTTTTTTTGAGTATTACTTTTTCTTTTTAGGTCCAAGTAACATACCCATTTGTCGACCTTCCATTTTCGGAGCTTGCTCTACAACCCCAAACTCAGCTACATCTGCTTCAATTTTTTGTAATTGAGCTAAACCAAGTTGTTGGTGAGCCATTTCACGACCACGGAAACGTAAGGTGATTTTGACTTTATTGCCTTCTTCAAGGAACTTCAAAATAGCACGAAGCTTAACTTGATAATCACCTACATCAGTTGCTGGGCGTAGTTTGATTTCCTTCACTTGCACTTGATGCTGTTTTTTCTTGGCATCTTTTTGCTTCTGTTTCAGGTCAAACAAGTGCTTGTTGTAATCCATGATTTTACAAACAGGCGGCTCAGCGTTTGCGACAATCTCAACAAGGTCAAGATCTGCATCCTCAGCAGCACGCAGTGCTTCATTTAATGAAACAATTCCTTTTTGCTCACCATCAGCAGCGACGAGGCGTACTTCTTTTGCACGGATCTCATCGTTAATTGCTGGACGGTTACTCTTTGCACCTTGTTGTTGGTTACGGTCAGGCTGTTTAATCTTTCTTACTCCACAATATACCGGCCACGTTCGGCGACGGCAGATTTCACTAAGTCAATGAAAGCATCCACTGACATAGTACCTAAATTTTTTCCTGAGCGAGTACGTACATTCACTGTACCTTCTTCAACTTCTCGATCACCAAGAACTAACAGGTAAGGAATGCGCTCTAGAGTACGCTCACGAATCTTAAATCCGATTTTTTCATTTCTCAAGTCAGAAATAGCGCGAAGGCCATTTTCCTTGAGTTTTGCCACAACTTGTTCACTTGCTTCAGCTTGAGCATCGGTAATATTCATGACACATGCTTGTACAGGTGATAACCAAGGCGGCATAAAACCAGCGTAGTGTTCAATTAGTATACCAATAAAACGCTCAAAACTACCAAGAATTGCACGGTGCAACATTACAGGCTGATCACGTTCGTTTTCTTCAGTTACATAAGAAGCGTCTAAACGAACTGGCAAGTTGAAGTCACACTGAATGGTACCACATTGCCATACACGACCAAGACAGTCTTTTAAAGAGAACTCAATCTTTGGACCATAGAATGCGCCTTCACCCGGCTGCAACTCCCATTTAAGACCAGCTTCATCTAAAGCATCTGCTAAAGATTTTTCAGCTAAATCCCAAAGTGCGTCATCACCTACACGCTTTTCCGGACGAGTAGACAACTTCATTTGAACTTCTTCAAAGCCAAAGTCTTTATAAACATCTAAAGTGAGTTTAATAAAGTCTGCAACTTCTTTTCCAATCTGTTCTTTAGTACAGAAGATATGTGCATCATCTTGGGTAAAGCCACGAACACGCATAATACCGTGTAAAGAACCAGATGGTTCATTACGGTGACAAGAACCAAACTCAGCTAAACGAATTGGTAAATCACGGTAAGATTTCAAGCCTTGGTTGAACACTTGAACGTGACAAGGACAGTTCATTGGCTTTACAGCATAGTTACGACTTTCTGAATGAGTCGTAAACATGTTTTCTGCATAGTTTGCTGCATGGCCAGATTTCTCCCAAAGCGTAAAGTCTACGATTTGTGGAGTTTTAATTTCTTGGTAACCATTGTCTTGCTGAACTTTACGCATGTACTGCTCTAGTACTTGATAAATAGTCCAACCATTTGCATGCCAGAACACCATACCCGGTGCTTCTTCTTGCATATGGAACAAGTCTAACGCTTTACCAATTTTACGATGGTCACGCTTTTCAGCTTCTTCAATACGCTTGATATAAGCTGCTAACTGTTTTTTATCAGCCCAAGCAGTACCATAAATACGTTGAAGCTGTTCATTCTTTGCATCACCACGCCAGTAAGCGCCAGAGATTTTTGTAAGCTTGAATGATTTTAAAAATTTAGTATTTGGTACGTGTGGACCACGACACATATCTAAATAATCTTGATGGTAGTACAAGCCCATTTGTGTTTCTTCAGGCATGTCTGCAATCAAGCGTAATTTATATTCTTCACCGCGTGCAGTAAATTCAGCAATGACTTCATCACGTGGTGTCATTTTTTTAACAACATCGTAATCTTGGTCGATGAGCTTTTTCATACGCTCTTCGATCGCTGCCATGTCATCTAATGTGAAAGGACGTGGCATCCAGATATCGTAATAAAAACCTTCTTCGATGACTGGACCAATCACCATTTTAGCTTCAGGGAAAAGCTGCTTTACAGCATGCCCTACAAGGTGTGCACAAGAATGGCGAATGATCTCAAGACCTTCTTCATCTTTTGGAGTGATAATTTGTAAGGTCGAGTCTTCGGTAATTAAGTCACATGCATCAACTAGGCGATCATTTACTCGTCCAGCAACGGTGTTTTTTGCTAAACCAGGCCCAATACTTTGAGCGACTTCCATAACAGATACAGGGTGATCAAAACTTTTTTGATCGCCATTTGGCAATGTGATAATTGGCATAAAAAAATCCTTAAGGAGTGATGCCCTATACGAAGGAGCATTTCACCGCGAGATTATGATCGAGGCGAACCTCAAAATATAAAAACGGTGTAAATCAAAATTAAAAACCAGAAAGATTTTACACTTGTTCACGCCAAGTGAAAACCTTTGTGCTCATAAAATCATAAATAGATGTTGGTTATATGGTAAACAGCAATAAGTGACTTTCGTAAGTGTTTCTCATAAATTTTAAGAAATACATAAATAGGATAATTATTCATCAGAACTGATTTAACATGATGGAAATAGCATTTGTGCTCATTTTCTGACTGAGGGGTATTTCTGTTTAAGACTAAAGCATTAATGCTTTGATTAATATTAAGTCATATTTTCAAAGAATGAATTAAAAAATAGAACATGGAGTTGTTTCACATGGTTAGTGCATACGATGAATTACCACGTACACAAGCAAACTTTATTGCGTTATCCCCTTTGCGGTATTTAGAACGGGCAGCTTATATATATCCAGATCAGGCTTCGATTATTCATGGCAATCGCTATATTTCGTGGAAAGAAACTTATCAGCGTTGTCGGCAATTTGCCTCTCAGCTTCAACAATTAGGTATTACTAAAAATGATACTGTTTCTGTATTATTGCCCAATATACCCGCAATGATCGAAGCACATTTTGCTGTACCTATGGCTGGTGCTGTTCTTAATACATTAAATACTCGTTTAGATGCTAAAACCATCGCCTTTATGCTAGAGCATGCTGAAACTAAAGTACTTTTAGTTGACCCAGAGTTTGTTAATTTAGCCAGAGAAGCCCTCTCACTGATTCCTAACCAACGTATTATTGTGATTGATGTAGCTGATGAAGAATATGAGGGAGAAAATCAATTTCTTGGTTCGTTTGAATATGAAGAATGGATTGCTCAAGGTGATGCTAATTTTGAATGGCATTTGCCGCAAGATGAGTGGGATGCGATTAGCTTAAATTACACCTCTGGGACAACAGGCAACCCTAAGGGAGTGGTTTATCACCACCGTGGGGCTTACTTAAATGCAGCGAGCAATATTCTAGCCTGTGGCATGAAACCTCGAGCCGTTTATTTATGGACGCTTCCTCTGTTCCATTGTAATGGCTGGTGCTTTGCATGGAGTATTGCAGCCAGTGGTGGAACCAATATTTGCTTACGCAAAGTTGACCCTGAACTGGCTATGCAGCTTATTGCAAAACATAAAGTTGATTATTTCTGCGGTGCTCCAATTGTGCTGTCCATGATTATTAATCTACCTAAAGAAAAACAGCCGAACTTAGAACATCATGTAGAAGTTATGGTTGCGGGAGCAGCACCTCCTGTCGCCGTGATTGAAGGTATGCGAAATATTGGAATTAATGTAAACCACGTTTATGGTTTAACTGAAACTTATGGACCATCCGCGCTTTGTGCCTCTCAAGCAGGATGGAGCGATCTTTCTATTACAGAGCAAGCACAACTACATTCACGTCAGGGCGTGCCTTACCCGCTTCAGGACAGTATGCGAGTGCTAGACCCTGAAACGATGCAACCTGTACCAAATGACGGTGAAACCATGGGAGAAATTATGTTCCGTGGCAATATTGTGATGAAGGGATATTTAAAAAATCCAAAAGCAACTGAAGAGGCATTTGCAGGTGGTTGGTTCCACACTGGAGATTTAGCGGTTTGTCATCCAGATGGTTATGCAAAAATTACGGATCGTTCCAAAGATATTATTATTTCCGGTGGAGAGAATATTTCATCTTTAGAGGTAGAAGACGTTTTATATAAGCATCCTGCAGTTTTAACAGCTGCTGTTGTGGCAAAACCCGATGAACGTTGGCAAGAAGTACCATGTGCATTTATTGAATTAAAAACAGGTGCTACAGCAACTCCTGAAGAAATTATTGCACACTGCCAAAAAGAGCTTGCTCGCTTTAAAGTTCCTAAGGATGTGGTCATTACCGAAATTCCAAAGACATCAACAGGCAAATTACAAAAATTTATCTTGCGTGAATGGGCAAAGGAGCGCGTTTAAATATTTTCAAATAAAAAAGCGACGTATTGAACGTCGCTTTTTTATTTGAAAGGTATTAGCCTTGATCTGACAATAAAGCAATTTGTTGCACGTAGTTAATAAACTTCTTTTTAGATGCTTCAAGATCTGCTTCTGCAACTTGCTGAGTTTTATCACGGTTAATTCTTAACACATGTTGACGCAAAGTATGACGCTCTGATGCATTATAAATTTTGCTAAACTCATTGATTGCAGGATCACCCTGTTCAATCATACGATCTACCCAACGCATAAGTTGAGCTTGCTTTTTCGCACCTTGTTGAGGTGTCAAATAAGACAAAATGACTGTCTCATCTTCATTACGCAAGAGTTTACCAACACGCTGAAACTGGCGACGGCGTGCTTCAAACGAACTAATATTCTGGACTTCTAAAAGAGCATCAATTAAACGCTCATCAACTGGAAGTTTTTGAATCTGTTTGATAGAAAGTTGTGCTAACTGCTCACCTAAAGCAGCCATACGTTGAACTGCTTTTTTCTGTTCGGTTTTACTTGCACGTCCTTCTAAAGAATCAAAATCTTCTTCAGTATAACGCTGGGGACGACGTGCCACGATTAATCTGCCTCATAAAATTTTGCGGCGAATAACGCCTGTACTTCATTTAATGCCTGTTCTTCGTCAGCGCCATCAATGACCAAACGTAAAGTGGTCCCTTTACCTGCACCTAACATCAGTAACGACATAATATTCTTTGCATCTACCAAATGATCGCCCTTACCAATCTGAATTGACGAACGAAACTTCGTAGTGACCTCTATCAGTTTTCCTGATGCACGTGCATGTAAACCGAGTTTATTAATTACATCAACAGTTGTGTCTATCATGACCAGTGCTTCATTTCTCTGTGTAAGACCTGAACAGTCCATTCTGCCTCAAGTGCTTGTTTTAGTCTATCTACCATATAAACTGAACGATGCTGGCCGCCTGTGCAACCTATTGAAATCGTCATATAGTGACGATGCCCTTCAGCAAATGCAGGCAACCATTTTTTTAAGAAGTGGTGTATGTCCTCAAACATTTCATTTGCTTGCGGACTTGCTTCTAAAAACTGTCTTACTGGCTCATCTAAACCAGAAAAACGGCGTAATTCTAAATCCCAATGTGGATTTGGTAAATGCCGTACGTCAAAAACATAGTCAGCATCTAAAGGAATGCCATGTTTATAACCAAATGACTGCAATATAACAATCAGGTTATCCGACTGCCCTAATTTTGACAGCAAGATATGTTTTAAATCATGAACACTTTTATCTGTGGTATCAATATGAACAGTGGCACGGAACTGAATTGGAATCAGCAACTGCTTTTCTTCATGAATACACTGTAAAAGGCTTTTGAAACGGTTCGCCAACGGATGCGGGCGACGTGAAGCACTAAATCGAGCAATTAAATCTTGATCTTGTGTCGTCAGGTAAATCACATCAACCGTACCATGCTTTTGTAATTGCTCAAAAACATGATCGAACTCCTGCATATCTGCCCTTGTACTTCGGACATCTACACCTAAAGCGAGTTGTTCAAGATTATTTTCATGATCTAGCTTTGCTACAATTTCAGGCAGCAATGCCAAAGGTAAATTATCAATACAGTAATAGCCCAAATCTTCCAAAACTTGAAGAGCTGAAGATTTTCCTGAACCAGACTGTCCTGTCACGATAAGTATACGCTTCATGGCATGGCTGTCCTTTTATGTATTATTGAGATGTAAAGGCAACTTGTAAATTATCAATTAAACGTGTCCCACCCAACTTAGCCGCAACAAACAACACAATATTACGATCAAATTGAGTAACAGGTAACAGATTTGACTGACGAGCTTCCACATAATCCACAACAAAACCATTGTCTGTCAACAACGTTTTTAAATCTGCCAAGACTTGTTGCAAATCCTTACCTTGATGTAATTGTTCTTCAGCTTGCTTTAGACCTTGATAGATGACTGGTGCCGTTTGACGCTGTTCAGGTGTCAAATAACCATTACGCGAACTCAATGCCAGACCATCTGCCGCACGAACAATAGGCACACCAATAACTTCTAACGGAATGTTTAAGTCTTGAACAAACTGGCGAATTACAGCTAACTGTTGATAATCTTTTTGACCAAAGAAAGCATAGTTTGGCTGCACAATATTAAAGAGTTTTGTGACAACCAACGCTACACCATCAAAATGTCCTGGACGTGAACTACCACACAAGTCATCCGTAATTTGACTAACACTAATGTTAGTTAAACGAGGCTGTGTACCATACATTTGCTCGACTGAAGGTGCGAAAACGATGTCACAGCCAACATCTGCAAGTAGACGGCTATCTTGCTCCAAAGTACGTGGATAGTTGTCAAAATCTTCACCCGGACCAAATTGGGTCGGATTCACAAAGATACTTACAACCACAACATCACATAACTTCTTCGCTTCACGAACAAGTGTGAGATGGCCTTCATGTAGATTTCCCATAGTTGGGACAAAACCAATGATTTTACGTGCAGCTCTAGCAGGATTTAAAGAAGCAGCTAAGCCTTGTATAGTGGTTTCTGTTTTCATGAATTACAGCTCAACATTGAAAGTATGTTCTTTGGCAGGGAACGACTGATCTTGTACTGCAGCATGAAAAGATTTAAAAGCATCTAAAATAGCTGTTTCACCAGACTGTTCTTTCATGAAGTTACGCACAAAACGTGCAACCTTGCCAAACGTCAAACCTAACATGTCTTGTACAACCAATACCTGACCGTCAGTCGCATTACCTGCCCCAATACCAATCACTGGAGTATTTGGGAACAGCTCAGCAATTTCTTGGCCTAGTTGTGCTGGAACGCATTCAAGCAATAGTACCGCCGCTCCAGCTTCAACCACAGCCGTACAGTCAGCAATCAGTTGATCCGCAGCTTCACGTGTTCTAGCTTGTAACTTATAACCACCAAATACATGCACAGATTGAGGTGTTAAACCTAAATGAACGCATACAGGTACACCATTACGCGTTAACACTTGTACCGTTTCACTTAGCCATGCACCGCCTTCGATTTTGATCATCTGGGCACCAGCTTGCATAACTGTTTTCGCATTCTGCAAAGCATCGTTTAAAGTGGCATAACTCATAAATGGTAAATCAGTCATAATCAATGCATGCTGGTTACCACGGCGCACCGCCGCCGTATGATAAGCCATGTCTTCAACAGTTACAGGTAACGTTGAATCACGACCTTGAATTGCCATTCCAAGAGAATCACCAATTAAGATAGTATCAATTTCAGCAAGTTCCATTGCTTTTGCCATACTTGCATCGTAACAAGTTAGACAAGAGAACTTACGTCCTTCGGCTTTAAATTTTCTTAAGTCACTAAGACTAATCATGATGGTATCCTCTACAGGAGTTTGCAGAACGTATAAGTCAGGCTTAAGCCCAAGACTCATCAGCAAGTACAGTCAGCGTCGGCTGCTGTAAGAGTTCTAAATTTTTAAGTGGCTGATCATTAATATGTAAATCAGCATCTAAATCTAATAAAGGAATCACAACAAAATCTCTTTGCAGTATTCCTACGTGCGGCACAGTTAAGCGCTCATTTTGTATTTTTTCATTGCCATAAATCAGTAGATCAAGATCTAAAGTTCGCTCACCCCAATGACGTAGTCTCACACGCCCAGCTTCCTGTTCAAAGCGCTGGAGCTGGTCAAGTAAGTCAAGCGGAAGTAACTCGGTTTTTAGCTGAGCGACTGCATTTAGATAGTTAGGTTGATCTTGAGGACCCATGGGTGGGCTTTGATACAGTTTGGAGACCTTCACTTCACCAATAGATTTAAGCTTAGCTATTGCTTCAGACAAAATCTGGCGTGAGTCACCTAGGTTACTTCCTAAGCCAATATACGTGGTTACTGTCATTGTGTAGGCCCAAAAATAACTTGGCTCAAATCACGTTGTACCCGCTTGCGCTTTAAAATTGGGTGATCACTCGTCATGTTAGCTTGTGATGCTGAAGATTTTTCCATAAAACGATCAACAGTCTGCTCTTGTCGTGAGCGTTCTTTCTTACCACGACGGCTTCGAGGTTCTGGAACATCCACCAAAGGCTCAATTTCTACATCAACTCTATTGCTTTCAATCGGTTCAGCAGCAACCTTACGACGACTTTTCGCTTTTTGACGATTATATTGGCTAATCGCAGCTTCTTTTTCGTCATTTGACATTTCTTGGTAAGCATCCCACCAACTTCCCATTCCTTGCGTTGAGTCATCACCTGACTTTTCACGAAGTAATAAGAAGTCAAAACCTGCACGGAAACGCGCATGGCTTGCCAATGCTTCAATTTGCTGTGGCTTTGGATTAAGCAATCGGGTTTGCATTTCCCAAACTTCACGAATAAAAGTTTCAGCAAAACGAGGAATGACTGTACGTGTGGCTTGACGTTTTAAAACATCTAAACCAGCCTGCGCACGAGCTTCTGCTGGAACCACACCTTTTGTTAAATAAAAATCACAGCGTTCTAAAAATGGCTGCCACAATAAAACCGCATAGAAAAATGCTGGGTTAATGGTTTTACCAATTTGAATACGTTGATCTGTATTTTTTGCAGCGCGTTGAATAAATGGCGTCAGATCTGGACGAATATCAGCAAAAAGCTGCTTCCACACGCCAAATTCAATTAGCATTGGTAATACACGTGCCAAATGACCCATTGTGAAAAGCTTCTGAGACTCATCGTATAAACGGTGCGGAGAAACATCACGAAGTAACTGTGTCATCTCAACATCAAAAATATCGAGAATATTTGAGTTAATCTTGAAATTTAGCTTCGCTGCAAAACGTAATGTCCGTAGCATACGCACCGGATCTTCTTCAAAACGTTGTGCAGGATCACCCAATAAACGTAAAGTCTTATTTTTGACATCATCAATTGCTTTACAAAAATCGAGCACAATACCCTTACGTGGTTGGTAGTAAAGCGTATTGATAGAAAAATCGCGTCGAGCAAAGTCCTGCTCTATTGTTCCCCAGTTATTGTCACGCAAAATCATGCCAGAAGCGTTGGTGACTGCTTTTTTAGGAGGGGCACGGAAAGTCGCAACTTCAATTAGCTCACGCCCTGAATAGACATGTGCCAATTCAAATCGACGGCCAATAATTCGGCATCGACGACCAAAAACCTCTTTAATTTGAGAAGGTGTTGCATTGGTGACTGCATCGAAATCTTTAGGATTGAGTCCTAGCATTAAATCACGGACACCACCCCCAACAATATAAGCCTCATAGCCTGCTTTGTTCAGACTATCGATCACATCTAAAATCGAAGAAGGAAGTTGGGCTGTGGACAAACCACATTTTGACGCTCGCAAGGTTTGCAAAAGACGCTGTCTCCTACGTCAGGACGTAAATAACAAGTTGTCGCTAATCATAGCTCTAACACACACAAAGGGCAATTTGATTCTCTTTAGATTGCGCAGGAAATGATAATTGACGAACAGAACTTTTATAAGGCTAAACGCGATTTATTTTTTTCAAAAATAGCAGGCCCGATTCCTTTGACATTTTTAATTTCGTCAATATTTTTAAAACTTCCGTTCTTCTGTCTATATTCTACAATCGCTTGCGCCTTTTTCTCACCTACGCCTTTTAACTGCTGAAACTCATTTACAGTGGCCTGATTCAAACGAATTTGCGCTATAGAATCAGCAGAACTCTTAGTATAAGAATTTTTAGAACCATAAGAATGAGAAGGCTTAGAGATGTTTAACTTTTGGTCATACATCTGCTGTTTAGCCTTCCATTCCTGAAAGTTTTGATCAAAAGATTGAGCAAAAACCGAAGGTGAAATTACCCCTAAGTACAACATCATTAAAATAAAGCAATTATTTTTCCAATGTCTCATGCTGTATCGCATGTCGTTTTCCCCCTGTTTGTAATTGTCGTTTTGCTTGATTCCACAATTCATCCATCTCTGACAAAGTCATGTCTTCTAATGTTCTTTGCTGTTTTATGGCTTGCTCTTCAATAAAAGCAAAACGACTTCTAAATTTATGTATGGTTGATAAAAGTGAAGTTTCACTTGAAATATTAAGTTTACGTCCTACATTGACTAATGAAAACAGACAATCTCCAAATTCGTCTTGAATTTCATCAATATTTTGACTTTTGAGCGCCTCTTTGAACTCACCGAGTTCTTCTTCTAGTTTTGCATAAGCATCTTCTACTGTTTCGAAATCAAAACCGACTTTTGCAACATTTTTTTGAATTTCCTGTGCTTGAGACAGTGCAGGACCATGTTTAATTTCATCTAATCTTGATTGCGGCTTGCCTTGCTTTTCTTGTTGTTTAATGTGTTTCCATAGCTCACTGACTTGTTCGGGTGTTAAGTTATTAAATTGATCAGCTTGAAACACATGTGGATGACGTCTTATTAATTTTTCACTAATTGCCTCAACCACATCTTGAAAATTGAACGCCCCTTGCTCACTAAACATTTGTGATTGAAATACAACTTGTAGTAGCAAATCACCCAACTCATTTCGGATTTCATCAATATCGCCCTGACGAATGGCAGCCTCGACCTCATATGCCTCTTCAATCGCATATTTAGTTAGCGACATCGGGGTTTGTTGTTGATCCCACGGACATTTTTCACGTAGCTCTTGCATAATTTTAAGCAATTTATCCATGGTAACCCTCAAGTTCAAAAAGTCGGTCAGTAAATTTAAAATCTTAATTTGCTATGATCAAAATTAAAGCGGCAAATCATTCGTCATATTGTAACGATAAAGAGAAAAAAAGATGAAACATAGCATTCTGATTAGTGGCACAGCTCAAGGTATTGGAGCAGAAATTGCACGAGTATTTTACAAACAAGGGTATAAAGTAGGTATTTATGATATTAACGAATCACTTGCTCAAAGCTTAGCAACAGAATTAGGTCCCAATGCATGCGCTGGCTATTTAGATGTTAGTGATTACAGCCAGTGGCAACTTATATTAAAAGAATTTACCGACTGGGCTGGCGAGCTTAATATTTTAGTGAATAACGCAGGAATTTTATATTCTGGGGCCTTTGAACACATCGATATCAATTCACACCAAAGAACAATCAATATTAATGTAAACGGCGTCATCAATGGCTGCCATGCTGCTCTTCCTTATTTAAAGCAAGCTTCTTTTGCACGCGTCATTAATCTCTCTTCAGCTTCTGCAATTTATGGGCAAGCTGATCTCATTTCATATTCAGCCAGTAAGTTTGCAGTTCGCGGAATTACCGAAGGTTTAGATGTGGAATGGAAAAAATATGGTATTCGTGTTTTAGATGTGATGCCTTTATTTGTACAAACTGCGATGGTCAGTAATATGGACGCGGGTAGTATTCAAAATATGGGCGTTGACTTAACTCCAAATGATATTGCTCAGCAAGTCCTTTCACTTGTCGAAAAAAAAGCTCATTTCTGGACACCTACGCACACTCCTGTTGGTATAAAAACCAAATTGCTTTATCAACTTTCAACAATAAGCCCACAGTTTTTAAATCGGTTAACTAATATTTATTTATCGAGAAAGTAGCTGATAAAAAAGACCGTCAATTGACGGCCTTTTTACTTAGTTTATTTAAACACCTTGAATCATACGTCGTGCGCTGATAATCCCCGGTTGCTGCTCTAAACGAGCCAACAAACGTGAAAGCTGAGCCAAACCTTTCACCTCAATGAGCAACTTCATATTGGCAATACCATCAGCCTCAGAAATTGTATTTACCTGACGGATATTAATTTGGTCAGAGAAAATCACTTGAGTTAAGTCTTTGAGCAAACCACGACGATCATAAGCTTCAACTACAATTTGAACACTTTGACCACGAGTTGGCTGCATTTCCCAATCAGCTTCAACAGCACGTTCTGGCTCTTGCTTGATCATGCGCTGATAATCAGAACACAAGACTTTGTGAATACTTACGCCACGATTCAACGTGATATATCCCGCAATTGATTCACCATGGACTGGTTGGCAACACTGTGCAATATGTAGCTCTACGTTGTCTAAACCATCAATCAAAATACCATGTGCAGACAAAGTATGGCTGGCACGTGGGTTTAATGTTGGCTTAAGTACCAGTTCAGGCTCATCCTGATCCAGATGCATTTGGCGATTAATCTGGTTAATCAAGGCATGCAGACTTATATCGCCGCTAACCAGATTAACCAAAATATCATCGCCTGTTTTCACATTAAAATGTGATGAGTAGTCGTTGAGATCGATACTCTTCGGGTGAATAGCCAATCGAGACAATTCTTTGTTCAGTAACTCACGACCAACTTCAAGGTTCTTGCTACGATCTTGCTGTCTGAACCAGTGACGTAGCTTGTCACGTGCACGAGATGTCTTGATATAACCTAAAGAATTCACCAACCAGTCACGGTTTGGTTCACGGTCTTTCTTGGTTAAAATCTCAACCTGCTCACCTGTTTTTAGCGTATAGGTTAATGGCACGTAGCGCTGGTTAACACGCGCTGCATAACATTTATTCCCTACCTCTGTGTGTACATGATAAGCAAAGTCTAAAACAGTTGAACCACGTGGTAATTCTTTAATATCACCATCACGACTAAAGACATAAATCTTTTCAAAACCTTCAAAGTCTTGAAGCTGATCAAAGCTTTCTGTCTCGTCTTCATTTTGATGTACTGTGGTTTCATTACGTTCTTGGTAATGTTCCAAAACAGCACGAAGCGAATGTAACCGATGGTTAAAAGAATGATCGGTATTCTTTGAGCCTTCTTTATAGTTAAAGTGCGAACACACGCCTAATTCTGCTTCATCATGCATCTCATGAGTACGGATTTGTACTTCTAAAGATTTATTTTCAGCAATTACAGCAGTATGTAATGAGCGATAACCATTTGCTTTCGGGTTGGTAATATAGTCATCAAACTGGTGTGGAATATGACGCCAAATTTGATGAACAATACCTAATGAGTGATAACACTCGGGTACGCTATTGACCAACACACGTAAGGCACGAATATCATAAAGCTGATCGAAACTCAGATTTTTACTTTTCATTTTTCGATAAATCGAATAAATGTGCTTTGCTCGACCTGTAATTTCAGCTTCAATACCGTAAGACGCCAACTCATTCTTTAAGCGATCAATCACGAACTGAATATAATGTTCACGCTCTAAACGCTTTTCATTGAGTAAAGAAGCAATCTCTTTATAACGGTCTGGTGCCAAATAGCGGAAAGCTAAATCTTCGAGTTCCCACTTAAGCTGTGCAATACCTAAACGGTGTGCTAATGGAGAATAAATAGTTAGAATTTCACGTGCGACACGCTCTTGACGCTCACGTGATGAGTTTGCGAGCTCTCGTAAAGAATAAGTACGCTCGGCTAACTTAATTAAAACAACACGAACATCTTCGGTCACAGAAATCAGCATTTTATAAATGCCGCTTAAATGTTCCCGCTGGTTATTATTAAAATGGTCTTCTAATCGTTTATTTTTTTCAATGAGCTCTGAAAGCTTACCCATTGCCAAAGTGCCTTTGACAAGGTTATAGACTTGCTCACCAAATTTGCGCCTCACTTCTTCTATATCAGTAATGTCCTCACGAACACTACGATAAAGCATCGCAGCAGATAAAGTATCTTCATCTACATGTAAATGCGCCAGAATATCAGCCATTCCAACACCAGTAGCAAATGTATTGGAACGATGATTAACCGTTGAATCTAACTCTTTTTGCAGGGTTAAATGCGCAACCTCTTCGAGTTGTTTAAGCTCTGCCCCATCTAATATTTCACGAACCCGATCCAACCATGAGGCTAAACCGACTTGTGTTTCGGCGGCATGCTCTACAGTCGTTTCCTCTGACAACTCAGTTAGTTGTTCAGGTAACTGTTCACGTACTGTGACCATACCATTCTCCTAGATATGTAACTCATGTTTTTAATCGTTTATCTCTTGAATTTTTTCAAATAAAGCAATTGATTCAACATGTTCTGTATGCGTAAACATGTCCATAACCCCTGCTTTTTTTAACTGGTACCCATGTTGAACCAAAACACCGGCATCCCTTGCTAGTGTTGCTGGATTACATGATACATAAACGATTCTTTTTGCTCCAAAGTTTGGTACATACTGCATAATTTCATATGCACCGGCACGAGGAGGATCAATCAATAATGCATCAAATCCTTGATTTGCCCAAGAATGATGCGAAAAATCTTTTGTTAAATCTTGTGAAAAGAAGGTTGCTTGCACCAAATTATTGCATTTTGCATTGTCTGCTGCCCGCTGCACCATTTCTTCACTAGCTTCCACACCAACAACCTGACCATTTGCACCAACACATCGTGCAAGTGGAAGCGAAAAATTACCTAATCCACAAAACAGATCGAGTACCCTTTCACCGTCTTGTAATTGAAGCAATTCACATGCCAATTGTACCATTTGTTCATTTACTGTCGCATTGACCTGCGTAAAATCCAATGGCGAAAAAGCAAAATTTACCTCAAATGCATTTAAAGCATAATGTAACCGCATAGCACCTTGCTCTTCATCAATACGACGAAGACTTTCAGGGCCTTTGGGTTGTAAATACAATTGCCAGCCTTTGTGTAACGCAAATTGTCTTAATTGGTTGACATCAGAATTATTTAATTTTTCTACATGACGAACCAATAAAGACGTTTCATCATCACCTTTTGCTAATTCTACATGACCAATATGTGCTTTGCCCTTTAGACTTTGGAGTAAATTACGCAACTCTGGCAGACTATCTGATAACTTTTTATCCAAAACACTACAAGTATGGATAGAAGTTAAACGATTACTATGATGCTCACGGAAACCTAGAATCAAACGATCCGGTTTTGGCAAATAACGCACACCTATACGCGCTCGACGACGATAATCACTTTGTAAAGATCGAATTGGCTCTAACCACTGTTCAGGTTGAATACCCGCAAAGTGTTGTAAATGTGACTGGAGTACATTTTGCTTTAAGCGAATTTGCTCATCTGGATGGATATGCTGCATGCTACAACCACCACAAATACCATAATGAGGGCAAACTGCCTCTACACGATTTGGTGAAGGTTCAGCTAAAAGCTCAATCATTTCAGCTTCTTCAAGACGTTTAGCTTCATGCGTGATTTGAGCCTTTACCATTTCTCCAGGCAACGCATAACGAATAAACACTTTTTTACCATGCTTATCTGCCGGATGATCTGGATGAGAACCATAGTGCGCAATTCCTCGCCCCTCATGAGAAAGAGTTTCAACCTGAAAAATATATTCTGGTTGTTGAGCTTTGCGAGATTTGGCTTGCTGTTTCAAAGAATGAACCTAAAAATCTAAAGGATTAAAATAGTGGGACGTAAATTCGGTGTATTTCGAAGTACGTTGCCACACTTCAAGAAAATCGGCCTGCTGAGGCATAGTTTGTAAATATTCAATACTCGAACTAATCCAGTGATTATGTTCATCTGCATTTAATTGGCCTTTTAGTACTAACCAACGCAAATAAATGAACCATGTATTGAGTACATCACCTTCACAATAACTGGTTAATTTTAACCACTGTTGATTACGAACATATTCAGGAACATGATAACCCGATTCACCACGCTTACCCGGCAAACCTAAAATACAGGCGATATCGTCAAGCTTTTGGAAATTACGACCATTAAACATTGCCATAACATCCATTAAATCAATATGACGATGGTGATAACGGTTTTGGTAATTATTAAAACGTTTTTGACTATCAAGCTCACCTTGATCAAACAAGCCCGGCGCAGAAAGACCATGATACATGGCACGGAACAAAATAACCGGTAAATCAAATTGTGAGCCATTCCAACTTACTAAAGTCGGGTGGCGCTTATCAAAAATAGATAAAAACTTCTGTAAAATTTCAGCTTCTGAATAGTGCTCTCGACTAAATGAAAATAATCGAAAGCCCGATTCATCAATCCATAGTCCAGAAATACAAACAATTTCGTGCAATGGTAAACGCTGAAAATCCATGCCTGATTCTTGACGGCGGATTTTGGTGAGTGCCTGTTCGACATCTGCCTCTCGCAAATCAAGATGATATAAATGCGCTCCCGCTTTTAAATCAGTTAAAGTTTCAATGTCAAAAACTAAAGTTGGGAAACGCATTCTTTCTCTCAATTATGAGTTATCGTCCTGTACTGAAAACAAACCTGTAGATAAGTAGCGGTCGCCACGGTCACAGATAATGCAAACAATAACAGCATCTGGATTTTCTTCTGCAATCTTAATTGATGCCCAAACCGCACCACCTGAAGATGTACCAGCACTAACACCTTCCATACGTGCCAATTTACGCATGGTTTTTTCAGCTTCAATTTGAGGAATATCAATAATTCGGTCTACACGACTGCTATCAAAAATCGTGGGTAAATATTCTTTTGGCCAACGACGAATACCCGCAATACTTGATCCGTCTGCTGGCTGTAACCCCACAATCTGAATGTCTGGATTTTGTTCTTTTAAATACTTAGAAACACCCATAATGGTACCTGTTGTACCCATTGAGCTTACAAAGTGAGTAATTTTACCACCAGTTTGTTTCCAGATTTCAGGGCCTGTCGTAAGGTAATGAGCTTCGACATTATCAGGATTACCAAACTGATTTAGAACATGACCTTTGCCGTCTTTTTCCATTTGCAAAGCTAAATCACGTGCGCCTTCCATACCTTGTTGGGGAGTCACTTCAATCAGTTCTGCACCATAAGCCAGCATCGCATCTTTACGTTCTTGGCTCATGTTATTTGGCATAATAAGTTTCATTTTATAGCCACGCATTGCTGCAACCATAGCTAACGCAATACCTGTGTTACCACTAGTTGCCTCAATTAACGTATCACCCGGTTTAATTTGACCACGCTTTTCTGCCTGCATAATCATGTTGTAGGCAGGACGATCTTTTACAGAACCTGCTGGATTATTACCTTCCAATTTTGCTAAAACCGTTGCTTGCGTATGACAAGCCAAGCGCTGCAAACGGACTAGAGGTGTTTTACCTACATAGTGATCTAACAAAAATTCGTCGGCTAAAAAATCAGGTTGTGTATTACTCATGATCAACACCTAAATCGGGGTGGCACTATTGTATGAAAAAATGATCGGTACTGCACCCATTTCACTATGCTTTTTAATAAAAGTGATTAAAGCACGGTCAGTTATAAAATGCCGTCTGTTTTAAAATAAAGCGTGATAATATGCCCTACAGAGAGATCAATCTGATGTAGCCATGTCTAATTTCAATAAAACCTTATCGAAACGCTTACGTCTGAATCATGCATATGGGCAATTGATTGCTCTTATTTTTGTGCCCATGATGATTTTAACAGGGGTTGGCGCATTTCTGGTTTTAACTGAAACATCTCATTCGGCCAAGCAACAGCAGCTCCATCACGCTTCGGCTATTTTGGCTCGTTATAATGAAATCGCCAAAGACCTCTACACATTGGTAGAGCTAAAACCTGATGAATATGATCATGCACAAAACATTATGCAAAGCATGTTCAGTGAAAAAGATTTAAAACGTGCTGCTTTAATTGATAGTAATGGTCAAACATACTTAAGTGTGGGTTACCGAGATAATCGTTACTGGCCCAACTTTACACAAAGCAGTAGTTTCTTCGGTCCTATTTCTTACAACCATAACAATATCTATGGTATTCGAGTCACTAATACCACAGGAAAAACTCCTGTTTGGCTTGTGATTGAAATGGACAATCAGCCATTAGAGCTAGCACGCTATCGCATTCTGATCGCGTTAGTCATTACCAGCTTAATGACACTACTGTTGCTTTTGCTCTGCCTAAATTTCTTCTCTCGCCGCTGGGTTGCACCGATGTACGAAATTCGAATGCAATTACAACGACTTAATGCAGACACTTTAGATCAGCACATGATCATTAACAGTACAGGCGAATTACGATTACTCCAACGTGATATTGCAAACGTAGTAAAACGCTTACATTTTAGTTTTTTAGAGCTTAAAGAACATACAGAACAAACCGAAGAAGACTTACGCAGAACACTAGATACCTTAGAAGTTCAAAACATTACTTACCGTCAGGCACGTGACCAAGCCATTTCATCAAATCAGGCAAAATCCGTTTTCCTTGCCAATATTAGTCATGAGCTTCGTACACCGCTTAACAGTATTGATGGCTTTATTCATTTATTGCTTCGACAACAAAACCTAAGTAACGAACAAAATCTCTATCTACAAACTATTCGAAAATCCTCTGCTCACTTATTAGCATTAATTAACGATGTATTAGATTTCTCAAAAATTGATGCAGGTAAACTAGAACTTGAAACAGCACCGTTTGATTTAGAAGAAGCTATTTTCGATGTCATGGACATGTTGTCACCTTTGGCTGCCCAAAAGCATATTGCCATGGCATTTTATTATGCAGACAACATTCCTCAAGAAGTCATTGGGGATGCTTTACGCTTTAAACAAATTTTGACCAACCTAATTTCAAATGCAATCAAGTTCACCCCAGATGGCGAAATTATTGTTCGTGTCCGTATGGAACATGATGATATTGGTCAATGCTTACTTCATTTTAGCGTTCAAGATAGTGGTATTGGTTTAAGCGGCACAGACCGTAAAAAATTATTTGAGTCGTTTTCGCAAGGCGATGCCTCTGTTACACGTCAATTTGGTGGTACAGGCTTAGGTCTCGCGATCTCCAAACAACTGGTTCACCTCATGCATGGTCAAATTGGTTTTGAAGATAACCAAGAGCGTGCGCCAACAGAAAAAGGTTCAACATTCTGGTTTACTGCACAGTTTGCTGTAGATGAAGAACATGAGATAGAACATCCTCACTTCGAACATTTACAAGTCGTGTCTTATTTAGCACATCCAGCAACGGCAAGTGTTTTACGTTACTATCTTGAAAATTATCAAGTTCCACATATCGAAACTCAATCGATTTTGGACTTATTTAGCCGCTTAAAACACCTCGACCAGAAAGATAATACATGGCTCGTTGTTGATCATAGCGGTGACACAGAAGCTCTACTTAAAGAAATTCGTAGCCGTTATCAAGGTAACCTAGCAGTTTACGGCTACCAAATGACACTTGAGCCAAACATGCTCACCGAATATCGTGCTCGCCCTCTTTATCAACCATTAAGCCGCAGTGGACTTATTCAATTATTAAGTGACCAACCTATTTTTGAAGAAGAACAACAAGACTTTAATGGTCAGGGATTACATATTTTAGCAGTCGATGACCATTTACCGAACTTAATTGTTTTAGAAGCATTGTTAGGTGAGTTAAATGTTAAAACCACTAAAGCCTTAAGTGGACAAGAAGCGCTGAATATCATCCAAGAACGCATTGATCAAAAGCTCAAACCGTTTGATTTGGTGTTTATGGACATTCAAATGCCGGTTATGTCAGGCATTGATACCACTCGCGCGATCCGCTCTTTAGAATCAACGCTAGATGGTGAAATGCAACTTCCAATTATTGCATTAACAGCTCACGCGCTTGCTGATGAAAAACAAAAGCTTCTGAAAGTTGGTATGAATGACTATGTCACCAAGCCAATTCAAATGGAGCAGATCATTCAGATTTTAACGCAATGGACCAAAAACAATTTCACTGCACAAGCCTTAGATAAAGATCATCATGTTGTTGCCGAGGCACTAGACCCAGAAATATTAAACTGGCAGCAAAGCCTACAATTGGCAGCAAACAAAGAAGACCTTGCCCAAGACTTGCTTAAAATGTTGGTGGACAGTTTCCCAACCGAGCTAGATGAAATGCAGCAGCTCATTGAACTTGAAGACTTCCCTCAACTTGAGCATGTATTACACCGCCTCTATGGTGCAACTCGCTATGTTGGCACACCAAAACTTCAACAAGTTACTGGTGACTTTGAACAGTTTGTTTCTAAGTTACGCAAAGAGCGCCGTAGAGCTGACGATGGATTTATTGAAGAAGTTACACAGCGCTTCAATGAATTAGGACTTGTCATTAAAGAAGTAGAGAGTGCAGCTCACCAAATTTTAGTGATACCGGACTAAAAAGAACCTGTAAAAAAGGCATGACTGACCTGTCATGTTTCCAATTTACAGCCATGTTATGCTCCGCTTATCGATAAAAAAATAAGCGGGAATCTCATGGCACTTTTACGTATTGAAAAGAATAATGGCATTGTGACAGTTTATCTAAACCGTCCGGATAAACGTAATGCCATGAGTTTCGCTCTCCTCAAAGAACTTGTTTCAACGGCTAAAGCCATACAAAAAGACCGAGAAATCCGCTGTGTAATTTTGACTGGCGAAGCACAAGTATTTAGTGCCGGAATTGATTTATCTGACCTCAACAATCCTAAAAATTCTGCATTTGCGATTTGGGAGCTTGTAAAACCAGGACAAAGCCTTTTCCAAAAAGCATTTTTGATTTGGCAAAACTTGCCTGTCCCTGTGATTGCAGCAATTGAAGGTTATTGCTTTGGCGCGGGAATGCAACTTGCGTTGGCTGCCGATATCCGTATTGCCCATCCAGAAACCAAAATGTCAATTATGGAAAGCCGCTGGGGTTTAGTACCCGACATGGGACTTACCCGCTCACTTAAAGGTTTGATAGGTGTTGACCTTGCCAAAGAACTCACTTTAACTGCCCGTGTGTTTGACGGAAACTATGCAAAAGATATTGGCCTTGTAACTCACTTAAACGAAAATCCATTAGAAAAAGCGAATGCGATTGCCTCAGAAATGCTACAACGCTCACCAGATGCATTGACTGCTGCAAAACGCGTATTAGATGCAATGGAACATCAACCAGAAAAATCATTGCGTCTAGAAAAAATCTGGCAACTTAAACTATTACTTGGTAAAAATAGCAAACTCGCTCGTAAAAAAGATAAACATCCGGAAGTTAAATTTTTACCACGCCAATATAGATAAGAGCTTTGAAGATGAATTTTGATCGTAATACACCGATTGCCTTTTTAGGCATAGGGCTTATGGGAGGCCGTATGGCTAGCCGTCTTATTCAAGCAGGTTTTCAAGTTGCTGTCTGGAACAGAACAGCATCTGCTTGTGAAGAACTTATCGATATCGGCGCACACGCTCTCGATCTTTCAAACATCGGACAATACCCTGTAGTTTTAACTTGTTTAGCTGACGATAAAGCTGTGCAAGCTGTATTTGAACAAATTCAACCTCACTTAAAAGCTGGTCAAGTTATTGTGGACTTCTCAAGTCTGTCTGTTGCTGCAACAAAAGCACTCGCTCAAGCTACTGCTTCACAACACGTGACATGGATTGACTCTCCTGTCTCGGGCGGTACAGCTGGTGCTGAACAAGGTACACTTGTCATTTTTGCAGGTGGAGATGCTCAAACTATTGAAGCTTTAAGCCCTGTTTATAATGTACTTTCCCAACGTGTAACACGAATGGGGGATACTGGTACCGGCCAAGCCACTAAAATTTGCAATCAACTCATTGTGGCAGCAAATAGCGCTCTTATCGCTGAAGCTGTAGCACTAGCAGACCGCGCAGGTGTAGACACGACATTACTCGCTCCCGCGCTAGCTGGTGGATTTGCCGACTCAAAACCTTTTCAAATACTTGCGCCACGCATGGCAACTCATACATTCGAGCCTATTCAGTGGAAAGTTCAAACATTATCTAAAGATCTTAACAACGCGGTAACATTAGCTAAGAATGTTAATTTAGACATCCCTGTTGCACAAAAAGCTCTATTACAGCTACAAACTCACCAAAAAAATGGCTTTGCTGAGAAAGATTTAGCTACTATGATTCAAGTAGTAGAGCAATAATAAACGGAGTTTGCATATGGGTCGTCTTGCCGTTAACTTATCAATGATTTTTACCGAAGTTTCTTTAATTGAACGCTTTGCATTAGCCCATGCAGAGGGCTTTGAACACGTAGAAATCCAATTCCCATATGAACTTACCATTTCCGATATTCAAGACCAACTTGAACGCTATAACCTCAGTTTATGCTTAATTAATGTTCCTGCTGGCGACCTTATGCAAGGTGGAAATGGTTTGGCAGGTGTACCAGGCCAAGAAAAAGCATTTCGTGAAGCATTAGAATTAGCTATTCGTTATGCCACCGCTTTAAAAGTACCACGTGTCAATATTTTGGCAGGTAAGCAACCTCAAGATTCAGATTTACTTCCTTGCCTTAAAACTCTTGCAAGCAACTTAAAGCTGGCCTGTGACTTACTCACAGAACATGATATTGAACCTGTATTTGAGATGATTAATGGCACAGATATGCCACGTTTTTTAGTACAGAACATTGCTCAAGCTCAAGAAATGCTAGAAGCAGTCAATCACCCTGCTTTAAAAATGCAATATGACTGTTACCACATGGCGATGATGGGTGAAGATGTACTTGAAGGGTTACAAGAAAATATTCACCAAATTGGTCACATTCAGTTCGCAGATTGTCCAGGACGCCATGAACCCGATACAGCCCAGATTCCTTACGAACAAATATTTTCTTGGATCAAACAAAGTGCTTATATGGGCTACATTGCGGCAGAATACAAACCTAAAAACGGGTCAAATCAGTCATTTACATGGAAAAACAAATATTTTTCCGATGATGTAAATATATAAACTGTTACTAGTTTCGTTTGAAATTCTGAGTGAAAACCACTATATTAGATAGTGAGTAATTGTCAGGAAAATATACCCTATATGAATTTAGAACCATCGCCCAGCGTGTCTAATTCTCACGATTTCGCAATGAACACCTCAAATAAAGACGTACAAGCTTGTCTCAAAGTCGTCCATGACGCTTTAGTTGATGTAAAAGCAAAAGATATTCTACAGTTAGATGTTAGCACTATTAGCAACGTTGCTGATGCTATTGTTATTGCGAGTGGTACTTCTACTCGTCACGTCAAAGCACTTGCTGATAATGTTGCAGAAGAAGCTCGAAAAGCTGGTTTCCGCCCGATTGGCGTTGAAGGCGAACGAGATGCCGAATGGATCTTAATTGATCTTGGCTTTGTTGTAGTACACGTGATGCTACCGACAGCCCGCAAATTCTATGATTTAGAAAGCTTATGGCGTACTGCCCCAGAGTCAGTCGCATAAAATTTTTGCTTTTAAAAAAAGCGGCTCTTTTGAGCCGCTTTTTTAGTTGTTAAAGGTGCTATTTTTCATTACCACCTACAGTTTATTGTGTACTAACTTTTCTTTCTTCTCGAATAACTTTAAGCATTTCCTCAGTCATATTTATCTTCATTTTCTTTACAATATCACTTTGTAGCTCAGAAATTAGCTTGAGTTGCTCCTCACTTATATTTTTATAATCATCACCCGCCAATTTTTTTATATCAGTTACCCCCATCCATTCCTTTTCCTCTTGTCTACATTTATAGAAAGCATCTTCAACAATATCATTTTCATCTTTGTTCATTTTTATTTGAGGCCCAACTTGTCCCATCAAACAATTTGCATATTTTTCACTTGCTTCCTCAAGAGGCTCTGCCAAAGTTACCGATGAAAAGAAAAAACTGATAAATGAGATTAAAAAGAATATTATTTTTTTAACCACTTAAATTCCTTAAATAATTACTATATATCAATCAAATATTATCATTCTTAGCATCCAGTTAAAGTAAAAAATAGCCAATATAACCTCTACATCACATTAAATAAAAATAAATACCTCCATTTTTTGATTATAGAGATTAAGTGAAAGTCCCAAAGCTGTCAGTCATCAGCCATTTTCAAATTTGACATGACAAATTGTCAAAATTACAGCACTATAACCATTCTTAAAGTCTCATCAATAAATAGCATAACTGGAGCACTAAAAAGTGAAAATACTCATTACGGGCGCCAACACAGGAATTGGCTTTGCCACAGCAGAACAACTTGTAAAACAAGGACAACATGTCATTTTGGCGTGTCGAAATCCTCAAAAAGCTCAAGAAGCACAAAACAAACTGCGCTCACTTAACCAAGGGCAAGTCGATATCGTTTCTCTCGACTTAAACAGTCTTGAGTTAACCAAGAAAGCTGCAGATGAAATTGCAGATAAATATGGCAATCTTGATGTACTTATTAATAATGCTGGGTTATTTGCAAAAACAAAACAGCTCACAACAGATGGTTTTGAGCAACAATTTGGCGTTAATTATTTAGGTCATTTCTTACTTACTCAAAAGTTACTCCCAGTTTTACAACAATCTCCTCAAGCACGTATTGTTCATCTTGCATCTATTGCTCACTGGGTTGGCTCAATTAAACCCAATAAATTTCGTGCAGAAGGTTTTTACAACCCCTTGTTCTATTATGGACAATCTAAGCTCGCAAACTTACTCTTCAGCAATGCATTAGCAGAACAGTTAGCTGGAAGTTCAATTACTAATAATGCATTACACCCTGGCGGTGTTGCCTCCGATATTTATCGCGATTTACCAAAACCAATTTATGCAGCCATGAAAATAGGCTTAGTGCCAACCTCAGTTCCTGCAAAACTTATTACAGAAATGGCAACTGGAGATGCTTGGCAAAACCGTAATGGCGAATATGTCAGCGCACATATGCCTGACTGGAAATCGTCACATGCCAAAAACCAGCAACTGGCACGTGATCTCTACCAACAATCAATGGATCTGGTCGAAAAGTTTCTTTAAATCCTAAAAAGCAAAAAAACCACCCGAAGGTGGTTTTTTATTTCAAAGTAATTTAGTGACCTGTACCATTAATTAATTTAGAGTTTTAATCATTAATTCTATATTTTTCAATTACACCTTGTTCTAACTCAAGAGTTACACTAGCTGTAGTTCTATAAATATCTTCATGCTCCATAAAATGCAGATTCCAGAAACCCAACTCCCTACCATTCTTATCATATTCTTGAGAATGATGTAGTTCATAATTACTTATTTCATAAGAATATAAATTCCCATTTCTATCGAAGTGATTGGTTCTAGATCCTAATAAATCCTCATTAAAGTCAGTTATACAACTCGCCATCAGTATGAATTTATCATCCATGAAAATATAATGATCTACTCTAGACATATTCTTTGTTCTATCATTTAAAATTTCTTGATAGGCAACTAGTTTATAATTTTCTCCTGCATAGATTTCAATTATACCTATACGATTTAAACGATTAATTATGGTTATTTCTTCATAGATAAAATTATTATCTTTATCTAAACAGGTAATTTTGGAAGATACCCAAATAGATCGCCCCATACCAACATCTAAATCATTTAATATAATCTTTTTTATTGGATAGTCTTCATGTACTTCTTGAACTGTGACTTCAATCATAATTTAAAGATATGCATGAGTGCATTATTATCAGTATTTTTAGTCTATAAGATATTTTCATTTTTTCAAATAGCGCCAATCTTGCCTCTAGTCACCAAAATCAATTCATTTTATTCGTTGATAGATTCAACGTCACAGCACTACAATACCTTTAATAAAAAAAGCCACCCTAGGGTGGCTTTTAAAATCCTGATTAGGCCAGTTTAGTGACCTGTACCATTAATTGATTTAGTCATATCTTCAACAACTTTCTTAGCATCACCAAAGATCATCATTGTTTTTTCGTTATAGAACAAGTCATTATCAAGACCTGCATAACCTGTTGCCATAGAACGCTTAATCACCATGATTGTACGTGCTTTATGCGCTTCAAGAATCGGCATACCATAAATCGGCGAGCTAGGATCATCTTTTGCAGCTGGGTTTACAACGTCGTTTGCACCAATGACAAGCACTACGTCTGTTGCAGGGAAATCCGAGTTAATCTCATCCATTTCCAAGATGTCTTCATATGCTACGTCTGCCTCAGCAAGCAATACGTTCATATGACCAGGCATACGGCCTGCAACTGGATGAATTGCGAAACGAACGCGAACACCTTGCTCTTTTAGAATTTCACACAACTCTTTCACAGCATTTTGTGCACGACCTTGCGCCATACCATAACCCGGTACAATTACAACGCTGTCTGCATTTGACATTAAGAAGCCAGCATCATCAGCAGAACCTGAACGGTAGTTACGTTGAACTTGTTCACCTTTAGCAGCTGTAGAAACTGCTGCACCACCCATTGCACCACCAAACAATACGTTGATGATTGAACGGTTCATTGCTTTACACATGATGTAAGACAGAATCGCACCAGATGAACCTACAAGCGAACCCGCAACAATCAACATGTTGTTTTCAAGGGTAAAACCAATACCTGCTGCTGCCCAACCAGAGAACGAGTTAAGAAGCGATACAACCACTGGCATGTCACCACCACCTACCGGTGCAATCCATACCCAGCCAAATGCAAGTGCAAGTGCTGTCATTGCCCAGAAAGCAGTCATGTTGCCAGTTGTGAAGAAGTAGAAACCGCAAGCCAACATCGCAATAAAGATAAGTGCTTGAACAGGTTTAACCCATGCACCAGAAATTGTTTTAGCCCATTTTTTCGCAGCCAATTTACCATATGCGAACACAGATGCAGTAAAGGTAATCGCACCAACGAAACAACCCACAAACAATTCAAATAGATGAACCTTGCTCATGTGTGCATGTTGTACGCCAGCTGCAGTCAAAGCCGCCTCATTTTGAGCAAACAGTGCAGTTAATTGGTTGTTATGTAAAATTGCAGCTATTGCAATAAGGACAGCAGCTAAACCCACCAATGAATGCATAAGCGCAACAGTTTCAGGCATTTGTGTCATCGGCACTGTACGTGCACGTGCAATACCCACGATTGCGCCTAACACCATTGCCCCAACGATCATCCAGATGACTGGGTTGTTGGCAACAAAGAAGGTCGTTATAACAGCAATCGCCATTGCGATCATACCGTAACGGTTACCTTGAATTGCTGTTTTAGGGCCAGACAAGCCACGAAGCGTCAAGATAAAGAGGATTGCGCCTACAAGGTACAACCAGTTTGCATTTGCTTGAATAAATTCCATGTCAAAGCCCTCTTATTTCTTTTGCTTAGGCTTGAACATTTCCAGCATGCGCGCAGTTACTGCGAAGCCACCGAAAATATTAATGCTTGCTAAAAATACTGCAATTGCACCGAGTACACTCACCACATTCACACTTTGAAATGCAACATTCGCATCTACACCTAAAACAGGTAGACCTACTGTTTGCAACATCGCACCAACAACAATAATTGATGACAATGCATTAGTTACTGCCATAAGTGGCGTATGCAAAGCTGGTGTAACACCCCAAACAACGTAATAACCTACGAAGATGGCAAGGACGAAAATTGTAATAGTTTCAACCATGAGAAATCTCCTTAACCACGCTTAAGCAGCACTTGACCGCCATGAGTGACCAATAGGGCTTTTTGGATTTCGTCTTCTTGATTAATCGCAAAGTTTTTCTCTTTGTCGAATAAAGTTTCTACGAAATTAAAAACGTTACGTGCATATAAAGCAGAAGCTTCTGTTGCTACAGTTGCTGGAATATTTGGAACACCCAAAATTTTCACACCATTTTCTGTAAAAACAGTCTCGCCAACTTTAGAACCTTCAACATTACCGCCAGTTTCAACTGCCATATCTAAAACGACAGAACCTGGTTTCATCTTGGCAACAGTTTCAGCTTTGATCAGACGCGGCGCATCACGACCTGGCAACAATGCGGTTGTAATCACGATATCGGCATTAGAAACAGCTTTATCTACAATCGCAGCTTGGTCTTTAATGTATTGCTCACCCGGCATCCAGCCATAACCATTTTTTGCTGCATCTGCCGCACGTTGTTGCTCTTCTTCAGACATTGGTACGTCTAACCATTTACCGCCTAAAGATTCAACTTGATCTTTGGCTGTAGGACGTAAGTCTGTTGCTTCAACAACTGCACCCAAACGTTTTGCAGTAGCAATCGCCTGAAGACCTGCAACCCCAACTCCCATAATCACAACACGTGCAGGTTTCACAGTACCAGCAGCAGTCATAAGCATTGGGAACATGCGTTGATATTCGGCAGCAGCAAGTAAAACTGACTTATAACCAGCCAAGTTTGCCTGAGAAGACAACACATCCATGTTTTGTGCACGAGAAAGCGTACGAGGAAGCAATTCCAGAGCAAAAGCAGATACTTGCTGATTGGCAAATTGATCTAGCTCGGTATTACGATAAGGATCAAACATTGCTACAACAGCTGTATTTGCTGCAAGTTTTTGAATTTCCCCGCCTTGTGGCGCACGAACTTTCAAAATAATTTGACTACCCGTATAGGCATCATCCGTAATGGTTGCACCGACCTGTTCATAAGCACTGTCAATATACGCAGCCTTTACACCAGCACCACGTTCAATCACAACGCTATGACCAGCGCTAATCAACTTCTTTACTGTCTCTGGCGTAGCAGCTACACGATTTTCACCGACGACAGTTTCGGTTGGGATTCCGATCTGCATGAGCGTTCCTCAAGCTAATTTCTCATTGTCAAAAACATTGCAACCCGCAATGTTTCCCCCATGTGTATTCTTTGTACAGAATTTGGATTCTAATAGAACTTTTTGAAAATACCACCCACTATTTATTTAATAAATACCCATATTTTGAACTGATGATTCACGATATTTGACTTGGAGTGTAATATAGGAAGATTTTTCTTTTTTTTACAGACAATAGTCTCTCTTATACAGTCCTGTATATGAAAATTTCTTTATCTTCGTTTCAAATTGGGTCTTTTTTTGCGCTTTGTTCTGCTTTTCTATTCAGCACAAAAGCAATCTTTATTAAACAGACTTATGCCCTTTCTCCATTAGTAGACGGTACAGTCCTGATGGCTTTACGCATGTTAAGCGCCTTACCGTTCTTTCTACTCATTTGTTGGTTCAATAGGCATCATAATCAGGGCATAAAAAAGAAGGATTGGCTAATTTTAATTTTTGCTGGTCTATTAGGCTACTACTTCGCTAGTTGGCTCGATTTCATGGGTCTCATGTTTATTAGCGCCTCTTTAGAGCGGATTATCTTATTTTTATATCCAACACTTACCGTGATCGCATCAAGCCTGCTCTATAAACAAAAATTAGATGTAAAAAGTTTATTCGCCATTTTTCTTAGTTATGGTGGAACCGTATTGGTGATGCTTCAAGAGCATAACAATGCACCAATTCAGGGCAACTTTTGGTTAGGAACAAGTTTTGTATTTGCAAGCGCTGTAGCTTTTGCAGGTTATTTACTGCTAACTCCACCACTAATTAAAAAATTTGGTTCTTGGAATTTCACAGGCTTAGCGCTCACTGTCGCCTGTATTGGTGCATTAACGCATTACGCTTTGAGTACACCTCACCCTATTCAACTTATATTACAACTTCCCTCAAGCGTCATTTGGTATGGGGTCGGCTTAGGCTTTTTAGTCACCGTATTACCCACCGTTATGCTCATACAAAGCATTGAACGTCTGGGCGCATCACAATCTGCAATGATCGCATCGATTGGACCGGTTTTAACAATTTTACTTGCCGTTCTTTTCTTAAATGAACATCTTAATGTGTGGCAATGGGTCGGCTGCCTACTCAATATTGTAGGTGTCATGATGATTACACTTAGAAAAAAAAGACTAAAACACTAAATCTGCTTGACCTCAACTTAAGTTGAGGTTGGATACTCATCTAAATTTTACTGAACGGTTGAGTTCCAATGAATAAAGAAACTTTTAAAATCATAAATCCCTCTACTTTATATAATCCAAGACCGAATGCTTACAGTCATGTTGCCGTAGTCCAAAATCTTAACAACATTATTCATGTTGCGGGTCAAGGTGGTGAAGATTCAAAAGGTGAGCTGAGCTCAAATTTTCAAGAACAAGCCACTCAAGTTTTTCATAACATTCAACATGCTTTAACTGCGGCAGATGCAAAAATTTCTGATATTGCGGTTTTAAGAGTTTTAATTGTTGACCACTCGGATGAAAAACACCAAATTTTAATTAAAATCATGCAAAATCTATGGAAAAATCATCCTTTTCCAGCCTGCACGCTCATTCCTGTGCCACGCCTTGCATTAGAACGCATGCTTATTGAAGTTGAAGCAACGGCATATACTTAATAAAACTGAGAGAACATCATGTCTACCCCTGAAGATATCAGTCAAAATAAACCTTTGCTTTGGTTGATGGCAGCAGCATGTGGCTTATGTGCAGGTGTGAATTATTACTGTCAACCACTAATTCACTCTATTCAGCAAGAGTTTGCAGTAACTCAAGCGCAAGCTGCTTTAACAGTAACATTTGCTCAAGTGTCTTATGCCCTCGGTCTACTCTTTATTGTTCCGATGGGTGACATCGTCAATAAAGCTAAGGCTATTCCATTTTTAATGGTGCTTTGCGCAGTTGGCTTATTTACTTCTGCGTTTGCTGTTAACTTACGTATGCTCTGGATCGGTACAATTTTGGCAGGCTTGTTTTCTGTTGCTGCCCAAGTTCTTATCCCACTTGCAACTATGACGGTCAAACCTGAAAAAACGGGTGAGATTATTGGCTTTTTAATGAGCGGCTTATTGGTCGGGATTCTACTCTCGACCAGTCTAGCTGGCTTATTTTCCAATCTTTTTCATTGGAAAGTCGTTTATGTAGTAAGCGGTATATTAATGCTGCTATTGGCATTTACTTTAAAAAGTCGCCTGCCTTATGTATTGCGTATGAAAATGAACTATGGGCAAATCTTTGTTTCTATGGCTCAGCTTTTAAAGCAAGAGAAGCGACTATTATTAAGAGCGCTTACTGGTGCCTTCGCATTTGCAGCAGTCAGTATTCTGTATTCCACTATCGCACTACTACTCACCTCTGCACACCATTTGCCAGATCTATTTATCGGACTCGTTCCTCTAGTTGGTATTTTTGGTGCACTATCCACGCGTTATATTGGTAAATATGCCGACCAAGGCTATACAAAATTACTTACTTGGATGGGTTGTGGGCTGTTCTTAGTCAGTTGGGTTTGTTTCTATTTCGGACAAACTTTACTTTCCACTTATGTTATTGGATTTGCTTTAATTCAATTAGCACTTGCGCTCGTTCACACCAGTAACCAAAGCATTATTTTCCGTCTACGCCCAGATGCCAAATCTCGTATTAATGCTATTTATATGACCACTTACTTTATTGGTGGCGCAGCTGGTTCAGCATTAGGAATTTTTGCATGGAATCATGGTGGGTGGAGCATGACATGCCTTGCTGGTGTGGGACTCGTTGTGTTTTGTATTTTGTTTAGCGTGATTGATGCTTTCTTACAAAAAAAAGCAGCTGGCTCAGCCATAACCTAACTTGTTAAAAATCATCTTTCTATAATCCACCATTGCTTTGAACAATGGTGGAAAAGCTACTGAGTCAAATACAAAATTAAATATGAGGTAAAACGTAAGGAACGATATCTTGAAAGGTACGTCCATGTACATTTTCACCAATTGCATGCATTTTCCATGCATCATTATGACGATAAATTTTTGCAATAATCAGGCCTGTATGCGCCCCTTGCGAGGAAAGTTTATAACTTGCAATTTCATGGTTGTTTGATTGATCAACCAAACGACAGAATGCATTTTCCACTTTCTCAAAAGTTTGACCGCGGAAGCTATTAACAGTAAACACCAAAGATTTTACTTGCGCTGGAATTTGATTAAGGTTGACACGAATCACTTCATCATCACCACTTCCAGCGCCTGTTAAATTGTCTCCAGAATGACGAATACTCCCATCTTTACTTTGTAATTGCCCAAAATAGACAACATCAAGCATTTTTTTATTTTCATCAAATAAAATGACTGAAGCATCAAGGTCAATATTACCGCCGCCACCAAAACCAAAAAAACCTTTACTTTTTACTACATCCCAGCCAACGCCCAAGAAAACTTGTTGAAGGCTACTACCATCTGCTTTTTGCAAATTGATTTTCTGACCTTTTTCTAAATTAATTGCCATATTATGGATCTTCCAATGAGGACTATAAAAATGATTACTTTTATTTTTTAATGAGACTGTTGACGGTTCAATTTAGACATCAACCACTGTAAAAAATTGTTCCGGTTTCTTGAGCAAATGACGACTTTACCAGCACCAGAAAAACGCAATACCATGCCTTCACCACTAGTTACACTATTCACCAAGTTGCCAAGAAAACCGCTATTCTGTGAAGTTGAAACAGATAAATGATAATTTAAACGCGAATCCCAGCAGACAACGTGCCCGTTATCAATAACAACCTCTTTATTCGGCTCTACTTCTAGTTCAAACAAGGTTCCACAACCAGAAACCACAACTTGACCTTGCCCACTGGTTTCCATAACAAGGAAACCACCAGTATTGCCAAAGACAGCTCCTCCAAGACTAGTATTTAATCTTGCTTTGATATCGACTGAGTCGTGTGCGGCAACAAATGCACCATCACTTAAAATATATTGAGTCGCACCAACATCAAGAATCTGCATATCACCATCTAGTGAAGCAGACAATAAGCAGTCCCCATCTCCACGTACAGCTTCGATATGTTGCTGGAATAAAGATTCATCATTAGCAAATCGGCGGAATAAGGATTGCATTAAGCCACCTTGTAATCTTCCCTTTAACTCCAGAGCATCTTCCATCATAACCATTGCATTACTTTCACAATAAATTCGATCCCCTCGACGCATTGCAACATGTAAGAATGGTTCGGGTGAACCCACTAAACTAAAGTGTGCCATTTTATTAACCTTTATTAATCTCTAACAATTCGATGATGCTTAGCAGCATTTAACCAATGAGGAAATTCTTGCAATAACAATTCATATAAGTGCTCATCCGACACACTATCAATTCGGTCTAAATTGAAGAAATTGCAGTTATCAACAATACGACCAGACATGTCATCCAGCTTTTCAAGTGCACCGTAATCACGGCCTCCAATTCCTACAAATTGCCAAAAAATTGGAAGCGTAGCCGCTTGAGATAATATTTTTTTCATTTGCCGACGACTTCCAACCCCACCGTCGGAAATAAACAAAACATAAGTTGGAATTTGATCATTAAACTTCTGAAAATAATTAATTACAGCTTCAATTGCTGGAATTTCTTCATTGTACCGTGCTCCAACCGACCAATTTTTCCAGCCTTGATGAGTTGTATTAATAAAATTATTAACATTCGTTAAAACAACATCATCTAGTTGTATCGTTTTTGCAGCGAATGCCCAGCATTCAAAACTTCCGTTATCATCAAAATGGATTGCCAATGGCATCAAACGATCAACCACCTTTTGCACATCCCCACGGCGATATTGCCAATCCATTGATCCTGAAGCATCAAGCACCAGTGCAACTCTTGCCATTACACCAAGCAAATTCTTTTTTTCTAACTGAACCAGAGATTTTTTAGTTAGATCAATAATTGAAGCGTTACCTGTTTTCTGTGCTTTTTCCAGTGACAGTTTTTTCTTTAGCTCAACACTCGACTGTTGCACTGTAGACTCTTTCTGTACAACGTCTTCATCTGCGACTTCGCCACCAAAATGGCGAATTAATGCAGCTAAGCCTTCATTAAAACCTTGTCCAATTGCAGCCAGTCGCCAAAATCCATCTTTACGGTAGATTTCAACTAACATTGTGGCACGTTCCTGATCAAATAAATGATGATTTAGTTCTAATTCAGCAATAGGCTGATTTTGTAAATTCATTATTTTGACAGTTATTTTCTGCACCTTAGACATGATGGCAGAACCGTCAATTGCAGCAGTTAAAACCAGATGATTTATGGATAATGGAATCTTTTGAAGGTCAACTCTAAATTCATTAGATTTATTATGATTTTCTAACAAACATACAGCCTGACATGGTGTTTCAGGTTGATTATAAAATGTCATGTATCGTTCATCACTTAAACGATACTGTGAATCAAGTCCAAAAGTAGCAATATCTAGATCAAAATCCGCGTGATATTGAACCTGAATATAAAAAGAGGATTGCCCCTGTAAGAGATCAGTTAATTTTATTTTTTGTCCGCGAATTAAATTCAGCATCCTTTTACCTCAAATTTCTTTATATGTTGTTTTGTTTCATATTTAGAAACAAAACAACATAAGTGCTTAGATACTTTTTAAGTTATCTAAATCTAATTTAGTTGAAGTTGGCACATAAAGAATATCTTGCCCTTGTTTTTGAGCATTTTTTAAAAAGGCTAAAACGTGCTGATACAATTCATCTAGTTCTTTAACATTTTTCTTAGTTGCTTTTAATAATTTTTGATATTTTTCCTGAGTCATTGCATATTCAAATCCCGCTAAAATCTGCTCGACTTCACGATCAATCAAACATCTTACTTTTAAAGTATTTTTATCTGTCTTTTTTGTTCCTTGAATCAATATTTTTTGATAACTCCCTACAGAATCACCATCTACCCCAACATACATTAAGTTAGCAGCTAAATAATCTTCGTCTTCTCTAAATAAATCTTGAATACAGAATTTTTGTAATGCTAGGGAATGTTTGCCCAAATTCAGATGTGTAATTTCAGGATGATTTAATAATTCTTGTATTGTATGCTGTTTAAATAGCTTCCAATTCCCTGCAAAAAGATGAATTCGTCCTCTAGTTAGAGTCTGATTAAATTCAACTGCATTAGAAGTGGTTTGCCCCCAACAAAATTTATGATATTCAGTGATATAATCACATGTCATCTTGACATAAAAACGATAATCAGAGTATTTATTATAAAAAAATCTTTGTGCATCAAGTTCCCAATTTTCCCAAATATCAAAACTGTTTTCAAATTTATCTGTAATATCACATTCAAATTGATAAAATTCTGCTTTTATTGTTGCCACTTCAGAAGGCAAAGAAAAACATTCCCCTTTTTTACGAGGATTAAGATAAAGATTGACTGGATTTGCACCCATGTGATTTTCCCCAACTCATCATTTTAATTCAAAAAATCGTAATTGTTTTATATAAAGTATAGAATTTTCGCCATCAAAGCGACAAAATATGTCGCCTTGATGTAATTTCAAACTTAAACCGCAACGCCATAAGATGCAGCTAAAGGTCCTAAACCACCAGCAAAACCTTGACCAATTGCACGGAATTTCCATTCACTGCCATGTTTGTAAAGTTCACCGAAGATCATAGCCGTTTCCGTGCTACTGTCTTCAGATAAATCATAGCGTGCAATTTCGCTACCGCCCGCATCGTTACTTACACGAATATACGCATTAGCAACTTGGCCAAAATTCTGACTACGAGCCTGTCCCTCATAAATTGTGACAGCGAAGATTACTTTTGCTACATCAGCAGGAACCTTACTTAAGTCCACGCTTAATGTTTCATCATCACCTGCACCTTCTCCTGTACGGTTATCACCATTATGAACAACAGAACCATCAGAAGACTTTAAATTATTGAAAAATATAAAATCATGATCCGCACGAACTCTACCATTTTCATTGACTAAAAAAGCAATTGCATCAAGATCAAAAGCAGCACCATCAGTCACACGTGGGTTCCAACCTAGACCTACGGTTGTTTTAGTAATACCAGGTGCTTCTTTTGTTAAACTAACGTTACCGCCTTTAGTTAAGCTAATCGCCATATGAGTTACTCCTTATAAATTTTGACTGATTATTTGTTTCATTTGTTTGATAAAAGCCATATAAATGGTCTTTTCAAAAAATTGTTATGAAGTTTGTATTTGATTTTTACTATAAGCAATTGACGACAACACCGCCCATGCAATAAATGCTATACCAATCAAACCTGTTACAACCTCAGGAACATGTCCACCTGTCCCTGTGTACAACATAATTGCTGCCAACGCACCTATGGCATAATGTGCACCATGTTCTAAATAAATAAAGGCTTCTAGCGTACCTTGTTCAACCAAATAAATAGTCATTGAACGAACAAACATTGCACCTATTGCTAAGCCAAGCATAATAATGACGACATCATTCGTGATCGCGAATGCACCAATAACCCCATCAAAACTGAATGAAGCATCTAAAACTTCAAGATAAAGGAAACCACCAATACCTGCTTTAACCAGATTAGTAGACTTCCCTGATGCTTGTTCTTCACTTGTTTCATCATCACTACTTTCCAGTAAGTGACCAATTACTTGAACACCGATGTAAACTACAATGCCCCAAATACCTGCCACAATCACGATTAACTTTTGTTCTAAAGGTACAAATGCCGCCATAACAAGTAGAGCAATGAGCGATACAAATACAGACATTGCAGGGATGTTAGCTAGATTAGATAGGTGTGCCTCCAGCCAGTGGAACCAATGTGTATCTTTGCCATCATCAAATAAGAAGTTCAAAAATACCAAAAGCAAGAACATGCCACCAAAAGCTGAAATCTCAGCATGGTGAGCTAACAGTTTCTCGGAATATGCTTTAGGATCATTTAATGCTAACTTAGCAACTTCAATCATTCCCATGTCTGCAGTTACGCCAACAATTAATAAAGGGAAAATTAAACGCATACCAAATACAGCAACCAGAATCCCTACTGTAAGAAAAATCTTTTTCCAGAATTCATCCCAGTTCCGTAATACTGAAGCATTTACAACCGCATTATCAAAAGATAAGGAGACTTCCATAACGGCCAATACACCAGTAATCAATAACGCTTTAAGCATCATTGAAAACCCTGCATTTGGCCCATGAGTAAAGCCCCACCACGCTGCCAATCCTAAACAGATCATGCTAAAAAAAATTGAGAAACGAAAATGTTTCATTTTTTACCTTTTATAAAAATTTAATGGTATTCATCATTTATTTATTGAAATGATAATTTTAGCCAACCTGAATACCATATTGCTGACACATTGCAGCCAGCCCACCAGAGTAACCTTGACCTACCGCTTTAAATTTCCACTCACCGTTATGACGATAGACTTCTCCAAATACCATTGCGGTTTCTGTTGAATAATCTTCAGCCAAGTCAAAACGAACAACTTCTACATTTGTATCCTGATTTACTACTCGTATGAATGCATTTGCAATCTGACCAAAATTTTGACCTCTTGCTTTCGCATCATGAATCGTTACGGTAATTGCTATTTTTTCAACTTCAGGTGCAACTTTTGAAAGATTTACCAGTAAGGTCTCATCATCACCATCGCCCTGTCCAGAACGATTATCACCTGTATGTTCTACTGCACCATCTTGTGATTTAAGCTGATTATAGAAAATAAAATCATGGTCACCACGAACCTTACCACTAGCTGTGAGTAAAAATGCACTCGCATCTAAATCAAACGCAGCACCATCAGTTGCACGTTCATCCCAACCTAATCCAATTAAAACTCTAACTAAATTAGGATCTGTTTTACTTAGGGATAAATTTCCACCTTTATTTAAACTAATTGCCATTTTATTTTTTCTCCTCGTTTGAACACTTTAAATTCAATAGTTTAAAAACTTACAAATAGATAAATTTTATTTACTACCAGCAACCCAACGCATTCCAAAACCAAATGCTTGGTCTAGTTCTCGATGTCCACGCACGTAACGGACATGACGCTGAACTTGAATACTTCCGCCTTTATTTACTAACTCAACAATCCCGCACATACCTAAAGGTTGCCCTTCTGACAAACGAACTTCTATAGGAGGCTGATCAGGTACATAAATTGTCACGACAGCATCTGTTTCTGCCCAATTCGGCACACCTTCATAAATAAAAGCAAATAACACTACGCGATGAATCTGTTGCCACTGTTTACCATTAATCCTGAGCCACTCACCTTCTTTTAATGCGCCAGTACGGTCATCAGCAGATAATTTAATAAATGGAAAACTATCAAAATCACCAAATTGACTACCCAAGGCTTGAATAACTGATTTATGTCCATTTTTCATCTCAAATAAACAGCCTAAATCTAAGTCAATTCCCTGATTTTGGTTAAGTAACTTTTTAAAGAATCCACCCGATTGAGTCTGCTGAGGACGTTGATTCCAATTGAGATTAATTTTAATTTCACCAAAGTCTTGATCTTGTTTTTGTAAACTAATCTGGCTATTACGCTTATCTAGCGTAATTTTATTTAAATTAATTTTGGATTGAGGGACTGATGGAGTTTTAGGCAGAGTGTCTAAAACAGGAATAATAGGTTGATCGCTAATTTCAACCCCAAAATATTCAGATAATGGTTTTAGTCCACCATTAAATCCTTGATTCACAAAACGGAATTTCCATTGATCTTTATAACGATAAACTTCACCTAAAATGAGTGCTTTTTCTTTTTTGTCAGCGCTTTTTACAATCGCTGTAGCAGTGAGCTGCCCCTTTTCCCATAATTCAATTTCAATATCTTGAATTGTATTAAGTGCACCGTGACTATCGACCGTAGCACATACAGCAAACTTATTAATATCAAGATCTAATAGTTGTGTATTAATATTAAATTGGCCTACATAAGATCGGTCATTTGTAGTTTCAATTAATTCTATACTCCTGTTTAGTGTTTGCTTTTGACCATAAAAGATCATATCCGCATCACCACGAACTTTCCCTTGAGAATTTAATAGATATGCAGTCACATCTAAACCAATATCAGAAGGTAATATTGTTTTAACTTTCAAAACAAATTGCGGGCAGCTCAAAGTGAGATTTGCACCTGTAATGAGTTGTTGCATGAATTTCCCCGTGTCTTAATTTATATTTTTAGCTGAATCTTTTTAACCTACTCAATAATTTGCATGACCTAGCACAATGTGGTGCGCTTCCAAGCATATTTATATGGCAGATAAGTAGCCTTATTTATATTGAATAAAATAATTTCGTCTGGTTTAACTCAATTCTATTAATCAAATAAGCCAAATGAATCATTAAAATTTGTATTAATTGAATCAATCTTTTACCCCAACAACCCCATGCTGCAACTCGATCTCAACCATATAATTCTTAAATTTAAATTAGAAAATAGACATAAAGGTCTTTATATTACACAATTACTTAAATTTATGCTGCTTACATTTATCAAAACTTTGGATTTTTTTAGATTTTTAATTAAAGTTTAGAGAAATTAATTACTAAAATATGAATACACCCTATCCCATCTAGTAATGTCTAAATACTGTTTTATAAGCCTATGATTCAGTTTTGAATATATAAATTATCCTAATGAGTATATATTTAGATAAGCGATTGATTATTTATATAAAATCTATTTTTAGAAATAAGTTCTATTCTTTGAACTTACATACTAATACTATAAGTTTGGCTTTCGATTAACTATTAGCTAATTTGATGCTTTCTTACAAAAAAAGCAGCTGGCTCAGTCATAACCTAACTTGTTAAAAATCATCTTTCTATCCCCAACTCAAGGTCGGTTATAAATTATACGGCTAAAAGCCTCTGTCGATTCAAGGCTAAACCCCGTATAATGCTGCCCTTTCTTTAATTTAGCGACTTTTGGGTCTATTGATTATGCAATCACTTCAATCGTTACAACCTCGTATTTCAGTTGCCCCAATGATGGACTGGACTACAAAGGATTACCGATTCTTTGCAAGGTTGTTTAACCCAAACGTTGTGCTGTATACCGAAATGGTAACGACAGGCGCGATTTTATTTGGCGATACAAAACGCCACTTGGACTATAACGCTCAAGAACACCCAATCGTACTGCAACTCGGTGGTTCAAACCCACAAGAACTTACCACTTGTACAAAAATGGCTGAAGACTGGGGCTATGACGAAGTCAACCTGAATGTAGGTTGCCCAAGTGACCGTGTACAGAATAATAAAATCGGTGCATGTTTAATGGCTGAACCAGACTTGGTCGCTGAATGTATTCATAGCATGCAAAAAGCGGTGAATATTCCAGTAACGGTAAAGCACCGTATCGGTATTGATGACATGCAGTCTTATGAAGAAATGCTGCACTTTGTAGATACTGTTGCGGCAACGGGCTGCACGCACTTTGTCGTCCATGCCCGTATTGCCATATTGAAAGGTTTGTCTCCGAAAGAAAACCGCGAAGTACCACCTCTACGCTATGAAGATGTTTACCGTTTAAAGCAAGAACGCCCACATCTAACTATTGAAATTAATGGTGGAATTAAAACTTTTGCCGAAACTCAAGCTCATTTACAACACGTTGACGGCGTGATGATTGGCCGTGAAGCCTATCACAACCCTTACTTACTTGCTGAGCTCGGCCAACTATGGAACTTAGAAGCACCAGACCGTTTCGATATTATGGAACAAATGCTGCCTTATATTGAGCAACGTATGGCTGAGGGTGCACCACTCTCTATCATTACCCGTCATATTTTAGGTTTATTTCAAAACTTACCGGGTGCCCGTAAATGGCGTCAGGCATTGAGCGGTGGAAATGCGAAAACTTTAGCTGATGTAGAGAATGCAATTCGAAACATGCAAGCTGCCATCATTCGTACTGAAGAATATGTAAAAGAGCATCAGGTTTAAGCGCGCTCAGCGCCCTTAAATTGTAAGAAAATGTGGCATTTTAAATCAGAGACTTAGATTTTGAGTATATTCGCAAATGTCGGCTCAAAATATTCAAATTTAAGCTCTGATTAATTATTTAAAATGAATAATATCAAGTAATTAAATTTCACTGCTTTTAGCCACCCTTTTAAGTAGGCTTTTTTTCTCAGTCAGAAATAAAAACTGGAAAAAAGATACGTTATTACATAACATAAACAAAACTTTTAAGTTTGGGCAATTAGTATCTCTGAACGCCACAGGTAGGTGGTGATTTTCTAAATACGGATATAGGTAGTACGGGTAGAGATTTCACGATGATTATTTATGACGGACAAGTAGCTGATAACTATATGTATCAGGATTCAAATCAGGCAGCGATTGTTGTATCACACAGCACACCAAGCCTTCCTTATCCCTTCACCATGAAACCCAATAATCACCGCACTGAAAGCAACACCCCTCCAGCCATAGATGTAGAAAAATTCGTAGCAAAATTAGAAAGTGTTACCTCTAGACGCAGTAAAGCTCGTTGTGCACGTAGCATTCGTCTTGCACTTGAGTCTGCTGGTGCCGATGTTGAAAACCATCCAATTGCAGCATCTGATTGGGGTGATACCCTGAAAAAGATTGGCTATAAAGAAATTGATCCAGCTTTTGATGAGCCACAAGAAGGCGATATTTACATCATTCATAGAACCCGCAATCACGTTTATGGGCATATTGCTGGTTACACAGGTAGTGAATGGGTTTCTGACTTTAAACAAAGCAGTTATGACGTCTATAAAGATGATAGCGTTACTTATACTTACTACAGATTAGGCTAATTCATTTTTAAGATAAAACATTTGATGAATTTGCTCGGCACAGCGTTGAATCATTTCATCATGATCTTTTCTATAGACCAACTGAACTTCTGAAAGTGACAAATAATCTGCCAAAGGTAATAGCTTGACCTGATGGGGCAATATTTTCTCAAACTCTTGGGGAACAATACTAATTCCCAAATTTGCAGAAACCAATTGTAGCTGCGAAACCTTACGAGACTGAATTGGGGCTTTTTGTGGAGTAAATCCTGCAGCTAGACACAGATTTGCCACCAAATAACTTAAGCCCCCTCTTTCCGCATAAGGTGTAGCTACAAAATGCTCATTTTTTAAGTCTTTTAAATAAACCTTTTCTTCTTTAGTAAACTTAGAATGATCAATATGGACAGCTACCATTAAAGGCTCTTCATATAATTTAAAAACATTCATGTCTTCTAAGGTGTGCCGAACGGGCGGCCGAATAAAACCAATATCAATTTCTCCACTCATTAAAGCTAGAATTTGATGCTCAGACGACAAAGTATTTATCTCAAAATTTATATGATTAGCTAAGCTAATTTCTTTTAATATATGAATCTTTCTCTCATCCATAATAATACTGCTCGAGTGAGCAATTTTAATCTGGCGATTTTTTCCTTCAGCAATATTCTTAGAAACTCCAATGATTTCATTTAAATAGTGCATATTATTTTTTATTTTTTTATAGAAAACCTCTCCTGCCGTTGTAAGCTTTACTTTCTTATCAGTGCGATCAAATAGCTGAAAGTCAATTTCTTCTTCTAATAGCTTCATTTGTCGACTTAAAGCAGACTGAGCAATAAAGAGCTTTTCTGAAGCAGCAGTAAAACTCCCTTCTTCTACAATTTTTATAAAATATTGGAATTGTTTTAATGTGAGCATCACCATCTCAAAATTAGATTATTAGGTCTATTTTCTATATTAGATTAGATAGATTGCCTTCGCTAGAATTTTATCAAGACCACTCACTTGATTGAATTATTCATGAAGTATTTTAAAGGTTTCACCATCTTTACTGTCGTTGTTCTACTTTTATGGTGTTTTAAATTTTACGATCAGCAGCTTCCAACACAGCCCAAACACGACACTATAGAGCTATATGATTAAATCGTTTTTCTCAAAAACAAAAGGCATGCTCTCCAACATAAGAGCATGCCTTTTCAATATTTAAATTAGGCTTTCTTTAAATCGAGCTTTTTCAAAACTTCAGCCACAGCAATCATGGCAAAACTTGAAGTCACCACTACTGCGGAACCATAACCACCACAGCGGAGGCCAGCTGATGGGCAGACGTCTGCACTAGAAAATGGATTATCAGTTGAATAAACACAGGTAATACCAAATTTCTCTTTTGGCTTTTTGCAGATGCCGCGAGCACGAAGTTGACTACGTAGCTTCGCTAACATTGGGTCTTGTTCTGTTTTTGATAAATCAGCCACACGAATTTTAAGTGGATCAAGCTTACCACCAGCCCCACCTGAAACAATCAAAGGTATTTTATTAAAACGACAATGCAGCATTAAAGCCAGTTTTGCTTTAACATCATCGATGCAGTCCAAAACAATGTCTGGTACAGGGTTTAAAAGCTCTGTGACATTTTCAGGTGTTAAGAAGTCATCAATAATATTAACTTTAATACGTGGGTTAATTTGGCGACAACGCTCAGCCATAATTTCAACTTTTTCACAGCCCAGAGTTGATGTCATTGCAGGTAGCTGACGGTTTACATTTGATGCCGCAACCACGTCCATATCTACCAGCGTGATCTCGCCAATACCAGTACGCGCTAAAGCCTCTACCGCCCAACTGCCGACCCCACCAATACCAATCACCATCACATGACTTTTTTCATAGTGCTGGAACGATGAATCACCATAAATTTTGGCTACACCTGCAAAACGGCGGTCATATTCATCTTGTTGGAGATCGGTCATTGCTGCTCTTTGAGGGGATATAAAACACGGAGAGTATTTTACTGCTTTTCAGACGAAAGTGTATTTCAGATCAAAGAAAACTTTATAACATCATATATAAGAACATTTAGGATTTAGTCCTTCATTTATTACTGTGACAGGCGGCAAGGATGCCGCCCAGTTGGGCTGCGGTATAAGGATATACCGTCAGCCCAACAAAGGATTTTTGTTACTTTTTATCCTTAAAAAGTAAGGATATGCCTATATAGTCAACATTAGCCAAAGCACCCTCATTACAAGGCTATGCAAACTTAGCTAAATTAACCAGCAATCAAATTCCGTAGTACATAATGCAAAATACCACCCGCCTTAAAGTACTCAACCTCATTTAACGTATCAATTCGGCATAACACATTAAAGTGGCTGGCTACTCCATTTGGCCCTTTCACATCAACTTCTAGAATTTCATGGGGTTGAATACCATCCGATAAACCACGAATTGAAATAACCTCATGACCAGTTAAATTGAGGGACTGTCTGGTTTGTCCATCAACAAACTGGAGTGGCAACACGCCCATACCCACCAAGTTTGAACGGTGAATACGTTCAAAACTTTCGGCAATCACGGCTTTTACGCCTAATAAGTTCGTACCTTTGGCAGCCCAGTCACGTGAAGAACCCGTTCCATATTCTTTACCAGCAATAATCACAAGCGGCGTATGCTCTTGTTGATAACGCATTGCTGCATCATAAATGGCAAGCTTCTCACCACTTGGTACATGAATAGTATTACCGCCTTCTTCACCACCGAGCATTTCGTTTTTAATACGAATGTTGGCAAAGGTACCTCGCATCATGACTTCATGATTACCACGTCGCGAACCATAAGAGTTGAAGTCTTTTGGCTCAACACCTTGCTCTTGTAAATATCGGCCTGCCGGACTGTCTTTTTTGATATTACCTGCTGGCGAAATATGGTCGGTGGTTACCGAATCACCTAGCACTGCCAAAATACGTGCCTGTTCAATATTTTTAATCGGTTTTGGCGGTTCACCAATCCCTTCAAAGAACGGCGGATGGCGAATATAAGTCGAGTCATCAGCCCATTCGTAAGTTTTACTTTTTGGAATCTGAATCGCTTGCCAACTTTCATCGCCATCAAATACTGCAGCATATTCTTTGTGGAACATGTCAGTATTTACTTTTTGCAGCACTTCATCAATTTCTGCTTGGCTTGGCCAGATATCTTTTAAGTAAACAGGTTGTCCATCTTTACCTTCCCCGATGGGTTGCGTCGTTAAGTCGGTACGAATATTACCAACTAAACCGTAAGCAACTACCAAAGGTGGCGAAGCAAGCCAGTTTGTTTTAACTAATGGGTGTACACGCCCTTCAAAGTTACGGTTACCCGAAAGTACAGATGCTACGTTTAAATCATGGCACTGAATTGCATCTTCAATAGGCTCAGGTAGAGGACCTGAGTTACCAATACATGTTGTACAACCATAACCCACCAAGTTATAGCCCAACTCATCTAAATATGGCGTAAGCCCAGCAGCCAACAAATAGTCCGTCACGACTTTAGAGCCAGGTGCAAGTGAACTTTTTACCCATGGTTTACGCTGCAAGCCTTTTTCAATGGCTTTTTTAGCAAGTAGACCTGCTGCCAGCATGACACTTGGATTAGAAGTATTGGTACATGAAGTAATTGCTGAAATAACGACATCGCCATGATTTAAAGGATACTTTTCTCCATCAATTACACAAGACGGGCTTTCATGCTGAATATTGGCTTTGGTCGCTTGTACAGCCGTACCACCACCGCCTTCATTTTCCAAACGCTCTTTAGCTTCTTTTACGGGCTTTAGATTTAACTCCATTAAGGCATTAAATGTTTTAGGCACTTCTGACAACAATACACGGTCTTGTGGGCGTTTTGGACCAGCTAGACTTGCCTGAACCGTACTCATATCTAAACTTAACGTATCGGTGAAAACTGGTTCATCGCCAGCATTACGCCATAAGCCTTGCGCTTTGCTGTACGCTTCAACCAATTCAATACGGTCACTTTGACGACCAGTTAATTTCAAATACCCCAAAGTCACTTCATCGATTGGGAAGAAACCACAAGTCGCACCATATTCAGGTGCCATATTGGCAATAGTTGCACGGTCAGCAAGTGGTAAGTCGGCTAAACCGTCTCCATAAAATTCTACAAATTTACCCACCACACCTTTTTGGCGAAGCATTTGAGTAATAGTGAGCACCAAGTCGGTCGCTGTAATCCCTTCTTGTAATTTGCCTGTGAGTTTAAAACCAATCACCTCAGGAATAAGCATAGAAATAGGTTGGCCTAGCATGGCAGCTTCTGCTTCAATACCACCAACGCCCCAACCCAATACACCCAAACCATTAATCATCGTGGTATGCGAGTCTGTACCGACCAAGGTGTCAGGGAAAGCAAAAGTTTGGCCATTATCTTCACCGAGCCATACTGCTTGAGCTAAATATTCTAAATTGACCTGATGACAAATACCCGTACCCGGAGGCACGACACTAAAGTTATTAAATGCAGATTGTCCCCAACGCAAAAATTGATATCGCTCGCCATTACGTTGCATTTCAATTTGAACGTTTTCTTCAAAAGCCTGATCATCGGCAAAATGGTCAACCATCACAGAGTGGTCAATGACTAAGTCTACAGGCGATAACGGATTAATTTTTTCTGGGTCTCCACCCGCTTGTGCCATTGCTGCACGCATGGCAGCCAAGTCAACCACAGCCGGAACACCAGTAAAATCCTGCATTAAAACCCGTGCAGGTCGGTACTGAATTTCTTGATCTGAACTACGGGTTTTTAACCACTCTGCTAAAGCATGAATGTGTTCGGTTTTAACGCTATGCTGATCTTCAAACCTTAATAAGTTTTCCAACAGTACTTTTAATGATTTCGGCAGTTTGGCAATGTCACCTAGCTTTTTCTCGGCTTGGCTTAAGCTAAAAATCTGATAATTGCTGGAACCTACTGTTAGCGTCTGTAGAGCATTAAAACTATTGATATTGCTATACTTAGCCATTGGGTTATCCTCCCATGTCTGGCAATGTTATTTTTCACGTTTTTACATGTTGTTTTCTTACTTTAAGCTTCTTTTCTAATCGCTGTGTTTTGTTTTAGTTAATATTTTTAATCTTTGATTTTTATTACGATAATTTCAAAGCAGATAGAGAGTTTTTCCACAGTTTTTCGGCTAAATCTGACTCAGCCATATTTAAATTTTCGGCCAAACTTTTGAGTACAAACGGTAAGTTTACAGGCGTATTGCGAGTACGCTGCTCAGCAGAGGTTTGACAGCAAAGTGGTGTCATATCCGGGCAGTCCGTTTCTATTACCAAATGCTCGGTACCTATAGCTTGCACAACGGTATGAAGCTTTTTCGCATTTGGGTTAGTCACTTGCCCCGTTACACCAATTTTAAAACCGAGTTTAATTAACCCTTTTGCCTCTTCTACACCACCACTAAAGGCATGAGCAATTCCACCGAGTTTAAATTTATGGGCTTTTAATAATGCAAGCACATCTCCATGCGCCTTTCGAATATGAAGCAGCACTGGTTTTTGATATTGCGTTGCCAGTTCTAACTGGTCAGCAAAATACTGCTTTTGCTTAGCATATATATCGGGCTGCTTATGTTCTTTCAAGAAAGTATCTAAGCCAATTTCACCTACGGCTACACACTCTTCTTGCTGTAAAATTTGTTCAAGATGAGAAAGATGCTCTGACCTGTGCTGCTCGATATAAAATGGATGCAACCCCGGTGCTAAATAAGAAGTCGGTACATTATCCCACTGCTTAAGCTGGTGATGGGTTTGCAATAATTCATCAAAGCGTGACTGCAAAAAGCCAATTAACACCAAAGCATCTACACCCACTTTTTTAGCATCGAGTGCTAACTGTTGCCGATCTTCATCAAAATCGGCAACATCAAAATGGGTATGGGTATCAAACAAACGCATTAGTTAGCACTTTTTGCAACGGGAGCCGAAGCTGGTTTGGCTTTAGGCTGTGGCAAATATTCTTCTTTCAACACATCTTGTAATTGGTCATATGGAATGACTAAACGAGGCAACCCAACTACGTAAGGCCCAATTTCGTACTCACCATATTGAAGAATCAAGCCCTGATCACCTAACAAGAAGTTCTCGGTAAGTTTAAATGGCCAAGCTTGTTCATATTCACTCACACTATTGGCAAGCTTTGAGTCGGTTACCCAAGCTTTAAATACTTCATGTGCTAACTTTTCTAAAGCGGCTTTTTTCTGCGGGCGTAATAAGTCTTCAAGTTTAATGTGCTTTTGTTCTTTTAAATCAAAATTATAATATTGCTGCGCTGCCGAACCATGTGCACCCCCTAAATAGCTACTGCTATTGACGACAACGGTTACCACTTTACCTTGTGACTGTATAATTTTAGGTTTCACTAAAAGGTTAATTTGATGATTATTACTTAGCGCTTTTAATTCGTTGTCTAAGCCAACAAATGAATTTGCATAGCGCTGAACTTCAACATCAAAACTATCTTGTTGATTAGCAGCAGCAACTGCAGAGGCCTCTGTATTTTTATCAGTTTTTCCTGCTTTTTGATCTGGCTTCGCAATTTCAAGAATCTGACCAAGTGCTTTTAAAACTTGTTGGTCAATAATCTTATCAATGAAAGGATAGTTACTTTGCAGGCGCTCTACTCTAAAGTCTGGGCAAGTTTTACCACTACAGTCTGGCAAAATCACCTTACTAGGAACTGTTTCCCCTTTTAAAGTCAGCTCTACAGGCTTTTGCTCAACCACTGCGGGTTTTTGCTGATCTTCCGATTCTTTAGGATCACTTTTAGGCTGACATGCCACTAAAAATAACGCAGAAGCAAGTAGCGTTAAACGGAACGAGGCCTTAGAAGTTAACATCATATTTTGCCTTTATTCTGAGAAGATTATGCATAACTGATATGAAGTTAGCGCATCTATAAGTAGGTTGCAAATTCTGCTACCAACTTAGAACATTTGTTCATAAACCTGAGATTGTAATATTTTTTTAGTTTGCTCTGTCGTTAAATAAATATCGAGCTGAGGAGCATCTTTGGTAATCTGATTTGCCTGATAATGCAAACCTACACCTTCACCATCAAAGAACCAGTCTGCTTGTCCCCAATATAAGGTTTTTGGGGCGTCTTTTTTGACGTCAGCGCTTTGCTTTTTGAGCCAGTCTTGATAAGCAGTTTGCACGATTTGATGCACAGTGGTTTGTTGGTCTTTTTGAAGTACATCAAGCAAAGTTAAACTTTTATGCAATTTACGATCAGCCACAAAAAAATAATAACGATCTTTTATCGTGACTTCTTCCTGTTTACTGTCCAACCCTAATTGCAACAAAACATACTGATTACGCTGCGAAGCAATGCGCGTATGAATGTGTAACTCATAGGCACGATTTTTAGAATATTTATCTTGCCATTCATCAGACTTTTTGACGTAAGCATCTACTGCTTGTTGCAAGCTCAAATCTTTTTTCAAATCAATTTGAGTCTGAATGACTTTCGCCTGATTTTTTTCAATCCAGCTATTTAACCAAGTATCTTGAGTTTTTATCGTTTGAATATCGACATCAATACAGTTTTTCTTTTCACAAAAAGGCACTGCATAATTCGCTTTAGTTTCGGTCAAATTTAAATAAGGTAGTACCTCTGCTTTCTCAGCAGAGTGATCTTTAGCAGAAGCTACATTTTTTTGAGAGGATGATGAGGACTGAGTACCCTTCCAGACAAATACAGAAATAGCAGAAATTAATGCTATGGCTGCAACTACAAGCGCAATAATTGCTTTTTTACTCAAATTCATTTCATCATCCTTTCTTATTTTTCAAAACAAAACAGCTTCTATTCGAAGCTGTTTGTTATGTTTACATGATTAGTGTTCACGAGTGTTACGGAACTGAATGTCAGGCCAACGCTCTTGCATAATCTGCAAGTTCACTCGGCTTGGAGCAAGATACGTCAAGTGACCGCCACCATCAATTGAAAGCTGGTCGTGTGCTTTTTTCTTGAACTCATTAAGAATCTTGTCATCATCACAATGAATCCAACGCACAGTATTTACACTTACCGGCTCGTAAACACAGTCAACTTTATATTCTTCTTTCAAGCGGTAAGCAACAACGTCGAACTGAAGCACACCAACTGCACCCACAATCAAATCATTGCTAATTTGCGGCATAAACACCTGAGTTGCACCTTCTTCAGACAACTCTTTCAAACCTTTTTGCAACTGTTTTGACTTTAATGGGTCTTTCAAACGTACACGGCGGAACATTTCTGGCGCGAAGTGTGGAATACCAGTGAAGTGCAAGTTTTCGCCACTAGTGAAAGTATCACCAATCTGAATTGTACCGTGGTTATGTAAACCAATAATATCGCCCGGCCATGCTTCTTCTAAATGCTCACGCTCACCAGCCAAGAAAGTCAATGCATCACTAATGCGGACTTCTTTACCAATACGCACGTGGTTCATTTTCAAGCCTTTCTCGTATTTACCTGAACAAATACGCATGAACGCAATACGGTCACGGTGTTTAGGGTCCATGTTGGCTTGGATTTTAAATACAAAACCAGAGAAACCTTCTTCTTTCGCTTCAACCACACGCTCTTGCGTTGGGTGAGCTTTAGGTTCAGGTGCCCAGTGCATAAATGCATCTAGAACGTGGTCAACACCAAAGTTACCTAATGCTGTACCAAATAGAACAGGTGTTTGTTTACCTTGTAAGAAAAGTTCGCGGTCTAATGGCTCATTTGCCATTTGTACAAGCTCAAGCGACTCTTCAAATGAAGCCCAAGCTAACTCACCTACTTTTTCACGAATATCGGCATGGTCATAACCATCACGCACTTCAATATCTGTAATCGTTGAACCAAAACCTGCTTTGTACACATACAATTTATTTTCAAGAATATTGTATACACCAGCAAAGTCACGACCCATACCAAGTGGCCATGTAATTGGTACACAACGAATGTTTAAAACGTTTTCGATTTCGTCTAACAACTCAAGTGGCTCACGAATTTCGCGGTCCATTTTGTTGACGAAAGAAATAATTGGTGTGTCACGCATACGACACACTTCCATCAATTTGATGGTACGCTCTTCGACACCTTTTGCACCGTCAATTACCATGAGTGCAGAGTCAACCGCGGTAAGCGTACGATAAGTATCTTCCGAGAAGTCTTCGTGCCCCGGTGTATCGAGTAAGTTAATCGTGTGACCTTTATATGGGAACTGCATAACAGACGTGGTGATCGAAATACCACGTTCTTTTTCCATTTCCATCCAGTCAGATGTAGCTGCACGGTCAGATTTACGGCTTTTTACCATCCCTGCAACCTGAATCGCTTTACCCCATAACAACAGTTTTTCTGTCATGGTGGTTTTACCGGCATCGGGGTGGGAAATAATAGCAAAAGTCCTACGAGCCTTTACTTCTCTAGCTAATTGATCTTTAAACATAAGGGAAATCTACAATATGTACACAGTTATGTACACATTTCTAAATATGTACCTAAGCTGAAAAAAATAGGGATTCTAAAATTGGCAATATTGTATCAGATTTGAATAGGATTTTACTGATTGTTGATAGGTCTTGATTTATCCACAATTCAAATTATTTTTTCAACCTATAGCTTTGCTTCGGACTTTTCGGCTTATCTGGAATAGTACGCTCAATCAAGCCAGCATCTATAGCAGGATTCAAGTAATTCTTTTGGAACGTTGCTCGATGAGTTAATCCAATCAATTGCATCAATTCAGCCAAAGTATAATCTTCTTGCTTCATTGCCGAAATTAAACGCTGAACTTGGTCGCTCATTTCTAGATGAGCATGTACGTCAGCTTGAGCGGTAACATGGTCGCTATCTTGAGCGGTATCCGTTGAACTAAGAATGGCATCTAAAATCATCTGCAAGATGAATTCTATAAATGAGGCTGAGTCTGTTCGATCAGTACTGGCTTGCAAAGCCTGATAGTAGGCTTTTTGATTTTGATAAATCAGGCTTTCAACGGGAATATTTGCAAAGATTGGATTCCATCTGCTTAATATTAAAGTTTGCCATAGCCTTCCCATTCGGCCATTACCATCTGCAAATGGATGGATAAACTCAAACTCATAGTGGAAGACTGAGCTTTGAATCAGTGGATGTATATCGCTGTCATTCAACCAATCAAGTAAATCAGCCATCAAACGGTTAATCTGATTCGCAGGTGGAGCCATATGCACCACTCGATCACCTGACATCACACCAACACCACCATGACGATATTGACCGACTTCATCAATCAAGCCTGTCATTAAAATTTGATGCGCTTGTAATAAGTCTGATTCTTGGCTTGGTTGCCACTGCTGAAAAGCTTCATAGGCTTTGATTGCGTTACGAACTTCCTGTACTTCTTTCGGAGGTGCAATTACGGTCTTACCATTTAGGATCGCCGTGATTTGCTCAGTGCTTAAAGTATTTCCTTCAATCGCAAGTGAACCTTGAATTGTGCGAATACGATTGGCTTTCCTTAGTTTCAGGCTATCTTGAATTTCCTCTAAAACAGTCAAGCGCCCTATATTTTCACTGATCTGTGCAATCAGATGAATGATTTTAGATGTGATGGTATAAGGCGGTTGGTATTTCATAATAGTTCTACTAGTGTAAATTCCATTTTAGAATCATATTTAACTAGACAGGCACACAAAAAAATAGGGAACTGTCTGATTAGGTTTGAGCTACTACAATTAAGTAATCAAATTTGAAAGCTAAGCAATTAATAGGTCATCATCCACTTCTAGATCATCAAAATTATCAAGATCCAAATCAACTGACTTGGTCTCTTTCTGAGCATCCTGAATATAAACTCTTTCAACAAACCTTTGCTTCAATGCCTGTCTTCTAGCTTTATAGAAGTCTTCAAAGTCTGTAAAACCAAGTGAAATAGTATCATCGATAAGTAAATCTTTATTTGAAAAACCACACGTATTATTTTTGATCCAACTTTCTAAAGGCTGAGAATTTTTTGAAAGATTTAATGAATCATTTAATAAGTGTAAATTAGCAATCGAATTCCAATGGTTAGCATTAACATAAAATGCTATTTGTTCATCAGTAAAATCTCCCTGGTTTACTAGATTTTTCTTGGCAAACAGTGTTTGAGGATGCAAATGATCTATATGGAAAATTTCTGTTGCTTTTAACTCCGGAAAAAGTAAATGTAACACTGTTCTACAACGAACTTCACCATATTGAATATTCAGCATATTCTCAATATATGTATCATCAAAACGCAAATCTTTATTTGTAGCTTCATAAGCTTTGATAATTTTTTCCAATGGAAACAATGGATCTAATAAATTAGTTCTTATAACTCTTCGCATACTTGAAATAATTGAATCAGCTTGACCACCAAATACACCTTTTAAAAGCACCATATAGAACCATTGACTAATTTTTTCTCTCTGCTCTATTTGCTTAGATAAGTCGTTAATAGTCAAATACAATGGATGACCAAATTCATCACGTTTTTGATACAAATAATAGCAGATTGGTATTACAGCATTTTTAGATGTTAAGGATTGAGCATTCACCCCAAACTTTCTAATCAATTTAAAAGTTTCTTTTATACAGTCTTTAATCTGCTCCCATTGAGTTTGGATTTGTTGAACTCTTTCAGTAGTAAAGTTTTTTACTTTAAAACGAACATCTTCATCAATCAACATTAATGCTGTTTTTAATATCCAATCCCGTTCGATATAAAAACCTAAATCTTGTGACTGATAAATCCAATTTGTTAAATTTTCAATTTCTTTTCTAAAGTCACCATTCCAATTTGCTACTGCAATAGACATTAACAAATCTGAGAAAGCTAATTTTGTACCACCACTATTTGTCCGAATAAAGACATCTAATACATGATCAACTTCTTGGCTCTTTTCATTAAAATAATGGATCAATTGTTCTTTATGAACAGCCATATATAACTTTAAAAGTGTTTCTGAAGCAAAGCTGTTTGTAGATAAATTTCTGCGCGCTAATTCTGGAAATACAACTTTTAATATAGCATCCGCTAGGTCTACATTTGGCATATTCAGTACGTCATGTAGACATAACCAGTTTTTAACATCTGTGCTATTCAATTGTTTAAACTGGGTATCTGTTAGAAACTTAAAGTTATAGTGCATCATTGATTCATCATCCTCCAAAGGTTGAGATAAATCTAGATACAATTTACGTGGTGGTAGAACACTTTCATCATATGCTGTCGGCCACCATACTCTTGGTTGTTTATAAGCATAAGTACTACATAAACCAATATATAATGATGTCAATCTTTGCTGACCATCAATAATTGCCTTAAAATTTTTACTACTCGCATTTATTTCAATATGAGGGTTTTCTTCATTAAATCGCTGACAATACTTTGTTAAAAATTCATAAAACTTATAATTTTTTTTAATTTCAGAATCAGTAATTTCCCACATCATAAACGAATTTATAGGATACCCTCTTAGGACTGAATCAAATAACTGACTAATTTGATTACTTGTCCATACAAATTTTCTTTGAATTGCAGGTAACAAAAAATCATTTGATTGAATAGCATTTACAGCCTCTTTTATCGTTAAAGGCTTTTCATATTGTCCTGACATCACTACCCCCGAAAAATTAGTATCTAATTCATTTAATTTTAAAAAATCACAATATAAGGAAGATACTCCAGCCTATGGTTGGAGTATCTTTTTTAACATCTGCTCAAGATAAGCCGTTCCATTCCCTACCATAAATAAAACATTTTTCTCTGCAAATTCTGCTTCAGAAAGTGAGTTATTCAAAATATCTTTCATTGGTGTAACGGACAAAATAAAACTGTTTAATATTAAGTCAGGATGCTCAAGCTTAGACTCAATATTTTTAATCTCTTTATAAAACTCAATTTTGGCATCGTCATGATTCATGTTTCGAATACCTTTGGGATCTACCAAAGTTAAATATTGTTGTCCTGTCTCTTTATTCACTAGCCACAATAAAAAGTCTGGGTAAAAGTTACCTGCCAAAGCAAAACCTAATCCACGATATTTATTATCCGCATTTCGTAATAAGTAAAGTTCATAACCCCTAAGCAATTCATCAGCAGTTGGAGTATTAATATAACTTTGCAAATCCAGAACAAACTTTACTTCACTACTTTGTGTATGACTAGTGTAGTCAAATAACATTGGCGACCATGTAAATGGCAGACTTTCATCCTTCTTATCCAACAACGGATAGAACAAATGACGATCAAACGTAATCGCCCTAAAGCTACCATCTTCTTTCCAAGGTGCTAATTTATCCACGTCACCTTTGGCAACTAAATCTTTCAAAGTTTCTAATCGGTCAAATACTTCTTGAGCTTCGTTATTTTGACCGTCTTTAGCAGTAAGGGTATATTGCTCACAAAGTTGTACAGGTAAATCTTTATCCTCAAGGCTAAATTCTGTCACTTCATAGAACTGCCCTTCATAGGCATTTTTAATCGCATGATAGAACTTATCCATATAGGACTGTAACAACTCAGTTAGTATCGCTTGCTGTTTCTTAATTCCACTCACGTCATTGGTTAATTCAGATGAGTCAACCAAAAGTTTGTACCAGTCTTCTGTTGATGTCTTAATTTCTCTCAAACAAAACTCTTGTAAGTCATCAACATTCAACTGTAAGTTGCTATATCCACGCTGGAATTTATACTGTTGAAGATGCAAGTAAATTTCATCAAAATCAAACATACACATGATTTTTGGTGAAATCTCATGCTCTTGACGCTTGTCTTTAATATCTGTTTGACGTTTTGACTTATCCGTATGAAATGCTTGTAATCGAGGGTATAAATCTAAAACAACAAAAGGTTTTTTGATTTTACCTTCGTATTGTTTTGGAATTTTAAACATCGAAAGTTTGGACTGAGCCTTAAAACCCTTGGCTTGATTATCTTTATAGCCATCTTTTAAAGTCAGTGTTTTTAAGCGAGGTGCTTTAATCTTATTGGTTGGAAAATCTAATGTGACCAAATCCTGATTTAGGATAATACCTTCATCATTCAAGTAGTCACGGAATTTTTCCATGTAGTCAGCACGTAAACCAAAAATATTAATAGTTTGCATCAAATCTAAATGCAGACCTTTATATTCAGCCTTACTATAAATTTCTCTTGGTGTTCGTTTTAAAGAGAAGTTCTCACCTTTTAAACGTACGCCACGACCAAAGAGCTGAATAATCTGAGCACCTTCACCTGAACCCATGTTCAATAAGCCCATGGTCGAGACACGCCAGCTACTCCACCCCTCAGTAAATTTACGTGAACCAATCAGAAGATGTGTTTCACTATCATCATTATTTAATGTCGGAAATAATGACTCCGCAAAATCATCAGTACGCGCATTTAAATAATGTGTTTTGCTCGATTCATCACAGTTATCGTATAAGCCTTTTTCATCACCGACATTAATAACAGCAAAAGGAGTACATTCCCCCACCTGTAAACGCAACTCACCTTTATTCGCTGTAATGCGTACTACATTCAAACGTTGATTGGTTGTAGCATTAAAAAAGCTTTTTAAAATATCTTGGTAAAGATCAGTTGCATTTTGACCATGTAAAGGTGCAAATCGATTGGCAAAAATATTGTTTCCTTTAGGATCAACCAAACGAGATGTATTAGTAATTAAGTCATGCAGCCAACCAATCACCTTGCTCTTACGAGAGGCATCTAAAAAGTCAGCCAAGATTTTCACAATGGCTAAAATATCAGAGTCATCATCATTGACTTTATTTCCGACAAATACCCACAGTGGTTTTTCAATATTAAACTTGGCAAGTTTTGCCTGATTCTTTTTAAACAAATACTGTTGTTGGTAAAATGAAAGTAGGCAAGCTGTAAGATATAGATTGCGCTCATCATCTTCATGATATTCTTTCATGTTCAGAATATTGACTTCTTTACCATAGCCATCTGCATAGAAATATTTGTATGAATAATCAAACAAAATACTTTTAGCATAGACTTCTCGTAGTGCTTCCCGACGATATTTTTGCTGTTCTAATTCATCAAGCTGAATATTTTTTTTCTGTTCTTCAGTCAGCTTATTAATCGCTACACCATACAGCATTTTGGCTTTCTGTTTTTTTGCATCTTCAAAGCGTTTATAAACGTTGTCTGCCTTACTTACAGCTTGACCAAAGGTAGCCGAGTACTCAAAACTAAAACCATCTTTAGTAAGAATATCTCGTCGCTCCATCCAAGCACCTGCGCTACTACTCGTACCACGGTGCCCTTCGTCGATCAGAACCAGATTCTTGCCTTCCAAGCTCATCGTCGCAACGGTTTTATCACCATCGCTATCACTCAGCTTATTCATATCGATGATTTGAATTTCATCACGATACAAGCTATTTCGACTCTTCTGTTTATCAAACAAGGTCGCTTGAAAACCTGAGTCAGTAAGTTCTTGCAAATGTTGTTCACTCAAACCTTCATTCGGTGTAAGTAAAATGATTTGGTCTGGATAAGTGCTGTCGCCATTTTGATGTTGGAAATAGTCTAAATACTGCAAAATATTGACATGCATGAGCAGTGTTTTACCGCTACCTGTTGCATTCCAATAACCAATTTTATTTAGGTCTTCAGGCAAATACTGCTGAAATTGATCTGCATCAATTTTCTGGTCATCATTATATTGTTCAAGTTCAACATTCAGCTCATTGAGCATGTCCGCTTGATGATTAAAATATTGATCTAAATACAGTTCTGTAAACAGCAATGAAAGGTATTGGAAATATTTTAGATTTAAAACATGCCCTTCTATTTCATTACGTTTTTCAGTGATCTTTTGCCAGTGCTTCACAATGTTTAAGTCATAGCGACGTAGAACATCAATATCTACAACCTGTTTGTTAAACAAAGTATTGCTGATCACACTAAAGAATTTCGTTTGCCCTGCATTATCACCTTCATGCTCAATTCCCTCAAACTGAGGATAATCAAGCTGTTGTTTCATGCCTTCCAAACGATTCGGATTAAACTTCGACCACAACCATTTATTTAAAATCAATTGCTCGTGGAAATTGACTTTAATCGCTTTCGTTTTTGCTTTAGGAGCCTTTGCCACAGTGCATTACTCCTCAAACATATTTTTTAAGAAGATTTGTTCAATTGAACGGACCTTGAGTTGCTTTTCTTCACCCTCTTTGGTGGTATATTTGCTTGCTACGTTGTGATCACCGTTGATATAAATCAACCGGTACTCGCCATCGTTTGGATTAATTTTAAGTTTTGCAAGTAATTGATCGAGCTCTGCATAGCCAATCTTTTCACAGTCACGCCACAAAACTGTCGTGTATTCACCTGTACGTAGTTTACCTGTGATTTGCACATAGCCTTTGTCTAACTGATAATCTGCTTCTTGAACATTTAGTCCAATGAGATAGTTAAAGGTTTCAACCAAGTCAATATTTTTACGTTCAAACGCACCTGCGCTATCGGTTGTAATATTCATTTGATAACTAAATGGCTTAAGGAAGTCTTTCACATTAAGCAATGAATCTTTGCTTTCTAGTTCAAGCATGTAGTGCATTAAATAATCGTTATAGGCTTGTTGATCTTCTGGTTTCGTTGAAGCTTGTTGATCTGCTAAAAGAGTTTGCTGTGCGCCTTTACGTACCAACTCCAAGTTATTTAAAGTGTCCTCATAACTTTCCAGTTTCACAACTTTTAAGCAGTGACTAATACCAGACTCAGGATTGGTTGGTTTACCATCTTTCCAATCTGCTGAATAAATGACTTTTTGGATACGTGGTTTTAATACCGTATTAAAATATTCTCCCTGCTCTACCAGAATATATTTTCGCAACCCATCATCTTCTCTATTTAATTCAATTACTGCATGTGCAGATGTACCAGAGCCACCAAAATAATCTAATATCAGATCCTGTTTGTCATTTAAATCAATAAGTATTTTATAAAATGCTGTTGAATGAGCAAATGGGAAAATTACCCCTAATCTATCTAATTCAGGTTTACCTCTATATCCACTCCGCAGTATTGATGACATTTGATTATCTGGATTATCAGTTAAGAATACTTTCTTCCTAGGAATTTTACTTTCATCTTCACCAAATAAAATGACATCATCATCTAACAATTTTTTTAAAGATTCTGGAGTATACCTCCAACCATTTTTAGGTACTGGGCATGCTTTATTTGTAATTGGATGAATTAAAGGAATATGAAACTTCTCATTAGTTCTAAAATCAGTTGCTGTCATATCAGCAGAACGAAAAATTCTACATTTATTATCAATTGAATTATAAATATTTTCAGCAGGTGATAGCTTTTTATTACCTCGCAACCATTCACGCCATTTTTTATTAATTTCTTCTAAATCTTTTGACATAGAAAATATTTTTATTGATTTTTCTATCATCTCCTTTAAATTTTCTTTTTTAATTTTTAAAGGTTTTTGAATATTTGCATAACAACAAATGTATTCATGCTGATATGCTAAACCATTCGCACCCGTCACTGGTGATCCTTTATCCCAAATAAGAGTTCCAAGATCTTCTGCAAAAGTTGAGCTCAATAATTTTGAAAGGTTTTCATATTGATTTTCATCTATGTGGACCAAATAAACCACATCCTCTACCGTTAACTTTGAAGAAATAGAAATTCTATTTTCCATCATCGCTAACCAACTTGAAGATTTAAATGAATTCTTGTACAAAAAACCACTTGTTTCGGTATTGTAAGGAGGGTCAATATGGACTACTGAAACTTTAGAATTATATTTTTCTTTAATTAAATTCATAGCTTGAAAATTATCGCCATGAATAATCAAACCGTCAGTTTGAGCATCTAAGTCATCAATTTTTTGTAAAAGCTTTGCTTTAAACTCTAAGCTAAATAGTGACGTATCCACCATTAAGGCTTGATGCTGTTTTAAATAATCAACCGTTCCCCAACCTGTATCTGTACCTTTAAAGCCTAAATCTTCCCATTGTTGCCACTGAACTTCATTCTCAGCAATGTCAGCATATAAAGACTCATCCACTCGATCTAAAGTAATGCAGTATTCAGCACTCACTACAAACTTTTTCTTTAACCACAACTTTTTCTGAAAGTCTTCGAGCGAAGCCAAGAAACTAATAATCTCTAAACCAATTTGACGCAAACATTTGATAATACTAAGCTGGCGTTCAATCTGAATAAATTGATCGGTACTCACGACATCATCTAAATGCATCACTTCATTTTTAATATAAAAATCAAGTTCATGTCGCAAGAACGTACCTAAGTCTTTATGAATAAAATAATCCGCTGTATTTTTCTGGGTATAAGTACTTAAGTGCTTTTGCAACACTGTCCGTTTTGGTTCTTTTTCAGTGGGTGCAGGTTGAGCTAAATCATTTAACCAATCAGCCGTTAGAACATTTGCTTTCAAAATTTTATTATGCGATTCATTATTTAGTGCTTCTTGCTTCGAGCCTTTAGGCAAAGTTGCATACTCGAAAAGAATTGTTAGCTCATTATTTTGAATAGAGAATGGAACAATAGTTTCTTCAAACTCTTCACCCTCTTCATCTATTCGAGTAAAAGTTTTAGGTTCTGTCACAATAATAAAACGACGATCTTTATCATTATCTTTACGGTTTTCACGAGCTGTATCTGCACTCACCAAACGAAATAAAACTGAACGCTCATCATTCAGTTTAAAACGATAGTTGCTAAACATCTCACCAGACTTCGTGTAGTACTGGTCTTTATTTGCCCAATGCAACATGACTTCCTCACCTGAGTAAGGAATAGCGTAAGTATCACCTTTATAGCGACGTTGGCTAATGAAATCGCCTTCATCATAATAACGACTAAAAAAAGTCAGCAAATGACTATACACTTGTGACTGATCTGTCATTTCATGTGCATCAGCTTGTGTTAAAGCAATATATTTTTGACCTAATGCACTTTCAATTGCTTCCTGATCAATAAGCTCACCTTGCTCATTAAAAGCACGTTTACCAAATTCAGACTTCAGCTCTACTTCTAATTCTTTTAAAACATTTTCATCAAGACTCGACTTTGCTTCGCCAAGGTATTGTTCAACTTTGGCTTTTAAACGCTTATCCAAAAACTCAGCAATTTCGGCACTACGTGCATTTAAAATGCGATAAACTCCAAAATCCAAATCAGGTCGATTGATCTGAAAGATTTCCTTAAGTTTAGAAACAAGTGCAGAAAACTGATTACTCATAAATATTTCCTATTTTTCAAAACCTTAGAATAAATAGGTTCTGGTGAAGCGAGTTAAATTTGCAAAAGCAAAATTGGCTAGTATTTTATAGTATTTTTAGATGTTCGACCACATTTTCAAACCAGCTCAACAATTGATAAAAATTTAAATAAATGTTATATATTAATAATTTACACTAAAGAAATATTCAAATGGCTAATTTTTTCCCAAGTTTAGAAATTATTGATCAACTCACAGTCAAACCAACTGAAGGTGAATCATTTCTTTTAAATAAACTGGCACAAGAATTAGATGACACATTTGATGTTTATTTCAATCCTTATCTTGATGGAGATCGCCCCGACTTCTTGATTTTAAAAAAAGGACATGGCGCAATTATTATTGAAGTCAAAGACTGGGATATGTCAAATTATTTTATTGATAAAAATAATCATTGGCGCACCACTCATAATCCAAAAATAAGAACAAGTGCACCAATGCAACAAGCATTCAAATATAAGTCCCATTTATTTGAACTCCATATACCTTCATTAGGGTTTGCAAATATATTAAATTCTAACTTTTATAAAACGATTCAATGCTTTGTATATTTACATACTATAACAAAAGATAGATTATCTTCACTCTATGACCGTCCTATCAGTGAAGCAAAACAACTTATAAATTCAGCAAATGAGCAAAGATATAGTTCAAAAAAATACCAACTAGAACGGGACAGATTTAATACGTTTGCTCAAGACAATATCTTTAGTTTAATTAAAAAAATAAATAGTCTTAAAAAAAATCCAATATTTCAAGATCATATTTACGATGATTTTACTAAAATTTTACTACCACCCAAGCACATTGAAGAACAAGGTCATTACTATACTTTTGATAAGTATCAAAATAAGTTACTAGATAGTATTCCAAATACAAAAATGAAAATTCGAGGTGTTGCTGGCAGTGGAAAAACAACTTTACTAGCAGAAAAAACTGCTCGTGCGTTTAAACGACACAATAGTACTGTACTTGTATTGACATATAACTTAGCACTTCGAAACTTAATACGTGATAAAATTAAAAAAGCATTCCGTTTCAATGAACTAGAGTTTGATAATAAATCAATTGAAATAAGCAATTATCACTATTTTTTTAAATCTCAACTCAACAATTTAGGCATTCCTTTTCCAGCTTCAGGTGATAAAGATGAGGATCTAGAAAACTTTGAAAATAGTGAGATTCTTGACTTAGACTTTCATGAAAAATCAAATGCTGAAATTATTGGTCTATCAAGCAAAGACTTATTTGAAATTGAAAAAAAAGCTAGAGATGAAAAACTAGTTTTAGAGGATTTTTTTGAAAGAGTATTTAAAACAGATCTGTTTAAAGAGGCTAATGAAAAGCCAATAAAGTACCAAACTATTTTTATTGATGAAGTTCAAGATTTTGAAGTAGAGTGGTTAGAAATCATAATTTCCAATTTCTTAGCAGAAGATGGGGAGATTGTGTTATTTGGTGATCAAAATCAAAATATTTATAATAGACTAATCAATAAGCAGGACTATCCTGTTACACGTGGATTCGGTCATTGGAAAAATTTAAAAATCTCACATAGACAAGATGATAAAGCCTTTGCTGATCTATGTAATGCATATAAAGATACTTTTCTAAAAGAATATCCAGATCAATTAGAACATGACATTATTGAAAACCTAGCTTTTTCATTTTCAGATAAAAAGTATTTACAAATCCCTCAGTCAAATAGTATTCATGCAACCTATAGCTTTATTTCTCAAACATTAAAAATGTTAAATGTAAGTCCAAATGATATTGCTATTCTCTCTTCAAAAATCGACTTCCTAAGAAATCTACAGAATAATTTTAAATTTCAAAACACAGATAGCACTTTTGAGACACCTTCTGAATATGAAATCATTCAAAAAAAGTTTGATAGCAACGTTGAAAATTTCCTAAAGAAGAAAGCTCTATTGGAAGAAAAACTAAAAGCTTGTCATCCATCTGATATTCACCAGATTCGCTCTGAAATCCAAAAATTAACAGGCTACATAAAAAAAGCAGCAAAGCAGAAATTAAAAGCACTAGATGAATTTCGAAAACTTAAAAAAAGACATTTTAATGCTAATTCAGGTTTAACGAAAATTGCAACAACTCATAGCTTTAAGGGTTTTGAAGCTGATACTACTTTCCTAATCATTCAACCAAATGATAGTTCAGAAATTGTTTATGCTGGACTGACAAGAGCAGCAAATAACTTATATATTATTGATTTAGATACAAGCAACGTATATAAAAATTTCTTTGAAAAGCAACTTTCTTAAAACTCATAAAACGAATAGAAATTCAATGAATTTCTATTCGTTCCTAGTTGAATTAAAAAATTTAATTCTGTTTATTTCGTTCCAACTCTAATAAATCTGCATATTCTGGACGGTCTTTAAAGAAATCAAAAATTGTTGTTTCTTCTATACCTGCTTCTTTCTGCTTTTTATTGATTTCAATCAGTTGAGCTTTAATTTTATAAAAATCCTTAACTCTTTCTTCCTCAGCATAGTTTTTAGCATTTTCAGCCAGTTTTCCTGTTTTTTCTTCAAGTTTAGAAGCACCTTCAGCACACTTAGTTGCGAAGTTATTTAATTTATCTAAGATACCCATTTTCACCACTACGCTCAATAATCTAATTATATTTTAAACAACTTTCCATTGAACTATAAACAAATTTTCAGCCTTACTTGAACGATGCAGTCTTTGTTCAAGTGCGTCAATCATCGCATCGCGCTTATCCGCTATTTCATCTTCTACATCAAAAACCTGCTGCCTCATCCGTCGTTTTTCTTTTTCAGCTTTTTGGATTTCTTCCTGTAGCTTTTTTTCAGTTTCAATGTCAGATGCTTTTCGAGACTCTCGCTTCAAACTGGATATTTTTAATTTTATATCTTCAAGAATTTTTTCTACTGCAAGTAAGCTATCCTCTGCCCACTGTTCCAACTTATCACGTTCTTTTTTGAAAAAATCATCATTGAGTTCTAAGGCATGATTCAAAGCAACTTGATATTGCTTCTCTATATTTGCTTGAAAAATCTCGGGTATGCTTTCAGTTACATCCTGAAGAACTGTGGCATTTACTTGAAGTAATCGTTCACATAAATCCACATCTAAAACCTTACCAGCCTCTGTCATAGCTGTAATAACAAGATGCTCTTCTTCTTGAAACGAATCCAAACGTAATACCGTAATAGATAGCCATCCATGTTGCCCCTTCAATTGATCCAATAGACTAACCTTTTGTCCATATTGACTATAATCAAATTGAATCAGTTGTTTTGGTGTAGGTAATCCTTTGGCATTATCTAAAACAAATTCACCAAGCGGATGAGTCAAACGATAAATAAAAGTATTTTCAGGAATTCGCTCACCTTTGCGTATGAGTTGATATTTCCCTGAAGGCGCATTCAAAATTGGAGATTTGGTAAAATCAAAACTTAAATTGTGATCGTGAAACTTAGCAAATTTACCAAGAATATATTTTGTAGATTGCCAAAATAAACGACTAATTTTATCTAGTTGAAGTTCAGCTCTTTCTTTTTCAACTTTTAACAAATCATGAATATCTGCATCAAAATGCTCAAGTAGTAATGCTTGAGTCCGTTTCATTTTCTCATTGATTTGTTCTTCTAGCTCATCTCTTAATTGCTTAAAGCTTTGTTCTATTTCTTCTGGACTGCGACACTGATCATAAATCTCAGAAATCCGCTTTTCAAAATTAATACCACTTTCAACCGTCCCTAAAATATCATTCGATGCACCAAATACACCACCAAACAATTGAAATTTATTTTCAAGTAATTCTAATACTCGCTGATCTGCTTCATTTCTTTCATTTAGGAAATTGACAACAACAACATCAAATTCTTGTCCATAACGATGACATCGTCCAATACGTTGCTCTACACGTTGTGGATTCCATGGCAAGTCATAGTTAATGACCAATGAACAAAACTGTAAATTTACTCCTTCAGCCGCTGCTTCGGTTGCAATTAATATTTCTGCATCATTTTTAAAAAAATCAATTAAAGCTGTACGCCGATCAATTGCAGGAGAACCTGTCACATGATGACTTCCCATATATTTACCTAGCCATTTTTGGTAAATACCTGTATTCGTTGCAGATGTATTACTACCATTGAATCCTATTACTTTTCCGTTATAACCACGAGCTTCTAGAAATGCAATTAAATATTCCTGAGTACGTTTCGACTCAGTAAAAATAACAGCCTTTCGCTTCGCTCCCATTTCGAACATTCGAGCAAAACCTTGCTCAATAGCGGAAAGTAAAGCGAAAGTTTTACTATCATCTTTAATTTTATAGGCTTGTTCTATATAACGTTCTAATTCTGCTATTTCAGATTTAATTAAACTCGTATCAATTTTTTCATGGTCACTTTCATATTCAACATCATCTAGTAAATCTTCATCCATGTCCTCATCAACAATAAAGTTACTTAACCAATCCTCATCTAAAGTTTGTTGTTCCAACATTTTTTTAAGACGTAGTTTAATTGCTTCTAATGTTGCGATTACAGCAGGAGTAGATGAAGCTAAAAGCTTTCTTAAAACAATTGAAATTAAATGCTTTTGTTGCTGAGGAAAAGCATAACTTACATCTCTTTGCAAATACTCACTGATCGAATCATATAAGCTTTGCTCATCATCAGTAGGTTTAAAAGGAACAGTTAGAGCGTGACGATTGGTATAAGGCACATATTCCAAAACATCTTTCCGCAATGTCCTTTGCATAAATTGCTGGATTCTTTTTTTCAGTGATTGAATGTCGCCATCAACCACATATCGACTCCGAAATGCTTTCTCATCGCCGAACAAGTGTTCATCAATAATTGTGCTGAGTCCATACAATTCCATCAACGTATTTTGTAATGGCGTTGCTGTAAGTAATAGTTTTTTCTTACCCATTAAAGAGCGTTTTAAACTATTTCCAATTTTATTACTTGAACGATGTGCATTACGTAACTTATGCGCCTCATCAATCACAACTAAATCCCATGAAATTTGTGCTAAAGCATGTTCCATTCGATTTGCAAAAGGATAAGAAATAATTGAAATTTTCCCGTTTTTAAACGGATCATACACACCATCTTTACGTGCCATATTCCAAGTTTTCAAATCTAAAACTTGGGTAGGCAAATTAAATTTATCTTGTAACTCTTGTGCCCATTGTTTTCGTAAAGAAGCAGGACAAATAATTAATAAATTTCGACGTCTCTCCGCCCAATATTGACAAAGTACTAAAGCTGCTTCGATTGTCTTTCCTAAGCCAACTTCATCTGCAAGAACAACACCTTTACTTAAAGGATTATTTAAAGCAAAAAGTGCAGCTTCGATTTGATGAGGATTCACATCAACTTGGGCATCAAACAATGACTGGGACAAACGATCAACATCTGATGCTGAACGTTTCTTTGTTATCTCCCATGCAAAATATTTTATTTGGTGGTTAGTATGGAGCATTGTCCTAACATAATTTTTAATGACAATTCAATATAGCAAGCAAAACGTATCGTGAGAAGCCAAAAAATAAGGGAGCTCACACTCCCTGCTTTATATCAATCAAGATGATAAATGCTAGTTCACCGCCCTAACACTCCCTTGCCCTTGTTGAATATCCTCTACAGAACTTGGCTCCTTAGAGAGTTTAGACTTCGCCTTGACTTCAAACTCAAGCTGAGTTTGCTCAGCCTCATCAGTATAAAAATCCTCCACTAAATCTAATCCTTCCTCCAAATTTATCTCAAACTGTGCATTACTAGAACTTAATCTAGCTGTTGCATCTAAAGCATTTTGATTAAAGCTTACAGCTTTACTTTGTTGGTCTATTTCCTTTGCTGCTTAAATCGTATATTGAAGATTCACCACATGCTGTAAAGTTAAATTCACGCAATTGATTGCGAGATCTAAAGTAAGTAACTCATCACTTTGAATAATAAGTCACTTAATTTTAACCATTAAAAAGATAGCTTACGATTGGCTATGTTTTTTAAACATTTGGCCAAAACTAATTCCACCGTCATCTTTTGGCCTTTCCCATGCTTCAAACAAACTAACTAAACCATTCACCAACTGTTTATCATAACTAATTGAACCAAAAGGAAATGATGTTAAATACTCAGCTTCTGAGTCTAAAACATGTAGAACAATTACAGCAAATTCATTTTTAACAACAATAATTTCAAAATTACCGTCAAGTATCCCATCCTTAATCCCATAAAAATACTTTTGCTGATCTTTCGCAATAATCTTACGGTAATTATTTACAGAAGTTCGATCTTGTTCATCATGCATCGGTAAAAAGCATTTCAGTTGTAAATCAGTATTCTGTTTAGTCTTAATTTGCCCTAAAGCATTAATAAAAGTATTGAATCTTAGTGATTTACCCCAAAAGACATCATCTGGCGCTAACCAGTAGATACTGCTGACTTGATGATTCTTAGCAATGCTTTCTTTAATTTTATTCAATATAATCTTTGAATTGCTCTGACTATAGCAAGGACCAATAAACAAATGATTTCCATCTGATGATTTACTTTCAATAGGATTAATACTATCAAATAAAGCATTAGGTGCTAGAAAACGGCCATCCTTAAAATATTGATTAAGTTTTAACTGCTCAAACCCATCTAGATTATTCAAAATATCACGAATATTGTTACCCTTTTTACTTTGCCCCAATGCTTGATAAGTTTTATCTTTGAGTTCATCACTCATAATCGAGTCCAAAACTTTTATGGCTTGTGGTTCAGCCTGAGCATCAACATGAAGATCGAGCGACTTACGAACAGTACATTCTTTAACCTTTTTCACTGTACCCATTTTATAAATACTAGGTCTGCCTTCTATTTTCTTTAAGGTAATAATATCCTCTTCGATAAGTTGATAAAATTGCTTCTGAAATCGGTCCCTAACGATATTTTCACTATTTGCAGCATGAGTACTAGTCGCAATCAATTTAATGCCATACATATTGTTATCTGGCTTTTGAGCAATATAATTAAAATTGGTTAATTCATAGATCAAACTGTGAGTATGCTCCAAAATAGATGCAACTTTCGGTATTGAATCTACCGTGGTGAAATATTTCATTGATTTATTAGTCAAATGAAAAAGTCCATCTTGCTGAAGCTCAACTTCATTATTAGTAATGAGTTGATCTAATACAATGCGAGACTCTCGCTGATTCATGCCTAAAAATTTAGCGATATTCTTCACAGACAATGGGCTTATACGCAATAAACGCATAATCATAGAATCTATGAAGTTAGGCATTTGACTTGATGTATAACTAAAGTTTACTTCAAACTTTTGAGAAGGAATTAAGATATCAATATCATGATAAGGAATACTATAATTACTCATGATTGCCACCTCGATTCGAACTTGTTTTATATTTAAATTTCAATGAATTGGGATTCTTAGTTGGTGCAAGTTTCTGATCAGCAATATATTGATAATGCTGATCATCATTTGTACGCTCCAGGATATAACTAAGAACCAATCCTAATGGACTTTCTTTATGTCTTGGCATATCCCATAGACGAGATGCACCAAAAATTACCAACCGATCCATCGCTCGAGATAAAGCCACATTAATACGATTTGGCATATTCATAAAACCAATTTTATTATCAGAACTATTACGTGTAATAGATAAAATAATAATTCTGTTCTCTTTTCCTTGATAGCTATCAACAGTATCGATTTTGACTAAGGATCTAAATTCTTCATCCCAAGACTTCGAATTAAATTGCTTACGTAAATATCGTTTTTGCTCGCCGTACATACAAATAATACCGATAGGTGGCTCATTTGGCTTTGATCTGTCTTTTAACTCTTTCAATAATTGCTTATCTGAGTGAATTTTCTCTAACAATGCCATAATCTTACGAGCTTCATGTTTGTTATAGAAAGTTGTACCTACACCATCACTATACTTCTCAGACGTATCAACCCATGTCACTGTAGATCGTAGTTCTTGAACTGAACATTTAAGATAGATATTCGGCACAACTCGTACCATTTCTCTTGTATAAGGCTTCTCAAATGGTTCAATTACCTCAGTTTTAAGTGGGTCATCATAAAAACAATCCGAAACCATATTACCTATTGCAGGGGCCATCCGATATTGAGAAAGTAGTTTCCCTTGTACCACCTTCCCATAAGGTGAATTAAATAGTCTCTCAAAATCACTTTTCAGATTTGCCTCTATACGTTTTTCTGAAAATCCTAATTTACGTGCCAATGCCTTAGCATGTTCTGGTGAATACAAAGGAGGCAATTGTTTATGATCACCAACTAATAAAATACGTTTAGCTGACTGCATTGCGATAGCTAATTCTGAAGAAATTGATCGCGCAGATTCATCAATAATGACCCAATCAAATGTTTGATTTGCAATATCAATCGAATGATGCCCAATCCCGACACAAGTCCCGCAGATGAATTGCCGTGTCTTGGAAAGATAAGTCTCATAGTTGGCATTTGGACTATCAATCAATTGATCATAATCAAATGCAATTTGTACAAGTGCTTTGGCATTATTAGCAGCTTTACCTTGCACCTCAAAACTCTCATCCAACATTTCCCAGATTTGACTTTCTCTATCTAAAATCTGGCGGCTATTCAATCCAATTAAAGAAGTATGTAGCTCTTGCGAATAATCTTTAAGACGATCAATCAGCTTAGCCGATAACCCATTCCACTCAGTTTTAGACAATAATTTTTCATCTTCAGACTCTGTTGAAACCAACATTCTTGATAAGTGACCAAATAGATTTACCTTCAAAAATAAAGCGCAAGCTAAATATTCTTTATCAACTCCGATGGACTGGCTCAAAGATAGAACTCTATCTTCCATCTCAGTTAAAAACAAATGACGATGTGTAGAAATAATAGAGTCTGAATACACATCTTTTAAATTATTTGATACGGCATTTTCTCTATTACTGAAACGTACAATTTCTAATGGTGTTTCTAAACGCTGAGCGTGTTTACGAATACGCTCAGCAGCAGTATTAACAGCTTCATGCGATTGACTAACCATTAAAACATTATTGGCATTTTGCTTTTCAAAAACATAATGAACAAAGGCTGCGATAAATTCAGTTTTACCTGTTCCTGGAGGACCTTGTAAAATTGAGACTGGACCAAAGTTAATTAATTTACGGAATGCTTCACGTTGAAGGTCATTCAGACTAACAACTACTTTTCCATTTTGATCTTTCTGATCGTATCTTTCAAAGTCTTTATCCGAAACAGTAATATTATAATTCTTGGGGATAATTTGTGATGTCGGCTCAAAATAGTCAACTAAATTGGGGATATCAGATTGTCGTCTTAATATCTGTTCTAATGCATTTTTACGTTTAAGAAATGATGATTTATCCGCCTTAGTACGTAAATATAAAACTTGTCCTACCTTAATTTTATCAGCATGTTTTACGCCTTTAACTCTTAACTCCCCAGCTAAAGAATTTTGAATATCAATATCACCTACACGGAACTCTCTATCCTCACCATTAAAATCAATAGTCTTATGGATTAAGCTAATTAACGCATCTTTCGGAAATTTGTCTAATACATCGTTATCATCTTCATATCTTGCAATATAAATTTTGGTATCAACCAATTGCAACGGTTGTGATAAAACAATGTATGGTAAAGCTTCAGTCTCTGTTTCTAAGATTGCCTTCCATAATTTCTTTGTATCAATATTTAAAGCAGCTAGCTTATTAGTATCATTATGGACATAGTCTAATGTTATCTTATTTACAATTTCATCTGTGATACAAGGATCCTGTGAATCATGAATTAGTAACTGTTGATCAATATCCAATACATCAGTTGACTGAGGAAAATCAGTCTCTAATTCTAAAATATCCTCTTGGTCATTAAACTGATCTTGCAAAATATCATCAATTGCAGTTGAAAATTCCTCCAAATTAAACAGGAAACTAGATAGTTCTGTATAATCTGGTCTACCAATTGAATGCTCAATATTTAAGTTAATATCTATTTCTAGCACAGCCTGATCTATGACGTAATGTGGCACAACATCAGATTCACGTACGCCTGTCACAAAGCGAATACTTTTGCTATTAGGATCTAAAATAAAATGAATTGACCCCCCAATCCCCTGTAACTTGACCATAATGTCATTACCATTACGACCCTTCTCTAAAGCTGCATAGATACGCTTATTATCGGCAAAAATCTGTAGCTCAGTGAATTTATCATGAACTGGAATACGAATGGTTGGTGTATCGCTGTTAATTTGCGTAGTTTCAATACTTTCCAATAGACGATTTAAATCACCTAAAGGAAACTCTGTTTCATTGAGCTCAAGTTTTACAGCATCACTAATCCATTTAAAATCTGTACTATCATCACCTATTTTAAACCTTAGGATTTGGCAAACCATATACATAATGGCATGGTTATGGCACTGCTCACTGGTAGGATTTTCGATATGTGCAGGATAATATTCACTCTTATGATCTAAGTATGGTCTGATATCAATAATATCATTGAAAACAAAACTGCTGTTTTCTGAGTTGAACAGCACACTATCATAATTAATGCGACCAATTGGTAAGCCCAATTTATGTAAATGGATGATCGCCTCTACCAAGTTGGCAGCCAACTGCAATCTGCTTTCTTTTTCAGCTTCAATTTCGTCAACTTTTACACCGTCAACAACATCACAAACAACAAATAAAGATCTAGACTTTGTTGAAATACCATATCGTACTAAATTCGGTAAATATGATAAGTTTTGGGCTGTAGCCTCTTTAAGTCGCTCAAAAAAATGTTGATATTTAAGAATATCACTTGATGAGAATCTATCCAAATGAACATCTGACCATTCTTTTACAAGATGATCACCTGAACGATATAAAGTGGTTTTATTATCTACATCTTCGTAGATTTCATCCTCCTCTGGATAAATCTTATATATTTTATCTGCTGTAACATATTCCTCTAATAATGCAACGTCAGCAATAAACTCTACTGCTTGCGTAGGCCTTTTCGCATTAAATTCTCTAAGCAATTGACTAGCATCATTAATTTCAAAAGTAATTGCCTTTTTTACTAAGTCAGCAATCCAATGGTCACTATTAACGCACACATTACTTATTGCTTTAGCAGTTAAACGATTATTCTCCCATAAGTGCCAAGCAACTATTGCTAACATATATACGTCTTTTTTAAACGCAGATACATTTGCTAATTTGGCTTGAAAATCTCTTGGAAGAAATGTAAGACTTGATTGTAAGTCTTCAATCTGATTATCGATATTTTCTGAATTAGAAGTTAAAAAGTGTGAAATAGCGACATCTTTTTGAGGAGAAATCCAAATACAGTGTGAATTAATATCTCCATGTGAAATACCTAGATTATGCATTGCAGCGAATTTACTCACTAAAATTTGAATCAAATCTAATTTATCTTCCTCAGACAAATTAGGGTTTATTCTAGTGATAAAATCATTAAAACGAAGATGACTTTGCCGATATTCAACCAACTCATTGTACTGTTCAGTAATTTGATCCTCTTCAGGCATGATCAAGGGTACAAGAGCAGTCTTATATAATTGGTTACTTTGCTGAAATTCGGCACTAATGATACGTTCATGATTTAGTAATGCAGCCCTTTGCTTTGGTGATTGAAGGCTCATTTCCTTAAAGTTAGTAAAATACCATTGTCTGATTAATGCTTTATCAGAACGAGAAATGGTCGATATTGCCTCATACTCTGTATAAATTTTTTGAGGATGAGCAAGGAGTTCTTCTTCCTGCTTATACTTTTGAACAATAACCTTTTTAGGTGGTGTGTCATTAGTAACAAAGATTTTATCGATTAAGCCAAAGTCCTTATCTAAATGTTGAGCATTTGGATGCGGTTTAAATTCTTTATTAAATGCAATTTTGTTAGAAAATTTGATAAATTTATCAATACTAATGACATGATTAGCTTCATCCTCTGGTAATCCAGAAAAATTTACTTTTCCACACATTACAACAAAAAAATAAACTCTAGGGACAAATCCTGGATTACCTGTAAATTTATCTTTAAGTGCTTTAAGCTTATTGACAAGAATGAATTGTTTTTGGCGTGTTAGTGAGACTGGGGAAATTCCCATATCACGTTCATCCATATACCAGTTGCCATTTACAGATTTTATTGATTTACCATTCCAATCCTTCAACTCAACAACTATTACAACACTGTTTGTCACCAAGATTAGGTCAAACTCCCCCTCTTTCTTAGTAATTCGATCCACCAAAGTATAGCCAGCATAACCATACCAAGGACTATATTTTCTCATTTCATCTTCAACACTAAATGCTTCTCTAATTTTATCAATAGCTTTAGTTTCATGCTGATGAATCCCATTTGCTTGGGTTTTAATAATTAAAGACATAAAAATCCATAGAAATAGATAGAAAAATCCATAAAATTTAAAAAATTATGAGATTTACTAATTTTGTTAAGTGTAAAATTTGGTTTTTGGTTATGGGCTCTATGCAACATCAATATTGCATTTGCTCAAATTTAGGTGATTTTTGTTAGTTATCTTTCCTTGGCTTTATTTTAGCCAACAATAATTTATGTATAAAATTTAAATGCATTTACGACGTAAGTAAAGTTCTTTTTCTAAAATTTAGTTTCATGCATTTTTATATTTAAAAAATAAAGACTGTGATAATTTAATCTAATAATTAATCCCCATGTTTTACACAGGGATTCTGTATCAATTTAAAGCCTTCACCGACTGCTGCAAACCTTTCTGGATACACAGATCATGCGTTTGCTGGTGCTGCTCTGGCTTCTTTTCATCATTATAAAACTCCTCAACAATATCCAAGCCCTCTTCACCGCCTACTTCAAAGCTGGCATTACCATAACCCTGCCTTGCCACATGATCTAATGCTTCCTGATAAAATCCTACTGCCTTGCTTTGTTCACTGATTTGCTTTGCATTGGTAATCGCTTCCTGCAAATTAATGCCATCACGTAAGGTCAAATCCACGTAATAAATCGGGGTACGATAGCTTTGTGCAGTGCTCTTACCTCTTAAGGTCAGTTGCAGTGGCAAACACGAAAGTAAACCATTAGAAGCAGCATGGTAATAACTCAGTCGTGCTGCTAGTGTGCGAATGCTATTAAAACCAGTGGTTCTAAAAATAAACGTCCCGAGTTCATCCGATTCATCTAGATTGACATGTAGTCGTCCATAAGGCTTACAGTTTCCACCCTGTGCCAGTGGGCATAAATCTGGTGATGGACATGGCTGTTGTTCAACCCCTTGGCTGGTGAGTCGCTGGCAGGTTTCACCATTACCAACACAAATTGGTCTACCTGTTTGGCGGTCGAATAAACTGTACTCCGCTCGTAAATTGAGTTCAGGATCATTAAAGATCATACGAACTGGAATGCTTCTGAGCTTTTGGTTTGGTGCTTTGGCTCTGAGCTGTTCATCTAGGGGATGTTTGATCCATCCCTCCTTACCTTGGATTTGGCTGGTAATAGTAAATTGGTCATCCTTTTCAGGCAGACGTTTACCATTCTTTTCGACCACTTTACCAATACTAATTCTGCCAAGTATTGGCGGTGTAATTGCTAAACCTTTGATCATGTTGTTTATCCTATAAATAAAATTTTACTGCTTACCCCTTGTTATGTAAGTAAACAGAAATATGAAAAGCTACGACTTCGCAAAAACCGCCATTGTTGGTCTACCGCTCCTTCAGGAGTCGGTAGATCGGGGGTGGTTTTTTTGCGCTTTTGGGAAGAATGGATAATTCATGCATATATAGTGAGTGATATAGATGCATGGTTTTGATAAGGTCAGTCATCATTGCTATAGATTTGAAAACGCCGTGTCCCCACCTTGTTTTGTGGAAACTCATTGATTAGTTCAGGATGCATTTTTAATGCAGCCTTGGTATCTAAAGAAATGGAATCTTTAGATCGCTTCCATGTGACTGAACCATTGGAAAAAGTGGCTCGTTCCGCATCCTTCATCAACATTTGAATTTGATGTTTGGTTTCATCAAAGTTGTTTTGGTGGATTTCAATGTGATGCTTCTCTTTCAACAATAGGCTAAATAATCGATTGGCATGTTCATCTTGACTGAGGTCTTCAACACTGAGCGGAATATGTTGTGGGTAGAGCTGTTGAATGGCTTTGGCTGCCGATTCACTGGCATCGACATCAGGCAGGGTATCTTTTTCGACACATTCCCAAAAGTAATGTTCCGCATTAATGATGTGCTTAATCACGGTTTCACTGCGTGTGACTTTATAGATACGGGTTTCATGACCACAGATCAGCACACAAATATGTGCTGCCTGTTTGCCTGTCACAGCCAATTGATGTTGTACTTGACAGAGTACATATAAAGGCACACCATCTCGCCACAACTTTGCACCATGTTCTCCTGCGGTTTTACATTCTAAAATCTGGACTTCATCACTGCCTACCACCGAGTAATCCAAATTTGCCAGCATAAAATGCTTATCTGCCTCGGGATGTTGCAGCACTGCATTGATGCGACGTACCTTATTGTTGGTGTGCATGCTGTAGTATTCAGCCACTAACGGTTCAAGCTGTTTACCCCAATATAAAGGTGCATGTCCTGAACTTTCATCTTCAATAGATTGTTTGACTCGTCCCGTTTTGATCATCCACAGTTCAAGCATCGACATATAGGGATTGAGTCCACAGGCTGCGGCACAATCACTACTACCGATGCCTTGTCGACGAACTTCCAACCATTCGGCTTGAGTCATATTTTTAGTGTTGACTAAACGTTTTGCAGTAAATAATTTTGGGGCAATAAAGGGGGTACTTGCTTGTTGTATGGATGGGTTTAATATTGCTGTATTCATGTTGAATTCCTGATTTTAATGAGGGTATTTGATTCAAATGACAAATTTCGGGCATAAAAAAACCACAGCCGAAGCTATGGTTTAATTATTTTTAAAAAGTTAATATTTCATTTTAAAATGCGAACTTAGATCTAACTTTCCATGAGTGAAAAATGTAGTTTTGCACTATGCGAGCATGTTAAGTGCCTGTTCCAATCCTCGTTGCTTGATCGATGCACCAGCACCGAACCACGCTGAATCGAGTCGGTGATCGGTACTCATGGCACGTCGTTCATGGTCGATAAATTCTGTGATCGAGCACAGTAATCCATAGGCTGTTCCTTTGGCTGAACTTAGCTCCGCACCTCGTCCTTGACCATTAAACATTTCCATAGCTCGACTCATCGCTTTGCCATTCGGTTCAGCTTTGTCCCTGCCATTGGCTTGGGCTTGTGAGGCTACATCACGATAGAACTGAATGATATTGTCCTCCTGATCTAATACGTTGTTCATGGTGCTGTTATTGAATACCGCATCAAAGTAAGCTGAAGCTTCCATCTGACTAACCTTACGTTGTGTCAGTTGCTTCATTTCATACATATGCTCATCCCACGCACGGACTGAAATACCGAGTTGTTGTTTGACCTTATCTGCATCGAACTTAGTACTGTGTGGGACTTTGACCACACCTGCCCTGCTGTTCTGACCTTTAAGTGCAATGGCTAGAGTGTTGTTACATACAACACGGATCGAGGTGAATTGTGCGGTTGTGGCAAGTGTTCCATCACATGCTGTTGCCAAGAGCATATAACCATTACTGACATCTTTGCCTTTTAACATTGATGTTTGCCCTGTACGTGCCAATGCCCAGAACTTTTTACCACCTTTAAGTACACCTGCGGTTTCCAATTCAAAGCCCGATTGCTCAGTGAGGTCACGATAGAATTCTAAAATTTCTCGTGGTTGGACTTCCTGAAAGCGTTGGCTAACGACTGATAGTGGTGCATGAGTATCAGAACGATATAAAACACGTTGTTCTTCATAAGGCATGATGATGCTTTGCCCTCGTTCATTCTGTGCCATATAACTGACATTAGAGGATTCAATCCGCCAATCCATACCTGCCTGCTGTGCCCAGATTTCAATCGGTTGGTTTTGGGTCAATTGGTTCCCTAGTCCGTGCCAAGGGGTTTCTCCGACATATGCCATTTGTTCAAGTTGATGTGCCATCGTTGTATTCCTTTTAATTTGAAAATGAAATTTAAATCTGTGTTGATATAAACAATATTTAATGCAAAAAATGAGTTGGAAACTTTTGGTAGCAGTTGTGACAAAAACATAAATTCTGCTGTAGTGGTGCGCTTGGTTCGGTAAATGAATTCAACACACTACCCAACATACTTCCCAAAAACGTTCCTGCGATTCCACCAACAATCGGCGGTAGATTAAAAGACTTTGCGACTGTGGTTCCCAATGCACCTAATGTGGTGGGTGTAACCAGACTGGATAAAGTTGTATTTGGTTGTTGTGTACTTACTTCAACCAACATCACATTCGTTGAATGACAAAAGGGACAGCTCAAGCTCATGGCTCGACTCCTTAATTTTGGGCATAAAAAAGCCCGCTCGATGGCAGGCTGTGTTTTCATATTTTCATGGGTGGCTCAAATAAGCTTCATGATTCTCATTAGGATGTTATGTAACTAAAATTATTTGGAATGACGAAAAGTACAGATTTCCTCTCTAAAATATAATTTTATTTTAATAGAATTAATTACAGAAAGTGAGGTAATATTTTGATAACCATTTGAAATTATATGATTAAAATGTCAAAAAATCTTAACATCTACGAACGTACAATAATGTCCTTATCAGAATATCGTACTATATCTTCACATCTAACAGCTCTTGGAAAAATTAAAATTATTTCTGATGATGAAGTTATTACTACAATGATTAGGTATGTTGCTTATGATTTACAAGAACGACATAGAAATAAGTATTCGAACAAATCAACTCCTGTATCTTTGGAACGCTGGAATAATCAAATTGTTCAAAACCTAATTCAATATTGTAATTATATGGTTAGCGAAAAAAAACCTGAATGGCAACTTTTAGCAGAACGCAATGGTTGGACTCCACCTAATTAGTGCCAACCCAAACTTACATCATTTGATTTGTCTCATATTTTTGCTTAGGTTTTTATAACCTTGATTGACTAAATCCCCCCTTAATTTTATCATTCGACTGCTGACCTACATTGTCAGTCGGTTTTGACAGACCGTTTCATACAGCGCATCAGAGCATATTCTTCTGAGTATCCTTTGTGCGTAACCTTCTCGTCCCCCTTTGCGGTAGAACGGGAGGGGGACGCGTCCGCGCGTGCTGGTTCTGTATGTCCAGTCTGTCAACCCTCTTTCGTTCTGCCACCATTATTTGACAGTAAGTTGGTAGAGCTTCTTAATACATACAGGAGTAGTCGCCATGACTCAGCATTTTCAATCTTTGTTATTTTCCCTAAAACGATTTTCTATTCCCTTGTTGCCCTAGCCATATTCATAAACTTTTGCTCATTTGACTGATCTAAATTTAATTTAGCCTTGGCAAGCTTTGTCGTGCCTAAATTTCAGTAAATTCAGCAAAATTTATTAAACATCAAATAACACAATAAAAAATCAGGGGAAATGATGAAAATTCAAACTTCACTTATCGTGGTTTCAGTTGCGCTTTTACTATCGGCATGTGCCAGTAAAACCGAACGTCAATTTATCAGTGGTTGTAAAACAGGTGGCATTGATGGCAGTACCTGTTCATGTATCTACGACAAATTTGAAAATAAATATGGAGAAGATGGACTTAAAGAAAATCTCTACACCTTGCAGCAAACAGAATCCTTCCAGAGAGATATGGTCAATATTTCCTATCAATGTATGAAGGAATAACCATGAGAACACTTGCAGGCATCATCTGCGTGATTGCAGTGATTTGCTTTTTAGGCTTGCCATTTATTGGCTTCATGATCGTGATGGGACTATTTATCGCATTAGCAAAATTTGCAACTGGGGGAAAATAAATGAATTCTAATCTTAAAGCTGGACTGATCAGCACATATCTGGTCATTGGATTCTTTTTTGCAATTTATCAACACTTTTGGGGGCAGTATAACTATAAGTCCTTTGCTTACAATATTGGACAAGGCTTAGTGTGGCCTGCGGTAATGTTTCCTGTTGTTGGTAAAATCGTTGGTGGAATTTTGATTCTACTATTCATCTGGTTTGTTGTTATTCGTCCTAAATTATAAGGGAGTGCAATCATGAAATCTTTATTTCCTACTATTGCCTTGTGTTCCCTGTTAATGGCATGTAGTCAAAACAATCAACCACCCAAAACAGATGAAACGAATACGACCAATCAAGCGGTGTCAAAAAGTCCTGATACTCAATCAATCTATGCTCCTTATACCGAGGAAGCAGTTAAAGCCAAACTCAATGAAATGCAGATGATTATTGACAATGGTCATGTCTATTTGCCTGCTGAGGTCAAGGAAGCGGAGTCTTATATCAATGGATGGAATAAGTATCCTGATGTGCTTAAAGCCATGATGGAAACTGACCTTGATCCAAACAACACTCAGGAAGCTGCTGACATTCCGCTTGAGGATGAATCTGCACAAGTTAGCGATCTAAATGTTAAGGCTCGCATTAGTGCTAGAGAATCTCAATCCGCTTTTAATGTACAAGGGGCAATTGAATATATTCTCGAAATTCAATCGACTAACGATCAGCCTTTTGTTCTACAAGGCATGAAAATTAATCGTGGTCGTTGTGGTTATTACACCGCTGACTTTCATAGCAAGATGCCTGTGCAAATGAGCTATAGCTCTACAGTATCATACCTGTTGAAATGTCGTGGTGATCAGGTGCTTGAAGCGGAATTGATAACCGATCAAGGCAATGTGAGTTTGTCTTTCTAATGTTAGATCAGATGATGAAGAGAGCATTGAAAAATCCAGTGTTCTCCTCCCATTTAAATGTAAGTATCAATTCAAAAATAAGGAGTTTTAAACTTCTTATTAGTTAATTAATGTCCAGAATAGCTCTGTATAGAGCTTATAATTTCTTGTCGAGCTTTATCAACATCTCCCCAACCTTGGAGTTTTACCCATTTTCCCTCTTCCAAATCTTTATAATGTTCAAAGAAGTGTTGGATACGATTTAAGGTAAGTTGATCTACATCATTGATATCTAGAATGTGGTCGTAGAGTTTGGATAATTTTTCATGAGGGACGGCAATAATTTTTGCGTCAATACCATGTTCGTCTTCCATATACATTACGCCCACTGGCCTACTTCTTATCACTGAACCAATTGCAACAGGATAAGGAGAAATTACCAGTACATCTAAAGGATCACCATCCTCACTTAATGTATGAGGAATATAGCCATAGTTTGCTGGATAGAACATAGATGTAGTTAAAAAACGATCAATAAAAACAGTATCAAATTCCTTATTCATCTCATATTTAACTGGATCAATATTCTGGGGAATTTCAATAATGCTGTAGAAATCGTCAGGTGGATTAACTCCTACGGGAATATCTTTAAAGCTCATCATTATTTTCCTTTTAGATTACCAACAGTACCAAACTGTACAGGTGTTTTTACGTAAAAAATTGATACTCTCTCATTATTAAGGTAATCAAATAATTGTTCTGTTTGCGTTTCAGTCAATGCAAACTGGATTTGTATTGGTTCATCAATTAATTCAAAAAAGCTTGTTGAATGTAGCTTTCCTGTATGATCTATTCCTTTATCGCCATGTGTCACAGTAGCACCACTAAAATGCATTTCTTTTGATAGTTTCAATAACCATTCATGAATCTGCTCACCCTGATATCTTTCATTCAATTCAGTGTAAAACGTAACTAAATAACCATTCATTTTATTCTCCAAATTTATTGTGCTGTTGACAGTTGATAGGTATAAATTCCTGCACCTGTTAACAGTAATGAACCTAAAACATGAATTGCGATAGTAAGAATTGCATAGTCAAACTTACCACTTTGGAGCAATGAAACAACCTCCATTGAAAATGTTGAAAATGTAGTCAAAGTTCCACAAAAACCTGTAATAACAAATAACTTATAGCTTGGGCTCAATGTACTATTAGCGAAAAAAGCTACAGAAAAACCAATAATGAATGCACCAATTAGATTAACCAACATAGTACCTAGAGGAATGTTCTGAAAAATGTGATTGAATTTCAATGCCAGAGCCCAACGTAACCAAGCTCCTAAAACTGCACCTAACGCAATTGAAAATAAAGATGTATACATGACCCCTCCTAATTAGAGTTAAGATGGGGTTTAGAAAGAGGATATTTTATAAGTTTATCTGATCTCATTGCACAGCTCCAATAAAAGCAGAGCGCACAACTACGCACCCTGCTTAAGGGTAACGTAGGTATCATCAGCCGAAGGTGGCGGTTTGTAGAAGGAGGATAGCCATCTCCTTTAATTTATTATAGTAAAAATTTTTAGCTAGATTTGCAACAAATTCTAAACTCTTTGTATTTTTCATATTATTTAGTTTGCCAATTGCTGTGTAAAACGTATCACTGAAACTAGAGTGTTAATTTCATTAAAACATCACCACCCACGGAAAGATTTATCTAATCTCATTTTGATCCTAGAACAAAATAATGGACAATGTTTCCCTCTAAAGCTAACGTAACGTTAACTTTGTAGACAGAAGAAATCATTCCGCAGGTTGGCTACCCCCTACGCCATGTCACATCAAACTGGCTGATTCCAAATGACCTCATATTCGGGGATATCTTGGCACGTAAGCGTTGTTCTACTTTTTTCGGATTTACCAAATATAGACCTGCACGAATAGCATTTTCTACTTGCTTTGGCTGATTTCGATGAATCATTCCTATACCAAGTAAACCATTGACCGCAAACTTTTCTTTATTATCTTCACGGTTACAATTGTAATAACTCCCTTGGTGATTTGTAATGCATTCATGCCAGTACTTCCCTACTGCTTCTCCTAACCATTCATCGCCGTCACGCTTATCACCATCATAAATAAGTAATAAATGGCAATGGTAGCCTTTCTTTGCACCTTGCTCGAATGCCCAAACACAGCCATGTAAATCACGAAAGCAACTATCTTTGTTCGACATTCTATTCCGCAGTATTTCCAAAGCCCGATGAAAGTCTTCGACATCCCAATTCACTTGATGCTCTTGAATTATTCCTATATCTACCCGTACAAAAAGCAACCTAGCATAATGATTAAGCATTCTATTTAAATAGTTTTCTAGTTCAATTTGATTTTTTCTTTCTTGATATTTAAATTTATGAATATCTTGTACAGCATTTTTCATCTCATGCTGAATCATGCCTTGGATATGAAATATATGATTTATTTCAAATCTTAAAATATCTTCATAAATATGGAAGTCCAATTTATCCATAATGTAATCTACAAGAATAATCACTCTTTTGAAAACATTAATAATTTTAGAATAAGTAAAATCTTCTTTGTAAATCACTTTAAAAGTACATACAGCATCTAATAGTTCTCGCTTGAATTCTTCATGATCATCGATGAATTGCTCATGGCATGTACTCATCATAAAATCTTCGATTGAGATCAGGATGGAGGATTCATTTTCTAATGGGTAATTCTGGTACATTTGGTTTCTCTTGAAATATAAGGTTCATATCTAAGAGAGAGATGTAAAATTTTACTGATCATGATTCCAAGCAGGATGTTGTCGTCATCCTGCTCAGCTAAATATGCTTAAAGACTTTGGAACATACTATAAGGGTTAATGCTGAATGTTTTAATGATTTGATATTGATACGTTGTCTATAGCCCATTTGGATATGGGCTATACTGTGCTTAGGACTTACCATATTCAACATTTAGATAAGCTATTTTTTATATAATTAATATATTACTTATAGTTAATTATTAATATATTACTTAAGTATTAATAATATAATTTACCTGTTAAGCATTCTGACCTGTTACATCGATACATTCATTCATCCATAAGATGCTGATCACCATTTATCCGAAGTTAAATCAAAATATGCTTAGGCTAAAGTTACGCGAATAATAAAAAGAAGCATGAACCTCTATGACTGTTCCAATCCTTAAAAATTTCTAGAAACTCATTTTATGTAATTTTATCAAAAAACTGTCTTTAAACGCACCAATTAAAAGCATTTATCGCTAAAAATTCACTAATAATCAACTAAAAGGACTTATAAAAAACTTATAAAATTTCTTTATATACTTTTTTAAATTCGCTAAAATAACACAAACAATTCTACATAGTGATATAAAATGATACATGATAAAAACTTGAAACTTCAGGTAAACGACTTGCTAAAAAACCATGGCGTTACTTTTGGAGAAAGAGAAATAGAATGTGCGATTAATTGTTTTAATTTAAATATTCATTTTAATACTACGAGCAACTCCTCATTAAAATACAAAGATTCAATATTATGCTCATACATTAACAGTCAAATAGATCAGACTACCGCCATAAATATCTTAATATCAAATGTGCAGAATATTTTAGTATCAAAAGAACACTTAGAATGGATTGAAAATAATAATCATCGTTTAATTATTTGGCTCATTAATCGACTCTCAAAACAATATAATTTTATAATTGTTGCATATGGCATAAACAACTTATACAAAACTTTTCTATATAACTTAGATGCTATTAATATTTCTATTGATGAAAAACTATTATTTTTACAAAATTGTGCTTCAGAATGGAATTTTAGAAAATTATCAGATTCTGAAGTCAAATGGATTCAGAAAACAAATACTTCACAAATAGAATGGGCATGGCTATATCTAGCAAAACATAATTTGCAAATTCTTTGCTTTAATCATATTTCCAATGATAATGAAAAATATGAATCTATATTAGCTTGCTTAGATAATCTTTCTTATTCTTCTCCCGAAACCAAAGAACTAATTCTCTTAAAAATGAAAAAAACATGGAGTCAGAAAAAATTCCGTGATTCTGGAAAAGCTAAAAAGCCCTACCATCTCCCATTGACACAAGAGACTCAAACACAGCTTGAAGAACTGGCTAAATTAAAAAATATGAATAAAAGTAAAGTTCTTGAAGCTATTATCTTAAAGGAGTTTAATGAACTTAAACTTAAATAATGTGAGTAGGCTTTTGTGTACTAAATTGTACTAACTCAGACCCAATCTGACTGTTACCCATGTTTATTGGTAATAGCTAAATTTAAAATGAGATTATTTTTTACTCAACACAATTTCCTCCAACATTTCAGGTTGCCCCCTCAACCAATGGATGATCGTTTCATCCAAATAGGCAGTATTGTTATATGGCAAGTTGTATTCCAGATCCTTCAGCATAACTGAAGGATTTTTAGAGTGAAGGATTCTGTCTAGCTTTTTAAGTTGCTCTTGAAGTTTAGTTATTTTTTTAGCTTTTACAGTAGATGATGCTTTTTTACGTTTTATTAAATTATCTGAACGTGATTCAAACATAGGGACATCATCTTGTTCAAGTTTTTGAAGCTCATCCTGCATGCGAGTAATTTCAGACTTGATCCAAATGACATCATCTTTTTCAAATTCTTTGATCAATATAGGAATAATTGATGTAACCGCCTGAGTTGGATTATCCCATTTACGACCGCGTTGAACTACCTGCTCACGTAAAACTCTGCATATTATTTCTCGTCTTGGGTACAAGCTTTTTGTATGTTTTTCCATTGCTGCTTTTGTTGCTTTAGCTTGCCTTTCAAGAGCCGTATTGTAAATTAAATATATCCTCCCTCCCAATACATCAACATACGTCATTAAAATATTTGAGTAACGTTTTTTTTGGAGCGTCTTTTTCAACTGCTCCATATCTTCTCTTAAGCTATTGATCTGTACTAGAAGTTCGAAAACTTGGTCAGGCTTGAAAGGAATCAATTTAATATCATCACTCCCCTCTATCAGACTTAATGCTTGCTCACTGAGTCGAAAATCATTATCTTTCATACGGAGCATGATTTTGTCTGTCATTGCTGCATATAATGGATTTCCCAATTCTTCCTCTAAATTACACTGATAGTAGTAACAAAAATTCTCAAGAATGTTCTGTTCAAGCAACGCTAGATCTGAAATTATTTTCGAATCCATAATTATTTAATCCCTTATATTACAAAATATTATAACAGGATAATGCTAATATTTTTTTATACATGAGTACTGCTCTACCTTAAACCTTTTCTAAATTTTATAGTTACCTCATAAACTAATAGAACTACTTTTTTAATGATTCGTGTTAATCTCAGATTGATAATTAAAGTTAAAAAATAGTTCTTTTATCTAATTGTTATGATTACAAAAGGATCAAAGATATGGGCTATTTAACATCTAAAGAAATTCGCAAAAAACTAAAGGATTGCTCCGCATCAACGTTATGGCGCTATCAGCAACCCAATCAAAAAATGTTCGAGCAACCAATGCCTCAACCTATTAAGAAATGTGCAGGTTCTAGTAGTCTTTGGGATGAAAGTACTTTTAACGAATGGTTACTCAAATATTTCAATAACAACCAATTCAGTAATCTGTCTAGCTAGACAGATTACTTAACTTTTTCCACCATTTTTTATAAGCTTTCGACATCTCTTTTTGATAATCATAATAGTCATATGTCCCCTGTTCCCCAGGCATCACATGTCCAACCATCAGTTCCGCAACATCCCTACTTGTAAACGCACTGAAATTTGTCCTTGCTGTACGCCGTAAATCATGCATAGACCAATGATCCATTTCAATTTTATAATTCTTCCTTGCAAATTGCATGAAGTTATAAGGGGTATCTGTTGGCCCACTACGCCCCATTGGCTCTTTACCATTTTCATGTGGGAAAATGTATTCAGAATTACTCAAATCCATTGCAGACTGAAGCCACGGTTTGATCTCATCAACAATAGGTCGAACAATGTCCCCTTTACTTTCTCCTGACTTATGATTTTCATACGGTACTGTCCATGTATTTTTACTAAAATCAAAATCTGATTTCCTTGCAAGCCTCAACTCACTATATCGATTACCATAAAACAAACATAACTTGAGAAATAAAACATTCCTCAATGATGTTCTAGATTCATCACAAATTTTAAAAATTAAAGATAACTCATCATCTTGTAATACTCGAACAGTTTTATTTTTCTTAATATTCAAGTCACGTTTTCCAGTGATATGTCTTATGGGATTTTGCTCAATTAATTTTCGATTAATCCCCCAATCCAAACACTGCTTTGTATTCGTAAGAATGCGATCAGTTATCGATGGCGACTGTTTAAATTGCTCTTCTAGTAAATCTAACCACATATGTAATGTGATTTGCTCAGCAGGTATGCTACCTAACTTTGGGAAAACATAAAGTTCAAATGATCTCAAATATTGATCTGCATTCTTTTTATTAGGAATACTATATTTCGCATGCCACTCACGAAATAACGCTTCAAAAGTTATAGCCTCTGTGATCTTGTGAAGCTCTACTTTTTTATGAATACGTGGGTCATGTCCCTTTTCTAAAATTGCTTTCATTTTCTGCAATTCAATACGAGCTTCTTTAAGGCTGATATTTGGATAGGTTCCCAAGTCTAAACGAGCTTGCTTATCGTTATATCGAAAACGCATCTGAAAAGTGAGCTTTCCTTTTTGCGATACACGAACGCTCAATCCATCTTGATCAGGCTCTGTATGTATAGCTGAACGTTCACGATCTAAATTCTTCTTCAGCCAAGTATCTGTTAAAGGCATTTTACTCCACCTGTGTACATATTTTTTTCAAGTAGCTAATTCTAGAAAATATGTACACACATATGTACACAAACATACTGACTAGACTTGAAATCTATTGAACGGGGTTGAAAGATATATCAGATAAAGAATAGCAATATTTTTATATTTTTACAGCACTTATAATAATTTTATTATTATATTTGAAATAGGTTGAATGGGCTTGAATAGATATCAAATATTTGGGTGGGAAATAATAGCAAATGTGCGTCGTTGAGCGACCTGTGCCGCTAACTCATCTTTAAAACTCATGAAATACACCTACTGCGGAGATTGCAGTGCCAAAGATCTAAAGTCGATCAAAATAAAAATTGGCGTAATTGTAGCAGATTTATAGGTACTGTTTAGAGATTGTTGAGTTGTCTGCCCGTGTTTTCATGTCGGGAATATTTTTCGTGAAGCCCTAAAGAACTCATAGCATTCACCATTAAAAAAGCCTGTTCAATATAAACAGGCTTTTTATGAATAAACTTAGAAACTTATGCTAATTTCTTTTCCTCAATAAATTGAACATCGGCAATTTGAGCATCCCAAAATTCAGTCCACAATGCACAATAATCAAGACATAGTTTGGTTAAACTTTCATAGTCACTTGGAGTAATCGCTTGTGCTAATGCAAACCACAAGTCGTCTTGATGGTCATCATCAGCAGCTTCAGCCGTTTCATCTGTTGAAACACCATGTACGTGATAATATCCCCCACCCTCAACATCAATATTTACAAACTTGGTTGCTTGTCTTAATGGTGGGCTAAAAAGAATGACTTCTTCTTCTGCTACGGCCAATAAAGCCACAACTTTCATATAGCTATCATAAGAATCTTCTAAGAATGTTCTTACCTGATCTGAAATTTTAGAAGGTTTATAATTACGGCGGTGTGCCTCAGTCAAACCATAATCATTTAATAAATCTTCATATAAAGGATAATGTGCATATTCAGGATTCCCTAAATAATAATTATCTTTACCTAAACCCGGTCTAAAACCGAATTCATCCAATATATTTAAGCTTAATAACACCCTAGGAAACATTTTAGCGCCAGAGTGAAGCTTTGGTTCCAATTGCTTCGTGAGAAACTGCGCCTGTAATAAAGCATCAGTAAAAATTTGTACGATGGCATGACGATATTCTAAATGAATACGTGTCAGGGTTTGTTTATCAAGATAACCGTTATTTAATATTTCAATGGCTGGATGATGACTTACTGGTAAATGTGCAATTCTATTCCTTAACTGTTTGAGAAATTGTAAGTTTTCTTCCCACTGTTGGGCAGAAATACTGTTTTTCATACCTTGTAATGCTTTTTGTCTTGGATTATCAAAGTCTTCAAATTTTTTTGACATAATCATTCTCAATAAAAAGTTTTTCTTATAGTTAAGCTGTGGGTCATCCCTCTATTTCCATTTTGCACTCATTTGCTAAAAGGATAAATTCCGTATACCCATACTTAACGATCCGATATTATGTTCATTATCTCAACAAATCAATGGATTAATTAATATTATTTAAAAAAGTAAACTATTGCCAATAAAATATAAAAATTCATAATTTTTAAAATAAACCAAACTATTGAATAAATATGATTTTTTAAATATCATAAAATAAGTTTTATTTAAGCTTTCATACTTTACAATAGCAAAGTTAATCAAAAAATATCTATGACGGGGCAACCAATGTCAAAAAGAGAAACGATTATAACAACAGCAATGACCCTTTTTAATCAAAAAAGTTATACCTCTATTGGTATTGACAAAATTATTGCTGAATCCAATGTTGCAAAAATGACGTTCTATAAGTACTTCTCTTCTAAAGAGATTTTAATTGAAGAATGCCTTCAACGACGGATTTTAGAGGTTCAGGCGTCTTTATTAGACAAAGTTAACAGTATAAACAACCCATTAAATAAACTTAAAAGTGTTTTTAATTGGTATATCGACTGGATTAATACTGAAGATTTTAATGGATGCTTATTTAAAAAAGCGACCATTGAAGTACTACAAATGTATCCATCTGTTAAAGTTCAAGTTAATAAATACCGAAACTGGATTTACAATGTAGTTTTTGAAATATTTTCAGATTTAGAAATTGAAGATCCAAAAGTTCTAAGCAGCCTTTTTCTTAATATTATAGATGGACTTATTATTGATGCCACCGTTAATAAGCCAGAAATTAACCCTGAAGAAACATGGTCTTATATAAACAAACTAATTGAACTCGAAACAACCCTCAGATGTGCAGCTGCTTAAATAAACTTAATAATTTAGTTTATTTATATAAGCAGACTTGCTTCTTCTCTTAATCAATATAAATTAGGCCGATATGTACTCGCTACATAGCGGCCTTAACTTTATATAATTTTAATTATTTAAATATTCCTTAATAAAAATATAGTGTTAGGTAAGCTTATTTATTCAAATTAATTAATCACTCATAAAAATACTCTTTAAAATATACACCAGTAACATGTCTCGTGTATCTCCCCTGTTTGTATCGAGTAATTGCATAATTGCCCCATCCATTACAAACAAAAACATATAAGCATCTTGTTGGGTGGCTTCTTTCTTTAGGGTTAAAAGCAAATTACAGATTTCATTAATGAGCCAATATCTATACTGCACCACCACTTGATAAGCTGTCGGGTAGATTTTTTCAATTTCAAAAATAGCTCTAAATAATAAGTAATAGTTGCCATTTAAATTGGTATGTAAAAAGAAAATCTTCTTGAGCTTTTCACGTAAGGCTAAATCTTTTTGTATGTAAATGATTGAGTGTACTTGCTCTTTTAAGGCATCTTTTTGAAAGTTTAGGCACATTTCAACCAGCCGCTGTTTAGAGTGGAAATAGTTATAAAATGAGGCTTTCGGGACCTCTGCCTCTCTCGCAAGACGATCGACACCAACATTGTGAAAGCCATGTTGACTAAAAAGATAGCGACATTTATGCAGCGCACTCAACGCGCGAAATGAGAGATCTGAATATGGCATATATGTACCGTTATAAATTAATTTGTTGTTGTGTCTAAATGAGAGAAAGCGGCTGCAACTTTTGCTTTGGGCAAAAAAAGCATGCAAAGGCCCCAAAGATGGCCCTAACGCATCTCAAGTTTTATTGTTCATATGATTTTTTAGTCGTGACGAACTAAAGTCTGAAAACTCAAAAGTAATCAAACCTTGTTAAAGACTAATCTGGTGGTATAAAAAAAGTATGCATAGCCAACTCCTTATATTTGGAGTTCTGCCAAAGCATGAATTTAGAATTATGGTGGCAGAACGAGCAAGGGTTCGCAGACTGATAGTAAAGAATCAGCACACCCGAAGGTGTCCCTCACTCGTCCTACCGCAACGAGCGAGGGACGATTGTACACACAAGACTACTCCTCAGAGGGAATAATCTGATGCCTTTACTAATCGGTCTGCGACGACCGGCTGGCAATGTAGGCCAGCAGGCAAAGGATAATCTGAGAGTTTAGAAGTGTCAATGTGGAATTTATGCCAAGATTTTAAATTTCTTATTGTTTTTCATTAGATTAACTAAATTATTATTTTAGATATTATATAAACTAGTATTTTTTAATTTAACCCAAGGTTTAGATTAAACAAAATGAGCGCCTTGTGACTGAATCAGTTGCCCTACATTTACAGGCATACCCAACAAGTAGCCTTGGAACTGCTGACAGCCTAAACGCGTTAAAATTTCGACTTGCTGCTGAGTTTCCACTCCTTCGGCTGTTACGGTTAAACCTAACTTTTTCGCCAAGTGAATAATACTTTCTAAAATGACTTCTTCTTTTGAACCCGGTTTTAAATCGACAATAAAACCACGGTCAATTTTAAGCTCATCGACTGGTAAATCTTTTAAATATAAGAAGCTTGAATGCCCTGTTCCAAAGTCATCAATTGCCACTCGAATACCCATATCACGCAGTCGCTCACAAGCACGAATACTTAAGTCGATATGTCGCATTGCAGTTGATTCGGTAATTTCAACAGTAAGGTGATGAGGCTTAATTTGGTATTTTTTTAACAAGCTTTCGAGGGTACTAAAGAGCTTTTTATTTTCAAACTGTAAGGCCGATAAATTGACTGCAACTGGATAAAAATGAGTATTATTGCGTTCCCATTCCTGAATTTGCTGGCAAGCTTGTTCAAGCGCCCAATATCCCATTGGAATAATTAAACCTGTCTTTTCTGCACCACCAATAAACATATGTGGCGTAAGCATACCCAACGTTGGGTGATTCCAGCGAATAAGCGCCTCTACCCCACAAATTTCAAGATTGGTATTAAACTTCGGCTGGTAATAGAGAACAAATTGCTTTTCGTCGACTGCTTTATATAAATCGTTGATCAGTTTTGACTGACTTCTTGTTTCTTGTTGATGGGTAGAATAACTAAAGACGGTATAAGTATTGCGGCCTTGCTCTTTAGACATCAGCATTGCTGCATCGGCATTCATAAGTAAGTCTTGAACATTTTGCCCATGTTCAGGAAACAGTGCGATACCAAGACTCGCTGAAATGTTAATTTCTTTACCGGAAATTTGATAACTTTCTTGAATGAGCTGCAATACTTTTTCAGCTAAATACACAGCTCCATCAGTATCGGTATTTTCAGCTATTAATAAAAACTCATCACCACCAATTCTCAGCAACTTGCATTTTTCACTAAGCTGCCAATGTAAACGGTTTGCCATCTGAATAAGGAGTTGATCTCCAATATGATGTCCAAATGCATCATTTACCGATTTAAAACGATCTAAGTCTATATAAAGAAAAGCAATTTTTTGGTCTTTATAACGATGGTCTGAAAGGAGAACTTCGGCGTAGTCAACTAAATATAGTCTGTTTGGTAGCTTAGTTAGATTGTCTTGAATGGAGAGATTGGCGAGTTCTTTATTGGCTTTTCGGAGTTCTAAATTGCGCTGATTGAGTCGTTGTTCCAGTACAGCAACGATAAAACTCGCGACCAGCACCAAACAGGTGACTAAAATAATGGTAAACAGCAGCAAATCATGTTCAGCCTGATATTGGCTTACAAATTTATCGGTAATATTTGTCGCAATAAGTGCCGTGTAGTGCATCCCCATAATGCTTAAAGTCATCATGACTGCGAAAGCTAGTTTTAAACTTACGCGATTACGGTCACTTTCTTTTAACTTATAAGCTAGTAAGAAAGCCAAGCCTGAGCCACTCATGGCAATTAATACAGAAAATAGAATTAGGAATGAGGTGTAATCTTTCTTATAAAGATCGATATTCCAACCCAACATACTCACATAGTACGAAGCGGAAATACCAATTCCCATAATGACTGAACTTAAAATCAGTCTCACTAAAGGTAAGGTATAACGAGAAGTCAGCCAAATTGAGATACACGAAAGTAAGGCACTAATACCGTAAGAAAGTGTAATTAACGGAACATTCGAGGCTGAAGTTTCAAATATGTGGTAAGCATTCATACCAACAATATGGACAATACTAATGGCTGCTCCGAGCAATAAACCATTCAGTATTAAAATAAGAGGCTCAACTTTTCTATAAGCTTGCTTAAATATTAACTGCTCCATGGAAATCACAATATAGCAAATAACGCCAGCCGCAATAAAAGAGCCGACGATCAATGTGCTATCGTAATCAACATGACCCATACTGGACTTCCATGATTATTCAATACTTTTTTTTATTTTGTTCAATTCATTGCACAAAATACAATTAAACACGTTAAAGAAATATTAGTAAATTTGACTTTTTTAGTCAGTTATAAACAATAACATTATCTAACATTTGGTCAAGTATTTTTTACTTTAGAAATCAATAAACTAAACAAAAATTAAGCATCCAATTATATGAAAAATATAGGATTTCTTGAGTCTAGGTCAGCTGACCTTAATGATGATTTTTTAAGCTTGGTTTTTAGCTGAATTAAAATAAAAAACCCTGCATTAAGCAGGGTTTTTTAGAAACACTAGAAAAGAGACTTAGTTTTTCTCTTTATCTACGATTTTGTTTGCTTGAATCCAAGGCATCATCGCACGTAACTTATTACCAGTTACTTCAATACCGTGTGCAGCATTTTGACGACGACGAGCTGTCATAGATGGGTAGTTCAACGCACCTTCTTGAATGAACATCTTCGCGTATTCACCAGATTGAATACGTTTTAATGCATTACGCATTGCTTCACGAGATTGTTCGTTAATTACTTCAACGCCAGTTACGTATTCACCATATTCAGCGTTGTTAGACACTGAGTAGTTCATGTCAGCGATACCGCCTTCGAACATCAAGTCAACAATTAACTTAAGTTCGTGTAAGCACTCGAAGTAAGCCATTTCAGGAGCATAACCAGCTTCAACTAAAGTTTCGAAGCCCATTTTAACAAGTTCAACTGCACCACCACAAAGAACTGCTTGCTCACCGAATAAGTCAGTTTCAGTTTCTTCACGGAATGAAGTTTCGATAATACCTGTACGACCACCACCTACGCCAGAAGCGTAAGAAAGCGCAACGTTACGTGCATTACCAGAAGCATCTTGGTGAATTGCGATTAAGTCAGGAACACCTGAACCACGTTGGAATTCTGAACGTACTGTGTGACCAGGAGCTTTAGGCGCAACCATGATTACGTCTAAGTCTTTACGTGGAACAACTTGGTTATATAGAACAGAGAAACCATGAGCAAATGCTAAAGTCGCGCCTTCTTTGATGTTTGGCTCAATCACGTCACGGTAAAGTTGTGATTGGAATTCATCTGGAGTCAAAATCATTACGAGGTCAGCTTGCTTAACTGCTGCTGGAACTTCAGCAACTTTAAGACCCGCATTTTCAGCTTTCTTCCAAGAAGCTGAACCAGCACGTAAACCTACAGTTACGTCTACGCCTGAGTCTTTAAGGTTAAGTGCATGTGCATGACCTTGAGAACCGTAACCAATAATCGCTACTTTCTTGCCTTGGATGATTGATAAGTCACAGTCTTTGTCGTAAAAAATTTGCATTTGTGTTCTCCGCTAAAATACTTTTTAAAAAATTAAATGGCTAAAACTTTTTCGCCACGGGCGATACCAGATACCCCTGAACGAACGACTTCTAGAATGGTGTTTTCTGAAAGCGCATCAATAAAACCATCTAATTTTTCAGTTGTCCCTGCTATTTGAATGGTATAGGTTGTTGATGTCACGTCTACAATTTGCGCACGGAAAATATCCGCTGTACGCTTAATTTCAGCACGTGAAGCACCTAACGCTTTTACTTTAATCAACATCAGTTCACGCTCAATGTGTGAACCTTCTGATAAATCTACTACTTTTACAACTTCAACAAGTTTGTTGAGTTGCTTCGTAATCTGTTCAATTTTATGGTCATCACCATAAGTGGTTAACGTTAAACGTGATAACGTAGGATCTTCGGTTGGGGCAACATTCAACGTCTCAATGTTGTAGTTACGTTGACTGAATAAACCCACCAAACGAGAAAGCGCACCAGCTTCGTTTTCAACGAGTACAGAAATAATATGTCTCATTATGTACGCTCCCCTTTACCTAACCACATATCCTTCATGGACTGACCTGCGATCAACATTGGATATACATGTTCTGTGCGATCAACCATAACGTTGATGAATACACATTTATCATTAATCGCCATTGCTTCAGCAAGCTTTGACTCTAATTCATCAGCATGATCAATTTGAATACCAACATGGCCATAAGCTTCCATCAACTTGCCAAAATCAGGCAATGATTCAACATATGAGCTTGAATGACGGCCTTCGTAGTTCATATCTTGCCACTGTTTAACCATACCTAAAGCACGGTTATTCAAGCATAAGATCTTCACATTCATGCCGTATTGCTTACAAGTTGAAAGCTCTTGAATACACATTTGAATTGAAGCTTCACCCGTAATACAAACAACTTGTTGATCTGGGAAAGCAAGCTTCGCAGCCATGGCATAAGGTAAACCAACACCCATGGTGCCAAGACCACCAGAGTTGATCCATTGACGTGGACGTTTGTACTTGTAGTACAACGCACCAAACATTTGATGCTGACCAACGTCTGAAGTAATGATGGCATCACCATTCGTTACTTTATATAAAGCTTCAACAACTTGCTGAGGCTTCATTGTGCCATCAGTCGGTGTTTCAAACTTCAAGCCATGAACTTTACGCCATTCATTAATTTGATCCCACCATGCAGCAATCGCTTCAGGGTTTGGCTTAGACACATTCAATTGTTTCAACTGGGTCAACATTTCCTGAAGTACAGGCTCAACTGCCCCTACAATCGGAATGTGCGCCATAATTGTTTTTGAAATGCTTGCCGGGTCAATATCAATATGAATAACTTTGGCATTTAAACAGAATTTTGCAGGATTATTAGTTACTCGGTCATCAAAACGAGCACCTACCGCAAGAATGACATCAGCATTATGCATTGTCATATTTGCTTCATAAGTACCATGCATACCTAACATACCCACGAACTGTGGATCGTCGCCCGGGAAGCCACCAAGGCCCATAAGCGTGTTAGTTACTGGATAACCTAATAAATGAGCGAGTTCAGTTAATAATGCTGATGCATTACCTTGAACAACACCACCACCCGTATAAATGATAGGGCGCTTTGCACTTAAAAGTTCATCAATCGCTTTACGAATTTGACCAGAGTGACCACGTGAAGGTGGTTGATAAGAACGCATCTTCACTTTTTCAGGATATTCGTATGCAAATTTTTCTGCTGGATTAGTCGCATCTTTAGGAATATCGACTACAACTGGACCAGGGCGACCACTTGATGCGATATAAAATGCTTTTTTGATAATTGCAGGAATTTCACTTGCGTGACGAACTTGGAAACTGTGTTTCACGATAGGACGTGAAATACCGACCATATCAGTTTCTTGGAAAGCGTCTTCACCAATAAGATGTGATGCAACTTGGCCAGACAAAATCACCATTGGGATTGAGTCCATATAAGCTGTTGCAATTGGAGTTACTGTATTGGTTGCGCCAGGTCCTGAAGTGACCAGTACTACGCCAGTCTTACCTGTGGCACGTGAGTAAGCATCTGCCATATGACCAGCAGCTTGTTCATGACGTACGAGGTAATGATTAATTTTGTCTTGTTGAAATAGCGCATCATAAATATGTAATACAGCGCCGCCTGGATAACCAAAAACATGTTCAACGCCTTCGTCCGCAAGAGCACGAACGAGCATTTCACCACCAGATAAAAGTTCCAACGTGATTCACCCTAAATTCTTTATCACTATTTATGGAAGGCACAAATAGTGTTTCATTCATTGAATTGTCTGCACTGTTATAGCACACATATTGTCTAGTTTTCGTTGCAATAGAAAAATTTCTGTTTTTCAGCCGTATAAGCTTTTTTAACATTAATAAAGCATGTCTGGATATACATACTTTAGTAAAATCAATCTCTCGGCTAGAGAGAATGTCTATTACAAAACATGACGGTTATTCGAAGGGTGATCAAATAATCGCATATAAAACTAAAGAAAGCATTTTTGTTGTTTAATTCACTAAAGTCAAGATTAAAGGAAAGGTTTTTCCATAAAAAAAACTAGCTGACGTTTTTTTAATCTAATATCGAATCGTAAATTTGATCACCCTGCCCCCATTATTTATATAAAAAAACACTCTTTTTGATATAAAACCACTCATTCTAAATTGCTTATTTATGAACTTTATTTAAATATAGTCAGTATTTTTTGGGGAACATCTAATATGAACTTATCTTATTTAAAAACAAGCTTATATACAGCAGTCGCAACAGCGATTTTAGTTTGCTCAAGTCAGAGTCAGGCAGAGCAATATTACAAATGGATAGATAAAAGTGGCTCGACCCACTACACCACGACACCGCCGCCTAAAGGCGCGAAACATTTGAACACAGTTTCAACTTATGGCACCCAGCCACCTGTAAAGAATTCGACACCTGCCCCAGAACAACAAACTCAAGATAAAACAGATAAAGCAGTACCAGCAGCTAACGCAGTACAGGAAAAAAATACAACCGTAGCAGCAGCTCCACCTGCGGCGCCGGCTCCATCTGCTACAGCACCACGTTAAGTAAAAGAAGAGTGGTGAATACTTTCACCACTCTTCCATGATTTAAAATAAAGAAGAATGAGTTGGGAAATTTTTATAGCTCATATTAAAAGATAAAATCGTGATCTAAAAACTGACATTTTCCTGTATTTTGCGCTATGCTGTGCAGCAATCTTTCATTTCAATTTTCGTTGTATAGCTTACGTCTATGACTATTTCTCACATTGACCCAGAATATCAAGCAAACACGATTGAACCATCAGTCCAACAAGATTGGGAAAATCGTAAAGTCTTTAAAGTTGCCGACACTGTCGAAGGTAAACATCGTTACATCCTGTCAATGTTCCCTTACCCAAGTGGCAAACTGCACATGGGTCATGTGCGTAACTATACAATTGGCGACGTAATTAGCCGTTTTTACCGTCTAAAAGGCGAAACCGTGCTACAACCAATGGGTTGGGACGCATTTGGTTTACCTGCGGAAAACGCTGCAATTGCCCATAAAGTTGCTCCGGCAAAATGGACATTTGAAAACATCGCTTACATGCGTGACCAATTAAAAAAATTAGGTCTATCTGTAGATTGGGACCGTGAATTTGCAACTTGTACACCAGAGTACTATCACTGGGAACAATGGTTGTTCGTTCAACTTTATAAAAAAGGCTTAATCTACCGTAAACTTTCAACAGTAAACTGGGACCCGGTTGACCAAACAGTTTTAGCTAACGAACAAGTTGAAAATGGTCGCGGTTGGCGTTCTGGTGCATTGGTTGAAAAACGCGATATTCCAATGTACTACTTCCGTATTACGGACTATGCACAAGAATTATTAGACGACCTAGACACTTTACAAGACGGCTGGCCTCAACAAGTGTTGACCATGCAACGTAACTGGATTGGTCGCTCTACTGGTATGGAAATTACTTTCCCATCTGCCAATACCGAAATTTATGCTGACGGCTTAACTGTTTATACAACACGTGCTGACACGCTTATGGGCGTGACATATGTTGCTGTTGCAGCAGAACACCCTCTTGCGCTTAAAGCTGCTGAAAACAACCCTGAATTGGCTGCATTTATTGAAGAATGCCGCATGGGTTCAGTTGCAGAAGCTGACTTGGCAACAGCCGAGAAAAAAGGCATGGCAACAGGCTTGTTTGTAAAACACCCTGTAACTGGTGAACAGCTTCCTGTCTGGATCGCAAACTACGTATTAATGTCTTATGGTTCTGGTGCAGTGATGGCTGTACCAGCACATGACGAACGTGACTTTGAATTTGCAAATAAGTTCAGCTTACCAATTAAGCAAGTGATTGATGCCAAAGGCGCTGACGATGCAGACTACTCTGCAACTGAGTGGCAAGAATGGTACGGTTCTAAAGAAGGTAAACTTGTTAACTCTGGCGAGTTTGATGGTTTAGAATTCCAAGCTGCGTTTGACGCATTCCTTGCGAAATTAGAACCACAAGGTTTAGCAAACTCTAAAGTTCAATTCCGTTTACGTGACTGGGGTGTTTCTCGTCAACGTTACTGGGGTTGTCCAATTCCAATGATTAACTGTGATACTTGTGGTCAAGTCACAGTTCCAGAAGACCAACTTCCAGTTGTATTACCAACTGACGTTGTTCCAGATGGTTCAGGTAACCCGCTTAATAAAATGCCTGAGTTCTATGAAACGAAATGTCCTTGCTGTGGTGGCGATGCACGCCGTGAAACAGATACATTGGATACATTCGTAGAGTCATCTTGGTACTACGCACGCTATGCGTCTCCAGACTTCACTGGCGGTATGGTGAAACCTGAAGCTGCTCAAAACTGGCTTCCTGTAAACCAATACATTGGTGGTGTTGAACACGCGATTCTTCACTTACTTTATGCACGTTTCTTCCACAAATTAATGCGTGATGAAGGCGTTGTACAAGGTAATGAACCATTTACTAACTTGTTAACTCAAGGCATGGTGCTTGCAGATACATTCTATCGTGAAGCAGAAAATGGTAAGAAAACTTGGTTCAACCCTGCTGACATCGAATTAGAACGTGATGAGAAAGGTCGTATTCTTTCTGCAAAATATTCAGGTGACGGTCAAGAAGTGATTATCGGCGGACAAGAAAAAATGTCTAAGTCGAAAAATAACGGTATTGACCCACAAGCAATTATTGATCAATACGGTGCAGATACCGCACGTGTATTCATGATGTTTGCTGCTCCACCAGATCAATCTTTAGAATGGTCTGATGCAGGTGTTGAAGGTGCTAACCGTTTCTTGAAACGTGTATGGCGTCTGGTAGCAAGCTTCCTTGAAAAAGGAAACGCTGCAACTGCAATCGATACAGCAAACTTGTCTAAAGATGCTCAAGATTTACGTCGTAAGACTCACGAAACGATTCAAAAAGTAAGTGATGATATTGAACGTCGTCATGCATTCAACACTGCAATTGCTGCTTTGATGGAATTGTTAAACGCAAGCAACAAGTTTGAAGCAAAAGATGACAATGATGTTGCTGTAGAACGTGAAGCAATCACCACATTGTTAACGTTACTTGCTCCATTTGCACCGCATTTAAGTCAAACTTTATTGACTCAGTTTGGTACGGACTTAACAGCAGCAATCTTCCCTGAGGTTGATGCTTCTGCATTAACACGTAATACCCAAACGATTGTTGTACAAGTAAATGGTAAACTTCGCGGTAAACTTGAAGTTTCTGTCGATATTTCTAAAGATGACTTATTAGCTCAGGCTAAAGCATTACCAGAAGTTCAACAGTTCTTAACAGGACCAACCAAAAAAGAAATTGTGGTTCCAAACAAATTGGTTAACCTCGTGGTTTAATTACAGGTATTAATGAGAGGATCAAGCATGCACTTAGCCAAACGTTTAGCCGCTGTTGTTTTAACCTTAGGCCTTAGTGCAGGCTTAGTCGGGTGTGGTTTCCATTTAAAAGGAACTAACCCGACTGCGACTCCACTTGTTTATAAAAAGTTAAGCCTTGAGTTACCGGCAAAAACCGATGACCTAGAAACACAATTAAAAGTGTATTTAGCTGCAAATGGCGTTCAGTTCAGCAATGACAATGATGCGTATGTTCTTCATGTTTTAGAGTACACACCGCGTCGTCAACTTCTAAATGGTAAGCTTACAGAAGTGTTGTTACGCTTGACTGTGACTTTCCAAATTGAAGACCGTCAAGGTAATAAAATTACCGAGCCACGTACTTTAACTGCATCTCGTAGTTATCAATACGACTTGGCAACGGTTAACACTGAGAACCAGCAAGAAGGTTACTTACAACGTATTGTGATTGATGACATTGCACAGCAAATTACTCGTCAAATTTCAGCAAACCGCTTACCAAAAGCTCAACCATAAGATTTAATTGTTCTTAAGTAATGAAACTTGACTATTTACAAGCTCTTAAACGCATTCCGGAAGCTCGGGGTGCGTGGATTCTGCATGGACAGGAACCATTACTTGAACAAAACTTATTAGATACTTTCCGCAAAAGCTGGCAGCAGCAAGACATTGAAAGACAGCGCTATGACATTAGTAGTGTGAGTGACTGGAAAAATGTTTTTAATGCACTGAACAGCTTGTCTTTATTTTCGCAGCAACTTGCGATTGAAGTTCATGGCAATATCAAGCCCGATGCAAATGGTCTAAAACAGCTTAAAAGCTATATTCAGCACAATGAAACTAACCTGCTGTTAATTGTTTTACCTAAACAAGACAGTAGCAGTTTAAAGTCTGCTTTTTTCCAAGTTGTTGAAGCAAACGGCGTTGTGGTTGCACTAACTGCCAACTACCCGCAAGACCGTCAAAGAATTTTAACTGCCGAAGCAGACAAGCTCGAAATTCAACTCGACAATGACGCTTGGCAGTGGCTCATGCAGCATCATGAGCACAACTTACTCGCTGCTAAAAATAGCTTAATGCGCGTACGAGATACTTTCCCAGACCAAAAGCTGATTCAAATTGAACAGTTATATGCATGTCTACAAGATCAATCCCGTTACACCACTTACGATTTAAGTGATGCTTTATTAGAAGGTAATCTTGCCCAGTCGATTAAGATTTTCCAGTATTTAATTGGTTCTGGTGAACCTGAAAGCCTGATCTTATGGACATTAAGTAAAGAAATGCGTTTACTCATGCAGTTGTTTGAACAACCGCATAATGCATTGCAACTAGGAATCTGGAAAACAAAAGTTAGCTTATATCAACAAGCTTTAAGAAGACTCAATCCACAACAGTTTTTAGGCTGGTCTACTCTACTCTTGCAAATTGATGCAGCAATCAAAGGCATGTCGAATGAAAATGCCGAACATTTAATGCAGCAGGCCATTGCCGAGTTGTGTGGGAAAACATTATTTATACAATAGCGCTTAGAAATTGGGCGGCTGCTTTTGTTGAAATATCATAAAAATTCACGTTTTATCCTCATTTGACTTTTATACTAAGTGAAATTTTAGACTTTTCGACCTCTTGCCATGCCAAAAATAAAGCCAATTAAACTCGTTATTATTGTCGTCTGTATAGCAGTTATTGCTGCGCTAGCTTGGAAATTTTTAAAGCCTAAACAGCAGCAGCCTCAATATATTACAGCAGAGGTAACTCGCGGAGACATTGAAAATAATGTACTTGCCACAGGTACACTTGATGCAACCAAACTGATTAGTGTCGGTGCTCAGGTGTCTGGTCAGGTTAAAAAAATGTATGTGCAACTTGGTGATCATGTAAAACAGGGCCAACTGATTGCACAAATTGACTCAACTACCCAAGAAAACAGTTTAAAAACATCTGATGCCAACATTAAAAACTTAGAAGCTCAGCGACTTCAACAAGTGGCATCTTTAAATGAAAAACAACTTGAGTATCGTCGTCAGCAACAAATGTATGCTCAAGATGCGACACCTCGTGCCGACTTAGAATCAGCTGAAGCTGCTTATAAAACAGCTCAGGCACAAGTTAAAGCATTAGATGCACAAATTGAGTCTGCGAAAGTTACTCGTTCAACAGCACAAACAAACATTGGCTATACACGTATTGTTGCGCCAACTGATGGTACGGTTGTTGCGATTGTCACTGAAGAAGGCCAAACCGTAAACGCGAACCAAAGTGCTCCAACGATCGTTAAAATTGCGAAACTACAAAATATGACGATTAAAGCACAGGTGAGTGAAGCCGATATTATGCGAGTAGAAAAAGGCCAACAAGTCTACTTCACTACTCTAGGCGATGAAACTAAACGCTATGCGACATTGCGTCAGATTGAACCAGCTCCAGATTCAATTTCTAGTGAAACAACAAGTACGACAAGCTCAACTACAAGTTCAGCTGTTTATTACAACGCTTTATTTGACGTTCCAAATACAGATGGCAAATTACGTATTGATATGACTGCTCAAGTTTATATCGTACTAGATTCAGCAAAGAATGCTTTACTGGTTCCATCTTCTGCTTTAAGTAATAAACAATTTTCTGGTCAGAAAAAATCTGGTCAGGCTACAGATAAAGCTGCTTCAACTCCAAGTGCGGAAAGAAAACAGACAGGTAATGGTGCTCGTTTAGAACGCTTAAATTTAACTGCTGAACAAAAACAACTGGTTGAACAAGGTAAGGCAACGCTTAGTGTAGTGCGTATTTTACAAGCAGATGGAACAACTAAACCGACTCAAATATTGGTAGGTATTAACAACCGTGTAAATGCTCAAGTACTTGCCGGATTAAAACAAGGTGACCAAGTTGTGATTGCAGACAGCTCAGATACTTCTGCTGCTTCTGCAAATAGTGGTAATAATCGCCGCCGTGGCCCAATGGGAATGTAAGCATGACAAAACAAGCTTTGCTTGAAGTCAGCAATCTGGTCCGGGAATTCCCTGCTGGCGAAAGCACGATACAAATTTTAAAAGGCATTGACCTTACTATTTATGAAGGTGAACTTGTTGCCATTGTCGGTCAGTCCGGTTCTGGTAAATCAACACTCATGAATATTTTAGGCTGTCTGGACCGCCCAACGAGTGGTAGCTATAAAGTTAATGGCCAAGAAACAGGTAAACTAGAACCCGACCAGTTAGCACAGTTACGTCGTGAATATTTTGGGTTTATTTTCCAGCGCTATCATTTACTCGGTGACTTATCTGCCGAAGGTAACGTTGAGGTCCCAGCTGTTTATGCAGGCGTTACACCTTCTGATCGTAAACAGCGTGCAACAGCTCTACTCACTGAATTAGGCTTAGGGACTAAAACACAAAACCGACCAAGCCAGCTTTCAGGTGGTCAACAGCAACGTGTTTCAATTGCACGTGCCCTCATGAATGGTGGTGATGTAATCTTGGCCGATGAGCCAACGGGTGCGCTCGATTCACATAGCGGTGTTGAGGTCATGCGAATTTTGCGTGAACTTAATGCCGCTGGTCATACCATTATTTTGGTCACACACGATATGCAAGTTGCAAAAAATGCAACGCGTATTATTGAAATTAGTGACGGGGAAATTATTAGTGACCGTCCTAATGCTCCAGACCAATCTACAGAAGAAGTTAAATCTGACCCAGATGCAGCCCCTGCTCTACAAAACAAGCAGAAAAAAGGTAAAAGTATTTCGGCTTGGCGCTCAACTTTAGACCGCTTATCTGAAGCTTTCCAAATGGCTTTACTGTCCATGAATGCCCACCGTATGCGTACCTTCCTCACCATGTTAGGTATTATTATCGGGATTGCTTCCGTGGTAACGGTTGTCGCTCTGGGTAATGGCTCGCAAAAGCAGATTTTAGAAAATATTAGCGGTCTCGGTACCAATACCATTACAGTTTTTCAGGGTAAAGGTTTTGGTGACAACTCCAAAACAGCCAGTTTTAAAACTTTGGTTCCTGCCGATGCTGATGCATTAATGACCCAGCCTTATGTAAGTGCGGTCAGTCCAATGGTCAGTACATCAAAAACAATGCGTTATCAGCAAAATGAAGCAAACGCGACTATTAACGGTGTGAGCAACGATTATTTTGATGTAAAGGGTTTGGTTTTTAAAGATGGACAAACCTTTGATCAGCGTAGTGTACGTGACCGTTCACAAGATGTTGTGATTGATACCAATACACAAAAGCAGTTCTTTAGTGATGGTACCAACCCAATTGGGCAAGTGGTATTACTCGGTAGTGTACCGGCTCGTATTATCGGTATTGTAGAGCCTCAAACTAGCGGTATGGGTTCAGATGACACACTCAATGTATATATGCCATATACCACAGTCATGAGCCGTATGTTGGGACAAGCCAATGTACGTAATATTGTGGTTCGTATTAATGATCAATACTCAACCAGTGCAGCCGAAAATGCGATTGTTAACTTACTCACACAAAGACATGGTGCTCAAGATATTTTCACAATGAACAGTGACAGTATCCGTCAAACCATTGAGAAAACAACCAGCACCATGACACTTCTAGTTTCAGCAATTGCTGTCATTTCTCTTGTAGTTGGTGGTATCGGTGTAATGAATATTATGTTGGTTTCGGTGACCGAACGTACTCAGGAAATTGGGGTCCGTATGGCTGTCGGCGCTCGACAAAGTGATATTTTGCAGCAGTTCCTAATCGAAGCAATTTTAGTATGTTTAATTGGTGGTGTACTTGGCGTATTGCTTTCGCTGGGTCTAGGGCAGCTCATTAACAAAGTAGCCGCAGGTAATTTCGCAGTAGCATATTCTACGACTTCGATTGTGGCTGCATTTGTTTGCTCAACATTAATTGGTGTCGTATTCGGTTTCTTGCCTGCCAAAAATGCCGCAAAACTCGATCCTGTTGCAGCACTATCACGAGAATAAGGAAAATTGCATGTCTTTTTCAATGACTAAACTTAGCGCAGCACTTCTCCTCACCAGTTCTCTTGTGGGATGTGCAGCAATGGTTAAAACACCTTACCAAGCGCCGTCTGTACAGGTTCCGGGTAGCTTCCAATACGATGCAACTAAAACAAAAACAGCATCAGTCGAGCAATATTCTGACCGTTGGTGGACGCTTTTTAACGATGCTCAACTCAACCAGCTTGTAAATAACGTGTTACAACGCAATAGCGATTTGGCGGTTGCAGGAATCACCTTAAAACAAGCTCGCTTAAAAGCTGATTTAACTGCAAATCAACAAGGCTTACGTACCAGTTCAAGTGTTTCTACAGGCCATACTTTTGATTTAAATTCAGGTGATGACAGCTCTAAAGGCTTATCAATGAGTGCGGGTGTAAGCTATGAGCTTGATTTGTTTGGCAAGCTTGCTCGTCAAACCGAAGCGAGTAAATGGGAAGCCTTAGCAACTGAACAAGATTTGCAGTCTACAGGGCAAAGTCTGATTGCTACTACAGCGAAACTCTACTGGCAACTCGGCTACTTAAATGAACGTTATGCAACTGCGCAGCAAAGCTTAGCCACTTCACAAAAGCTTTATCAGTTGGTTCAAACCCAATATAAAGCTGGCGCAGTTTCGGGCTTAGACCTCACGCAAGCCGAACAGTCTGTTCAAAGCCAAAAAGCAAGTTTAAGTCAAATTGAACAACAGCTTGTTGAAACCCGTACAGCGATTGCAGTGTTATTGCATGAACCTGTACAGCAGCTCAACATTCAAGAACCACAACGTTTACCACGTACTGCACTCCCTGCTATTGGTGCTGGTTTACCAGCGGATATTTTGTCACGTCGTCCAGACTTGCAAGCAGCCGAGCTTCGCCTACGAGAAACTCTAGCAACCAAAGATGCAACAAAAGCAAGCTACTATCCATCAATTAGCTTAACCAGTAGTTTAGGTTCAAGTAGCACGTCGTTAACGGAGTTGTTACGCAACCCTGCCCTCACACTTGGGGCGAGTTTAAGCTTACCGTTTTTGCAATATAACGATATGAAAAAAAATATTGCGATTAGCGACCTAGACTATGAAAAAGCGATTATTCAATATCGCCAAACGCTTTATCAAGCTTTTGCTGATGTAGAAAATGCGTTATCAAGTCGTACTGAACTCGACAAACAAGTAGAGTTTCAAGCACGTAATGTTGAACTTGCAGAAAAAACCGAACGTTTAACTGAAGTGCGTTATCGTTATGGTGCTGTTGCATTAAAAACACTTCTCGATGCTCAGCAAACTACACGTACTGCGCGCTTGAGTCTTGTTGAAACCAAGCAAAGCCAATACAACGCTTATGTTACCCTTATGCAGGCGTTAGGTGGTTCGCCTGTAAAAGAGTTACCGCAATAACTTGCGCCCACTAAAAAAGCCATAGTCCTTCAACTACGGCTTTTTTTATGTCTGAATAAATTTTAAAACTTATTCATCATCCATCATAGATTGGCTCATACCTACAGTATTGAAACCACCATCTACATATAGAATTTCACCAGTAATACCTGAAGCCCAAGGTGAGCATAGGAATAACGCGGCATTACCTACTTCTTCAATCGTTACGTTACGCTTTAATGGTGCAACTTTTTCGTTAGCATCTAACATTTTACGGAAAGATTTAATACCAGAAGCAGCTAAAGTACGGATTGGACCTGCAGAAATCGCGTTTACACGGATACCATCAACACCTAAGCTTGATGCCAAGTAACGAACACCAGCTTCTAAAGATGCTTTCGCCATACCCATTACATTGTAGTTAGGCATAACGCGCTCAGAACCTTGGTAAGTCAAAGTTAATAAACAACCTTGGCGAGCTTGTAATAAAGGTTTTGCAGCACGTGCCATTGCAACAAAGCTGTATGCGCTAATGTCATGAGCAATTTTAAAACCGTCACGGTCAGTCACGTCAGTGAAGTCACCGTCAAGTGTGTGTGCAGGAGCAAAGCCGATTGAGTGCACAACACCGTCTAGGCCATCCCAATGTTTTGCAAGTTCCGCAAATGCATTATCAATTTCAGCATCAACGGCAACATCACATGGAAACACAAGCTTAGAACCGAATTGCTCAGCAAACTCATCTACACGTTTTTTTAATTTTTCGTTTGGATAAGTAAACGCAAGCTCAGCACCTTCACGGTGTAATGCTTGGGCAATACCAAAAGCAATTGATAATTTACTAGCAACGCCTGCAATCAAAAAGCGCTTACCTGCTAAAAGTCCTTGTGTCATGCCGATCTCACTCAAAACAATTTTCAGCATAATGCCAATATTCAGCAGTTTTCGAAATTGCATAATGCATCTTTTTTCAAAAATCGCACGAAAAAAAATCGCCCCTATAGCGGAGCGACTTTTTATGATCTAAATTTTAGTCATCAGCCAATAAGCCAAGTAGACGTAAGAACGAGATATACATCCAGACCAAAGTTGCAAGCAACGCAATACCACACAACCATTCCATGAATTTTGGAGCACGATATGCTGCGTTAATTTCAATTAAATCAAAATCTAAAATTAAGTTAAGTGAAGCAATCACTGCAACAAATGCAGCAAAACCAATTCCTAACCAGTTACTTTCAAAAATATAAGGAACACTTGAACCAAATGCTAAACGCATAACCATCTGCACGATAAATACAATAAAGATCGCTAAAGATGCAGAGATAACAACTGATTTGAACTTTTCAGTAGCACGGATAATTTGGAACTTATAGAGACCAAACATCACTAAAGTGGTTACGAAGGTTGCCAATAAAGCTTGAAGAGGAACGCCAGGATATTTCAACTGGAAAGTAAATGAAATACCACCTAGAAACGCCCCTTCAAATAAGGCATACGGAATTGCTAATGTTGGCGCAGTTGTTGGTTTAAACGTTGTAATTAAAGCTAAAACCAAGCCACCAATTGCACCCACAATTGAAGCTGCATAAGCAATACCAACATTTGCAGTAAAGGCTGCATAGAAAAATAAAGCGACACCCACTGCGGCAGCAATGATGGTCAACATCACAGATTTTTGAATCGCACCTTGCACGGTCATCGGTTGACTATAGTCACTGACCGTTTCAACGCGAGTCAGTATCGGGTTATTACTTTGCATAAATGCTCTCTTTTTATAATAAATAAACTTAAAACATCATTTTAAGCAAAATGAATATGAAAGCCAAATTAGCCCTTGGCATTATTGTAACAATGTCCTTTAAACAATAAAAAAGGGAGCTTTAGCCCCCTTTTCATTTTTACTTGAACAACGTCATTAATCTTTACCATCAGTATTCATAATGAAAAAGTATTCACGGTAATATTTAAGTTCAGAAATTGAGTCACGAATATCATCCATTGCCAAATGCGATGCATTCTTTTTCAAACCGCTCATGATTTCAGGGCGCCAGCGTTTTGAAAGTTCTTTTACCGTAGATACATCAAGATTACGGTAGTGGAAATACTGCTCAAGTTCAGGCATAAGACGGTGTAAGAAACGGCGATCCTGACAGATCGAGTTACCACACATGGGTGAAACTTTTGGATTCACCCATTTTTTTAGGAATTCTAAAGTTTGTAACTCAGCATCACGGGCGGTCAACTTACTACGACGAACTCGTTCAATTAAACCTGACTGGCCATGCTGGCGAGTGTTCCACTCATCCATTGCATTTAAAATACGATCAGGTTGATGAATAGCCAAAACCGGACCTTCGGCAAGTACATTTAAATGATCATCTGTAATAATTGTTGCGATTTCAATAATCTGGTCGTTGTCGGTATCTAAACCGGTCATTTCCAGATCAATCCAAATTAATCGTGTATTTAAAGTACTGCTCATGTATGTACGTTCTAAAATGCCGTAAAAACATCAATAGTAGCAAATTTCTTGCTTCTGCGCTGTAATTCCATACCAGCTTCGTGCTATTTTTGCGGTCTTCAAACAATGGTTTTTTTGGGATATGAATGGCTCTAATTCGTAAGCGTCGTTTAACTGAGCAACAGCAACGTCGTATTGAAAAACAGCATAAAACTCGCCAAGAAGAAGTCGATACTTCACAAGATCTAGATGGGCTGGTTGTACAGCACTATGGCCGTCAACTTGAAGTACAGGCACTTTCTGTACCCGAGCATCACCCAGAAAAACCTCAAGTTGCCGAAGGCGAACCAGAACCATTTTGGAAACCGATTGAGCTCAAAAGCGTATGGCGTTGCCATACTCGAACTAATCTTGAGTTACTTGTAACTGGTGATCGTGTTAAATGGCAGGCAGACCCAAATACGGGTTTAGGCATTATTACAGCCATTCACCCACGTACTTCACTGCTTACTCGTCCAGATCGCTATCACAAAGTAAAACCTGTGGCAGCCAATATCAGTTTAATCGTTATTGTTTTTGCTCCACTTCCAGAACCAGCACCTACTTTGATTGACCGCTACTTAGTGGCATGTGCAGATGCAAATATTCCTGCTCTTTTAGTGCTGAATAAATCAGATCTACTCACTGAAAACGATCCGATTCTCGACATGCTCAAAGAGTATGAAGATTTAGGTTATGAAAGCATGATTTGTCATTCTAAAGGTGATATTTCAACATTATCTCAACGACTTGATGGTGAAACCGTTGCTTTTGTTGGTCAATCAGGTGTTGGCAAAAGCTCGCTTATTAATGTGCTTATTCCAGATGCCGAGCAGAAAACCAATATCATTTCTGAAAACTCTGCACTTGGCCAACACACCACGACTTCTACGCGCTTAATCAACTTTGGTAAAAATGGTGCCTTAATTGATTCGCCGGGAATTCGTGAGTTTGGGCTTTGGCATCTCGATTTAGAAAAAATTCGTATGGGTTTTCCTGAAATTGAAGCGCATTTAGGTTCGTGTCAGTTCCGTAATTGCACGCATACTCATGAAAAGAATTGTGGCTTAAAGCAGGCCGTTGAAGCAGGTGAAATTTTGCCACGACGCTTAGACAGCTTCTTACGTTTAATCGATGAGATTCAAGAAGCGCAGCAAAAAAACTAATTTTCTACCCCTTTTGCCCTTGAAGTGGTGATTTTGATCACCATCTATATACGCTATACTCTAGGTCAATTTTGTTTTTAATTTTTTTAGGTGACTTGTGGAACGCTGGTTAGAGTTTATGGGGAATCACCCCATTTTGTTTGGTACACTCGGAGTCTTGATCGTATTGTTCTTCATTTTTGAAGGTCAACGTAACGGTCGTAAAATTTCTCCACAGTCGCTTGGTATTTTAGTGAAAGCGAAGAATGCTATTTTAATTGACTTACGCGATAGCAAAGACTTCCGCGAAGGTCACATTAGTGGTAGCCGCAATATTCCTTATAGCCAAATTGCAAGTCATGCTGATGAATTAAAAGCAAGTGACCGTCCATTGGTATTTATTTGCAACCTAGGGCAAGTTGCTGGTAGCGCTTTACAAAAAGTCGCTCACCATGACAGCTATCGCCTCGATGGTGGTATCAGTAACTGGAAAGCTCAAGGCTTACCTCTCGTTAAAAGCAAACCAAAAGCTTAAGGAGAATTGTTATGGCAGCAAATGTCATTGTTTACTCAACTTCTGTATGCCCATATTGCGTTCGCGCGAAACAATTACTTGAGCGTAAAGGTGTTGCTTACAAAGAAGTAAATCTTTCTGTTGAAGCACCAGAAGTACGTGTTGAATTAATGCAACGTACCAATCACCGTACTGTTCCACAAATTTTTATTAATGATCAGTTTATCGGTGGTTTTGACCAACTTTATGCTTTAGAGCGTGAAGGTAAACTCGACGAATTATTGGCTTAACCTCGCATCCATATTAAGGAAAAAACAATGAGCGAAGAACAACAAGTTCAACCACAATTAGCTTTAGAACGTATTTATACAAAAGATATTTCTTTTGAGGTTCCAGGGGCACAAGTTTTTACTAAACAATGGCAACCTGAACTTAACATCAATCTTTCTTCTGCTGCAGAAAAGATTGACCCAACTCACTTTGAAGTATCTTTAAAAGTTGTGGTTGAAGCCAATAATGACAATGAAACAGCGTTCATCGTAGATGTAACTCAATCTGGTATTTTCTTAATCGATAATATCGAAGAAGATCGCTTACCTTACATTTTGGGTGCATACTGCCCGAACATTTTGTTCCCGTTCTTACGTGAAGCTGTAAATGACTTAGTCACTAAGGGTAGCTTCCCTCAATTACTTCTTACTCCTATCAATTTTGATGCAGAGTTCGAAGCAAATATGGAACGTGCTCAAGCTGCTGCCGTTGAAGGTCAAGCTTAATTTATAGCTTGCTCTAAACAAAAAAACCGCGTAATTCGCGGTTTTTTTATATCTACTGTTTCGTTTGTTAGCCATCAAGCGAATGAAGCTGAATAGAAGGAAACTGAAACCCACGGCAAGACTGCTCGGAACGCCATGCGACCGTTAAAATCATGTTACCTAAGATAAAGTTTTGATAAGCAAACGTTCCAATAAGTTCATGCGAACATAATCCACCATGATTGGTAGGATGCGCTTGAGTATTTAAAGTATTTAAATCCAAACGTATACCAAGACCTGAAGCTTTTAAAACAGCTTCTTTAGTCGTCCAAACTTTAAACCAAAACTCTCTATCTTGTTCTAGAGTTTGCCATGTTGCATATTCATCAGCGTGAAAGGCATGTTGTGCCAGACTATCTAAACGTACTTTACGATCAAGTTCTTCAACATCTATACCAATATCTTTAACACGTTCACTTAATGCCAAAGCATAATATTGCTGACTATGCGAATGGTTAAAATGCAAAGTATGATCCAATAAATAAGGTTTGCCATATTCATGTTTTGCAAATTGCAAATCTTTTGGGTTTACACTTAACTTTTGAGCTAATAACTTATTTTTAATGTGCTTTATTTGCTGCTTTTTATAATCATTAAATGTACGAAAGTCGGGAAAGTCTTTTTGTTGTTGTTTTAAAAATGTATCTAGCTTCCCTGTATAGACTTCAATATTTCTCTCAATCATTTTTAAATCCATTCTATCTGGGAGTAAAACTAATATAAAAGTAACAATAACTTATTAAACCATATAATAAAAAGCCCAAAGAATACTTTGGGCTTTTTTACATTCATACAAATTAACGGTTAAATTTCTTTTCCGCTTTCTTGAATTTCTGAATATAACGACGACGACGCGCAGCTGTACGCTCATCAACCTGACTCTTACGACCTTCAAACGGGTTTTCAGAAGTTTTAAAGTCAATACGAACTGGCGTACCTTCAAGTTTATATACTTTACGGAACACGTTCTCTAAGTAACGGCGGTAGTCCGCAGGTGTTTTATCAACCTTGTTACCATGAATCACAATTGTTGGTGGGTTTTGTCCACCCATGTGCGCATAACGCATTTTAATACGTTTTCCGCTAATCATTGGTGGTTGGTGAGCTTCTGTTGCATCACTCAAAATTTGAGTTAATTTCGCTGGTGATACTTTTAAGTTCGCAGACTCATAGGCACGATGAATAGAAGGATATAAATCACCTACCCCTGTTCCATGCAGTGCAGAAATTAAATGAATTTTTGCCCAAGGAATAAAGTCAAAACGACGCTCAACATCAAGCTTACATTGCTTACGGTCATACTCACTCATGTTGTCCCATTTGTTAATGGCGATCACCATGGCACGACCAGCTTCAAGCGCATAGCCAATTAAATGTAAGTCTTGCTCAACAATACCTTCACGTGCATCGACCACAACTACGACTACGTGTGCATCTTTCATTGCCTGTAAAGTTTTAACAATTGAGAACTTCTCAATCATTTCATCAACTTTACCTTTACGACGTACACCCGCTGTATCAATTAAGGTGTATTTACGGCCTTCACGCTCAAACGGAATATAAATAGAATCACGAGTTGTACCCGGTTGGTCAAATGCAACTACACGGTCTTCACCAAGTAAGCGGTTTACCAACGTTGATTTACCCACGTTTGGACGACCAATAATCGCTAAACGTAAGCCAGTATCTTTGTCATGTTCATCTGGGTTTTCATCTTCCGGAACTTCTGCAAGTACATCTTCAAGCATTTGCTGAACGCCACGACCATGGCTCGCTGCAACTTGTAATGGTTCACCCATACCAAGTTTATAGAACTCAACTAAAGCAGCTTCAGCATGAACACCATCTACCTTGTTCGCAACAAGATAAATTTTCTTACCTAAAGTACGAAGTTCACGAGCAATTTGCTCATCAGAAGCTAACAAACCAGCACGCGCATCAACTACAAAAATAATAATATCTGCTTCGTTGATGGCTGTTTTTGACTGCTCGGCCATGTAGTTATCGATACCGCCTTCACTTTCACCGATACCGCCAGTATCAACAACAATGAAAGACTTATTTTGATAAGTCGCATCACCATATTTACGGTCACGAGTCAGACCCGCGAAGTCGGCTACAAGTGCATCACGACTCTTGGTAATCTGGTTAAATAACGTTGATTTTCCGACATTCGGACGACCAATGAGCGCAATAACGGGTTTCATACAATAACCTTAATCAAGACCAGCCATATCTCATGGCATGAGCATTAGAAACAATACAGGAGATATATTTTAAGGTCAGATATGACCATAATAAAAGACGGGGCTTTGAACTGATTTAATTCAAACACCCCGATATTTTTAACAGCGTAATTTGTTAAGCGGCTATTTTAGCACAAGCGAACAAAATTAACGATTCTGCCAAATACTTAAATCGCCTTTTTGGGTCGAAACGTAGAGTTGATTCTCAATAACACGTAATGTATTGACCTCACCACTTGTTTTAGAACGTCCTACCAATTTACCTGTTGCCGGGTCGATCAAGTGTAAAACACCATCCAAATCACCGACTATTAAATTTTGGCCTAACACAACAGGATTACTTAAATGACGATTCAATAAGCTGTCATTTTGCCAAAGCTGCTCGCCTGTCGTTAAATCATAAGCAGTCAGCTTGCCATCAGTTGACGAAACAAATACTTTATTGTCATAAACTTCTGGACGTTTGGTACTGCTTGAATCTTCACTCCAGACTACACGTTGAGAAGCCAAATCAGTCACTGTGACTTGCCCTTGGAAGCTTGTTGTCACCATAAGCTGGCCTGCAACAACTGGATCACCATCAATATCGATCAGGCGTTGAATATCAGAACGACCTTCACTTACCGCAACACGACGTTGGAAACGTGGAATACCGCTAATGATATCAATTGCATAAACATAAGCATTTGCTGAAGCAATTAAAACAGTGCGTGAATCAAGGCTCACTGGCGATGGCTGACCGCGCAGACTAAACTGAACGTTTGGCAATTTGTATGCCCAGACTTGTTGTCCTGATGATGCATCATGAGCAAAAACAGTACCGTCATTTGCAATTGTAATCACACGTCCAGACTGAACTAAAGAAGGACTTAATAATGCACCAGATAATTGTGCAGTCCATTTTTGTTCACCTGTTGCTTGATCTAAAGCAAATAGCTGACCTTTGCTGTTACCCACAACAACAATACCTTCAGCCGCTTCAACACCAGAGCTTAAGCCCAATTTACTTACTTTTTTCTCCCAAAGACGTTGTTTGCCGCGATATGCTGCAACTTCGCCTTTAGGATCAAGTGTAAAGACAACGCCTTCATTAGCGTCAAGTTGTAAACGTAATGGATCTGCCTTATTAGTAGAAGAAACACTGCGTGAAAACACCGGTACTAGAGCCTTTGTCGACTCAGTCAATTTCGGTAGTGGATTTGGTTTTGCTTCTTTTACTTTGTTGCTAGAACATCCCACCAATACAGCTGATGCGATTGCAATTGCCAAAGGCAGTTTGAATTTCTGATTCATTAAGACTCTTCCACCTGTGTTTCCAAAATTGGGCGCTCAATCTGTGGATCTTCAACTAAAACGCCAACACTTTCGAGTTTAATTTGTAAAATTTGTCGCTCTTGTTTACGTTCCAGTAACGAATCCCATGCAGCTTGATACGCTTTTTTAGCAGAATCAATATCTTTCTTCGCAACAAAGATATCACCACGTAACTCTTCTACTGTTGCTTTAAATGCCGGATCGACATTACCAGACAAAGTTTTTAGAGCTTCATCATATTTGTTTTGCGCCAATTGTGCATCTGCTAAACGCAATTTTACAACCTGAATCAGTCCTTCATCTTTTACTTTTGAGTTTTCAACTTTTTTCAAAGCTTTTTCAGCAGCCGCATAATCTTGTTTTTCATATGCAAGCTTTGCCAATACAAATTGAGTTTGTATTGCCTGAACTGAATCAATATCGTCTTTTACAAGTTTATCTGCCGAAGCTGTTATTGAAGCTAAAGCATTTGGATTATCGGCTGTTGCATTTGCCTCATCCATTAACTGCTGTACTTTTGCAGTTTCAGTCTGACTCGTTGCAAGATTTCTTTTTTGCCAATATTCCCACCCAAAAAAGGCAATCAATGCAATGAGAATCCCGCTAATCATGGCAGAACCATATTTTTTGGCGAACGACTTTAAGCTGTCGAATTGTTCTTCATCACTTAAGCTCATGTGATTGTCCTTTTCCAGATGTTTCAGTTTATTTTGTAAATTTTTCAATTAAGAATGGTACGAGTTCAGCTAGTGCAACTTGTGTCTGCTCAGCTGTTGCTAACTCTTTGATCGCAAGCTGCTGTGCTTCCCATTCACGCTCACCTAAAATCATGGCGTAAACAGCCCCAGCCTGATCAGCTTTTTTCATCTGACTCTTCATGCTGCCTTGTGAACCCGTTTTAATGCGAACATTGCTATTCGCTGCTTCTAGCTGATCGCGTAATTGCTCTGCTAAAACCAATGCTTTAGCTTGGTAAGCAGGCTCTGCAACCAAGAACGCTTCACAATCACGTACAGTTTCAGCTTGTTCAACTTGCTCAAGTAGAAGCAATAAACGCTCCATCCCCATTGCAAAACCAACTGCTGGTACAGATTGATCTGCCTTACCTTTCAGCTGACCAACTAAACCATCATAGCGTCCACCTGCACATACTGTGCCTTGCGAACCTAACGATGTTGTTGTCCATTCAAAAACAGTTTTATTGTAGTAATCTAAACCACGTACCAATTTTTGGTTAATTACAAATTTAACACCAGCAGCAGTCAAATAATCTTGTAATTGTTGAAAGTGGCTTAAGCTATCTTCTTTTAAGAAATCATGTAATTTCGGCGCATTTTCCAGAATTTTCTGAGTCGATTCAATTTTAGAATCTAAAATACGTAATGGGTTAGTCGTTAAACGACGCTGTGAATCTTCATCCAAAGCATCTTTATGCTCATTTAAGAACGCAACCAAAGCATTACGATATTCTGTACGCTCATCTGTTTCACCTAACGTATTCAACTCAAGCTGAACCATGTGATTAACGCCCATGCGTTTCCACAAACGAGCTGTCAACAGAATCAATTCAGCATCAATATCAGGAGTTGCCACACCAAAAGTTTCAACACCGAACTGGTGGAACTGACGGTAACGGCCTTTTTGTGGTTTTTCATAACGGAACATAGGTCCCATATACCACACACGCGGCGTAGCACCACGCAATAAGTTATGTTCAACCAACGCACGTACACAACCCGCTGTCCCTTCTGGACGCAAAGTTAATGATTCAGGTGGGTTTCCTTTATCGAAGAATGTGTACATTTCTTTTTCAACGATATCGGTTGCATCACCAATAGCACGTTTAAACAGTCCCGTTTGTTCAACGATCGGCAAACGAATTTGTTGGTAACCATAAGCATCCATTAACGATGCTAAATGCTGCTCGAGACGTCTCCACGCTGATGTTTGCGTTGGTAAGACGTCATTAAAACCTTTGATTGCGACTATTGAACTCATGATGAACTACGAATAATTTCTTTAGATTTAGCTTCTTCAAGCTCTTGAACACGTTGACGAACCATTGTTTCGATTTCATCAACCAATTGATCGGTATCGATTAAATGGCTTTTCTCACCATTACGATAAACCAGTGAGCGAGGCGCAGCCCCAACAACCCCGATATCCGCTTCTTTTGCTTCACCCGGGCCATTTACCTTACAACCAATCACTGACACATCCATTGGCGTACGGATATCTTCTAAACGCTCTTCTAAGGCTTGCATCACCTGAATCACGTTAAACTCTTGACGAGAACAACTTGGACAAGCAATAAAGTTAATCCCGTTAGAACGTAGACCAAGCGATTTTAAGATATCAAAACCAATCTTAATTTCGTCTTCAGGTTCAGCAGCAAGCGAAATACGCATGGTATCGCCAATGCCTTCCATCAATAACCCGCCAAGAGCAATCGCTGATTTCACAGTACCTGTACGATAAATACCAGCCTCGGTTACACCTAAGTGCAATGGATTATCAATTTGTTGAGAAAGCAAACGATAAGCATCCATGGTCAAAAATACATTTGATGCTTTTACGCTGACTTTAAACTCATGGAAATCTAGACGGTCTAAAATATCAATATGACGTAAAGCTGACTCAAGTAATGCCTGCCCTGTAGGTTCGCCATATTTTTTCTGTAAATCTTTTTCTAGAGAACCCGCATTCACACCAATACGCATAGAAATGCCGTGATGACGTGCAGCAGCAACAACTTCACGAACTTTCTGGTCTGAACCGATATTACCTGGGTTAATACGCAAACAGTCTGCACCATAGTCTGCAACTGCCAAAGCAATTCTATGGTCAAAGTGAATATCAGCCACTAGTGGAACTGAAACACGTTTACGGATTGCACCAAAAGCCTCAGCTGCTTCCATAGAAGGAACTGAAACACGCATAATATCTGCACCTGCGTCAACACAACGCTCAATCTGAGCCACAGTTGCATCGACATCGCAAGTTTCGGTATTTGTCATACTTTGCACACTAATAGGTGCATCGCCACCGACATAGACCGAACCAACACGAATTTTACGTGTTGGTCGACGTTTAATTGGGTTCTCTATCATTGTATCGCTCAACTCATGGTATTAGCGGGATAAACGGAATTCAGCTTTACCGTTTACCGTATATGGAGACAATGAAATCTGTTCTTGGTTTAGACTTAATGACACAGCTGTTGCATCATCAAGACGAATCTGGAATGGAGACTCACCATTTAAGGTTAAAGTCGATGCCTGACGACCTGTCGCTAAAACCTTACCTGTTGCATCTACAATATGAACAGAAGTTGGACGGTTAAAGTTTAACACCAATTGATCGCCCGCTGTTGCAGAGCCATTTCCTTTCATAGGTAAAACTTCAACGTTAGACTGATTTGCTTTTGGCACCTCAGTCTCGCCTTTGTTTGAAGTCCATTTTTGAACGCCCATCACGATCAATGACACTACAGCAATAATCAAAATCGCAAGCAATCCACGCTTTAACCATTTTTTATTACGATCACTATTAGAACCCGGTAATTTACCCATGATTTTAATTGGTGAGTTGTTTAAAGCATGATTTGGCAAAAGGCCTGTATCATTTGCATAAATCTCATCAAAACGCTGAATAATTGCAGTTGCATCAGCATTTAAATATTTTGCATAAGAACGATAATAACCTTTGATAAAAGTTGCTTCTGGCAAAGATTTATAATCGTCTTGCTCTAACGCACTTAGCGTTTTCAACGGCATATTTAAGTCTGAAGATACTTGCTCTAATTCTTTTTTCTGAGAAACACGAATTTGACGTAAATACTCACCAGGACGTTGAATATTTCCTAAAGCAGAAGTCGGTAAGCTTGAGCCAGTTGGCTGCTGTGAATTAGGATTTATTTCCATACGGCCTCAGTACTATACTGTAATTGCAAATAACGTTGATATTCTGGACTTTCCGGGAATAAAGCACGTAATTGATTTACTAAAACTTGCATTCCCATTTTATCCGCATTGGCTCGAGCCACTCTTAAACCAATCCAAAGTGCGCGAGCACCCTGATTTTTCTGCCCCACTGTACGAACATATTGCTCATACATTTGTGTAGCAGCCGGAATCTGCTGCTGCAAATAAAAAATTTCTGCTAACTCTAACATTGAAATGTAAGAGTCACGGTTAGCAAGGAGCGCTTGTTTGAATGTTTTTTCAGCACTCGCAATATCACCCAATTTTAAATAAATCCGCCCCAGATTTTCTAAGGCTTGGTAACGTTGGTCATAACCTAATGTTGCACCAGCAATACGGAACTGCTCGACGGCATCATTATAACGTTCCATTTGGTACAAATACGTACCATAATTATTACGCGCCTGAGCATTATCCGGCTCAGAAGAAATTGCACGTTTAAAATAGTGTTCTGCTTTTTCTAAATTGGGTTTACTGCCTTCTTGTTGCAATAAAATACCCATCATCATATTTGCCGTTGCGTCACGACTCTCGATACTTAGAGCTTGGTCGAGGGAACGTTTTGCTGAGTCCAAGTCACCAGAACGAATGTATTCTGCAGCAAGCTGCGTACGCACCTTAACTGCTTTTTCTGGGTCCTTTTTTAGTGTTGGCGACGTCTGACAACCACTTGCCAGAAATGCAACTGCAACCCCCATACATAACATGATCTTTAACTTCGGAGTACTCAAAGTCTTCCCTCAACTTTATCCTTGTGTACGTAAAATCTCTTGACGCTGTGTCACTTTTTTCTGCCATTGTTCAGCACGGCGGGTTCTATCAGCCACTTGACCCACTAACTGTCCACATGCAGCGTCAATATCATCACCACGTGTTTGACGAATCGTACACACAAATCCGGCATCAGACAAAGTTTTTTGGAACGAGATAATACGATTTCGACTTGAGCGGCCATATGGCGCGTGCGGGAATGGGTTAAATGGAATCAAGTTAATTTTACTTGGTAAATTTTTTAATAATTTAATCATTTGCTGTGCATGTTCAGGCTGATCATTCACGCCTTCTAACATCACATATTCAATGGTCACATGTTTACGCGTACTTTCATTACCATCTTTGGCAATATAGCGCTGACATGCTGCAATCAACTGAGCCAATGGATATTTTTTATTAATAGGCACAAGTTCATTACGCAACTCATCGTTTGGTGCATGTAAAGAAATTGCTAATGCAACATCAATATCTTGCGCAAGTTGGTCAATTTTCGGTACAACGCCTGAAGTTGATAAGGTCACACGACGTTTTGACATACCATAAGCAAAGTCATCAAGCATAATCTGCATTGAGCTTAATACGGCATCATAGTTGAGCAAAGGCTCACCCATACCCATCATCACGACATTGGTCACTGAACGCTCACGATCAGCAACAGGCACTTCTTCCATATAAGAATAGTTTGCCATCCAGAGTTGCCCAATAATTTCATCTGGCGTTAAATCACGTTGGAAACCTTGCTTACCTGTTGAACAAAATGAGCAGTCCAATGCACAGCCTACTTGTGATGAAATACACAAAGTTTTGCGTAAGCCTGTTTTATCTTCGGCAGGAATTAATACAGTTTCAACTAAAGAACCTGCCCCCTCACCTACGCGAAACACCCATTTACGTGTGCCATCTTTTGAATAGTGACGATGCACAACCTCAGGAGCTTTAATCTCACAAATTTGTTCAAGTTTTGCACGTAACTTTCCTGAAATATTCGTCATTTCAGCAAAATCAGTAACAAAGTACTGATGAATCCATTTCATGACCTGTCCGGCACGAAACTTTTTCTCACCAATATCTTCAAAGAATTTTTCTAATTGCGCGCGTGACATGCCGAGTAAATTCACTTTTTCGGCAGCAGGCGATGCTGGCGTGGACGAAGATTGCTGCTGTCCATCAAGATTTTCAGATGAAACGACCACTGCAGAACTCATGTGTATTTACCTAAACCATGTCAAAAACAGAAGATATTGTTCAAGAATCAGACAATATGCTCTTGAGAGAATAAAAAAACCAGATAAGTAGTATACCACTTATCTGGTTTGAATGCTTTCGATTAACGAGTGCGTGGGCAGATCTCGTTGTCAGCAAAGAAGTAAGCAATTTCACGCTCTGCAGAAGCAACTGAGTCAGAACCGTGAGCAGCGTTTTCGTCGATGCTTACAGCGAAATCAGCACGGATAGTACCAGGAGCCGCTTCTTTAGGGTTTGTAGCGCCTAAAATTTCACGGTGAGCAAGAACTGCGTTTTCGCCTTCAAGAACAGATACTACAACTGGACCAGAAGTCATGAATGCAACTAAGTCACCAAAGAAACCGCGTTCTTTGTGCTCTGCATAGAAACCTTCAGCATCAGCTTGAGAAAGGTGTTTCATTTTAGTCGCAACAATTTTTAAACCCGCTTTTTCGAAACGAGCAAAAATTTCACCGATGTGGTTTTTAGACACAGCATCAGGCTTTACGATAGACAAAGTACGTTCAATAGCCATGAGTGGCTCCTTTATTTTAAGATTTAAACTTTAAAAAATTTGCAGCATTATACCGATGTCATAGGTAATAATCAGCTTTGAATGTGTAAAAGTTGCGATTTTTTCTACTGTTTTTAGCGAACTTCGTCTATCCAAGCCATTTGGATACCTTCTAACAATCCTTCGGTTGATTTATTTGGGTCATCACTGAAGTCTGGTAATGCACATACCCATGCATGTAAATCGGTAAAACGGATCCATTGCGGATCAACTTCTGGATGTGCTTCTGACAATTCAATGGCAATATCAATCGTATCTGTCCAACGTAAGCCCATAGCGGCTCCTATCTGTTTAATCTGCTAAATCACGAACTGCGTACTTTAGCAAATCCGCAAACCTAATCGATAGCTTAAGCTGATAAAAATTACTGTTCGTTATAAAGCAATGTTTAATAATGGCGCTACAAATATAATGATGCTTGCCACTGATGCGCCAATAAGAGCTCCCACAATCACATCACTTGGATAATGAAGTCCAAGCACCATACGAGACAAAGCAACAAGTACCATGAACGGTAACATAGCGGCTAGCAACACAGGTTGGATATACCCCAACACAATTGTCACCATCACTGCATGCAACGTATGACCTGATGGAAAACTAAAGTGATCAAGTGGTCTTTCACCAAGCACAATCACCTGATGTACTTGATAAGGACGTGGACGCGTCGTTTTATGTTTTAGAAATTTATAAATTGCCGTTCCTATTGAGCCGCCAATTAACAAATAGATAATTTGCAAACTGTAGGTAATGCCATGCATTCCCCATACAATTGCTAGCATGAGGTACCAAAATGGCCCATCGCCCGCACGGCTAATAATTTTGAAGAATAAAGCCACACGTTGTGAGTGAGAAAAATGATTGAGATATAAACAGCCTCTCAAATCGAGATCGAGTATTTTTATTTTTGCATTCTTTAATTTCATGGTCGTTCTCCTATTTTAGGATACTTAGGTGAAGTCCACCGAGGATTCCTTCACTACCTGATAAAATGCCTGTTCTAATTGCTGTACCGGAAGTTGCCAACCGCTTTGCTGTACTTTACGACAGGCTTGTATGCCCATTTCTCTAAGTTGTTGTACTGAAGGGAGTTGATAAATTTGTTGTATAAAATGGTCTTTCTGTCCAAGTGGACTTAACCAGCCACTTACGTTATGGACTAAATATTGATGTGCACAAGCATAATCATACGCGATAACTGGCAAACCGCTTGCCATTGCCTCTAAAACTACGTTACCAAACGTTTCAACTTGACTGGCAAATACAAATACATCTGCGCTTGCATAGGCAGTCGCCAACTCTTGTCCACGCAAACTACCGGTAAAAACTACATTTCTCGCTTCTGGCAGTGCTTTTAATCGAGCAAGATCTGGGCCATCTCCTACTACCACCAGTTTAGTTTTATGTTGCGACATGTTTTGCATGGCTGCATAACTTTCAACAATCAATTGCACTTCTTTTTCTGGTGATAAACGCCCTACATACAGCATGACACGAGTATCGGCATCGATACCCCATTGCTGGCGTAAGCTTTCTGAGCGATGCTTTGGCGAAAAGCGCGTGGTATCTACCCCTCGTCCAACCACAATAAGTGGACAGGTAATACCAAAACCACGTAAGGCTTCCTCTGTATCTTTACTCGGCACACAGGTCACTTGAGTATTATTATGAAACCAGCAAAGGTATTTTTGGATTGGCTTAACCAAGAAAGCCAAATCAAAGAATCGACTAAAATCTTGAAATGGTGAATGGAAGCCACTAGAAACTGGAATATCTTTTGCCTTGGCAGCTTGCATGGCAGTTAAGCCCAAAGGCCCTTCCGTCACAATGTGTACAACATCAGGCACAAACTTTTCAAAAGCTTTTGAAACTTTTAAATATTGAGGCCAGCCAAATTGCAAAGTTGGATATTTGGGTATGGCTTGTGACATGACCAGACATTCTTGCTCTGGCAAAAAATCATGACACTTGGCTTTTTGTTCTGGTCGAACCAGTAAAATTTTATGACCTTGTTTTTGTAGACCTTGACATAACTGTAATAACGAGAGTGCTACACCATTAATCTCTGGTGGCCATGTCTCTGTCACAATCGCAATTTTTAAACGTGGACGGACTAAATCATGGAGTTGATGCAACCCCTGAGTATTAGACCACTGCTGTTTTTGTTTGAAATGGAATTGGAAGCTTTCAGGAAGTTGCTGTTGTTTTAATAGTGCTGTCGCGAATGAGCCTTGCATAGCGCCATCCATCAATGTATTTATTTTCATGCTTAAAGATTAAGCAGCTTTCTTGACACTTTGATGATAAATGCATGACAGTTTACTGACATCAAAAATTAAAAAAGCACGCTGAGAACAGCGTGCTTTTTCGTAAAACAGACAAAAGAACTTAACGGTTTTGCAATTTTGCATAGTCCATAAGTACATTTGCTGCTTCATTCACAAATGTTTCTTCTTCTGGTAACGCAGGACGTTGGTTAGCTTTCATTTTCGCGCGAGATTCAGCTAGAGCATCTAGTGAAGCTTGGTAGCTTTCCCAGTTCGCAAAAGGCTTTTGACCTGTTGCTGCACGACGTTCATTTTCAGCATCTAAAGTTTGCTTTTCTAAACCAAGAAGCTCAGCACGGCGCTTATCAATATCAAGTACAACTTGCTTTTGGTCACTCGTAACCTTCGCAATAGTCGTACGTTTATTTAAATATTTAAACTGTGGGTCAACTGCTACACGCTGTTCTGAAAGTTGAGACAACTTCGCAACATACGGTTGAACAGAACCTTCACGTTTAAACGGCGCAGTCGGGATCGTATCCCACTTCAACGCATTCTTCGATTTACGCTCACCAAACTCTTCGTTATAGATGTCGACAAGCTTAATATCTGGCACTACACCTTTGTTTTGCGTACTACCACCAGTAACACGGTAGAATTTACGTTGCGTTAAAGTCGCTTGACCGTATGCCAAAGTATCAAGTTGAACTTGAGCTGTACCTTTACCTGTGGTTGTACTACCAATGATAATGCCACGCTCATAGTCTTGAATTGCTGCAGAGTAAATCTCACTTGCAGACGCTGATGCTAAGTTCACCAATACAGCAAGTGGACCTGTATAGATTTGCTGACCGCCATCGTTGTCTTCAAATACACTGACATTACCATTGCCGTCGCGAATTTGCACAACCGGACCTGACTTAATGACCTGTCCAAGCATACGTGCAACTTCTTCTAATGAACCACCCGGGTCATTACGCAAGTCAATAATAATACCTTCTACTTTCTTAGCTTTTAATGCCTCAAACGCATTTGCAGTGTCTTCAGAAACCGAACGATATTGCTGACCAGCTCGACGTGAACGATAGTCAAAATAGAACGATGGGATTTCAATTACACCTAGTAGGTGCTTTTTACCATCACGTGTTACTTCAACGGTACGTGAACGAACACCAGCATCTTCTTCTTGAATAACATCACGCACTAAAGTCACATTACGCGCCTGACTCATTGACGCACCAGCACCAAGAAGCTTAAGCGTTACTTTAGTGCCACGTTTACCACGAATAAGCCCAACAATTTCCGAACTTGACCAACCCACCACATCGATCATTTTACCGCCCTCTTGAGCGACTCCAACGATTCGGTCTCCTGATTTCACTTGACCAGACTTACTTGCAGGACCACCTTCTACAATGGTTTCAATCTTGGTGTAATCTTCATTGCCACGCTCTGGACGAATCGACACCCCAATCCCTTCAAGCTGTAAGGTTGTTTGGCGATTCAGTTCAATCGCATCAATTGGCGGATAATAGTTACTGTGAGGATCATAAGTCGCTAGCATTGCGTTTAATGTTTTATCTAAAACATCGTCGCTTTTTACACGACTAATTCTTTCAAGCTGACGTGTATAACGCTTAGTCAAAGTCTGCGCTGGTGTTAAATCTTCTGGGCCTGTTAAGTCTTGACCATCAGCAAGTGACGGATTTTCTTTAAGCGCCTTTTGTTTTGCTTGTTCCTCTTCACGGCTAATCGTCAAATTGATTAACTGTGATACCAGCATTTTACGCCAGTGATTTTGCTGCTCAGCCGTTGTTTTAAAATACGGCGCTTTTTCGCGATCTACTTCAATATAGCTATTTGGCTGTTTTAAATTTTGTGGTTGTTTTAACTCAGCCAGCATGAACTCGTAAAATTGTTTTAAGCGTTCACGATATTGCTGGTGAATTGCAAACGGTCCAGTTAAGTTCCCCGCTTTTAATGAAGCACCAAAATTTGAACCATAGAGTTTTTTATAATTTTGAACTTCAGCGTCTAAAAATAATGAGTGATCTGGATCAAGACTGTCTAAGTACATATCGAGAATACGATTAGATGTATTCGCATCTAGTCGCATATTTAAATAATGTTGGCGATCAACTAAAGTTGCCAGTTGACGAGCCACCAAGGCCTGCTCTTGCGTTGGCTGGATCGATTGAGAAACAGCAGCAGTATTAGTTGCTGCTCTTGCTTCGTTCATCGTATGAGAGAAGAATAAACCGCCAGTCGCGATTGCTACTGCACAAGCTATAGTTTGAAGTTTCATAAATTCTTAATACTTCCTTGGGTGTTCGTATCTTACACGCTCTGTTTTCGATATGAACTAAGCAGATTCAACATCTTAACCAACTAAATTGTTTATACCGTGTAGTTTTATCATATTCTGTACTGACAAAATGTAGCAAATCATTGCAAAATTCGCTTATTGTTTTTCAATCAAAATTCAAATGGAACCAATATGATTGGCGCGTTGATGCTGGACATTGCCGGCACAGAACTTACTAAAGAAGATATTGAACTATTACAAGCTCCGCAAGTCGGTGGCATGATTTTATTTGCACGAAATATTGAATCACCACAACAAGTCCGTGCTTTAACCGACCATATGCGCCAAGTTCGCCCAGATATTTTAATTGCTGTCGACCAAGAAGGTGGTCGAGTTCAACGTTTAAAATCTGGCTTTACTCTATTGCCAGCAATGGGTCGCTTTGGCGAACTCTATATTACTCAACCCCAAAAGGCTCTTGAACTGGCTGAACAATGTGGCTGGTTAATGGCAACTGAAGTCTTAGCTGTGGGGATCGATTTTAGTTTTGCACCAGTTTTAGACCTTAATGCTATTAGCGATGTGATTGGTGACCGTGGATTCTCTAAAAATATTGAAGATATCGCTCCGCTTGCTGGCGCATTTATGCGCGGTATGAAAAAAGCTGGAATGGCAAATACCGGCAAACACTTTCCAGGTCACGGTTCGGTCAAAGCCGACTCACATGTCGCAGCTGCTATCGACAGCCGTAGCTATGATGAAATTTATAACCATGACATGCAAAGCTTCATTAAGCTTATGCCTGAGCTAGACGCACTCATGCCTGCACATGTGATTTATGATCAAGTTGACCCAAATCCGGCAGGTTTCTCACCTTTCTGGATTCAAGAAGTTCTACGCAACCGTTTGAAATTTGATGGCGTACTTTTCTCTGATGACTTAAGCATGCAAGCTGCTTGCGTCGCTGGTGGTGCAGATGCGCGTATTCAAGCAGCTCTCGCAGCTGGCTGTGATATGGGGCTGGTGTGTAATGACCGTAGTGCCGCATGTACAGCTCTTGAAGGTATTGCTCACTTAGAGCTACCAAACCAAGAACGCCTTGAACGCATGCGCGGTCAAATTCCACAAATTCAGATTGGTGAAACCTTGTCGCTTGGCGAACACTGGCAAGCTGTCAAAACAGCCATTGAAGAGTTTAAAAATTCATTCTAAATTTAATGAGGAATTAACTAAGCACTAATCCATAATATGGATACGTGAAAGTGTCATCTGCAACCTGAGCAATGCAAAAGCGTTAGCGCTTTCGCATTGCGCAAGACAAACGAAGTGCGTAGCATTTACTCAAGCATAGCTTTCGTTTTACGGTACGGCAAAGATAATTAATCTTTGCTATTCGTACCTCAGGTTTTGGTTACTTTTCCCGAAAGAAAAGTAACTCCAACTGAAAGCTCATCCCAGAATGCCAACCTAATTGACAGGACTCCGTCATGCAGGTTCATTCACCATCAATGCATTAGAACCTCTTCATTGTTATTAATAATGAAGATCACACAAAAACAATAAACCGAGTTCAGGACGAATGACACAACACCTTTCAAAACACCGCCACATCTCTTTTACAGCCCACTATACGGGTTATATCTGGTATCAAATGGGGATCTCACACGAAGCACTTGCTACCAGCAAAGGCAAATCGTTGGCATATTTAGTTCACCCATTAGAATCATGGGCAGAAAAATATGTGGGCGGCAGCATGCGCACTACGCTCAAACAACGCCATACCATGCTCGATCATGATTTAGAGAAGTTAATTCAAGAAAACCCTGATTTACAGGTGCTTGAAATTGCTTGTGGTTTATCACCACGCGGCTGGTGGTTTAGGCAGCATTATCCTTCGATTACCTATCGGGAGCTTGATTTACCCGATATGGCACAAACCAAACAAAATGCATTACAACAAATTGAAAAAAATGCACCTGAGATTTTATCAGTTGATTTATTTACCGAAGCCTTTGCTCAAGCATTTGAAGTGTTTAATCCTAACCGTCCACTGGTTGTGATTAGTGAAGGTTTGATTAACTATTTTGATAAAGACTTATTAAAGCAACTAATCCAATCCATTGTTCACTATGGGGCTTCCTTTAAAAAACTTCATTATTTAACTGATCTCTACCCTGAACCCGTTAAAAATAAACTCGCCAGCATTATCTGGAACAGCAGTAAATTATTGAAACTCATGTCTCGCAGCTCGTTTAGTTTTCATTTTAAAACGCCACGTGAGGTGAAAAAATTTTTTGAAGATGCAGGATTTAGTCAGGTGAGTATTGAGCAACCACAAATATTCTTTGGGGAAATTTCTAAAGAGAGCAATGAAGAGCATTTAGGTGATTTAGTCTGGACTATTCATGCTCAATTAAAATAAAAAAATGGAAGTCTCATAATTTTTGAGACTTCCATTTTATGAAAAATTAAAATTTATGCGGCTAGCTTTTGGCGAGCAATAAAACGACTTAAACGATCAGCAAGCTCAAAACTGCCATGTTTAAATAAAGCACGTATTCCTTGTTCAGTAGCTTCAAAGATTAAACATTCAATCGAGAAAGGGCCTTCTTCATCTTCTAGATGCAGAGCCAGATCCCGTGGATATTCATTTACAAAGTCGAGCTGTATCATATCATCCAACTTCAAATACATTCCAAAGAAAGTCATATCCACAATCGTTACTGGCACTTCTGTTTTACGTTCACGGTGGCTCAATTTGGTTTTAGGTTGGAGAACTGAAATCCGCTCTTCACCTCGGCGCTCCATACTTTGCATTTGTTCACGCGTCATTGGAATAATCCCATCCAAATTTTGGATAGATTCACCTTTTAAGAATGAAGTAAACAAACTCATGGTTTCTTTACGACGCTGAAGCTGTGGCACATGATCGGCATTCGCAATCAGAGCAAATTCCATATCTGGACATTGCAAAGCAAAATTGGCATTTTCATGAGGCAGAGTAAAACTGTCATACTGCCCTGCTGCAACCAGTGTTTTACACTTTGGAATCGGCACATCTGTTAAACGCAAAAGTCGATTACAGTTAATGTCATAACGTTCACGCTCGGTACCCGTAAACTCCGCCATTTGCCTAAAAAATAATTTTTTAGCTGTAGGTGACATACGGGTTTTATCTAACTTGGCATGATTGACCAAATATAAAATTACCGCTTGCCCAAACTCTTCCATACGGTTTTCTTGCATGAGTTTGAGCGATTCTTCCAAAATCATTCGCCAGCTTTTACGGGTCTTTTGCATAACACCCATCAAAATCATGCGATCCATCAAATCTGGACGGTGATAAGCAAAACAAGAAGCAATGACTGAACCCAACGACATTCCCATTACAGAAACTTTTTGAATTCCGACAATATCTAACCAGCGACCTAACATTTCTGATAAATCAGGTAGTTCTAACGTTCCAGCAGAAATTCCAGTATCCCGATTGGTAATTTGTTGATTTGCGCCCATTGATGGCAAGTCAATTAGAATGACTGGACCACTTTCAAACAGTTGCTCAACACAATATTTATAAGAGTTAAAATTTTGAAAAGCGCCGCCAACAATCACGATGGGTGTTTTGTGAATGGTTTTTGGATCTGCAATCGCCATGTACTCAATTTTCCAACCGTCAATCCATGTAGTACGAGCTGGCTGTTTAAAACTATCTCTATTGTAGATATCGAAAAACCCAAAACCGGCATAAGCTTGGTTTATCTCCGAATCCATTTGAATAATGGAATTCATATCCTTGCTTCCTCCTTGCTGTAATTTTTTTATGCTGCAAGAGTTCCTTCTTGAACATGTAATCTTTTATGCACAAATCTTTAAAATTTGTATTAGTTTGTATTGCACAAGTCCATTCTAAACAATTGTCTGAAATATACGCAATCGCTGAAATGACCGCTCATCTTGTTTAAGCCGCTAATAGTTTTCAAAATATTTAAATGTTTCTTTATAGCGATCACATTTTTGAAAAAAAGCCATTCATTGTTCCGCATTTGACTGCTACTATCGTAGTCATTGGTAAATGATTAAAAACTGCTATGCAAGATTCAATTGAACAATACATGCAAAAAGTTGGGCAACAAGCACGTGAGGCTTCACGCGTTTTAACAAGTGCTTCAACTTCGCTTAAAAATCATGCACTCTCTGCTATTTATACTGCTTTAGAAAATAATCAGGCAGCAATCTTGGCGGCGAATCAACTCGACATGGAAAAAGGCCGTAACAACAAGCTTGATAGTGCCTTACTTGATCGTCTTGAGCTTACGCCCGCACGCTTTAAAGGGATGTTGCAAGGTTTAAAAGATGTGATCGCGCTTGTCGATCCAATTGGGGAAATTACGGATCTTGCATATCGCCCCACAGGTATTCAAATTGGAAAAATGCGTGTACCTCTAGGCGTAGTGGGTATGATTTACGAATCACGCCCAAACGTCACACTTGAAGCTGCATCTTTAGCAATTAAATCGGGTAATGCCATTATTTTACGTGGGGGTTCAGAAGCACTTGAATCAAACAAAGCAATCGCAGAAGCGATTAAGCATGGTTTAAAAGTTGCTGGTTTGCCTGAGCATTCAGTACAAGTGATTGAAACCTCTGACCGTGCAGCGGTTGGTCACCTCATTACCATGGCTGAGTATGTAGATGTAATTGTTCCACGCGGTGGTAAAAGCCTAATTGAACGTGTAACCAACGAAGCTCGTATTCCTGTGATTAAGCATCTTGATGGTAACTGCCATGTGTTTGTAGAAGCTCAAGCAGACTTGCAAAAAGCATTACCAATTACATTGAATGCCAAAACACATCGTTACGGCGTTTGTAATGCGATGGAAACACTGCTTGTTGACGAAAAAATTGCAGACGTTTTCTTACCACGTATTGCTGAACTTTATGCTGAAAAACAAGTTGAGTTGCGCGGCTGTCCAGAAACACGTCGTATTTTGGGTGCCTCTGTAAAACCTGCGACAGAAGAAGACTGGTATACCGAATATTTAGGGCCAATTCTTGCCGTTAAAGTGGTTAGTGGTATTGATGAAGCAATTGACCATATCAACAAATATGGTTCACATCACACCGATGCAATCGTAACTGAAAACTATACTTTGGCTCGTCAGTTCTTGGCTCGTGTGGATTCAAGTTCAGTCGTGATTAACGCTTCAACTCGTTTCGCTGATGGCTTTGAATATGGTTTAGGTGCTGAAATTGGTATCTCAACAGATAAAATTCATGCACGTGGTCCAGTTGGTTTAGAAGGCTTAACTTCTCAAAAATGGATTGTGTTAGGTGACGGTCAAATTCGTCAATAATCAATCTATTCTTGCAAAAAACGCCTGATCAATTTCAGGCGTTTTATTTTGTTAGCTCCAATAAAAAACCAGCTCAAAGGCTGGTTTTTTTAATCATATGTTCATTAGAAAATAAAGTCGGTATTCACAAATTTAGAATAGTGCTCAGAAACCATAGAGGCCAGCATGCCTTTGCTATCATCGGTCTGTTTAGCAGCAATCATAGCGCGGATAGAGAATGCACGTAACGCATCATGCACAGACAGCGTACCTTCGGCAGAATCTTTACGGCCACCGAATGGAAATACATCTGGACCACGCTGACACTGACAGTTGATATTTACACGACAAACTTGATGTACCAGTGTATCGACTAAATGACCAATTTGCTCAGGATCGCTACCAAAAATACTCACCTGCTGACCATGGTCAGAAGTCGTAACATATTCCAGCACAGTTTCAATGTCATCATAAACAGAGACAGGCACCACTGGACCAAACTGTTCTTCGCGATACAGTCTCATACCCTCTGTCACCGGATAAACTACGGCTGGATAGAATATGGTTTTGCAGAACTCACCACCTTCCGGATTAACGACTTTAGCTCCTTTCGCTACGGCATCTTCAATGACTTCAGTCATATAGGTCGTACGGTGCATACCTGGCAATGGAGTAATAAATACACCCTTTTCCCATGGCATACCCACTTTTAGTTTAGCCAGTTCAGCCGTTAAGCGCTTAACAAATTCGTCAGCTATTGACCGATGTACCATCAACATTTTAAGCGCAGTACAACGCTGACCATTAAATGACAATGCTCCCAACAGGCACTCTTTCACGGTCAAATCCAAATCAGCATCTGGCAGAATAATGGCTGCGTTCTTTGCATCTAATCCTAGAATCGCACGCAGACGGTGAGATTTTGGATGTTGTTTTTTCAAGTGGTCAGCCACTTTACTAGAACCAATCAATGCCAATACATTAATTTTTCCAGATGCCAACAGATGTGGCACCACTAGAGAGCCTGGTGCATAAATCGTATTGATCACACCTTTAGGGAATGAATCACGGAATGCTTCCAACAACGGTTCAAACAGCAAGGTCCCAAATTGAGGTGGTTTAAAAATGATGGTATTGCCCATCAGCATGGCCGGAATCAAGGTAGCAAAGGTTTCGTTCAGCGGGTAGTTGTATGGTCCCATACACAACACGACACCTAGTGGAGTACGACGGATTTGACCAATCGTACCTTCAGCAATTACAAAGCGTGAGTTGGCATTATCCAGATCTTTCAGGGCATCTATGGTTTGACGCATATAGGTAACAGTACGATCGAACTCTTTCTCGGAGTCCGCCAAGCTCTTACCAATTTCCCACATGATTAGTTTAACAATGAGGTCTCTCTGTTCCACCATACGCTGAATGAAATTTTGCATACAAGCGATGCGCTCACCAACTTTCATCATTGGCCATTCACCACGACCATTATTGTAGGCGCGTACTGCCGCTTCTAACGCTTCATCACTTTCTTTCTCACCCATGACTGGATAACTACCAAGCTCAACTTGCTGCAAGCTACCGTCAGGCTGCTGAATCCAGATTGGAGAGAATGTCTTCTTGGTTGAACCAGCCCATAACTTCAACTCACCATCCACTAACGAGATACGCTGATGAATCTGAGATGGCAGACGTACGCTGTCAGGAATACTGTCTACTGGGGGAAATTTATGTTGTAAATTATTTGAATGGCTCATTATTCTTATCTCCAATTATTTATAAATGTAAACCTAGCCCGTTATGAACAGGTCTAGTTGGTGTAAATACCAGTACCGTTACCGGTATTTACCTTGCTTGAGCCTTAGGCTATAGAGCCATTAAAATGTGGGTTTCTAACCGAGGTTAACCGCGACACACGCTGTCAGTTACCTCTAGTTTCTGCATGACTTGCATAACGATTTGTTCAGGTGTGAGCGCAATATCAATAGCAATTGCTTCATTCACATCAGGTTCCTCTAATGTATCTAGCTGAGTTTGTAACAATGAAGGATCAAAGAAATGACCCGATCGCTCAGCAAGTCGTTGCTGCAACAACTCATAAGACCCTTTTAAGTATACAAACTTAATATTCTGGTCATGACCACGTAAAATATCGCGATAGACTCGTTTTAGTGAAGAACAAGTAAATACAGCCGTTTCACCTGCTTGTTGTTTTGTTTCAATCGCCTGACGAATGGCTTGTAACCACGGCAAACGGTCTTCGTCAGTTAAAGGAATACCTTGGCTCATCTTGCTTTTATTTGCAGCCGAATGAAGCGTATCTCCATCGAGGAACTCACAAGCCAAACGCTCTGATAACAACTCACCGATTAGGGTTTTACCTGTTCCACAGACACCCATTGCAATCACAATCATGGATTACTCACCTTTAATTATAAAATAGTGCTAAGCAGTAGCGTGAAAGATAAACCCAACACCGAAATGATCGTTTCTAATACCGACCAGGTCTTGAGTGTCTGCCCTACTGTCATACCAAAATATTCTTTGATTAGCCAAAATCCTGCGTCATTTACATGTGAGAACACTAATGAACCCGAACCCGTCGCAAGGACTAAGAGTTCCGGCCTAACAGCAACGCCAGCCGTAGCTGCAATTGGAGCAACAATGCTACAAGCGGTAGCCATCGCAACCGTTGCAGAACCTGTAGCCAAACGAATCAATGCTGCGACAAACCAGCCCAATAACAATGGCGACAAATTTGCCTTTAAGGCTGTAGATACAATCTCATCGGAAATACCAGTGTCACGCAAAATGCCACCAAAACCGCCACCTGCACCTACAATCAACATAATCCCGGCAATAGAAGCTAAACACCCACCACAGAATTTTTCAATTTGTTCACGGTTAAAGCCCTGCATCGTACCAAAGGTAATAAAGCTGACCAGTACGGCAATAAGCAATGCGATATCAGAAGTACCAATGAAACGTAGTACATCATTTGCGAAAGTCTTTGGCGCAAAGAATAGATCAGCCCAACTTCCGATTAACATGAGTACAACAGGCAGCATAATTGTAAATAAGGTAATCCCAAAGCTTGGTAGCTCACGTGTCCTATTCGTATCTGCTTCAACGAATTGCTTTGCTAACGGGTTATTTTCAGGCAATTTGACGTATTTATTAATCCAGAGTGCATACAACGGCCCAGCCACAATAGCTGTTGGAACACCCACGATTAAACTATAGGCAATCGTTTTACCAATATCAGCATGATATGCCTGCACTGCCAGCAAAGCTGCTGGATGTGGCGGAATTAAACCATGTACAACCGACAAACCAGCAACCATCGGCAAACCAACAACCAGTAAAGATTTACCTGTCCGTTTAGCAATGTTGAACGCAATTGGAATAAGTAGAACAAAACCGACTTCGAAAAATACGGGAAGACCAACAATAAGAGCAATAAACATCATGGCCCAGTGAATATTTTTCTCATCAAACCATTTAATTAAAGTAATTGCTATTCGTTCAGCACCACCTGACTCGGCCATCATTTTGCCGAGCATCGTTCCGAGCGCGATTACAATCGCAAGGTGGCCCAAGGTTTTACCAGTACCAGCTTCATATGACTTAACAATATCGCCCATTGGCATGCCAACAGCTAAAGCTAAACCGAGTGAAACAATGATAAGAACTAAAAAGGGATAAATTCTGAACTTCGCGATCATAACAACCAATGCAATAATCGCGATTACAGTGTAGATCAGCAACATGCCACCCTGAACCGTCTCCATGGGACACTTCTCCTTGGAATTATTATTTAGGCACACTGCCCAAACAAAGGTCTTCAACCACAGTAATTCCTACTGTTAAGACATTAATTTTTTATATTTAGGTGTGACCAGCACAAACTGGTCACATCAATACAGCCTTTAAAGCACATAAAATGCACTTCATTTTTTATAAATATTGACTACATTTACAATGCTCTCAACTGACTCGCAATTTGAGCTAAACGCGTAATTTCAGCCCAGTCTTGTGCAGCAACAACAGCTTTAGGCGTCAACCATGAACCACCTACACAAACTACGTTAGGTTGCTTCAAGAACTCTGGTGCTGACTCTGCTGTAATTCCACCAGTCGGGCAAAAACGTAAGTTTGGAAATGGACCATAAAATGCTTTTAGCATCTCGACCCCACCTGCTTGCTGAGCTGGGAAAAACTTCACAATGTCATAATCCAACTCAATCGCCTGAATCAGATCACTTGGTGTCATGACTCCTGGTAACAAAGGTAAGCCAGCATCTTGCGCAGCCAAATGTAAGTCTTTGGTCAAACCAGGAGATACACCAAACTTAGCGCCTGCTTTTTTAGCTTGAGCACAGTGCTCAGGCTTAGTAATTGTTCCCACACCCACCACAATGTCATCTGCCAACTGAGATGCTCGCTCAATGGCAGCCAAACCAGCAGCTGTACGTAAAGTAATTTCCAGTACTTTTACACCACCAGCATGCAACGCATGTGATACATGTTCACCTTGTTCGGCAGAGTCAAAAGCCAACACTGGAATTACTGGGCCTAATTTGACCACATCTTCAATCTTGCTCATTACTTTGTAATTCCTTTGTCTCAAATATGCGCTTGTGGCTCTTCACCAACAAGTGAACCAAACACAGATGCCCCATGTTCAGCAGGCGCGGCGGCTGCACGGAATACACCAAATAATTCACGACCAAAACCGACTTCGTTTTCTGCCTGATGTTCTGGCTGTGCAACAGGGCGTGACTGCCAAGTTTGTTCATCTAACTCAATATCGAGTACACCAGCCTCAGCATCAATAACCAACATATCTCCGGTTTGAACTTTAGCAATCGGGCCGTTCAATAAGGCTTCTGGAGATAAATGAATCACCGCAGGAACTTTGCCTGAAGCACCAGACATACGACCATCAGTAACTAAGGCAACATGGAAACCTTGGTCTTGTAAAACACCCAACACAGGCGTTAAACGATGTAACTCAGGCATACCATTCGCACGAGCACCTTGGAAACGAACAACTGCAATAAAGTCTCGGTGTAATTCACCACGATCAAACGCTGCTTGTACCGCTTCTTGAGAGTCAAACACAATTGCTGGAGCTCTAACTTTACGGTGCTCTGGCGCAACAGCAGAAATCTTGATTACGCCACGGCCAAGGCGACCTTGCATTAAACGCAAGCCACCATCTGGCTGAAACGGCGCATCAATGCTACGGAGTACTTTGTCATCAAGGCTTTGAACTACACCGTCAACCCAAGTGAGCTTACCGTCAATCAATTTCGGTTCTTTGGTGTAGTGCTGTAAACCCTTACCAGCGACTGTCGTTACATCGTTATGGAGTAAACCAGCCTCAAGTAAGTTACGAATAAGGAATGCCACCCCACCTGCAGCTTGGAAATGGTTTACATCAGCCTTACCATTTGGATAGATTTTTGCGAGCAATGGAACAACAGCAGATAACTCATCAAAGTCATCCCAGTCAATTAAGATGCCAGCCGCACGTGCAATCGCAATCAGATGCAATGTGTGATTGGTTGAGCCGCCTGTAGCCAGTAAAGCCACAATGCCATTTATAATGGCTTTTTCATCAATCACATGACCAATTGGTGTGTAGTTACCTCGCTCAGCAGTTAAGTCAAGTACACGCTTAGCAGCTTCGGCAGTGAGCGCATCACGTAATGGCGTATGAGGGTGAACAAATGCAGCGCTTGGCAAATGTAAACCCATGACTTCCATCAGCATTTGGTTACTGTTTGCAGTACCGTAGAAGGTACATGTGCCCTGACCATGATAGGCAGCAGACTCAGCTTCAAGTAAGGCATCGCGGCCCACTTGACCAGTCGCGAATTGTTGACGAATTTTAGCTTTATCATCATTCGATAAACCACTACTCATTGGACCCGCAGGCACAAAAATAGTCGGTAGATAACCAAACTGTAACGCACCAATCAGTAAGCCCGGCACAATCTTATCGCATACGCCGAGACACAATGCGGCATCGAACATATTATGAGAAAGTGCAATTGCTGTACTCATCGCAATTGTTTCACGTGAAAACAATGACAATTCCATACCGGCATTACCTTGAGTAATGCCATCACACATTGCTGGGACACCACCTGCAAACTGAGCAACACCACCATTTTCACGGGCAGCGGTTTTTATAATGTCTGGGAAGGTTTTATAAGGGGCATGTGCTGAAAGCATTTCATTGTATGAAGACACAATGCCAATATTTGGTTCACGGCCAACTTTAATAATTAATTTTTCATTATCTTCCATGCTGGCAAAACCATGTGCGAGATTGGCACATGAGAGTGCTCCACGAGCAGGAAATTTACCTTGGGCATGTTCAATGCGTTGTAAATATGCAGAACGAGTTTTTTGGCTACGCGCGATTACACGCTCGGTAACTTTTGCCAATATTGGATTCGGCAAGTCCATGCTGGACGCTCCTGTACAACCGGATAAGCCGGAAAAACAAAATAGACCAAATGATATATTTAACGATCATTTGGCAGAAGGATGAATAATATTATTAAGGCAAAAAGCGACATGCAAGTCCTTATAACTCCGAGCAATACTCTAGGCCTTAGCATTAAAGACAAATAATGTTTAAGTTTTAAACAAGAAAATGATTTTATTTTTGACTATATTTACGGGTAAATTAAATATTAATAACTATGAGAAATTTCTCATAATATCAAAGCAATAAAATATCTTTATAAATGGGTAAGCACTGACTTTTTTATACTTATTTTGATATTAAAAATGTTTATAATTTATCCTTTTTTATCCTATGTATAAACTATTAAAACTTAATTTCAATTACGTATATTATTTGTAATACTCCCCTCTAGTTTGATTAAAATAACAACACTTATTTTTTCTTAAAAAATTTATACCAAATAGTTGAAAATTACATTGATTCAAAATTTACTTTTCATAAATATATACAAAAAACTGTTTAATTCTTCTACAAAAAAACAATAAATACAGTGGTTAAGCTTTATACTCAATAAATATTAGTTATAAAAAATTTGATGGTCGATAGTGCTTAAGTCTAATGGGCTAAAGTCTATCTTGGACAGAAAAACAACACATGTTAAAACATCACAACCTGCTCTTAATGCATGTTGCAATTAATGCCTTTTGATCAGGAAGTTAGGAAAACTATTTTTAAATCAGGACTTGGGTATTTCAACGTGGCTACATCAGTATTAGTTATTAATTGCGGTTCTTCATCTATTAAATACGCGCTGGTTTCAGACCATCGTGAAGATCGTATTTATGGTTTAGCAGAAAACTTAGGGGCGGCTGATGCTCGTATTAAAGGAATTACAGTCGGTGGAGAACCACTAGAGCTCTCAATTCCTTATGCTGACCACGCCAAAGCTTTAGAAACTTTACTTGCACGTCTTGCAAACTATAAACCTCAAGCAATCGGTCACCGTGTCGTACATGGTGGAAGCCTCACTAAAGCTGAATTACTTACTCCTGAAATTATAGAACGTATTCGTGCAGCTACCCCTCTTGCACCACTTCATAACCCAGCCCACTTAATCGGGATTGAAGCAACGATGCGCCTATTTCCTGAATTACCTCAAGTTGCCGTATTCGACACCGCATTCCACCAAACCATGCCTGCACATGCATACCGTTATGCAATCCCTAAATTTTTATATACAGACCATAACGTTCGCCGCTATGGCTTCCACGGCACAAGTCATGCTTATGTGTCTGACCGCGGTAGTGAACTGGCTGGTAATTTCCAAAAAGGTGGCTGGTTAACAGCACACTTGGGCAATGGTAGTTCGACTTGTGCAGTATGGAATGGACAAAGTGTTGATACTTCTATGGGCCTTACCCCGCTTGAAGGCGTTGTAATGGGAACACGTAGTGGGGATGTCGACCCAAGCTTACACAGTTTTCTTGCAAAAAATCTTGGCTGGGACTTGGCGAAAATCGATAAAGTTTTAAATAACGAAAGTGGCTTACTTGGCTTATCACAACTTTCTAACGATATGCGTACTGTGATTGAAGCCTCTGAAAATGGCAACGAAGATGCGCGTCTTGCAATTGAAGTATTTAGCTACCGCCTTGCAAAATCACTTGCAGCATTAAGCTGTGGTTTGCCAAGTATTGATGGCCTGATCTTCACAGGTGGTATTGGTGAAAACTCAGCTTACATTCGTGAAAAGACTTTAGCTTATTTACCTCACTTTGGTTTACAGCTCGATAAAGACCAGAACAACAATTTAAAACGTGGCACAGAAGGCCGTATTGATAGCGGTACAGGACCACAAATCTGGGTGATTCCAACCGATGAAGAAGGCCGTATTGCCAAAGAAACGCGTCAGGTTGTAGACGTTGCACAAAATACATCTCCTGAAATTAGCCTTGCTTAATTACAGAAGTCAAAGAACGTTATTTATAGGTTTATATGAATACAATTTTATTAATTCCTACAGGTGAAGGGGTTGGTTTAACCTCTGCCTGCTTAGGTATGATTTATGCACTTGATTGTAATGGGATTAAAGCAGGCTTTTTAAAACCGTTTTCTCAGGTAGATCAAGAAAATTTAGACCGAACTACGTCTTTATTTGGTCATTTATTTCAAGGTAAAACTGTTCAATCCATTTCTCATGAAAAGTTAACCCAACGCATTGCGTCAGGTGAAGTCGATGAACTCCTTGAAGAAGCAGTAAGTCTTCATCGCAGTATTGCAGCAGACAATAATGTCATTATTGTTGAAGGCCTATTGCCAAATGGACAAGACCATTTTGCCAGTGAGCTTAATGCCAGCCTTGCCCAAGCTCTTGATGCAGAAGTGGTTTTGGTAAGCACAGCAGACATCCAAAACCCACGTAAAACAGCAGAGAAAGTTGAAGCTCACTTGCGTCAGTTTGGCGGTGCAACTTCAAACCGAACAGCAGGTGTACTCTTTATGCGTACACGCGGCTTATCTGAGGAAACAGCTCAGATTCCTGTCGCATTCGACCCATCGCTACGTCCAACTGAAGACATCGCAAAATTTACGTCAGAACTGCAAAAATACAATCGCTACTTTGGATCGAACGATTTACCAATTATTGGTTTAGTTCCATTTAGTAATACACTAAGCGTACCTAGAACTTTAGACATCGCGAACGTGATTGATGGTCAATGGGTCCATCAAGGCGAAGCAAAAACGCGTCGTATTTTGCACTCAAGTTTAATTGCCTCAAGCATTGAATATGAATTGAATAAATTCATTGCTGGCGAGTTGATTATTAGCGCATCTGAACGCACCGATGTGTTACTTGCAGGTAGCTTGGCAACCAGTAACGGTATTCCATTGGCAGGCTTGGTACTGACCGAACGTGAAGCACCTGCCCCTGAGCTTTTAGAGTTTTGCCAAAGCGCTATCAAACAAGGCTTACCAATTTTACACACCCGTTTAAACACACTGGAAACGGCACAGCGCTTATCTGATTTTGGTAATGAAATTCCAATCGATGATACTGAACGTGCCGAGCAAGTGACTCGTTTTGTTTCAAGTCATATCGATGTCGAATGGCTTAAACAGCACAGTAATAACGGTGCAACTCCACGCCTTTCCCCTTCAGCATTCCGTCATGAGTTAGTGCAAAAATCAATTGCAGCAAAAAAACGAATTGTGCTTCCAGAAGGCGATGAGCCACGTACTATTGAAGCAGCTGCTATTTGTCAGGCTCGTGGTATTGCACATTGTATTTTGCTAGCAAAACCAGATGCAGTTCAAGACGTTGCAAAAGCACGCGGTATTGAACTACCAGCTGACCTAGAAATTATTGATCCGGACAGCATTCGCAACCAATATGTTGCATCTATGGTTGAACTCCGCAAAGGTAAACTCAACGAGTTACAAGCCAAAGATCAATTACAAGACACTGTTGTTCTTGGCACTATGATGCTGGCTCTAGATCATGTAGATGGTTTGGTTTCTGGTGCAGTTCACACAACCGCGAACACCGTGCGCCCTGCTTTTCAGCTCATTAAAACCGCACCGTCTTACTCTTTAGTTTCGTCCATATTCTTTATGCTTTTACCAGATGAAGTTTATGTTTACGGTGATTGTGCAATTAACCCAGACCCTACAGCCGACCAGCTTGCTGAAATTGCGATTCAGTCTGCTGACTCTGCAAAAGCGTTTGGAATTGACCCACGTATTGCCATGATCAGCTATTCAACTGGTACATCTGGCACTGGTGCTGATGTTGAAAAAGTACAACAAGCGACTCAAATTGCACAGCAACGCCGCCCTGATTTACTGATTGATGGCCCACTCCAATACGATGCAGCTTCTGTTGAAAGTGTAGGACGCCAAAAGGCACCAGACTCACGCGTAGCTGGTCGTGCCAATGTATTTATTTTCCCAGACTTAAATACAGGTAATACGACATATAAAGCAGTACAACGTGCAGCAAATGTAGTCAGCGTTGGACCAATGCTGCAAGGCCTAAACAAACCAGTGAATGACTTGTCTCGTGGTGCTTTAGTAGATGACATTGTCTTTACTATTGCATTAACAGCAATTCAGGCTGAACAACAAGCTGCTGCCAAATAATTAATATCATTTAATCTTTTCTACCTCTCGCCATTTGATGTCCGCTCAAATGGCTTTTTTTACTCTTAAATAACTGCCTTCGCAGTTGGTTGTTCTTAGTTTTAAATCACTTAGCACTGGTCCTATTCGACTTTCGGTCAAAAGATCAACCAATCCCCCACAAGTTTGTGTTTTTGTCATATAATTTAGCCCGCTAGCTAACAGCCCGCTCAAGAGATTTTCTGGTATGACAACGATTATCAAACAAGATGACTTGATTACATCAATCAAGGACGCCCTACAGTTTATTTCGTACTATCACCCGCAAGACTTTATCCAAGCGATGAGCCGTGCTTATGATCGCGAAGAAAACAAAGCTGCAAAGGATGCAATTGCACAGATTTTAATTAACTCTCGCATGTGTGCGGAAGGTCATCGTCCAATTTGCCAAGATACTGGTATTGTTAACGTTTTCCTTGAAGTGGGCTTAGATGTTAAATTCGATTTAACAATGAGCTTAGACGATGCAGTAAATGAAGGTGTTCGCCAAGGTTACCTTGAAAACAGCAACGTTCTTCGTGCATCTGTACTTGCTGACCCTGCATTTGGTCGTAAAAATACAAAAGACAACACCCCTGCTGTTATTCACTACAAACTCGTACCGGGTAACAAAGTAGATATTACTGTTGCTGCTAAAGGTGGCGGTTCAGAAAACAAATCTAAACTTGCGATGCTTAACCCATCTGACTCGATTGTTGACTGGGTTCTTAAAACTGTTCCAACTATGGGTGCAGGTTGGTGTCCTCCTGGTATGCTCGGTATCGGTATTGGTGGTACTGCTGAAAAAGCCATGATGCTTGCTAAAGAAGCACTCATGGAAGAAATCAACATGGACGAATTACTTCGCCGTGGACCAGAGAACAAAATCGAAGAACTTCGTATCGAAATCTTTGAGAAAGTAAACGCTCTTGGTATTGGTGCTCAAGGTCTTGGCGGTTTAACGACTGTTCTTGATATTAAAATCAAAGATTACCCATGTCACGCTGCTGGTAAACCAGTAGGCATGATTCCGAACTGTGCTGCGACTCGTCATGCTCACTTCCAGCTTGATGGTACAGGTGTAGCTCATATTCAAGCACCAAAACTTGAAGACTACCCTTCAGTAACTTGGGACTCTTCACAGTCTAAACGTGTAAACCTTGATACCATTACTCAAGAAGAAATGGATTCTTGGAAACCGGGCGACACATTACTTCTTAGCGGTACAATGTACACAGGTCGTGATGCTGCGCACAAACGTATGGTTGAAATGATCGACAACGGTGAAGAATTACCAGTTGATCTTAAAGGTAAATTTATTTACTACGTTGGCCCTGTTGATCCTGTGGGTGATGAAGTCGTTGGTCCTGCTGGTCCTACAACTGCAACACGTATGGACAAATTCACACGTAAAGTATTAGAGCATACTGGTCTATTCGGTATGATTGGTAAAGCTGACCGTGGTCCAACAGCAATTGAAGCGATCAAAGACAACAAAGCAACTTACCTTATGGCAGTTGGTGGTGCGGCTTACCTCGTATCTAAAGCTGTTCGTGAAGCTGAAGTTGTTGCCTTCGCTGACTTAGGTATGGAAGCAATCTACAAATTCGTAGTTGAAGATATGCCTGTATCTGTTGCAGTTGATGTAAACGGTACTTCAATTCACGCCGTGGCTCCAAAAATCTGGCAAGCGAAAATTGGAAAAATTCCAGTGACTGATGCAACTGCATAAATAATGAAAAAGGAACATCAATGTGATGTTCCTTTTTACTTCAATGATTATACTCTTAAATAAAAAAATTTATTGAGCTCGCATGGATTATAAATATACGTTATCTTTATTTTTTGGATTATTCTTCTTTAGCTTAACAAGTGCTTGCGCAAAACCCGCAAAACCAGAAACTATTAATAAATATCTTGAAGTGACTCATTCAAGAGAAACTTTTGAACTATTACATGAAATAAGAAAAGCTTATTATTTAGAACTTGCTACTCAACGCGTTCTTTACCACATTCAAGCACCCACTCTTGATGCACGTTTACTTACACCCCAGCAATATCAAGTCGCTGAAAGAATTGCAGCCTTATATCTCAAAGAAGACCCTATTTTCAGCTCATCAGAAAAACAATATCAACTTGTATTTAAACAACTTCAACAATATGTTTCAGAAGAGAGTCTTCTCTATTTTATTGAACACTATCAAACTGAGTCTGGACAAATACTTGTTAAAAAAAATCTTTTAAAAGAATTATATTTAGCAGATCATCTCCCTAAACTTTTAACTAATTATTTAGATGAAAGTAAGTTCATGCTTTATATTTTTCGAGATATTTTGACGTATAAAAAGCCGTATACAGAGGAACAATAAAAAAATGTCTTTTAATATTAATCTATCATTATCAATGTCTAGCATCTTATTAGGTATTATAACCACTACAAGCTTTGCAATACCTCCAACTCAAGACACAGCAATAGAAGTATTAAAAACAAGTTTATTTGATCAGACTATACAACACTATCAAACTGAACGTTTGGCACAAAGCTATAGCAAAAACCTTTTACAAGGTATTCCTTCAAAAGATTTAGTTGAAGATAAAGCGTATTATGCGCCTAAAATAGAAAGACAATTATTAGAGCGAATGCAAAGTGATGATTTTAAAAATTATTATATCCAACAGCTAATTCAACCTTATTTAAATTTTTTTGAGGAGGAAGAGTTAGTTTATCTACTACACATATATGAACATCCTTTAGCCCAAGAGTTTTTCAAACAAAATCAAAAGGCCATAAAAAACCAACAAGATGAAAATTATAAACCTGAGCAAATAGTAAAATACTATCAACAAGAGCAACAAGTACTTAAAATACTAAAAACATTGACTCCCGAATAAAAAAGCAGGCTAATACCAGCTCATTTTTAACAAAGTTAAAGAATTCCATAATTTAGTTGATGTAAACGGTACTTCAATTCACGCCGTGGCTCCAAAAATCTGGCAAGCGAAAATTGGAAAAATTCCAGTAATCGATGCCGCAGCAGGCTAATCAAGAAAAGCACCGAATTCGGTGCTTTTTTTATGCCTTATAATTTTTTTTGGAAATTGAAAAGAATTGTAACAATTAGTTCGCCAATCTATGTTATTAATAAATACACCCACCCGCCATATATTGCATATAGGTCATTTCATGACTATCCGCCCTATTCTTAAAAATCTCTCAATCAGCCTCTGCCTAAGCTGTATTACAACAAGCTTATTTGCTTCTCCTGCCAAATTAAGTTCAGTGAAAGAACTCATGCAAATGAGCCAAATTGATTATTTGCTTAAAGAATCAATTAATGAATTAACGCCTTATTATGATCAACAAGCTGAACAGATCATTACTAATATTACGGGCATCAAAACTTTAGGTCCGAAAGAAAAAGAGGCCGCCAAAAAGTTAGGCTTACTTTTAAAAGATTCGAGTAACCAGCTCATTAGTAGCCCAAAAACCACGCAAGCCTTACAAGATATTTATTTAAAGACATATACTGAAGAAGAAATTCAGGTAAATCTGAAATTTTTAAAAACCCCAGAAGGTCAATCAATTACACGTAAAAACGTACAAATTATGGGACAAATTTCAGAATATATGATGGAGCTGGGTCAACAAACCTTTAATGACCCTAAAGCCCGCGATCATATGCAAGAAGAGATGCTTAAAATTATTGCGCCACTCATGAAAGATAAAGAAAAGTCTTAACTTTTCTTTATCTTTTGTAGGCCATTACCACGTTAAAGGGTTCCACAACTTAAATGGTTTAATCAGATGGACATCTGATTTTTCATCATATTTGGCTGGTTTTAGCTCTTGCGGTTTATGTCGAATTTTTCCTGAAGCATCTTCAGCTACAAAGTTGAAGCTAGAAGATTTAAGCTCCGTAAAAGCAATCTCTCTACGTCCGATATTGTCTTGCATTAACATAAATGGGCCAGTGTGTTCACCGCGGTCCATTTTGTTTTCTTCATCGTATTTTAAATAATAAGATGTTCCTGCATCGACCGTAATATCAATATATTTTGGCTCTTGAAAATGAATACCTAATAAAGGCCGACTTGCAGAAATACGATAACTTCCTGCTGGCAGTTCAATCCAATAATAATGGTTATGCAATAAGCTTGGAATTCGTTTGCCATTTACAAATAAATTAATTGCTGCAATTTCCTGACGGTTCCATTTGGTATCTGGCCGATAGAGATAGACTACTGCTGCATGTTCATTTTGCGGTTTAATCGGAACAAATGTCTGACCTAGTTTTTGGTTGACCCATCCCCCCATGCTAAAACCACCCACATGGTATTGATCAAATACACCAGGTGCTTTATCTACATCAACTTTCGGTAAAGTCGCAGTCAGCTCACCTGAATTTTTTGCTAAGTGTGATGAACTTTGGCAACCCACAAGTAATGCGGTACAACTTAATGCAATAATTAAATAACGCATGACATCCCTCAAAGCGTTTTCTTTTGATTTTTCTATATCGCAAAACTATGCGTATTTTGTTTTTTTAGATTAACACCACCTACGTGAATTGAAAACAAAAAAAGCATGAATCACTTACGCGATTCATGCTTTTTAGATGAATGAAATCTAAGCAGACTTCGAATCAATTACTTTTAAATCTGCCTTAGCAACACTTTCATGAGTTGCTGTTTCTTTAGGCTGACGTTCTGGCTTATAAACAGGTTCAGCTTCACCATTAATCACTGCTTCATTAATGAAAACTGTTCCCACATCTGTACGACTTGGTAAGTCATACATTGTTTCAAGTAAAACATTTTCCAGAATCGAACGTAGACCACGAGCTCCGGTATTACGCTCAAGCGCTCGCTTAGCAACTGCACGTAAAGCAGAGTCTTCAAATACAAGATCAACATTTTCCATATTGAACAAGTATTGGTATTGACGAGTTAATGCATTTTTCGGTTCTGTCAAAATTTGCATTAATGCTTCTTCATCAAGCTCTTCAAGCGTTGCAATAACTGGTAAACGACCAATAAATTCTGGGATCAAACCAAATTTCACTAAGTCAGTTGGCTCAACTTGACGGAACAGTTCAGCAATTTTCTTGCTTTCATCTTTTTTCTTCACGTCAGCTGTAAAGCCAATTCCGCCTTTCTCTTGGCGTTGTTGTACAATTTTTTCCAGTCCAGCAAATGCACCACCACAAATAAATAAGATATTTGAGGTATCAATTTGAATGAACTCTTGCTGCGGATGTTTACGTCCACCTTGTGGTGGAATTGAAGCTACAGTACCTTCAATCATCTTAAGCAATGCTTGTTGTACACCTTCACCAGAAACGTCACGCGTAATCGAAGGATTTTCAGATTTACGTGTAATCTTGTCGATTTCATCGATATAGATAATGCCCTTTTGAGCTTTTTCTACATCGTAATCTGCTTTTTGCAAAAGCTTTTGTACAATATTTTCAACGTCTTCGCCGACATAACCCGCTTCAGTTAAAGTGGTCGCATCTGCCATCGCAAATGGAACATCTAACAAACGAGCTAATGTTTGAGCAAGTAATGTTTTACCTGAACCGGTAGGTCCAATCAGTAGAATGTTACTTTTAGCAATTTCCACATCTTTAGACACATGACCAGATTGCCCGACTTTCAAACGCTTATAATGGTTATAAACGGCAACAGATAATGTCTTTTTGGCAAGATCCTGACCAATCACATATTGATCAAGCGCAGCACGTATTTCATGTGGTTTTGGCAATGCCTTGCTCGCCCAGTCACCTGCTTCAACCTGTTGGCTGGTTTGTACAAGGTCTAAGCAGACATCTACACACTCATTACAAATATATGCGTCCTCGCCCGCAATCAGTTTCCCGACTTCAGACTGCGTTTTACCGCAAAATGAACAATGTTTTTGTCCTTGAGGATGTTCGGACATATTCTCTCCACAAATAGAATCTTAAATATGAGGGCAAGCGATAGGGTTAAATGACTATATGGAGACGTTTTCTAACAACTCAAGCCACTTAAAAACTCCCCTTATGGACGCTTACTTAATACCTGATCGACTAAGCCATATTCTTTTGCTGCTTGTGCAGTCATAAAGTTATCACGATCAGTATCACGGGCAATCGTGTCATAGTCTTGACCACTGTGTTCTGCCATCAAACGATTCAAGCGTTCTTTAATAAATAGAATTTCACGAGCGTGAATTTCAATGTCTGATGCCTGACCACGGAACCCACCTAATGGCTGGTGAATCATTACACGTGCATTTTCAAGGCAATAGCGTTTACCTTTAGCACCAGCATTTAATAAGAATGCGCCCATAGATGCAGCCTGCCCCATACAGTATGTTACTACATCAGGTTTGATAAATTGCATCGTGTCATAAATCGCCATACCAGCAGTTACCGAACCACCTGGCGAGTTAATATAAAGATGGATATCTTTATCTGGGTTTTCAGCTTCTAAGAACAACATTTGAGCAACAATCAAATTTGCCATGTTGTCTTCAACTTCACCAGTTAGAAAAATGACGCGCTCACGTAAAAGTCGTGAATAAATATCAAAAGAACGTTCGCCGCGAGAAGATTGTTCAACCACAACAGGAACTAAAGCATTTTCAATTGTTGGAACATACATACGTTATTTATTCCTAAATTTTTTGTGACTTAACCTATGGCAACAATATGCGGGATAATTTCTCAAATTGCAAAAGGTTCGCACTGAAATATTATATTATTTATACCTAAGTACTGCATGGCGTACTCAAATTAACCACATACCCAAAAATGAAAAAGGCGCCTAAAGCGCCTTTTCCAGATTTCTCAAAAGATTAGCCCATACGGCGAGCTTGTTGTTCTTTCAATAAATCTTCGTAAGATACTGCTTTGTCAGACACTTTAGCTGCAGCTAAGATGTGATCAACAACTTGATCTTCTAACACAACAGCTTCAATTTGTTGACGTTGTTGAGCATCATTTTTGAAGTATTCGATCACTTCAGTTGGATCTTCATAAGAAGAAGCCATGTCGTCGATGTAAGCATCAACACGTGATTGGTCAACTTCAAGTTTAGCATCAGCTAATACTTTGCTTACTAAGATACCAAGCTTAACTGAACGCTCTGCTTGCTCTTTGAACAATTCGTCAGGAAGCATGCTCTTGTCGAAAGATTGAGCACCAGCACCGCCAAATTGTTGAGTGAACTGTTGAACCATTTGTTGACGTTGACGGTCAATTTCTTGAGCAACCATTGCAGTTGGAACTTCAACTTCGTTAGCAGCAACAAGAGCATCAAATGCAGCTTGTTTAACTTGGTTACGTAAACCATTGCGAACTTCACGTTCCATGTTTTTACGAACGTCAGCTTTTAATTTTTCAACGCCTTCTTCTTCAGTAACACCGAAGATTTTCAAGAATTCAGCATCAATCTCTGGAAGTTTAGGTTTTTCAACTTGCTTCACAGTGATTTTGAATTGAGCTGCTTTACCAGCCAAGTTCTCAGCTTGGTAATCTTCAGGGAAAGTTACATCAATTACTTTCTCTTCACCAGCTTTCATGCCAACGATGCCGTCTTCGAAGCCAGGAATCATACGACCTGAACCTAACACAAGTTTAAAGTCTTCAGCAGAACCGCCTTCAAACTTCTCACCGTCGATAGAACCTTCGAAGTCAAAAGTCACTTGCATGTCTTTTTTCGCCATACCCTTGGTCACAGCCCAAGTTTGACGTTGTTTTTGCAAGTTTTCGATCATAGTGTCAACGTCAGCGTCTTTAATTTCAGCTGTTTTACGTTCAACTTCTAAACCGTCAAATGCTTTTACTTCAACTTCAGGATAAACTTCTACAGTTGCTTCAAAAACTAAAGCATCTTCTTTATGTTCAACTTTCTCAATGTTCGGCATGCCTACCGCATTGATTTTTTCTTGTTGAATCGCTTCAAATACGCTGTCACGAATGATGTCATTCACAACTTCTTGATAAATACTTGCACCGTATTCGCGACGAACAACGTTTGCAGGTACTTTGCCTGGACGGAAGCCGTTGATCTTCACAGTTTTGGCAGTGCGCTTCAAACGAGCTTCAAATTGCTCGTTAACACGGCTCGTCGGTACAGAAACATTTAAACGACGGGCAACGCCCGAAACCGCTTCAGTCGTTACTTGCATGGCTTCCTCGATAAAAATTAGTTAGTAGGAACAGTTTTTAAAAAAGTGCTGTATTATATGACAACTTTCAAGATATACAAAATTAACCGATCAGATCAGTAAATTGAAGGCCGTTTTTTCAGTAAATTTCACAATAATTTTATGATTTTTTAATTTTTTTTAACTCAACCTTAAGCCAAAGTAATTTTTTAGTTATTCTTCATAAATCTAAAATTACAATTAATTTATCAATAATTATCGTTTTTCATAAAAATTAATAATAATTAATTAATTAGCAATTTTTAGCGACAAAACCCGATTAAATCTTTCATATTTTCTTCACAATCCTATCGGCAAATCCAATTAACACAAACTGTACATATAAATAAGAATTATTATTATTCGCATAACGTTTTGTATTTAAGTCCTGAAAGTCATGTCATTGATTAGAACACGTAAAAAAATTGTTTCATCTGCAATCGCATCATCCCTTTCTATGATCGCAACAACTGCAATGGCACAAGAAGCTGTTTCACAACTACCCACCATTCATACTCAAGCAACACAAGAAGAATCTTTAAAGGTAGATCAATCAGCAAATTCTAAATTTGTAGCTCCTCTTTTAGATACTCCCAAATCCGTTTCAATTATTTCAAAACAACTGATTGAAGATACAAAAGTAACAACCTTATCAGATGCATTACGTACAGTTCCAGGTATTACTTTAGGTGCTGGTGAAGGTGGTAATCCAAATGGCGATCGACCTTTCATTCGTGGCTACAATTCAGAAAGTTCGATGTATGTAGACGGCGTTCGTAACGCAACTTCCCAAAACCGTGAGATGTTTGCTGTCGACCAAGTTGAAGTTATCAAAGGTTCTTCATCTGCTTTAAGTGGTGCGGGTGGTTCAGGCGGTAGTATTAACCTGATTACGAAAGTTGCGAAAAAGGGTGACTCTCTTGAAGGTTCTGTTGCTGGGGGCACAGATAACTATGCACGTGTTACTTTAGATGGCAATAAAGACTTCGGTAATGGAGTGGCTGCCCGTGTTATTGTGATGGGACACCAAAATGACAAAGCTGGACAAAGTAATGGTGCGGAATATAAACGCGCTGGTATCGCACCAAGTATTAGTTTTGGTCTAGATACTGCTACTCGTGGAACATTGAGCTACTACTATTTAAAAACTGATGATACACCTGATTCTGGTGTACCTTATCAATATGACGTCATTAAAAAAGCAACAGTTGGTAAACCAGTTGATGTTAAACAAGGTATTTATTACGGTTGGAAAGATCGTGATTTTCAAAAACAAGAAAACCAGATTGGTACACTTAAACTTGAACATGACTTTAATGATAACCTGACCCTCAGCAATACCGCTGTATATGGTAAATCTAAAAATAACTATTTATGGACTCAACCAGATGACAGCCAAGGTAACATCGTTAATGGTAAAGTTTGGCGTCGTGTAAATACCAATCTTACTGATACAGACAGTTTTACTGATCAGTTATCACTGAAAGGCAAGTTTAATACGGGTTCGCTTAAACATAGTTTTAATATTGGTGCGGAATATAGTAAACAAGATTCAGATCGTGGCACAAACATCGTAACTGATCCAAATACTTCACAAATTGGTGGTAGCGGCACAAACAATGCTTGTTCACTTGCTAATTCAAATGGCTGGTGTACCGACCTAAATAACCCTAATCCAAATGATGCATGGTTGGGTCGTATACAAGCAAACCCAAATGTTACCAACATTACATCTAAGACCCAGTCAATTTACGCATTAAACAACATTGAAATTACACCTCAATGGTTAATTGACTTAGGTGTACGCTGGGACAAATTTGATACTGATGTTAAATATAATAAGGACTCAGGCTCAGGTGCAACGCTCATTAAAGCTGGCACAAAATACAGTTCAAGCAATGACTTCTTTAACTATCAGGCAGGTGTGACATTTAAACCTGTTGAAAATGGTTCTATTTATTTGAGCTATGCAACGTCAGCTAACCCAGTAGGTGTAGATGCTGGTGATGGTTCAGAAGGAATTAGCGTTCCAAACCGTAATACAACCGATGAACAAGCAAGAGCTATTAATAACCTTAAGCCAGAAGAAGTTAAAACTTATGAGCTGGGTACAAAATGGGATGTATTAAATAACCGTTTAAACTTAACTGCTGCAATCTTCCGTACTGAAAAGACCAATACACGCGCTTTAGGCACGGATGGTTTCACAAGAAATATTGGTGAAACACGTGTTGACGGTATTGAATTAGGCGCGAACGGTAACATTACTGAAAAGTGGGCAGTCTCTGCTGGTTATACTTATTTAGATAGTGAAATCGTTGATGGTGGATATGCTAAAGATAGTAACGGCAACTATGTTCCAAGTCCAACCAACGGTAATCAAGTACAAAACGTAGCGAAAAACTCAGCGACACTTTGGACAACTTATAAAGTATTACCACAAGTGACAGTAGGTGCTGGTGCAGTCGCTATGGACAAAGTATTTGGAGACGCTGCAAATACTAAATATGTTCCTGGTTATGTGCGTTACGATGCCATGGCTCGTTATGATGTAAATAAGAACGTTAATTTACAGCTTAATCTAAATAACTTATCTGATAAGCGCTATTTCACTAAAGCGTATGCTTCTCATTATGCAACAGAAGCAGAAGGCCGTAGCGCAGTACTCGCAATTAACTTCAAATACTAAGTTCATTTAGAATCCCATAATATTTTTATGGGTTCTGATATAAAATGGCCTCTATTGTTAGAGGCTATTTTAATTTTCTACTATTATTACTCGCAGGTATCACCGTGATCCACCATATTCCCAATGTATTGAGTAAAGAACAGGTCCAATATTTCCGTAATGAAATGGACAAAATTGAATGGGTCAATGGCAAAGTAACCGCTGGTACACTTTCTGCAACTGTAAAACGCAATCAGCAATTACCTGAAGATCATCCGCTTACTCACCATCTGAGCAATATTATTCTTGAGGCATTAGGGACTCACCCATTATTTTTATCTGCTGCAATACCACTTGATATTATCCCTCCCCTATTTAATAGATATGAAAATCAGGAGTCTTTTGGTTTTCATGTAGACAATTCTATCCGTCGCATACGTGGTACAAACGAACGGCTTAGAACCGATTTGTCATGCACTTTATTTTTAAGCGAACCTGAAGAATATGAGGGTGGTGATCTGGTCGTAGAAGACACTTATGGTTATCACGAAGTGAAACTTCCAGCAGGAGATATGATTTTATATCCATCTACCAGTCTGCATGAAGTGACAGCAATTACTTCCGGCTGTCGTATTGCTTCTTTTTTCTGGGTGCAAAGTATGGTGCGTGATGATGCTGAGCGACATATGCTTTTTAATCTAGATCAAACAGTACAAAATCTGAGAATGCAGCTTGGCGACAACCATAGTGAAGTGATTAAACTGACTAACCTTTACCATAATCTAATGCGTAAATGGGCTGAACTGTAACTCTATTTATTTTTGCCTTATTTAGTCTAATCAATTATTTTTATCTCAATAAGGCAAAATAGTGAAAATTATTTTCCATAAAACATCAAACAACGCAAAATTAGAAAATTATTTCCTGAACACTGAAATTAAAATGAGTATAAGACTTTTGCACAACGTGTAATCATTGTTCAGATGTGGTATATCTAGACAAAGAGCATATTCGCAAACCACTAAACTTACTATTTCATGGTCTATAGATGAAAACGAATTACTTGTTTGCCCCGCCTATCCAAGCAAGACATCATCTCGAACTCCTGATGCTGCGCCTCGCGCGCGTATAAATTTTTGTCTGCATTTTAGAGCAGACCTTTTCAAATTCGCTTTAATTTTTCTGTATTAGATACCATATATAACTGTAGAACGTTGCCTTTCACACGATACCTAGAGCAACCGTGCTACGAGATAAGGAGTTTTCTCATGATGTTGGCTGACCCAAGCAAAAAATACCGCCGTATGTACCAGCGAGTCGATTTACCAGACCGCCAATGGCCAAATAATGAAATTACAAAAGCACCGATTTGGATGAGCACGGACTTACGTGACGGTAACCAAGCAATTTTTGAACCAATGAACATGGAACAAAAATTCAAAATGTTCAAAATGCTTGTAAAAATCGGTTTTAAGCATATTGAAATTGGCTTCCCTTCTGCGTCTCAAATTGACTTCGATTTTACTCGTATGTTGATCGAAGAAAATCATATTCCTGATGACGTATACATTGAAGTATTGGTTCAGGCACGTGATCATTTAATTGAACGCACTTTTGAATCTTTAGTAGGTGCTAAACGCGCAATCGTACATATTTATAACTCGAACTCTCCAACTTTCCGTCAGAAAGTATTGAATGTAGATGTAAATGGTGCAAAACAGTTAGCAATTAATGCAGCTCAAAAAGTGAAAGAGTATGCAGCGCAATATCCTCAAACTGACTGGATTTTCCAATACAGCCCAGAATGTTTCTCTGCAACTGAATTAGAAGTTGCTAAAGATGTTTGTGATGCTGTGACAGAAATCTGGGATGCTCGTCCAGACCATAAAGTAATTTTAAACTTACCTGCGACTGTCGAAGTTTCTACACCAAATGTTTATGCAGACCAAATTGAATGGATGCATCGCAATTTGGCACGTCGTGATGGCGTGATCATTTCTGTTCACTGTCACAACGACCGCGGCTGTGGTATTGCAGCATCGGAACTTGCCATTATGGCGGGTGCTGACCGTGTCGAAGGTTGTGTGTTTGGTAACGGCGAACGTACTGGTAACGTTGACGTTGCAGCCATTGCATTGAACATGTATACCCAAGGTGTAGCGCCAGAGTTAGATTTCTCTAGCATTAATGAAGTCATTGCAACGGTTGAAGAATGTACTGGCTTACCTGTACACCCTCGTCATCCATATGCAGGTGACTTGGTATTTACTGCATTCTCTGGTTCACATCAGGATGCGATCAAAAAAGGCTTCGAGTACCAGAAAAACGAAGAAATCTGGGATATGCCTTACTTGCCAATCGACCCGAAAGATTTGGGCCGCGACTATGACGCAGTTATCCGTGTAAATAGTCAGTCTGGTAAAGGCGGTATCGCTTACTTATTGGAATCAAACTACAACGTTGTGTTGCCTCGTCGTTTACAAATCGAATTCAGCCAAGTTGTTCAACAATACGCTGATGAGAATGGTACAGAAATTAATGCCAAAGAAATCTGGACATTATTTAAAGACACATATGTTGATGTGAAAAACCAACATTACACAGTCAAACACTACAAGTTATCAGACATTAACGGTACTCAAATTATCGAACTTGATGTTGATGTCGAGGGTGAAACACAACAACTTCGTGGCGAAGGTAATGGTCCTATCTCTGCATTCTTAAACGCACTTCAATTACCAATTGACGTATTGAACTATGAAGAACGTAGTATTAGTTCAGGCGCAAATGCCAAAGCATTAACCTTAATTGAACTTCAAGTGAAAGGTACAGGTAGAGGCTCATTTGGTGCTGGCGTTCACGACAACACAGTTACCTCATCAATTGAAGCTATTATTGCATGTACCAACCGTTTGATTGATCAAGGTGTTCTAAGTACAGATCAGGTTGTTGCCGCCGCTGTTTAATTTAAAAAAACTCTTTTGAAAGGATACCTAGCTTGGTATCCTTTCTTTTTATTCCTGAAAGATTTAAAAGGCGAAATGTTCCCGTGTCTTTTCCAGCTGATTCAGTGGGGTTAGTCACTCCGCAAAAGTTCCAATTTGAAGAACCATTACATCTTGAATGTGGCCGTGTTTTGCCACGTTTTGAATTAATGGTTGAAACTTACGGCACTTTAAATGCAGATAAATCAAATGCCATTTTAATCTGTCACGCCCTTTCCGGACATCATCATGCAGCGGGTTATCACCACGAAGATGATAAAAAAGCTGGATGGTGGGATAGCTGTATTGGCCCGGGTAAAGCAATTGATACGAATAAGTTCTTTGTAGTTTCGCTCAATAATATTGGTGGTTGTAGTGGCTCAACTGGCCCAACTTCGCCAAACCCTGAAAATGACAATCGCCCTTATGGACCAGATTTTCCATTAGTAACGGTACGCGACTGGGTTAAGACTCAAGCCATGCTTTCCGACCGTTTGGGTGTAGATGTCTGGTATTCGGTTGTTGGTGGATCATTAGGGGGCATGCAAGCACTACAATGGTCTGTAGACTACCCTGACCGCCTGCAAAAATGTGTGATTATTGCTAGCGCACCAAAACTTTCAGCACAAAATATTGCATTTAATGAAGTGGCTCGTCAGTCGATCTTGTCTGATCCAGACTTCCATCATGGTCGTTACTTAGAAAATGATAGCTATCCGAAACGTGGCCTGATTTTGGCTCGTATGGTCGGCCATATCACCTATCTTTCTGAAGAAGCGATGAAACAAAAATTTGGCCGTGATTTAAAATCAGGCAAATTTATGTACGGTTTTGATGTCGAGTTTCAAGTCGAAAGCTATCTGCGTTATCAAGGTGAACAGTTCAGCCGTAACTTTGATGCCAATACTTACCTCATTATGACCAAAGCTTTGGATTATTTCGATCCTTCACGCGAATACGGTCATTCACTTACAGAAGCAATGGGTAAAACCAAATGTCAGTTCCTCATCGTTTCATTCACAACTGACTGGCGTTTTGCACCAAGCCGCTCTCAAGAAATAGTAGACGCGCTTATTACCAATCATAAGCCGGTCAGTTACTTAGATATTGATGCTGAACAAGGTCATGACTCGTTTTTATTTCCGATTCCACTGTATGTCAAAACCATGCGCGCTTTCCTAGGCGGTGAAGAACATTTAAAATCGACATCACTGGAGGCAAGCTAATGCGTATTGATCAACAACTGGCAGAAAAGTGGATTAAACCCGGCTCAAGCGTGCTCGATTTAGGGTGTGGTGACGGTGAATTACTCGCTCATATGAGCCAAAAACATCAAATTCGTGCTTATGGTTTAGAAATTGATCAAGAAAAGATTGCAATTGCCGTCAGTCGCGGGTTAAATATTATTCAACAAGATTTGAATCTCGGTTTAAGCCGCTTTGCTGACCAGTCTTTTGACTATGTGGTAATGGCACAAGCTTTGCAAGCCGTAGATGCACCCGATGTTTTATTAAGAGACATGGTGCGTGTGGGTAAACAGGCAATTATTACTTTTCCGAACTTCGCGCATTGGAAGACTCGCTCTTTTCTTGCATTAAAAGGAATGATGCCTGTGTCGGATGCTTTACCATATATGTGGTATAACACCCCGAACATTCATTTATGTACATTTAAAGATTTTGAAGCACTCTGTGCTGAAAATCAGATACAAATTATTAATCGACTCGCCGTCAATGGAAACCAGCAGGGAAGCCTGTTAAGCAAACATATTCCGAATTTGTTTGGTGAAGTCGCTATTTATCGAGTGAGTGCACTATGAAAAAGACATTATTTAGCACACTATTTGCAGGACTGCTAAGTATGCAGGCTCATGCAGATTATATCGCCCAGCCACAATCGGTTGCGAGTCAGGCTGCACGCTTTTCAACAATGGGGGTAAGTGACCTTCAGAAAGCTGCAAAATCTGGTCAAGCAGGCGCACAGTTTTACCTAGGTACACACTACCAATATGGTAAAGATGTAGAAAAAGATGAGAAGCAAGCTTTCGCATGGTTTAAAGCTGCTGCTGACCAAGGCTTATCACCAGCACAGTTAAATGTAGGTCGTATGTACGCCGATGGTATTGGCGTTAAGAAAGATGAGTCTATGGCTCGTAAATACTTCGAAAAAGCAGCAAGCAACGGTGATAACCGTGCAAGCTATAATCTTGCGATGATGGAAGAGCAAAAGAAAAACTACGTTGGTGCTTACCAATGGTATGAACTTTCAACTCGTGATGGCATGCTAGACAATAAAGTAATTAGTTTATCTGAAGGCAAGAAAACTGCGCTTGCAGCGAACTTAACACAAGAACAAATTCGTACAGCACGTGACCGCGCTGACAAATGGATCCAAGCACAATAATAACGGTTCATCTGTAAAAAACCTTACTCGACTAAAACCACCTTGTATGCTGTACAAGGTGGTTTTAGTTTTTATATTCTATTTATTTTCCTCTATATCCCCTCTTAAAAAACACGTAACATAACTCATGTTCGATATTAGCTATAAAGTTTGGTTTTATTATGTCTACCCCACATTGGTTTGATCAGGGCAGTTTAGTTCTTGCCAGCAATAACAAAGGTAAGGTCGCAGAGTTTGAAAAACTTTTTGAACAACTTAAGTTACCTGTAGAAATTATTCCTCAAGGTCGCCTTAATATTCCTGATGCCATTGAAGACGGCTTAAGCTTTATTGAAAATGCGATTATTAAAGCGCGTCATGCCTCTAAAATTTCAGGCAAACCTGCTATGGCTGATGACTCAGGTATTTGTGTTCCGGTTTTAGGTGGTGCACCTGGTATTTACTCTGCACGCTATGCTGGAGAACACGGTGACGATGCAGCGAATAATGCCAAATTATTAAATGATCTTTTACCATTTCGTAAAAATGGTGAAGTGATTGAAGGTATGTTTGTGTGCGTACTTGCTTTAGTCACACATGCAGAAGATCCATTACCACAAATTTTCCAAGGCATCTGGCACGGCGAAATTTTAGAAGCGCCGCGTGGTGAAAATGGTTTTGGTTATGACCCACTGTTCTGGTTGCCTGAGCTACAAGTTTCTAGCGCTGAACTTTCTAAAGAAGATAAAAATAAGATTAGTCATCGTGGGCAAGCGATGCAGTTATTTAGAGAAAGTTTAGTGTAATTTTTTCCATATAGCCTTTGAATATCACGTTAGAGAGTATTCGGCTTTGTATAGGCAATACTTTACTTTTGTTTTGGCAAAAGTAACAAAACCATTTATGTCACTGACGGTACATCCTTGCTACCGCAGTGACATGGCGGCATCCATGCCGCCTTCGCACAAGCAAATGTGGAGAAGAAAATTTAAAATTAATTATAGTACTACGTGCAAAAACACTGCATAAATCGCAATACACACACAACTCACAATCGTCCCCGAAGCGATATAAGCCGCCGATCTCCCCGTCCCTTGATAATGTGTTTCTAGTGCTACAATATTGGCTGCTGGCGGCAGGCAGAACATTAAAAACATCACCCCTATTTGCTGGCTTATATTTGGAATGGGTAAAAATCTATAAGTTAAGCCACACAAAATGGCTCCACAAGTAATTTTAAAAATTTGAGCTTTGGTACTGTAAATTAAATCTTTTGTATAAACTCTGGTACGGCGTAGCCACATTCCAAGCACACACATACCAGCAAAAGTCATCGCAAATTTAGCAATATCATAAATCCAGTGTATAGCAGGGTGTTGAATATGTTGAGCACCTAAAAGTCTGAGTACAACAGCGCAGAATATCGAGATACAAGGTGGAGAGGTTAAAACTTTTTTTAATATATTGAGTTTACTCTGTGGTTCCGTTGTTACGGCTGTCACACCCCAAGCATTGCCAAAAAGTGACATTCCAATATATAAGGCGACTATTGGTGCAGTTGCTTTAGGGCCAAATAAAGCCATCGCAAAAGGGAAACCTAGCCATCCAATATTGGTATAACTTACGCAAAGCGCCAATAGGCGGTCTTTAAATAAAACCAAATAGGCAAAGAAAATAATAAACGCTGAGCCAAAACTAAAAAGCATTAAACTCAAGCTTCCAGATTGATAAAATACGATGTTGTAAATAATCACAATCGGAATCAGGAGTCGTGCAAGCCAAGCAGAAAGAATAGGTTTTATAGTTTCGGAGATAGAAGTTTGGGCAAGTAATAATCCAGTGATAAATGCCAATATTGGCAATAGTAATGCCACGCTTTCCCCCACTTACATATCAAAAACAGTTTGTTATGCTACACCTTTTAATTTTGAAATGTATGACCGATTTCACCTAAATTTTCCTTAAAAATTAAACGAACTGAACAGTAAATAACTTTGTAAGAAATACTTTTAAAAATCTTATCTTGTCTAATTTACTTTAGATACTGTCTTAAAAATGAAATATAAGTGTCACATTCTTGTCATGGCAACCTGTTGAGATAAAGCGAACTAAAAAGAGGTATAAAATTATGGCCGGTTTATCTATTTGGCATGTGGTTATTTTCGCAATCGTCGTTATTTTATTGTTCGGTACATCTAAATTAAAAAATATCGGTAAAGATGTAGGCGGTGCAGTAAAAGACTTCAAAAAATCAGTTCGTGAAGAGGATGATGCTACATCTTTAAATACTCCTCGTACGATCGATGCACAAGTTAAAACATCTGAAAGCACTTCAGTGAAAAGCTAAAGGTTTCCCCCATGCTTGATGTAGGAATGACAGAGCTACTCTGTTTTGCAATTATCGCAATTTTAGTTTTAGGTCCAGATAAGCTTCCAGAGGCTGCACGTTTTGCTGGTCGCTGGTATGTTCGACTAAAACGATATATTACCAATTTGCAAAATGAGATTGATCAGGAGTTGCGTCTTTCTGAGTTCCGTAAAGAAATGCAAGAGGAACTTAATCGCATCGAAGCATTGGAACGGAAAGTACAACAACAGCTTGAAGAAATACAAAAACAGCAGACTTCTGAGCATTTAGAAGTTACTGAAAAACCGAAAACAACACAAAAGCATATTCGGAAATGTATTCCTATATCAGACCAATACAAGGTACCGTATGTTGCAAAAATTACGCCTTTCGTTCCTCAAACTGATATAGCCGAAACATCTCCTGTTGAATTGAAGATTGCCGTATGAACCAACTGCCTTCAACCACTGTAAATAGTCAAGAAAACCTAGACCAAATGCCAATCATGAATCATTTGGTCGTTTTAAGACGCCATTTATTCAGGATTGTAGGGGTAACATTATTCTTATTTTTTTGTTTACTACCCTTTCGAAATAATACTTACCAATTACTATCTGAGCCTTTAAGGTTACAACTTCCTGCATCATCGTCAATGATTGCAACAGATGTGACAGCAACCTTTATGGCACCTTTTAAATTAAATTTATTTGTCGCACTTGTGTTAGCCATGCCATTTATTCTTTATGAAATATGGTCTTTTGTTCGCCCAGCACTCTATCAAAAAGAACGCCATTTAGCACTTCCATTACTGGTTGGCAGTATTGTCCTATTTTATGCAGGGGTAGCTTTTGCTTATTACATTACCCTGCCTGCAATACTACATTTCTTTATTAGCGTTTCACCTGAAACAGTAGCACCAATGACCGACATTAATAGTTATTTAAGTTTCTGTTTAAAGCTATTTTTAGTGTTTGGTGTAACTTTTGAAATTCCTATCGCCACCTTATTACTGATTTTAATTGGCGTAGTAAATACTCAAAGTCTTGCTGAAAAGAGACGTTTTATTATTGTGGGATGCTTTTTTGTTGCAATGTTTATTACCCCACCAGATGCGATTTCAATGGTGATGTTAGCGATTCCAATGTGGTTACTTTTCGAAATAGGCTTACTCTTTGGAAGAATTCTTGAAAAGAGAAAAAGCCAGACTGCTGAATGATTTACAACTTTTCTTTAAAAGCCCAGATATTAAAATTTGGGCTTTTTATTTTTGAACATTTGTTTAAATCATCAAACTGTAAACTGTCTTCAAAGTGACTTAAAAATGTAAGAAAAGTGTCATTTCCAATCCATAGAATCAACTCAACAAATATACACACAAAAGTTACGGATTTATTATGACAACTGCTTCTAACCACCTAACACGTCGCGATATTTTAAAATGGTTTACGGGGATTCCTTTTCTTCCATTAGGTGCGATGGCTACGGCAGCAACGTTAGCAGGCTGTAATGACAGCAATAATGATTCAAATGTTGTTACTCCACCGCCAACAGTAAATTTTAAAAATGCAACCTTTATCTCAATGGCTGCACCTTCTTTAGCTAACCCAGCAGCAATGGCAACCACAACTGTCGGTTCAACCCTTTCAATCAGTTGGGAAGATGGCTCAAAAACTGACTATACATTAGCGTATAAGCCTTTCTTCACAACTGGCGATCTTGTTGCAGATGGTAAAGGTGGAAAAATTCTAGCGGGTGGTTATGTTGATATTAATAACCAGCCGATTATCGATAAATCAAAACCTGGTCAAGAACGTCAGTTCTTCTCTGATTGTCCAGATGGAAGCTCTTTAATTAGCTTTAAACAAGCAACAGGTCGTGATTTTACCGATGCAGACAAACAAGCTTTAGGTGTTACAGGTAACCCCGTATTTCACGTTGTTCAATTTGAATATACGACTCGTGACCAAAGTTTGCCGCCTATATCTATGTATGGCGTATTACCATCTCCAATTGCGATTTTAACTTTAGACCAAGACCCTAAAACTGGTCATTTAACACTTATTAAATACCACAATGTCGATACTTCTAAAGTAAACGGTCTATGGATTACTTGTGGTGCAAGCTTATCTCCATGGGGAACTCACCTTTCTAGTGAAGAATACGAACCAGACGCAAACAACGTTGCTGGAAGCTACTTACCAGTATTTAGCAAAAACTTATTTGGTGATAGTACTAAAGGCAACCCTTACCACTACGGTCATTTACCAGAAGTAACTGTAAATACAGATGGTACGGGTTCAATCAAAAAACATTACTGTTTAGGCCGTATTTCACATGAGCTTATCCAAGTTATGCCAGATAACCGCACTGCATTGATGGGTGATGATGCAACCAATGGCGGCTTATTCATGTTTGTTGCCGATAAAGAAAAAGACTTGTCTGCGGGTACACTCTATGTGGCTAAATGGAAGCAAACCTCAGGTGTAGGTGCTGGTGCAGGTGATATTTCTTGGATTAACCTTGGTCACGCGACAAGTGCTGAAGTAAAGAGCTGGGCTGATCAATACAAGATTACCGACCTGATGGATGTAAAAACATCTGATCCAAAAGATGCAAGCTATACCAAAATCCGTTTTAGCGGCAAAGATAACTGGATCAAACTTGTACCAGGTAAAGAACGTGAAGCAGCTTTCCTAGAAACGCATCGTTACGCAGCTTTAGTTGGTGCAAGTATGGGTTTCACCAAGATGGAAGGTACAACTGTCAACATTAAAGACAAAATTGCATATTCTGCGATGTCTTACATCCAGACTTCTATGGTTGATAAAACTACTGATATTCAAGTGCAAGGTCCAAAAGCTGGTGCAGTTTATGCTCATACGTTAAAGGGTAGCCAAGTCGATAACAAAGGCCAGCTCATTAACAGTGAATGGGTATCAACTCACATGGAACCACCAGCAGCTTTAGTGGGTGAAGACCTCACTACTGCTGACGCTCTAGGTAACACTGCAAACGCAGATAAAATTGCCAACCCAGATAACCTTAAGTTCTCTGAAAACTTACGTACGCTCTTCATTGGTGAAGACAGTGGTATGCACGTAAATAACTTCTTATGGGCATATAACGTAGATACCAAACAATTAAGCCGTATTCTATCAACACCTGCTGGTGCTGAATCGACAGGTCTTCACGCGGTAGATGCGGTAAATGGCTGGACTTACATTATGAGTAACTTCCAGCACCCTGGTGACTGGGAAGCTCCATTACACGATAAAGTAAAAGCGACTCTTGATCCTCTTATTCGTGCAAACTATAAAGACCGTTTTGCTGCTGCGGTTGGTTATATTACGGCAGACCCTGTAGCACCATCTGTTGTAAAAAAATAATTCTTACCACAACTCAAAAGAAACCTGCTTTATGCAGGTTTCTTCTATGGGATTGCAGGTTCATTTACTCCTATCTATTAAAGGCACCTGCTGCTGTACAATTTGGCCGCTATGTTCGCCTTGCTGTGTCTTTTCCAACCAAATCCATTCATTATTAGTCATTCTTAAAAAATTCGAACAACGTGTTCCATATACTGGGCTTTGGATAAAAGTCGATGATAGCAACTCTTCCATTTCTGGTTGAATACCCGTATTTGGCAACAATGCTGTGGTGACTTTACGCTCATCTTCTAAAATATCCCACGCTGAATGTTGCAAGCTTAGCTCTTCTGTTTTGTGCTGATGCATAGGCAAGAACTCTTGCGTAAAACGAGTTCTTAAATGTCTGGTTTTCTCCCAGTGATCGGACATCAAACCATTCGAAACTACATACACACCATTGGCTAATACTTGAGGTGCTTCTCCGCGGTTACTCATATAAACCGCTTGATCAGCCGTTCCCATAAACAAGTTAAAACCAGCAAAGTTCTGTTGCTGTTGTTCTAATTGTTGGGCAAAGCGAATCGGCAATAAATCAGACTCTAGAAAAGCCTGAACTAAATGACCACGAGAAGTCTCGTATTGTTGTTTATCACGTCCATCACGGAAATTAGTTAACACAGCCCATCGGCCCTGCGGCGTAACCCCCATCCAAGTACCACCTGACTGTAAATCTTGCCCTGCAATGATGGGTGTATGTTCCCATTGATGCAATAATGCGGTTGGTCGATGATAAAACTCATCACGGTTTGAAATAAGACACAAGGGCATATCATCCAGAACATGCCATGCTAAAGCCACAATACACATTGATTCTTGTTCCCTATGTTTACACATTGAATGTACAACATTTTTCACATCATTCCGCTACAATCTGTCAAAACGTAAGATCAAGGAGCAGCAATGCTGACCTATCCTAATATCGATCCGGTCGCAATACATCTAGGACCTCTTCAAGTCCATTGGTATGGACTCATGTATTTATTGGCATTTTTATGTGCTTGGGGACTTGCTTCCTACCGTGCCAAACAGCGTGATGGCTGGACATCGGACATGGTTTCCGATCTGGTGTTTTACGGCGCTCTAGGTGTTGTACTCGGCGGACGTATCGGCTATGTGCTTTTCTATGAGTTTGATAAATTCCTTGAAAACCCAATTTGGCTATTCCAAGTCTGGACTGGTGGTATGAGCTTCCACGGCGGCTTCTTAGGCGTCATGATTGCAATGCTATTCTGGTGTAAAAAATATCAAAAAACATGGTTCCAAACACTCGACTTTATTGCCCCTTGTGTACCGACAGGCTTAATGTTCGGACGCTTCGGTAACTTTATTGGTGGAGAGTTATATGGCCGTGCGGTTACAGATCCGAACTATCCATTTGGAATGATTTTCCCAACCGATCCATTACACTTGGTTCGCCATCCTTCTCAAATTTATCAAGCGCTTTGTGAAGGTTTAATTCTATTCATTATCTTATGGTGGTTTAGTTCAAAACCTCGCCCACGTATGGCCGTTTCATCACTATTCTTGATGGGTTACGGCGTTGCACGTTTTGTAATGGAATTCTTCCGTCAACCAGATGCCGACCAAGGTTTCATTTTATTTGGCTGGATGACTAAAGGTCAGATCCTTACCGTTCCGATGCTACTCATTGGCCTTTGGATGATGTGGTATGCCTATCAAAAGAAAATTTATGACTGGGGCCCACAAAAGAACAGTTAACATCTAAATCAGAGGAGTTTCGACTCCTCTTTTTTATGCTACAGTTTTTATCTCCCAAGAAAGAAGATACACCATGCTGGAATTCTGGTTTAACAAGCAAGTCCCGTCTTTTAAAAAATTAATGATCTTAATTGTTACCCTCTTAATCTGTATTGGGTTATATCAATATCAACCATTACCGTTAGATACTATTTTAATGTTTACGGGAACTGGGGTTATTTTTTTAATCTGCCGTTACTTTAAATTGCATTTTGCTCAAAGTAACCCAACCGGTTTACTTTACCGTCTATTTACATGGGTCCCTATTGCCCTCTTGTTTGCACTTATTTTTGTGAAAGCCATGCCGAACTTGCTGATCTGGGGTGTTCAAGGCATCGCATTTATGGCGCTTGCTGCTTTTATTTTTTCACCACAATCGTTATTTAACAAATAGGCTCATTCTTTATGTTGGCTTATTGGTACAACGCACCGCGTCACATCAAACTCATCTTCATTATTGCGGTTTGTGCTGCAATTTATGTAGCCAATCAAGTCCAGCCTTTATCGCCGAGTTATACTATTCTTAGCCTTGTGTTAGGTTTCGGACTTCATTTTGGGCAATATTTACAAACAAAAATTCCAGCTCGTAGTTCATATAAATCTAACTTCCAATTTCTGCTTAGAATTTATCCTCTTATTATTGTTGCTATTGTGGTATGGATATTACCGCCTCAGCACAATTGGATCTTAACGATACAAGCTTTAGGCTTTGTACTGGTTGGATTTTTTCTTGTTTCAATTTATCAAAATCGTGCCAAGCGTTTTTAAGCATAAAGTTTAGCTCGTTTTTACTATTCCTAAAGCATGCTATTATCTTCCACGGTTTATTGATCCAGAAACCGTCTCCCTTTTATTTTATGGAATTAATCCGAACTCGAGAGTGTTATGCGTGCATATTTAGACCTACTACAACATATCCTTGATAATGGCGGTGACAAAGGCGACCGTACAGGCACAGGAACCCGTTCTGTTTTTGGTCATCAAATGCGTTTTGATCTCTCTAAAGGTTTTCCTTTACTCACTACAAAAAAAGTTCACTTCCGTTCTATTGTGATTGAGTTACTTTGGTTTTTAAAAGGCGACACCAACGTCCAATATTTAAAAGACAATAAAGTTTCAATTTGGGACGAATGGGCAACAGCAGAACAAACGGCTCGTTTTGGCCGTCCAGAACATGAACTAGGCCCAGTTTACGGTCATCAATGGCGTAATTTCGGCGCAACTAAAAATGCTGATGGTACCTATAACAAAGATGGTTTTGACCAAATTAAATGGTTAATTAACGAAATCAAAACTAACCCGAATTCACGCCGTTTAATCGTTTCTGGTTGGAACCCGAATGAAGCTGGACAAGTTGCATTGCCACCTTGCCACACACTCTTCCAATTTTTCGTACAAGACAACAAATTGTCATGCCAGCTTTATCAACGAAGTGCTGACGTATTCTTGGGCGTACCTTTTAACATTGCTAGTTATGCTCTACTCACTCATATGATTGCTCAAGTGTGCGGTTTAGGTGTAGGTGATTTTGTTTGGACTGGTGGCGATACACATCTTTATGCCAACCATTTTGAACAAGCACGACTACAATTAACGCGCGAACCATTACCACTTTGCCAATTAAAACTTAATCCGGAAGTTAAAGACCTTTTCGATTTCAAATTTGAAGATATCGAGATTGTAGGTTATGAGTCACATCCAGCAATTAAAGCACCGGTTGCAGTATAACAACGGCTTAAATTTCATTTGATTACGGTTTAGAGAATAAGATTATGGCATGGCAAAATGTAGAAGTTGTCCACGTTGTGGCAATGGACAAAAATCACTGTATTGGTAAAGGCAACGCGTTGCCATGGCATATCTCTGCCGATTTAAAACACTTTAAAGAAATCACTCAGGGTGGTGTGGTTATCATGGGCCGTAAAACCCTTGAGTCTATGGGCCGTGCTCTACCGAACCGTGTGAACTGGGTAATTACCCGTGACATTAACTGGCACTTTGATGGTGTAAAAATTGCGTATTCAATTGAAGATGCTTTAAACGCAGCTTTAGAAGATGCCAAAAACACCGAAAAGCAGGCGCTTTTCATCATTGGTGGTGGTGAAATATTTAAGCAAACTTTGTCAATTGCAGACCGTCTTGAACTCACTCATGTTGACTTAGATGTCCAAGGTGATGCACATTATCCAACTATACCGAGTGAATTTCATAAAGTTGCGAGCGAGCAGCAAGTAGATGAAAAAACAGGAACTTCATTCGAATTTGCAACTTATGAAAAATAATTTTATGGCCGCCTATGCACAATATCGGAACACGTGAATTTATTATCGCCCTCCTCTTTGGCGCTTTACATGGTCTATTCACGTTGTTTATTGTGCTTTCCAGCATTTGGGTGTGTTTAGCACTTTGGGTGCAACAACCTTTTGGCTGGTTAGGCAGCCGCATTATTATTGGCATATGGATTGCCTTTGCTTTAAGTATGGCTGGCTTATATTTTAATGGCCATATCATTAGCCGCCGTACAGACATTTTGATCTATCTGTTAGCTTTTGCTTGTTCTTTGGCTTGGTATTTCTCGATTACAGCACGTCAAGATCGTGACTGGAATCCTGAAGTTGCCAATATGCTAAGTTACGAAAAACACGGCGATGTAATTACCTTGCACAATGTCCGTAACTTCAACTGGCACCCTGATGGCACTTATGATGTCCGCTGGGAAACCCGTACTTTTGACCTGAACCAGTTAAATGGCATAAATATTATTACCTCTTACTGGATGGGGCCACAAATTGCCCATACTCTGGTCAGTTTTGAGTTTAAAAATCAACAACCCTTAGTTTTTTCAATCGAAATTCGAAAAGAAAAGAACGAAGAGTTTTCGGCAGTGGGTGGTTTTTTTAGAAAATACGAACTGAGCTTAATTGCGTCCGATGAAAAAGATATTGTCTACACACGCAGTAACATTCGTAAAGAGCAAGTTTATAATTTCCCAATTAATATGCCCCGTTCTGAACAGAAAGCGCTATTTTTAGAATATCTTAAAAAGTCAGATGAGCTAGGTGCTCAACCAAAATGGTATAATACGCTCACAAGTAATTGTACAACCTTGATTTTCGATATGGTTCAAGCGATTAATCCATATCAACTTCCTAAAGATTATCGTTTAATAGCCTCAGGTTATTTACCTAATTATTTATATGATCTTAAAGCCCTTAATCAAAATATTAGTTTAAAGCAGTGGTATCAAATCGCACATATCAATCCACGTACTGAGCATTTTGAACAACTTTCAGATCAGAGTAGTGAACATTTCTCTCAAATCGTTCGACAAGGTTTACCTAAAGCAAAATGAAATAAGTAATGCACTTTTCTTTACTTTTTTATACATGCTTTACTTTGTAATCTAAATAGATAGACCCTATTGTAGTAGGCAGGAAATAGAGGGAAACACAATGCAACAGGCATTATTTGGCGGCGGCTGCTTTTGGTGTGTCGAAGCCGTATTTTTACAGATCCGTGGTGTAGAAAAAGTAACTAGTGGTTACGCAGGTGGACATACGATCAACCCTACCTACGAGCAAGTATGTCAAGGCGATACTCAGCATGCTGAGGTTATCTTGGTTGATTTTGATGAAAAGCAAGTAACATATTCACAGTTACTCGATGTATTCTTTGCAACACATGATCCAACGACTTTAAACCGTCAAGGTAATGATATTGGTACTCAGTACCGCTCTGTTATTTACTATTATAACGAAGAGCAAAAGCAGGCAGCGGAACACACGATTCAAACGCTAAAAGAAGACGATCTTGATATTGTGACTGAATTGTCTCCTGTGCCAACATTCTATCCGGCTGAAGAATATCATCAGAATTACTATGCAAAGAACCCTTCACAAGGTTATTGCAACTTTGCGATTCCACCTAAGCTATTAAAGCTATATAGTAAATTCCAGCATCTGATGAAAGATCAATAAATCAGAGTAATAAAAAAGCAACCAAATTGGTTGCTTTTTTATTGAGTCAACTAAATTTTAGTTTTCACTTACAAAGGCAATATCGCTCAGTCCGGCTTCACTGGCGCGAGACATTACCTGAGCCACAGTATCGTACTTCGACTCTTTATCAGCACGAAGTTGAACCGTAGGTTTAACCGCACCTTGACCTGCTTCTTGGAAACGTTTTTGAAGCTCATCAAGGCTAATTACTTGAGTATCCCAAGCCACTTCACCATTTGCATTAATACTAATCGTAATCGCTTTTGGTGGTGGATCAATAATTTCAGCAGTTGTTTTAGGCAGTGTTAATGGAATCGATGGGTTGGCAACTGTTGCTGTGACCAAAAAGATGATCATTAACACCAACATAATGTCGATTAGCGGAATGAGGTTCATCTCATTTATGCCACTATCGTGGTCTTCACCCAATTGAAAAGCCATTAAGCTTGACCTCCAACATAACTTTGTTCTGCAGTTTTAACATCAGACTTTACAGTTGAGTCTTGCTGCAACATGGTATCGATTAACAAACTGTGTGCTTGATCTTGTAAATCATGAGCAAGGCCACGATTAGCACGTACACAAATGTTATAAGCCAATACTGCAGGAATCGCAACTGCAAGACCAAGACCAGTCATAATAAGCGCTTCACCTACTGGTGTAGCTACTTGAGCCAATCCTGCTTGTCCACTCTTACCTACAGCAACCAACGCGTGGAAAATACCCCATACCGTACCAAACAAACCAACGAATGGTGCAATTGAAGCAATTGTTCCTAAAACAGAAATACCTTTTTCAGCATTGACTTTTTCAGCAGAAATTTGGCGCAATAATGCTTGCTCTGCAACTGCTTTACGCTGTTCAAAACTTAAAGGTTGTAACTTTGCCTTTAACGAAGTAATAGCCTTAGAAAGTTGAGCATAAGCTTGTTGTTTTAGTTGGCGAGTCCCCATCAAACGTAAGATGAAAACTGTCCAAGTAGCAATCGACATTGCCAATAAAATGAAATACAGGGTTTTACTCACTGCATCTGCATGTTGCCAATAGATTGAAAAGTTCATATTCGAACTCCTGATTAAGGTTAGCCGTTGGGACTCAAATTCGTTTAAGGGGTTAAATCAAAGGGTTGCTCTGCTTTAATTGGATAAGCAACACCATTTTCCATATAAGGTTTAAATTTCGCACCGCGAACAGCGCGAATCACTTTGTCATCTAGACTTGAAATACCGCTGCTTCGGGTCACACGCACGTTGATGATTTTGCCTTTTTCGTCAGCTTCAATTTGTACAACAACTGAGCGTGCTTCACCTTGTAAATCTTTTGGTGAAACAGTCAAACGTGGTGAGCGGCTCCACTGTACACCTGAACCACCAATTGAAACGCGTTTTGGTGACGGATCTGGTGCAGGTTGAGCTTTAGGCGCTTCTTGTACCACTGGTTTTGGCTTCTCAACGACTTTTTCAGTAACAGTTGTCGCTGGAGCGGCTATTTTGGGTTCAACTTTTGGTTCTGTCTTTACTGTTTGTTTAGGAGTTTCAGCCTTTTTCACCTGCTGGATTTTTTCCACTGGTTTAGGTGGAGTCACAGGTTTCTCAACAACTTTAACTTCTTTTACCTCTTTCTTAGGTTCCGGCTTTTTAGGCGGCTCCTTTGGTTTAGGAGGTAGTGGTTTCGGTTGCTCTTGAATTTTTACAAAGCGGACTTGTAAAGGTTTCTTATCAATTGGCTTTAGTTCAGCAGGCTTAATGTGGCTAACTGCCCATAAGACCCCGATATGACCAATTGCAACCGCAATTAGGGCCGTGATGACTTTCTTTTTCATCGGATTAGGAGAGTTTAAGGCTGCGGAAGATTGACTCATAAGAATCTAATTACCTAATGGATGATGATCTCGACCTTTAATTAAGAGAAACGATTTCAAACATCGGATAGAACAATAAAGTGCCACAATAATAAATGAGAAGTGTTTTCATTTGCAACTACTTTTTCGCGAAAAACACTACCCAGTATTGTGCTATCTAACTTCATAAAGTGATATCACCTTACTTTTCTCTTGTATAAACAGCACACTAAAATTATGAGTTCATTTCTTATTTATCAAACTGTGCTCAACATAAGCGTTGATTAAACAATTAAATATTAAGGCTAAGCAATCGAACATCAAATTTATGTTACGTTATAACATTTTAAATTTATTTTAGCCATAAAAAAAGCATGCCTAAGAGCATGCTTTTAAAAATATGAGGTAATTAGAAAACAACCGTCTTATTACCATCTACAATGATACGGTCTTCTAAGTGCCATTTAACAGCACGAGCTAATACATTACGCTCTACATCTTCACCAAGCTCACGCAACTGCTCAACATTATAATCGTGGCTTACACGTTCAACGTCTTGCTCAATAATCGGACCTTGGTCTAGGTCAGCAGTCACATAGTGAGCTGTCGCACCAATCAACTTCACACCTTTTTCATAGGCTTGCTTATATGGGTTTGCACCAACAAAAGCAGGTAAGAATGAATGGTGAATATTGATGATTTTCATTTCCCATTTTGCAACAAAATCTTCGCTTAAAATCTGCATGTAACGTGCAAGAACTAATAAGTCGTTACCTTGCATCATTTCATCAATTTGAGCATAAGCTTCAGCTTTATTGTCTTTAGTTACTTTAATTACAGTAAATGGAATACCGAAGTTTTCAACAGATTCACGCAAGTCTTCATGGTTAGAAATCACATGCGTAATTTCACAAGGTAACGACCCACGTGCATGACGCCACAATAACTCAAGTAAAGCATGGTCGACTTTAGAAACTAAAATACCAACTTTTTTAATTTCGTTTACGAATGCAAGACGCCATTGCATGCCATAACGCTCAGCAACGTTGACAGCAAATGTTTGAATTAATGCATCTTTACGCGACTGTAAATGATCAAGTTCAAATTCAACACGCATGAAATAACGCCCGCCTTGAGCTTCCGTCGCATACTGATCAAGCGCGGTAATGTTTGCACCTTGATGGTACAAAAAGCTCGATACAGCCTGTACGATCCCAGGCTTGTCTTCACAAGTAATCAGTAAACGGGCTGTATTGGCAGTGGTCATATTCATTTTGTTAATATCACTTAATTGAGACAAATTTTTGATAAGCCGAGTATTCTAGCGCTCTAAATAAACAAGCACAACTATTCATCTTTTAAGGATGACAAGCTTGCGAAAAGATCAGAAGGCCCAAGTGATTCGAGCAGTTGTTCATAAGTGGCACGGCTTTCACCCATTAAATAAGGGCCCTCTAAGAAAACCATCTGACGTAATGCCTGCCAAACCCATTTCTCTTCAAGATGATTGTTGTCACTAATATGTCCAGACATATATAAAAAATTAGTCCAGTTCGTTAAAACAATCCAAAGGTTAATAATGAGTGCTTCAATTTCAGAAGCCGTCATTTTCATAAGGCCTGCGTCGACAAAGGCTTGATAAATTTTTTGCCCTTGTTGCATGACTTGGCCTGCAAATCTCGGATAGATCTTTTTAAAGTCTTCATTGCTTTCAACTAAGTGATAAACATCACGATGAATAAAACGATAATTCCAGAGTTGACCACTCAACACTTGAAAGTAGTTAATTTTATCAGTAGTGGTTAAAGGTCTGTCTTCAGGTAAAGAGAGCATTTCTAAAGTCTCTACCTGATACTGATACATTAATTCCTTAATGATTTCATGCTTATTTCGAAAATGGTAATACAAGTTTCCAGGACTAATCCCCAACTCTGCAGCAATATGATTGGTTGTGACAGACCGTTCGCCACGCTCATTAAAAAGCTGCAAACTGATTTGTAAAATCCGGTCTTTTGTCTTCAGAGCTTTAGGTAGAGACATTTCAATAACCTTCGTTAATTCATATGGTTAAGACGTGAATACAGAAACCAACTTGACTCTTTAGAGTATTTACTCTAAAAACTAAGTATATCAGTATATTTGGTAAGTACCGATGAACAGTCAAACAAAAACAAATCCAGAGACTCAGGTTCCTTATGATGTTAAGCATTTACATGATTTGCTTGAGCAGCAAAAGATTGCCTACTTACGTCATCCGGTACCCACTGCTAAAGAGCGTATTGATCGTTTAGCTCGTCTTAAAAGAGTTTTGGTAAAATATCAAGATCAGATTGCCGAAGCAATTAACCTTGATTATGGTAATCGTGCCATTATGGAAACCAAAATTGGTGAATTGCTTACTTGTCTTGAACAAATCAAGTATTACAGTAAGCACTTAACCGGATGGATGAAACCATCAAAACGCCATATCAGTGTATTACATCAGCCAGCAAAAGGTTGGGTACAATATCAACCAATGGGTATTATTGGCATTATTACACCTTGGAACTACCCATTACTCTTATCAGTTGGGCCACTCATCTGTGCTCTCGCGGCTGGTAATCATGCCATGATCAAAATTTCGAGTGCTTCTCCAAACTTTGGACAAGTTCTTGAAAGTGCATTAGCGGAAGCATTCCCACAAGAGTTGGTCGCTGTTGTAAATGGTGGCGGTGTAATTTCCGATGCGTTTAGCCATTTAGCTTTCGATAAAATGATTTTCACAGGCTCGACTTCGGTTGGTAAAACCGTCATGGCAGCCGCAGCTCAAAACCTTGTGCCGGTTATTCTTGAGTTAGGCGGTAAATCCCCTGCTCTTGTCCATGCTTCCGTAGAGATGAAAGATGTCGCACAACGTATTGCTGTAGGTAAATTGTGGAACGCTGGTCAAACTTGTGTTGCGCCAGACCATATTTTCTTACCACGAGGCAAAACTGCCGAGTTCATTGAAAACTTTAAATTGATTGTCGCAGGAATGTACCCTCATTTCCGCAATAACCAAGACTACACTTCTATTATTAATGATAAACAGTACAACCGTATTCAAGGATATCTTGAAAATGCTCGTGATCAGGGTGCCCGTATTGTTGAAATTAATCCGCAAAATGAAATTTTAGATGATGTCCGCAAAATTCCACCGACTCTAGTAACTGGTGTAACGACTGCAATGGATATTATGCAAAATGAAATTTTTGGTCCTGTTCTACCAATTTTAGAATATGACCAAATAGAAGAAGTCATTGAGTTTATTAATAGTCGTCCGCGTCCTTTAGCAATGTATTATTTTGACTATGATCAGGCACGCGCCGATTATATCTCTCAGCATACTCATTCAGGACATTTCGGAATTAACATGGTCATCACCCATGTTGCTCAAGATGACTTGCCATTTGGCGGAATTGGGGCATCAGGTATGGGCAAATATCACGGACCAGAAGGCTTTTTCGGGCTTTCACATGAACGTTCGGTAATGTCGAATCCAAAACTTTATAGCCTGAAATACATTCTTCCACCGTTCAATAAACCAATTCATCGCTTCATTTCGAAAACCTTGTTGCGTTAACTGATCAAGGCATGATCTGTTACACTAGATCATGCTTCGTTTTTACCAATTTCGCTTGTCTTTTAATCGTATTTTTGGTATAAAACGCCCCTTGAATGAATTCATCCGTTTACATTTAGTATGACTGGCCACAGATTTGCTGTTGGCTAAATCAATGGAGTTACACCATGTCTAAGGTTTGCCAAGTTACCGGCAAGCGTCCAGTCGTTGGTAACAACGTCTCACACGCCAACAACAAAACCAAGCGCCGGTTCGAGCCGAACCTGCACCACCACCGTTTCTGGTTAGAAAGCGAAAAACGTTTTGTACGTCTTCGTTTAACCACTAAAGGTATGCGTATTATTGACAAATTGGGTATCGAAAAGGTTGTTGCAGACCTTCGTGCTCAAGGTCAAAAGATCTAAGGAGTCTGAGCAATGCGTGATAAGATTCGTCTCGTTTCTTCAGCTGGTACAGGTTATTTCTATACCACGACTAAAAACAAACGTACTATGCCGGAAAAAATGGAAATCAAAAAATTTGATCCAAAAATCCGTCAACACGTGATTTTTAAAGAAGCTAAAATCAAATAATTTTAGCGTCGAAAAAAACGACTTCTTAAAGAAGTCGTTTTTTTTTGCATTTTTTTTATACCCACCTTTTTGTTAAACTTTCTACATATTCCGCCTTGGCATTTTTTATGCTTGTCTTTAGCCTAACTCACGTAAAAGGAGTTTTTAGTGCCGCATGACGTAGATTTAATTATTTTACTTGCTGTTGGTTTCGGCGTTGCCCTCTTTTTTGGCTATATTGCCGCCCGACTACGACTTCCCCCTCTTATCGGCTATTTAATTGCCGGAATTATTATTAGTCCCAACACTCCCGGTATAGAAGCAGACATTCATCTAGCCAACCAACTTGCTGAGCTTGGTGTAATGTTTCTGATGTTTGGCGTTGGGATGCATTTTTCATTAAATGATCTTTTACAAGTTCGACGTATTGCCTTACCAGGTGCAATTTTACAGATAGCCGTTGCTACCTTACTTGGTGTTGGCGTTTCAATGCTATGGGGCTGGAGCTTTGGCTCTGCACTAGTTTTTGGCTTAAGCTTATCGTGTGCGAGTACTGTTGTATTATTAAAAGCTTTGGGCGACCGTGGTCTTTTAGACTCTGTAAACGGCAAAATTGCTGTAGGTTGGCTGTTAGTTGAAGATTTGGTAATGGTACTTGTTTTAGTACTTCTTCCAGCTACAGCGGTTTTACTTGGTGGAAAAGCACCAGCAGGCGCAGAAGGAAACATCTGGCTAACACTGGGAATCACTCTATTAAAAGTGATTGGCTTTATTGCGTTTATGCTTATTGTGGGTAAGCGTGTTGTTCCTATCATTATGCAGTTTGTTGCGCGCTTAGGTTCAAGAGAGCTATTTACGCTGACTGTCGTAGCAGCTGCTGTTTCGATCGCTTATGGCTCTTATGCCATCTTTGGGGTTTCAATGGCCTTAGGAGCCTTCTTTGCAGGTATGGTCGTAAAAGAATCAGACTTTAGCCACCGTGCAGAAGAAGAAACCCTTCCTCTACGTGAAATTTTCTCGATTTTATTCTTCGTTTCGGTAGGAATGTTGTTTGACCCACATATCCTTATCGAGCGTCCACTGCATATTTTGGCAGTTATCGCGATTATTATGGTGGGTAAAACGCTTGCTGCAATGGCTTTAGTTTTATTCTTCCGCTATCCAATCAATACTGCTTTGACCGTCGGGGCCAGCCTTGCACAAATTGGTGAGTTCTCATTTATTTTGGCAACACTTGGCGTTTCTTTAGGTCTATTAACGCTAGAAGCTCAAAACCTGATTTTAGCAGGCGCTTTGTTCTCTATTACGCTTAACTCTTTTGTTTTCTCGGCAGTTGAACCTGTACAACGCTGGATTCGTGAACGCTCTCATTTAGCACGTCTTCTCGAGCGCAGTGGTGACCCACTCGCAATGTTGCCAGATGAAGTTGACCAAGCTTATCTACGCGATCAAGTGGTGATTGTAGGGTATGGTGGTGTTGGACGACGTATTACTGAAAATTTAATTAATCAGAATATTAAAGTCGTTATTGCAGAAGAAAATCGTGAAATTGTAGAAAAGCTACGTCAAGCAAATATTGCTGCCGTGAGTGGTGTCGCAACTGAACCTGGTGTTTTAATTCAGGCTCATATCATGCATGCACGACTATTGGTGATTTCCCCTATGGATATTTTAGATATTCACCGAATTGTGGATATTGCCAAACAATTAAATCCTCAAATTCAGGTTTTAATTTGTGCAGAAAGTAAAGAAGAAGCAGCAGTTATTCGAGATGAAAATATTGGCGAAGTATTCTATGCAAAAGAAGAAATGGCAAAGAATATGAGCCACCATATTTTAAATCAAATCGAACTGGCGCATCAGTCAACACAGCATTAACGTATACAAAAAAGCGTACTCAAGAGTACGCTTTTTTTAACTTAGGAATTTAGGCTGCTCATCTACAACCTCAGCCTGCCATTCATTGACCTGCTTTTCGAGCAGTCCAAATAAAGCAGCCTGAATCATATGCTGTGCAACTACAGGCGTTTGCTCGCCTAAAATCTCTTTTAGTTCATCACTAAACTGAATTTTAACCAAGGGTTCTTTTTCAGAACCAGCATTACGCAAGGCAAGCTCACCACCTTCGAGTTGGACTAACTCCAACACTGCTTCTTGATTGCCAAATAACTCTTTCAATTGCTGTATAGACATATACTTCCTCCATGTTTCAACATGGTGGCAAAGCACCCTTGCACTTTGCATCTCTCGTCTTATTTATATAGGCGCACTAGGATTAAATTTCAAGCGCTTAAACAGTTTAATTTTAGAACTCGACCATTTCGTTACGAAAACCATCAATTAAATGACTTAATTCTCTATGCCATTCACGCAAGATTTTCACATCGGGCAACCATGACTGAGGTCCCTGAGTCACTTTAATGATCAAATTAGAAGATGTTTCTTCTTCTGGCGTTGGTTCAGTTGGTTCTGGTGCGTACTGACACATACGGTAAGCGCGCTTTAACTCTGCAACAAAGCCATCTTTGGCTAATTGCTGCAAAACAGAAACCTCAGGAGAAACCTGACCTTTTGCCGCCATGAGTTCTTCAATCGATTTTAATGTCGGCTGCGAGTCATTTAAACGGTAGTAACGTACCAGTTCTTGCAGAAAAGCTAGCATTGCACCATGCAAGTGAAAGACAGCTGTTTCACGATAAGCTTGTACCTGCTGTACATGATCAGTTTGCTCTGCTTGTTGACACGCTAAGCGCGCAAAATAGAGTTTTTGATTGGTACGATCGGCATGATAACGAGCAACACGTGACATAACTAAACTTTCCTGTTCTAAAGATTGCCATCAATATGGCTATTCTTAGCTTAACGACTCCATTGATAAAATCAACGTTATTTATGGAAAATCCAAAGCGACTTGATAAATTTTTCGGTATTACTCATCACCATCATTGATTAAAAAATTCTGGTTTTCAACAATTAATAGATCTTTAAGAGGCAACTCTGTAGGAACCCATGAACGAACTTATAGTGTCTTTACACCTTGGGCTATACGGGTTCCATTTGGAGCAACCACAGAAAGAGCTAAAAATTGTTGCATAAACGCATTACTCTTCAGCGGCTTTAACGCGAATTCCGTAACCTTTTACTTTAAGTGTATTTAAGCCTTTAATGGCTTTGATCGCTTCACGTGGATTCGGCATTTCGACAAAGCCAAAACCTTTTGATTTACCTGTCTCTTTATCGGTTACAACGACGCAAGAATCAACTTTACCATAAGCCTTAAACAGCTCTAAAACTTCGGCTTCAGTCACTAAGCGATCTAAATTACGAACTAATATTTTCATTTTCCAACCTTCACTGGCCTTCAAAATAAGGGCCAATATACATTTGAGTATTCACAGTGTCTTATACAGTAGTTTAGTCGAGATCGATACCAAAACCTAAGTTTACTGTTCGTGAAGTGTTCCATTGTTTTTTGGCAAATGGCTGTGGAACTTGACGATGAATTTTTGCCTGAACTAAATGTGCGGGTAGATCATTTAGGAAATAACTTTCGATTTTACGACCTTGTTCATCATACGTGTCTTGTGACCATGTATTCAGGTTTTGCTTCGTCAGAATCAATTCATTTTCCGCACGTGTTAATGCAACGTATAACACACGGCGTTCTTCTTCGACATCATCAAAATCCCCCTGTGCGCGTGCATATGGAAACTGATTTGGCGAAACATGCGGTACATAACATACCTTTTGCTCTGCACCTTTAGCCGAATGAATTGTAATTAAAGTCACTAAATCATCATCACCTGCTTTTTCAATTTCAGAAACTGAAATCGGCTCAAGCACATATTCTTCAAGAAATTCACCCAGCGATGCATGCTTACGCGCAAGTTGTTTAACCAAATCAAAATCTTTAGCGCGACGTGACCAGTCTTTCGTTTTATAGTTTTGCTCTAACTGTTCACTTAGGGCATCGAGTGCCAAACCAATACTTGCTTCAACATGCTGCTGTAACACATCAAGCTGTTTCAAAATTAAAATAGCCTGTAAAGGGACTTTTCCATGACGCTCCAAACGCTGACAACGTTCTTCAACCTCACTAATGCCCATTAACTCTTGTGCTAACTTACTAGCACCAACATCACCAATCCCATCCCATAAGGTTAAAAAGCGCATCCAAGCCAAGTCATCCTGCGGGTTACTCACAATACGCAATAGACTGAGTACATCCTTTACATGTGCGGATTCCAGTAACTTTACGCCACCAATAAAACGATAAGGAATTTCAGCGGCAATAAATGCACCTTCCAAATAGCGAGCACTGTAGCCAGAACGAACTAACACCATATGGTCGTACCAATTTGCGCCCTGCTGATGTCGCTCTATTAAGTCTTGTGCAATCCAATTAGCTTCTTCAAATTCATTACCAAATAAGTGGAGCTGTGGCTTTTGCCCTTTGCCACGATATGCCTGTAGCTGTTTTTCATAATCGATTGGGCTATGCGCCAATAACCAATTAGATAAGTCTAGTATTTCTTGGGTCGAGCGGTAATTTAAATCTAAAGTATGAATAACCGCGTCAGGAATCCGTTCTTTAAAAGAATGAATGTTTTCAAAGTCGGCACCACGAAAACCATAAATGGACTGAGCATCGTCACCCACACAAAATAATTTCACCTTACCAATGAGTGGCTGCAAAAGTGCCCACTGTAAAGGGTTAGTATCTTGCATTTCATCGACCAACAAAGCTTGGCAAAAACCTGCAACCCAATCTGTGAGTGCTTCCGAGTTTTGCAAATGAACAGCGACAATCGACAAAATATCGTCATAGTCTAAAAAATTGCGCTCTCTTTTACGTTGCTCATAGGTTTTCATTAGCTCCGCAATTTGTGCCTTGTACTCATATGCTTCAGGTAATTGCTTGAGTAATGCCTCTGAAAGCTTAGATTGCGTATTACGGGCATAAGAATACAAATCACACAGCTCTGCTGCTTTAGGTAAAACGTTATCTTTGTCTTTACCTCTCAATAAGCGAAACATGAGTAACTGATCATCACGATCAATAATACTAAATTGGGTTAAACCAAATGCTTGTGGATTACGACGCAGCAAGTACATGCAAAAGGTATGAAAGGTTGATGCACGAAGACCTTTGGCTTGTGCCCCAACATGCTGTTCAACCCTTGCTACAATTTCACTCGCAGCACGGCGCGTGAACGTTAAAATTTGGATTTGATTTGCAGGTAACCCCTGATCAATTAAATAAGCTGCGCGAGCAACAATGGTTTTAGTCTTGCCACAGCCTGCTCCAGCCAAAACCAGACAGTTTTGAGCCGTAGTCGTTGCTGCCTTTTTTTGCTGAGCATTTAATTCATTAATTAACTTTGCAAGACTCATAACACACATCGCTAAAACACCAAGGCCTAGTTTAACAGACCCATGCCACGAGATGGACCTTAGCTCACTAAAAACAAAAAAGGACACCTTAAAGTGCCCTTTATTCGCTATTTAATTTAAGAAACTGTTTTTGAGCTAGAAGGTAAATGTTTAATTGCAGAAGCCAATCCTAAAAAGTTAATACCCTGAAATAAAATATCTACTGCCAAAAACATTCCCAATACCCAAAACGGTGAGTCCTTAGAAACTAAAATTAAAATACCTGTAGCTAGGGTTAATAAACCTGAAAATAATGTCCATCCCCACCCAGCAATTGGTCTTAATAAAAATGCGTTTATGGTGCGGATGACCCCAGCAATAATCAGTGCAATCGATAACAGACTAGTTAAAACTACAGCTGTAGTCACAGGTGTAGAAAATGCGTAATAGCCAGCCATTAAATACAGCACCCCAAAAAGTGCCCAAAGCCATCGACTACCACCTTTAAATACACTTAAGGCAGCAATCAAATGCAGAACACCGCCTATCATCATTAAAATACCAAATAGGAAAACAACCGAAAATGTTGCAAATGGTAGTGAACTAAATAAGACTAAACCGAAAATAATGAGCACAAAGCCTAATATTAGATACCATTTACGATCAGCATGTAGCTGATTACGAACTAAATCATTACCTACAGTTTTCATCATGGCTACTCTTATTATCAGGTATTAGGAAGTTTATATATTGTCATTATAGTGATTTACTTCACATTTATTGTCTGTATAAGATCTGCATCGTTTATTAACAATTGATGTGGATAAAACAGTATTTATCCACAATTTTATTTCAACCAACCAATTTCTTGAGCTGTTGGTAAACCTATTACGGTTTCTTGTAAATCTCTTGGCATTTTATTGGTCTGCTCAGACAATGGAGTTTTACCCCCCATGATTTCTGCTTGCTTTTGTGGGTAAAGAGGTACTTTTTCGGGTTGTGCATAACCCAATGGATAAATCGGCTGCCCTGTTTTTAAATCATATTTATCTTTTGCGCCAAAGCCATGCAATAGCTCATGAACAAGAACGACCTGATTTTCTGATGCCTGCTCACGTGCAGCAAACAAATTGACGCTACCAATACGACCTTTTTCTAAAGCAGTCGAATGGACCAAAACTTTTTGATAACGTGGATCATAATAATTTAAATAAAGTTTAAGTGACGCTCCGCTATCTTCAGGCTGTTGTTGTCGCCATGCATAAAAACGAAACTTCAAGCTCCACCAGATTACATTCAAAATATTGGCATTTTGCGGAACCACAGGTGGACGATGCTGTAGTTGTTGCCCTAAACGAATCTCAAAGTTGCTGGACTGTCCACGATAATGCTGTGACCATTCACTTAAATAGCTTTTGAGCGTTTGGAAATCAGCGTTTTGTAACTGATGAATATAAGCTTGCGTGGTTTGTAAACCATCTGCATTTACTGGGTGCAATACCACAACAATAGGCTGATTCCAGTCTTGATTCTGATCTCGCCATGCCTGAACCGCAACGATTAATAAAATAATCAATAGGCATAAAATCCGAATGTTTTTCCACATTCTTTTTCCCCATAAAAATTAAATTTTCTTTTATTGTTGTTGATATAAAAAATGCTAGCTGAGCTAGCATTTTTTAACTGTCTTATTTAGCCTTCAATCCATTTACCGTCTTGATAAATCAGGCTCCATTTGGTTTGTTTACCTTCTGGTGTTTCAGATCCTACATATTGTGATTGGTTCTTACGACTAAACTTCACAATAGTCGGATTACCTTCAGGGTCTACATCTGGAGCTTGTAAAATAAACTGGTATTTTGGATCAAGTTGGTCAGCAACACTGCGAAGCTCAGCAACTTTTGGTGCACGTGTTTCACGAATTTTCGGGAACTTACTTGCAGCCAAGAATAGACCAGCAGCACCATCACGTAACACGAAATAGTCATCATGCTTCGTTGAGCGCAAATGTTCCATCTTGATTGGTTCTACACGCGGAGGTGCAGGTTGACCACTCTTCAAGACTTTACGGGTATTGTCACAACTGGTACAAGCGAAATACGGGCCAAAGCGACCAGTTTTAAGCTGCATTTCGCCGTCACATTTATCACATGGAATAGTTGGGCCATCATAACCCTTAATCTTGAACTCGCCTTCTTCAAGCTCATAACCATCACAATCTGGATTGTTACCACAGACATGAAGCTTGCGACCACCATCAATCACATAGCTATCCATTGCTGTACCGCATTTTGGACAGCGATGCTTTGACATCAAGTCAGCCGTTTCAGCTCCATCATCATCAGATAACGCAGCTAAAGACTCAACTGGTGTTAAGTTCAAAGTGCCTTTACAGCGTTCTTTAGGCGGCAAGTTGTAACCAGAACAGCCTAAAAATACGCCAGTTGTACCTGTACGAATCTGCATTGGTCGTGAACATTCAGGACAATGTACTGCTGGTACTTCAACTGGCTGGTTACGGCGCATGCCTTGCTCGCCTTGAGCATTGGTCAAACGCTTTTTAAAATCACCATAGAAAGTATCGAGTAACTCTTTCCAGTTACGCTCACCTGTAGCAACTTTGTCGAGCTGTCCTTCAAGGTCTGCTGTAAACGCATAGTTCATCAGGTTATTAAAACTTTCATCAAGACGATCTGTCACGATCTCGCCCATCTTCTCTGCAAAAAGACGACGATTTTCTAATTTGACATAACCACGTTCTTGAATGGTAGAAATAATCGCTGCATAAGTCGATGGACGACCAATACTACGTTTTTCAAGTTCTTTTACTAAAGATGCCTCAGTAAAACGTGCAGGCGGCTTAGTAAAGTGCTGACTTGGGTCTAACTTCTCTAATTTTAAGATTTCGCCGACTTTAATAGCTGGCAAAATAATATCGTCATCAGACTTGTTGGCACCACGAACTCGCGTAAAACCATCAAATACAAGCGTACGACCTTTTGCTTTTAACTCAACGTTGCCTGCCTCAACTGTTAAAGTTGAAGACAAATATTCTGCTGGTGTCATTTGACAAGCAACAAACTGACGCCAAATCAAGTCATATAAGCGCTGAGCATCACGCTCTACACCCGCAAGTTGATCACCTGTAAGTGAAACATTTGAAGGGCGAATTGCTTCGTGGGCTTCTTGAGCACCCGCTTTGTTACCATAGCGGTTTGGCTTTGCTGGTAAGTATTTTTCACCAAACTGGCTTTCAATATGAGCACGTACCATATTTACAGCGTCATCACTCAAGAATGTTGAGTCCGTACGCATATAGGTAATAAAACCAGCTTCATACAAACGCTGCGCCAGCATCATGGTTTTCTTCACAGAGAAACCTAAGCGTGTACTTGCAGCTTGTTGTAAAGTTGAAGTGATATATGGTGCGCTCGGATTCACCTTAGTCGGCTTATCTTCACGCTGTGCAACTTTATATTCAGCGCCTTTTAAAACTTCTAATAAAGCATCAGTTTCAGCTTTATTTTTCAGTTTAAGCGTTTTACCTGCTTGTCTCACTGCTTCAAGACGGATGTCATCTTTTTTGGCTTGGGTATCTGCAAAAACTTGCCAATATTCTTCTGGAATAAAAGCACGAATTTCACGTTCACGTTCCACAACAAGTTTTACAGCAACTGACTGTACGCGACCTGCCGATAAACCACGGGCAATCTTTTCCCAAAGTAATGGCGAAACCATGAAACCCACTACGCGGTCTAAGAAACGACGTGCTTGCTGCGCATTCACACGGTTTAAGTCTAGGCGCGTTGGTTGTTTAAATGCTTCTTGAATGGCATTTTTAGTAATTTCGTTAAATACCACACGGTGATAACGACTATCGTCACCACCAATCACTTCGCGTAGGTGCCAAGCGATTGCTTCCCCTTCTCTATCCAAGTCCGTTGCGAGGTAGATTGCATCTGCATCTTTAGCAAGTTTCTTGAGTTCAGCAACAACATTTTCTTTGCCAGGTAGAACCTCGTAGTGTGCTTTCCAGTCATGTTCCGGATCGACACCCATACGATTAATCAGCGCAGATTGGGCTTTTTGTTCTTTTTCAGCTTCAGTGAGTTTTGTCCGGGCAGCCGGCTTTTTCTCTGTTGATTTGCTGCCGCCTGTTGGCAAGTCACGTACGTGACCCACAGAAGACTTAACAATGTACTGCGAACCTAAATATTTGTTGATGGTTTTCGCTTTGGCAGGCGACTCCACAATCACTAAGGCACGTTTATGTGCAGCAGAGGCAGTAGATGCTGTGCTTTGAGATGCAGAGCGCGAGGTATTCGCCATATAAAATGTTATTCCTATACCAATAAATTTAAAAATCAGGCTTCAGCCAAGGCCAACAGATAAGCCTTCATCTCATCTAATTGCGTGGCTTTTAGGTCCGATTCCTCATCCCAATAAAGGCCTACACAGTTTGCCTGCATATCAATAGCATAAATCCCTTTTAATGCAATGGGAGAATCATTAAATTTCTCATCGCCCTGCACTACTTTTAATTTTCCGTCTATAACACGAGCACGCATGAGCGTTAAACGAGCATCAGGGATTAATACACTATAATAAGCAACCATGCTGGCACGCTTTTCAGTTGCCATCGGGACATGTGTCCATTCAGGTGCGGCAATTATGCGTGGATGTAGTCCCATTTTACGGGCTTTGTCTCGCATAATACCGAGTGCCTTTTCACGCGGACTCACTCTTAAACCAAAAATGGAGCCTAGCACGAAAAGAACAATGATAACGGTAACCCAAATTCCCATATTGTCCATAGCAAAACCTATTAATCTCTTTTATTAGAGTTGCATAAGCTGACCAGAAAACGCAAGTTACATCATAAAAATAATGTCCCATTAACCTGCGAGGTTAAAAACTACAACATTTTCTCGTAGATATTCTTAGCAATCTAGACACAATATTTAGGCAGACTTTTCAGTTTCAAGAGTGGATAACTTACCGAACCGATCCAGATGGGCATCTCCCCATGTTTTTAAAGCAAATAGAATCTGCTCAAGACCTTGTCCTAAATCTGTCAGGCTATATTCGACTTTAGGAGGAACTTGAGGATAAACCTCGCGATGAATAATGCCATCTTGTTCTAACTCACGAAGCTGATTGGTGAGCATTCTTTGCGTAATGCTTGGAACTCGTTTACGGATTTCATTAAATCGCAAAGTTCCTTCATTTAGTAAATGCCAAAGAATCACACATTTCCATTTACCATCAATCAAACTGATTGCGGCTTCAACTGAACAACCCGGTGAACAGTCAAAACTTGAATGTCGAGCTTTTGCCATTTTACAGTATCCTTTTTGACACTATGAGCGTTATTTGTCTGTAGTCACTATTTTTAAGCTTACGTTATGATCAAACTCTCAACAAGAGGAATCACAATTATGAAAGCTGTGGCATATCAAAAAGTAGGGCCTATTACATCGCCAGAGGCACTCGTAGATATTGAACTCGACACTCCCGTTGCAGAGGGCCATGATCTGCTTGTTCGCGTACAGGCAATTTCGGTCAATCCAGTTGATACCAAAATACGTAAAAATGTAAGTGCTGAATCTGGTTGGAAAGTGCTTGGCTGGGACGCTGTAGGTGTGGTTGAAGCGACTGGAGATAAAGTCACTCAATTTAAAGTAGGTGATGTAGTCTGGTATGCAGGTGCTTTAAATCGCCAAGGCAGTAATAGTGAGTTGCAATTGGTTGATGAACGTATTGTTGGTCATAAACCAAAAACTTTAGAAGCAACTGAGGCTGCAGCTCTGCCTTTAACAGCAATCACGGCTTGGGAAATGCTATTTGATCGTTTGCAAGTTCCAAAGACTGCACCAGAAAACACAACAATATTAGTGATTGGCGGGGCTGGTGGTGTAGGCTCTATTACCATTCAGCTTCTTAAACAGTTAACTAACCTTACGATTATTGCGACAGCTTCACGCCCTGAAACGAAAGAATGGGTAAAACAACTAGGTGCTGACTATGTATTAGATCATCGAGAGTCTTTAGTGCCACAAATCAAGCAATTAGGCTTAAATGCACCTTCATATGTGTTCTCGACCACTCAAACAGATCAGCATTTGGCAGATATTGTAGAGTTGATTGCACCACAAGGGCATTTTGGACTCATTGATGACCCTGAGCAGTTAGATATTAAACCGTTTAAATCGAAGTCTGTATCGGTGCATTGGGAGTTTATGTTTACGCGTTCAATGTTTCAAACTGAAGATATGCAAAAACAAAGTGAACTATTAAATGAAGTCAGCAAGCTAGTTGAGGAAGGGAAAATCAAAACAACTGTGACTGAAGTTTTAAGCCCTATTAATGCTGAAAATTTAAAACAGATTCATCAACAAATTGAGAGTGGTAAGACAAAAGGGAAAATTGTTTTACACGGTTTTTAACTAAAATTAAAAATATCCTCTAGTTAAAAAGGCAAGTATTGAACTTGCCTTTTTATTAATAGTGAGGAGGTTTATTGGTTAATGGGTCAAAAGGCGCAATACCTTCTGATAAATCTGAAGATTCCACACGTAGGTAAAGTAATTGCATTTGTTTTTTCAAATCAGCTATTTCCTGAGTTTGAATAGCGAGTTGTTGATTTAATTGTTCAACTAAATCATCCAAAAATGTAATTCGCACTTGCAAATCTTCAATGGGTGCGGAAAATGACGCTTGATCATCATGATATGGTGGTTTAGTCATTTAAATCCTCATTTGAGATTCTGGAAAACATTATGGCCTATATTACCCTAAGGGATGTCCAACTTGCTTTTGGCGGACCTGCCCTGCTCGATGGCGCGAACTTTAATCTAGAACGTGGCGAACGAGTCTGTTTAATTGGGCGTAATGGTGAAGGTAAGTCTACTTTACTTAAACTCATCGAGGGAAGCTTATTACCAGATTCTGGTGAAGTTTCTATTCAAAATGGTCTAACAGTTTCTATGTTAGCCCAAGACGTTCCAATGGATTCTGGCAAAGTTGCTGACATTGTGGCAGATGGCGCAGGAGAAGCTGCCGAAGTACTTAGAGCTTACCATGAAGCAACCGATGCTTGTATGCTAGGAGACATGGAAGCTTGCGACCGTATGGGTAACCTTCAGCACAAGCTAGACCAACTAGATGGCTGGGCATTAGAAAATAAGGTGAATGCCCTACTAAGTAAAATGGGTCTCGACCCAAACGCAGATTTGGCAGACTTATCTGGTGGACGTAAACGTCGTGTTTTACTCGCTCGTGCTCTTTTAACGCAGCCAGACGTATTACTTCTAGACGAACCAACCAACCATTTAGATGTTGAAAGTATTGAATGGTTAGAAAAATTCCTACTCGATCAAAATAATTTAACACTTCTATTTATTTCGCATGACCGTTCTTTTGTAGATAGCATTGCGACTCGAATTGTTGAACTTGACCGCGGCATTTTACGCGGCTATGAAGGTAACTATTCACGCTATTTGGAGCTTAAAGCTCAGCAAATGGAAGCAGAAGAGAAACAAAACGCTTTATTTGATAAAAAGTTAGCTGAAGAAGAAGCTTGGATTCGTCAAGGGATTAAGGCACGCCGTACCCGTAATGAAGGTCGTGTTCGTGCATTAAAAGCTTTACGTGAAGAATCAAAAGCACGCCGTTCACAACAAGGCAAAGTGAGCATGGCGACTCAAGAAGCAAATCGCTCAGGTAAATTAGTATTTGATATTGAGCACTTAAGCGTATCTTATGATGATAAACCACTCATCAAAGACTTCTCTACCCTTGTCATGCGTGGTGACCGTATTGGCCTAGTAGGCGATAACGGCGTTGGTAAAACGACTTTAATTAAAGCCATTTTAGGTGAAATCGAACATGGCGGTTCAGTTAAAACAGGTACACAATTAGAAGTTGCCTATTTTGACCAGTTGCGTAATGCCTTAGACCTTGAAAAAACAGTCATGGCAAACGTTTCAGAGGGTTCTGACTTTGTTGATGTGAATGGCAACCGTCGTCATATCTACAGCTATTTACAAGATTTCTTGTTCTCACCTGAACGTGCACGTACACCAGTAAAAGCCCTTTCTGGTGGTGAGCGTAACCGTATTTTGCTTGCTAAATTATTACTTAAACCATCGAACCTGATTGTGATGGACGAACCAACCAATGACTTGGATATGGTGACTCTTGAGCTACTTGAAGAGATGCTGTCTGATTACAAAGGCACGCTATTACTTATTTCGCATGACCGCGCATTTATGGACAACGTCGTAACATCGACTTGGGTATTTGATGGCAAAGGTAATATTGCAGAATACATCGGTGGCTACCAAGACTACTTACTACAACGTCCAGATGACAAAGTAGTAGATCAGAAATCTGACGTTAAAAAAGCTCAGGCAAAAGCTGAAGCTGAAAAAGCTGCTGCTCAAAGTAACGTTAAAAAGATGAAATTGAGCTATAAAGACCAACGTGAACTTGAGCAACTTCCTGCTGAAATTGAAAAGCTGGAAGTTGAACAAGCCGAGCTTTCTGACAAACTTGCAGATGGTTCATGGTTTGTATCTGATGCAGATGCTGCGACTCAAGCAAGCCAACGCCTCGCAGAAATTGAAGAATTACTGCTTGAAAAATTAGAGCGTTGGGATGAACTTGAGCAAATGAGTAAAGGCAGTTAATCAATAAAAAAGGGCTTTAATTAAAGCCCTTTTTTTGGATTTAAAATTTCTAGTAATTTCATAAAAGGTTTATAAACAAATAAAGAGATGAAGCGAATTAAACGTTCAAATATCTGTAACTGCAAAATCATACAAGTGAGGATAGCCAAAACAAGACTAATGAAAATATTGATCTCGACCGAATATTTAAAACTTAATTGATGAATCAAAATAATAATTACAAAACCATGCAATATATAAACTGGCAGCGTTTTTTGGCCTAAACCGATCCAAGGCCGTTTAAAATTTTGAGTGAGTACAAATAAACTCAAAACACCCATAGCCGATAGCAACATAAGTACACAGCGAATCAGCATTCCCTGCCATAAATCTACATGTAGTTGAAAATATGACAAACTACCAAATAGCCAGTAATAACTATAATGACTTATAGCCGCTACAGCAGTAATGATTAATAATGTGATAACAGCAAATAACTTTGCATAAGGCAACTGCGGAATATACTGAAAAATGGTTTTACCATAGATCACCCCAGCCATAAAAAAAGGTAGAAAAACAAAAATTCGACCTATCGAATAGCTGTAATTATTGATGGGTGAGCATCCAATAAGTAAAGCTAAAACTATTGAAAACAGAACTGGATATGCCGTCTTTTTTAGGAAAAAAGCGAGAACCGTCCAAGCCCCCATGCCAAACAAATACCATAGCACCCAATAAGGCTTAGCAAACCATACCAAATGGAATGACCAATTCCATAAACTTCCGCTATAAAAGGCATCAAGCAATTGAAATAAAATTTGAAATGGCAAATACAACGATAAAAAGTAAATTACCTTTTCTAGGATTTTCTCTTCTTTAAAAAACATGCCTGATATAAAGATAAAAGCTGGCATATGAACAAAGTAAATACTCCCTAAAATCGCTTGATTTAGAGGTTCGTTCCAGCCAATTAACCTTTCAAGGTAATGACCCAATACAACCAGAAAAATTAAGACACCTTTTGTGGCATCGATATGGAGATTTCTCATAAATTTCTATGAATTCCGGATATTCATATCATACTGAATTATTCTTATTTTTTGATTCAAAAAGACAATCAATAAAGTTTCACTGTATACAAAATAATTATGATATACCTACCAGTATAATAATATTTAAGGATATTTACGTGCTAGATCTCTCTCAAATTTTGGCATTCGGACTCATTTGCTTGGCGATGGTACTCACCCCAGGTCCAAACATGATTTATCTTATCTCTCGTTCCATTAGTCAAGGCAAAATCGCAGGTTTTATTTCCCTCGGGGGCGTTGCTGTTGGTTTTGTATTTTATATGCTCTGCGCTTCTTTCGGGATCACAGCGCTTGTCGTGGCAGTTCCGTATGCCTATGACACGATTCGGATTGTAGGGGCGATATATTTACTCTGGCTTGCATGGAAAGCCTTACGTCCAAATGTAGCGCCTATTTTCAGTGTAAAAGACTTATCTATCGATTCACCATTAAAACTATTTTTAATGGGCTTTTTGACAAATTTACTTAATCCTAAAATTGCGATTATGTATTTGTCTTTATTGCCACAGTTTATTCACCCACAACAAGGCAGTATTTTAGCGCAGTCTATTCAACTCGGAACCATACAAATTTTTGTAAGTGTTTCAGTCAATGCACTGATTGTGTTTTCTGCAGGTAGCATTGCGCTCTTTCTACAGCAAAAACCACTTTGGGCAAGCATCCAACGCTGGATTATGGGTACCGTATTAGCTGGACTCGCTGTTCGTATTCTTTTAGAACACCGCAGATAACCTACTTTATTTGTCTTTACAGCTCTAAACCTTCAATTTACTCCTGTGTATTACGACGATAAATTCAGTTCGTGATACACTTTTGGCTGTTTTAACTTTTAGATTTTTTATATCGTTATGAGCCAAAAGCAGCCTTATACGCCCGGTGAGTTTCAGTGGTCCTTTTTATTACCTAAATATTGGGGTGTATGGATTGCGATTACTTTCCTCATGCTTTTGGCTATTTTACCATGGGCGATTCAATGGCGTTTGGCTCACGGGTTAGCAAATATCGCTTGGAAATATTTAAAATCTCGTCGCAAAACTACTATTCGTAATTTAGAAGTTTGCTTTCCAGAGTGGTCATCTGAAAAAGTACAGCAACAAGCAAAACAAGTTTTTGTAGATATGATGCTTGGTATTTTTGAGACATTAAATGCTTGGTATAAACCGTATTGGTTTAACAACCGTGTCACGATTGAAGGTTTAGAACATATTACCAATGCTCAAGCTCAGGGCAAAGGCGTTTTATTACTGGGAACTCACAGTACTTTGCTTGATGCTGGTGGTTATGTATGTGCTCAATATTTTGAGCCAGATGTTGTGTATCGCCCTCAAAACAACCCTCTACTCGACATGCTGATTTATCGTTGTCGAGCAACGATTTATAAAGCTCAAATCGATCATGATGATATGCGGGGCTTAATTCGCCACCTTAAAGATGGTGATGCCATTTGGTATAGTCCCGACCAAGATTTCGGACTCAAGCAAGGTGTTATGGCACCTTTTTTTGGAGTGCCAGCTGCTACAGTCACGGCCCACCGTCGTTTATTAAAAATTTCAAAAGCAGTTGCAGTCCCTTTATATTTTTATCGTCATGGCGATGTACAGAACCCTAAATATCATATCTTGATTGAACCTGCTGTCGACAATATGCCAAGCGAAGATGAAGTCGACGATGCAACCCGCGTGAATAAGATTATTGAGAATCAGCTTCGTATCGCACCAACTCAATATATGTGGTTTCATCGTCGATTTAAGACACGTCCTGAGGGATATGAAGAGATCTACTAAGATAAAACCGTAATGATTTTAAATTGGTAGTAGGCACAACATTATTTATATGACTCGCGGAAACGTCATCCACAACCTGCCCAAAATCAGTGAAGATACTGTTTCTGCGATATAATTTGATACACACAAGCAGTGAACAGGTTTTGTGGATGAGAATGGTTTTGCCTACTTTTGCCAAAACAAAAGTAGGTCGAACCGAAGGTTAATCTCTAAATTTCGACTTCAAAATTGCAAGATCCCGCTTTGCTACAACCTAAAGGCAAAAAACAATGAAAGTGATGCAACTTCTCCCAGAACTCAATAGCGGTGGCGTAGAACGCGGCACACTGGAAATTGCACGTGCACTGGTTGCACAAGGTCATCAATCTTTGGTTGTATCAAACGGCGGACGATTAGTATCCCAACTTGAAGCTGAAGGTTCTAAACACTTAGCCCTACCGATTCATAAAAAATCTTTATCGAGCTTGTGGCAAATCCGCCCTTTACGTCGACTTATTGAAGAGCATCAGCCCGATATTGTTCATGTACGCTCACGTGTGCCAGCTTGGCTTACCCATTTTGCCTTAAAAGGAATACCAGCACATAAGCGTCCTCACCTCATTAGCACAGTACATGGTTTCTATTCAGTTAATCGTTATAGTGCAATCATGACTCAAGCTGAAAAAGTAATTGCCGTTTCTGACAGCGTAGTTAAATACATCACTGACCATTATAAAAACTGTCCACCACAAGATATTGTCCGGATTTATCGAGGAATTGATCGTGCTGCTTTCCCGCATAACTATCAACCTTCAGCACAGTGGTTTAATCAGGTTTTTAATGATTTTCCTGAACTCGAAAATAAATTTTTACTATGCTTGCCTGGTCGTATTACCCGCTTAAAGGGACATGAAAGCTTAATTGAGTTAATGCAACAACTTCAGTCGCAATATCCTCAATTACATGCTGTGGTTGTGGGTGGTGCCGATGCTAAAAAACAGGCCTATTTAAGTGAGCTGCAAAGCACCATTCAAAACAAAGGACTCGCAGATAAGATCACCTTTGTAGGACATCGCTCAGATATACGTGAATGGCTCGCTTTTAGCGACATCGTGCTCTCTCTATCCAATCAAGCAGAAACATTCGGTAGAACAGCATTAGAAGCGCTCTCAGTCGGTACACCAGTCATTGGCTGGAACCGTGGAGGTGTTGCCGAGATTTTATCGAATGTATATCCACAAGGTCTGGTTGAAGCAGAAAATGAAAAAGCCTTAGTAGAAACAGTAAAGCATCATATTGAACAACCTCAAACAGTCGCTCCTGTGACCATGTTCAGTTTAAAAGATATGTGTGACCAGACTCTTGAGCTATATCAAAGTATACTGAAATAACGTAATAAAAAACCCGCGATGATCGCGGGTTTTTTTACAACTAAAAGAAAGCAGTCTTATTTAAATGTTGCTTCATAAGCAGCAGCTTTTTCATAGTCGTATTGTTTTTCCCATTTACTGATTACAAGTACCGCAAGCGCGTTACCTACAACGTTCAACGCAGTACGAGCCATATCCATAATACGGTCAACACCAGCAATAAATGCTAGGCCTTCTACAGGAATACCAACACTACCTAATGTCGCTAATAACACAACAAACGATACGCCAGGAACACCCGCGATACCTTTAGAAGTGATCATTAATGTTACAACCAAAATAACTTGTTGGCTGATTGACATTTCGATACCGTAAAGCTGTGCAATAAAGATTGCTGCAATACTTTGGTAAAGCGTAGAACCATCAAGGTTAAATGAATAACCTGTTGGAATTACAAAACTAGAAATTGCTTTTGGCGCGCCATAAGCTTCCATTTTTTGCATAATACGCGGTAAAACTGTTTCTGAACTTGCAGTCGAATATGCCAAAATTAATTCATCTTTCAAGATCTTAAGCAAAGTAAAGATATTGATACTGAACATTTTTGCAGTTAAACCAAGTACCACTAAAGCAAAGAACAAGATTGCACCGTAAACCAATACAACCAATTTGCCTAATGGAATAAGTGAAGCAAAACCGAAGTTTGCAACAGTTACAGCGATCAAACCAAATACACCCACTGGCGCATATTTCATGATGATGTGCGTTACACGGAACATTGTTTCCGATACAGCATGAAATACATTTAATAATGGGTCTTTAGTTGTAGCTGGTAATGAAGATAGACCAATACCAAAAAGTACAGCAAAGAAAATCACTGGTAACATTTCGCCATGCGCCATTGAACTAATAATGTTCGTTGGGATAAGCGATAATATTGTCTGCATGATGCCATGAGACTGTGACTGAACTTCTTCAGTTGTATGCTTATATTGAGAAATATCTGTTTGAACCAGCTGAGACATATCAATGCCTGAACCTGGGTGGAAGATATTCGCTGCAACTAAGCCAACCAAAATAGCAATAGTAGTAATAATTTCGAAATAGAGAATGGTTTTAAAACCAAGACGCCCTAGACTTTTTGTACTGCCTACACCAGCAATACCTAAAATCAATGTAGAGAAAACGATTGGAATAACAATCATTTTAATCAGGCTAATAAAGATCTTACCTAATGGAGTAAGAACGTTATTTACAATGCTATCTTTGATTTCAGGCTGATTATGTAAAACAGCCCCGACAACTATCCCTAGGATTAAAGCAATTAAAATTTGCCACGCAAGGCTAAATTTAAAATTCTTCATAAGACAATCCTTATGCACCGCAAAGTATCAAATATGAGAGGGAGAAGAACACTATTTTTATAGTGAAACCTCAATATGTACACTAATTTCCAAACAGAAATTTAAATGCACAAGCAAATCACAACCCGCCGATCCGGCGAAGTAAACAACAATGCCTGTTGACGATCCAACATGTCAACGATCGGCACATTCTATTGAGATTTGCCAATTAAACAAGTCCAATTTATACCTAAATAGATCAAAGCCTATATTTATTCTTCAATAATCTATAAAAACAAAAACTTATTTAAAAAAATTTTTGTATCTATTTTCATTGAAAAAGGGCTCGGATATATAAAAAAATTTATGGACTACTACCTATAATTAAATAGATTTTTAAATTAAGAGAACCTTAAAATATTTCTTTAATTTATAATTAATTAAATGGTACTTATATAAGATATCAACCCGAGTTCTGCGTCCTGCAAAACTCGGGTAAATGAGGTTGTGCTTTCAGGGTATATAATTCTTTTTATCGCTTCCGTTCTAACATCTTATCCGTGATGTCGTTCCATATCAGCTTAGTGCATCCTTACTTGGGATAATCCATTCCCGCTTCCGTGTGCCGATGAATGTAGAATAAGGGTTTTAGCTCTCCCTGCCTATTGGACCTAGACTCAAATCTTTGTACGATATTGCTTACAACTCGCTTTTATATAGTTTTCCCTTTATAAGGTTCTGTAATTTCATCAGTCACGACTTTTTCTTCTTTTTCAGCCTTAGCAATACCCTCTTGTATTGCAGCTTGGGCTTCTTTTGCATCTTCTTCAGTTTCTTCAACTTCTTCTTGAATTTGTTCAAATATTCGACCTGTTTGTAAAACCACATAAACAGGAAAATGGTCCGATCCAATATGAGATAAACGTTGCATCTTTATCAAACCAAAATCTGTGCTATGAAAGATATGATCAAGTGACCAGCGTAATAAAGGATAGTCTGCATGAAAAGTATTTATAAAATGTCGTCCAACACGCGGATCGAGCAACCCACTAATACGTTGAAATAAACGAGTTGTGCGTGACCATGCGACATCATTTAAATCTCCCATCACGATACAACTTTCATCTAGATCTTTAATCTGATCTCCAACAATTAAAAGTTCTGCATCTCGTAGTGTTGAATCTTTTGCTTCAGTTGGACTAGGTGGTTTAGGATGCAAACAGTAGAGCTGAACAGGCATTCCAGAGGACAAGATTACAGTGGTGTGAATAGAAGGAATTTCATTACTTAGAATGAATTTAACCTCTGTATTTTTAAGAGGGAGTCGACTATATAAATGCATGCCATATAAATTATCTAATGGTACAGGCACACGGTATGGATAATCTTCCTCAATTTCTTTTAATGCATTTTCCCAAGTCTTGTCAGTTTCTAACGTCAGCAGTAAATCAGGTTTTAATAATTCAACATGTTCAAGAAGTAAATGATATTTATCATTAGGTGTAAGTACATTGGATACAATAAGTGAAATTTGCTTTTGAGGATCTAATTGCTTTGGTTTAACTTTTTTAACCTGCTTTTTCCAAAACAATGTATAAGGTAAAACCATTTTAAGTTGATAAGCAATTGCTGCGATAAGTACCGCAAGTAAAATCTCACGCCATAGATTCCATTCAGTTGGCCAAAACAACATGCCCATTAAAGCAATTAGCCCAACAAACAAAATTTGTAACCGTGGAAAATCAGCGCCTCGAAACCACCATTCATCACGAGGGATCAGTGACCAGAAAGTCAACCAAATCACCACTACAGACACAACTTCGATATAAATCATTGAAATTTCTCTTTTAAGATGATTTGTTTTTTAATGTTTTTGTCATCTTTATCAATTTTGTATGTAACATAAACAAGATATTCTACTCAATAAAATTGCTGTTTTGATTCTGTAACGCTTGCAGTTGTGAGCACTTTTGATACACTCAACTCCCCCTAACAATTTTAACGCACCGAGGCAAAATGACATGAAAGTAGGTCTGGTCGGTTGGCGCGGGATGGTCGGTTCCGTCCTTATGCAACGTATGGTTGAAGAGAATGATTTTGCTCATATTGAGCCATTCTATTTCTCTACCAGTAATGCAGGTGGTGAAGCTCCTTCATTTGGTGGTAAGACTGCTCCAGCACTTATGGAAGCTACAGACATTACTAGTCTGAAGCAAATGGATGTCATTATTACCTGCCAAGGTGGCGACTACACATCTGAAGTTTTCCCACAGTTAAAAGCAACTGGTTGGGATGGCTACTGGATTGATGCAGCATCTACTTTACGTATGTCTGATGATGCAATCATCGTTCTTGATCCGGTTAACCTTAATGTGATTAAAGACGGTTTAGCGAAAGGTACTAAAACTTTCGTTGGTGGTAACTGTACCGTATCACTTATGTTGATGGGTGTAGGCGCACTTTTCCAAAACAATTTGGTTGAGTGGATGACTGCTATGACTTATCAAGCAGCATCAGGTGCTGGCGCACAAAACATGCGTGAGTTGTTAACAGGTATGGGTTACTTATACAACAATACCAAGACTTTGTTAGATGATCCTAAATCTGCAATTCTTGATATTGACCGCCAAGTTGCTGAGTTACAACGTGGTGAAGGCTTCCCTTCTGCAAACTTTGGTGTGCCACTTGCGGGCTCATTAATTCCTTACATTGATAAACAGCTTGAAAGCGGTCAATCTAAAGAAGAGTGGAAAGGTCAAGTTGAAACCAACAAGATTTTAGGTAACTCTCAAATCGTTCCTATTGATGGTCACTGTGTTCGTATCGGTGCAATGCGTTGCCACTCTCAAGCATTAACGATCAAACTGAAAAAAGATGTTCCGCTTGATGAGATCGAAGATATGATTCGTAACTCAAACCAGTGGGCTAAAGTTGTACCAAATACACGTGAAGCATCGATGACTGATCTTACACCTGTAGCTGTGACTGGTACCTTAACTGTACCTGTAGGCCGTTTACGTAAACTCAATATGGGTAAAGAGTATCTTGGTGCATTCACAGTAGGCGATCAGCTACTTTGGGGTGCTGCTGAACCTTTGCGTCGTATGTTGCGTATTTTAGTTGAATACAAAAGCTCATAATTTGACCTGAATTATTCAGTCAAAATAAAAAGCCGATCACATTTGATCGGCTTTTTCGTAACTGGTTTGTGAAAAATTAACAATTTATTTACATTTCATTATTGTATAATTTTGAACGACTTTACGACTGATCAGGTCATGGATTGAGATGACTGCATATAACAAATTAAAAATTGCCATTTTCACCATTATGTCTTCGCCTTCTGTTTATGCGATTACATTAGATCCTATTCAAATTCAATCTGCACCTGGGGAATTACTTTATGCAGAAATGAATTTTCAGCAAGCGGATCCTAACACTCCCTTGCAAGTCAGTTTAGCCACTCAAGAAGATCTCAATGGTTTGGGAGTCACTCACCAACCTCCTGGTAATCTAAATTTTTATACACGTCAAAATGGCCAAGGTTCTGGTGTTATTGTAATTACCTCATCTCGTCCTATTATTGATCCCGAACTAAATATTGTCGTAAAAGTCAGTGAGGGTAATGCAACTCGCCTTCAACATATTAAAACTGTTTTAAAGCCATCGCCTATCAAAAAGGTGGCTGCTAACGAAACTCCACTTTCACCACAATTTATCGTAAATGAAAAAGACATTGCGTTAAACCTACCTGAAAGTACTCGGTATACACCTGCTGAGACAGCAACACCTGTAGCCGAAACTACAGCTAGTGAGCGCAATCTAAACATTAGCACTGGAACTGCTCCTGCTTTGAATAACTCGGCTCCAGCAACGCCTTTTACCGAAAAACCTGCGACTCAAGCGCCACAGCAGACTATCGCAGCAATGAGTAATGAACCATCTGCTGTAGAAAAACAGCCTGCCGCTTCTCTTAAACCGAGCAGTGACAATCAAACAACTACAGTCAAAAAAGCGGCTCAACCTAAGCCTGCTCAACAAAAAAATGCATTAAGTAAAAATACACCGAAAAAGCAGAAAATCAGTACCTATAAAGGTCCAGCCCCTACAGGTAAATATGTCGTGCAGCGTAATGAATCTTTATGGACTATTGCCAATCGTATTGCAGCACAGACCAAACAACCTGTGGCTAAAGTCATGCGAGATATCCAAGCTCAAAACCGACATGCTTTTATTCAAGGTGATGTAAACCGTTTGCGTCAGGGAATTTCACTAAATTTAACAACAGCAAATACAGCTAAGGCTTCACATACAAAATCTAAATCGAGTGAAACTAACTTAGCAAAAGCATCTTCTGGTAGAGCTAAATATCGCTTACAACAAGCAGAAATGAGCATTGTGGCAGAGAACAGCCCAAATTCTACTCATGGAAGTGCAAAAAAGAGCACACAACAAGGTCAAAACAATACTGAGTTAGCAGTAAAAGTTATGACAACTCGCAAAAAAACCGTTACATTACAAAGGAATGTAACCAAACTAAATCAAACTTTAAGTTTAAAAGACCAACGTATTCAACTTCTGAATGCGCGTTTGGCAGAGTTACAACAGCAGTTAAAAGCACAGCAACAAACTCACAAGCAAAAACATTAAGTTAAAACCAGAGTTAGCTCGCTTTATATTGCAAAATTTTATTTTTTAAGGGGAAAGTAATGTTATATGTGATTCCGTTTATCATATTACTCGTGGTCGCCGTTGTTTTAAAAAAGCGTGAGAATGGCCAAAAACAAGAGACCACCTCCCCAAAAAGTATAAGTAAAAAATCGGGCAAAAAAGCGAGTAGTAAATCGAGTAAAAGCTCGCGCGAAAAAAGTAAAGCCAATGTAGTTGAAGAAGTCGCTCCTGCTCTTCCACAAAGCAGTCCTGTACCTGAGACTGTTCGTCAAAATATTCTACAACTCATTCGAGAAAAACAGTTTTCAGCAGCTGAAGCTCAAGTCAATCAGGCACTAAAAAAAGACAACACCCAGCATGAATTGTATTTATTACTTCTTGAAGTTCATATTGCTCAAAAAGATGAATTTGCGATTCAACAACTTATTAGCCACATTCGCAGCTTGGCATTAAATGAAATAGCGATTAAAGCAGAAGCAAGACAAAAAGAATATGAGTCATCAAGACAACCTGATGCTATTGATTTTCCTCAAGCTAAAGCACATGAAGAACCACAAGCTATATCGGACACAACTGCTCAGTTTGACCAATTAACAACAAGCTCTTCTGAGACTTCTTTTGATGACTTGCAGAAAGACTATGCTCCTGTAAAACAAGAATCTGCTGTTGAAGTTGAACCTTTAGAATTTAACTTTTCATTTGAAAAAACTGCAACTACAGAAAATACCAGCCAACCTGTACATGAAACAGAAGTATCAACTTCTCCGCAAGAACCAGAAGTATCTTCATCTCAAGAAACAAATGAGTTAGCTGATTTAGAGTTTTCTTTTGACTTGGCACCTCTGCATGAAACTGAGAATAAGACTCAAGCAGTAGAGGTAAAAGCAGATCAAGACAGTAGCATCAATCCATTAGATTTTAATCTTGACTTAAATCCTTCAAGTTCAGAGACAAAACCTGCTGAACAAGCTCCATCATTAGATGAAATTAAACTCGTAGAACAAGCGCCATTAGAAGCAGCTTCAATCTCACCTCTTGAGTTTTCGTTAGATGAGCCTGCATTAGTTACAGTATCAGAGCTTGAAACTCAAAATTCTATAGATGTAGTCAATGAAGCAGTTACGCAAGCTCAAACAGAGGATCCACTTCTAGAAGCTTTTCCAGAATTAAAACAAGTAAATGAAAATGAGCTTAACTTAAAACTGGCTGAGCAATACATCAAGTTTGGAGCGAACCAAGCAGCGCGCAATTTACTACAAGCTGATGAGCAAAAATTCAACACAGAACAACAACAACATGCGAAAAACCTACTTAATCGCATAGCTTCTTAGAACTGTTCGATTTACCATAAGCAGTCAGAGATGACTGCTTTTTTATGCCTGCAAAAATATGAAAAAAATAGCCTTATTTTATATGGGTGGTACTTTTGGTTGCATTGGTGAACCTTTAGCGCCTATGCCTTACGACCAATTCTTGCCTCAACTTGAAAAAGTGATTCCACCACACTTAACGGTTGACTGCTTCGCTGCACCCAATATTGTCGATAGCAGTGCCTGTACGGCTCCTGATTGGTTACGCCTCATTCAACGGATACAACAACTACAACTTGAAGGCTATCAACATTTCGTTGTTATTCACGGTACAGATACGCTCAGTTATGCGGCTGCGACCCTAGCTCGCTTTTTAGGCCAAAGCTGTCATATTGTAATTACTGGTAGCCAATACCCGTTACTCAATATTCAAGGTGATAATACTCGTGAATTTACTGATGCAATTGAAAACTTATATCTTGCATTAGAACAAGTGATTAGCTTACCTGTAGGTGCTTATCTTGCATTTCATCATCAAGTATTCCATGCACAAACTGCATTAAAAACGCATACGACTGAACTCGATGCATTTTCAGGTTTAAGTAGTGAAGTTGAGTTTACACCTCAACAAAATGAATTGATCGTTCAAGATGCTCAAATTGAAAGAGCTGCTTCATTCCAGATTTTAAACTGGATGATGCAACCAATTGCAACACAGCACTTGGTACAACAGTTACGTCACTTACTTCCTGCCACACCACACTTTTTGGTGTTACAAGGCTTTGGTACAGGCAATATTGCAGTAAACCCTGAACTATTGGCAACCTTAGATGAACTGTATGCTCATGGTTGTGTTCCAATCTTGGCGACACAAGTGACCTTTGGCGGCATTGACCAACGTTATGCAATTAGTGCTTGGGCCAAAACTGCAAAAATTGTCATTAATGATGCGCATAGTCATGCAGATCTTTATGCAAAAGCACTTCAAATCTATTTAAAATACCCAACCCCAGAACAATGGTTCAGCCATTGGAATGAAAATTTGCATTAAATAGAGGTAAAGCTATGCAACGTTATGCGGTCGGTATTGAGTTTAGCGGAGTTCAATATCGAGGTTGGCAAACACAACAGCCAGGCGTTGCCAGCGTTCAGGAAACGATTGAGCGTGTACTCAGCAAAATTGCAGATGAACCTATTGCACTTCATGGTGCGGGTAGAACAGATGCAGGTGTACATGCAACCAATATGGTAGCTCATTTCGATACGAATGCCATTCGTCCAGAGACAGGATGGTTAAGAGGAGCAAATAGCCAGTTACCTAAAGATATTTCCATTCAGTGGATTAAACTGATGGATGAAAACTTTCATGCGCGCTTTAAGGCGACGGCTCGACGTTACCGCTATGTTATTTATAACGCTCCTTGTCGCCCAGCCCTCTTACATAAACAGGTCACGCACATTTACCAACAGCTAGATGTGCAAAAGATGATTAAAGCTGCTAGCAAATTTGAAGGAACACATAACTTTGAAACCTTCCGCGCCGCAGCATGCCAGTCCAATAAGCCTGTACGACATGTAACGCATTGCCGTCTATTTGAACATGGTCGCTACTTGGTCTTAGATATTCAAGCAGATGGTTTTTTACACCATATGGTACGCAATATTGTCGGATGCTTACTCGAAATTGGTCAAGGTATGTATGAAATAGACCATATCGATGCGATGTTTGCGGCACAAGATCGTAAAGCGGCAGGAGTCACTGCTCCGCCTGACGGCCTCTACTTTATTCAATGTTATTACCCTGAGCAATTCGACTTGCCACAGCCACCACTTGGCCCACATTGGTTAAACCTACCTGAGTAGGCTTAACCAATTTTAGTATTTAACGATGCTGTTTACGCTTACGGTATTCAACTGGCGTTTCATTGGTCCAGCGTTTAAACGCACGATAGAATGTACTTGGTTCAGAGAAACCCGTTAAATACACAATACGCTCTACGCTCTCACTGGTATTTGCCAAAAGTTTTTTAGCTAAACGACAACGATAGTCTGAAAGTATTTGCTGGAAACTAGTATTCGCTTCACTTAACTGCGTCCGTAAACGGCGCGGTGTAATATTTAATTGTGCTGCTACAGTTTCTAGCGTGGTTTCTCCACTTTCCAGTGTCGAACCAATCGCACGACGAACTTCCCCCACCAAATCATAACGAGCCAGTTCTTGTAACTTTTCAATTGCGAGCTGCTCATGCAATTGTAATAGTTCAGGTTCTGCTTGCCAAAGTTGGAAGTCTAAAATGGCAGGGTCAAAATATAACCTTGTTTCTTTTTGTCCTAAACTTACTGGGCAGCCATAAACACGGAAATATTCATCTTCAGAAGCACCTTCACTGAAATTAAAATCGATGAAGATTGGATGAAATTGCCCTTCGGTAATAAATTTGAAGAATCGAAGCACACCTGAAATCGCACATTCTGAAAAATGACGATTAACAAGATTATCAGCACCAATTTGTTCACCATTGGTCAAATAACAACGTCCATCTTCGACGACCAGTTTTGCATCAAATGCATCACTAATGAGACGTTGGTAAGCCAAAGCTCGTTTAAGCCCTTCACCAAAGGTTTCACTACTAATAAATAAGTGTTCAATGACCTGACCACGGTATAAAGGCAAATGTTCACCTAAATGCAAACCGATGTCTGGATCTTTACTGACTTCCTGAGCTGCAGTCCAAAAGGCATACTGTGCACTTAACGGAGTACGTGCATTGGTATCGACCTGATTTAAAGCGACTCCCGCTTTAGTTAATATTTCTTCTGTTGGCAATCCTGCACGACGAATTGCTTGATAGCCAAAACGTAATACAACTGATGCATCTGTTAGCTGACCCACGCAGTGCCCTTCCATGTAGATACTTCATTGATACTTAGGAGCTGTTGACTCTTTTTTCATGAACAGTCCCTAATAACTATGATTTTAGATTAGCGTTGATTGACCAAACTGACAACAGAATTAGAGTTGTTTTGTGAAAAAAATTACATCTTTTTTTACTAGTCATAGTTTAACCAGATGCTTTAACAAGAAGATGTCTATCTTGTTTTTTTTAAATAAATTGACTATAATTTGCGCCTTTCCAATTTGATCATCAGGTAGGCTATGGCCAATAAAGAGGAACTCATTGAGTTCGAAGGCGTTGTCACCGAAACGCTTCCTAATACGATGTTCCGTGTACGTCTTGAAAACGGTCACGAAGTTATTGCACACATTTCTGGTAAAATGCGTAAACACTATATCCGTATTCTTACTGGCGACAGTGTGAAAGTCGAAATGACTCCATATGACTTAACTAAAGGTCGTATTACGTACCGTGCTCGCTAATTAGTGAATGCAAAAAAGCCACATCATGAAGTGGCTTTTTTATTGCGTTATTTATTCACTTAATCGACTGGTTTTACATCCAACTGTTTGGCATTCACGCAATCTTTCTTGCAGCCAATGGTTTCTTTCTTGCGTTGTCTGTAAACGGCATTGCACGTCTACACTATTTCTATTTGAATCTGTACATTCAGCATCACGTTGACGTATCCAAGCAAGTTGAGACTTCTTAAGCGTATTTTTTTGCGCCGTATTCAATTTTGCTCTTAATGCCTGATAGTTTTTATTCAAGTCTGCATCAGCACTCGCATAGATTTTATTTGTACAGTAAATATCATCATAAGTATTACGAGTAGTGTCACAATTATCGGCATATACTGCTGTTACTCCAAAGCTGCATAAAAATGCTAAAAGTATTTTTTTCATCATGTTTTCCTTAAGTTTTTTGCAAAATAATTATAAAGCCTTTTGGATATGAGTATGAATCCCTAGATAAACTCATTCTCCATTTATCATAAACTTCCTTTTTTTCTTTACAAGCTAGGCAATCCAACCTACCGTTATCTAATAATAAATATAATGTGATAGAGAGAAAAATGAATATACAGACCCTATGTCGAATAAGTTTACTCTCAGTGATGCTTATTTATTTGAACGGTTGTGCAACTCATCCACGGCAATCTATAGATTTACAAGAATATTTAAAAGGCTTTCTGGGCAAATCGTCGACCACCATTCAACAAGAACTAAACTTACGTGGTCTTGGTTTTCAAATTGCTCATGTTCCACAAAAAACACCAAATCAACTCATCTACACAATTTTGCGGCCCTTAAGTATTCCAATTCCTATGGTGAGCAATGTTGAGATGGGTGGTAATCCAGTCCCTATTCAATCGGGGTCTTTAGGGAGCAATTCTTACGATGTTAATTTTAGTTGCAAAGTTATTTTTCAGCTTAAAAATGACATTGCTGAATCAATCCAGTATCAGGGCAAAGCCTGTTAAAACCTTTCGACAATAAAAAAACGCGGCTTAAAGCCGCATTTTTTTTTAGCAAAGTAGCGATTAAGCAAGAGCAGCAACAACTGCTGCACCCATCTCGGCTGTACCTACTTTAGTCATGCCTTCAGACATAATATCGGCTGTACGGAAACCTTGATCAAGTACTTGCCCTACTGCATCTTCAATTGCTTTAGCAGCAGCTTCTTCACGGAAGGTATAACGAAGCATCATTGCAACAGAAAGAATCGTTGCTAATGGGTTTGCCACATTTTGACCTGCAATATCAGGCGCCGAACCATGACAAGGTTCATACATGCCTTTACCGCTTTCATCCAAAGAAGCTGATGGCAACATACCAATTGAGCCTGTAAGCATTGCTGCTTCGTCAGACAAGATGTCGCCAAACAAGTTGCCAGTAACGATTACGTCAAACTGTTTAGGCGCACGTACAAGTTGCATTGCAGCATTGTCCACATACATATGTGAAAGCTGAATATTTGGATAGTTTGCTTGCTGTAAGTCAGTAACCGTTTGCTTCCAAAGCTCCGTCACTTCTAAAACGTTTGCTTTATCTACAGAACAAACTTTACCACCACGTAATCCTGCAAGTTCAAAAGCCACTTTGGCAATGCGTTTAATTTCACTTTCAGAATAAACGTCAGTGTTATAGCCTTGTTTTTCACCATTTTCGAGTTCACGAATACCACGTGGCTGACCAAAGTAGATACCACCAGTAAGTTCACGAACAATTAAAATATCTAAACCAGCAACAATCTCAGGCTTTAAGCTAGAAGCATCGGCTAATTGTGGGTATAAAATCGCTGGGCGCAAGTTAGCAAACAAGTTAAGTTCACTACGAATTTTTAAAAGACCACGTTCAGGGCGAATAGAGCGTTCAATGGTGTCCCATTTTGGTCCGCCAACGGCACCTAATAAAATGGCATCAGCTTTCTTTGCTTGCTCACTTGTTACAGCTGGGTACGGTTCACCATGAGCATCAATCGCTGCACCACCCAATAGGCCATGTTCCCAAGTCAACGACAAATTAAATTTTTCATTTACTTTATTTAATACTTTTTCTGCTGCCCCAACAATTTCAGGACCAATACCATCGCCAGCCAAAATTAAAATCTGTTTAGACATGAAGTTTTCCATTTTCAAAGACAAGACAGCGTTATGACTGTCGTGGTGTTAGTTTTTTCTGTTCGAGAAATTCACCGAGTCCTGTGGTTACATCAAATGGTCGACAAAAACGGCGAATGACACGCCCATCCTGCTCTAAGTCAACACATAATGGATCTGGTACAGAAACATTGAGCAAACTGCCCGAACGGTTAGATTTGTCTCGGTACATTTTAAACATATAGCGATGATTAGCTTTAAATTGGTGAATAACATGGATCGTTTCTGCCCGATCTGGAGAGATCGGATAAAAACGAATGACCACTTCATATTGCTTAGCAGGCACAGACAGATACAAACTATTGCTTTGACTCAACAGCGATCCATTTAATCTCACAATTCCTTGATGAATTGCCTGATTACTAATTCTGCGTGTCTGAGCATCAACGACAGTAATATCATTTAGTCGTTCGAATTCGCAACTTTTTGCACCCGAACAATATATTGCTGCATTCTGCCCCAAATTTTCATGTTTGGCCTGCTTAATACGAACAGTATCGACCACATTGTAAGTGCTCTGACAAGCACTAAGTGTTATTGCGCACAGGCCCAACAAAAAGCTATGAGTAACGTTCCTCTTCATTGTTCAAGCCCAATCCTCATCTAGTGCATAATTTTAAGGTGTTTTTATGCTTTAGCATGTTAGCAAGAGTTTGAACACGACGCCATGACTATGTTTAAAATGTACCAAAAGGTTAATTTATCTCTTGGAATACCCAAGGACGAACCTGTTTAGTTTTTTCTTCATAAGCGCGAATTGCATCCGCATTTTGAAGAGTTAAACCAATATCATCCAAGCCATTTAACAAGCAATGCTTACGAAATGGATCTACCTCGAATTTAAATGCTTCACCATTTGGTGTACGAACTTCTTGCGCAGCTAAATCAATAGTTAATTGATAACCTTCATTCGCAGCACATTCTTTAAATAACTGATCAACAATGTTCTCAGGCAAAATGACTGGCAACATGCCGTTTTTAAAACAGTTATTAAAGAAAATATCCGCAAAACTTGGAGCAATAACAGTACGGAAACCATATTCGTTTAATGCCCAAGGTGCATGTTCACGACTTGAACCACAACCAAAGTTAGTACGAGCAATTAAAACAGTTGCCCCTTGATAACGTGGCTGATTCAAAACAAAGTCAGGGTTCTTTGGGCGTACTGAGTTATCTTCACCTGGGTAGCCTTCATCTAAATAGCGAAGTTCATCGAATAAGTTGTCGCCAAAACCAGTACGTTTAATCGATTTTAAAAACTGTTTTGGAATAATTAAATCTGTATCAACATTGGCACGATCTAATGGTGCAACGATACCTTGTTCAACTGTATAAGCTTTCATGGTTTGCTCCAGACCGAATTAAAATGAACGAACGTCAACAAAATGACCCGCGATTGCAGCAGCCGCTGCCATTGCCGGACTCACCAAATGAGTACGACCACCATTACCTTGACGACCTTCAAAGTTACGATTTGATGTCGACGCACAGTGTTCACCCGGTTGTAACTTGTCTGCGTTCATTGCTAAACACATTGAACAACCCGGTTCACGCCACTCGAAACCAGCTTCCAAGAAAATTTTATCCAAACCTTCTTTTTCTGCCTGTTGTTTAACTAAACCAGAACCCGGAACAATCATGGCTTGCTTAATGCTAGAAGCCACTTTACGGCCTTTAACCACTTCAGCAGCAGCACGAATATCTTCAATACGTGAGTTAGTGCAAGAACCAATAAACACACGATCAAGTTGAATATCACCCAATGCCTGACCTGCATTTAAACCCATATATTGATACGCACGCGTCCAGTCACTACGTTGTACGTCATCTTTGGCTTGTTCTAAAGTTGGTACAGCTTTCGACACTGGAATCACCATCTCAGGTGAAGTACCCCAAGACACTTGTGGCTCAATCTCTGCGCCATTTAATTCAACAACTGCATCAAAAACAGCATCATCGTCTGAATGCAAAGTATTCCAGTAAGCAACCGCTTGTTCCCACTGCTCACCTTTTGGTGCGTAGCTACGGTCTTTTACATATTCAATAGTCTTATCATCAACTGCGACCATACCCACACGAGCACCCGCTTCAATCGCCATGTTACATACCGTCATACGTCCTTCAATCGACATATCACGGAAAACTTGACCACCGAACTCAATTGCGTAACCCGTACCGCCTGCAGTACCGATTTTACCGATAATGGCCAACACAACATCTTTTGGTGTTACACCCTTACCTAAAACGCCATCAACACGAACCAACATATTTTTTGATTTTTTCTGAATCAAACATTGTGTCGCTAAAACGTGTTCAACTTCAGATGTCCCAATACCATGCGCCAAACAACCAAAGGCACCGTGAGTCGCTGTATGCGAGTCACCGCATACCACCGTCATACCTGGTAATGTTAAGCCTTGTTCAGGACCAACAACATGCACAATACCTTGACGAATGTCATTAATACCAAATTCAACAATATTAAAAGCCTTACAGTTATCATCTAAGGTTTGAACTTGAATACGAGACGTATCATCTTCAATTCCTGCAATGCCCTGATCTCGCTCTTTTTTAGAGGTTGGAACGTTATGGTCTGGTGTAGCCACGTTTGCGCTTAAACGCCACGGTTGACGACCCGCAAGTTGCAAACCTTCAAATGCTTGTGGACTTGTTACTTCATGCAATAAATGACGGTCGATATAAAGTAAGCACGAACCATCATCACGCTCTGTAACTACGTGGTCATCCCACAATTTGTCATATAAAGTTTTGCCTGCCATGTCGTCTTGCTCCATTGGACTGGGTAATTCTAATCTTTCTTCGATTATAGCCAGAGTTTCACATAAATCTAATTTATCATTTTTATAAATTAGAAAACTTTTAGGAATCATTCCCGTGTTTATTAATATTACTCAAAAATATTTAAATCGGCTTTGGTAATGATTATCATTTGCATAATCCATTTTTAATCTTATACTCTCATCTCTATACTAAAAATATCAAATATAGGTAGAGAGAATGATGATGGCTAATATTCAAAAATTCGTTGTAAAAAATCAACGTACATTAAAGAAAACCTTAAGTTACTACATTATGCATATTACAGTAGCAATGCTAGTCGCGTACTTTGTAACAGGTAACATTTGGATGGCTTTAACCTTAAGTATGTTAGAACCAACCGTACAAGCATTTGCATTTTTCTTTCATGAAAAAGTATGGGCAGCAAAAGACCGCCGTATATCAGCTTTAGACGAAAAAGAGACAACTGCTTAGGTTAAGATTAATACGCGAAATCACAAGTTTATAGAACGTTTAGCTGCAAGCATGATACGATTTTGGCTTGGCGACTTTAGCCTCTCTCGATTTTTCTATTCCAAGTAGAGTTGTATTATGAATCTGGCAGCCTTTGAAGCTTTTGTAAAAGTTATGGAAACAGGGTCTATCTCTGTTGCTGCAGATCAACTCTTTATTACCCAGCCTGCTGTCACCAAACGTATTCATAGCCTCGAAGAATACTTCGGCGTAAAGCTATTTGAGTCGGCAGGACGTGGGGTTCAAGCTACTCATGCTGCACATTCGTTATTACCAAAAGTCAAAAACTGGTTAAATGAACTTAAAGATATTCACCACACACTGAGTCATGAACAAACGCAAATACAAGGCCGTTTAAAAGTCGGTACGAGTCACCATATTGGTTTACATCATTTACCTGCACCACTTAAGCATTTTGTTCAGCAGTTTCCACAAGTCACTCTAGACGTGCATTTTGTTGACTCTGAACAAGCACACGAACAGGTCCTTGCTGGTGATTTAGAACTTGCATTTTTAACGCTTCCTCCTTCAGGAGATGAGCGTCTTAACTACATTACCATCTGGAATGACCCTTTAGTTTTTGTAGCTGCCCCATTTCATCCATTGGCTCAAAAAAAGAATTTGACCTTACAAGACTTAATCGAATACCCAAGTTTGCTGCCTGCCGCACAAACTTATACAGCTCAAATCACTTTAGCCGAGTTTGAAAAACAAGGACTTAAACCAAAAATCACCATGAGTAATAACCCGCTTGAGTCTATTCGTATGTTGGTGTCGATTGGTTTAGGTTGGTCAGTACTACCAAAAACATTGCTGAATCAAGATATGCAACAGCTTGACTTAGATGTCGAGATGAATCGACAGCTAGGTATGGTATGGCACCCTGCACGTACACAATCTAGAGCTATGCAAGAGTTGATTAAAATGATGCAGGAATAACTGTATTAATGACTATATTTTTTAAAAAGGATATAAATCAAAACTGCGAAAGGCAGTAGTAAAAACAGAACTCCCCAACTGAAAAATATAGCAGCAAAAATAATTCCACCAATTGCACTCATAAACAGTAAGGCAATGATATAAATAAATAATTCACCAAAAATAGCGGTAATAAGCTGATCTATAAATTCTTCAAAGAAATTATTGCTGCTTTCATTTTTAGTACGTCTGTTTTTAGCCATGCTATTTTAATTAATAAAGTCATATATTGATCGGAAATGATACTGTAAATATATACCCTTTACTCTACTATCATTACACTTTTCACTTAAGATTCATGATCGTGAATAATCAATATTCAAAGACAATTAAAATTGGTTTATACGGATTCGTAACTTTAGCGGTCTTAATGCTTGCAACATTGATCTGGTTTAAACCGATACGTGTTGTTTTCGCACATCATCTTTCACTATTACATTGTGAAGATCATATATGTGTAGATGATCCAAAGACAGAGCCTCTTGCAAAGACACTTTATAATCGTGCATTACAAGAAACCCAAGATAAAGTAGGTGCTTTTCATCAACAGCCCACTATGGTTTTTTGCTCAACTCCACAATGTGCAAATACCTTTGGTATGGAAAAAGCAGCCGCGAAAGCAGTTGGTAATTTGGGGTTATTGGTTGCACCGCGTGGCTGGAAAGATTTCTACATCACCCATGAACTTATTCATCACCGACAAGCCGAAGAATGGGGAAATATTGCAATGCTGACTAAACCTAAATGGCTAGTAGAAGGCATGGCTTATAGTCTAAGTGATGACCCACGCCCTACTTTATCGGAGCCCTTTCAGCAATGGCAGGCTCAATTTAAGCTTTGGCATCAACAAAACCCTGATCCAAATATTTGGTATACCACAGGCAAAGTTAAGTAATTTATTAAAGTGCATTATCTCCAGCGAGCTGAATCTGACCATCAGCAATTTCATTCATAAATTGCTGATAGTCGTTTAAATTACGCTCTGCATATTCTTCTGCATAGGTTTGTAATACGTCTACAATCGTATCACCCTCTCCAAGATATCCCATAAGTACATCTGCATTTCCAGATTTTGCATGGGCATGCGCTAAAGCTAAGCCACAATCTTCAGCATACTTATAGAAATACTCTTCATCCATATCATTAAGATTAAAAGAGATTTTCATATCACGTAACTGACGTACATGAAAATGTTGAGTTGATATTGAGGAAAATCCAAGAAATATATCACTTGCGGCCTGCATCAGTTGCTGTCCATGTATTACACGTTCACCTTCGTGATTTACTTTTTCTACAAATAACGGACTAAGAATTGATGGATTCGCTTCTTTCATTTGTAAAATTAACGGCTCCCGATCTGCATCTTGAAATAATGCAATCGCAGATCTGGTACCAACACTTCCAATACCAACCACTTTAAAAGCCACATCTGTACATTGATAACGATCAAAAAGGACTTGGCGATCATATTTCAAAGAATCACGGTATTGTTGAAAGAATACATCAACATCTTTACTAAATGGTTCATCTGCACTGGGGTGCCATAATAACGGCACATCATCTACAAAATGACGCAATCCTGTCTCTTGGTCTTGCTGGGTAAGCTTCGGCAAAACAGAATACACAGTTTTTTTCTGTGCCGAATCAATATCCTTTTCGCTTTTCTTTCTAAGTTTTCGGCATTCAGTATTTTCTAATAAGGTAATGGCATCAATTTTTTCATACCAAACTTGTAGTGGTGAAAGTTTCGCATTTTCTAATAAGTGCTGACGGTAACTATTCAGCATTATTTTAATTGCCCTTAAACCCACCTTATCTGCAAGATTAATATCACGAGCTGCAATCACAAAACTGGTTGCTAAACGCTTTACATCCCATTCAAATGGGGCAACTAAAGTTTCATCAAAATCATTGAGTCCAAATAACAAGTTACGTTCTGGACTCGCAAAACCACCAAAATTACTTAAATGACAATCACCACAAATTTGCTGAAATAAACCTGTATTTATTTGCTCCCATGCTTGGTCAAATAACATCAAAGAAGGCATGCCACGATAAAATGTAAATGGTGAAACACTCATCCGTTTTGCACGAATCGGTTTGAGTTTCTCTAACCTTCCTTGGTTACTCCAATCATAGATCGTTAAAGCAGTTGTATCTTTTGGTCGTTCAGAAAGTTTTGACAACTGTTCACGTGGTACTTTTTTACGTTGAGCCTTACCTAATTTAAAACCTTCACTTTTGCTCAGTAATTTCCCCTGATAGCGATGGCGTGTTAAATCAATACTTTGATCATTCCAAAGTTGGCTTGGTAATTTAATCTGTGGTGTCTTTGACATTATTACCTCATTTTTAAAATTTATTTTTATTGAACTTATCAATATTTATTTTTGGATTAGGATTTTCAAGAAATATAAAAAAATGATTTAAACCTAATGAATTAAAAGTTGGAAGAGCTTATCTAACCCATAGCTCTTCCGACTCGATCATCTTAAATCGACCAGTCCTGAATTTCCCAGTTATGCTCTTGAGCTAACTTTTCTAGACGATCATCAGGATTTACCGCAATCGCATGTGTTGCATATTCAAGTAAAAAACGGTCATTGATTGAGTCTGAATAAGCCCAAGACTCAGACACACTGCGTCCAGCCAACCAATCGTCAAGACGTGCTAGTTTACCTTTTTGATAACATGCCAAGCCCGCAACTTTACCAGTATATTTACCGTCAACAACTTCAGCATTGGTCGCTAAAATTTCAGTAATACCAAATTCACGAAAAATTGGCGCGGTAATAAAATCACTTGTTGCCGTAATACCCACAATGGTATGACCTAAGTCTTGGTGTTTCTTAATCGCATCGAAGCCTTTAGGGCGCATTTGTGGACGAATCACTTTTTGCATGAACAATTGGTGAAGCTCTGTTAAGTAGCTATTGTCATGTTTTGTTAAGAAACCAAAAACGAATTCATTATAAGCATATGGGTCAAGTTGCCCTGCTTTGTAATCTTCATAAAATTTATCATTCATCTGACGATGATGAACCGGATCAACCAAACCTTCATTGACTAAAAATTCACCCCACGAGTGGTCTGAATCGGTATTTAACAAGGTATGGTCTAAATCAAACAACGCCAGTTTCATGAAAATTCTCGTTTAAACTGAAATTTAAGAAAAAAAATGTAAATCTATCTCCGCTAGTCGATAGAAATTCGTTAAGATCGTAGCAATTTAAACATTTTACTTTGATCTTTTCGAGCTGGACATAAAAAAGTGTTTGTCCCCGCGATTAAAGTCAACGATATAGATAAATATTTAGGTAGCCAAATGATCGACTCAGAAGGTTTCCGACCCAATGTCGGGATCATTTTGGCAAACGATGATGGACAGGTTTTATGGGCAAAGCGCATTGGTCACAATGCTTGGCAATTTCCACAAGGAGGCATCCAGTTTGGAGAAACCCCTGAACAGGCACTTTTTCGAGAACTGAGAGAAGAAATCGGCTTATTGCCCGAACATGTCCAGATTATTGCGCAAACCAAAGGATGGCTGCGTTATCGTTTGCCACATCGGTACATTCGGTCAGACTCTGACCCTGTATGTATCGGACAGAAACAAAAATGGTTTTTACTGAAGTTAACTGCACCTGCAAAAAACATTCAGTTAAACCTCTCTGACCCGCCCGAATTTGACGAATGGCAGTGGGTTAGCTATTGGTATCCTCTTGGTCAAGTGGTCAACTTCAAGCGTGATGTTTACCGCAAAGCCATGGTGGAGTTGTGTACACAGTTGCCGTTGCAACAATTACCCTAAAAATCATTTATCTAGCAAATGATTTTTATTAAAAGTGCTGTTATAAATACATTCATAGTCTAAAAAATACTGGAGTATACATCCATGTCAAACATGCAACTCGAAACTCTAAGACGCATTGTCCAAGAGATTAATGCGTCCGTGAGTTTGCATGAATCGTTAGACATTATGGTCAATCAGGTTGCTGAGGCCATGAAAGTGGATGTTTGCTCTATTTATTTACTCGATGAACGCAACCAGCGTTACGTCTTGATGGCCTCAAAAGGCTTAAATCCAGAATCTGTTGGTCATGTCTCATTGCAGATAGGTGAAGGCTTGGTCGGCTTGGTTGGGCAACGTGAAGAAATTGTTAACCTTGACAATGCCCCAAAACATGAGCGCTTCTTGTATTTACCTGAAACGGGCGAAGAAATTTATAACTCATTCCTCGGCGTACCTGTCATGTACCGTCGTAAAGTTATGGGCGTTTTAGTTGTCCAAAATAGACTTCCTCAAGACTTTAGCGAAGCAGCCGAATCCTTTTTAGTTACGCTCTGTGCTCAGCTTTCTGGGGTGATTGCGCATGCTCACGCGGTTGGCAACATCGATGTATTTCGTAAGCCAAGTAATGGGCCTGCCTATAAAACCTTCCAAGGTGCGTCAGGTGCAGGTGGTGTTGCTTTAGGTCGCGCTATTATTTTGTATCCACCTGCCGATTTGGGCGCTGTCCCTGACCGTGAAGCAGAAGATATTAGTCACGAACTTCGCCTTTTAGATCAAGCGATCTCATCAGTTCGTTCAGAGATTCGTTCTTTAGACGAAAAAATGCATGATTCACTCATGGCAGAAGAACGCGCTTTATTTAGCGTTTTCTTAAGAATGCTAGATGAAAATGCATTACCCGCAGAAATTAAAGATCTGATTCGTGATGGTCATTGGGCACAAGGTGCTGTACGTCGTGTCATTGAAAAGCACACTGCCCTATTTGCACAAATGGAAGATGACTATCTTCGCGAACGCGTTTCCGACCTTAAAGATTTAGGCCGACGTATTTTAGCGTGTTTACAAGAAGAAGATTCTAGCCACCGTGAACTCAGCCCAGACAGTATTTTAATTGGTGAAGAAATTAGTACTGCTGCACTCGTCGAGTTACCGGTCGATAATATCGCTGCTATTGTAACCTCAGAAGGTGCTGCTAACTCGCATATGGTAATTGTGGCACGCGCATTGGGTATTCCAACAGTGGTTGGGGTCACTGAACTACCTGTTAACACGCTTGATGATGCAGAAATGATTGTGGATGCTTATCAGGGCCGAGTTTTTGTAAACCCGCCACGTCGTTTACGTCAACGTTATAAAGAAATTCAAAAAGAAGATGAGCAAATCGCAAAAGATCTCAAGCAATACGAGACCAAAGAAGCGATTACTCCAGATGGTGTATCTGTTCAACTTTATGTAAATACAGGTCTCATGATTGATGTCGTTCGCGGCGTACAACGTGGCGCGCAAGGTGTAGGTCTATACCGAAGTGAAATTCCATTCATGTTACGGGAACGTTTCCCTGGTGAAGAAGAACAGCGTGCTATCTATCGTCAACAGTTGAGCCACTTTGCCAATAAACCAGTGGTCATGCGAACTCTCGATATTGGTGCCGATAAAGACTTGCCATACTTCAGTATTGAAGAAGAAAACTCGGCATTAGGATGGCGTGGTATTCGTTTTACACTCGATCATCCAGAGATTTTCTCGGCGCAAATTCGTGCAATGCTTAAAGCAAGTATTGGCTTAAATAATTTGCATATTCTCTTACCAATGGTGACAACAGTAAGTGAAGTCGAAGAAGTGCTTTATTTACTTGAGCGTGATTGGATCGCTGTACAAGAAGAAGAGCAAGTTAAAATTACTAAACCAAAAATCGGGATTATGGTAGAGGTACCAAGCGTACTGCTACAAATTGATGAGTTTGCAGAGCTTGTTGATTTCTTCTCGGTTGGTTCAAATGATTTAACTCAATACTTACTTGCGGTAGACCGTAATAACCCGCATGTGGCCAGCGTATATTCACACTTCCATCCATCCATTTTGCGTGCCTTAACCCGACTAGTGAAGGAATGTCACAAATACCAAAAACCGGTAAGTATTTGTGGTGAGATGGCAGGTGATCCTTTATCCGCAATCTTACTGATGGCAATGGGCTTTAATACCCTTTCTATGAGTTCAAGCAACATCTTACGTGTGCGTAAAGCAATTTGTCATGTACCAATGACAGATGCTCAAAAATTACTTGATGATGTGATGAAAATGAATAACCCGCTTATTGTAAAAAGCTGGCTTGAGTACTACTTTAAAACGCATGGTTTAGCCGATATGGTTAAATCTAACCGTCTTGTCACCGTCTAAATACTTTAAAAGGAGAGTTTTAACTCTCCTTTTTTATTGAACTATTTTTTAGATTTTCTCGTTATTTCAAACTCTCATTTACTGTACTCAACAATTTTGCTTAACTCTTGAAATCGGTTTTACCTATCAATATAGACAATTTAATCCATTTGAAAAATAAATATTCAGATTTTAGTATATTTAAAGAACGAAGTTGAAAGATATTGCGATGTTTCAATGATTAAGGAGCTCATGCTATGCATCATTATTTGCAAAAGTCGAACCATTTTCCCTCTTGTTTTTTAGTCTTCATGCAGTAAATTGAAGGAATAATAAACAAAGGAAACTTATGTAGTATTGAATAAAAATGATGAGCTGACATAACAGTGAAAAAAATTTAAACGGTTTACTTCACCACTTGTTCTCTCATTTCTTTATTTGATACACATCGTTTTTTAACCCAGAAGTCCAGGAAAATGAGCATTCGGTTCCATTTAAAGCTCAAATAAATATTACCCAGAGAGAATATAATCATGTCAAACGAATCAAAATGTCCCTTTTCAGGTCATAACTCAAAACCACAAGTAGCCCTCGGTGGTGGCACGACTAATTTACACTGGTGGCCAAATCAATTACGTGTTGACTTGCTTAACCAACATTCAGAACGCTCTAATCCACTTGGTAAAGATTTTAATTACCGCGAAGAATTTAAAAAAATTGACTACTACGCCCTTAAAGCTGATATCAAAAATGTATTAACCGACTCCCAAGACTGGTGGCCAGCCGATTGGGGAAATTACACAGGCTTATTTATTCGTTTAGCATGGCATGCTGCGGGTACCTATCGCATGGGTGATGGCCGTGGTGGTGCAGGTCGTGGTCAACAACGTTTTGCACCATTAAATAGTTGGCCTGACAATGCGAGCTTAGATAAAGCACGTCGTTTATTATGGCCAGTTAAACAGAAATATGGTCAAAAAATATCGTGGGCAGATTTATTTATTCTTGCCGGGAACATTGCACTTGAATCTTCTGGCTTCCGTACCTTTGGTTTTGGTGCAGGTCGTGAAGATGTTTGGGAACCAGATAACGATGTAAACTGGGGCGATGAAAAAGAATGGTTAGCTCACCGTAACTCTGAAGCTTTGGAAGGCAGTAATCTTGCTGCAACCGAAATGGGTCTAATTTATGTGAACCCTGAAGGTCCAGAAGCCAGTGGTGATCCAAGGTCGGCTGCTCCATTTATTCGTGCGACTTTCGGCAACATGGCAATGGATGATGAAGAAATTGTTGCTTTGATTGCAGGTGGGCACACCTTAGGTAAAACACATGGTGCAGCCCCTGCTGACCATGTTCAGGCTGATCCTGAAGGTGCTCCAATTGAACAAATGGGCTTTGGCTGGTCAAATAGCTTTGGTACAGGTGTTGGTAAAGATGCGATCACTTCAGGTTTAGAAGTGATTTGGTCACAGACTCCAACACAATGGAGCAATTACTTCTTTGAAAACCTATTCAAATACGAGTGGGTACAAGAACGCTCACCTGCTGGTGCAATTCAATGGGTAGCAGCAGATGCTGAAGCGATTATTCCTGATCCATTCGATCCGTCAGTTAAACGTAAGCCAACTATGCTGACTACAGATTTGACTTTACGTTTTGACCCTGAGTTTGAAAAGATCTCTCGTCGCTTCCATGACGACCCTCAAGCATTCGCGAATGCATTTGCTCGCGCATGGTTCAAGTTAACTCACCGTGATATGGGGCCAAAAGCACGTTATTTAGGCCCTGAAGTACCTGCTGAAGATTTAATTTGGCAAGACCCATTACCTGCTGCTAGCGCTATACCATCTGCTGCAAGTATTGCTGATGCAAAAGCAAAAATTGCTGCGTTAGGATTATCTGCTGGTGAGTTAGTTTCTCTTGGTTGGGCATCAGCATCAACATTCCGTGGTGGAGACAAACGCGGTGGTGCAAACGGTGCACGCATTGCTTTAGCGCCTCAGCGTGGTTGGGAAGTCAATAAAAAAGCTGTTGAGACTTTAACTAAAATTGAAGAGCTCAAAGCATCGACCCAATTGTCATTGGCTGACTTAATTGTGCTTGCAGGTAACGTGGGTGTAGAGCAAGCTGCTCAAGCGGCAGGCTTTAACATTAGCGTTCCATTTGCTCCTGGTCGTGTTGATGCATTACAAAGTCAAACTGATATCGAAACTTTCCAATTGCTGCTCGGCGCTGCTGATGGCTTTAGAAACTGGAAGAAAGAAGGTATCAACACACCAGCTGAAATCTTATTGATTGATAAAGCTCAGCAACTGACTTTGACTGCACCAGAGTTAACTGCATTAATTGGTGGTTTACGTGTATTGGGCACCAATTGGGACGGTTCACAACATGGTGTATTCACTCAGCAAGTGGGTGTACTCAGCACAGATTTCTTTACAAACTTACTCGACATGTCGAATGTATGGGCACCTGTTGATTCAACAAGTGAAGTATTTGAAGGCAAAGATCGTAAGACAGGTACAGTCAAATTTACTGCGACACGTAATGACTTAGTTTTTGGTTCAAACTCAATTTTACGTGCCTTGTCAGAAGTTTATGCTCAAGCCGATGGTAAAGAAAAATTTGTTCAAGACTTTGTTGCAGCATGGACAAAAGTCATGAATCTTGACCGTTTTGACTTAGCTTAATTTAAGTCAAAATCAAAAAAGCCAGTTCACATTGAACTGGCTTTTTTATATACAACATTGAGGTTTTAGACAGTCAATTTATGCCCTTCTCGAATACAATAAAAAGGATTAGCAAGTTTTGAAGAAGCTTTAATAGCGTGAGCTAAAGCATGCTCTGGATCTTCACGATTTTCATCTGTTAACTGAAAGGTTCGATAGTGAATCGCAACGGAACGATGGGCTTGTAAATCTAAATGTGCATGGACTGCGTCTTGAGGATTCATATGAACATAGCTCATTAGTTTACGAGGTTCATAAGCTCCAATTGGAAGTAAAGCAACACGCGGTGCCCCATAACGTGCATGTATCTGTTTGAAGTGCCCTGCATAGCCAGTGTCACCAGCAAAAAAACAATGTCCTGTTTTTGCTAAAACCGAAAACCCGCCCCAAAGTGCTTTATTTTGGTCACGTAAACCACGCCCCGAACCATGCTGAGCAGGTGTATAAACAATTCTTAACTCGTGATAAGGAATTTCCTGCCACCAGTCCATTTCAATGACATGGAACTCTTTAGGCAAGTAAAACCCGTTACCTAGCCCTGTATAAATCGGCATTGCGAATTTTTTATGTAGCCATTCAAGCGTTGCTAAATCCATATGATCATAATGATTATGGCTCAGTAAAACTCCATGAATAGTTGGTAACTGTTCCAAGGCAAAACCTGCTGGACATACACGACGTGGACCACGACCATGCAGTGGACTCGCATAATCACACCATACTGGGTCAGTAATAAAGTTATATGGTCCAATTTGAATAAGTACAGTCGCGTGACCGACAAACCAAACTTGCCAATCATCTAAGTCCGCATGAGGGCGATTTTGTGGCAACGCAATTGGTGTATTAATGCGCGCTTCGTATTCATGTTGAATATCTACATTCCATGTATAAGATTCACGGGTAACTAACCAGCGTAATAGCTCTTTCGATCCCCGTGCTGGTGACCTAGGCTGCTGATTATAAAAACGAGTATCTTTTTCGTGGCCCAATTCAGGATGGCAAAAAGGCGGCTTTATCCAAGTATGCGTCCAACAGGACTGAGTCGGCAATTGATACGTTAATGTCGGCTTGTCTTTCATGGGCTTATTCTATGGTTGTAGCATCGAGAGGATGAATCATACTGTCTTCTATCTTAGCGATTTAAATAAATTAAGCTATGAAACTTACATTTATTTATCATATAAATATCCCTTTTATTTTCATCGCCACCCACACACATCAATCTAAACTGCCACAAAAGAATGTCTAGATATGTTGAGTTTGTGATTCATTAATTACAGCGTTTATTAAAAGCTACTGTATAACATAACAATCCTATATAATAAGCCGCCTATAACGAAAGGAGGAATTGTTTTTATCTCAGTTAATCAATTTTTATAAAATTGCTGACTTTTTTGATATGCATAAAATCGAAAAATACAGCAACATACAAGCGATACATTTATTAACAAAATACTATTGATACACAACTATACAAAGATTTCCTTCTATCAAAGCTTCTACAAATAATAGTCTTTTTCATAATATGAGAAAATTACATATTATTTTTCAAGAGTAATTAAAATTTATGACTAGAATTTAAAATAAATTTGATTGTGAAGCTGGATTAATATATTTTATAAATTAATAATTAAAAAATTTTTCATATTAAATTAATAATGATTTATAAATTTTCATTTATTTTATAAATATCTAAAGCATCTTCACGCTATATACTTTTATGCTTTATACTTTACTTAAATCATAGTAAGACATTTTTTGGATTAGTCTTATGGAATTACGCCATCTTCGATATTTCATCACTGTTGCTGAAGAATTAAATTTTAGTAAGGCCGCTCTCAAACTCTATACCGCGCAACCCTCCCTTAGCCAACAAATTAAAGATTTAGAAGAAGATGTCGGAGTACGACTTTTAAATCGCACAAAACGTAAAGTCGAATTAACAGAAGAAGGTGAAGTATTTTTAGAACATGCTCGTTTAACACTAGCCCAAGCTGATAAGGCAGTCGCTTTGGCACGCCAAGTCTCGAAGGCTAAACAACAGCTATTACGCATTGGTTTCGTCCCCATTGCAGAAATGAAAATTTTCCCCTATGTACTGCCAAATCTACGCTTACAACACCCAGACCTTACGATTGAACTATCAAGCTTAAACAATACGGAGCAACTCAAAGCCTTAAAAAGAGGTGAACTCGATATCACGTTTACTCGTGACAATACTGAAACTGATGAAATTCAAAGCCAATTTGTTTTAACAGAACCTCTAATTTTTCTATTACCAAGAAATCATCCCCTCGCCAAATATGAACGTATCCCCGTAAAAGCGTTAAATGGTATTGATTTCATTATTCCTGCTGCTGAACAATCTAGTACGTTACATAATACTATTTTAGAGTTTACTAAAACTTATAATATTGACCTCAATATTGTACAAAAGGCAGATAGTATTTTACTGAACATTAACTCTGCTGGATCAGGACTAGGATGCACGATTTTACCAGCCTATATTGCTCCGTTAGGCGTTGCTAACACAGTGGTTCGTCCTCTCGATGTTGAATTACCTTCTTTAGATTTATTTGTGAGTTATCGTAAAAATACACAATCTGTTGGTGTTAAAAGATTTATTGATCAGCTCAATAAAGTATTTCATCTTGATAAGAATCAAGATTAAACACCAAAGTTAAATCTACTTTTACTCTTAAATAATAAATTAGTTAGAAAATCTAAATTAAAGTATAAAATAAATGCATTTAATATTTATTTTATACTTTAATGAAGTAATTTAATTTTCGATAAATATATTATCTTTAATTTATAAAATATTATTAATAAGCATAAAGCATATATAAAACTTAATGTTAAATTAACCAAACAGTAAAAAATATTTACTAGAGCATATGGAGTGTCGAGTAAATGGTAGCACTATTAAAGCATTTGGGTCGTAGCGTGCGAAATCGACCTCACTTCTTTATTGCTTTATTTGTGGGAGTTATTGCAGGAACTTTATTGACTTGGTTCACCTCATGGAAATGGTCTACTATTTTATTAGTCAGCTGGAATGGTTCGATTGGTTTATATTTATTGCATGTTTTCAAACTAATGAAAAATGCAGATCACTCTCAAATGCAGCAACAAGCTAAAAAACAAGATGAAAGCAAATGGGTGATTATGCTGATTGTTTTACTGGCAATTTCTATGTGTTTAGTTGCTATTTTAGTACAGTTGTCCCAGCTTCCTTCTGACCATTATGCAAAATTAGGACACGTTGCTTTAGCTTTACTTACGATTGTTTCAGCATGGCTTTTTATGCACACAGTTTTCGCCTTGCATTATGCACATGACTTTTATATGGCTTTATCAAGAAATGAAGAAAGTGGCGGATTAGAGTTCCCAGGCACAAAAAATCCAACTTATCCCGACTTCTTATATTTTAGTTATATTATTGGTACTTCAGCACAAACAGCAGATGTATCGGTCACGACTAGGCATATGCGTTTGCTCAACTTATTTCATTTCGTGCTGGCATTTGGCTTTAACACAACAATTTTAGCAATTTGTATTAACGTGGCTGCTGGTTTTATCAGTAACTAAAACGCTTGGTTTAAAAAACAGAAAGCCACCCTAAAGGGTGGCTCGAAGTAGTATAAATTTACAGTAACTCGCCCATGCTACTTTGTTTTAAGCCTTCACGTTGCTTAATCGTTTCAACATAACGTGTAATGGTAGGGTGTGATTCAATCGCGTTCATTTTCAATTGCCATAACAGCATCGCGCCCACACTTACATCTGCTGCCGTAAACTGTTCACCACATAAATATGGATTGGCTTCATTTAATCCTTCAACTAAAGCTTGGTAGGCATCGTTGTAATCACCATAACCAACAAACATTTTTTGCTCAGGTGTTACTTCTATTCCTAGAGCTTTATCAACGCCAGCAGCTTCCCAAGGACCTGCCATCATAAACAACCAACGGTAGTACAAACCACGCTTTGGATCATTCAAGGCTGGTGCTAAACCTTTGTCACTAAACTTGTCGGCTAGATATGCACAAATTGCCCCTAACTCATAAATAACCACATCGCCATCTACCAATACAGGTACTTTTCCAAAAGGATTAAGTTTTAAATATTCTGGTGATTTCATCTCAGTCTTGTATTCGACTTCAATACGCTCACATTCAACACCAAGCTCGACTAAAAGCCAGTCGACAACCACACCACGCGATTCTTTGTTAGTATAAAGTTTAAGGCTCATTTTTTATGGCTCCTTGTTTATCGTGATGCTAGTCTACAAGTGTCTTTTGTCAGTTTTTGTCAGTAGTCTTTTGCGATTCTTGCGCCCACCATTGCTGGAACAGTTGTTGTTTAAATGATGGATATAACTCTTGGGTTAAACTTAAGTGTTGAATACGATCCATTCTAAAATGTCGAAAGTCCTGTCGTAGTTCACACCATGCGGCCAACACAATTTTGTCATTAAAATATCCCAAAGCAAAAGGCCACAAGGTTCGAACACTACTTCGCTGTTGTTCATCATGATAATGCATCGAAATTTTGACTTGCTGCCGAATAGCTAACCGCACTTGTTCGACTCGATTTTCATCTACAGGCAGCCATGTGTTAAACGCTCTTAGGGTCGTTTGCTGTAATAAATATTGGCGATGCTCAGGCAAAATAGAATTTAATTTAGCCAAGATGGATGTAGATGATGATTGTAAAGACTGGTCAGGCACACTCTTTAACCAATACAGTGCCAAAAAAATAGCTTCAACTTCATCTTCATTGAGTGTCATTGGTGGTAATACAATGTCTTCTTTAAGCTGAAAACCTAAACCTGCCGATGCATCGATTCTCACACCTTGTGCACGTAGACTATCAATATCACGGTAAATACTACGAACACTAATTCCCATACGTTCAGCCAAGACTTGGGCAGTAACTGGATAACGGAATTCACGGAGTTGTTGTAAAAGATTTAATAAACGAATCGAACGGCTCATTTTTCTCGTCTTATTGTTATTGGACTTACAATAAGAGGGAATAAATTCCCCCTTCTTATATGATTCTAAATTACGCTACATCTGCATTAGATAACTTTGCGTACTCTCTTAAAAAGTTATGCAGCTCAGGTACATCTTTAGCAATCGTTAAAGGCTGGAACTGTTGTAATACTTCGATTGAATGCACACCATAGCCTACACCAATACGTGGCATCCCTAAACGCTGTGCCATCTCAAGATCATAGCTACTATCACCAATCATGACTGCACGCTCAACACTCACCCCAGTGACTGTTAATATTTCTTGCAACATAAGGGGATCTGGTTTTGAACGAGTTTCATTGGCTGCGCGAGTAACATCAAACAAATGAGTACTTTGTGTTTTTGCGATTACACGATCCAACCCACGACGGTTTTTACCTGTCGCTACGGCAAGCTTTAAACCTTGGGCTTTTAAGTCATGAAGTAGTTCAGAAACACCCTCAAACCATGCATCACTAGTCGAGTTCGCAATATAGTGATCGCCATATGCTTTTAAAATCGATTCATGTAGCTCGGGCGCTTCCGGAAACAAAGTTTGCATCACTTCCGGTAAACCTAAACCGATAATACTTTTTGCAGCTTCATCAGTCAGAGTTAACTCATGCTGCTCTGCCGCATGCTGTAAACTTGCAACAATCTGACCAACAGAATTATATAAAGTACCATCCCAGTCAAAAATCACTAATTCGGTTTTCAGACTCATTTTGCTACTCTCAAAGCATCTAATAACTGGGTCATGTCTTCTGGTAAAGGCGCTTCGATCGTCGGATAACCCGGAATATCTAAACGCATGGCATGTAAACACAAACGGCGTGCTTCAGGGCCTGCATAAGCTGTGTTGTGTCCGTATTTATCATCACCCACCAAAGGATGACCAATACTTAAACCATGTACACGAATTTGATGTGTGCGACCTGATAAAGGTGAAGCATGAACCAACGTGGCATTTTTAAAGCGCTCTGCAACTACCCATTCAGTTTTACTTGGTTTACCTTCTTTAGATACACGTACACGACGCTCGCCATTGGCTAACTCATAGCGGAATAAAGGAGCATCAATGAGTTGCTTATCAAGACTTACCTGACCTTTTACAATAGCTGCATAGGTCTTACGAATTTTGTGTTCACGCAACATATCTTGTAGCAACTTTAAAGTGCTACGTTTTTTACTGATCATGACCAGACCAGAAGTATCACGGTCAATACGGTGAATGAGTTCTAAATATTTTTTGCCTGTCGCCGCACGTAGTGCCTCAATCAAACCATAAGCCACACCACTGCCGCCATGTACAGCAATACCAGATGGTTTATTTACAACTAATAGACCTTCATCTTCGTAAACCACACGGCTTAACAAACTTTGTGCCACACCATCACTTACAGGAACAGCTGTTTCAGCTTTTTGTTCATAGCGAATAGGCGCAACACGAATTTGATCTCCAATTGCGAGTTTGGTCTCGGCTTTAATACGTTTTTTATTCACGCGAACCTGACCTTCACGAATCAAACGATAAATTCGACTCTTTGGCACACCCTTTAAACGTGAAAACAGGAAATTATCGATTCGTTGTCCTGCTTGATGCTCATCCACCTCAAACCAAGTGACACTTTGCCATTGCTGTGTAGAATTCATACTAATATTTAAACCTGAAATTTTACGAAATTTGATTAATAAATGACCGATTAGCTTAGTTTTTTCACAAGAAATCTAAGCTTAGCCCATAGGCAGATGCTGCAAGGTTTGATATAGTCAGCGCACGGATACCGCCGTAAGTGAACATCTAATGGGAATTTTCCCTGATTGAAACCTCAATCAAAATGATGCTTTCATCACCAGCTCGGATTGGTCCTAAAGAATTATGCCGACGCCGAAGGCTTATTATATCGGCAAAATGACAAACTGTTGCGTTTAATTCAGTTTGTTCAAAAAAATATGTTACCAACTCTAGTTGGTTATGGAACGTAAACTGATACACATCAGACAAATCGATCCTTAATGTTGCCTTCAGGCTAAAGCGTTGATGCATTGGAACTGCCGAAAGCACCGATACGATGAGCATTCCGTATCAAACTTCCAATAAAGAAGTCACTTCGCGGCCAATGACAGTGAAAGTCATTAACCAATGCACCGCTCACCCGCCAGTGAAGCAAAAAGGAATTCCGATTTAAAGGTTGAAGCAGTATTGCCTACATCACAGACGAGAATCGAAGCTAAGGCTAAATGTAGCCGGTAACAGATGACTCAGACCACAAGTATTTTGAGATCTGGGAAATGATCCGTCATGTTCGATGTTCGTTCAGAACCTTTAAGTTTGTTTGGTTTGTTTGTGTGAGTCACTATTAGGTGTCACACCCATGAAACGTATGTTGATTAATGCAACTCACGCCGAAGAAGTTCGCGTTGCACTTATCACTGGTAATCGTCTTTACGATTTTGATTTAGAGAATCGTACCCGAGAACAGAAAAAATCCAATATCTATAAAGGCCATGTCACCCGCGTAGAACCTTCTTTAGAAGCTGTTTTTGTTGAATACGGCGCAGGCCGTCAAGGCTTCTTGTCTATGCGTGAAATTGCGAATAGCTATTTCCAGGCAGATCCTCGTCAGACTTCAAACATTCGTGAACTTATTACTGAAGGCACAGAGCTTTTAGTTCAGGTTGAAAAAGAAGAACGTGGCAATAAAGGTGCAGCGCTTTCTACTTTTATTTCTCTAGCAGGTCGCTATTTAGTTCTTATGCCAAATAACCCTAAAGGTGGCGGTATCAGCCGTCAAATTTCGGGTTCAGTACGCGAAGAGTTAAAAGAAATTTTAGCCTCTTTAAATGTACCTCGCGGCATGAGCGTGATTGTACGTACTGCTGGTATTGGTCGTACTCAAGAAGAATTACAGCTTGATTTACAGCACTTACTTGACCTTTGGGCACAAATTCAAAGTACAGCAAGCTCTGGCCCTTCTCCAATGCTTGTTCACCAAGAAGCTGGTGTTGTAACACGCGCAATTCGTGATTACTTACGTGATGACGTTGCTGAAATCTTAATTGATAGCGAACAAGCTTATAACGAAGCTTATAACTTTGTTAAAGCAGTCATGCCTCGTCAATTAGACAAATTAAAAACTTATACTTTAAATGAGCCATTGTTTGCTCATTTTGGTATTGAAAGCCAAATTCAAACTGCTTACGAGCGTGAAGTAAAACTTCCATCTGGTGGTTCAATCGTAATTGACCAGACTGAAGCTTTAGTTTCAATCGACATTAACTCTGCGAAATCGACTCGTGGACATGACGTTGAAGAAACTGCGCTTAATACAAACCTAGAAGCAGCAGAAGAAATTGCTCGTCAACTTCGTCTTCGCGACATTGGCGGTTTAGTTGTCATCGACTTCATCGATATGACTAAAGAACGCAACCAACGTATGGTTGAAGCAAAACTTCGTGAAGCAACCCAAAGCGATCGTGCTCGTATCCAGTTCGGTCAGTTGTCTCGTTTTGGCTTAATGGAAATGAGCCGTCAACGCTTACGTCCATCGCTTGAAGAAGCAACAGGTTATGTATGCCCTCGCTGTCATGGTACAGGCATGGTTCGTGACCTACGCTCGCTTTCTCTTTCAATCATGCGTAAAGTTGAAGAGATTGCTCTTCGTGAACGTCATGGTGAAGTTCAGGTTGAAGTTCCAGTTGAAATTGCAGCCTTCTTGCTTAATGAAAAACGCCATAGTCTGGTGTATTTAGAGCAAACTTCTGGTGTACGCGTCACTGTATTACCTCACCCGCACTTAGAAACTCCACATTACGAAATTGCTTATAACCCAGACGGTTTTGCTCCATCTAGCTATGAACGTACTGAAGCAACTCGCTCAAGCGAAAAAGAGCTAGGTTATGAGTCTTCTGAATGGCATTTAGAAGAAGCAGATCACGGGCATGCACATGCAACAGCTCAAACTTCAAATAATGCTCCAGCTCAGAAAAAAGCAAACCAAGCAAGTCAACCTGTAGCACAGCAAGCTGTAGCTCAAAAAGCGGCAAGTCCTTGTGCATGGTTAGAAAACTTATTTGTTCAAAAACAAGCGCAAACTGTTGATCAATCTCGTTCAGCACAAAATGCCGCAGCTGCGATTGAGCAAATGGTAAATACTGGTGCTGTTAGCCGTGGTCAGTTTGGTCAAGTGGCTGTACCTCCTGTTGCAGAAGTTGCGCCAGTTCAGTCAAATAATGCTTATATTTCACAGTCACCTGTGAAACAAGAAGTTCGTGAACATGTTGAAAAAGATGATAGATCTCAACAACAACGTCAGAACAACAAAAAGCGTAAACATAAAGAGCAACGTGAACAGCATCACCAAGCTCATGAACAACAACATCAAGTTCATGAAGAAGTGGTTCAATTGTCACGCCAAGAGCAACGTGAATTAAAACGTCAGCAAAAGCGTCAACAACACCAAGATCAGCAACATCAAAATAATGATGTACAACAAACTGAGAATGTTGTTCCACGCCGTGATCGTAATAATCAACAACGTCCAAACCGTCCAAATCGCCATCGCGATCCAAGCGTATTAAATGAAAATCAAAATACGCCAGCGGCACCAGTAGTTGTTGATGAAAAACAAGTTAAAGTGGATGTAATTGACGCACCTAAACATGATGTCATGAACACAGCTTTAATCATCAACGTTGACCAAGGTCAAAGCGAAATTGTTGCGCTAACGCCTGAACAAAAGGTTGAACGTATTGAAGCGGCTCCTGTTGAAGTTGCTCAAGAGCCAACTCCTGCACCAGTTGTAGAAGAGAAAGCTGTTGTTGCAGAAACAAAAGAAGCGCAACCAACTAAAGAAGCTACTCAGCCTCAAATCCAACGTGCTAGCAACGATCCTCGTATGCGTCGTCGTCAGCAACGTGAAGCTAAACAAGCTAAAGCAGCTACTCCAACTGTTACGCCATCGCAAATTCCAACTTTGGCACAATACACAATTGGTAGCTTAATTCGTCACGTATATGGCGAAGACTGCACTGTGTTAATTGAACAATTTGGTTTAGTACCAACGTTTAATCGTGCTTTGCAGAAGTTTACGGAACAGTACGCAAGTACTTTGGTGGTTGAAGTAACTTCAGAAACAGAAGAGAAAAAACCGGTAACTCGTGATGCAGAACTTCCAAGCCATAAACCAGCTGAAGAAGCAGAACCAGCACCAGTGCTTCCGCTTACTCCATCGCAAGCGCCGACTCCACGTGTTGCAAATGATCCACGTGAACGTCGCCGTTTAGCAAAATTGGCTGCTGAGCAAGCATTTGAGCAAGTGAAACAACAACATTCTACCCAAGAGGAAGTAGCTACCCCTGCTCCTGTAGTAGAAGAAACTGTTGTTGCTCCTGTTGCTGAAACACAAGCTCCTGTTGAATCAAAGCAACAACCGCTTGAGCTTGATCAAGTAACTGAGGTGGCAACTAGCGTAGAAGAAGCACCAGTTGAAGCTGTAGTAGAAGCTCCAATTGCGAAACAGCCAAAAGCAGCGGCAAAAGCTAAAGCAGCTCAAGAACAAGCTGCTGAGTCAACTGAAGCTCCGACAGAGAGTGAATCAGAAGATTCTAAAGCTGATAAGGACAAACCAAGTCGTCCTCGTCGTCCTCGTGGCCGTCCACCAAAAAAAGCTAATCCTGTAGCTGAGTAAGCCATTTGCTCAATTGCAGCTAATTTAAACAAACCTAGTCATTTCGATGACTAGGTTTTTTTTGTTATTTTTAACCAATTAGGTTGATTGCACTAGAAGAAAAGTTTTAAAAGCATGGTGAACCATGAAAACTATTGGACTTTTTGCCCACACAACCTTTTTTGGATTGATCGAAAAATAAATAGGATTGATATGAGCCAGACAACACAGACCGATATCATTACTCTTGGTGATGTTGCCACAAGACTTCCTAGCTTCATTCCCAAAGTACCCCATATCCTAAATGGTCTTAAACAGGCTTATTTAAGAACATCACATACTCCAACAGGTTTGGGTATTGCTTTTGAAAAAGCTGTTAAACGGAATCCGAAAGGCACGGCATTATTATTTGAAGATCAAAGTTATTCTTATGAAGCTTTAAATGAATGGGCAAACCAGATTTCTCATTACTATCTTTCTATTGGAGCGCGTAAAGGGGACGTCATTGCTGTAATGATTGAAAACCGCTCCGAGCTAATCGCAACAATTGTTGGTTTGGCTAAAATTGGGGTGACCATTGCACTTGTGAATACATCTCAAGTCGGTAAAGTTCTCGCTCATAGCATCAATCTCGTAAAGCCAATTGCTGTTATTGCGGGTGAAGAAGTTCGAGCAGCTATTGATGAAATTCGCCAAGACTTAAATGTTCCTAAAGACCGTTTTCATTGGTTTGCAGATCAAGCAACACGTCAAAATGCAGGTAAAGCACCTCAAGGTTATGCGAATCTAGCTGAACAAATTGATCAATTTCCAAAATTTAACCCATCGACTACTCGTTCTGTGACGGGTAATGATGGCCTGTTCTATATCTACACCTCTGGTACAACAGGTTTGCCAAAGGCTGTTATTTTCAAGCACAGTCGCTGGACATTAGCGTATGGCACTTATGGTCATATCTTAAACTTAGGCCCAGATGACGTTATGTACGTTACCTTGCCGCTTTATCATGCAACAGGTGTGGTGGTTTGCTGGTGTGGTGTAATCGCAGGCAGCTCTACTCTTGCTATTCGACGTAAATATTCGACTAGCGCATTCTGGAAAGACGTTCAAAAATTTAATGCGTCTGCAATTGGTTATGTTGGCGAACTTTGCCGTTACCTAATGGATGCTCCAGTTACCGAACTTGACCGTAACCACCGCGTCACCAAAATGATCGGTAACGGCATGCGTCCAAACATCTGGGACAAGTTCAAACAACGTTTCGGCGTTAAAGAAGTTCTTGAACTTTATGCATCGAGCGAAGGTAACGTTGGATTTAGCAATATTTTCAACTTCGACAACACAGTTGGCTTCTCTCCTACACCATATGCCATTGTTCAGTTCGATAAAGAGAAAAATGAGCCTATCCGCGACAAAAACGGCTGGTGTCAAAAAGTTAAAGCAGGTGAGGTTGGCCTGCTAGTTGGAAAAATTACTAGCCGCTCTCCATTTGACGGTTATACAGACCCTGAAAAGAACAAATCTGTAATTTGGAAAGATGTTTTCAAAAAAGGCGACTCTTATTTCAACACAGGTGATTTAGTTCGAGATATTGGTTTCCGTCATGCTCAGTTTGTGGACCGTCTAGGCGACACTTTCCGCTGGAAAGGTGAAAACGTATCCACCACTGAAGTGGAAAACATGGTATGCGAATACGAAAAAATTGCTGAAGCTGTCGTTTATGGTGTAGAAATTCCAAATACCAATGGTCGTGCTGGTATGGCAGCAATTACGCTGGCAGATGGTGAAGAGTTAAATGATGCAGATTTAACCGAAATGGTCACTGTGTTTAAGAAGTGTTTGCCTGCTTATGCTGTACCGGTATTTTTACGTGTACAAAAAAAGGTCGAAACAACAGGCACATTTAAATATCAGAAGAATAAACTGAAAGAAGATGCGTTTAATCCGAGCAAAACTTCTGAACGTTTACTCGCTTTATTGCCTGGTGCAAGCAGTTACTGTGACATCACAACTGAAATTTTTGACAACATTCAGGCATATAAATACCGTTTTTAGTTCATTTTTTAGCTAAACAAGAGGAAATCGTGCTTTTTATAGGCAATCATGCAAATGTTTTTAAATTTCCTCTTGTGTTAGTTGAATAACTTGCTAAAATACGCGACATCAAAACGATACGGGTCGTTAGCTCAGTTGGTAGAGCAGCGGACTTTTAATCCGTTGGTCCCGCGTTCGAGTCGCGGACGACCCACCACTTATCTGTTTTGAACCTATTTGGGTCGTTAGCTCAGTTGGTAGAGCAGCGGACTTTTAATCCGTTGGTCCCGCGTTCGAGTCGCGGACGACCCACCAAATTCTAAAAAGCCTCTCACAATTTGAGAGGCTTTTTTTATTGTTATCTTATTTTCTTTTTATGACTAAAAGATGACGATACATTTTCGATTTAAAACCTCTCCCACCCAATTCATAAAAACTTCTAATCGTTTCGGAATATAAGTCCTGTTGGGATATAAAATATTAAGTGGAAGTGACGGTGCACTATAAACACTCAGCACCTCAACTAAAATTCCCTGTTCAATTTTATCTTGAACATCATAGTAAGGAACTTGAATAATCCCTAAACCTGCACAGGCCGCAGCACTATAAGCTTCGGTATTATTTACACTTAAAGCACTATCCATCATCACGCTTCCTCCTTGATATACAAACTCCCCCTGCTTTTCACCTACGGCTCCTGCATAGTTAATGAGTTTGTGCTGAGATAGATCTTCTAATTGTTCAGGCATACCGTACTGTTCTAAATAGCCTCTACTTGCACAATTCACCATGACCAAATGGCCAATAAATCTTGCAATTAAACTACTGCTATCTAGCTCACCTACCCGAACAACACAGTCAATTCCTTTTTCAATTAAGTCAGTCATGTCATCAGAACTATTGAGCTGCAAATGTATATCTGGATAGCGATGATAAAAATCTGACAGTTCAGGAATAATTACTTGATGCACAATCCGACTGGGCATCGAAATTTTTAATGTGCCTCGGTAATGCTGTTTTTGGGTCTGAATGAGTTGTTCTAATTGTTCATAGTCCAATAAAAGATTTTGGCATTCTGGCAATATTCGCTGTCCATCTTGCGTAAGACTGACTTTACGTGTAGTTCGATGAAATAAGCGTACGCCATAGTGAGTCTCAAGCTGTTGAATAGCACTCGTTACTGTTGAGCGCGGTAAATCGAGTCGATGTGCAACCTCACTAAAGCTTTGTCGTTTAGCGACTTCTGTAAAAATAAAAAATTGCTGCAAACGATCCATTTAATTGTTCGTATTTTCTGAATAGTTAAACCAAACTAGCACAATTGATCAAAAATTACCGCCAATCTAGACTAAAAATACATTAAAACAAGTCATCATAGGAACAATCATCATGACAACTCATAGCCTCAAAGATAAAGTTGTATTGATTACTGGCGGTGCTAAAAACCTCGGCGGACTCATTAGTCGAAAATTTGCAGAACAAGGAGCAAAACTCGCAATTCACTATAACAGTTCAGAAACTCAAGCAGATGCCGTGCAAACACTCGCAGACGTAAAAGCCTTGGGTGCAGATGCAATTCTAATTCAGGCAGATCTAACAGATATCGATAACATCGAGAAGCTATTCTTAGACACTAAGCAGCATTTTGGTGGAATAGATATTGCGATTAATACAGTTGGAAAGGTCTTAAAGAAGTCATTTTTAGAAACGACAGAACAAGAGTTTGATAGCATGAGTGATATCAACTCAAAAATTGCCTATTTCTTTATTCAATCGGCGGGTCGTCATTTAAATGATGGCGGCAAGATTTGTTCAATCGTGACTTCTCTTCTTGCAGCCTATACTGGGTTCTATTCAACCTACGAAGGTTTAAAAGCACCTGTTGAGCATTACACCCGCGCTGCATCGAAAGAATTTGGAGATCGCCAAATTTCTGTGACTGCTGTTGCACCCGGTCCCATGGATACACCTTTCTTTTATGGTCAAGAATCTGCCGAAGCAGTCGCTTACCATAAATCGGCTTCAGCTCTAGGTGGACTTACTAAAATTGAAGATATCGAACCTTTAGTTCGCTTCTTAGTCACCGACGGCTGGTGGATTACCGGTCAAACCATTTTCGCAAATGGCGGTTATACCACTCGCTAAAATTAAAAAAGCCGCATCTCATCATGCGGCTTTTTCTTTAAGACTATTGGATTATAAAAACTCTTCTAGTACCGAATTTAAGAAAATATGTCCCTGCTCTGTACAAGCCAAACGAGCACTATCCTCTACCAATAACTTTCTCGAACGTAGTGAAGTAAGTACCTCTTTTAGCCTCTCTAAACTTAAACCAGTACGCTGTTCGTATAAGTCAGCGTTTACCCCATCATTTAAGCGTAAGGCATTCATCATAAACTCAAAAGGTAGTTCATCTGCCTCAATCTTTTTCATTTGCAAATGTTCAGCAGGAACTTTAGCTAAATAGTCTTTTGGCAAACGAGTTTTTTGGAAACGGTACACACCATCTGGTCGTGTCACTTTTCCATGTGCACCTGCACCAATCGCAAGGTAATCACCAAACTCCCAGTAATTTAAATTATGGGCTGAAGGTTGTTCTTTACGCCAAGCCGACACTTCATAATTTACAAAGCCATTTGCTTTTAAATATGCTTCGCCTTGCTCTTGAATATCTTCTAACACTTCATCTTGAGGTAAAACAGGCTGAGTTCGAAAAAATACGGTATTTGGCTCAATGGTAAGTTGATACCAACTGATATGTGTCGCACCATGCTCTACAGCCATCTTTAAGTCATAAAGTGCTTGCTCTAACGTTTGCTCAGGCAGACCATGCATCAAATCGACATTAACTCGCTTAAAACCTACTTGTCTTGCCTGCTCTATTGCATCCATAGCATTGTTTGCTGAATGAATACGCCCAAGCTTTTGCAAGTGATCGGTATTAAAAGTCTGTACACCAATCGACAAACGGTTAATACCCGCTTCTAAATAGCCTGCAAACGGGTCATGTTCCAGTGTTCCCGGATTAGCTTCTAAGGTAACTTCACAGTCATCTTCAAAGTTAAGTAATGACTTGAGCTGCTCAAATAGCCATGCATAACCTTTGGCAGAAATGAGTGAAGGCGTTCCACCCCCAATAAATACACTGTGAATTGAACGCCCTTGGGCCATCTCAACTTGAGTTTCAAAGTCGGCTACCAATGCTTTTAGATAAGTTTGCTCAAGTTCTGCCGAAAGCGCCCCATCAGGCACGGCATGCGAGTTAAAGTCGCAATAAGGACATTTACGCACGCACCAAGGCATGTGGATATACAAGGATAACGGAACAGAAGCAGGATTTAATACAGCCAAGGAACAAGGTCCAATTTACACAATATTTCTATTTTAACATGACTGCATCAATGGGCTTATGAAAACATACCTTAATTGCTTTAGACTGTTTTTAAACATACTTAAATATTGATAAAAATGATGAAATTCTCTAGTCAACTTTTCCTGATCTTACCCTTAGCTATGGGAATCGGTGTTGCCATGGCTTTTCAAACCGCAATTAATGCTCAGCTTCGTGAGCAATTACACTCACCTTTACAAGCGGCATTATTATCATTTTTTATAGGTACTATTGTTTTAGCCATTATGGTGTTCTTCCAAAGTGCCGAGAAACCCACTTTAAATGAAATATCTAATATTCCGTGGCTTCTTTGGACAGGAGGATTCCTTGGGGTTTATGCAATTAGCATGAGCATTTATACTGCACCTAAGCTTGGTTTTTTAACCTTTACAGGGCTAGTCGTTTTTGGACAATTGGTTATTTCTATGTTGCTTGACCATTTTGGATGGTTAGGTACAGACAAAACTCCTGTTACATGGCAACGGTTCCTAGGTGGAGTGGTGATCTTTGTTGGTGTGTTACTCACCCTACAGCGCTAGTTTCATTTTTATATTTATAAAGAGTATCTTTTGTGTCGAATGTCACGTCGTTTCGGACTGAATTAAAACAACTCTTCCATTTAATGCTACCTATTTTAATTACGCAGTTTGCTCAAGCAGGGTTCGGATTAATTGACACCATTATGGCAGGGCATTTATCTGCAGCAGACTTAGCTGCTATTGCAGTAGGTGTAGGTCTATGGATTCCTGTTATGCTCCTTTTTAGCGGGATCATGATTGCCACTACACCGCTAGTTGCAGAGGCAAAAGGCGCTAGAAATACAGAACAAATTCCTGTCATTGTTCGTCAGTCATTATGGGTTGCGATTATTTTAGGTGTAATGGCTATGCTCATTTTGCAGCTTATGCCTTTTTTCTTACATGTGTTTGGTGTTCCAGAAAACTTACGACCTAAAGCAAGTTTATTCTTGCATGCCATTGGTTTAGGTATGCCAGCCGTCACCATGTACGCAGCGCTACGTGGCTATTCAGAGGCTTTAGGTCACCCTCGCCCTGTCACCGCAATTAGCTTATTGGCCTTAGTGGTTTTAATCCCTCTAAACATGATTTTCATGCATGGCTTAGGGCCAATTCCTGCTTTAGGTAGCGCAGGCTGTGGCTTTGCAACATCCATTTTACAATGGCTCATGCTGATTACTTTAGCTGGCTATATTTATAAAGCTTCAGCTTATAGAAATACGTCTATTTTTAGCAGATTTGATAAAATTAACCTGACTTGGGTTAAAAGAATCTTACAGCTTGGTCTGCCAATAGGTTTAGCAGTATTCTTTGAAGTGAGTATTTTTAGTACAGGAGCATTAGTCCTTAGTCCACTGGGTGAAGTGTTTATTGCCGCGCATCAAGTGGCAATTTCAGTTACTTCGGTACTGTTTATGATTCCGCTTTCACTTGCAATTGCCTTAACCATTCGCGTGGGAACGTATTATGGTGAAAAGAACTGGGCTTCCATGTACCAAGTGCAAAAGATTGGTTTGAGTACAGCAATACTTTTTGCTCTATTAACCATGTCATTTATTGCCCTAGGCCGTGAACAAATTGTCTCGGTTTATACTCAAGATATAAATGTTGTGCCTGTTGCGATGTATTTACTCTGGTTTGCAATGGGTTATCAGTTGATGGATGCCCTACAGGTCAGTGCTGCCGGCTGTTTAAGAGGTATGCAAGACACCCAAGCACCGATGTGGATTACGCTTATGGCGTATTGGGTGATTGCTTTTCCAATCGGGCTTTATTTGGCACGTTATACCCATTGGGGCGTAGCTGGCGTGTGGTTAGGTTTAATTATTGGTTTAAGCATTGCCTGTGTTTTACTGCTCTCACGGCTCTACCTAAATACAAAGCGCCTAAGTCAAACCTAATAAAAAAGCCGATGAAACATCGGCTTTTTTATTTTATGCAGACTTTGCCCGCGGGCTTGCTCCAATTTGCCAAACAAATGGTAAATCTGTACGGTTTACCTCCCAATCTCCAATCACTTTTTCTTTGTAAATAAGCGGATTATGTGAAGACACAGTCCGTGCATTACGCCAGAAACGGTCAAGTTGTTTCACTTGGCTACTTGCCGATGCACCCAAGGCATTAAATAACTGACTTGTTAAATCAAGCACTAAGTTAGAAATTACGACCTGCCCTTGTGCCGACTCAAGCTCGGCATCTACATTAAACTGATGCTCTTTCACTTCAGACTCGGCAAAATGACTTTCATAGGCTTTTTGCAATGCCTCAGCAGTTTTTAAGGTAATTGCTTCACTTGCATACGCTTGAGCTGATGCCTTGCCCACTACTTGTAAAACTTGTGGATCGTGACGAACCAGATCACCATTACCATGACTAAAAATACGTTTACGTTCACGAATTTCCTGACTAAACGTTTCAACTGCGGCACGCGCAATACCCGTTAATGTTGCAAGGTGCACCACCTGATAAAAAGCGGTTTGATACTTAAAACGTTGATCAAATGGAATAAGGTGTGAAGCTGGCAAATGAACCTGATGTACTTTTAAAGTACCACTGCCCGTTGTCTTTTGACCAAAGCCATCCCAGTCATCAAGCACGCTCACGCCTGTTTCATGGCGGTAAATAGCAGCAATGACATGACGGTCATTCACTTCATCGTAAGCAAATAAATCAATCCAGTCTGCAAAAATACTTCCTGTTGAATAGTACTTTTCACCATTCACCACCAAATTACCCGAAGCGTCTTTAGTGACTCGTGTCACGACATCACCAACCTGTACATTTCCAACTTCTGTCCATGCATTTCCGACTAAATCACCTTGTACAAAGCGCTGAAACCAAACCTCCTGTGAATGCTCTTTATGAGCAACCAAACGGTCTTCAACAAATGCAAAATGCCCTCGTAATGCTTGTACAATATTGGAGTCAGCTTCTGCTAACTCTGCTAAAAGCTGGAACAACTGAGGTAATGAAACCCCATCTCCACCATATTTACGGGGTACTCGTACAGCACCCAACTTGGCTTCTTTTAGCCACTGAATCGGCTCAAAAGGCAAGATTCGTTCTTTTTCCCGTTGAATTGCCCCTTGTGCAATTTTTTCAAAAACTGGACGAAATCTATTTGCTACCTTTTCATAATCAGCGCCTACCGATAGCTCTTCTAATTCAATTTGAGCTGTTGTCATCGTTATTCTCCTAATCTTATTTTTTCTTCACTTTAACTCCATGCATGACGCGGTGGATGGATGCCATTGAGGTAATAATTACCGACAATGTGATATTTCCAACGCACAGGGTCATGCAAGGTATGGGTACGGGCGTTGCGCCAGTGACGGTCAAGGTTGAGTTCAGATAAAGTAGAACGCGTACCCGATAACTCAAAAAGTTTATTGGCTGCCAAAATAGCAATTTCTGTAGTGAGTACTTTTGCCTCGGCAACCAATAATGTGGCTTGGTTTACATGTTCTTCGGTGGTTTCAGCAATGGCTTGATCAATTGCATCTCCAGCCAAGTCCAGTACCGCTTCTGCTGCACGCAATTTAATTTTTAAATCACCAATGTTTGCAATGGTGTAAGGGTCATCAGTGGCTTTTTCCAGACCTGAATCAACCCATGCACGGCTATGATTTTTAACGTATTGAATCGTTTCTTCAATTGCACCACGCGCAATACCAGCATCAACCGCAGCCTGAATAAACTGAGAAATAGCGCCTGCTGGTGTTGGACGTTCAAATGCTTGATAAATTGGAACTAAATATTCTTCACGTACTGGAACCTGATTTAGTTCTACCGTGCCACTCGCTGTAGTACGTTGTCCAAAACCAGACCAGTCATTAATAATATTGACCCCAGATGTTTCCCGTGGAACAAGCGCGGCATAAGGTTGCCCCTGTTCATTTACAGCAACAATTGGAATCCAATGTGCGAGCAAAGCACCCGTTGCAAAGAATTTTTTGCCGTTAATTTCATAACCCTGTTCGGTCTTTTCAAGTTTAGTTGTGAGGTCCGCTACGGTTTTACTATGTTTTTCGGAAAATGCGTTGCCAAAACGAATTCCTCTTAACACCAAGTTAAAAAAGAATTGTTGCTGTTCAGGTTTCGCATCTAGTCTTAAATGCTCAATAAAAGCCAAATGGTTTTGAGGCAACTGAGCAAGAGATGGATCAACACTCGCAATTGTTTTGATCACTTCCGCTAAAGTTCGATATTTGACTTGCGCGCCACCAAACTGCTTCGGCACAGTAATGGCCCAGAGACCACTTTGTGAGAACTGTTGAATTTCATTTAAGGGTAAACGGCGCTCTCTGTCCCGCTCAGATGCTTCTTGAGCAAACTCTTGAGCAAGTTGCTTGGCAACCTCAATTGCCTCTTCATCAGAACGGATAATTTGTGCGTCTTTCGTCTGTTCAAATACAGATAAAGGAACCGCTTGAGAGCGACCATAGGATGAGTTTAGACTGGTCATAACTTTTATTGTCTCTATTTCTTATTTAACATGCCATTCACCTTAGCACTAAAAAAACAGTGACTTTATAGATATTAAAGCTTTGTTTATGAAATGAATTTTAAAAAGCTTTTCACATTTTTTACTTTAAAAATAACATATTGTTTTTCGAAAATATTCTTACACGCGCTAAACAATTTCATATAGGCTTTTTAAGTTTTGTCACCTATGATCAAAACTAGACAATATTATGTTGTAGTCAACGAGGTATCGAAGATATGGCAAAGAGTGCAAGTTCACCTGGCAAACGATTTATGAAACTTGCAGGAATGACCGCGAGCATTGCAACAAAAACCGTTTCTAATTCGATTCGAAACCTGACTGCGGATGAAGAACAGAAACTAGCTGCAAAAACTAAATTGTTTCAAGATATCGGTCTACAGATTGCAGACACCTTAGGCGAAATGAAAGGTGCTGTCATGAAAGTTGGGCAAATTGCATCGCAATATAAAGATATCTTCCCGCCAGAAGTTGCTAAAGCGATATCAAAACTACAACGCCAAGCTCCAGCCATGCCTTTTGCAGCGATTCAGCAACAAGTTGAACGTGAGCTTAGGAAACCACTCAATGCCGCCTTTAAATCTTTTGATGAACAGCCTTTTGCCGCTGCATCAATTGGACAAGTCCACAAAGCAGTTTTGCCAAATGGCCAACAAGTTGTGGTTAAGGTTCAATATCCCGGTGTTGATGAAGCCTGTGAAAGTGACTTAAAACAAGTGCGTTTAGCCCTTCGTTTAATGGGTGTACTTAAAATTGATAAAAAGCTGCAAGATCAACTTTTTGCAGAGATTCAAGATAGCCTGTCAGCAGAGCTTAACTATGAAATTGAGGCCCAAAATCTTGAGGTCTTTAAAACTTTTCATAGCCAGTTAGATGATAAAATTATTATCCCGACTGTTTATAAAGATTACTCTTCAAGACGAATTTTGACTTTAAGTCTTGAACAAGGTGATAGCATTGAAACTGCGAGTTCTTGGCCTATCGAAATTCGAAACACTATTGGACGTCGTTTAATCCGTGCTTTGGGGCAGGAAATGTTTTTTTTAAAGCGTTTTCACTGTGACCCTCACCCAGGTAACTTTGCCTTCCGCCAAGATGGTAGTGTCATTATTTATGACTATGGCAGTGTTAAAACACTTTCCAATGAAATTGTCTATAGCTTTAAACGATTGGTGAATGCAGCTCGTCATGAAGATATTGATCTTATTGAAACTGAGTTACTTGCCCTGCACTCTTTGACCGAGAAAGGTAAATTCCCGAGCGATCTTTATAAACTCTGGATTGAAGTGTTGTTGCGTCCACTTACCACAATCTATGACTTTGCAGAGAACTCATCACATCATGATGGCATGTTACTTGTGAAAAAGTCTTTAAAATATTGGGATGTCTTTAAACCTTCACCAGATACATTAATGGTTAATAGAACCATTTCAGGACACTACTGGAACCTCATTCACTTAAAAGTACATGACAACCTGAATGATTTATTTGAAGAACTTGTTCCACCTTCTAACTAATTCAATGATCTGATTAATGTAGCCTTTTCAGGGTTACATTGACTTATTAAATGTTATGTTATAACATTTCTTTAATCAAAAATAATTTAGGACAATCTCTCATGCGTAAAGATATTCATCCTGCTTATCAACAAGTGTTATTTCATGACACCAATGCAGACGTCTACTTCTTAATCGGTAGTACTCTTCAGTCTAAACAAACCAAAGAATATCAAGGAAAAGTCTATCCTTATGTGACTCTTGATATTTCGAGTGCTTCGCATCCTTTCTATACAGGTGAAGTTCGTCAAGCAAGTAATGAAGGCCGCGTGGCAAGCTTTAATAAACGCTTCGGTCGCTTCAATCGTAAGAGTTAATCTTGCGTTAAGTTTTGACCAATACACTAAAATCATTGGAAGCCTAAGACTATCTCCTCCACTTAGGCTTCTTTTTTTATGTGCATTTTTTCTATACTTTTTTCAGTTGTGTATAAACTAAAACTTATCCACAATTTGTCTAAAAACGCTTCTGATTATTTTCAACAACCCATCATTTTTTTATAGCTCCCAAGCTTTCAAAGCATGTATTCGATGCTATGCTTAAGCCCCATTTGATAGGAAGTTTAAGATTATGACACAAGAGTTACTTGCCCAATTACAAGCAGGCACAGCAAAATTTTCAGACGTTTTAGCTCATATTGAAGCACGTTACCAACATACTCCAACAGCTTTTCAAAATGGTGCACAGCATAACGCTGCGACTGAAAATCAAGGCAGTGCGAAAGTTTTCTCTTTTGCCAAGTTACAAGGTTTAGACCAAGCACAAACTTTAAGTTTATTTGCAGAGCACTACACATCTGTATTAGCTACCCCAGAGGGAACTGACCACCAAAATATTCGTCAGTTTATGCAAAATGGTTGGGATGGTGTGAAGTTTGAAGGTCAGGCTTTAACTGAAAAGTAATTAAGTATTTGTGAATACACGACGGAGTCTTACCGTTTATTCTCAAATGAAAGTAGCTAATTCTGTTACTTTGGTTTTGCCCTGAATGGCGATTAAAGCCATGCAAGACCAAAGGCATTTGTCATCAACAGAACCTGTTTCCCGTTTGCACTTATCCAATATTTTGCAAAAACAATATATAGCTGATTTCAGTCAGGCTGTTGATGACTTTAACGCGTATCAAATACCAAATTTTAATTCGTCATTTACTATCGTGACAAGCGGCATGGATGCCGCTGTTTTGCTGTGCTACATGGATGTAGCATCAGCGAAACAAAAGATTTTTGCTTACTTTTGATCTCTCAAAAGTAAGGTATGCCTATACAAATGGTCTTGGAGAATATCTTAAAACGGAGGCAGTGCAGTATGTATCGCTCCTTAAACATTTGAATAATCAGTTGCCTGCTATCCAATAATAAGTCGCCAAACCCAAACACGTAAAAATTAACGACCCAATTAAATGAATAGAAATTGCCAACATCGCCATTCCCAACTTACCGCTTTGCAATAAAGTCACAATCTCAATCGAGAACGTTGAAAACGTAGTTAAAGCACCACAAAAGCCGGTGATTACGAAAAGCTTATAGTTCGGACTTAAATCACTATGAGCAAAATAAGCCATCGCAAAACCAATAATAAAGCCACCGACTAAATTAACAGTGACAGTACCCAGTGGAATTTGCGGATAAATTGAGTTGAGTTTTAAACCTAAAAACCAACGCAACCACGCCCCTAGAACTGAGCCTAAAGCAATTGAAAGTAAAGGATAATACATAGAACCACCCCTTTAGTGAGATGCTAAAAGAGCAAACAAAAATGATGGGAAACGTGACATGGCGTACTCCAAAAATAAGCAGAGTACGCAATAACCTACGTACCCAGCGATATAAATACATGAGGGTAACGTAGGCATCATTAGCCAATACGGCGGTTTTTCAAGGGAGGAATGCCATCTCCCCGTTTTAAGTATATTAAATCATCTAAAAGTTGATTAAAACATACTTTTTAAATCATGGACGTTCATCGTATTGCGGTAAATCGTCACAAATGCTTTCCCACTCTGCTTTTGAAGCAGCAAAAATATGCATTGTCGGCTTTTGGTCTAATGGTGTATCGAGTGACCCAATTCTTACACGATATAGTTCAGGCTGGGCATCACGCGAACTAATAAGCGGTGAACCACATTCGCTACAAAACCAACGGTACACACCATTCACAGCAAATTTTTTGACAAGGTCTTCACCTTGGGTAATTTTAAAATCTGTACTTTTAACAGGAGCATTGGTGGCAAATGCTGTTCCATTGGATTTTCGGCACCGTTGGCAGTGACACTGAATAATATCTCCGATATCGCCTTTAATTTCATAGCGAATACCCTGACATAAACAACTTCCTTGATAAACTGGCGATGCTTGAGACATGTCCTTTTAAATCCTATTATTATTGATCGCTCAAAAATAACACTTTTCACATATCAAACATAGCAGCAAATTTGCCGTTATTTCTCTAAGAATGAATGCACGCCTTCACCAGCCGCTCGTCCCGTAGCAAAACATGCTGTAAGCAAATAGCCACCTGTAGGAGCATCCCAGTCCAGCATTTCACCACAGCAAAAAACACCTGAGGTTTGTTTAAGCTCTAGGCTTTCAGTTAATGCACCTTGCTTAACACCACCAGCACAGCTAATCGCTTCCTCAATAGGTCTAAAGCCACTTAATTTGATTTGAAGTGCTTTAATTTGCTGAGCTATAGCCTCTGGTTGGTTCCATAGCGTTTTATCAACCACTTCTCTAATTAAGTTAATTTTGGCCGTGTCTAAGCCTGCTTTACGCCAAATATTAGTAAGCGATTGTTTTTTGCTAGCCTGCAATTTTTTAATTAACTGTGACAACTCTACATCAGGTAATAAATCTAAAAACAGATTAAGACCTTGCCCTTTTTTTTGTTGTTCTCTTAAAGCTCGTCCAAGTTTATAAATGACACCACTTTCTAAACCATAGTGAGTAATCACAATATCACCATGAGTAACTTGGCTAGGCTCAACCCACGCATTGATACGCTTTAAAGGTTCACCAAAACAGCTTTCCATAAAAGCTGACCAAGTGTGTAATACCCCTGCATTACTTGCTTGAAAAGGTTCAATACTGGATTGATCTATCCATTGCTGCCAAGCACCATCACTACCCAATTGAGACCAAGATACAGCCCCACAAGCCAATACGACTGCATCGTATTGTTGAGTAAAAGTCTTGCTGCTTTGATTATTTTGGTTTTCTAAAGTCACAGTTGTACCTTGCAAATTAATACAACGATGACGATAAAAGAATTTAACTTGTTGCTCTGCCAAGCGTTTTAGCCAAGCACGCAGTAAAGGAGCAGCTTTCATTTCGACGGGGAAAATACGACCGGAACTACCCACATATGATTCAATCCCAAGACTTTTCATCCAGTTCTGAATCCAGACTGCATCCCATTTCTCAACCCACGGTTTAAGCCATTCTGTATGGTCATAACGCTCAATAAACTGCGCTAAAGGTTCAGCATGCGAGATATTTAAACCCGTTTTACCAGCCATCAAAAACTTACGCGCAGCCGAAGGTTTTTGCTCAAACATATCAATTTCATAAGCATACTGGCTCAGTACCTCAGCTGCCATTAAACCAGCCGGACCAGCACCGATAATGGCAACCCGCTTATTCGACATGTGTTTGCCCTTGCAGCGGTGCAAACTCATCAAATCGAGTTTGATAACCTTCAGGCTTGCTGATTATGAGCTGTTGGCAAAGCTCACCACGCTCTAAATATTTAATTTCAAAATGAGTACGTGCAGAAGTTTGTGCAATTTTTTCTTTTTGGTAAGGCAGCTTCCACACATTTAATAACTGTTGTTGAGCTTCTTCAATATATTCAGGAATATTACTTGCCAAAGTAATGGTTCCGCCTGTTTTCAGACGTGATAACAAAAACTCAAAAAATGGCATATTCAACCAGCGTTGTGCCGGATTATGCGGTTCTGGGTTCGGATAAAGAATAAAGAAATGTTCAACTTGAGCAGGGTGTAAAGCATGTACAACCCACGGTAAAGCATCTGCATGTACAGGTACCAAATTATCTCTTGGCTCCAAACCATGCTGCTTTTGCATTGCCAAGAATTTTTCTCGGGTTCGTTCAATCGCATATAACGTGTGCTGTGGATTTTGCCCACTAAATAGCAAAGCATGTTTACCTTTGCCCGCCCCAATTTCTACACAAATTGGAGTATTTTCAATTGGGGTAAAATCACGAGGCGCTTGCATACGTTGTGCTTGAAATTGACGAATCTGCATAATCACATCAAACTAAATAAAAATCGGCACAAGTCTAACAAGTCACCTGACTTTTGCCTAATCTATTTCTCTTCACTTTGAGGATATCGCTTTATGCCACGTACATTCCCCTGCCCACGTTGTGGTGAACCAAGTGTTTGGGAAGGCAATGAATTTCGTCCATTTTGTTCTGAACGTTGTAAACTCATTGATTTAGGCGCTTGGGCAAACGATGAATATAGACTGCCTACCCAAGATGCTCCTCAGCAAAACAAGGGTAGTCAGCATGAAGATGATTATGAGGATTAACCCGCTTTACCTGCGACAAATGGATTAAATTTTTTTTCATAGCCAATGGTACTCATTGGGCCATGACCTGAAATAAATTGAGTTTGATCTGGCAAGCTAAAGCATTCACGTTGAATCGATTCAATGAGTTGCTCATGGTTCCCACGTGGAAAGTCTGTTCTTCCTATTGAGCCTTTAAACAGGACATCGCCAGTCCAGAGTAAGCCATGATTCTTGTTATAGAACATGACATGCCCTGGTGTATGTCCTGGTGCAAAACGCACCTCAAACTCATCTTCACCTAGTTTTAGCACTTCGCCGCCTTCAAGCCATTGATCAACTTTTACTGGCTGTGGAATTGGAAAGCCATAACGTGCTGAAACTTCCTGAATCATATCTAACCAGAACTGATCTTCTTTATGTGGACCAACAACAGGAACACTCCATTCTTGTGCGAGTTCACCCACTGCCCCTGCGTGATCTAAATGCCCATGAGTCAACCAGAGAGCTTTAACCTTTAAACCTAAAGCTTCTACTTCTTTCTTCAAAACAGCAGCGTCACCGCCTGCATCAATCAAAACTGCTTCTTTTGTTTCACTGTCCCAGACTAAAGAACAGTTTTGAGCAAAAGCAGTAACTGGAACAATTTTGACTTGCAGCATAAGAACCTCTGGCTAAAACGCAATTAACGGTGGGCTAAGGTATGGGTAAGGGCATCAAGATTAGCCTGAACTAAACCTGCAAGCAAATCAATATGAGCCTGATCACTATTTAAAGCAGGAATGTAAGCATAGCTTCCGCCACCCGCCTCGTGAAACAACTCAGCGTTTTGGATGGCTAACTCTTCAAGTGTTTCTAAACAATCGGCAGAAAAAGCGGGACTTAAAACCTGAACTGACTTAACATCCTGCTTCGCCCAATCTTGTAAAAGCTGGTCAGTATAAGGTTTCACCCATTCTTGTTTTCCAAAACGTGACTGGAAACTAATTGCCCATTCATCATCGTTTAAATGTAAAGCTTCAGCGACTAACTTTGCGGTAATGCGACAACGGTCTGCATAAGGGTCGCCTTTGTCTGCATAAGGCTGTGGAATACCATGAAAAGACATTAACAATTTCTCAGGTTTACCATGCTGTGCTTGATAAGCTAAAACACTTTCTGCTAGTGCTTGAATAAACATTGGGTGCTGGTAGTAGTCTTTAATAATGGTTAGACCCGGTAAATTGCGCTGACTAGGAATCCATTTGGCAAATGCGTCGTATAACGGTGCTGTCGACGTCGCAGAATATTGAGGAAATAAAGGCAATAAAATGACATGCTCTTGTGGATGAGCTGCCAGTTTTTCTAAAACTGCATCAATACCCGGATTACCATAAGTCATTGCTGGTAATACAGTTAAATCAAATTGTTTATTTTCACGCTCTAAATAAGCCTGCACACGTTGAGTTTGTTCAAACACAATTTCACGCATGGGTGAATCGGTAGACCATACCGAAGCATAGGCATGCGCTACTCTTTTTGGGCGAAAAGGCAAAACAAACAGATTTAGAATAATCCACCAAATCAGTTTTGGAATTTCAATCACACGTGAATCAGATAAAAACTGCTTTAAAAAACGGCGCACCGCAGGGACAGTTGCCTCATCCGGTGTGCCTAAATTCGCTAAAATGACAGTAACTTTCGGTTTTTGTTCAAATGACATGTGCAAATGCCTTTCAGTTCATCTTATGACACTAATGTAACAGTTTTCATGGTCATATCTAAATTGAATTGCTCTAAGCTTTTAATCGAGTCACCCGATGATTCCATTTATAACTCAGCAAGAGCTTTTGCGCTTTTGTCGTCACCTTCCATAAACTATGTTGTTGATCAGTCTTGGTTGGAACAATCCAGCCTTGTGATTGCATTTGATTTTTAATGCGGAATAGCGCTTTATGATTAATCTGTGCACCAGCCACCGCATGTGCTCTTGGTAGCTCCTGACGGGCATCTTCTAGCCCAGCATGATTGAGATATTCATTGAGACAAGTGCCGAAGTTTTCTTCTGGCATAGCTGTCTCAAAATGTTTAGCCAAAATACTTAAAAGTTGTGACCAAGTCATTTGTCTCTGGCGCTTAAGCTCTTTAAAGTTACCATCTTGAAAAGCTTGAATCTGATATTCAAACGCAAAAACATCTTGCGGAGCCACTTCATTGGTTTGAGTTGATGACTCTGTGAGTTGTTGTTCTAACTGTAGAACTTTACCTTTTAACCGATTAATTTCATCTTCTAACTGATGCGCTTGACGTGCAGGTACCCAACCCTGTCCCACATGTTGTTCAACCATTAGAGGTATATTTAAACGGACAGCTAGCTCTAAATCACGCGGGCTTTTAAAGTAAAATACGTGGTGAGCTTCGTGTAATAGTTTCTTTCTAAATGCTAGAAATTTTTCTTTAAGCTGTGGATGAGTCTCTTGCAAATGCATATCGCGGCTTTCAGGTTGCTCATGCATGAATACCACAATAGGTTTAGCTCGGCTTAAAGCATATTCATACTCTTGGGCAAAATAGCTAGCGCCAGAAATAGATTGTTCACCGTACTGGCTGCCTAATAGTAAGACAACGTAATCCGATTCATCAATTTGTCGACGGGAAAGTGTTGTAGTTAAAGGACTTCTATACTCTAAACCCCAAGCAAAGAAACCCATACTGACTAAAGTTTGAGAGAGAACTACACGTTCAGGTTGCATCTCGCGACCTGACGTTGAAATAAAAATCTGATAGCGTGTATCGAGCATAACAATACCCTTATCGCCCCATAATCTTAATATGGCCTAAATAAGCCAAGACTATGAACCGCCCCAAATAAGAAAAAATAAATATAAAAAACGCTTTCTTCTGAATGCCTACAACAGAGTTCAACTCAGATTGTGCAGCGTCCATGTCAATTCTTGTGGCATCATATTCTGTAAAACAGGTTGCAATGCATCGGCATTATTACCACTTACATAACATTCAATACGTGCAACATTCTGACGTATTTGGTCACATAATAACTCATTTTTTATTAAAATACGGGCTGTTTGTCGGGCAACTGCTAATCCCGAATCAACCAGTGTGAATTGGTTATCAAAAAGATGCTGAATTGCTTCATTTAAGAACGGATAATGCGTACAACCGAGCACTAAATAGTCAGCCCCTTGATCGGCTGCAGGCTGTAAAACCTCTTTTAATGCATTCAAACAAACAGGACTCATTTGCTGCCCTGCTTCAACACAAGGAACAAGTTCCAGATTGGTTAAAGTCATGACTTTAACACCCGCTGGAACAGCAAATTTTTCTACAACATCTTTAATAAGTTGCCCACGAAAAGTAGCAGGCGTTGCCAATACTGCCACTACTTTAGAACGTGTTTGTAATACGGCAGGTTTTAATGCCGGTACTAAACCAACAATTGGGAAGTGCTCGCCATAATGTTCACGTAAATGGTCAAGACTAAATGCAGAGGCAGTATTGCATGCTACGACTGCAATTTTACAACCTTGGCGGTATAACCAATCGACAGCGCGAGCGGTAAGCTCTCTAATTTCTTCATCAGAACGAGGGCCGTAAGGTACATAGGCTGTATCGGCATAATAGACAATACGTTCATTTGGCAAATATCTGGCAATTTCTGCTGCAACCGACATTCCTCCAATTCCCGAATCAAAAATACCAATTGGGGCATCTGCTGATGCTTTAGGCATAGATTCTAATTCAGTAAATAAAGGCTGTATGGCTGTCATGGCAGTACTAGAGAGTGTCGGAAAATTTCACTCTATAAAGCTTAAACCTCAAGTGCCTAATTGCAAGTGCAAATTACCACTTTTTAACTGCAAAATGGTTTCACCTTTATCATTTTCGACCAGTGTTCCATAGTTCACGAGATGATAAAAAGCTTGACGTTGAATAAGGGCATTAATACCAAATCGGACATGCACATAGGGGCGTAACTCTCCTGCATATTCACGCATAAAAATTGGATGTTCTGCATCAACCACAATCACATCTTGATTGGTCGTCGTGAGTTGTAAAAACTGATCACCTGAAATTTCGACCTGATCCACCTGATTGACCAATAAAGGTTCATCTTCAACTTCGATTTCAATTTGTTCTACAGGGGTTTTCAGGTAGAATTTACCCTCTTCTTTCCATAGGACTTTGGTAAACAAATCCAATAGGGCTTGGCGCTTGATTAATTGACCTTCGTGCCACCATTCTCCATTGGCTTTAACCGTTAAATCCATTTTACCGCAATGCTTTGGATGCCATTGCTCTAGAGGTGGAATTGACCTTTTGTGACTTTGCTGTACATCTTTTAAGTATTGTGCAATGTTCATTAAGTTTTTATCATCAGATAACGGTATTTTTCCCATATCCGATGGGGAATTATTTTGATTTACCATAGTTTATGCCTTGCTGACGAGAAAATATGACGACTCAGCCAATTGGCTAGATCATGGTTTAAAACTATACTAGCCAAAACGATAAAAGGCACAATAGCATATTTGCGCCTATGGATTAAAACTCACGGCAGCACCGGATGATCTGACATTACGGTTGCCACCTTTAAGTATTGAGGAGTCCTACATGGAACACATCGAACGCGAATCGATGGAGTTTGACGTTGTCATCGTAGGTGCAGGGCCTGCAGGTCTATCTGCTGCGATTAAGATCCGTCAATTAGCGATTGAGAATAACTTACCCGATCTTTCAGTTTGTGTAGTTGAAAAAGGCTCTGAAGTAGGTGCGCATATCTTATCTGGTGCTGTACTTGAACCGCGTGCTATTAATGAACTTTTCCCAAACTGGAAAGAAGAAGGTGCGCCTCTTAACGTGCCTGTAACTGAAGACAAAACTTTCTTCTTGCTTTCAGAAACTACGTCTAAAGAAGCACCTCACTGGATGGTTCCAAAAACCATGCACAATGACGGTAACTATGTTATCTCGCTAGGTAACGTTGTTCGCTGGTTAGGTCAAAAAGCTGAAGAATTAGAAGTTTCTATTTTCCCTGGTTTTGCTGCATCTGAAGTGCTTTACCATGAAGACGGTACTGTAAAAGGTATTCAAACTGGTGACATGGGTATTGGTAAAGATGGCGAACCAACGCATAACTTTACTCCGGGTTATGAGCTTCACGCTAAATACACCCTCTTTGCCGAAGGTTGCCGTGGTCACTTAGGTAAACGCCTGATTGCAAAATACAATCTTGATAAAGATGCTGACCCTCAGCACTACGGTATCGGGATTAAAGAACTTTGGGAAATTGACCCAGCAAAACATAAGCCGGGCTTAGTCATGCACGGCGCTGGTTGGCCATTATCTGAAACTGGTTCGTCTGGTGGTTGGTGGTTATATCACGCTGAAAACAACCAAGTGACTTTGGGTATGATTGTGGACTTGTCTTATGAAAATCCACACATGTATCCATTTATGGAAATGCAGCGCTGGAAAACTCATCCACTCATTAAACAATACTTAGAAGGTGGTAAACGTATTTCTTACGGCGCACGTGCTGTAGTGAAAGGCGGCTTCAACTCATTGCCTAAATTAACTTTCCCAGGTGGTTGCTTAATTGGTGATGACGCAGGTTTCTTAAACTTTGCAAAAATCAAAGGCTCACACACTGCCATGAAATCAGGTATGTTATGTGGTGAAGCTGTATTTGAAGCAATTGCTGCCGGAGTTGAAAAAGGTGGTGATCTTGCGGTTGCTCGTGTAACCGAAGGCAAAGATTTATTCGTTAAAGAATTAACTTCTTACACAGACAAATTTAACAACAGCTGGTTAAAAGAAGAGCTTTATAACTCTCGTAACTTTGGCCCAGCAATGCATAAATTTGGACAATGGATTGGTGGTGCATTTAACTTTATCGACCAGAACGTCTTTAAAGTTCCATTCACTTTGCATGACTTGAAACAAGACTTCGCTGCATTGAAAACTGTTGATGCAACGAGCTTCAAGCCAAACTATCCAAAACCAGATGGCAAGCTTACATTTGACCGTTTATCTTCGGTATTTATCTCAAACACTGTACATGAAGAAAACCAGCCAGCTCACTTGAAGCTTACTGATCCTTCAATTCCAGTGAATGTGAACTTACCAAAATGGGATGAGCCTGCACAGCGCTACTGCCCTGCTGGTGTTTATGAAATCATGGAAAATGATGATGGTTCTAAACGCTTCCAGATTAACGCAGCAAACTGTGTTCACTGTAAGACTTGTGATATTAAAGACCCATCTCAAAACATTACTTGGGTAACGCCTGAAGGCGGCGGTGGTCCGAATTACCCTAATATGTAATAAAAAAGCCCCGATTATTCGGGGCTTTTTTATTAGTATCCACTTATTGAAAAGGCGGTATTTTTGCTACGTTTAAATTAAAATTCTTTTTATAGAAAATAAATGTGCCTAATAAAAATAAGCCAAGAAAACCAAAGTTTCGCGCTAAGTCGAAGTACCAAACCGATTTACCAAATAATAAATCAAGAATTAACATCAGCCCGATAAACCTTGTATGCAAGATCAAACTCATCTTTATCTTTGGTTCAGGAGCAAAATATGTATTTCTATAACCTAATATAATTGAACCGAGAATTATAAAAGTGAATAAAATTATTGTAGCCATAGTCTCAGTTAACCAAGAAACTTTTATACTTAACAAACCAGCAAGACATGCGAACCAAAGGAAAATAAATAAGCTTCGTTTTAGAAAATAATCTTTCATTTTTATATGCCATTTATATACTTAATTTTATAGATTATATAATGATTCTTATTTGTAAAAAATTATCATTTTAAAATAATTTAAATGTTTAATGGCTCCCAACATTATTCATTAGAAGCCTTATTTATTCTATTAACCCTTTTTCACCAGATAATGAAATTCTTTATGACCATTTTCATCTAAGCGTTCTTCTTGCAAAAGTAACTCGTGACCTAAATGCATACAAAATTTAGGAATATCCCACGAAGTCGAATTGTCTGTTGCGAAGACCTCAACCACATCTCCAGACTTAGATTTACGAATGGCTTGATGCAACATCATGACAGGTTCCGGACAACGTAAACCACGCGTATTGAGTTGTACAGTAGGTGAAATAGGTTGTTCTGACATAACAAACTCGAACAAATAGAATTTTCACATTTTAGCATAAACCGATCACGGACTTATGAACTGTAACTGGTGTTTACATAACAATATGTGTTTTGTCTTTTACTTTGTTTTATAGATGCATAAGGGCCTTTTCTTCGGTATGATCAATGTATTCATTTGATACATTGAGTCTTTAGGAAAGATCATGCAAGAGGAACCGAGTCCGTCGTGGGGAATGCGAGGCTTACGAAAGTGGTTAGGTACAGCGCCCGAAACCCGAGATGAATTATTAAAACTAGTCCAAAATTCACGTCGTTTTTTAGAACCTGATACTGTTGCCATGCTTGAAGGTGTTCTTGACCTTCCTGCTACAAAAATTCGTGAAGTTATGACGCCACGAACAGCAATGATCAGTATGCAAGAAGATGATCAGTTACTTGATATTCTTCACGTATTGGTTGAGTCTGCTCACTCACGTTTTCCAGTTTTCTCAGCTGACCAACCCGATAACGTCGTCGGTATTTTATTGGCAAAAGATTTACTGCCATTTTTGACTGAACCGAATACCAAATTAGATATTGGCTCGCTTATGCGCCAGCCATTATTTGTGCCTGAAAGCGCACGTTCAGATCAAGTTCTTCGTATGCTCAAACATACCCAAACCCATATCGCAATTGTCATTGATGAATATGGTTCAACGGCTGGTCTTGTTACGCTTGAAGATATTCTTGAAGAGATCGTTGGTGAAATTGAAGACGAACATGATACTGCTGATGAAGATGCACAGTACATTGTTCCAGATAACGACCATACTGTAGCGAATGCATGGATGGTGCAGGCACTTACACCAATTGAACACTTCAACACTGTTTTAGATGCTGATTTTTCTGACGATGAAGTAGAAACTGTCGGCGGTTTATTGCTTCAAGAAATTGGTTTAGTCAGTGATTTACAAGGTCAGACTGTTGAACTTGGAAAGTGGTTATTTACGATTGTTGAAGCAGATGCCCGCACTATTCATCTGATTCGAGCTGTACGTCAATGAGAGCATACTTTGAAAAGCTGTTAGATTCTTCGCAACAACAAAAACAGCTTCCTTTAATTTTTCCATTGCTCATTGCTTTATTTTCAGGTGCCGTGTTCAGCTTTGCACTGGCACCTTATTATTGGTGGTGGCTGGCAATTTTGTCTCCTGCCCTACTCTATGCGACATTGCATAAACGCTCAGCCAAACAAGCATTTGCGATTGGCTGGAGTTATGGTTTTGGTTTATGGTTTGTAGGGGCTTTCTGGCTCTATACATCTATCCATGTATATGGCGATACCAATGCCTTTTTAAGCGTATGTATGATTGCTGTTATGGCTCTTGTGATGGGGTTATTTACAGCATTTCAAACTTGGGTTTATCGACGCTTCTTCCCTGAAACACCACTGACTTTCGCACCTCTCTGGATTGTTTTTGAGTGGGCTAAAACTTGGGTATTTACGGGTTTCCCGTGGCTATTTGTAGGTTACGCTTTTACTGAACGCCTACTCGATGGTTATGCACCGCTATTTGGTATTTATGCAATTTCCTTCGTGGCAATTGTTCTAGCGTGTGCTTTAGTCGAAGTTCTACGTAAGCGTATTTTTTGGGTTATCCCTGCTACCCTATTGGTTTTGGGCGCATGGGGAGCATCATATATTCAGTTTGTACAACCTAAAGCCGCTAAACCGCTTAGTGTTTCGCTTATTCAAGGTAACATTCCACAAGATTTAAAATGGCTGACTGAATATCAAGTTAGAACATTAGAAATTTATGCAGGTTTGACTCAATCTGAATGGGGCCGTGACCTGATTGTATGGCCTGAGTCTTCAATTCCACTCTTCCAAACCGACATTGAACCGTTTTTGGATGCCATGGATGCACAAGCTAAAAAGAACCATACCGCTTGGGTAACCGGTATTCCTTATTGGGATGTTGCAAAATCACATCAAGTCGGCAGTCCTCTGTATTACAACAGTATTATGGCGTCTGGCAGCGATTCAAGCGGCCTTTATAAAAAGCAGCGTCTTGTGCCGTTTGGTGAATATATTCCGCTTTCAGGTTTACTCTCTTGGGTGTTACCAGCCATGCAAAATGATATTAGCATGAGCGGTTTTACACGTGGTGAGAGCAACCAGAAACCACTCTTAATTAAAGGGCATGCGCTTGCTGCTGCAATTTGTTATGAAGTGGCATATCCGAACCTGACACGACGTAATGCAGAAGATAGCGACTTCTTGGTGACTGTATCTAATGATGCTTGGTTTACGGGTACTGCTGGCCCATGGCAACATTTACAAATGGTACAAATGCGCGCGAAAGAAAATGGTCGCTGGTTTATTCGTGCAACCAACACAGGTGTAACAGCATTTATTGATCAAAATGGTCATATCACTGAACAAGCACCGATTGATAAAGAGTTTGTCTTGAGAGGTGATTTACCAGCTATGCAAGGCCAAACTCTCTATAACCGTCTAGGTGATTACCCAATTTTAGGATTTGCAGTATTACTGTTGGTTTTAGGTTGGATCTATCGTCCACGTCAAGTTGATGTGTCTTATAAATCACGTCGCTAAATTATAATAGCTTTGTACCCAGAGGCACTTCAAACTCTGGGATACAAAGTGCTACATCCCCATCTGCGTTATGAAACCCTGTCACTAAACATTCTGACTGAATAGGCCCGATTTGTTTTTTAGGGAAATTTACGACAGCAACGACTAATTTACCAATCAAGTCCTGCAGTTGATAAAGTTTAGTAATCTGAGCACTCGATTTACGTACACCCAATTCTTCACCAAAATCTACATGCAGAATATAAGCAGGTTTACGCGCCTTTTCAAAAACCTCAGCTTGAATAATTTTACCTACACGAAGCTCTACTTTTAAAAAATCATTCCACTCGATTTGTTCCATTTACTTTTCTCATATTCTTAAATATCTGATTTGAAGCATATAATATGTACAAATAAAGAAACACCCTCTTTTTATTTTCAGCTCTCAAAATTCATGTTAAATTAAATCTGCTGACTCAAAAGCCGTAAACGTTTACGTCAATCAACGTGCCAACATACCTCCAACAATGCTTGGAGCTATTTATTCAAAATATTTTTATATTTTGAATGGCACGGGCGTTTGTTGGTTTACGGAGTTAAAATGAAAAACTCACAATCTTTATCTAGTTTTAGAAAACTTCCAAATCGCTATACCTCTATCGTTTTACCATTTCTTTTATCGATCATTATGACTTTTGTGGTTTCAATGATTAGTACATTACGAAGTTTGGGATTAGAAGAATTTTCCCTATATGTATGGATGTCTGCATGGGCAATTTCTTGGATAATCGCTTTTCCAACATTACTTTTAGTCTTACCGATCGTCCGTAAAATCACGACACTATTGGTACAGCCTGCTTAAACAAAAAAGACGTAGATTTAATATCTACGTCTTTTTCAAAAATGAAGTTAGCTATCATATCAGTATTAAAAAGCGATAGATAACTGCAAAGATAAATAAGCAACTAGACTTGATAAAAAAACCATTGGTACATAGCGATAAGCTTTAAAAACTAATTGCTCATATTTAGATGATATTTGTTTCGCTTGCCATACGCTCGCTTTTAATGCAGTGAAAAAGCTCACCATTAACCATGCACTGACAATACTTAATGCGAAGAAACCAATCATGATTTGGCTGCTACCTTCTGTACTCAGCCATAGTTTTAATGAAACTTCAGCAATTGGTAATAATGCTAAAATCAATAGGACAGACTTAAGCATCGCCCAATGAAACTGATTCAGTTCATCAAGTACGAGAAATGCTTTCATTTAATCTCTCCCATAGTTTTATAAAGTGGTTTTTATTTATTATGCAAAGCTTTTATTTAAATATATAGCTTATTTTCTCTCATATTTTAACTTTCTTGTAACTATTAAATATGGGAATAATTCTTATTTTAAATCTCAAATCTAATTATTAACTTTATTACTTTATTTTCAACAGCTTATTATATTTTTGTGATTAAGAAAGATTATCAATTCGAATTATCAATTTCTCTTACTCTCTGAATCGATAATCTCTCTTATATTTTAATTAAGGCTGGTAATAAATATCTGCATCGTTACCTTCACCACCTTCTTTACCATCTGCACCAAATGAATATAGGTCAAAAGGATGGCCGTCTTTTCCAGGAATGACGTATTGAATATCATTTTTCCAACTATCTTTAGGGTAACCACCTTTCACATAACCACCCGGCATCCAGTTTTTTGCTGTAGCAGGTTGGTTAATAAGTGCATCTAGTCCACCTTCTTGCATAGTTGGGAAATGCCCGTTATCAAGCTTGTACTGATCTAAAGCACCCGCTACACCCTTCAAGGTAATTTGAGTCGTATCGATTTTAGCTTTTTCACTACGGCCCATAACGTTCGGTACGATTAAAGCAGCCAACACGCCTAAAATTACAATAACGACCATAACTTCAATAAGGGTAAAGCCTGACGCACGTTTCATTCGAGCACCGCTCGAACGTGCCGCAAGTCCGAAAGCTGTGCTTGAGGAACAAACATCTGATACAGAGCTATGCTCAGAATGGCACGTTGGCTCAAGCTGATTTGAAACCGCAGCTTCACTATGTTGTTTCATCACTGTTTCGCTTTGAATATTTTTTACTTTCATCATTATCTCTAATATCAAAGTTATTAAATCATATTGTTCATATTTACGATTGGTAGCATAACCGCGATTACAATAACCAGCACAATGCTTGCCATTAATACCAGCATAAGCGGTTCAAGTAATGCCAATAAGGTTGAAATAAATGTCGTAACCTCACGGTCTTGCATAGTCGACGCACGTTCCAGCATACGGTCAAGCTCACCTGATGCCTCACCACTTCGAATCATTTGTACCATCATTGGTGGGAAATAACCACTGCGCTCCAATTGCGTACCCAAGTTACCACCTTCTGTGACACGTTCAGCAGCATGAGCAATTGAGTCACGGATCACCCAGTTATTGGTCACAGCAGCACCAATTTTTAAAGCGTCTACCAAAGGCACGCCTGAACGAGTCAAAATAGATAAAGTACTGGCAAAGCGTGCAGCATTAATACCACGGGACAGTTTACCGAATAATGGCAGTTTGAGTGTTAAGCGATCAAAAGCATAATGACCAGCCGTTGTTTTTAAAAACCGCACAAAGGCAACAACGCCTATCACAGCAAAAAGAATAATAAACACCCACGCATGGCGAATAAAATCACTCGCTTTCATTAAAGCGACTGTAATCCATGGTAAGGCATCTTTGCTTTGATCGAAGGTTTTTACAATCTCTGGGACAACGTAGGTCATTAATCCCATCACAATACCAAATGACATGAGCATTAAAATGATCGGGTAAATCATGGCACCTTGAACTTTCTTTTGCATAGCAAAACGGTTCTCAGTGTAGTCGGACAACTGATCTAAAATCAGGTCCAAATGCCCTGAACGCTCACCTGCGGCAACCGTTGCAATATAAAGGTCAGGAAAACGTCCTGACTGTTGCATGCCTTGCGCAAGTGAATGCCCTTCTAATACTCTTGAACGAACAGAGAGTAAAAGATTTTGCACATGTGCTTTTTCACTTTGTCTGCTCACGGCGCGCAAAGCTTCTTCTAGAGGAATTGCAGCAGCAACCAAAACAGAGAGTTGTCTGGTCATTAGTGCCAAATCGTAAGCACTAAACTTTTTTTGAAATAATCCGTGGCTTTGATGCTTGTCTTTTTGTTCAACAGGATCAACGCTAATCGGAGTCCATGCTTTATCACGTAATTGTTGGCGAATCTGACGTGCTGAGTCTCCCTCAAGCACCCCCTTTTGCTGCTTCCCTGAAGCATCAATAGCAGTAAATTGATATGCAGGCATGGTAATGTTCTAATTTTCCAAAAATAATAGTCGCTGCTGTTGCATCTATGCTACGCAATCATTCATATTCATTCTATAGCCTGTGTAGAATACCCAAGTCCTCTTCACGACGCTACGCCGTTTTTTTAAAATTGACGAAATGAGCCTCTATGACCATAACGCCAAAACCTGATTCTATTGTTTATCGTGTGCGTGTTGCCGTACCTGTGCATCTGTACGACACTTTTGACTATACACTCACCAAAGCACAATATGAACGAGCTCAGGTAGGTTCACGCGTCGCTATTTCATTTGGACGGCAGAACCTGATTGGTATCATTACTGAAAAAGTTGACCCACAAGAATCATTTACAGGCAACTTTCAGCTTAAAGCCATTTCTGAACTTTTAGATGATGAACCTATTTTAGATGAACAAGTTTTAAATTTATTGACATGGTCAGCACAATATTACCAATTTCCAATTGGTGAGGTTATGCAAACGGCCCTACCCGCGTTATTGCGTCAGGGTAAACCGATGGATGTGTTGTTTCATTTATGGAAAATCATTCCATGTGACAATGTTGAAGCTCTGTTAAAGCGTTCCATTAAGCAACAAGATGCTTATCAGATTTTAAAATTGCACCCTGCGGGCACTACAGAAAATATTCTTAATTTAAGTGGTGTAGAAACGGCTACGCTTAAAGCGCTGCAAAAGAAAGGACTCATAGACTGTACACTTGAGCCTCATGATTTTAGCCCAGCACCTGTGCAATTGGCTCAAATGCCACTTACGCTAAATGATGACCAAAAGAAAGCAACTCAGCACGTCATTAACGCACAGCATCAATATCAGGCGTTCTTGTTAGATGGCTTAACGGGAAGTGGGAAAACCGAAGTTTATCTGCACATCATGCATGAAGTACTAAAACAAGGTAAGCAAGTACTGGTGTTAGTACCTGAAATTGGTTTAACCCCTCAAACTATTTCACGCTTTAAGTCTCGTTTTAATTGCGATATTGCTTTACTGCATTCGGGCTTAAATGACTCTAAACGCTTACAAGCTTGGCAACAGGCTCAAACAGGCAAAGCATCTATTATTTTAGGGACTCGCTCAGCCATTTATACACCGCTGCCACGTTTGGGCCTTATCATTTTAGATGAAGAACATGACCTGTCTTATAAACAGCAGGAAGGCTTTCGTTATCATGCGCGTGATGTCGCACTGTACCGAGGCCACTTACAAAGCTGTCCTGTTATTTTAGGCTCGGCGACTCCAAGCATCGACAGTTATCACTTGGTGGAAACTGGCAAGTTAACCTCACTGCAACTTAACCAACGTGCAGGCCACGCGCTTTTACCTAAAATGCATTTGATCGACCTTAAAATTGTCAAAAAACAGCATGGAATTAGCCAGCCTTTAATCGAGCAAATTAAAAATACCCTAGCAAGAAAAGAACAGGTTTTAATTTTTTTAAATCGTCGTGGCTATGCGCCTGTACTTGTGTGTGAAAGCTGTGGATGGCAAGCGAATTGTCCACATTGCGATGCGCATTTTACGTTGCATACTCAGCCTTATTCTTATTTGCATTGTCACCACTGCGGCACGGTTCATCGCTTGCCAGACCACTGCCCTGAATGTCAGCAGAAGAGTTTAAAAACTTTAGGTGCAGGAACAGCTAAGGTTGAAGAACACTTACAAGAACTATTCCCAGACTATGATGTGATTCGTGTTGACCGTGACAGTACAAGTCGTGTCGGTAGCTGGCAAAAAATCTATGATCGTATTCATCAAAACAAACCCACAATTTTGCTTGGTACTCAAATGTTGGCAAAGGGTCACCATTTTCCACATGTGACCTTGGTTGCTATTTTAGATATTGATGCAGGTTTACTAAGTGTCGATATTCGTGCGCCAGAACGTACTGCACAGTTGATTGTACAAGTGGCTGGTCGTGCAGGTCGTGGAGAACACAAAGGTCATGTTTATTTACAGACTTTAAGGCCAGATCATCCTTTACTCACTACACTCATCGAAAAAGATTATCGGGCAGTCGCAAAACAAACATTAGCTGAGCGTAAAGTTGCATTACTGCCGCCTTATCGTTATGCAGTCTTAATTCGTGCTGAGTCGAAAGATCGTGACTATACCTTACATTTTTTAAATGAAGCTGCCGAACAGCTTCGCCAAATTGCAGGTGATATTGTTGATATTTGGGGGCCGATTCCAGCACCAATGGAACGTAAAGCGGGACGTTACCGCGCCCATATGGTGATTTTGTCTGCCGACCGTGCTCGTCTGCATTTTTACTTAAGACAATGGTGGGCTCAGTTGGTTCATGCACCAAGACAGCATCAACTTAGACTCTCTATTGATGTTGATCCGCAAGAATTTAGTTAGATGATTTGAATATGATGGTGTGAAGAAGCCTTTTTGGCTTTACACTTAAAAAGATCAATACATTCGGGGTAATGAATGTCATTCCTACTGCAAGCAACAATTTTTCTTGGAGCTTCTCTGATTTTAGTCCCTTTGGGTAAACGCTTAGGGATTGCAACAGTTTTAGGTTATTTATTTACGGGCATCCTTCTTGGCCCAAGTGTTTTAAATATTGCCCATGACCCTGAAGCCATTATGGAATTGGCTGAGTTTGGGGTCATCTTACTTATGTTCCTCATTGGCTTAGAGTTACGTCCACAACGTTTATGGGAAATGCGTGACTCCATTTTCGTGATGGGAAGTTTGCAAGTGGTGATTACGGGTGTAATTCTTATGCTCACCGTATTGCTACTATTTCAGCAACAACTTGCTGCCAGCTTTGTCATTGGTTTTGCCCTCGCACTGTCTTCTACTGCGTTTGTATTACAGTTACTGACCGAAAAACAACAACTCAATACCACCTACGGTCAGCAATCGTTTTCAATTTTGCTTTTCCAAGATATTGCAGCGATTCCTTTATTAGCAGTCATTCCACTGTTAGCAGGAACAGAATCTACTCATCATGGCATTGCTTATTTTGCTGCCATCATTGCAACATTCAGTGGTCTGTTCCTATTTAGTCGCTATGTGATGCGTCCATTTTTCCGTTTCGTTGCAAAAAGTGGTGCAACTGAACTGATTACCGCAGTAGGGTTATTTATTATTCTTGCTGTTGTGCTACTCATGGATACTTTAGGGATTAGCACAACTCTAGGCGCTTTCCTCACTGGGGTACTTTTAGCCGACTCAGAGTTCCGTCATGAACTTGAAGCAAGTATTGCTCCATTTAAAGGACTATTACTTGGTTTGTTCTTTATGACTGTGGGCATGACCACGCAACTGTCTTTACTGATTGAAATGCCTTGGCTCATTATTGGTGGAGCGATTGGCCTACTCGTTATCAAAACCCTCGTGTTAACTACCATTGCCCGCTATAAAAAATACAGTTGGAACAATAGTCTGCTGCTTGGAACTTGCTTGGCTCAAGGTGGTGAATTTGCTTTTGTCATTTTAAGTCTTGCGAAAAGTGAAAAAGTTTTAACTGATGCTTTATTAGAGCCTGTTACGCTAATTGTGACGTTGTCGATGGTCCTTACACCAGTAATTTACTGGATTATGGCAACTAAAATCATTCCTTTGTTTAATAAAGAACGTCCACCTGAGTATGATGAAATTCCTCAGCAAGATAATCCAATTATCATCGCTGGGTTTGGACGCTTTGGACAAATTATTGCACGTATTGCCCGCTTGCAGCACTTAGGCTTTACTGCCATCGACAACAACCTTCACCAAGTGGACTTTGTGCGTCGATACGGCGGTAAACTCTACTATGGAGATGTCACCCAACCTGACTTACTTCGCTCGGCAGGCATCGAAAAAGCCCAAGTATTTATTCTCGCAATAGACGATGTCGAAGACTCTATGAACGTTGCACGGCATTTAAGATTGAACTATCCCCACATAAAGTTACTAGCACGTGCACGTGACCGACATCATGTACATCTATTAAGAGACTTAGGTGTTGAACATATTTGGCGTGAAACCTATTTATCATCATTAGGTATGGCTTATCGCGCTTTACGCGAACTTGGTATTTCCGATGAACAAGCCTATAACAATATCGAAATCTTTCGAGATTATGATGAGAAATTACTCATTCAGCAGCAAAGCATTTATACCGATGAACAAAAGGTTTTTGAAACTCATCGTAATGCGCTGGCTGAACTTGAACATCTCTTCGAAAGTGATGCACAGCAAGCCACATCAAGACATGACGTGGACTTAAAGCGTCATTTACAACCAAATCGTATCGACATTACACGAGATCACGAAGAATAACTTGAGATTTCGCAAAATGGCTATATTAAGGACTTATTCACATTGCCTAAATGATTGCGACAATCGGTACAAAAGTTGCCGTTGTCCTGCTTGCAGCTTCGCTGCATTCCCTAAGCTTGATTAAACCGAAGTTGTTATAATCTGCTTAGGGCCCTGGAGAATATTATGTCTGATTTACGCCAACGCTTTTATATAGAGGACTTTCCTGTTCGCGGTGAAGTAGTTCATCTAGAAGAAGCATTACAAACTATTTTAGCTCAACGCGACTACATGCCTGCGGTTAAAATTCTACTAGGCGAGATGTTGAGCGCGACTGCATTACTTGCAAGTACTTTAAAAATCAAAGGCCGTATCAGCTTGCAAATCCAGGCTAGCGGCTCTTTCAAATGGGCTATGGCTGAATGTAATCACTTAGGTGAAGTTCGTGCTTTAGCAGACTACGAAACAGATCCACGTTTTGTTGAAGCAACTGACAGCAGTACAGTCCTTGGTGCTTTAGTTAATCCAATTTTATTTATTAACATCGAACCCGAGCATGGTGAGCGTTATCAAGGGATCGTACCTCTTGACCAGACAAATCTAGCGGGTTGTTTGATGCAGTATTATGATTTATCTGCTCAAATTCCAACTCGTATTGTATTGGCAAGTACAGCTAAACGCTCTGGTGGTTTACTCATTCAGTTATTACCTCGTCATGATGAAGAAGAGCAAAAACTGGTTGATGAAGACCTATGGCCACGTTTGACTATGCTGACTGAAACACTTAAGCCTGAAGAACTGACTGAGCTTTCAGCGAATGAGATTTTGTATCGTCTCTATAACGAAGAAGAAGTACGCTTGCCAGAAGTTGAACACTTAAAATTTGGCTGTACGTGTTCTAAAGAACGTTGTGCTAAAGCATTACTTCAAATTGGTGTTGATGCTGTTCATGAAACACTGGAAGCTCAGAACCCAATTCAAATGGATTGCCAGTTCTGTAACACCCGTTATGAGTTCACTGCTGAAGAAGCACTGGGTTTATTTGGTGAACATTTGAGTTAATTACTCACTTCATAAAAAGGCGGTTAAACCGCCTTTTTATTTATCTATAGTTTTTGATGATAATTTTCAGCATCTTATTTTAAATCAGTTAATATGAGCTTACTTTATAGCCTAATAAACAAGATGCTTATATTTCATGAATTATTTTGATTATTTTCTCTTTATTTTTAGTGTCATTATTATGATTGCTACCCCTGGCCCAGTCATGATTTTAGTGGCAAGCGCTGGACTTAAAGGCGGCTATAAAAAAGCACTTGAAACCATTTTTGGTACAAATCTCGCATCACTGGTTTTAATTTTTATTTCAGTACTCGTACTTAAAGGAGTACTCGGTATTAATGAAAGCTATTTAAATATTATTCGTGTTTTAGGCTGTCTCTATATTGGCTATTTAGGTTTGAGCATTCTAAAAGAAGTGATTCAAGCTCCACATCCAGAAGCAATACAAACCGTTTCTGCCCAAAATGGTGGTTTTAAAAAAGGCTTTTTGGTCGGTATTTCAAATCCTAAAGATATTATTTTCTTTTCGGCTTTCTTTCCTCAGTTTGTCTCTATTTCACCTAACTTAAATTTCAGTCTAACTGTTCTTACCCTGACATGGATTGTTTTAGATTTTTTAACCCTGTCTTTAGTGTATGTATTTTTCCGTCGCCTTTCTAACAGCCACTTATACCCTAAAATACTCGGCTTATGCGGCCTATTGCTTTTATTAATTGCCTTATACGGTTTATATCAGACGTTCATTTAAGCAATCAGAGGCATAACCCTAATCGACTTATGTCTCTTCCACCTTGCCTCTCCATTTCTGTAAGAGAACAACTCTTATACAATCTAGCTCATTGAAAGCCTTAAAAATTGTTTCATAATGAAATAAACAACACCATCGTGATAAAACATTATGGCCAAAAATTATTATGAAGAATTAGGGGTTACACGAGAAGCCTCTGCTGATGAAATTAAAAAAGCATATCGGAAATTAGCTCGTAAATATCACCCCGATATCAGCAAAGAAAAAGATGCAGAAAAAAAAATGCAGGCGATTAACGTTGCCTATGACACGTTAAGCAATGCAGAAAAAAAAGCTGAATATGACCAAATGTTAGATCACCCACAGGGCTTTAATGACTTTGGTCAAGGTGCAGCTCAAGGTGGATTTGATGGCGCGCGTTTTTATCGTCAGGGCTTTACGGGCGGCGGTGGTGAACAAGCTGATTTTAGCGGTTTCGAGGATTTGTTCGGCCGTTTTGGTGCTGGTTTTGGTGGTGGGCAACAACAATACCAAAGACAACAACGCAGTTACCGAGGTGAAGATCAGCATGCCAGCATAGAGGTCGATCTTGATATTGCCTACCATGGATCAACACAACAGATTACCTTACAAATTCCGACTGTGAATGTCTATGGTGAGCCTGAGGTACAACGTAAAACCCTACAGGTGAAAATACCGAAAGGCATGAAGGAAGGCCAACAAATTCGCCTAAGCGGACAAGGTCAAAGTGGTATCAATGGTGGTGCCAACGGCGATCTTTACATCGAGATTCAATATAAAGACACAGATCGTGTTCATGTCGAAGGCAGTGATGTATATTTAACTGTAGATGTAGCACCTTGGGAGGCCGCATTAGGTCAAGGTATTGAAGTAAAAACACCTGCTGGGTCGTTACATGTCAATTTACCTAAAAATGCAAAACAAGGACAACAGCTACGTTTAAAAGACAAAGGGATACCAAATAAAACGCCAGGCCATCTTTATTTAATTTTAAATATTGTATTCCCGCCTGCACATTCTGAAAAAGAAAAAGAAGCGTATCAGCAATTGGCTGAAGCCTTTGCTTCATTCGAACCTCGTTCATCTCATTAGGGAGCAAGATCATGACAACCATCCATTATCGAGAAATTGTATGTGACGGCCACACCTTTAGTGCTGAAGTCGTTGATGAACAATCTACATTTGACTTACAACAATTTGCTCAAGCCTGTGGTCAAAGCCCGGACTGGATTTTAGAGCTTATTGAGTACGATATTTTAGTGATTGAAAGTACACCTGAAAAACATCAGTTCATGGGTGAAGATGTCATTCGTGCTCGTAAAGCTTACCGTTTGCAACGTGACTTTGACGCAAGTTTGGCAGCAGTTGCGGTGATGTTAGATTTGATTGATGAAGTGCAACAACTTAAAAAACAGTTGAAGCATTTTCATTAAGATTTTTTCTTCTAAATAATTTTTCACACAGGTATGAGCTAACGCTATGGGCGGCATGGATGCCGCCTTTTGGGCTGCGGTAACATGGATGTACCGTCAGCCCAAGAAAGGGGTTTTGTTACTTTTGCCCAGTCAAAAGTAAGGATATGCCTATGCAATAAGTATCAAATTAATCCCTAAATTTGAGGCAGTACTAACAAATCAACTTTACTGATTTTGAAAATTCCTATTACTTCAACCGAGTAATCTTCTCCACTTCCTTCAAAGTCTGCTTAATCGGTTCATATTCCAAAAACCAGAACAAATTCATACGCTCTTGGCGGTGCTGCTGAGCCAATAAATCAATAACACTTTTCTCGCCACGCCCTACCAAATGCTGTCGATAGAAGTAGTAAAGCAAGAAAACCGTACTGAGCAACATGACACCAAGCATAATCCAGAACCCCACTGGCGACTTAAGCCCTGGAATAAACTCAAAGTTCATTCCATAAATACCTGTTAAGAGTGTAAGCGGTGCAAATACGGCCGTAATAATGGCAAGAATACGCATATTTTCATTGGTCTGGTTCGCAATCGCTGAGAAATGCAAATCAATCGCCGATTGAATAGCACTACGTAAACGTAAAGTATGCTTTTGAATACGTTCGACATGACTCATTAAATCATTCAAACGAACTAACAGAAGATCTTGAGAACTATGTGTCCGCTCGCCAATCACATGATGATAGTTTTCTACAATTTCATCTCGAAACTCTTGTAGGGTTTCAATTTGTTCTTCACAAAGGTTTTCGACCTGTTGAAAGGCCATATTTTCATGAAACAGTTGATGCCATTGTTTAAAACGGCGATTGCCCTGTAATAGTTGTTGTTGCCAATGCTCGACCCTTCTAGTTAAAGGTGAACGAATATCCAGATAACCATCCACCATGCTATTGAGCAGACGTAAACACAAATCTACAGGTGAATTAGGCAACTTACGGGTTTTGTTTTGCTCTTCTAGAGTTTTACATAAAATATTTTCAAGACGCTGAATATAGTTTTCAATCGACTTATTGCCCTGCTCCCGTACGCTAATCAGAACTTTAGGCGTAAAAATAAAACTAATTGGCGTGGTGGCTAAGCCAAATACACTCTCATGAGTTTCCCCATTTTTAATTTCATCATCAGGTGTCACGAGCTTTTTGAAAATGAGCAGATCATATTCTTCAAGCGTATCAAAGGCACAAGGATGCTCAATATTGGCAATATCTCGCATATGAAATTCATTAATTGCGACATCTGAAAGCTGCTGAATTTTCTGTTGCCATTCTTCATTATGATTAACAACATCAGATCTCACACTATCAATCCAGAAGAACTCTAGAACATGTTCAGTGTGCTTTTCTCGGCTCAAAAAAACATAGCCATCCTTTTGATGACGATAAAAATAATAAACCTGCATACCACGTCGATCTGTTTGTGTATTACTTGCATCATGCCATAAAAAAAGCCCGCATCAAGCGGACTTTTTTATTAGTGAGTTAAGCAATTATGCTTGCTCAATATCTTTCATAGTTAATTTGATACGACCACGGTTGTCAACATCAGCAACTTGTACTTTAACTTCCTGACCTTCTTTAAGAACGTCAGTTACGTTCGCAATACGCTCATTCGAGATTTGCGAAATATGAAGAAGGCCATCAGTACCAGGCATAATGTTTACGAACGCACCAAATTCTACGATACGGATAACTTTACCGTCATAGATTTTACCTGGCTCAACTTCAGCAGTAATCGCTTGGATTTTTGCAATAGCAGCTTTAGCAGCAGCTTTAGTTTCACCAAATACGCGAACTGTACCGTTATCTTCAATATCAATAGCAGCTTTAGTTTCTTCAGTAATTTGACGGATAGTTGCACCACCTTTACCAATTACGTCACGGATTTTGTCCGGATTAATTGTAATTACTTCAAATGTTGGAGCATGCATTGAAATTTCAGGACGAGCGCGTGAAATTACTTTGTTCATTTCATTAAGGATGTGCATACGACCAGCAAATGCTTGGTTTAACGCAACTTCCATAATTTCTTCAGTAATACCTTCGATCTTGATGTCCATTTGAAGTGCAGTAATACCGTTTGCAGAACCTGCTACTTTAAAGTCCATGTCGCCAAGGTGGTCTTCGTCACCCAAGATGTCAGAAAGTACAGCGAAACGCTCGCCTTCTTTCACTAAGCCCATTGCGATACCAGCAACTGGCGCTTTAAGTGGAACACCTGCATCCATAAGTGATAATGATGCACCACATACAGAAGCCATTGAAGATGAACCGTTAGATTCAGTAATGTCAGATACAATACGGATCACGTACGGGAAGCGGTCAGCAGCAGGAAGAACTGCTTGAACACCACGACGTGCTAAACGACCATGACCAATTTCACGACGTTTAGGACCAGACTCACGACCTGTTTCACCTACAGAGTATGCAGGGAAGTTGTAGTGCAACATGAAGTTGTCAGTTTTAGTACCAGAAAGCGTATCAACCATTAACGCATCACGAGTATTACCCAAAGTTGTTGTTACCAACGCTTGAGTTTCACCACGTGTAAATAATGCAGAACCGTGAGCACGGTCTAATACGCCAACTTGAACGTCGATACCACGAACAGTTTTAGTATCACGACCATCAATACGTGGCTTACCTGACAAGATGTTGTCACGTACTGTGCGGTATTTAAGGTCTTCAAATAATTCGTTTACTTCGTCAGCAATGCCAGTTTCGTCATTTTCAGGAACGAACTGAGCTACAGCTTCTGCATAAAGTGCATCAAGTGCTGCATAACGGTCTTGTTTAACCGCAATTGTATATGCTTCAGAAATTTTAGCTTCGAAAGCTGCTTTTAATTGCTCAAGGAGTGCTTCATTTTTAGTTGGAGCAACCCAAGTTGATTCAACTGCACCAGCAGCGGCAGCAAATTCTTTAATTGCTTGAATCGCGATTTGCATTTCGTCATGACCGAAAAGCACCGCACCAAGCATTTGGTCTTCTGAAAGCTCTTTCGCTTCAGACTCAACCATTAATACAGCAGACTCTGTACCAGCAACCACAAGGTCAAGGTCAGATTGAGCAAGTTGTTCAAAATTCGGGTTTAAAACGTATTCACCGTTAATTAAACCAACACGTGCGCCACCAATTGGACCACGGAAAGGAGTACCAGCAATAGACAATGCTGCTGATGTACCAAGCATTGCTGCGATATCAGCATCCATAGTTTTGTCAGAAGAAACAACTGTTGCTGTTACTTGAATTTCGTTGAAATAACCTTCTGGGAACAACGGACGAATTGGGCGGTCAATAAGACGTGAAATTAAAGTTTCAGCTTCAGACGCACGACCTTCACGCTTACCATAACCACCAGGGATACGACCTGCTGCATATTGTTTTTCTTGATAGTTAACTGTTAACGGGAAAAAGTCTTGACCCGCTTTTGCTTTAGGTTGAGCAACAACTGCAACTAAAACAGTTACACCACCCATTGTGATTAAAACTGTATTCGCTTGACGAGCAACGCGACCCGTTTCTAAAACGACTTGATGTTGACCGAATTGGAATTCTTTACGAACGATGTTAAACATTGACATGTATTGTATTTTCCTAATTTTATTCTAGTGAGACCCCTAAGGTTTGGCATTCAGACTACACCAATTGGTAGATAAATGACAAAGCTTAGAAGCCATCACACTAGACCAAAAATTTTAAATAATATTAAACGCAAAGAAGGAGCGCACAAGCGCCCCTTCTATAAATCGCCTAACGGTGATTAGACGAAACTTTCTTTTCAGGAACAAAGCATAGCAACATGCGATAAACCGAAAACAAAGCAAAATCGAATTAACGACGTAGACCTAAAGCACCGATCAAAGCAGTGTAACGCTCGTGGTCTTTACCATTTAAGTAGTCAAGTAATTTACGACGTTGGTTAACCATACGGATCAAACCGCGACGGCTATGGTGGTCGTGTTTGTGAGCTTTAAAGTGACCTTGTAAATCATTGATTTGAGCAGTCAATAAAGCTACTTGTACTTCTGGTGAACCAGTGTCGTTTTCAGCGCGAGCAAATTTAGCGATGATCTCTGCGCGGTCTGCATTAGTTAAAGCCATTCGATTTCTCCGAGATGCTTAAAAAATAAAATGATATGAATCAGTTGAGCGCAACTGACTGCCGTGCATCACTACAGCAAGTCGCCTATTTTAAGGTATCTATATATGGATTGCAAAATTGTTTTCAGTTACCTGTCATTTTAGACACTGACATCAGCGTCTCAACCCTGCACACTTGGCCTTCAATAAAAAGAAAGAAGCGCGAGGGACGTGTGAAAATATTTTCGACTAATACCTGTCCGGTACCAGACGATATTGGATCGGTCATTCATCACAAAGATGAAGTGCCTGCCGAACTGGGCGGAATGAATGAACATCAGGTTCAAAAGATCTGGAAAAGTATTGAGTCGCTTTATAAAACCGGGAACTATCCGCTCATTACTTTTTGTTTACGCAGGCAGGGGAAAATTTTATTAAATCGAAGCATCGGCTATGCTCAAGGGAACTCTCCAGCAGGTCTGCAAAATAATGCACTCATTGCAAAGCCTGACACTCCTGTTTGCTTATTTTCAGCCTCAAAAATGATTACTGCCATGTTGATTCATCTTTTAGATGAAAAAGGCGAAATCAACTTACTCGACCCTGTCAGTTATTACATTCCAGAATATGGTGTAAATGGGAAGCGCCGTGCGACGATCTTTCATTTATTAGCACATCGTGGCGGCATCCCCTATATAGACGGCGAAGTCACTCCTGAACTACTTTTTGATAAAGATGAAATTTTAAAGCGCCTATATGCAGCAAGACCTGTTTCACCAGCAGGCAATCACCTTGCTTATCATGCTGTAACCGCAGGTTATATCTTAGGAGAAATTATTGAGCGAGTCACAGGACAAGACCTTCGCCAATTTGTGCATGAGACCATCGAGAAACCGATGGATATGCCTTATTTCAACTATGGTTTGAAACCAGAATATCGCTCCAAAGTCGCACTAAATTGTGCAACAGGTTTACATCCTCGCTTAGGAACAGATCACTATCTCAATCATGTACTAGGTGGCGGCTTACAACTCGCTGTAGATGTGACCAATGATAGCCGTTTTATGGATACCATCTGCCCTGCCGGTAACATTTATACCAGTGCCGAACAAGCTGGACGCTTCTTTGAAATGCTTTTAAGTGGAGGAAGCTACCAAGGCAAGCAAATTTTAAGTGAAAAAACAATTTTTAGAGCAACACTCCCCACCACAGGAGTTAATATTGATCGAACCTTATTAATCCCGATGCGTTATGCATTAGGTCCAATGCTCGGTAGCAATCCGGTAGGTTTATTTGGTCCAATGACTGGTCAAGCTTTTGGTCATCTTGGTTTTTCCAATATTTTATGTTGGGCCGATCCAGAGCGTGATATTAGCGTTTCTCTGTTGACTACCGGAAAATCCGTAGTAGGTACTCATCTGCCTGCTTTGGCAAATCTGCTCTATCAAATTTCTAGCCAATGTCCTCGAATTCCTAGAGATCAACGTCGTTCATTGTTCGGTAGTGACTCACATGAAACAGATCTAGTTTAAATAGCAATAATCTAGCTATAAAATAAAAAACCCAAGCATTTCTGCTTGGGTTTTTGGCGCTGTAGTTCTTATTTATCGTGTTTATCGCTGTTCTTATTGTTATATGTGAGATGCTTTATACATCTTTCTTCTAGTTTTACTCACTTCCGTTGTTTTTATTTCTATTTCCTTATGGGATGTATTCTCTCATATCCAATTATGAAGAAAAGTAGTATTTTTCTTATCATCATGTAAGCAAAAACGTACAGGTCTGTCTAATATTTAGCGTTTGTCTGTAACAGCTAAATAACGTACGGTTCTGTATAACATTTAACTTAACAATTCACGGGAAAAATGACTATTTAAGAATCATATTACAAATAAATATATTAATTCGATTGGTTTAAATTATTGATAATAAGGACAAGAAATCGTGTGAAATACATAAAGATTTATTTAATTTATTTGACGTGATAAAACTCTAAATATAAAAAAGCCCTGTAGTCTCTCCCAAAACTACAAGGCTTAGCGGCTGTAAGTTTCCTCTTTATTCACCTACTTCATTGTAAGTTCGCAGTCTCTCGACTTAAGTTATTATTATTATGCGATTTTGCCCGACATTCCTTGCCAAGCTCGTTGTGCGTTTATAATCTCAAAAACAGGGGGTGTTCTCTAGCAGCAAATATCTCGAATCTATGTAAGCTTTTTCTTACAAAGGTCAAAATATTAAGTTTGACTTAACGAACTAACCGATTAACCTTTTCAACTAAACCGCTTCTTCTTGTCGTCCGAACTGTAAAAGATTGTAATAAAGCCTCAGGGTGAACCAAAAGACTCACTACCTTTTTCGCTCGTGTAATCGCAGTGTAAATAAGTTCTTGGCTTAGCAAATTCTTGGCAGCCTGATCGAGAACTACAGCAGTATGTGTAAATTCAGAGCCTTGCGATTTATGAATGGTTAAGGCAAATGCACTTTGAATACTTTTAGGTAGTCTGTTTGCAGCAACCCATTTATTTAAACTAGGGAAATACACTTCAAACTGTTGAGGCTGAGTACGGTGTTCAAAACATAAACCAATGTCACCATTTGAAATGCCAAGTTGGTAATCGTTATAAGTCATCATAACCGGACGGCCAACATACCACCCTCCTAAAGTCACGATACCTAGCTGTTGTTGTGACCAACGTTCGGCATATTGATTAAGTTGCTGTAAGCCAAATGGTCCATGACGTACAGCAGTTAAAATACGGTAGTCATCGAATGACTTAACGATATTTTCAATATGCTCAATTGAGCGATCATCTTGTAAATAAGCTTTTAGGCTTTGCACATAGCCTTGAAAACCCACCATCAATTTTTGATAGTAAGCTTCTAACTCTATAGATGCCCCCTCAGGTAAGTATTCAAGCTGAACCACATCGGGCATATTAGCTTCTAAAGGAATTGAACGTAGCTCTGAAACCTGAACAATATCAATTTCAAATTGCTGCAAAACCTGCTCATGATTGATCTGACCGGTTTGCATTTGAATAAATCGTGCCACTTGCCCAATTAAAGCACCTTCTGCAAAACGACGACTGGTTTGAAGGTGAACACGGTTTTCAGACAAAGCGTCGATTTGCTGTAAATCTGCAAGTACAGCTCCAACATCTACTGAAGCAAGCTGGTTGGCATCGCCTAGCAAAATAATTCGGCAAGACTCAGGCACCGCTTCAAATAATAAAGTTGCCAGATTTAAATCCAGCATAGAGGCCTCATCCACTACAATAACGTCATAAGGCAAAGTCTGCTTTTGATTAAACCGTGGAGTTTGACTATGCCCCATACCCAATAAGCGATGAATGGTTTGGGTACTTTGGTTTCTTAGCTCATCACTAACTAGTCCTGACTCAAGAAGCTTGGGGTCATTAAACGAGTTTTGTAAGGCTTCTTGCATACGCTGTGCAGCTTTACCCGTCGGAGCAGCCATCGCCACACGAATATAAGGGATGGCTTGACTCAGCACAGCAATAATACGAGCCAACGTATACGTCTTACCTGTCCCCGGCCCACCTGTAATGATACTTAAGCTCTGCTGAGTCACCATTTGCAAAGCAGCTTGCTGATGAGGATCCGTGAGTAAGTTTAAATGCTCTTCACACGAAACGGGTTGAATTGGTTGTTGCTTTAATCGACGAATTTGCTCAGCTAGACGTTGCTCTAGGTTCCAATATCGGTATAATGCCAACCCCTGCCCGTCGTGGACACAAGGGGCAACTTGAGACTTTGCTTGTTCAGCAGATATCACCAGTTGGCCAAGTGTTTCTATTTGCTCTGGGCTAATCTCAATACAGCTGTCACCCTGCAAGCTCGCTTCAATCAGCTGCTGTAAAAAATAAGCTGCCTCTGGAGCCTGTGTCTGTGCAGTAAACGGGGCTTGATTTAGAAAGGTACTCCAAGTCATTAACCAGCTTAAATCGCTTTGTTCAGGGCTATTTAGATTGTCCACACACTTATCCACCTAGTTTTCCACACGCTTGTCCACATGGTTATAGACAGGCTTATCCACACCCCAAGTATTTGTTAATTCTAAAATTAGATCATTTATCAGCATTTTTTATGCAATTTTATCCTCAGCAAAGTACCCTAAAATAGCATCAAGTCGTAGAACAAATTCTGTACTTGGCTGCCAATAATAATAGCCTTGCTCAGCTTCGCCATTCATACCCCGCAAGTAAAGATAAGTCGCCCCACCTAAGTGTTGTTCAATATCATAATTCTGCATTTTGACTTTTAAATAACGATGTAACGCAACCAAATACAGGCCTGCTTGTAGCCAATAGCTGGCTAAAGACATACTTTGTGCAATGCTTTCTACACTGTAATCGGCAAGGTTTTCACCTAAGTAGTTACTCTTATAGTCAGCAATGTGATAACGCTGCCCATCAAAATAAACCAAGTCTATCGAACCATTTAAATAGCGAGCAGAACGAGCCTCTAATAACTCTGGCATTTCCATACCATATTCAGCAAAAAGTTGATGAATACGTTTCATGGCTAGCACACGATCTGACAGTGCTAAATAAAAAGGACACTCTGATAAATAGTGCTCTGGCTGTAACTGATTTAAACGAAAACCTTGATATAACGGCGTACTTAGAATCTCTTGCAACCATTCGGCCACAGCGTGATAAAGCGAATATTCCGCTTCTTGTTCTTCGGGAAAGCTTTCTTGGTATTTGATTAATAAATCTTGCCACAAACTACTGTAGTCATTTTTAAAACGACGGCGTATTTCACTTACCCACTCATCTGAACATTGAAAATCAATATGTTCAAAAATTTCATGTAAAAAATTACCTGCGAGTGTGCCTCTCGGAAAATTGCTTTTGATCCAGCTAATCGGCTGTGCTGTGGCCGCCTCAACAGAAATAACCTGATCGAGTTCATCTTCGGCTAAAACAGCTTCATGGCTCTGGCTCGCAAGTAAATCTGTACCTACTTTATGTCTTAAATGCTGTGCCAGATAACTAAAACTAGTTTTGCCTCTTGAGTAGAAGCGCTGATCAGGAAAATGCTGTGCCTGTATCTCAATAATATTGATGTGTTGATTTAAATGCATGGCAGCAGGTGGCTGCTCCAAAATCATTTCATCTGTACAACAACGGTGCTGGAAAGGTTCAGCTCTATTTTTCCAAAAAGCTAAACCTGAAACAGACTTGCCATCTGTATCTTGTAACAGCGCATAAACACGATGACTAGCACGGGTTAAAGCCACGTACCATAGACGGTTTTGTTCCGCCAAAGCCCGTTCTTCATGCTGCTTCAGCTCGGTTTCGTTTAAATATGCTTTATCGGCAATCGCAACAACTCGTTGCGTTACGGTTTGAGCCGATTCAGGCGTAGTGACATCTTGAGTTGAGAAATTGAGTGTTTTGTTATTTTCCCGAAATGGCTTGTCGGCCCCGAGCAAAAAGACAATTTTAAACTCAAGGCCTTTTGACTGGTGAATAGTCATGAGCTGTACGCCAGCTTCACTCGACAATCTACGCTCTAGCTCCCACTCACGGTCAAGCGGTGACTGTAATTGCTTGAGATACCAATGATAGAGATTTTGCGCACCCTGATATTTCTCGCTATGTTGGCTTAAAATTTCGGTCAAATGACGCAAGTTCACCACGACCCGCTCATTATCTTTACTCTGAGCAGCAACCAGATTTTTCCAAATGCCAAATTGGTTTAAACATTGCTGCCATGCTACTAAAAAGCCCTGAGCCGACCACAATTCCCGAATAGCATCAAAGCCTGTCATAAACTGGCTTAAACCTTCAGCTGTTTGCTCAAGTTGCAACAGTTGTTTTAGATCCATAGCAAACAATCGGCTAATCAAAGCTCGTTTCAATTTTGCCTCATCGTAAGGATGAAGAATCGCGGTGAGTAAGGCCCCAACATCTTGAGCAATGGTGCAATCAAAAACACTTCGTTTTGATGGTCGGTTAACGCGTATTCCTAAACGTTCTAATTGAAACTGAACTTTATCAAGGCCATCATGATTGCGTGACAAGACCGCAATATCATCTTCATTTAAAGCTTGGGTCTGAGTATCTTTTTGAAGATATAACTGCCCAGTATGTGACTGATTGAGTAAATCCCGAATCTTCCATGCTACTTGCTGTGCTTCCGTTTCCTTGTCTTTCAGTAGAAGCCAACGTAAAGGGTACGGGTTAGACTGATTTTGATCGACTAAAGCTGGGTGAGGTCGAGTCCCTGCCCGAATCGGGTCATATTGAACCTGTTCACCAAAGTCGATTTGCCTTTGAAACAAGGCATCAACCACTTCAACCAAGTCAGCGACTGAACGATGGTTATGAATTAATTTATATTCTCGACCATGCTTTGCCTGAATATCTTTATAAGCATTTAAAAAGGTAAGCATGTCCCCACCACGGAAACCGTAAATTGCCTGCTTACGGTCACCCACCATAATCATGCAACCTTTTTGGTAACGCTCTGGATGGCGCCAAATGCTGGCGAGCATATCGTCTTGGTCTTGGTTAGTGTCTTGAAATTCATCGACTAAAATTAAGGGATATCGAGCCTGCACAAATACGGCGAAACGTTGCCCCTGCTCGCCCTTTAAAGCTTCTGACAAAGTGCGAATTTGTTGAGAAAAAGTCGTCTCGCCCTTGTTTTGTAAAACCTGCGGTAAGCGTTTTTTAACCTCTACACACAAATAGGCTTTTAAATAAATATGAAGCTGATCGAACTGTTCAGCGTAGTTTTTCAGCACACCAAATAACTGCTGAATCTTCTGAATACAAGGATGCTGATAGAATCCATCAGAAATTTCGGCAGGACACTTTTTAAAAACTTTCTGATCGGCAAGTTGGCCTAAAAACTTAAAAACGAGTTCCCGTTGTGCTGCCAAAGATCCATCAAAAACTAAAATACTGTCGCTTTGCGTTAGAACTTGTAAAAGCTGCGGTAAACACTCGCTAAATAATTTATTAAACGCTCCATTACGAAATACTGTGCCGCTTACATGTTTATAGTGTTCACCATCAAGCGAGTAATACGGTTCTAAAAGGCTGATATCAATTTCTGTTGCCAACTGTTTGAGCTGAGCAAGCTGTTCAAATTCAATGGTAGGCTTTTCGGGAAGTTTAAAATGAGCCGAACTAAAATTTAGTGAGTCTTCGACCAGTTTGACAAAACTGTTGACACTTTTTAACTCACCTGCCAGATACAACGCATCAATCACAGTTTGAGGCTGAGACTGTATCCATTCACGTAGTACATCATGAATCAGTTGGCGGCTATAGGCTTTAGCATCATCGGTAATTTGAGCACGTTCAATTTTGCCGCTCTCAAAAGCAAACTCACGTAATAGCTTTTGGCTAAAGCTATCGAGTGTTCCAACAAACAACTCATCTAGCTGATCGATGACAAGCTTTAAACGTTCACAGGCGTAGGCAATACGTGTCGCAAAATGCTTGAGAACATGTTGCAGTAATAAGTCAGATTCAAGCTCAGCCTGTAAAAGAATCTCTTTTTCAGTCAGACTCCGCTTGGCATCTAAGTAACGGTAGGTTTCGACCAGACGTGCACGAATTCGGCTTTTCAACTCGGCCGCAGCAGCACGGGTAAACGTGGTCGCAATGACTTGGCGCGGTAAATATTTCTCAAGGAAAATACGTACCATCAAACTCGACAGTGTATAGGTTTTCCCGGTACCCGCCGAAGCTTCAATTAAGTGCAATCCGCTAAATTCAATATCAGTAATAGGTTGATAAGACACCTGTACTCTTGAGTTCATGCCTTACTCCGAATATTGAAATTGAAAAACTGGATGATACAAATCATATGCAAACTCATCACAAGCGTGTTGAAGCAATGCTTGTGCATCTTGTTCTTGCAAAATAAAACGCCAGTCCTTATGTAACTTACACGCTTCATTTTGAGTCATATCGATAGCGGTAAATGACCCAGTTTCATTCCAGTATTTTAACAGCTCGGTATAGCTCTTCTCATCCAGTTTTATTTTTTCTGTCTGATTTGATACTTCCCACTGATATGCCTTGGCTTTTTCCAGAGGCTTTAGCATTAAAGCTGCTGGTAGCACCAGTGGTTGCTGTTGAGCATAACGCCAGATCTTAAACCACGGTTGTAAATACTGCCGAGCTTGCTCCGAACTAATACCTTTACAGATTACGGTTTGATCACTAAAAACCACTATACGGCGTCTTTCAGCTCCTGCACTTCCCTCATTTAAATAGGCCAACCAAAGCAGGTACTCTAGCCAGACTTTTGCACGTCTTTTGGCCCGAGCACTTGATGCTTCCATGCTGACCCAATCCTGAGTTTCAGATTTTGGCACTGTAATATTCATGTGCAGCTGTTTGGCAATTCGCCAGCTTCGCTGAGTGGTTTGCGTGACTGCTGGAGCATAATGATGAAGGCGTTCAAGCAAGCATTCCTGTTCAAAAATACCCTGTTGCCAAGCACTGTACTGAACTTTGCCTACAGGCAACTGATCAAGTAGAGCCTCAGGCTGCGCCTGTTGTTCATTTTGCTGTAAAAAATGTCGAATGGTATAACGACCTAAACCATCTAAAAGCAAAGGTTCGTTCTGATCTAACTCCCCAACACTTCCCAAGTTTTCTACGCCTAAAGTTTTTAAATATAGACGTGCGGGGAAAGTCACATCTTGTATCCACTGATGGCTGTCTAAAACCAGCATGTCAGGTATTTCTAAAGGATAAGATGTATTTGCCCAAGGCTTAAGAACACCGGAAGCTTGCTGAATTTGCATCGCCACATTAAACCAATGATCTTGATAGCGAATATAGCTGTTCTCGGCCATAAAACCTTTAGGGTCAAACGGCTGTAAATAATGTAAATGGTAGAGTTGCTTTAATTGAGACGGAATTTCAATGCCTTCAATCATTTCTCGATCGGGTGCATTTGGCTCCGGTTTTACAATAAGCGCAAGATGCTCACAGAACTCTTGAAGAATACTAGAAGGATCTCTCACTTCACCGTCATTGACGTCAAAGCCATTATAAAACAGCCATAAGTTTTCTTGAGCTAAAAGTAAGGCATCTAAGAAAGCACCTTGGTCATCCTCAAGACGGGAACGATCACCTAATTGTTGACGTAAGGCATCCATCAAATCAAATGGTACATGCGTATCACGGTTTGGAAACTGCCCTGCATCCAAGTTCAACATCACAATTAAGCGATAAGGTAAGGGGCGAATTTGTCCAATCTGAGCAAAGGTAATCTGTCCAGTCGGTTCAGCTTGTGCCGTCTGATTTTCTAAAGTTCGCTGAATCTCATCTAGAATATAAGGCAAAGGCAAGGTAATTTTACGTAAGGTGCCTGTTTCTGCCTCGGCATAGTAACTTGCTAGCGTTAACATACGCTCTTGTTTTTTCACAATTTCCCGAGCAGTTTTTAAAGCAGCCACACCAGCCTGTTCAAACTCGACTATATCTTGCGACAACACTTGCAGCCAGTATTCTACGGTATGTACTTTTCTTTGCTCGTGCATAATGAGCCAGTCACGGCGCTCATTTAAATCTTGATAAATCTGAATGAGTGTACCAATCAGCTCAAAATCGCCCGGCTGAACCTTAGAGTAACTGAGTACCTGATTAAACGTAGCATGTTCAGGAATTGCAATGCCGAGCGCTAACCGTTCTAAAGCAAATTTAAAACTATAGCGATAATCATCGTCGCCGTCACATAAGCTACGTTTTAGATGCTCTGCATCAAGACCACGTTTAAATCCTGCATCGGCCAGTAATGCCAAAACTCGCTCTACTTGAGCATATTCAAGAGCATAGCGCTGCTGCGTCGCATGTAAACCAAGCCAATCAGCGAAATCATCAAAGCTAAATCGTCCTTGCATAAGGTGAATACGCCCAATCACGGCACGCCATGCATTGAGTGCATCAAGTGAGGCAATCCCTGCTATTTTTACGGGTAAATGCACACCTTGCTCGGTTGCCGTAGCTGGAAAAACACTTCGTATTAAAGGCTCAACTTCTGCCAAATTAGGCACTAAAACCAGAATATCATTTGGACGACGCGGCTGTTCATGCGATTTAGCCAACCAGCCAATCAACTGCTCTTTCAATACTTCAAGTTGGCGCAATGTTGAGTGGCAAACATGAATCTGGATAGAGTCATCTTTCAGTGCAAGTTCATATTGCTTAGGCTGTGGTTCCACCAAATGCAAAATATCTGACTGAACTTTGCCAAGTAGACTCTCAGGAAAATCATCTACAAAGGCGTCCACCCACTTACCTTCTTCACCTGTAGACAAGTTTGAAAGTAATGAGAAGTGGTCGCGGGCTTGTTTACCCAATCTTGTTAAAAGCGGATGCCTCGACTCACGCGCCTCAGCATTAAAGTTAAGCGTAAATTTATCAAAAAAATCGGCAATTTCAGCATCGGTCGCTTGAGGATTTTTCGCAATAAAACGCTCTTTCACACCTAAGTCATAACGTTGTTTCCACAGCGGATCGACACTATCGGCCCAATATTCCTGTGAAGGGTTATAGTGCAAAATCAGCACATCAATGTATTGCCCTAAACGGCGCAGAAACTGAAGCTGGCTAGGCGGTAAATCCAGCAAAGTAAAAACGACAATTTGCTCTGGCAAACGAGATAATGCCTTCTTCTGGCGCTCAGGATGGTCTAATTCCTGCCAAAACAGCTCGTCAATTTGCTGCATTTGCATAAAATCATCATGAAAATGCTGCTGCCATAACCAGCGCTGCCAACGTTCTAACTCTTGTGTTTGCTGCAAAGTAAAAGCAGAAATTTCTTTATCTTTCTGCGCAATATACTTTTCGATATCGAGTGCTCGGCCTTGTCCCCACGCTGCTAACCAGTTATTTGGACAAGTACAGGTATTTTCACAACCACGTTGGCACTGTCCCCGATAGACCATATAGTTACTAAATAAATCGGCAACCTGCTCGGCAACCCAATACAACATTTTTTGTTTTTTTAGCTGCTTCTCAATCCCTTGTTCAAGTCGATCTGCGCTGTCGTAAATACGCTGAACAATAGAATGCAATGGATGTGAGTCATCTATACTCATTTCATCAGGCTGAATAAATTCTTGTAAGGCTTGATGTACACGCCATTTAAAAATCAAGCGTGGAATATTCGCTTTACGAACCTGTTCTTTATGCGCAGTAAGAACCTGTTGATAGGCGTACCACTGAAAACCGCGAACTCGTTGATGGAACTGGTAATTGGCTGTCATTCCTTGTTGTTCTGCAAGTTTTTGTATCAGCCACTGCTCAACTGCAGGACTAGGTACAATAAAATGCTGGGCTTTCAAAACCTGTAAAGGATGCGTAGAAGGTTGGGACGTAGATGCCAGTACGCCCTGCAACAACACATCAATACGTTGACTTTGAATAACATGGATGCCCATTTATTTCATACCCTACTCGCATAATTTATGCACAAAATCATAAACATTCATTACTATACAACTGAATCTGACTATGTCACGTTGGTTTAAACACAGCATAATCTAACTTTAGGTGTCACTTGCCTTGTGTTTGGAAGGCACCATTAAGGAACCCATTACAGGTAAACATTATGAAAATTGATAACATTCCTGACTATATTGATCCTAGCCTAAATCTGGAACAAATTCGCGATGAGTGCCACGATCTCATTCAGAAAAGAGCTTACGTGTCTGCTGGCGCAGCAATTGTACCGATTCCTTTTTTTGACGTGGTCGTAGATTTGGGAATTTTGACACAGCTTATTCCCGATATTAATGCTCGCTTTGGCTTAGCACCTGAACATGTCAGCGTCTATGATCCAAAAACAAAAACCATTCATTGGGATGAATTGCGTAAACGTGGCTTTCAATTTTCAGGTTTTATGGTCGCGCGTACAACCGTTAAAAAAACCTTTAATGGTTTCTTTGGCAAAATCGTAACCAAACAAGTGACAAAATTTATACCATTAGGCGGACAAATTGTTGCAGCAAGTTTAGGTTATTTTATGATGAAAAAAATAGCCCAAACTCATCTAAATGATAGCTATAACCTTGCTAAACGCATTCAACAAAAGGGAATCAACTCTACAGTACTTGAGAGTTAATACAATCCTATCGTAATTTTTTAAGGCACGTGACTGTGCCTTATTTTTTGCTTTTAAAATTTACACAATAAAACAAAAGATATGTTAAAAACTGTAATCTTCACTTATTTTTTTAAGTTTTACTAAAGTTTAAAAGTCTATTATTCAGTCTACAATGCCAAATGAAATACGGAGAGTCATTGTGGAATATGGACAATCAACATCCCGTTTACGTGCCATTTTTAATGTAACCAGTGGTAACTTCCTAGAACAATATGACTTTTTCCTCTTCGGTCTATATGCAAAAGCGATAGGTGAAACTTTTTTTCATTCTGATAGCAGCTATGCCGCACTAATGAAAACTTTTTTGGTATTTGCCGTTAGCTTTTTGATGCGACCAATTGGCGCACTTGTCTTAGGTCCATATGTCGATCGAATTGGCCGCCGAAAAGGACTAATGGTCACCTTAAGTATTATGGCACTTGGTTCCTTGTTAATTGCATTAACACCCGGATATGCCACCATCGGCTTTGCAGCCACTGTCTTAATATTTGTTGGTCGTCTAGCCCAAGGTTTCTCAGCTGGAGTTGAGCTAGGTGGTGTCTCCGTTTATTTATCTGAAATTGCTGAACCACATAACCGTGGGTTTATTACCAGTTGGCAATCTGCTAGCCAACAAGTTGCTGTAATTTTTGCTGCCACATTAGGCTATTTAGTCAGCTTAGCGTTTACGAAAGCACAAGTTGATGCCTGGGCTTGGCGTATTCCATTTTTTGTCGGTTGTGCAATTATTCCGTTTATATTCTGGTTACGTAAATCTTTAGCCGAAACCGAAGCTTTTGCCTCTCGAAAAGAGCATCCAACTACTAAACAAATTATGTCAACGCTTGCAGCGAATTGGAAAATTGTAGTCGTTGGAATGTGTATGGTTGCAACTACTACAACCATGTTCTATTTCATTACAGTTTACACCCCAACTTATGGAAAAGAAGTTCTACATTTAACAACTGCAGAAAGCTTATTTGCAACGGTAATGGTCGGGGCAAGTAACTTTATTCTATTACCTATAGGTGGTTATTTATCAGATAAAATTGGCCGAAAACCATTATTGATTACCACAACAGTTTTAATTTTTGTAAGTGCTTATCCGCTATTAAGCTGGCTGACTCAAAACATTAGTTTGGCACACATGTTAATTTCACTACTTTGGCTATCTCTGCTCTATAGTTTCTATAACGGCGCATTGGTCGTTTCCCTCACTGAAATGATGCCAAGCTCTGTAAGAATTGCTGGGTTCTCTGTAGCGTACAGTCTTGCCACTTCTATATTTGGTGGGTTAACGCCTATGATTGCCACATATCTTGTACAAGAATCTGGCAGCAAAAGTATGCCTGCTTTCTGGTTAATGTTTGCCGCAATCATTAGTTTAATTGCAACGCTTATTGTATTTCGCAATCGGAAAACTCTTGCTATAGAATCTCCATCAATGAAGGATCAACTTGCATAATCAAATAAGCACTAATATTTAAACAGTTAAAGGAGACCTTAGTCTGCCTTTAACTGTTTTAAAATCGCTCTTAATACCTCTAACCGAGCTGTATATTTGTCATCAGTCGCAACAATATGCCAAGGTGCATACTCAGTGCTCGTCCGTTCAAACATATCTGCTGCTGCTTTTAAATAGTCATCCCATTTATCACGATTACGCCAGTCTTCTGCAGTAATTTTAAAGCGTTTATGCGGTGTCTCTTCTCTGGCTTTAAAACGCTGCTCTTGCTCATCTTTACTAATCGCTAGCCAAATTTTCACTACAATGGTTTGACTATCAAACAAATCTTTTTCAAAGCGATTAATCTCATCATATGCCCTTTGCCACTCTAAAGGTGACGCAAACTCTTCAACTCGCTCAACGAGTACGCGACCATACCATGTCCGGTCAAAAATCGTAATTTTTTCAGCTTCATTAATACGGTTCCAGAAACGCCATAAATAAGGATGTCTCGCTTCAAAACGTTCAGGGGCTCCAATACAGTGAATTTCATATTCACGCGGATCTAAATTTTTAACAATTCGTTTAATGGCACCACCTTTACCTGCGGCATCCATTCCTTCAAATGCAATCACCACATTTCGTTTATCAAAGCGCATGCTATCTGCAATTCTTTTGCTCAGTTTATCGAGCTCTTTTTTATATTCGGCTTTATCAAGCTTTTCCTGAGCAGGTTTTAATAAACTTTCAGGAATCTTTGCTTGCTGCCATTTTCCTTTGACTTCATTTTCATGCTCAGGTAAATCACGCATATTTTGCAAAAGATATTGGGCAAAAAACTGATCACGCTGTGTTTCATCTTCCCCATCAATAATGTACCAATCATCGGTAAAACGGCGGCGTAAATTTTGCAAAGTGTCATATTGTTTTTTATTACGCCAGTCTAAGCCGTGGAGTTTATGCCAGTGCTGTTCAGAAGGGTCTATTTTATCTAACCGTTTTTGCAATGATTTCCAAGAAAGATCAAACCAGACTTTAATCACATCGACATAATTATTTTTTAAGTCTTGCTCAAATGAACGCATATTTTCAACATACGCATCAAAACGTGCCTCATCCAAAGGCTCTGCAACATGAGTTGCTGTCACAAGCAAGTCGCTATACCAATTGCCAAACATCACCACAATTTGGCCTTCAGTTGGAATAAACTCTGAATAAAACTGCCAAAATGCTTCTGTATCGGTAAGCATACGTGGCGCATCTGCTTTTACCCGCAAATATCTCGGGTCTAACCATTCGCGAAGCTGCTTCACTGCCTCCCCCTTTCCAGCAAGCTCAATACCACTCATTAATATCAATGTACTTTTAGCATTAGGCTTACCTCGACTATCTTTTAAAGCATATTGTGCTTCAATCAAATCGACTGAGAGCTGTTCTTTATCTCGAATTTCGAATTTCGGTTGTTGTTTACTCATACTCTGGAGCTCTAATCTTTTATTGTTTAATTTCGATGATCTTTAACTTATGCGCTTAAATGATGAATTGCTATACAAATTATGTCATTGCGGCAAGATTTCACTTAAAAATTGACGCATAAATCATTTTTTTTACATCTACTCGCCATAGTAGAAGGTTACAATGCCTCTTATGATTTTTTGTAAATAGCCCAATATTAGAGCCTTACATGTCTAAACTCGCTGCTTTTGATGATCTTTTACAACAATATAAAACATTTAATTATCATGATAATCCTGTGCTTGCCCAACGTTTGCAAGATGTACAAACATGGCTAAAAGAGCGGATGAAAGATACCCATCATGACTTTTTTAATTTGCCAGAGCATAAGCTCATGTCAGAGTATTTTTTAAACCGTTTATATGGTGGCCCAGAGTTCGATGCGCTTGCTGCACAAATTGAACGTCTATTGAAATATGCCCATAAAGCCGAAAAAGTATTACCTGAAAATGCGATTAAAACCGGAACTAAATCGGTAAGTTTGGCTGTGCTTGCAACTCAACTTGATGAGCAAGTTGCCATGCAACTTCTCGCAGACTACCCAGCAGATACCGTACTCACCGACGAGATCATGCGCTTAACCTTAATCAAGCTTGATCAAGCAGAAGCCCGTTATCAACAGCTTGCTCTTCTTGACGATCTAGGGATCGCTTTAGATAAATACATGCGTTCATTTATGATGTTCACTGCATTTAAAATGTGTAAAGGAATTGCTCAAAAATATCATTTCGAATTGATGTATGATTTTATTCAAGATGGTTTTAGTGCGATGAAACCGTTAAAATCTGCCGAGAGCTTTATCAAGACTTTTACGGAAAAAGAACGCCAAATTGTTGAAAATGTACATTCAGGGCATCCGAATCCGTTTAGAGTGTGATAAGGTCGGCACATAGAAAAACTCAACCTCACGAAGTTGAGATTTTATTCATTATATTTGCATGATGATGCCTGTAAAAATAGACAAAATCTGTCATCATGCAGAACTTATTCCGTTTCACTTGAGTTTGAGTCTAGGAGAGACAATATGTCTAACGAAAACCAAAAGCCAACATCTCCAACTGAGCAGGCACAAAGTTCAGACAAAGTTAGCCCATTCCTAAGCTCACCTTTACCGCAAGGTACACCTCAAGGGCAACAACAATCTTTACAGCAAACGCTAACAGATACACCTGTTAGTGGTTCTGTACCTAAATATAATTTACCACGTGGCGCTGGTAACACTGGCAACGTTGGTGAAACAACACACTTTGGTTACTCAACAGTTAGAACTGAAGATAAAGCTCAAAAAGTTGCTGAAGTTTTCCACTCGGTTGCAAGCAAATATGACTTGATGAATGACTTGATGTCATTTGGTATTCACCGTCTATGGAAGCGCTTTGCAATTAATATGTCTGGTGTTCGCCGTGGTCAACACGTGTTGGATATTGCGGGCGGTACAGGCGACTTAGCAAAAGTATTTAGCCGTGAAGTAGGTCCGCAAGGTCATGTGGTACTTTCCGACATTAACGAATCTATGCTGAATGTTGGTCGTGACCGTCTGATCGATGCAGGCTGTACCAATGTCGATTTCGTTCTTGCCAATGCAGAAACATTAGAGCCATTTGCAGACAACAGCTTTGACCTTGTCACTATTAGCTTTGGTTTACGTAACGTAACTGATAAAGATGCAGCACTTGCTTCTATGTTCCGTGTACTTAAGCCAGGTGGTCGTTTACTGATTCTTGAATTCTCTAAACCTGTATTTGAGCCATTCTCAAAACTTTATGATCTTTATTCATTCACTGCTTTACCGATTATGGGTAAATTGGTTGCCAATGACTCAGAAAGCTATAAGTACTTGGCTGAATCAATTCGTATGCACCCAGACCAACGTACTTTAAAAGGTATGATGGAAAATGCTGGTTTCCAGAACTGTGACTATCACAACTTAACTGCTGGTATCGTTGCCGTTCACCGTGGCTTCAAACTGTAAGGTATAGCGATATGTGGTCGATTCTGGCACTTGGTGCAGTCGAACGTATCATTCATCATCTGATCGATCTGGATGCATTAACCCGCATTCAGCTCAATCAGTTACAGGGCAAAATGTTGCGTGTTGTCATCGATAGCCCGCAGCTTTCTGTCGATGTATTCTTTGACCAAGAAAAAGTACGTCTTGAGCCTACTGCAACTGGGCATAGCGAAAAACCTTCTATTTTTGAACAACGCCCTTTTGATCCGCAATTCAAAATTTCTGAAGCAACAGCAACTTTGCATGTCAAAGATGTGGTTGAACTCATCAAACTATTGGTGAGTGATGCAGACCAGATTGGTAATATCCCACTAGAAGGTGACTATCACCTATTACAAGATATTCAAAAAATTATGCAGCAAGCTGAACCTGATTTAGCTGCGCATTTATCAAAATGGGTTGGTCCTCAACTCGCTCATGAAATTGGCAAGATTCAACTTGCACCAAAGCATTTAAAACGTTCTCTTCAAAGCCATCTATTTTTTGCTGAAGATGCTTTAAAAGAAGACAGCGGTTTATTTGCCCCACGCTGGGAAATGGACAATTTAAATCAAGCTACGCGTAAGCTTAATCAAGATATTGACCGTCTAGAAGCTAAATTGCAGCAGCTCAATGCACAACTACAACCCACTCAAGACTAGGTAAGACTGTATATGATTCCGCACGTTTCACGTTTACTCGAACTTTGGCGTATTGCAGCGCACTATAGACTCGATACGTTATTCCCTGCGGATGAATTACCTGTTAAAGCTCAGCGTGCATTAAGTGTTATTAAAATGCATCCTGCTGCATGGTCGAGTCGCGAACGTAAAAATCCTTTAAAGCTTAAAGAAGCTTTAGAAGAGATGGGTCCACTTGCAATCAAACTTGGACAATTATTGTCAACTCGACGTGATTTAATTCCACCTGAAATACTCGCTCAATTGGTCTTACTTCAAGATCAGGTAAAACCTTTTGATAGCAATGTTGCCAAACAACGTATTCAAGAATCATTAAAAGCTGACGTAAATACCTTGTTTGCACGATTTGATGACCAGCCATTAGCAGCTGCTTCAATTGCACAAGTTCATACTGCTGCTTTGCACGATGGTCGAGAAGTCGTTGTTAAAGTGACTCGCCCCGACATTCGTAATCAAATTTTGCAAGACTTTGAGATTTTGGCATGGTTAGGCAACACACTAGAAAGTCGCCTTGAAGCTGCTCGTGCCTTACATCTCTCTGAAATTATTCAAGACTACCGCCAGATTATTTTAAATGAGCTGGACTTGAGTATCGAAGCAGACAACACGCGTCGTATGCGCCATTACTTTACTGGCTCAACCATGATGTACGTGCCTGAAGTCTACATGGATACCAAAGATGTCATGGTGGCTGAACGTATTACTGGTGTGCCTATTTCAGATACGGCAACCTTTGACCGTCTAGGCATGGATCGCGCACAACTTGCAGAAAAAGGACTAACCATTTTCTTTACGCAAGTATTCCGCGATAACTTTTTCCATGCTGACATGCATCCCGGCAATGTCTTTGTAGAAACAATTAACCCAAGCAATCCACGCTTTATTGCACTCGACTGTGCAATTATGGGTGAGTTATCTAAGCATGACCAAATGACCATTGCCCGCATGTTGCTTGCTGTCATGAACAGCAACTTTATGCAGCTCATTCAAATTGTGCATCAAGCTGGCTGGATTCCACCGGGAACTGATCAAGATGCGCTATCGCGTGAAATGCGTCGCACAGTTGGTCCAATGGTATCTAAACCAATGGATCAACTTGATTTTGCGGGCATCTTGATTCAAGTAATGGATATTGCCCGTCGCTTCCATTTAGAGATTCCACCTCAACTCATGTTGTTGCTCAAGACTTTAGTGCATGTCGAAGGTCTAGGCACCGATCTTTACCCGCAGCTCGATATCTGGAAATTGGCAAAACCTATTTTGACTGAATGGGTCAAAGCCAACATGAACCCAGTCAAAAATATAAAAGAGTTAGGACAGCAACTACCTGACCTGCTTTTAGGTGCCCAAGATTTCCCAAGCTTAATTGTTGACAGTTTAAATGGTTTAAAAAATCAGTCTGCTTGGCAAGACCGTCAGTTACGCGAAATGCAGCAACTTCGTTTGCAAATGGAACATCAACAACGCCGCAGTTGGATATTTGGCAGTACCATGCTGATTTTGCTCACCATCGCGATTATTAGCCCTTGGTTTGTTTCTATTATTTTAATTGTGCTAAGCAGTTTATTAGCGCTTTGGCGTATATTGAAATAAGTTCTAAAACCCTTGCAAGTGCAAGGGTTTTTTATGGCCAACTTTAATTTTTAAAAAATATAGATCGCTTATTCGTTCATTGCTAAATTAGCATTCATAAATGCTTGAAAAGAACAAACAATGAAAACACCTCATTTTGCTATTATCGGGGCAGGTACAGCAGGTTTAGCCACTGCCATTTTACTTGCCCGAGAAGGCAATAACGTTACTATTTTTGAACAAGTTGATGAGTTATCTCCAGTAGGTGCTGGATTATTACTACAACCCGCGGGCTTAGCTGTATTTGAACATTTAGGTGTACTCGACAAAGCCTTAACCTTAGGTGCGAGAGTCACGGGCCTAGAAGGACAACTTCCGGATAAGCGCCTTTTAGTTAACAGTCATTATCACGAAGCATCAGCAAATCTTTATGGTTTAGGCATACACCGTGCCACTTTATGTCATGTGCTCACTCAAAAGCTTAGCGAGTATTCAAGCCAGATTACTTGGTGTATGAACCATTCTATTGAAAGTTTTGAAGAACGTAACGATGAAGTTCGACTATTCGGAACTCATCAAAACCAAAAGTTTGATGCTTGCTTTGATGGTCTACTCATTGCCAATGGTGCTCGTAGCCAGTTACGCCCCAAAGCATGGGTAAAGGTTGACAAAGCTTATCCATGGGGAGCGGCGTGGAGTATCGTGCCTGAGTGCCAAGTCCTCGATTCTGAGATTCTGCATCAATTTTATGATCACTCGAAAATTATGATGGGAATTCTTCCTACAGGAGCCATTCCAACAGAACCTCAACAGCGCCTTTCGAGTATATTTTGGAGCTTACCTACCCCACAATTACAAAGCTTTTTGCAAGATGAACAAGCCAAGCAGGCTTGGTTAAAGCAAGTCTCAGAGCGATGGCCCAAAGTGGCAGAATGGCTAAAAGAAATTTTGTATAATAGTCAAACTCAACCTAAATGGTTATCTGCAAACTATCGTGATGTCGTCATGACTCAATTTGGTCAAGGAAGAATCGGGGTAATTGGAGATGCAGCTCATGCAATGAGTCCACAGTTAGGGCAAGGCGCAAATATGGCGTTATTAGATGCTTGGGCTTTTTCTCAATCATTACAACATGCCAAGAAGAACCAGAATATTGATTGGTCCCTACTCTGGCAGCACTATCACCAGCTTCGCCACTCATCCACCCAGTTTTATCAATTTCTCAGTCGCTTATTAACACCACTCTATCAATCTGATCATTGGTGGACTGGAGGTTTAAGAGATCTTGTTTTTCCGTGGATGTATCAAATTCCCTATTTTCGAAAGGAAATGGCCATCACAATTTCAGGTTTAAAGACTAGTCCGTTTCAACAACTTGATTATGATCAAGTCGCTCAATTACCTAAAGAAAGCCGTGCGTTTCATTTAAAAAATGAATCCCTGTCTGACTATTAACCCTATTGAATACTTGTGAGTAGCATATGAAAATCAGCCATCTTGATCATCTTGTTTTAACTGTTGCCAGTATTGAGAATACATGTAATTTCTATCAAACCGTGTTGGGGTTTGAGGTCATCACTTTTAAAGGTGATAGAAAGGCTCTACAGTTTGGAAATCAAAAAATAAATTTACACCAGCAAGGTAACGAGTTTGAACCTAAGGCATTACAGCCAACTCCCGGATCTGCCGACCTGTGTTTTATTTCAGATACCCCTATTTCAGAAGTGGTTGCACACCTTAATCAATTAAATATACAAATTGAAGAAGGTCCTGTTGAACGTACTGGTGCAATGCACTCTATTCTTTCAGTTTATATTCGCGACCCAGATCAAAATTTGATTGAGATTTCAAACAACATAAAGTTATAAGTCATTTATAGTTTGCAGGGATATTTTGTAATTGTTTTTCAATATCCCAATCTTTAGGTTTCTCTTTTAATACCGACCAATTAGCACCTGCCTCCAACCATCTCTTGCGGTTTGCTTTTACGGACTCTTTAGTACAATCTTGATATCCAAATTCAGTGCCACAACAATCACAAATGTCAAAGTTTGGATTTTCCCCATTTTCACCCCACGGCTCTTCACCCTGTATCAGCCCACACACTCGACAAGCAAAATTTTCTATTTTATCCAAAATTTATTTTCCTAAGTTATACAATATGCTGAGATAATTTTATAATAGCGATGACTTCACAAATCAAAAGTAATTTAAACAACTCTCAAGTTATAAGTTACTCATATCTATCTTACATATAAATCATATAACCGATTTTTTATACAACAAGCATAGCCAACCCCAAGCACAAGCGCTACACTAGCTCATTTCCACTCAATGGATTTCCGCTCATGTCAAACTGGTTAGATGAAGTTAAATTTGATTCCAATGGTCTTATCCCTGCCATTGCTCAACATCATCAAACCGGACGTATTTTGATGGTAGCGTGGATGAACCGTGAATCACTTGCACTCACAGCAGAAAAAAAACAAGCTGTGTATTTCTCTCGCTCTCGCCAAAAACTTTGGCACAAGGGTGAAGAATCAGGTCATTTCCAAACGGTTTATGAAATTCGTCTGGACTGCGATGGTGATATAATTATATTACAGGTGGAGCAACACGGTGGTATCGCGTGCCATACAGGTCGTGAGTCTTGTTTCTACCGTAAACTTACCCCACAGGGTTGGGAAATTGTCGATGCACAATTAAAAGACCCTACTGCAATTTATGGTGACAAAGCTAAAACTGAAAGCCACGATCACGCTCACACCACTGAACAAGTTGATGTGCTTGCTCACTTAGGGCAATTGATGCAAGAGCGTAAGCAAGCAGAAGCAGACACTTCATATGTTGCAAGCCTCTACAAAAAAGGCATTAATAAAATCTTAGAAAAAGTTGGCGAAGAAAGCGTAGAAACTATTATTGCTGCAAAAGACTACGCTGCTCAAAATACAGAAAGCAATTTAAATGACTTGATTTATGAAACTGCCGATTTGTGGTTCCATAGCATTGTCATGTTGGGTTATTTCGATCTTAATCCACAACTTATTATTGACGAATTAGCTCGTCGTCAGGGTTTATCTGGTTTAGTTGAAAAAGCTAACCGCAACAAGGTTTAAAATCACTCAGTGTCGAATATCGAAAAACCTAAAGCCACCTATGAGCAAGCAATTGCCATAGATAATGGACGTCTTGGGCAATCATTTAAAGTGATTGCCTATGCGGGTACAGGTAAAACTACTACATTACAAATGATTAGCGATGCCATGCCTGAACGGCGTGGTATGTACCTAGCATTTAACAAAGCAATTGCTGGTGAAGCACAAAACAAATTTCATCGTAATGTAGATTGTCGTACTTTTCACTCACTCGCCTTTCGCAGTGTGCCACGAGGTGTGACTGATAAATTACGCTTGCCGCGCTTAAGTCCAAGCTTCATTGCAAAAGAATATCGACTAGAACCGATTACCTTGCGACGTATGATGGGTGGGCGTTATGAAAAATACGTCTTAATGCCAAGTCGCCTCGCAAGCCTTGTCGCAAATGCGGTGAGCTATTTCTGTTCGACTAGCTCACAATACCCCGCTCCTCGACATATTCAGGCACCCAACTGGTTACATCCAGACGATATTACTGAGCTACAAACCCACCTTTACCCTGCTGTTGAACGGCGCTGGTTAGAGTCTATCGACCCGAACCATCAGGCCGGAATTGGTCACGATATTTATCTCAAGCTTTGGGCATTGTCTGAACCTAATATTCCAGCCGATTATGTCTTATTTGATGAAGCCCAAGATGCTGATCCTTTAATGCTGGGGATTTTACTTCGTCAAAAAACTACGCAAGTTATTTATGTAGGCGATGCACATCAGCAAATCTACGCGTGGCGCGGTGCAGTAAATGCCATGCAACAGCTGCCTTTGCCAGAGTCTCGCCTCACTACTTCTTTCCGTTTCGGAGAGGCAATTGCCGATGTTGCCAATGCTTTGCTAGGTGGCTTAAATGAGACAGTTCCTTTGCTTGGTAATCCGAACCAAAAATCAAGTGTCGTCAATAAACCGCATACCAAAATGCGTGATGCGATTTTGTGTCGTACCAATGCTCGGGCAATGGAGCTTTTATTAGCTGGTTTAGTTCACGGTGACAAAGTAAGTTTGCAGGCAGACCATCAAAAACTAAACCGCTTTGTAGATGCCGCAAGCCTTTTGAAACAAGGAAAACGAGTTACTGACGTTCCCGAGTTGGCATGGTTTAACTCATGGCATGATGTTCATGAATATTGTGAAACCAATGAAGGAAGTGACATTAAACCCTTGGTTAAACTGGTAGATGATCACGGTACTGACCCACTGAAAAAAGCGCTTGCGAAGATCACCCCACTTGAACAGGCTGACTATGTCATCTCTACCGCCCATAAAGCAAAAGGACTAGAGTGGAATCGTGTCCATATTGAAGATGACTATCAATTTAAAATTAATGGCTTAGAGCACAAGATTACAGATGAAGAATTAAGATTACTTTACGTGGCCTGTACTCGTGCTAAAGTAAGTCTAAACATCCATCATCTTTATGATCTGATACAACAATTAAAAGTAAGGGCGCCTTTAAGTCTTCGAAAGTCGGTTGGTTGAAGCGCTCATAATTAGGTGAGCCTATGAGACTTGAATCTATCCAATTTAAACATGTTGCTCTGTTTCATGATCTAAAGATCCAGTTTGAATATGATAAACAACCAATTACTTTAATTTTAGGTGAACAGGCAACCGGTAAAAGTATGCTGCTTAAGCATATTTATAATGCCTTAACATGGTTTCCTGCTCGCTTGAAAGATGTCCGTACTCCAGGCGTGGTTATGCCTGATCAAGACATTACCCTTTCTCGTTTGCAGTCTAAAATAGAAGTCAGTATTCATATTCCTTCAGAGTTTGGTCAACTCCCTGAAACAACTTCAGCACAGCAGACTGACACATCACTTTGTAGCTGGAAACTGTTTAAGACCTTAAATTCGAGTGGAATAGGCATGAGTCAAGTCGAAACTCAACAACTCGATCAAGCCATTGCACTTTATCATCAAGTAACGAGAAAAGACCCACTTCAAGGTCTGCCCTTACTTGCCTATTATCCATCTGAGCGCTTTGTTAACGATATAAGTTTGCTCAACAAAAACCTACCGGGCATTACCCAATCTATTTCTGCTTACGATATTAGTTTAATTCCATTTACAACGTTTACTCGCTTTTTTGAATGGTTACGTGAAATTAGCGATATTGAAAATGCGCAAGCAGCTCATGTTGTTCAAAAAATTATTTCACAACAATCAAATCCAGAAGATCAGGACGAACTTTTACGCCAACTTCAAATCGAATTGGCAGGACAACCAAAGCAACTACCCTCACCAAACTTATACGCACTCAAATCAGCGTTAAAAACGGTTTTTCCAGAGCTTTCTGAGCTCTATTTATAATATCATCCAAAGCTTCAACTTATGGCGCATTACCAAGGTGAGGTTTTAACGTTTCAGCAACTTTCAAATACCACAAAAACATGGATTGCTTTGGTAGGTGATATTGTTCGTAGACTTTGTTTACTCAATCCATTAAGTCTAAACCCTTGCCTTGAAGGCGAAGGAGTTTTGTTAATTGACCAGATTGATTCGCAATTAGATGCTCTGCATTGTTCTGAAATTTTAAATCGTATGCATCAAGCCTTTCCGCGTTTACAAATTATAGTGACTGGAAGCCGTGAAGAATTACTTGAACATGCAGTTACCTACCAATGTCTTAAATTAGAACATTGTAAAGTTACTCAACTTGATTTAAATACCACTCAACAGCAGCTTGAACACCTTTATACGCTCTTGCAAAGAGACGAAACAGTTCCTCATGTCGATACACTACCGCTTGATACTCAACCTTCAATAACTCAAATCGACAGTTTGTACCAACAAATCCAAGGCTTAAATGAACAGCAAAAAATTGAATTATTACGTATGATTCATACAGGAGATACTTCAGAAGAAACTTCTTCGCTATGAAACGTTATTATCCATTTAGTGCAATTTTTATAATAAAAACCTCATTCGCTAAATATACGATGAAATCTGGTTTTTAAGCTGAAAAATCACTAGATGTTGTTACCGCATGTAATAACATCAGATTTTTAATGATTTTTTAGTGTACAATAAATTTCATTTTGCGTTTTTATTATTCAAGTTGCGCAATACAACTTGTTTCTCGCTTTATTTTTCTAATTTGGTCGGGTTTTCAGAATATAAGCTTTGGAAATCTCTTTGAATTCCTATCTATTCTGAAATGAAAATTTCACCTTTAGGCTTCGGTCTAAATTATATATGGATACGAGTGTGCTACCGATAATTATCTTATTACCGTTAATATTAGGCACCACCCTTGTTTCATTGCTTCAACGGTTTTCACGTGGAGTAACGGCTTTAGGGGCAATCGGAGTCAGTTTAACCAGTTTTGGTTTATTACTGACTCAAGCTAAAACAGTGCTTAGTGGTGCAAGCATTCAACAAAGTTGGGATTGGTTACCACAACTTGGGATTAATCTGAGCTTTAGACTTGATGCCCTTGGTTTATTATTTTCTCTTCTTATTACCGGTATCGGTACACTCATTTATATTTATGCCTATTACTATTTAGGCCCTAAAAATTCACTAAGTAAACTATATTTATTACTCATGCTGTTTATGGCAGCTATGTTGGGTATTTCTCTTTCCAATAATTTAATTATTTTATTAGTCTTTTGGGAACTTACCAGTATTTCATCCTTCTTATTAGTAGGTTACTGGAGTCATTACGAAGCAGCCCAGCGTGGCTCACGTATGGCACTTACCATCACAGGAATGGGTGGACTCGCTATGCTAGGTGGATTTGTCTTATTAGGACAAATCACAGGTACCTACGAAATTAATGACATTGTCGGAATGAAAGATCTGATTCAAAGTCATCATCTTTTCGTTCCAGCGCTTTTTCTTATTTTACTCGGTGCTTTTACAAAAAGTGCGCAGTTCCCTTTCCATTTTTGGTTACCCAATGCAATGGCTGCACCCACTCCGGTATCGGCTTATTTGCACTCAGCAACCATGGTTAAGGCTGGTATTTTCTTATTAGCTCGTCTTGCACCTATCTTTATTGGTGCCGCGCTTTATCACAACATCGTTACTTTTGTAGGACTATTTACGCTCTGTATGGCCGCATGCTTTGCAATCTTTAAAGAAGATTTGAAAGGACTGTTAGCCTATTCAACCATTAGTCATTTAGGTCTTATCGTGTGCTTGCTTGGTATTGGCTCACCTTTAGCTGTTGCAGCAGCGGTTTTTCATATTATTAACCATGCAACATTTAAAGCTGCGCTGTTTATGATTGCAGGGATTATTGACCATGAAACTGGTACACGTGATCTTAGAAAGTTAAGTGGGGTATGGCAATTACTGCCGTTTACCGCAACACTTACCATGATTACTGCAGCATCAATGGCAGGTGTTCCGCTCACCAATGGCTTTATTTCTAAAGAAATGTTCTTTACCGAACTGTTAGCAAACCTTTCAGATTCAACGGTTATCTTTGCCAGTATTATTGCGACTCTTGCAGGTATTTTTGCAGTGAGTTATTCAATCCGATTAGTACACGGCGTGTTCTTTGACGGTCCAATTGGTAAACAAGTGCCAAATAAAAATGCGCATGAACCACCAATTGGCATGCGAGCACCAGCCATACTACTTGCAACACTCTGTATTTTAGTGGGTATTTTCCCATCCTTACTGGTTGAGCCTTTAGTTAACAGTGTGACACGCGCAAGTCTCATGCAGCCTGATTTTGCAGGAACTCATCTTGCAATCTGGCATGGATTTAATGCACCTTTAATTATGAGTATTATTGCCTTAGTAGGCGGTACACTTTTCTATTTTGCTTTAGCAAAAGACGGCATGATTCGTAAAATTGACCTCGATCCAAGACTTGGTCGCTTACAAGGTCGTATTTTATTTGATTTGTTTTTAAAACATTTATTATTAACTAGCCGCAAAATCAAACAAAAAACTGAGAATGGTTCGCTACAAAGTTACCTATTCCTCATCATTGCTTTTAGCATCATCATGGTTACCCTGCCTTTAATCAATCAAGGGCTTACAACAGGTACCCGTGAACTGACACATGCACCATGGATTGCCATTGTTCTTTGGCTAACATTATTCTCTGGTTGTTGGATGATGCTCTGGTTTCATCATGAGCGTATCAAAGCAGTACTCATTAGCGGTGCAATTGGTCTTGTGGTTACCATGGTATTTGTCACCATGTCGGCACCAGACTTAGCGTTGACTCAAATTACAGTCGATGTAGTTACTACTGTATTACTGTTAATGAGTTTATCTCTACTTCCCCAACTTACACCGTATGAATCTCTTCGTTCTCGACGTTTAAGAGATGCAGCTTTAGCAATTATTGGTGGTTTAGGCATTGGCTGGATTACGTGGCTCATTTTAACTCGTGATCACAATTCAATTTCATGGTTCTTTGCGCAGCAGTCTTTACCACTAGGTGGTGGTTCAAACATTGTAAATGTCATTTTAGTCGACTTCCGTGGCTTCGATACCTTCGGTGAAATTACCGTACTCGGCATTGCTGCGATTGGAGCACTTTGCTTAATGGATGGTATGCGGGTACACGGCACCACCATGACACAAGGCCTCACCTATCGCTTTAACCCATCTCCGCTCATGTTCCGTATTACGGCATCATGGGTACTGCCTTTAGCACTTGTCGTAAGTGTCTACATCTTTATGCGTGGACATAATTATCCTGGCGGTGGCTTCATTGCAGGTCTAATTACCTCAATGGCACTGATTATTCAATACATTGCTTTAGGTCAAGATCAAGCGGAACAAATGCTAAAAGCACAATCTGGTCGTCTATACGAAGTCTGGATTGGTTCGGGTTTAACAATTGCAGGCTTAACTGGTATTGCTGCATGGTTCTGGGCACGTCCATTCTTAACTAGTGCTCATGTCTATGTTGAGTTACCAGTTTTAGGAAAACTACATCTGGCTTCAGCAGCAAGCTTTGATTTGGGTGTGTATATCACAGTGGTAGGTGCCACGATGCTACTTATCTCTGTATTAGGGGACTCTCGCCACTCGAGTATGTCTGGTCCTGTACCTCATGGGGAGAAATCATCATGATCAGTTTAGAATTCTTACTGGCCTCTGCCATTGGGTTACTTGTTGCGACAGGCATTTATCTCATTTTGCGTGCACGTACATTCCCTGTTGTATTGGGATTAGCCGTACTCGGTTATGCAGTTAACCTATTTTTGTTTGCGATGGGCCGCTTACAAGTGAGCTCACCTGCAATTTTAACTGAAACGACGAATATTACCGACCCACTTCCTCAAGCACTTGTTTTAACTGCGATTGTTATCGGATTTGCGACTACAGCATTCATTGTGCAACTAGCATTACGAAGCCGTTATGAATCAGGTAGTGATCATGTTGATGCTAAAGAAGATATTTCCCCAACATACGACCCACGTGAGGATGAGCCGTGATGTTTGATTTTTTATCTTTTTGGCAAGCAAATACACCTATTTTCAGCATCCTCATTCCTGCTTTTACTGGTTTTATCTTATTACTTTTAGGTAATCCTGGCGCTGGCGCATTGAAAGAAGATTGGCGACAACCTTGGCGTCGTGGCATTAGTTTAGTCTCAGCAATTGCAGGCTTAGTCACTGCTGTTAATTATCTTATTGTTGCAAATACTGGACAAATTACGGTTTACCAGTTGAGTGAGTGGTCAGCTCCTTTTGGTATTGTCTTGGTACTCGACCGACTCTCTGCATTTATGCTGGTTTTAACCTATGCATTAGCAGTTCCAGTTCTATGGTATGCCAGCGCAAATTGGGATACACGTGGACGCTATTTCCACGCCATATTCCATTTTCTTTTAATGGGGTTATGCGGAGCATTTCTCACAGGTGACTTATTCAACCTGTTCGTTTTCTTTGAAATTTTGCTTATGGCGTCTTATGTCCTGCTACTACATGGACAAGGGAAGCCACGATTTCAACTTGGCGTACACTATGTCATTATCAATCTTTTAGCCTCTGCCCTATTCTTAATTGGCCTTGGTATGATTTATGGCAGTGTAGGCAGTCTAAATATGACTGACGTTTCACGCCTTTTACCAACTTTAGATGCAGACCAGCATAAATTAGCAGTTGCTGGTGCCCTACTCTTATTTGTTGTATTTGGTATTAAAGCTGCCATGTTACCGGTTGGTTTTTGGCTACCAAAAACTTATGCCGTTGCAAGTACGCCCGTTGCAGCAATTTTTACCATTATGACCAAAGTGGGGATTTATGCCATTTTACGTGTCAATGGAACAGTATTTAACGATGTAATCAGTCAGGAAATCTTTAAAGGTTGGCTCCTTCCAATTGGTTTAGTCACTTCTTTATATGGTGTGATTGCAGCAATTGGTGCAGATCGTCTCAGACGTTTTGTTGGTTTTATGGTGCTGTCTTCGATTGGTACTCTATTGACCGCAATAGCAATGTCAAACACGCAAGCATGGTCAGGAGCATTGTTCTATCTCGTACACAGTACACTTATTGGCGCTGCGTTTTACCTGTTCTGTGGCTGGATGACTTCACAACGTGGTGACTTTAAAGATCACTTAAAGATTGCTCCGCGAATCAAGCAAGAAAAAGCAGCGATGCTGACTTATTTTTTAATTGCAATGATGCTTGCCGGGTTACCGCCTTTTAGTGGCTTCTTTGGGAAAGTATTTATTCTACAAGCGACTGTTGAAACTGCATATCAAGGCTGGATCATTGGAGTTGTGCTTGTTGTAAGTCTATTAAGCATTATTGCGTTAACACGTGTCGGGTTTATTTTATTCTGGAGAGCTTCAGTACCAGAAGAAGATCCAAAGAATCCTGCTTACATGAGTTATCAAGCTCTACCTGTACAAGCACCACCACGTAATGATTCGGTTATTTATATTCTGCTTGCAGGCTTGATCACTTATGTAGTGTTTGCTTCACCCGTATTGCACTACACCACTGGTACGGCTCAACAAATTCAAAACCATGCGCTCTATCAGCAGTCTATTCTTAAGACTGACCAAAATGGCGAAACTATTAGTGTTCAGCCTTATGACTCATCTTATTTACCAGAAACAAAGTATGGTGGAGAAGTTGAAGATCATAATGCCTATCTCGTTCCTGACATTATTTCTAAAGACACTTTTAACGGTGAGCATATTTCCGAATATAAGCGCCGCCAAATTCAGCAGCAAGAAAAATTGCTAACACCAACGATTGCTGATGAAAGTCAACTGAAACCTATGGAGCCTTAACAATGCAGCTATCTAAATTGCTTGAACGTTGGTTCCCACATCCATTTGTTTCTTTTTTGATTATTATTTTCTGGTTAATGCTCTCGCATAGTCTTGATGCCAGCGACCTACTTATGGCTGTAATTTTGGGTCTTGTGATTCCGCGTTTAGTTCGACCTTTTATTACCAGAACACCACACATCCATTGGCAACCAGCAATAAAACTATTTTTTGTTGTACTTTGGGATATTGTTATTTCCAATTTTCGTGTTGCAAAGCTGGTATTAGGGCCGCCTAAAAAATTACATCCTAAGTGGTACCGTGTGCCTTTAGAAACGGAACATGAACAGGTGAATTCATTACTGGCAATGATTATTACCACAACACCAGGTACGGTTTCTGCGGGTATTGATCAAGAGCGTGGTGATATTCTGGTGCACTCACTCAGTACAGAAAATACCGAAAGTGATGTGCAAGACATCAAACAACGCTATGAAGCTCCGCTCATGGAAATTTTTGATGTAAAAAGCAAATCGGAGGACAACATATGACCATCCTACCTTATGCTCTTGGTATTAGCATGATTGCTATCACAATCTCTATGTTGCTTTGCTTGTTTCGAATGGTGATGGGGCCATCAATTGTAGATCGTCTTTTAGCACTCGATACGCTTTTTCTAAATGCAACTTGTCTGATTGTTGTATTAGGTATCTATTGGACAACCACCTCTTTATTTGAAGGGGCATTATTGGTTGCCATGCTAGGGTTTGTTTCGACAGCTGCTTTGGCACGTTATTTCACAACTGGTCATGTGATCGATTAAAGGGAGGTCAAAATGCAATTTACAATGGAAATTATTGTTTCGATCTTTCTGGTTTTCGGTGCATTCTTTATGTTGGTCGGTTCAATCGGAATGGTACGCCTACCCGATCTATTCATGCGCTTACATGCACCTACCAAATCGAGTACGTTGGGTTTAGGTAGCTTTTTAATTGCTTCAATGATCTTTTTTGCTTTCCAAGGCCGCTTTGGTTTTGCCGAACTATTGATCACGCTTTTGGCTTTTATTACAGCTCCTGTTTCAGCCAATTTAATAGCACAAGCGGCACTACATCTACGCTTACGCTCACTCAGTGGTGAGGTTCCTGAAGCAATAGAACGTCCATTACCATGGGATCGCTATAAAATCGGACAACGCTTTTCACAGAATAAACCTCCGATGGATCCACCTAAACATTAAGTAAAATGTTGAATAATAAAAAAGCCACCCCAAGGTGGCTTTTTTATTTTGAGTTTTAATTACTCTTGGTCATCTGACTTACGTTCCGGTAAATCTTGTACCGCTTTTTCAATAAGACCAAACATATAGTTACCATATGCGTTCGTCTTATCGTAATGGAAACGTAAACGAGGCGTAATACGAGTTTTAATACGACGGCTTAACTCATGACGCAAGAAACCAGAAGCTTTATTTAATACATCTAAAGTTTCTTTATTTGCTGCTTCACTTTGTTCATCACCTAGCTCACGTCCCATAACAGTAACGTAAACTTCAGCATATCCCATATCCGCACTGACTTTCACCGCAGAGATGGTCACTAGACCACCTAAGCGAGGATCTTTAAGCTCTTGACGGATTAGCTCAGACAACTCGCGTTGTACTGAATCCGCCATGCGCTTTAAGCGTTGGCTACCCGCCATTAAAGACTCCGTTTAATCAATTGAACATCGTATACTTCAATCTTGTCTTGTACTTTGATGTCTTTATAACCTTTCACCGCAAGACCACATTCCATACCGGCACGAACTTCCTCAACCACATCTTTATAACGACGTAATGATTCAAGTTCACCTTGGAACACAACCACGTCATCACGTAATACGCGAATCGGTTTATTACGATGTAATGTGCCTTCAAGTACCATACAGCCTGCTGCTGCACCAAACTTACTTGAGTGGAATACTTCACGTACTTCAGCAACACCCAAGATTGTTTCACGGTGTTCAGGAGCAAGTTTACCGCTCATGGCATCTTTCACATCATCAATTAATTCATAAATGATGCTGTAGTAACGAATATCGATACCGTCTTGGTCACTGCGTTGACGAGCAGCTGTATCAGCACGAACGTTAAAGCCTAACAATACAGCTTCTGAAGATTCAGCAAGAATCACATCAGACTCAGTAATCGCACCAACACCTGAACTAATTACACGAACTTTTACTTCATCAGTAGATAGTTCATATAAAGCTGCATTCAATGCTTCTAAAGTACCACGTACGTCAGTTCTTAAAACAACATTCACTGTAGGAACGTCTTTTTTGCCCATTGACGACATAATATTTTCAAGACGCATTGCGCTTTGACGATCAATACGTTTTTGACGTTCACGGTCAGCACGAGCATCAGCAACTTCACGTGCTTTCTTCTCGTCATTTACAACAAGAACTTCATCACCTGCCATTGGAGCATCTGGAAGACCCAGAATTTCTACTGGAATAGATGGTCCTGCTGATTTAATTGGCTTACCGTTTTCATCAGACATTGCACGGACACGACCATAAGATGAACCTGCAAGAACAAGGTCACCAATATTTAATGTACCGTTTTGAACAAGAATAGAAGTTACTGCACCACGGCCTTTATCAACACGTGCTTCAATAACAACACCTTGCGCAGCACCTTCAGCAGATGCTTTTAATTCCATCAATTCTGATTGAATAAGAATTAAATCAAGGAGTTCATCAATACCTTGTCCAGTATGTGCAGAAACCTTAGCAATCGGAACATCACCACCCCATTCTTCTGGAACGATTTGTTTCGTTGTTAACTCGTTTAACACACGGTCTGGATCAGCAGATTCTTTATCCATTTTGTTGATTGCAACAATAATTGGAGTACCTGCTGCACGTGCATGGTCAATTGCTTCTGCAGTTTGTGGCATTACACCGTCATCTGCCGCAACAACCAATACCACGATATCTGTCGCTTTAGCACCACGTGCACGCATTGAAGTAAATGCAGCATGTCCCGGTGTATCAAGGAATGTAATGATTCCTTTGTCTGTTTCAACGTGATACGCACCAATATGCTGGGTAATACCACCTGCTTCACCAGCCGCCACTTTTGAACGACGGATACGGTCAAGCAATGATGTTTTACCATGGTCAACGTGACCCATAATCGTAACAACTGGTGGACGAGTTGTTTGCTCACCACGTGCTTCTTCAGCCGCTTCAAGCAAGTTATCTTCCGCTTGTGTATCAGAAACTAGAACAGGGTTGTGGCCCATTTCTTCTACAACAAGTGCTGCTGTATCTTGGTCAATCGCTTGATCTTGGTTAACCAACTCACCCATTTTCATAAGTGTTTTGATAACTTCACGTACTTTAATCGCCATTTTTTGAGCAAGATCGGCAACAACAATACTTGAACCGATTTCTACATCGTAGACTTGCTTTTTAACTGGCTTTTCAAATCCATGCTTATTTGCTTGGCTTGATTTTAAACCACGTTTGTTATGGTTAACGAAGCTTTGCTCTTCTTGACCACGACGACCGCCTTTCTTACCAGCACGCGGGTTAGTAGTTGCACCACCACGTTTAATTTCACGGTCTTCTTGCTTGAATGAATCTTCATAAGCTTGGCCAACAAGACCTGAAGCAAGTGGAGAATCATCAATTACGCGGATTGTTGTCGTTGTATCATCATTTGAATACTTAGACGCCATTTTGCGCATTTGTTCAAGTGTACGTTGTTGAGCTTCTTCAGCCGCTTTACGACGTGCAGCTTCTTCAGTTGCTTTTAACTGAGCTGTCTGTGCTTCACGCGCTTTCTTTTGCTCTAAAGTTTCTGCTGGTTTTGGTGCAGGTTTTACTGTACCACCACCACGTTTTTTCACTACAACAGCAGCTTTAGGTGCTGACTGTGCAGCGCTATCTTGTTGGTGAGCAGCACGCATCGCATCTAAAGTTGCTTTTGCTTTTTGCTCTGTTTGAAGACGCGCTTTTTGCTCTGCAGTATCACGCGCTTGTTGATCTGCACGTGTTTTAGCTTCTGCTTCTGCACGCGCTTTAGCTTCTGCTGCAATTTGTTCTGGGTTTGGCTTAGCAAAAACCTGTTTTTTACGTACTTCTACGTTAATTGTTTTTGCTTTACCTGAAGTACTTGCAACTTTAGCGGTACTGGTTGTTTTACGTTTCAACGCAATTTTTCCTGTGTTACCACTTTCCTGACCATGCACTTTTTTCAAATGATTGACTAAAGTGTCCTGTTGTTCAGTGGTAATAATGTCGTCTGCTGTACGTTGAGGCAAACCTGCTTCACGAGCCTGTTCTAGGAGCTTCTCAACAGGACGTCCTACAGTGAGAGCTAACTCTTTAATCGACTTGTCCGTCATATTTCATCTCCTAGTTAAACCATGATTCGCGAGCTTTCATGATCAATTGACCAGCTTTTTCATGATCAAGACCTTCAATATCAGAGATATCGTCAGTAGCCTGATCTGCCAAATCATCAACGGTAATAATACCGCGAGCGGCAAGCGAGTAAGCGATCTCAGAAGTCATGCCTTCCATAGTGAGGAGGTCTGCGCTCGGTTCTTGAATATTTTCTTGCTGTTTCAAAGCATCAGTAAGAGCTGCTTCTTTTGCACGACTTTGCAATAACTCAACCAATTCAGCGTCAAGCTCAATTTCGTCAAAAGTTTCAGCAGGCACATAAGCAATCTCTTCTAAAGAAGTGAAGCCCATTTCTACCAATGCCATTGCTAAATCTTCTTCAATATCTAAACGTGATACAAACATGTCAAGATACTGCTGAGCTTCATTTTGCTGACGAGCACGATACTCTTCTTCAAGCATCATGTCGAGTTTGTAGCCAGTTAAATCAGAAGCCAAACGAACGTTTTGACCTTGTGAGCCAATCGCACGAGCCAATTGATCGCTGGTTGCAAAAATAATGTCGGCACTTCTTGCATCTTCATCAAGCACGATGCCTGAAACATCAGCTGGTTCTAATGCACTTGCAATGTATTGAGCTGGATCATCAGACCAAACCACTACATCAATACGTTCACCATTTAACTCTTGTTGCACAGCTTGGATACGCGTACCACGCATACCAATACACGCACCTACAGGGTCAATACGGTGATCATTTGTTTTCACTGCAATTTTAGCACGAACGCCGGGTTGACGTGCTGCCGCTTTAATTTCAATGATTTCTTCAGAAATTTCAGGAATTTCTTTTTTCATTAAAGCAATTAACATTTCAGGCTTAGCGCGTGATAACAATAACTGAGCGCCACGACCTTCACGGTTAACATTATATAAAATAGCGTTTACACGTTGCTTTGGACGAAGAATTTCTTTAGGAATCATTTCTTCACGTGCAAGATAAGCTTCTGCGTTGTCGCCTAAGTCGATAATAAAGCCATCTTTGGTTTGTTTTTTCACTTCACCGTAAATCAACTCACCAACTTTAGACTCGTATGCATCAGCAACTAAAGCACGCTCAGCTTCACGAATTTTTTGTACGATAACTTGTTTTGCAATTTGTGCAGCAATACGACCAAACTCGATAGATTCCACTTCGAGCTCACGTACATCACCAATTGACCATTTAGATGGGTCAAGATCAGAAATCGCGTCTTGGCAAGCTGGCATTTCATGATCTTCATCTGCCACAACAGTCCATTGACGGAATGTACGGTAATCACCTGTTTTACGATCAATTTCTACACGAAGCTGAGCTTCTTCAGCATGTGTACCTTCGTAAAATCTTTTCTTCGTTGCAGCAACTAGAGCTTGTTCTAAAGCCTCGAAGATCGCTTCACGACTAACACCTTTTTCATTACTAACCGTTTCTACAACGGTAAGAATTTCGCGGCCCATAAGTCACCTACCGATTTCTTATATAATTTAAATAAATTTAATCTTGATAGATCAAGTTTGCTTTATCGATATTGTTGCTGTCGATATCAAGCACATGCTTTCCTTCAACTTCAACCTTAATCTCTTCATTTTCAAGGTCTACAGCAAGGAGTTTTGCTTGAAATTTACGGCGATTTTCTACTGCTGCAATTAAACGCAAAGCAACCTGTTGTCCAATGTAACTTTGCAATTGTTCGAGTTGAAAAAATGGGCGATCCCAACCTGGTGAAGAAACTTCTAATGAATACTCACCTGAAATCGGGTCATGAACATCTAACATTGCGCCGACTTGTTGTGTAACCCGTACACAATCTTGCACACCAATACCACGACCTTGCTCTACTTCACCATCTTCATTAATAACTGGTTCAGCATTTTCATCAACTGGTCTATCGATATAAATACGCAATAATGAACGTTTACCTTGTGGAAGGAATTCGATTCCCCACAGGTCAACACCACATGCTTGCACTGCTGGGGCAATCATGTCATACAATGCTTGGGATTTATTTGATAATTTCATTTACTCTCGTCATTCTCGTGCGATTCAATCGGTTGTTTTAACCGACACAGACCTACTATAGTGAAGCATGACTATTTGACCAATTGATGTCGACACTACACGATAGCGATACGATAACCAATAAAAAAGGGCGTTAATCGCCCCTATGTAGCACAGAAAACAATAGTCCACTGTGCAAAAAGGCCCACTTGTCTGTGAGCCTCTTTTAAGAAACTTGGTAGCGGGAGCTGGATTTGAACCAACGACCTTCGGGTTATGAGCCCGACGAGCTACCAGACTGCTCCATCCCGCATCAACGTGCAAAAATTATATACAAATATCAAAAAAAGTCAATGTAAACTTATCTAATATTCGCTTGATTAAGTTGCACCTTAATCAAATTGGTAGCGGGAGCTGGATTTGAACCAACGACCTTCGGGTTATGAGCCCGACGAGCTACCAGACTGCTCCATCCCGCATCAAAAAACTGCTTGCACTCAACTTTCTGGTTCAAAGTTGGTGCGGAAGGGGGGACTTGAACCCCCACGCCCGAAGGCACTACCACCTCAAGGTAGCGTGTCTACCAATTCCACCACCACCGCAGCTTGTGGGACGCATTCTAGTCCTTCCAACTACAAAAGGAAAGCCTTATTTCGAATTATTGCCCTGTTTTTGGTGCATTTGGCGAAGTTTCAGGCGATGTAGTTTGAACTGGTGCTGAAGTTTGTACAGTTTTCAAACTATATGCTTCTGTAGTTTGCTTTTTTGCAAAAACAGCAAGAGTCAAACTTGTTACAAAGAACAATGCGGTTAAAACAGCAGTTAGACGAGTCAGGAAATTACCTGAACCAGATGCACCAAATACCGTTGCTGCACCACCTCCACCAAAGGAAGCTCCGGCATCTGCGCCTTTACCGTGTTGCACTAAAATCAATGCAATCATCAGTACTGCTAAAATAATATGTACAACAAGTACAAAAGAGTGCATACCCTATCCTCGTTATTTGCTTTGCGCGAAGGCTTGTACAATTTGATAAAAAGATGCTGCATTTAATGAAGCACCGCCGACCAACGCACCATTAATGTCTGGACATGCAGCCAATTCAACAGCATTTTCAGCTTTTACACTACCACCATACAAAATAGCAATATTTGAACCCGCCGAAGTAAGCTGACATAAGCCTTCACGAATTTTAGCGTGCATCGCTTGTGCATCTTGTGGAGAAGCTGTTTTACCTGTACCAATTGCCCAGATAGGTTCATAAGCAATCACGACTTGGTTTTGCCATTGTTCAGCAGTAACCACAGGTGCAATATCGCAAATTTGCTGTAAAACAACTTGCTCTGCATGGCCTTGCTCACGCTGTTCAAGACTTTCACCCACACAATAAATGACAGTTAAGCCCGCATTTAATGCATTTTGGAGTTTCGCCTTCAAAATTTCAACGTTATCACCAAAAATATCTCGACGTTCAGAATGCCCTACTAGTACAAAATTAATTTGACTATCTTTTAATAATTCTGCGCTGACTTCACCAGTATAAGCACCTGTGCCCGCAACACGCGATACATCCTGCGCAACTGTATATACTGTTTTTGCAGCATCTTGCAATTGCGCTTGTACCATTGTAAGTGCAATTGCAACAGGGGCAACGCCCACATGGCAGCTTTCATCTGCAATTTGGTTTTGTTGCAATAATTGTTTAAATTCTTCTATAAGTTGGTTGGCGTTAGCACTCATTGGATTCATTTTCCAGTTGCCAACTACCCAAGGCGTAATCGTCGTACTCGACATACTGCTCACCTTTCATCAAAAATGCAGCACATTCTACACGCATTTATACAAATTTCAGATACTTTTCTTTAATGGGATTACTTATATCTTTTCTACTCTTGAAATTAAAAAAACTTTATAAGGGTTCAAAGTTAAACATTCTAAAAATTAATCCATAAAAACTTCGACTGGTTCAAGCTTTAACAGCCTGAGTAGGACTAGAGCAACATTTTATAAGGTAGTAATTTTACATAACAAAAGTATAATTTTTCATATACCAATTATAAACACATTAGCATAGGCAGGCAGATGTCAGCATTACATACATCTCCAAAATTTACGGGGTTTTTTCGGCGTTTAGTCGAAGAAAAGCATGTGTCGGCAGCGACCATGCAAAATGCATTAGATGCAGCAAAGAGAGCTAAGCAGGATACAGTCGCATATTTAATTGAAGAGGTTCATCTCTCCCCTTCTTTACTGGCTGAAACAATTTCCGCTGAGTTTGCTGAACCATATTTTGATCTTGATGTTTATGACACATCTCAGATTCCTAAAGATCTGGTCGATCAAAAACTGATTTTAAAACATCGAATTTTGCCACTTATTCAAAGAGGCCAAATTTTATATGTTGCGACCAGCAATCCAAGTAATATTGAAGCGATTGATGCGATTCGTTTTAATAGCAAACTGATGGTTGAGCCTGTCATTGTTGAGCACCATAAACTCGAAAAAGTTTTAGGTCAGCATTTCGCAGAAGAAAGCAGTTTTGATTTTAATGATGAAGAGTTTGATCTTGATGTCAGTCTTGATGGCCCTACCACTCAAGAGGATGAAGAAGAAACGCCACAAGGTGATGAAGCACCCATTGTTAAATATATTAATAAGTTGCTTATTGATGCCATTCGTATGGGCGCTTCAGACTTACATTTTGAACCGTATGAAAAGTCATATAGGGTACGTTATCGAGTCGACGGTGTGTTACGTCAAATTGCCAATCCACCTTTACAATTGGCAAACCGTTTGGCGTCACGTTTAAAAGTAATGTCTCAAATGGATATTTCCGAAAAACGTGTCCCGCAAGATGGTCGTATCAAACTTAAGCTCTCAAAAACTAAAGCAATTGATTTCCGTGTGAACTCACTTCCGACGTTGTTTGGTGAAAAGCTAGTTCTACGTATTCTTGATCCATCAAGCGCAATGCTAGGGATTGACGCATTAGGATACGAAGAAGAACAAAAAGCTTTATTTATGGAAGCTTTAGATAAACCACAAGGCATGCTTTTAATTACTGGACCAACAGGTTCCGGTAAAACAGTATCTTTATATACAGGCTTAAACATTTTAAATACTGAGAGCTCTAATATTTCTACTGCCGAAGACCCTGTAGAAATTAACCTTGAAGGGATTAATCAGGTTAACGTAAATCCCAAAGTAGGTCTTACGTTTGCTGCTGCACTTAAATCATTCTTACGACAAGACCCTGACATTATTATGGTCGGTGAGATTCGTGACTTGGAAACAGCAGAAATCGCAATTAAAGCTGCACAAACGGGTCACATGGTGATGTCAACACTGCATACCAATAGTGCGCCTGAAACGCTCACTCGCTTACGCAATATGGGGGTTCCTTCCTTCAATATTGCAACATCAGTCAACTTGGTTATTGCTCAGCGGTTAGCACGCCGCCTTTGCTCTCAATGTAAAATACCTACAAATGTTCCAAAACAAAGTTTATTGGAAATGGGTTTTACCGAGCAGGACTTAGCACATCCAGACTTTCGGGTTTTCCAACCTGTGGGTTGTCCTGAATGTCGTGACGGCTATAAAGGCCGTGTTGGTATTTATGAAGTAATGAAAGTTACACCTGAAATTTCCAAGATTATTATGGAAGATGGTAACGCTCTAGAAATCGCGGCCGCTTCTGAAAAATTGGGGTTTAATAATCTACGTCGTTCAGGTTTAAAAAAGGTAATGCAAGGTGTGACCTCTCTACAAGAAGTCAACCGTGTGACCAGTGAATAAGACACTATTTAAAATAAGGATAATCTAATGGCTGTCAAAAAGGCACAAATGATGCCTACTTTTGCTTATGAAGGGGTTGACCGTAAGGGCGTAAAAATTAAGGGGGAACTTCCAGCTAAAAATATGGCTTTAGCTAAAGTGACCTTACGCAAACAAGGGGTTACCGTTCGAACCATACGGGAGAAACGTAAAAATATTCTTGAAGGTTTATTCAAGAAAAAAGTATCAACGCTTGATATTACGATTTTTACACGACAACTGGCGACTATGATGAAAGCGGGTGTACCGCTGGTACAAGGCTTTGAAATTGTCGCGGAAGGTTTGGAAAATCCAGCTATGCGTGAGGTAGTACTTGGGATTAAAGGTGAAGTTGAAGGTGGCAGTACCTTCACTTCAGCTTTAAGAAAGTATCCTCAACATTTTGACAATTTATTTTGTTCACTTGTTGAGTCTGGTGAACAATCAGGTGCGCTTGAAACCATGCTAGATCGTGTGGCGATTTACAAAGAAAAAAGTGAATTGTTGAAGCAGAAAATCAAGAAAGCAATGAAATATCCTGCGACGGTTATTGTGGTAGCCATTGTGGTGACTATTATTTTGATGGTTAAAGTGGTACCCGTTTTCCAAGATCTATTTTCTTCTTTTGGAGCAAAGTTACCAGCCTTTACACAAATGGTCGTAGACATGTCGAAATGGATGCAAGAATACTGGTTTATTATGATTATCGCGATTGGTGTAATAATTGCCGCTTTTTTAGAAGCTAAAAAACGTAGTAAGAAATTTCGTGATGGCTTAGATAAACTTGCGCTTAAATTACCTATTTTTGGGGACTTGGTGTATAAAGCAATTATTGCCCGTTATAGCCGTACGCTTGCGACCACATTCGCAGCGGGTGTACCACTGATTGATGCACTTGAGTCAACCGCCGGCGCAACCAATAATATCATCTATGAACAAGCTGTGATGAAAATTCGTGAAGATGTCGCAACAGGACAACAACTTCAGTTTGCCATGCGTTTATCTAACCGTTTTCCTTCTATGGCTATACAAATGGTTGCAATTGGTGAAGAATCTGGGGCGCTAGACAGCATGCTCGATAAAGTTGCGACCTATTATGAAAATGAGGTTGATAATGCTGTTGATGGTTTAACTTCAATGATGGAACCTTTAATCATGGCGGTTTTAGGGGTGTTGGTAGGCGGTCTAGTTGTTGCTATGTATCTTCCAATTTTCCAAATGGGCTCAGTTGTATAATGCAGGACATCATTGCTTATTTTATTCAAAACTTAACTGCACTTTATATTGCAGTTGCACTCGTGAGCCTATGTATTGGTAGCTTTCTTAATGTAGTGATTTACCGCACTCCAAAAATGATGGAGCAAGATTGGCAATTCGAATGTCAAATGCTCCTAAATCCAGAGCAACCTATTATTGACCATGAAAAACTAACATTAAGCAAACCTGCTTCATCATGTCCTGAGTGCCACCACCCCATCCGTTGGTATCAAAATATTCCTATCGTAAGCTGGTTGATGCTAAGAGGAAAATGTGGTCATTGCCAGCATCCGATTAGCATTCGTTATCCAGCAATTGAACTACTCACCATGCTATGCTCTGTAGTTGTGGTCATGGTTTTTGGCGCAACCATACAAATGCTTTTTGGACTCGTCCTGACTTGGGTCCTGATTGCCCTCACCTTTATAGACTTTGATACACAACTTTTACCTGATCGCTTTACCCTGCCTTTGGCAGCACTTGGCTTGGGCATTAACACCTTTAATATTTATACCTCACCTAACTCAGCTATTTGGGGTTATTTAATCGGCTTTTTATGCCTATGGATTGTGTATTACTTATTTAAAGTGATTACTGGCAAAGAAGGTATGGGCTACGGTGACTTTAAGTTACTTGCCGCATTAGGCGCATGGATGGGGCCATTGATGCTGCCATTAATTGTGTTATTGTCATCTTTATTGGGTGCAATCATTGGCATCATCTTATTAAAGTTAAGAAATGACAATCAGCCTTTTGCTTTTGGGCCATATATTGCCATTGCGGGTTGGGTTGCCTTTTTATGGGGTGATCAGATTATGAAGATTTATTTAGGAGGTTAAGATGGCTTTTATTCTGGGAATCACAGGTGGTATTGGCAGTGGAAAATCTGCCGCAACACAATGGTTTGAGTCCCAAGGAATTCAAGTCGTCGATGCCGACATCGTTGCGCGTGAAGTCGTTGAAAAAGGCCAACCTACTCTCCAAAAAATTCAGCAAACTTTTGGAGACTGGGTACTTCAGCCCGATGGTAATTTAGATCGTCGTGCCCTACGCGAACATATTTTTCAGAACCCTGAAGCAAGACACATACTTGAGAAAATTACACACCCTGCCATTCGCCAATCGATTATTCAACAACTACAAAATCCAAAAAGTCCTTATGTGATTTTAGTTTCACCATTACTCTTTGAAACCAACCAACATGAATTGGTTAATCACACTCTATTAGTTGATGCGAGTGAACAAACTCAAATTCAGCGTGCAAGCCAGCGAGATGGGCAAAACCAAGAACAAATCCAGAAAATTATTGCAGCACAAATGCCACGCGAGCGTAAACGTGAACTTGCCAATGACATTGTGTTTAATGACGGATTACTCGAACATTTATATCAGCAACTAGAGCCTTTACATCAAAGCTATTTGAAGCGCACCAACTAATATTACATATTTTGCTGCTTAATTTTTTGTGTCAGGCTATCTTGTCTAAACCAGCGCCAAGGCTGTAAAGCGCCTATTCCCATACCTACTAAGCCCACAACAATTGATGGGCTTAATGACTCACCAAGTAAAGGTACAGCTAAAATAGCGGCAATGAACGGCGCCAAAGTGACAATACTTCCCGTTTTAAAAGCCCCAAGACGTTGAATGGCAGCCACATAAGTCAAAGTTGCAATAATAACGACAAATACGCCATGGAAAATACCCTGTATCGCTAAATGAACAGGACTAACTTCCATGAAATGCTTAGGTAAAAATAAAACATAGATAGGTAAATAAATAATTGCAGACCAAATCGCAACACTTGCCATAGAATGCCAAGCAGAGAGCTTCCACTGTTTAAGTAAAACAGTGAAAATACCCCACCAAATCGCACTAATGAAAAGAAGTAGGTCTCCAATTCCAAATGCAGAGCCACTTGTACGTAGCATCAAAATGCTCATGAATGCTAAGGCAGCGATCATGATTGCGAGACTCGCCCATGTGTGTTTATCAAACGGCTGTCTAAATAAAATATAGGCAGCTATAGCAGTACAGATTGGTATGCAGCCATTTAAAAATATTGCAGCATGTGCGGCTGGAGCATAAAGAAAAGCTGTATAAACAGTCAGACAATAGATGACACCGCCAATGAGCGCCAAAATAACCGCATGCTTACTCCATAAAAAAGCGAGATCTTTTTTATAAATTAATATAGGCATTAAAATCAGAAAGGCGATAGCGAAGCGCAGTGCGGCAATGTCCCAAGCACTGATGTGCCATTGTGCATTTAAACGAGCAAAAAGTGTAAACCCGCCCCAAATGCACATGGTCACCAATACAAAGAAATAACCTTGCTTACGGGGAGACATATGAAGACTGCTTAAAAACTAGAAAGGCAGCTCAATTATACCTCAGAACGCTGACGACAAGCCTCGTAAAGTGCCATACCTGTTGCCACGCTTACGTTTAGACTCTGTAAATTACCAGACATCGGAATATAAACTTTGTGATCACACTGTGCCTGAGTAATTGGGCGCAAACCTGTATCTTCAGCTCCCATCACAATCACGACTGGGCCAGAGAAATCACACTTTTGGATTGGCATTGCGCTTTCATCAAGCATAGTACCAATTACACGTACCTGAGTTGTTTCTTTCAGATGAGCCAATGTACGAGCTAAATTTGTGACTTGAATAAATTTAACTTTTTCAGCTCCACCCGCCGCAACTTTACGAGCCGTTGGGGTTAAACTTGCCGAACGATCACGCGGCACAATCACTGCTTGCACGCCCATTGCAGCAGCGGTACGGATACAAGCACCTAAGTTATGTGGATCTGTTACCTGATCTAATGCGAGCAATAAAGCATCTGGAGTTTCAGCCAAGATCTGATCTAGATCTTTTTCATTTAAAATCGGATGCGGACGTACTGCTGCAACCACGCCTTGATGAAACGGTAGACCTGCAAGTTTTTCAAGACTGTCACGGCTTGCCTTTTGTACACTAATTCCAAAAGGCTCTGCCAATTGCAAAATCTTTTGCAAACGTTGGTCATCCCGCCCTTTTAAAGTAAACAGGGTTAGCACACGTTCCGGCTCAAGTTCTAACAATGACTCCACTGAGTGAACGCCATAATAATATTCCGGTTTTGCCATGCTTGACCTCTAACAACGTTTGAGCAAAAAAATAAAAATCCTGCAAAGCCAACTTCACAGGATTTCTTTGGGCATAGTGTACCCGATTTAAACAGGAATTTCTTAGCCTTCTAAATGGCACACATAATCGAGCACTTCATCAGTCTCAATTTTAAAAACGCTGTTTCCAGGAACATAAAATGATTGACCAGCGCGGAACAATTCACTTTCATTGCTGTCTGCAATTTTCACGCGACATTCACCTGAAATAATTTCCATACGCTCAGGAACATGTGTTTCAAATGTTAAAGGCTGCTCAGTTGGTAAAATAACACCTAATGTTTTTTTCGTTCCATCTTCAAATTGCACGGTATGGCTGATACATGCTCCACCAAAATAAACATTTGACTTTTTGATGACCGTTACATGATCAAATTGGGTTGAACTCATGCACATTCTCCAGATAATGCCGCATTTATATAACTTATGTTGAATGTAGTTTAATTGTGCCTAAATAACTAATCAATCAGTTTTCATACGCATAGACTTGTAATTTCTACTGCTGTAGCTGAATTTTTTTAGTAAAAGCGTGGGGTAAATTTACTTCAATATTTCGATTGGTCAACATAATTTCACCTTATCTGCAAACTTCATCGTAAATTTCATCCAGAAAAACTCAGTAAACTTTCTGCGCTGTTGAATAATCAACTAGGAGCTGTAATTAATGATGAATCAACTTCTATGCCAACATGAAAGTTGTCTGGGTTATTTCGCATTGAAGCGGCCTCACAAGCTGGGAAATCGACGTTATTTCCATCAAAATGCCGACTAGCATGTACAAGCACACTTTATTTTAAAATCGGTCAAATACAATAACGCAGATAATGTTGGTCTATAACTCGTTTGTCCACATACTTTCCAGTGGCAACATAATCACCAATATGTACTTCAATATTATGAAAATACTGATATATTTTTTACTCGTCAAAATAAACTGGCAAGTAAAAAATATCTTTCTACACAATTAAATAAATGTATCCATGAATAATTCTGATAATTTTTGATATCGACGATTATTGCCAAATAATAAACGAACAAGAATCTTGCTGTTCTATAATTTCAGTTAGAATAATAGATCACTTGTAGCAAATTCAAAACTTCTCTATCTTTAACCCATAATTTGGCGCGTTGGATGCGTTTATGCTCACACATTTAACTTTAATTAATTTTGCATTAGCTGATCATTTAGCTATTGATATAGAACAAGGATTTAATGTTCTAACAGGTGAGACAGGTGCCGGAAAATCATTATTACTGGATGCACTTTCTGCCTGCTTAGGGGAACGTACAGATACAAATTATGTCCGCTATGGTTCGGACAAGGCGGATATCACCGCTGTTTTTACTTATCAGGACAATAGCCCAGAAGCAAAATGGCTACAAGATCATGAGCTAGATGATGATTCTGGGGAAATTCATTTACGTCGTGTTATTTTCGCAACTGGTCGTAGTAAAGCATGGGTCAATGGACGTCCGAGCAGCCTCTCTGAGCTTAAAGAATTAGGTCGTTTATTGGTTCAATTATATAGCCAGCACAGCCAACAACAGCTACTTGAGCCACCTTATCCAAAGCATTGGTTAGACCGTTATAACAATTTTTATGTAGAAGCGAATGATGTTCGTGAGGCCTATAGCACATGGCAACGCACAATTCGTTTACACCAAGCAGCTTTAGATGCTCAAGCAACTCGTCTACAACGTATTGCGACCTTAGAGCTGCAAATTGAAGAGCTTGAAGAGGTCATTCAAACTGATTACAAAGAAATCGAGCAAGAGTTCGATCGCCTCAGTCATCATGAACATATCATGCAAGATTGTAGCTATAGCCTGAATGCGCTTGATGAAGCTGAGCAAAACATTACTCAAGAAATGTCGTCGATCATTCGTCGTTTAGAATCTCATGCTGGACGTAGTGAACAGCTTTCTGAAATTTATAACTCATTATTAAATGCGCAAAGTGAAATTGATGATGCCACATCAAATTTACGTCAGTTCATTGATCGTCAAAGTTTTGACCCTGAAAGAATGGAAGAACTAAATTCCAAGCTTGAAGTTTTTCATCGTCTGGCACGTAAGTATCGTACTCAGCCAGAGACGCTCAAAGAAGAATATGAAACTTGGCAAAATGAGCTTGAACAGTTACATCAACTTGAAGACCCAGAGACTCTGGCAGAGCAAGTAGAAAAGTCACATGAGGAATTTTTAGAGAAAGCTCAGCATTTAGACAATATTCGTCGTGAAGCTGCTGCCCCACTTGCCAAACAGTTAACTGAACAAGTGAAACCCCTAGCACTACCAGAAGCCCACTTTGAGTTTAAGTTTGAACCCCTAGAACAACCAAGCTCAGAAGGTTTAAGCTTTATTCAACTTTTATTTACAGCTAATAAAGGTATACCCCCACAACCATTGGCTCGTGTGGCATCGGGTGGTGAACTTTCACGTATTGCACTCGTCATGCAAGTCATGAACGCGGAAAAAACAGAAGCCGAAGTTTTAGTGTTTGATGAAATTGATGTGGGGATTAGCGGTGGTACGGCTGAAGTGGTTGGACGTTTACTTGCCGACTTAGCTCAACATGTCCAACTTTTATGTATTACTCACCAAGCACAGGTCGCTGCGCAATCTGATCAACATTTGTTAGTTAAAAAGCAGCAAACTGACCCAGCCAGCAGTACCATTGTACAACTTGATGAAAATCAGATTATTTCTGAATTAGCACGTATGTCTGGCGGTGTTGAAATTAATGAAACGACCTTACAGCATGCTAAACAATTACGACAACTTAAATTTCAGGCTTCTTCAAATTAATAAAGAAAATGAGAGAAAAAGATTGGCGAAATCCGATTAACTCTTGTATGTTGATAAAAAGAACCTATATAGATAAAAGGGTCGTGAGACCCTCTAGCGACATTTTTTGAGGGAGAACCGCTTAGGTGACCAAACAATACATGACTCACCGTTGTCTGATTGCCCCGCCAGAACTGGCAGATGACTTTTTTGCAAATACAGTAATTTATCTTGCCCGTCACGATGAAGAAGGTGCTCAAGGCATTATCATTAATCGTCCTGCTGGCATTCAAATTAAAGAACTCCTGAATGATTTAGATATTGATGCAGACAATGTAAATCCACATGAGGTTTTACAAGGTGGGCCTTTACGCCCAGAAGCAGGCTTTGTCCTTCATACTGGCCAACCAACTTGGCACTCTTCTATTGCTGTGGGTGAAAATGTCTGTATTACCACCAGTAAAGATATTCTTGATGCAATTGCACATAACGAAGGTGTGGGTCGCTATCAAATCGCACTAGGTTATGCGAGTTGGGGTAAAAACCAGTTAGAAGATGAAATCGCTCGTGGTGACTGGCTTATCTGTGATGCCGATATGGATCTGATTTTCAACTTACCGTACGACGATCGTTGGGATGCAGCCTATAAAAAGATTGGGGTAGATCGCACATGGCTTGCTTCTGAAATCGGACATGCTTAATGACTGTGACACAATCCAAATCAATTATGGCTTTCGACTTTGGCACTCAAAAAATGGGGATGGCGATAGGTCAATCTGCAATTGAAAGTGCTAACCCACTACCGTTATTTGTGATGAAAGATGGAATTCCTAACTGGGACCAGCTTTTAAAAATTGTAAAAGAGTGGCAACCTGATTTGTTTATTGTTGGTCTTCCGTTAAATATGGATGATAGTGAGTCAGAGCTTTCTACACGTGCCCGCAAATTTGCAAGACGTTTACGCCATCAAACCAACATTGAAACTTGGATGGTGGATGAGCGCTTAACGACGCGTGAAGCAAGGGAAGAGCTCGGCTTCTACCAAGAACAAGGACGCGCAAAGAAATTATCAGCAGATAGTTTTGCAGCAGCCTTGCTGATCCAGAGTTGGTATCGAAATCCAGTCGGCTTAACGCCATAAAAATAAAAAAGCATGTTTTACACATGCTTTTTTATTGAGTAGAAAAACTTAAGCTTTTTATTTTTCAATAATATGTACTGTCGCAGTACGGCCAGAAACAAAAGCAAGCTGATTTTTTGGCGCTTCGTCTAACACAATTTTTACAGGTACGCGCTGCGCTAAACGAACCCAACTAAAGGTTGGGTTTACGTTTGCAAGCAATTTAGAACTGCTTGAACGCTCACGGTCTTCAATACCCGATGCAATACCTTGTACATGACCTTTAATTTTCTGACTATCACCCATTAACTGTACACTCGCTTCATCGCCAATATGAATACGGTCTAATTTTGTCTCTTCAAAATACCCTACAACATAGAGTTGTTTACGATCGAGCAATGCTGCAACTGCTTGTCCAACTTGAACATAATTACCAGGGCGCATATCAAAGTTAGAGAGTGTTCCATCTGCGGGTGCCACCACAGCGGCACGATGCATATTAAGTTCGGCTAAATGCAAGTTACTTGTCGCAGCTTCAACGAGTGCCTGTTGCTGCTTAATAGTTGCTTCTGCTTGTTCAATCGCAGCTTGAAGTTGTTCATGCTCTGCAAGGGATTGATCGCGAGTTGCAAAAACTTGATCTTGTTCTTGTTTAGAAATAGCACCATCCATTAAGTTTGAATAACGGTTTGCGTTTTTCTCGGCTAACTTAATGTTTGTACTCGACTTAATTAAGTTTGCCTTGGCTTGTGCTAAACCTGCTTGCGCCTGAGCAAATGCTGCTTTTGCTTTTGCCAAATCAGACTTTGCTTGCTCTACATCTAAAGCTCGGCGAGAGACATCAATTTTAAAAAGTACCTGACCTTTTTTGACAGTCTGGTTATCTTGAACCAATACTTCCGTTACAAGCCCTGCTACATCTGAAGAAACTTGAATGACGTCACCACGAACACGGCCATCGCGTGTCCACGGCGCTGCATTATAGTAATTCCACAAATGCACAATGGTATAGACCGCAATCATTAATGCGACAATCAAAATCACTGGACGGATGACTTTTTTCAACTCCAATTGATTCATTTCACTCACCTAACTCAATCTTTAATCTGGCAATCATCTTTAAGCACCTAACCCAACAAAAACTTGGTGTATCACCAAAAGTAATAAAAGGTAAAAACACAAATTGAAAATGCTGGGCAATGCAATCCAGCCTTGTGCAATCCATTTGTTAGTTAAAGGACTTAACAAGCGGAAACATATATATGCAAATAAGGCTTGGACGAGCAAAGCGGGCACGTAAATACCGTAGACATTAAACTCACCCATGCGCTGTGGCTCCTGTAAGCGTACGATCTGCATTCATTTGGTTTGATGAAACATGACACATGCTATAAGCAATATTATTTAGTGAAATAAATAATCTTTGGCGAATGGCCATATCTTCTATATTTGAAGCAAGCTGTTTTAGTTCAAACAAAGTCTGATGAATATGTTGTATTAATACATCTGCTTCATCTTTTTCATTCTCTTTAGCTCTAAATAGCTCATCTAAATCTTGTTGCAAACGCCCAATATGATGAGCCAGTTCTGAAGATGACTGAACCTGATTTGCTAACTCTTGCAAACGGGTTAAATCAACAATTGCACTTGATTCAACAAGTGCCTGATGAATTGATTTTTTAATCTCTTCTGACTGAACCATTTTGGTATTTAAAACACCTACACGGTCTAACATCGCACGCAAATGAACTTTGAATTCAATACCATAAGGGATATAAATCGCTTGACGCATTGCACGATAATGTAAAGCTAAAATACGATTTGCACTGGTATCTGGTGACATGGCACGTACTACATCTATCACAATGAGAGATACCAATACACCCATGACCATACCAAATGAACTGTCTAGGTAAGACACTGCATCCATGCTATAAGCATTGTGCAAGTTCAGACCCATCATGGTATTAATACCCAGCACCATGCCCACTGGCATGAGTGCTTGATTCGCCATCATAGAAACCGCAAATAAGAACATCGGTAATAAAACGAGTCCCAGTTCCCAAAATGTAGTGACATGAGGGAAAACACCAAAAGCATAAATAAACACTAAAACAGCCGATGCCACACTGCCCCATATAAAAATACGTAAGACAGGAACAGGGTTATCTAAGGCTGTTAAAATACAAGCGGTTACGGCCCCAATCTGTGCCATCATAAATCCAGCCTTCCAGCCAGACAGAATCCACACACCTGTCACAATAAATGTAATGAGTACCGCACTAATACCGCCTCTGACCGCTACCCCGTGATCTCGGTGTAAACTTGGGTAGGTCGTAGTCATTGGGGTAATGCTATCTGGAATCTCTTTATTACCCTGCTTGATGCGTTGCCATAAAACTTTTACAGCTAAAACATTACTAATAAAGTGGCGGACATCCATTTTCATGGCAGCCAATAAAACTTGCTGATGTTCAGAAGCCGAGTCATTTAAGTTCAAAAAGTCATTTTCAAACTCAGCAGGTAACTGCAAAACATTTTCATCAATCATCTGGTCTTTTTGTTCGAGAAAATGAATCACATGACATGAAAGCTGTTTTAATTTATCTGCATGACTTTCAATAAAATTCAGTTCTTGTAACTGTTTAATTCGTTCAGACAAAGCAACCAAGTTTGCAACTACCATCGACATTTGATGGAGCATTTCTTGCAAAGGCTTGGTCATGCCATGCAATTCACCTTTTTCATAACTCAAGTGAACTGCCAAAGCATGAATATCAGTTGTATCACGAGTAATTGCGGCTAAAAGCTGTGTATTGTTTTGCTGCTGGTCTGCATTTAACAAATTTGCAAATAGGTTTTCTGTATCTTTGAGTGTTTTAGTTACACGCTGCTTAATGGCTGAACCAATATGCATAGGCAAAATAGTTGCGGAAACCACGGCACTCGAAATCACACCAATTGAAATCTCAAGTACACGCGCCAAAGCAATATCAAAAATATTGTACTGATCAATATAAGTAATCGCGTTGTACGCAATCATTGCAGTTGAATAACCCGCCAGCATAAATGCATAACTGCGAGGCGTCCGGTCGAGTAAGGATACATAAAGCGCAAAGCCTACCCATAGTGATAACACTACCGTAAAGATCCACGGTGTATTAATCAGATGAGGCGTGATTGTTAACGCAACAATGGCGCCACCCACCGTCCCTAAAACACGATAGACACACTTAGACGACACCATACCCGAATAAGGGTTGGCGATAATCAGGACGGTACCGATCGACCACATTGGATTAATCAGGTCTAATTCAAACGAGACAAATAATGCCAACATGCCGGCAATAAATGTCTTTATTGCAAAAATTAGATCAAGCTTACTCGGGCGAAAAGCTAGTATTTGCTTTAATAACATGAACTCATCTCAAATACAGATTTGAACTGATGAGCATGCTCCTCATGCGTGCCCTTACCTTTTTAAAAAGACAACACGACTTTGTCATTTGCCTTATAGACAAATGAGTTAATGAGAGCATCCTTCAATACAATGATTTTTCCTACATCTTTGCATGATATGCCCAGATGATTTCAGTTTGACCGCTATTTAGGCGACCAAGCTTAGGAAAGGAGAGACATCGAGAAAGCTGGCAGAGTAAACCAATTTCTCGATTAGATATTTTGTTGCACAATTTTTTCAAATTAAAGTGATTTAGTCAACTAAAATATCTTTATTTGATAATTTGATATGTTTTTAGTTAATCATATATGATGTACGAATCAAGAGAACTTTTCTGATTCTGAGCGTAAAATATTTAAATCAGGTAGTTATCTTGCAATTGAGACAAAGCTTCAATTTTTCTGTTATAAGAACTCAAGTGTGACACTTTACTAAGGATACGAATAAGACATCATGGCAATTTCAAGTTTTGGCAAAATTTTAACCGTACTGGATTTATTTTCAGTTTCACGACCAGTGATTAATGTCGATATTATTTGCGAAGAACTTGGCTTGTCTAAACCGACCAGCTACCGTTATTTGAAAGAACTCGTATCTGCTGACTTATTAAAACGTATTAATGGTACTTCTGGCGATTACACTTTAGGCTCAAAAATAGCAGTTCTTGACTATGTATCAAGAACAACAGATCCACTCGTTCAAATCAGTACGCCATTTATGCGTAACATTGTTGAACGCACTGAACTCTGCTGTTTACTCACCTATTTAAATGATGACTATTGTATTGATATTCATCATGAGATTTTTAAAGATACAGAGCTACTTTCATATGGCCGAGGTTGTCCGCGTCCGATCTATGTTGGAGCATCACCAAAAACAATGGTGTCACATTTAAGTAAACAGCGCATGCATGACTACTATGAACGTTTTCAGAATGAGCTATCGCAGTCAGGTTTTGCTCTAGACGAAACAAGCTTTATTCAACGCATGCGTAAAATAAAAAAACAAGGCTTCTATTTCTCACAAGGTGAGATTGACCCTAATGTTTCAGGCCTTGCCGTTCCCGTTCGTTTTTCGAGTAAAGAAGTTCCTTTGGCTTTAACATTAGTTGCATCAAAGAATCGTTTTGACTTTTTAAATATTCAAAAACTGATTGAAATTTTGCAAGAAAATGCTGGATTGATTGAGCAGCGCTTTATGGAACTCTCAGAAAAAGGTGAGATATAAAATAGTATTTTTGATAATTTAAAGTTTTTTTACATTTTTAAGCATTGAAAAAACCAAAATATTCTCATATTATGATTTTAGCACCTATTGATGATTCTTTTCATCAGCAGCTCATCAATAGAAGGCTCTCCCTCAGAGGAATAAGCTCATGCAGCCATCATGGGCTTTTTTCTTGCCTAATTTTTAGCAAAAACTTATGAAAATTTGAACTGACGGAATGTCAGATTAATACGTGGTTGTAAAATTTTTGTCGAACGATTTAAATGATGTTGCCAATATTGTTGAGTTTCACCACGCATCACAATAAGTTGGCCCGGCTGTAACCACATTTCAACTTTTTCTTTAGTGTGAATATGCCTAAAAGAGAACTTTCTGGTCGCTCCAAAACTTAAAGAAGCAATGGTGGTTGTTCTAGCTAAAGACACATCTGAGTCGCTATGCCAAGCCATACCTTGCGTTCCATCCTCATAAAGATTGGCTAAGCAAGAATTAAATTTTTCTGAAAGAATTTGTTCTACCTGCTGTTTCAACTTAGCAAGCGCTTTGTCCCACGGCAAAGAATCCCGAAAAACACCAGAATACTTATATCTATAATGCTCGTCACCATACCAAGCAACTTTGCGGGGAGTAATGAAGTGCTTGCCGTATAACTTCGCTTCATCATGTCGCCATGCCAAATGTTGATACAAATACTGAAAATATTGTTCGGCCTCTTCAGCACCTAAAATACATCCATAGTCCTGAACTTCGCCATCATAAGGCAATAAATTTTCACAAGGTTCCGGAGAAAATAAATCTAGAGTCATGCAATCTCCCCTTGCTGCTTAGCTATCTCTCAAGCTAACAATGCCAGTTTAGCACCCTTTTGCCAATGGTATTTATTCATCATACCAATTACGTGAGTTACGCTATTTTTGCGCTTTGCAATAAAAAAGCCTTTCTCAAGGAAAGGCTTTTTAGAATCTTATTTGGTTTTATGGCTGCTTTAGATATGGCCACGCGGCTTTTAAATAAATAAACATTGACCACAAAGTAAGAATGACTGCTGTATATAACAAAGCATAAGCCAACATTTCTAAAGGCTGCCAGTTGAGTAAGAACACACTAATGGCAATCATTTGAAAGGCTGTTTTATATTTACCTACAGTTGACACTGCTACACTGGTTCGCGCACCCAGTTCTGCCATCCACTCACGTAGAGCAGAAACAGTAATTTCCCGTGAAATAATAACAATTGCTGCAAAGGCCATCGCAATGGTAGGTTTCCACTGTACTAAAACAATAAGTGCAGCTGCTACCATGAGTTTGTCTGCAACTGGGTCTAGAAATCGGCCAAATGCTGAAGTCTGGTTTAAAGATCGTGCCAAATAGCCATCAAACCAGTCGGTTATAGCGGCCAGCACAAAGATCGCAGTCAAGATAATATGACGAGTCATACTTCCTACGTGCTCACCAATACCTATTGCAGGCGGCCAATATGCAATCACCAAAAATACTGGAATAAGCGCGATACGCGCCAAAGTTAGGATATTTGGGATATTCAGGATTCGCCCTGTGGTCATAAACACCGCCAATTTAGTCTTCACGCATCTTTTAACAGACAAAGACACATACTTCAATATTGTATCTATCTGTAACAGCCACTTTATACGAAATATGTGAATCGAGAAAGTAGATTGCTTAGGTAAATACCGTAACAGTTTGCCTCAAAATTGCAATTAAATGATCACTTTGATCCCAAAGATATGCATATTCTGTCGAGTAACCTTCACTTGCATATTCCGTGACGACTTTATATTTAAACCAGTCACACAATTGATGCTGGACTGGGTTCACATATGTAATGTGCCACGTTAAAGAACTTGCAGGTGCAACTTGCTTAAACATTGGCAATACACCCGGCGGCCAAATGTCCATGAGAACAATCAAATCAGGCAATGTTAGTTGACGATTTTCATGTTGCTCTGGTGAGAACCTTGACCAACCACCAAAGTCTGGATACTCACTTGCTGTCACCGGATAATTACCCTCAGCCCAACACACTTCAAAGTGCTGAAAGCATTCAGGCATATGCTGACCAAAAGGAATGACAGATAAATTTTCAGGTTGTACATACGCAGGAGCAACGGGTTCTTGTTTAACCTTAATACTCGATGCACGAGATGCCCCAAAACTTGCAACCAAAATGGTTTGCACTGCGTCATCTTGCCATAAACGTGCCTCAAGCGTAGTGACTGACTTCCCCTCTCTTAAAACTTCAATAGTCAATCGGGCAGAACCTTGCTGTACAGGCCCCACAAAAGTAACACTACAACTTAATAATCTTTTATTTGAATCTTGAATATGGGAGCATGCTTTTTGCATTAATAGCCCAGCAACAAGGCCACCAAAAACCGTACGGCCCTGTAACCACCCTGCGGGTATATCAATCCATTCATTTTGTTTTACATCTTCAAATAGTTGTAATAATGACATGCATATCCCTAAGTCATGTGCGTGATTAGAAAGTATCTTTCATTATTTTGACCATCATGTGAATGGTCATTCAGCTATTAATTTACGAGCGCTTTTGTCACTCAAATTTTAAATACGTGGCTACTCATGTAAAATTTTATAAATTGTTCTTGCCATCACTTCCCCTAAGCCTGGCACTACCGTCAACTCTTTTTCCGATGCTTTTAACACGCCTTGAATGCCACCAAAATGTGTTAACAAATCTCGACGGCGTTTAGGCCCTAAGCCCGGAATTGCTTCTAAAACTGAAGTACTACGGCGTTTATCACGTTTAGCTCGGTGTTTGGTAATCGCAAAACGGTGAGCTTCATCACGGACCTGTTGAATCAAATGTAGGGCTTTATGATCTTCAGGTAACTGAATTTTTGTGCCGTCAGTAAAATGAAGCGTTTCAAGTCCCGGTTTACGCCCTTCACCTTTTGATACACCAATCATGAAAGCCTCAAGTCCAAGTTCTTGCATAACTTCCATTGCCATATGAAGTTGGCCTTTACCACCATCAATTAAAAGCAAGTCAGGCAGCATCGCCTTTTTATAGCGACGCGTTAAAGCTTGTCGCATCGCAGCATAATCATCGCCCGCAGTAATATCTTGAATGGCAAATTGTCGGTAGTCACGTTTACGCGCACCGCCTTGGTCAAACACCACGCATGATGCGATCGGTGCTTCGCCCATGGTATGACTAATATCGAAACATTCGATACGATCAATTGGACGGCCAACCACCTGCTCAAGCTGGTGGAAACGCTCATTGAGTTCTAAGTGGTTACTCAACTGACCTTTAATTGCATGCTGAACGTTCATTTCAGCAAGCTCTAACCATTCAGCACGTGTTTCTCGCACATTGCTCTTAATCTGGACTTTCTTTCCAAACTGCTGTGCTAAGGCTTCTTCCAGCTCTTTATGGTCAGACAAAGCAGTATTTACAATCAGTTCACTTGGTACTTCATCAGCAACCTGAAAGTAAAAGTTTGCCATAAAGTCACTTAGCATTTGTCCGAGGTCATCACCCAACATATCAGGGAAATAACTTTTACCACCTAGCATACGTCCGTTACGTACATGCATAATCTGTACACATGTCACACCAGCCTGATAGGCAATGGCCAAAATATCAGCTTCACCTTTCACTTTGAAAACAGCTTGCTGTGCTTGTACTTCACGAAGTAAAGACAATCGGTCTCGATAAAAAACGGCTTTTTCAAATTCAAGATCTGCCGCAGCCTGCTCCATTTTCGCAATCAGTTCTTGGTTTAATTCTTTGGTGTCACCTTGTAAGAACCGAATACTGTTATTCACATCTTCTTTGTAATCTTCTGGTGAAACCAAGCCTACACATGGGGCCGAACAGCGTTTGATTTGATATTGTAAACATGGACGTTTGCGCTGTGAGAAGTAACTGTTTTCACACTGGCGCACATTAAAAAGTTTTTGTAAAACCAGCAAGGTATCTCGCGCACTATAAGCACTTGGATAAGGTCCAAAGAACTTACCAATTTGGTGCTTACCTTTGCCACGTCCACTGGCAATTCGCGGATATGGTTTATCTGCCGATACAAAAATATAGACATATGATTTGTCGTCTCGCAGCATGATGTTATAAGGCGGACGATGTTGTTTAATTAAGTTTTGCTCTAAAAGCAGCGCTTCTGTTTCTGAACGCGTAACGAGCGTTTCAATATCATAAATTCTGGCAACTAAAGCTTGAGTTTTCGGATGCTCAATGGTTTTAACAAAGTAACTCGACACCCGATTTTTTAGGTTTTTTGCTTTACCGACATATAACAATTCGCCCTCTTTCCCTAGCATTTTATAAACGCCTGGAAGTTGGGTCATATGGGCTAAAATTTTTTCAATATGGGGACGAGCGTTTTGATTCACTATTGGCATGCATGGCTTAATACTGAATACCTAATGTGATGTTTTCATCCTTACTTTTCAAGTGCTTTACTGTGCCAGAACCCAAATTAGACAAGGGATGACAAAGTAGTCCGACAAAGTGTGTCGTAGGTCTTAAGAATCGAGACGATAGTAACTGTACTTCACGTCTTTTTCTTTATACACCGCATAGGTTTTTTGACGAAAATCTGAGAACCAGCCATTGCCCGTATAGCCAGCAATATGTCCGTAGGTATGACCACTGGTACGTTCAATAATATAAATATCGCCTTCTTGAGGACGGTTGAATGCCGGTTTGATTTTCTTATAGCCGTTCTTTTCTAGAGTATGCCCCCAGTCAGATGCAGCTACTGGATGCTTTGAAACATCTGCACCTGCTGCCTGTAAAGCAATACGGATATTCTTGGCGCATTTTTCTTTACTGTGCTTTGCTGACATGCTCTCAAGTTTGCTTGAGAACTTATGCAGATCGATATTTTGGTCTTCTACTTTATGTCTTTTAAAAGTCGATCGGCTATGCTTTTTAGTCTCAGCCGAAGCTTTGTTTAACATCGCTTTCGTTTTTAAGTCACCCTGAGAACTTTCTTCTTTTCTCAATTTAATGTGGTGAACATGTGCATGAGCTACGTGATGAGCATGAGCCATTTTGAAACCTACTTCCGCTAACCAGTCTTCGAAAAAACGGAGCAATTGTAGAAGCAAAATTATGCGTTGGCTTTTAATAGTTGTAACAAATTCCTAGCACTGTGAAATGGGTCACAAAAAAAATTATCGAATTTATTCTATAGAAAATCCCTTTCGAGCTTACTATAGATTGGTCAATCCCATCTATTTCAACACGATTGACCAAGCACTTATAGAGGGTTTCAGATTAGTTTAAATTATTTAAATAAACCGTACGCTCTGCAGTTTTTTGAATAAAGCACTGGGTATATTGCATCTCTTGATTTTGCTTACGCATATCAGCAGTCCAATAATCGGATTGCTTCTGGTAAGTTTCTAAGTCCTTTTCAGGAATTTCTTGCACACTTTTTTGTGCCAGTACTTTACATTCAACATCACGTTTTTTAAACCAATCCGATTGATCTTGTTTAAATTGAGTTTTTTTATCGGCACTCAATTTATCCCAAGTCTGATTTAAGCGTTCCACTTGCTTCGCTTTATCGCTATCCAATTCTTTTTTACGAACATCCATGGCTTCTTGAGCCAAAGCAGTCTGCTCTTCATTATTTTGTTCAGACATTTGTCGATTTTCTTCAATATTTTCGTCAATCAACTCATTTTCTTTAACATAAGCCGCATATTGCACAGCTTTAGTGGCAACGAAAACCAATCCTTCAATCACAGTGTTTTGACTTGGCAGATCAAACACCAACCCCTCTTTATCTGTTTTTGTGATGTTATAGAAAAATTCACCTTTCAATTGGTCATTTTCAAGAGTCAAAGATGATTCATTATCCGAAAAATAGTCATTAAGCGTTTGCGATTCTTCATTAGAGTGACGCAGTTCTTCAACATATGCTTTTTCCGCACGTTTTTGTAAACCTTTAGGAAATGAAACAACCAATTGGCTTTCACAGCTGAGTTGTGTATTTTTTTGGCTTTCATCTTCTAACGGTAAAGTACGAATATTTTTAATTTCAAACTTCAAACCTTGATTAATTTTATTAAGAATATCAGCATCAACCTGATATTGACTTTGTCTTAAGCTACGTTCGATTTGCTTCAAATATTCTTTTTTCAAAGAGGTTTGAATCTGATTTAAATTATCAGGGTGCGTACAGCTCCAATCCGAAATTGCCTCAACTTTTTCTGTTTTTGATTTTGGCTCTGGCTTAGATTTACCACATCCAGTTAATATTACTGCTGCACTAAATGTAGTTATTACTAAAGCTTGTTTCATCACCGTATTCATTTATATTCCACGCAAATTTTTAAAATTTATTAAGTACAAGAAAGGTATATATTTACCAGCCGCATTATGATCCCAATAATTAATATAAAATTCACCTAAAATTTTAAATAAAATACTCCCTACGCTAATAATCAGCGTTTTAAATGCATAAAAATAAATCTAAATGATTTAAATAATCACAATAAAAAACGCCCTTTCGGGCGTTTTAATTAAAATACATATGGACGTACAAAAATCAGGAAGAAAATTCCAAGCATGAGGAACCATTTTAAGAAGTAATACAACTTACGGTTTTTCGCTTTTAACGCTTTAGCTTTAATACGAATTTGGTACACATAACCAAAAGCTTTATTTAAACCACCTGTTTGGTCACCTGTTTCATTCGGTGAGCTTGCTGCAGTCATCACGTTACGGCCAAACCAATGGTTGAAACGTTCCATCCATTTCACTTTCATTGGACGCTCAACGTCTGCGAAGAAAATGATACGGTTTTGATCGGTCTTATTTTCAGCATAGTGAATATAAGTTTCATCAAACACAACACTTTGACCGTCACGCCAAGAGTATCTTTCACCATCAACGTCAATAAAACAGCGATCATCATTTGGTGTAATCAAACCCAAGTGATAACGAAGTGAACCTGCGTATGGGTCACGGTGTCTTACCAAACGGCTGTCAGGAGCAAGCTCGGTAAACATTGCCGCTTTAATGGTCGGTAATGTTTTGAGTAAAGCCGTTGTTTTCGGACAAAGTTCAGCAGCCGAAGGATGGCTTGACTCATACCATTTGAGGTAAAAACGTTTCCATCCTGTTTTAAAAAACGAGTTAAAACCTAAGTCATTATAGGTACTCGATGCTTTAATCCCACCTTGGTCATATAAAGCTTTCGCTTCGTCTCGAATCATTTCCCAATTTTCATCTAACACTTTTAAATCTTTGAAGTGTTGAGTATCGATATAAGGCTGATTCGGTACCTTTGAAAAGATGTACATTAAAAAGTTAATCGGTGCGAGCAAGGTTGAATGGTCAAAAAATTGACGATAAAACGAGTGACGCACTTTACCGCGATGTTGGATATACAATGCAGATATTACAAAAATCGCTAATACGATCCACTTAATCATATTGCTACTCTTTCAAAAGTTTAGGGCAACCTTACCTTAGTTTTCAAAGGTAATCGCAGCCGGAAGATTATTAATTGGCGCAAATTTTAACAAAATTGACTTATAAAAAGCGAATGTCAAAAAATTAAGTTAAATAGTAGGCAGCCCTATTGTAATAAAAATTTAAAATATACTGTATTTTTCCATAACATCCAGAAGGTTAAAATTCATCACAATTGTTACTGTTATTTATAGATGATTCTACGAACAATTGACATTTTTGACAGAAAGTTAACTTTTTAAAAATTACTCATTTTTATATAAAAATTTCATAATCCTAATGCCTTATAAACAAAAATTTAAATTAAAACAAATATCTTTGATTAGAACCTATCTTTATGATTTCTTTTATGCATTTAATAAAGATGAATTGAATAATAAATAAGATGACCCTTGCGTCACGGCTTGATACAACTTGTCAGGTTTTTTTTAGATATAGTTATCGTAAGATTAGCGAAGCATAAATGTGTACCGAAGTTGTGCACACGCTTCATAACATCAACTTAGAAGTCCTCCAAAACTAAGGAGATCAGGCATGATCCACGCTGGCAATGCCATTACCGTCCAAATGCTTTCGGACGGAATTGCAGAATTCCGCTTTGACTTACAAGGTGAGTCGGTCAATAAATTTAACCGTGCAACAATTGAAGATTTCCAAGCAGCGATTGCTGCTGTAAAAGCCAATAACGATATTAAAGGCTTAGTTGTAACTTCGGGTAAATCTACATTTATTGTTGGTGCAGATATTACTGAATTTGGCGAAAACTTCGCCCAAGGCGAAAAAGCAATTGTTGACTGGCTTATGCCTGTTCACGAGATCTTCAATAGCTTTGAAGATTTAGACCTTCCGAAAGTTGCTGCTATTAATGGCATGGCTTTAGGTGGCGGTTTTGAAATGTGCTTAGTGTGTGACTATCGCGTGATGTCAGAAGCTGCACAAGTGGGCTTACCAGAAATCAAACTCGGTATTTATCCTGGTTTCGGTGGTAGCGTTCGTTTAAGCCGTGTTATCGGTATCGACAACGCAGTTGAATGGATGGCAATGGCTGTTCCTAAAAAACCGGCTGCTGCACTTAAAGATGGTGCTGTAGATGCGGTTGTAGCTGCTGACAAATTACTTGAAGCTGCAACTGACTTGGTTAAACAAGCAATTTCTGGTCGTTTAAACTGGAAAGCAAAACGCCAAGAAAAACTTGATGCTGTAAAATTGAACCCGCTTGAACAAATGATGGCGTTCAACACAGCAAAAGGCGCAGTACTTGCTAAAGCAAACCCTGCTCAATACCCTGCTCCAAAATTATTACTTGATTCATTACAAGCAGGTGCAAGCCTTGCACGTGATGAAGCGTTAAAAGTTGAAGCTGAAGGCTTTGCGAAAGCAGCGATTACTCCACAAGCTGGTGCATTGATTGGTTTATTCCTCAATGACCAAGTTGTTAAGAAAACTGCTAAAAAACATGAAAAAGGTGCACACCCTGTAAACCAAGCAGCTGTACTTGGGGCTGGTATTATGGGTGGTGGTATTGCTTACCAAGCGGCAAGCAAAGGCACACCAATTATCATGAAAGATATTGGTAACCCACAACTTGCATTAGGTATGTCAGAAGCGAACAGCTTGTTAACTAAACAAGTTGAACGTAAGAAAATGAAACCTGCGCAAATGGGTGAAACTCTTGCACGTATCCGCCCTACTTTAAGCTACGACGAGTTTAAAGAAGTTGATATCGTAATCGAAGCAGTTACAGAAAATCCAAAAGTTAAAGAAATGGTACTTGCGGATACTGAAAAGAATGTCCGTGAAAATACGATTATTGCTTCTAATACGTCTACGATTTCAATCACGCGTTTAGCGAAAGCATTACAACGTCCTGAAAACTTCGTTGGTATGCACTTCTTCAACCCAGTTCACATGATGCCGCTTGTAGAAGTTATTCGTGGTGAAAAAACTTCTGAAGAAGCGATTGCAACGACTGTAGTGCTTGCTCAAAAAATGGGTAAAACACCAATCGTTGTAAACGACTGCCCAGGGTTCTTGGTTAACCGTGTATTGTTCCCTTACTTTGGTGCGTTTGACCTTCTTGTAAAAGACGGCGCAGACTTCCAACAAGTTGACAATGTAATGTCTAAGTTTGGCTGGCCAATGGGTCCTGCTTACCTCATCGACGTTGTTGGTATCGACACAGGTGTACATGGTGCAGAAGTCATGGCAGAAGGTTTCCCAGACCGTATGAAGCCAGACTACAAAGGTTCAATTCAAGCAATGTACGAAGCTAAACGTCTTGGTCAAAAGAATGACGTTGGTTTCTACAAGTACGTACTCGACAAGAAAGGCAAGAAAGCAAAAACTGTTGATCCAACAGCATATGAAATCATTGCTCCTTTCGTGACTGGTGAAAAACGCGAATTTGATAACCAAGAAATCATTGACCGTATGATGCTTGCTTTCTGTAACGAAACAGTTCGTTGCTTGGAAGACAACATCGTTGCAACTGCCGCTGAAGCAGATATGGCAATGATTATGGGTGTAGGTTTCCCTCCATTCCGTGGTGGTCCATGCCGTTACATCGACCAAACAGGTGTTGCTGAATACGTTGCGCTTTGCGATAAATATGCACACTTAGGTAAGGCTTATGAAGCGCCGCAAATGTTGCGCGACATGGCTGCTAACAACAAAAAATTCTACGGTTAAGGAGCGACGTGAATGGCTACTTTAAATCCACGTGACGTTGTGATTGTTGATGGCGTTCGTTCTGCCATGGGCAAATCTAAAAACGGTATGTTCCGTAATGTACGTGCCGACAGTTTATCTGCTGAACTTGTACGTGCGCTCGTTGCCCGTAATCAGTTTGATGTAAACGAAGTTGAAGACCTGATCTGGGGCTGTGTAAACCAGACTCTAGAACAAGGTATGAACATTGGCCGTAACATCGGTTTATTGGCTGACTTGCCTAAAACTGTTGCTGGTCAAACAGTGAACCGTCTTTGTGGTTCGTCTATGCAGGCAATCCATACAGCGGCAGCACAAATTGCGACTAACCAAGGTGATATTTTCATTATTGGTGGTGTAGAGCATATGGGCCACGTAGGTATGATGCACGGCATCGACCTTAACCCAGAAGCATCTAAACACTATGCAAAAGCATCTAACATGATGGGCTTAACTGCTGAAATGTTAGGTCGTATGAACGGCATTACTCGTGAAGAACAAGATGCGTTCGGTGTTGAATCTCACCGCCGTGCTTGGGCTGCAACTCAGGAAGGTCGTTTCAAAAATGAAATCGTTGGTGTTGAAGGCCACGATGCAAATGGTTTCAAAATCCTTTGCGACATCGACGAAGTGATTCGTCCAGATGCAAACCTTGAAGCATTCAAAGCATTAAAACCTGTATTTGACCCTAAAGGTGGTTCAGTAACAGCAGCAACTTCTTCTGCTCTTTCTGACGGTGCTTCTGCAATGTTGCTTATGTCTGCTGAACGTGCACAAGCATTAGGTTTAAAACCACGTGCTGTAATTCGCTCTATGGCAGTAGCAGGCTGTGACGCAGCAATCATGGGTTACGGTCCAGTTCCAGCGACTCAAAAAGCGCTTAAGCGTGCTGGCTTATCAATTGCTGATATTCAGACTGTTGAGTTAAATGAAGCATTTGCTGCACAAGGCTTGTCTGTTCTTAAGGGCTTAGGCCTTTATGACAAACAAGACATCGTGAACTTAAATGGTGGTGCAATTGCACTTGGTCACCCACTAGGCTGTTCAGGTGCTCGTATCACCACTACGTTGTTAAACGTAATGGAACAACAAGATACTCAAATCGGTCTTGCGACCATGTGTATCGGCCTTGGTCAAGGTATCGCAACGATTATCGAACGTGTTTAATTAACACCAAGATAAAAAATCCCCGCTCAATGCGGGGATTTTTATTTTACCGGCCTTTTAAACCATCTTGGATTTGTTGCTGTAATTTCAAAATATCATTTAAATTTACTTTCATCGTACCATCGCGATAAGCATCAACATTACTTCGGTTAATGTTCAACGGCTTTAACATTTCAAAAAGACCATTGGTTGGGTCAGAAGACTGAATCCCGCCCGCTACCGCTAGAATATATTCTCGTAAAAATGGAGAAAGTTGTGAGAGATCAGGCTGCGCCATAACGGGCTGATAATCTATGGTCGTCATCCCTTCTAGGACTAAAGCATTCTGTATATCGTTATGTATTTTATATTCATGGTGTTGTAGTGCTTGGCGTACCTTCTTATCTTCTTGAAACGGCACAAAGCCCACTTCATCACGTAGCTCAGATTCAGCCATAACGCGAATAGTGGGTAAAGTCGTTACTTCTTCTGCCTGAACAGTTGGTAAACCCATAAAAGCAAATGCAGCGATTAAAGCTGATTGTTTTAGAAAGTTCATAACTAGCTCCAAAAAATCAGTCATCCTATTTCAATCAAAAGATGAAGATTCAAATAAAGGTCTCTATAAATAGGCTACAACAAACTGCTTTTTGATTCAGTAAGGCTCAGATAAACGGTAAATATAATTAAAATTTTTAATGTAATAGTAAGGGACTTTCTTAATAAAAAACTGAATAGAAAAACCACCCTATAAATGAGTTATAACCATTTATAGGGTGAGATTTATCTTATAGATTTTATTTATTTTCTAACATTTCTTTTAAAGAGTCGACCAATTGAGGAAATGCCGTATAACCTTCCCGACCTAAAAAGTGCCCGCCATTAGGAACTGTAATGTACGGTGCATCAATATCCTTAGCCAATTGAATCGTTAAGTGTGGTGGAACCAAATCATCATTATCAGATAAATACACCAACTTTTTCTTTATGCCCTTAAAATAATTGGTGTCGACTTTGCTCTTTGTTATATAAGCTGTGAGAGGGGAAGAATCTGCAATTGGTCCAGAGAATCCGGATACTAAAATCATTCCTCCAATATTTTTATAATCATGTCTTTGCAAAAAGTGCAGTAAGGTAATGACACCCAAACTATGTGCCACAAAATAAGTATTTTCATTAACTTCTGGTATCTGTTCATCTAAAACCTTCTGCCAAGCATCTACATTGGGATGCTCAGAATCTGGAAATGGTATTAGGGTCACAGCCGTATGTTCATCTTCTATTTGATGTTTTAGGTCCAAGAACCAGTGATCATTTATAGAAGCTGAATAACCATGAAGTACAAATATTTGACGCATGTTCTTCTCCTGAAGTTCCAGTGTTTTGGCATTTGCAACAAATGACATCAATCCGAATAACACCAATAAAATGAGTTTTCTGATCATTGAACAAGTACCATTTTGAAAGATAAAAGCATGCTAAACTATGACACCACTGTTAAGGTCAAGCCTATTTTATGAACCTAGCTAAAGTCGCCGAACTTACAAAAGTTAGTCCGCGTATGCTGCGTTATTATGAAAGTTTAGGGCTGATACAACCGCATCGCGCAAGTAATAACTATCGCAGTTATACGCAAAAAGACATTGAAAATATTAAGAAAATTAAAATATTAAATGATGCTGGTATGACGTTAAAAGATATCCAAGTGTTATTACCGTGTTTTGATTTAGATGAAAGGGTATTTACGCTCTGCCCTATTGTTCAAGAAAAGCTACAAACAGAACTGATGCATGTATCTGAGCAGTTAAACAAACTACAAACTTCTCAAAGTTTATTACAATCTTTCTTGGTAAAAGGCAAAGCTGAGAGCATCAATACATAGTAGTTGATGCTCATGCTGTCATTATTCTTCTAGCTCATTTTCTAAAGCAGCCACGTTCTTTTTCTTAATACTTTCAATTTTTGCATTAAGCTTTAAAACATGCTGGTAAAGCTCGTTAAATTTTTTAACTTGGGCATTTTCATGAAAAAGAATCATATGATCTTTCTTTTGCCACGAATAATTTTTTAGAAGTTTAAACATTTCTTCTGCGTCATCTAAAATTTGTAGCTCAATCACAAAAATTGCATGATCCTGATCAGCCTTTTGCTGAGTTCCCAATTTCATTTCAAGAAGTTGTCTCGTATCTGCATCAACAGATAATTCCTGAATTTTAGCGAGAAAAGTCTTATGAATTGACTCATATTTAGATTGATATTTATCTGAAGCTTTTCGAACATCCGCCAACATCTTTTCTGTTTCGGCATATTTTTGCTTTTTATCAATATCCAAACGGTCAACATTTAAAAAAGTGTCCCACTTTGCAGCTTTTAGTTCTCTTAAATATTCATTGCGCGCATTGACGTTTTGAACCCAATAATTTAAAAGAAACTCAGAGACTTGCTTATAGTGTCCTGCAAGCCGTTTATCATGAATATCCAGTTGTACAGGTTTAGACCAATCTTGAGCCTGTTCATAAAGTTCACTCATTTTTTCACTCATCACCACATCGAACATTTCGCTACTGTCTTTAGCTTGTTGCTGTTGAATATGTTGATAGGAAAAAAAGACAATAGCTGCAATGACGACCAGACCTGCAATCGCAATCAAAATTCGGCGCATACGCACCTCCTATTTCCATTCTTATAGTTTTGCTCTTTATAGTTATAAAATAGAGCTCTTCGTTCTTTATATGTCATTTATTTCACAATACGCAACACTCTATTCGCTATTCAATGCTTTAAATCCTGATACATCACCCCTATTATGATGGGTAATTAAAATTTATGAGATTCTCCCATGCGTGTTGATGTCTGGTCTGATGTAGTTTGTCCTTTCTGTTACATCGGCAAAAAACGCCTTGAACATGTCGCGGCTGAAGCTGGTATTGAACTTGATATTCATTGGCATAGTTTCGAACTAGATCCAAATGCGCCAGCAACACATGACACTTCAAATACTGAGCGTTTAGCGAAAAAATATGGCCGTACCTATGAAGAGATGGAAGAAATGGAGCGCAACATTGCGGCCATGGCTGCCTCTGAAGGAATCGACTTCCAATGGCAAAAAGCCAACTCGGGCAATAGCTTTAACGCTCACCGCATTATTCACCTAGCCCAAAGTAAAGGCTTAGGTAACCAAGCAAAAGAAGCCTTTTTCCATGCTTATATGACTGAAGGTTTAGCGATTGGTGAACGTGAAGTGGTAGAAGAAATTGCTTCTCGTATTGGCCTTGATAATGCCGAAGTTGAATATGTACTCGATACGAATGAATTGGCTGATTTCGTTCGTCATGACGAAAAAATTGCGCACGAGCAACTCAACGTAACTGGCGTACCATTCTTTGTATTTGATCAAAGAGTTGCGCTTGCAGGTGCACAGCCTCGTGAAGTGTTTTTACAAGTGTTAGAACAAGCACAGCTCAAGGCAAATACTCAAGAAATCGAGCAAGAAGATGCGGCTGTTTGTAATGATGAAACATGTGATATTCCACAAAATAAACAGTCTTAACTGTAAAGTGTGAACAAATCGTATGTTTTATCACCGTTTTAGCAATAGAGCGTTCTAAAAAAAGAACTATTCAATTGTTTAAAATGCGTTTATGATTGCCACTTAGAATATTCGCGCTGTAATGTTCTGTTTTTTATGTGTTTAATGATCGGAATTTGAAGTTTCCCTGATCTAAAATCCCCCTAGTTTGGGGGATTTTTTTTGCTTAAAAATTCTCGCTACTAGCTTAAACTTTTTCATTTAATTCAAATATGTAAAAAAAGTTAAATTTACTTAACTTTTGTGTCGTCCTCTTGATTTTATTAGAAAAATCAACAAAAGTGACAATAACAACAAAACATAAAGATAGATATGAAAACATTTCACGTTATTACGTATCGGCAGCTTTTTGCACTTGTAACATTAGGATTTGGTTCAGTATGCATGGCTCATGCAGAAATAAATTCTTCGTCAACTCAGCAAGTAGAAAGTTTGCCATCTGGAGCTCAAACTCAAGAAAATAAAGATGAAAATCTTTTAGACCAAATCCCAAGGTGGATTGATGCAACTCCAACGATTTTTCCTGAGCAGTCCAATCACCCTATTGTTCCACCCATGGAACAAACTGAAGACCAAACTTGGTTTGATCGCAAGCAAAAGAAAATCCGCAATTGGGCCGATCATACATCTGAAAAAATTGACAACTGGTTTGGTGAAGTCGACCCTCAAAAACCAGCAACAGCAACGATCCGTGTGATGGTTGATAACTATTGGAATGAGTACGATAACTTTGAAATAAAGCCCAGAATTCGCGGTAAGATCAAGCTTCCTACACTAGAGAAACGTTTGAGCGTGGTATTTGGTGATGACTCATTAGATAATGAATTTAATAACAGTCCGGCCAATATCAACCAGAATCCAAATCAAGATTCAAACAAGAAAATTGATGCTAAACGCACACGAGATGACAATAGTTCAATCGCGTTACGATGGTCAAATTTCTCTAAAAAACTGCCGTTTGAAACAGATGCCGACTTGGGTATACGCTCTGGAGACGACGTAAATGTCCGTTTAAAAGCATCAAGAGATTGGCAATTACGTAATGATTTTAAATTTTATGCAGAAGAAATTTATCGATATGGTATTCATAGCGAAAATTATTTACGTACTAACCTAGAACTCACCCATGCTCGTCCAAATCAGCCAATATTATCCAATCAGTTCAGCTTAACGTATGCCGATGATCAAGACGATGATTTAACATGGGAGAACCGACTTTTCCGTGAACATAGTTTCTTTGCAAACAACCGTTTTAACTACGGTATTTATACCGGCGGTTATTACAATAGTAACGATTTACGTTTAAATAGTTGGGGACCATTTGTCTCATGGCGCCAACCTCTTTTACGTGAATGGTTCTTTGTACAAGGCGACGTCAATTACTTTAATGACCACCGTGAAGATCGTAATCATTTCGTGAGTACTTTCTTGCGTTTAGAAGCGCTGTTCTAATTGCTACGGACCACCTTGGAGGTTGCCTCCAAGGTGGTGAAAAATAAAATACTTTTAAATAAAAATTTAAGCTTTTTCCCTTACAATACTGAGCTAACTTTTGATTCCTGATTTTCAGAAAAATGAATCAATTCTCTTCTTTTTCATTTGAATATAAATCTAAAGCCTTACTTTGTATTTATAGTTTAGGTATGCTGGTTTTAATTCCTCATACGCAACTTTTCTCTAATTCTTTCAAGCATCCACGCTCTAAAAGACGATCTCTACATTCTTCTACGCTATTTATCAAAACTCCAAGATTCTCAGCATTTTCTGACCACTCACCCTGTGAAGCAGAAACAAATAATGATTCAGATGCCGCACTGATTCAGGACTTAATGGCCATATTTGGAAATGATACGTTATGGAATCGTGTAAGCCAGCATAAAGATCCTTATAAAACCTTGGGTAAGAAAAAGAAGAAAGCTTCAACCCCTCGTATTTCGGTTAGTAATCCACTTACCGCAAGCTGGGATACTATTTCAACATGGATACCTTTTGAAAATAATCTTGATTTAGGCTCAAACTCAGACAGTGATGTTTACGTCCAATTTCTTGCCAAGAAAAAATGGAATTTAAGACATAATATGAGCTTAGATACAGAGCAACTGTTCCGCTACGGCTCAACCAGCAGGAACTACACTGAAACAACACTGAACTTGACGCAAAAAATGCAGGACAATACCCTTTTTGCTAGTAAATTTAATATTAATAAAAGTGAAAATGAAGACTATAGTTGGGGTAATTGGACTTTTCAGCAATACGAATTTGTAAAAGATAATCGTCTCACTTACGGCGTTTATAGTGGTGGCGTATATGCTAAAAATGACATTCGAGTAAATAGCTGGGGGCCTTATATTTCATGGCGCCAACCTATATGGCGAGATTGGATTTTTATGCAAAATGATCTTAATTTTTTTAATCATATTGATGATGACCCTAAGCATCAACTTAGTGTCCAAATGAATTTAGAAGCTAATTTTTAACCAAAAACCATTAAGTTGTGGATAACTCTTTCTTTATCCACAAAAAAGCCCCTGACAATTCAGAGGCTTTTTTTATATCATAATTATTTCAACAACAAGCTATTAATACGCTTCACATAAGCTGCTGGGTCTTCTGGTAAACCACCTTCTGCAATCACAGCCTGATCAAAAATCACGTTTGCCAAATCATCAAACTGTTCTGAACCTTCAAGTTTTTTCACTAAAGGATGCTCAGGGTTAATTTCTAAAATTGGCTTGATTTCAGGAACAGCTTGACCTGCTTGTTTCAACATACGAATAAGTTGCGGTGATAACTCACCTTCACTTGTTACTAAACACGCTGGAGAGTCTACCAAACGGGTCGTTACACGTACTTCTTTAGTTTTAGCCTTCAACGAGTCACTTAATTTCTCAACCACAGGCTTAAATTGTTCAGCCGCTTGCTCAAGTGCCTTTTTCTCTTCTGCATCTTGTAAGTCACCTAAATCAACAGCGCCTTTAGATACATTCTTCAATGGCGTACCGTCAAACTCATGAACAAAGTTCATTGCCCACTCATCAACACGCTCTGCCATTAACAATACTTCAATGCCTTTTTTCTTAAACAACTCTAGCTGTGGAGAGTTTTTAGCAGCAGCTAAGCTGTCAGCAGTAACGTAATAAATGGCTTTTTGGCCTTCTTTCATGCGCGCTTTATAGTCTGCAAAAGAAGTTACCACTTCATCATTTGTTGAAGTTGCATAACGTAATAATTTTAAAATACGCTCGCGATTACCGAAGTCTTCACCCAAGCCTTCTTTAAGCACTGAACCAAACTCAGTGTAGAACGCTTTGAACTTTTCTTGGTCTTTTTCATCTTCTGATTTAGCCAAACCATCAAGTACTGTTAATACGCGGCGTGCATTACCTTCACGAATTGTTTTAACGTCACGGCTTTCTTGCAATAACTCACGGCTAACATTCAGCGGTAAATCTGCACTATCCACCACACCTTGTACAAAGCGTAAATAGTTTGGAATTAAGTTATCTGCATCATCCATAATGAAGACACGTTTTACATATAGCTTAATTCCCGCTTTTGCTTCACGTGTAAAAATGTCATGAGGTGCTTTACTTGGAATATAAAGTAACTGGGTATATTCCGTACTACCTTCTACACGGTTATGCGCCCAAGCCAGTGGCGCCACAAAGTCATGCGTTAAGTTTTTATAAAACTCAATATATTGCTCATCTGTCACTTCACTTTTGTTACGAGTCCATAAAGCACTTGCCGAGTTAATCGCTTCCCACTCGTCAGTTTTGACCATTTGGCCGCCTTTAGGCTCTTCACCCTCAGCGACTTCCTCTTCCTGCCAAACTTCTTTTTGCATTTCAATTGGCAAACTAATGTGGTCCGAGTATTTGTTAACGATCTGCTTAACTTTATAAGATTCTAAATAATCAAGCGCGTCATCACGCAAGTGAAGAATAATGTCAGTACCACGTGAAGCTTTATCAATTTGCTGAACTTCAAACTCGCCAGTACCACCACTAATCCAACGCACACCTTCAGATGCATCTGAGCCTGCACGACGTGATTCAACCGTAATTTTGTCTGCAACAATAAAACCTGAGTAAAAACCCACACCAAACTGACCAATCAGCTGAGCATCCGCTTTCTGATCGCCTGTCAATTTTGACATGAAATCTTTAGTACCAGATTTTGCAATGGTACCTAAGTTATCAATTGCTTCTTGTTGGCTTAAACCAATACCGTTATCAGAGATCGTTAAAGTTTTATCTTCTTTATTTAAGCTGATTCGTACATGTAAATCTGGATCATTTTCATAATATTCAGGATGATTGATTCCTTCAAAACGTAACTTATCACATGCATCAGATGCATTAGAGATCAGCTCACGCAAGAAAATTTCAGGGTTAGAATAGAGAGAATGCGTCACTAAATGTAAAAGCTGTGCTACTTCTGCTTGGAAACTATAATTTTGTGATGCTTGTTCACTCATAAATCACTCCTTAAATTTTGAAGTCTGTTTGTTCTCGAATGCTTTATGAATGGAGTATTTCTAGAATTTTTCAATCCTGAATATTAAAAAATTTTACTTTAATTAAAATGGGCCATGGCTTAACACTCTATCTTGCAGGATAGAATCCAACTGTTGTTGTCTCTGCTGATAAGCTTTGGAAATACAACTAACGTTGGCAGCGCAGGCATTTCTTTTTTTCAACCATTGTTGTTGAGTATCTTTTTGATTATCTCTGCCTCCCATCGGTAATGCATGTAAAACAATTTGATAGGTTGTTGCCATTTTCACATCTGCATCATTTAAAGAGCGGTTTTTACAAATACTCAGTTCTGTCTTAGTTTTTGCAGCATTACACGAAAAACTAGCAGCCTGTACATTATGGGCAAAAGCCATACCACTAAAAAGTGCTAGAGCTATGGCAAATTTTCTATTCATGAGATTATTCCTTTAAAGATATATAAAAAATAGTTTAAAAATAAAAGGTGAAAGAATATGTAGAAAACTGTCTGTTTTATGCTTTTTTTAGTGATGTTAAAAATAAAAAACCTCACATAAAATCTATGTGAGGTGCCTGAGTCTAGGTTTGTTATTATATTCTTTCTATTTATTATTATGCTTAAAATCTATAGCTATAACCTAAAGTATAAACAAATGGGTTAATATTTAAATCGAACTTATAATTAGCAATTGAAGGATCAATTGTTACTTCGGGGCTAATATCTGCATAACGAACATCTACAAATACTCCCCAGTTTTTCGCATCAGCAGGCTGAAAGTTAAAACCAACTTGCCCAGCTATACCAAAATCTTCTTTTACTTTCACAGCAACGCCTTGCTCATCCCAAGGAATGAATGCTGTCGCCCCTATACCAATATACGGTGTGAAACGAGTTGAGTTTTTAAAATGATATTTTGCAGTAATTGTTGGTGGTAATTGTTTAATACGAGCGGCATTCTTACCATCTAATAAAACATCATGATTGACGGGCGCTGCTAATAATAATTCAGCCGAAAAAGGAGATTCGCCAAAAAAGTATTCAACTGATGGTGTAAATGCATATTCATGATCAGCTTTTACTACGCCTAAAGGAGTTGTTGTATCGTCAGATGGAGCAATAACACTACCACCAAATTTTACTTGCCAATTACCAGCAAAAGTAAATGAAGACATCCCCATTAATGCAATAACCAACGCTTTCTTGAACACTTTAATATCTCCAACCTTATTTATATTTATAATAAACATTTATTTTAAATTGATGCAACACCTATTATAAAATTATTTTTATATTTATTTTTAAATAACTGTTTTAAATAAAATTATATATTAACCAACTATTTTAATTGGTTTTTATTCCAACCTTATTAATCAGAATTATTTTATATAACCAACCTTTTTAATATACTTTTAAATCCGAGCATTTTAATATAATTTATTTTGAATACATGTTTTATTTATTCCATAAAAAAAGCCTTCTTAATGATCACCTTTGGATAATTATTAAGAAGGCTTTAAATTTAATATATTATGAAAAATTATAAAATCATAGCTGCAATCCAGCCAAAAACGAGTAGAGGGATATTAAAATGAATAAATGTTGGAATAACAGTATCCCAAATATGGTCATGTTGCCCATCAACACCTAAACCAGCTGTAGGCCCTAGCGTTGAATCAGAAGCTGGAGAGCCTGCATCACCTAAAGCCGCAGCTGTACCTATCAGTGCAATCGTTGCTAATGGTGAAAAACCAAACTGTACGCATAAAGGAACGTAAATCACTGCCAAGACAGGAACACTAGAGAAAGATGAACCGATACCAATCGTGACAAACAAACCAATACAAAGCATTAAGAAAGCCGCAAGGGCACGATTATCACCAATAATTTCAACCACACCTTTTACCAGTTGATTAATATCACCCGTATGCGTCATGACTGATGCAAAACCCGCAGCAGAGATCATAATAAAGCCGACTAGAGCCATCATTCGCATACCTTGTACGAACACATCATCTGCATCTTGCCATTTAAAAATGCCTGCTGTAGACAAAATTGCGAAGCCCACTAGACCACCTAAAATCATTGAGCCAGAATAAAGCTGTGCAACTAAAGTGAGACCTATCGCCAGTAAAGCCATGAAAATTGTTTTTTTCGCAATGACAGGAGCTTGTTCTGCTTCATGTTTAAGTTCTTCTGCATCTGCTTTTAGATCTGCTGTTTCATCTTGTACTGTTGCACGTAGAGGTTTATCTAAATCAATTGTGGTTACAGGAGTAATAGCTCGATCAGCATAAATTCTTGGTTTACGGTAACTAATAAATACCGCAACTAAAGTACCTAACACCATACCTAAAACTGGAATTGCCATGCCAATTGGCATCATGCCTCGTTCTACATGTAAACCATAAGCAGCACCGATTTTGTTGATATTCCCCATCAAAATTTGTTCAAGGAAAATCGCACCAAAACCAACAGGTAGAAAAATATAGGTACCTACCAAGCCCAAAGTCAGAATACAAGCTGCTGCGCGACGGTCTAGTTTCAAGTGATTCATGACTCGTAATAATGGCGGTACGAGTACAGGAATAAATGCGATATGAACCGGAATCAGGTTTTGAGAGAAAATTGCAGAAATAAGTAGAATGCCTAAGAGTAAATATTTTACTTTGGTTTCACGGCTTTTCCCCGCTTCCATTCCTAATAAACCAATCAGCTTATGGGCAAGTAGGTCAGGTAAACCCGATTTAGAAAGAGCAAGTGCAAATGCACCTAATACGGCATAAGCGAGCGCAACTTCAGCACCATCACCAAGGCCTGCATTAAAAGCATCAACAGTTTGAGAAAGACTTAAACCCGAGACAAGACCACCAACAATGGCAGAAACCACTAATGTCAATACGACAGAAACACGTGCTAGTGAGAGTAAAAACATCACAGCAATCGCCACAACAACAGCATTCATCAACAAATTCAGAACAAAATAAAAGGCGATATTCTATCAGATTCGCATCTACGAAGCCGAAAATATCGCCAAATTAGCAGTTTTGTATATTAAACAATCACTTATTTGCTTTGTGATTGAATAAACTGACGAATATGAGCTGCTACTTTCTCAGCTTGACTTAAAATAGCCCAATGGTTTGCTTCAAGCTCAACATACTCAAAGTTTTCAACCCATTTTGGCATCGCTTCCGTAATATATTCAGGGCTCACAAAAGTATCGTATTTTAAAATAATTGCTTTAACTGGACACTGTGCATAACGCTGACGAGGTGCTGTTAAGCGAGGAATAAAATTAGCACGATATAAATTAATCCCGTATTTACCATCAGCAGAAATATTATTATTTAACGGTAAATTATCTTTTCGCTCTAAGTCTTTTAATATTTTACCCCACTTTTCTGGACTAAAAAGAGACCATACGGTTGGCGCGACAAATGGTAAATGGAAGGCACCGATATACCATGATTTTGTTAAAATTTTTAAGATCTTTGCAGGAGACGTTTTAAATTTATCTCTTAAGAACAACGCAGCGTGATCTAAACAAGGACCAGAAATGGTTGTGTAAGATAACAAGCGGCCTTTAAATTTAGGTTCAGTTGCAGACTCCCAAGACTGAATCGAACCCCAATCATGTGCAGCCATATGGAACTGTCGATTTGGCAGTACTTCATCGACCACTTCTTGTAAATCTAAAGATAAGCGCTCTAAACGATAATCGCGTATCCGTTTAGGAATAGATGACAAACCCGCTCCACGGACATCATAAGTAACGATATAAAAATCATTAATTAAATATTCAATGACCGATTCCCATACTTCCTGATTATCAGGATAACCATGTACTAAAACTAATGGAGTCTTTTTCTCATCGCCCCAAGCCTTGGCACATAGGGTTTGTTGATCAGTTGTTGTTACTGTATAAATCTTTGGCTGCATAATCATTTCCTATTTTGTTTTTCAATTGATCATGTCGTTAATCGGATAAAGCATTGCCATCAATATAAAAAAGATGATACTTATCTAGTATGACCAGTGTTGCAATAAAAAAAATTGACTATTATGGCTATTTTAAAAAAACTTCAGAACATTCCTTCTATCTCTAAATTCTTATTTAATTATTATCCTCCCTACCGTGGTGCAGGGATTCATATTGAAATCATGAATTTAGAACTTTGCCACGTTCGAGTAAAAATGCCCCTTAGCTGGAAAAACCAAAATTTAGTGGGAACACATTTTGGCGGTAGTCTTTATTCAATGGTAGACCCGTTCTATATGCTTATTCTTATGCACCATTTAGGACCAAAATATATTGTTTGGGATAAAGCAGCTGAAATTAACTTTTTATCACCTGGACGAAGTACCGTTTACGCTGACATTCGAGTCGACTTAGCAGAGATTGAGCAGATTCGAGAACTCGCCGAGAACTATGCGCCAGTTCTTAGAACATATCATCTCAATATTTTTGATGAATCTGGAGTAAGAATTGCTGAAGTACAAAAGACTCTTTACATCCGCCGCAAAAAAGCTAAAGCTTTCCACCAATAAAATAAGCGCTCAAAAGCGCTTATTTTATTTCAATAAATTCTATCTCTTCTCTTCATAGGCTGCGCCAGCACCACCACCGAGTGCACCACCAATTGCAGCGCCCGTATCACCACCAAAAATTGCTTTACCTACGACAGAGCCAATACCAGCACCAATTGCGCTGCTTGTTGTCGAACTTTTATTACTACCTTTAGCATTTGCCCCCACACCGGCGCCTGCTGCTGCACCAACACCCGCACCTAGACCACCACCTACATGGTTACCTACGCCACCACCCACAGCCCCGCCTAATGCAGCAGCACCAATACGCTGATCAGATGGGCTCATATTTTGACAGCCAGTAAACATAACCGCAGACAATACTAAAGTAGACACTAAACCAATTGTTTTCTTCATGACCATACTCACTCCATTGTGCTCTATTCCAAGCATAATCTTCTTTTATGGGGAATTTTATGAGTTTGTGTTAACACACTGTTGTGGACGATTGATATTTTGTAAAAGCCTTATAGAATCGATAATTAATTCATCTTAACGCGTATAAATTAAGCAAAAAAGAAGCCCTTAAAAACTTAAGAGCTTCTAATTTAGATACGATCAACGTAACTTAGTACTTCCCTTTTTTTTCCTCATAAGCAGCTCCAGCACTACCGCCAAGTGCACCACCAGCGGCAGCACCTGCCTCACCACCAATGACTGCTCCCCCTAAAAGTGCCCCTACACCTGCGCCAATTGCACTATTACGCGTAGTTTTACTATTGGAACCTTTTGCATTTGCAGCTACACCTGCACCTAATGCAGCTCCTAAGCCTGCGCCAAGGTTACCACCCAAGCTTTTACCCACTGCACCACCAGCACCACCACCAATCGCAGCAGAACCAATACGCTTACTTTCTGGACTTGCGTTTTGACAACCTACAAACAAAGTGCTCGACATTAAACCCACACCTGCAATCATCATCATTTTTTTCATTCGATTTACTCCAGTTTTCATAAGTAGGTAGCCTAATTTGCTTATGTGGAGTCTTTATCCCGCTTAAGTAATAAAATATTTGCTCTTTAATATTCTTATGTAATTACAACTTAAAATTGTTAAATAACTTTAAATAAAAAAGGCACCCTGAGGTGCCTTTTTTAATGCCAATCTAAACTTAGAATTGTTCTGAGTTTAATGCTTGGCTAAATGCTTGGTCTACTTCACTGAAGTCATTATGAAGTTCATGTTCTGCAGCTTCTGCTTCTTGACGGCGACGCTCTAAGTGGTACGCAAGACCAGTACCAGCTGGAATCAAGCGACCCACTACAACGTTTTCTTTCAAGCCACGTAAATCATCTTCTTTACCTGTTACAGCAGCTTCAGTTAACACACGAGTTGTTTCCTGGAACGATGCAGCAGAGATGAACGAGTCAGTAGAAAGCGATGCTTTCGTAATACCCATCAATTGACGTTCAAACTTAGCTGGGAACTTGTTCTGAGCCAATACAGCTTGGTTCTCTTGAACAACGCGGATGTAATCCACTTGCTCGCCTTTGATAAAGCTTGTATCGCCACCATCAGTGATATCAACTTTACGCAACATTTGACGTACGATAACTTCAATGTGCTTATCGTTGATTTTTACACCTTGGAGACGGTAAACGTCTTGAACTTCGTTCACGATGTAGTTTGTTAATGCAACTTCACCTTTCAAACGTAAGATGTCATGCGGGTTTTGTGGACCATCAGAAATAGTTTCACCACGGTTCACATGCTCGCCTTCAAACACGTTGATTTGACGCCATTTTGGAATCAACTCTTCGTAAATTTCAGAGCCGTCATCTGGTGTAATCACTAAACGGTTCTTACCTTTAGTCTCTTTACCAAAGCTTACGATACCAGACACTTCTGCCAAGATTGCATGCTCTTTAGGTTTACGCGCTTCGAACAAGTCAGCAACACGCGGAAGACCACCGGTAATATCACGAGTACGCGATGTTTCTTGTGGTACACGACCGATAACGTCACCCACACCAATTGTTTCGCCATCACGGACAGTTACAATTGTATTTTGTGGTAAGAAGTAGAACTGTTCAGTGCCATCAGTCATATCTAATACGATTGCTGGACGTAAATCTTTACCAGAAGCAGGACGTGCTGTTACAGGTAAGATTTCAACAGTTGTCATACCGGTTGCATCATCAGTTTTCGATGTTGCAGTTACACCATCAGCAATTTGGCTGAAACGTGCTTTACCAGCAACCTCTGTTACTAATGGATGTGTATGCGGATCCCAAGTTGCAACGATACCACCAGCCTCAACCATTTCACCATCTTTCAACAAGATGCTTGCACCGTAAGGAAGTTTATAACGTTCGCGCTCACGACCTAGCTCATCAGCAATACCAATTTCACCTGAACGTGAAACTGAAACTAAATGACCTTTCGCATGTTGTACAGTTTTCACGTTGTGGAAACGTACAGTACCTTTGTTACGTACTTGAACACTGTTTGCAGCAGAAGTTCGGCTCGCAGCACCACCAACGTGGAACGTACGCATCGTTAACTGTGTACCTGGCTCACCAATTGATTGCGCAGCCATTACACCTACTGATTCACCTGGGTTCACCAAGTGACCACGTGCAAGGTCACGACCATAACAACGAGCACATACACCGAATGTAGATTCACATGCGATTACTGAACGTACTTTAACTTCATCGACACCAGCTTCTTCAAGCTGAGCTGCGATTTTCTCGTCAATTAACGTACCGCGAGGTAATACAACTTCATCATCAGATGCACGACGTACATCTTCAGCAGTTACACGACCTAATACGCGGTCACGTAATGGCTCGATGACATCACCACCTTGAATGAATGGAGTCATCACCAAACCACCCGCTGTACCACAGTCAGGCTCGGTAATTACTAAATCTTGCGCTACGTCTACAAGACGACGAGTCAAGTAACCAGAGTTCGCAGTTTTTAATGCTGTATCGGCCAAACCTTTACGCGCACCGTGTGTAGAAATAAAGTACTGAAGTACTGTCAAACCTTCACGGAAGTTCGCTTTAATCGGTGTCTCAATAATCGAGCCATCCGGTTTTGCCATCAAACCACGCATACCAGCAAGCTGACGAATCTGTGCCGCACTACCACGGGCACCAGAGTCAGACATCATATAGATGCTGTTGAATGATTTTTGCTTCTCGTCTTCACCTTGTTTGTTTTTAACAACAGTGTAAGACAAGTTATCCATCATCGCTTTCGCAACTTGGTCGTTTGTACGCGCCCAGATATCGACAACTTTGTTATAACGCTCACCAGCAGTTACGAAACCTTGTTCGAACTGTTGTTCGATTTCACGAACTTCTGTTTCCGCTTTATCAATAATTGTGTGTTTTGTAGGTGGAATGAGCATGTCTTCCATACCTACAGATACACCTGAACGAGTCGCTTGACGGAAGCCCAAGTACATTAACTGGTCAGCGAAGATAACAGTATCTTTCAAACCAAGTTTACGGTAGCAAGAGTTGATTAACTTAGAGATGTTCTTTTTAGTCATCTCAAGGTTGATCATGTCAAAGCTTAAACCTTGTGGAACAACTTCCCAAAGCAAACAACGACCTGGTGTTGTATCAACGATAATCGTTTGGTGTTCACGTTCACCATTCTCATTGATAACAGTTTGATGCACACGCACTTTAACACGCGCATGAATCGCAACTTGACCAGTTGCAAGTGCACGGTTTACTTCGTGAGTATCAGCAAACACCATTCCTTCACCTTTGGCATTTACTGCATCACGAGTGATGTAGTAAAGACCCAAGACAACGTCCTGAGAAGGAACGATGATTGGCTCACCGTTTGCTGGTGACAAGATGTTGTTTGTTGACATCATCAATGCACGAGCTTCTAACTGTGCTTCAAGTGTCAATGGAACGTGTACCGCCATTTGGTCACCGTCGAAGTCGGCGTTAAACGCAGCACAAACGAGTGGGTGAAGACGGATTGCCTTACCTTCAATAAGAATAGGTTCAAATGCTTGAAGACCTAAACGGTGAAGTGTTGGTGCACGGTTCAACATCACTGGATGTTGACGAATTACAGATGCAAGAACGTCCCAAACTTCTGGAGTTTCACGCTCAACCATTTTCTTCGCAGCTTTAATGGTTGTTGCCTGACCTGAAGCTTGTAGTTTCGCGAAAATAAATGGTTTGAATAATTCAAGTGCCATTTTCTTCGGAAGACCACATTGGTGAAGACGTAAAGTAGGACCTACAGTAATTACCGAACGACCAGAATAGTCAACACGCTTACCTAACAAGTTCTGACGGAAACGACCTTGCTTACCTTTGATCATGTCTGCCAAAGATTTTAATGGACGTTTGTTAGAACCAGTGATTGCACGACCACGACGACCGTTATCAAGCAATGCATCTACAGACTCTTGTAACATACGTTTTTCGTTACGTACGATAATGTCTGGTGCTGCAAGGTCAAGAAGACGCTTCAAACGGTTGTTACGGTTAATCACACGACGATATAAATCGTTCAAGTCAGAAGTCGCGAAACGACCACCTTCAAGTGGAACTAATGGGCGTAAATCTGGTGGAAGCACCGGAAGTACATTCATTACCATCCATTCAGGCTTGTTGTTTGAATCCTTGAATGCTTCCATCAATTTCAAGCGTTTAGACGCTTTTTTCAACTTCGTTTCAGAAGTTGTTTGAGGAATTTCTTCACGTAAACGTGAGATTTCAGCTTCAAGATCGATGTCTTTCAACAAGTCTTGAACAGCTTCGGCACCCATTTTTGCAACAAATTCGTCACCGTGCTCTTCTAGAGCTGTAAAGTATTCTTCATCATTAAGAAGTTGATACTTTTCAAATGGCGTCATGCCAGGATCAGTAACAACGTATGATTCAAAATACAATACGCGTTCGATATCACGAAGAGTCATATCAAGTAATAAACCGATACGGCTTGGTAACGATTTTAAGAACCAGATATGCGCAACTGGTGAAGCAAGTTCGATGTGACCCATACGTTCACGACGAACTTTCGCTGTAGTTACTTCAACGCCACATTTTTCACAAATGACGCCTTTATATTTCATACGCTTGTATTTACCACACAAGCATTCGTAATCTTTTACTGGACCAAAGATTTTGGCACAGAATAAACCATCACGTTCTGGTTTGAACGTACGGTAGTTGATTGTCTCAGGTTTTTTAACTTCACCATGAGACCATGACTTAATCATTTCTGGTGACGCAAGACCAATACGGATACGGTCGAACTCAATTGGTGCATGACCATCTGAATCCGTTTTCTTACGCATGATATCGAGCAAGTCTTTCAATTTTTTTCTCCGTGTGTCGGGAAGCCTCGCTTACCCGACTGGGTCACAAATATTGTTTTTTCCTAAAAAATCGTGAGTCTTACGACTTAGTCACCATTTTTCAGTTCAATGTTGATACCTAAAGAACGGATCTCTTTGGTCAATACGTTGAACGATTCAGGCATACCCGGATCCATATAATGGTTACCATCTACAATATTCTTATAGATGCGAGTACGTCCTTCAACGTCATCCGACTTCACTGTAAGCATTTCTTGAAGGGTATATGCTGCACCGTATGCTTCAAGTGCCCATACTTCCATCTCACCGAAACGCTGACCACCGAATTGTGCTTTACCACCAAGCGGCTGTTGTGTAACAAGTGAGTAAGAACCAGTTGAACGCGCATGCATCTTGTCATCAACCAAGTGGTTCAACTTAAGCATGTACATGTAACCAACAGTTACTGGACGATCAAACTGTTCACCTGTACGTCCGTCAAACAATACTGTTTGACCTGTACGTGAAATGTCAGCTAATTCAAGTAAATCTTTAATTTGACTTTCTTCAGCACCATCAAATACCGGAGTAGCCAAAGGCACACCAGCGCGCAAGTTGCCTGAAAGTGCTAGGATTTCGTCATCCGTTAAGCTATCAAGATCTTCTTGCTCGCCACCGACTTTGTTATAAATCTTGTCTAAGAATTCACGTAGCTCTAGAACTGTACGTTGTTCTTTCAACATTTTTTCGATTTTGTCACCAAGCCCTCTAGCCGCCATACCCAAGTGAGTCTCAAGAATCTGACCCACGTTCATACGAGATGGTACACCCAGTGGGTTCAATACGATATCTACTGGTACACCATTAGCATCGTGTGGCATGTCTTCAACAGGTAAGATGTTAGAAACAACACCCTTGTTACCGTGACGACCAGCCATCTTATCACCAGGCTGAATACGACGTTTAACAGCTAAGTAAACCTTAACAACTTTTAATACACCAGTTGTTAACTCGTCACCTGTTGCAAGCTTACGTTTCTTCTCAGCAAATTTCTCATCGATTTCTGCGCTCTTCTCTTTCAAGAATACTTGAATTTGAGTTAAACGCTCAGCGATTGCTTCATCTGTTGGCTGGATTTCAAGTAAATCAACAAGCTCTAAACCAGATAATAAATCTTCAGAAAGTTTATCACCGCGTTTAGTTGAACCACCGCCATTAGACTCTTGGCCTTTAAGTAAACGAATTACACGTTCACGAGCCGCTTCTTCGAAGATTTTATATTCTTCTTTCAAGTCTTTACGGTAAGAATCAAGCTGTGCTTTTTCAATCGCTAATGCACGGTCATCTTTCTCTAAGCCATCACGAGTGAAGACTTGAACATCGATAACTGTACCTTTAGTACCAGATGGAACACGTAAAGATGAATCTTTAACGTCAGCAGCTTTTTCACCAAAGATTGCGCGAAGCAATTTTTCTTCAGGAGTTAACTGAGTTTCGCCTTTAGGCGTTACTTTACCAACTAAGATGTCACCAGCAGTAACTTCAGCACCGATATAAACGATACCTGATTCATCAAGTTTAGAGAGCGCAGCTTCACCTACGTTAGGAATATCAGCAGTAATTTCTTCTGCACCTAACTTAGTATCACGTGCTACACATGACAATTCTTGAATATGAATAGAAGTTAAACGGTCTTCTTGAAGAACACGCTCAGATAACAAGATCGAGTCTTCATAGTTGTAACCATTCCATGTCATGAACGCTACACGCATGTTTTGACCAAGCGCAAGTTCACCCATGTCTGTAGACGGACCGTCTGCCAAGATGTCACCACGAGCAACTTTGTCGCCCAAATTCACGATAACATTTTGGTTAATACAAGTATTTTGGTTTGAACGTGTATATTTGATGAGGTTATAGATATCTACACCCGCCTCACCAGCAACCATTTCATCTTCGTTTACACGAATAACGATACGAGAAGCATCTACAAATTCAATTGCACCACCACGATTTGCGATTACACACACACCAGAGTCACGTGCTACGTTCGCTTCCATACCAGTACCAACAAGTGGCTTGTCAGCACGTAAAGTAGGAACAGCCTGACGTTGCATGTTCGAACCCATCAATGCACGGTTCGCGTCATCGTGTTCAAGGAATGGAATAAGTGATGCAGCAACAGATACAACCTGCTGTGCAGAAACGTCCATATGCGTCACTTTTTCAGGTGGCATACGTACGAATTCACCTTGGTGACGAACAGAAACGAAGTCTTCTGTTAAGTTGCCATCTTTATCTACAGCAGAATCGGCCTGTGCAATAACAGTGCCTACTTCTTCAATAGCAGATAAATATTCAACCGCATCAGTTACACGACCATCTACAACTCGGCGGTAAGGTGTTTCCAAGAAACCGAAATCATTCGCTTTTGCATATACAGAAAGCGAGTTGATCAAACCAATGTTTGGACCTTCAGGAGTTTCAATTGGACAAACACGACCATAGTGAGTTTGATGTACGTCACGTACTTCGAAGCCAGCACGCTCACGTGTTAAACCACCAGGACCAAGCGCAGATACACGACGCTTATGTGTAATCTCAGATAATGGGTTGTTTTGGTCCATGAACTGAGATAATTGGCTTGAACCAAAGAATTCTTTGATTGCCGCAGCAACTGGCTTAGCGTTAATCAAGTCTTGTGGAGACAAGTTATCTGTTTCTGCTTGGCTTAAACGTTCTTTAACAGCACGCTCAACACGAACTAAACCAACACGGAATTGGTTCTCTGTCATTTCACCAACAGAACGTACACGACGGTTACCTAAATGGTCGATATCGTCTACTTCGCCTTTACCGTTACGGATTTCAACCAATGTACGTAATACATCGATGATATCTTCGTGCGACAAAATACCTTCAACTTCACGAGACTTTTGATCAGTACCAACTTCGTAAGGACGACCTAAACGACGGTTGAACTTCATACGACCTACTGGAGATAAGTCATAACGCTCAGAAGAGAAGAATAAGTTGTTGAACAAGTTTTCAGCAGCTTCTTTTGTTGGCGGCTCGCCTGGACGCATTACTTTATAAATTTCAACTAAAGCTTCTTCACGTCCTGCTGTTGTGTCTGCACGCAATGTATCAGCAACAAAAGAACCACGATCGATGTCGTTTGTGAACAGGATGTTAAATTGCTTAACACCACCTTCCGCTAACTTCACCATCACTTCATGGCTTAATAACGTATTCGCAGCAATTACTTCACCATCACGTAAAGTAATATCTTCAGCAGTAATACGCTCATATAAGTATTCATCAGGAACTGAAAGCTTAGTTAAACCTGAAGCTTCCATTTGACGTACATGGCGCGCGTTAATACGTTTACCTTGCTCAACAATGACTTTACCTTCATTGTCAGTAATATCAAATTGAGCCATTTCACCACGTAAACGCTCAGGAACAAGGTCAATTTGATAACTACCCATGTCTAGGTACACAGGTACTTTTTCGTAGAACAAATTCAAGATTTGTTCATTGTTATAACCTAGTGCACGTAACACAACAGTAGCAAGTAATTTACGACGACGGTCAATACGTACGTAAACTAGATCTTTTGCATCGAACTCGAAGTCTAACCATGAACCACGGTAAGGAATGATACGTGCTGAATACAACACTTTACCACTTGAGTGAGTCTTACCTTTATCATGGTCGAAGAACACACCTGGTGAACGGTGTAATTGAGATACGATTACACGCTCAGTACCATTGATTACAAAGGTACCATTTTCAGTCATGAGTGGCATTTCACCCATGTAGACTTCTTGTTCACGTACGTCTTTAATTGATTTAGTTTCGCGATCTTTAATAATCAAACGAATTTTTACGCGCATTGGTGCCGCATAAGTCGAACCACGTAAAATACATTCACGCACATCAAACTCAGGCTTACCAAGGCTATACTCAACAAATTCTAAAGCAGCATTGCCAGAATAACTTTCTATAGGAAAAACTGAACGAAATGCGGCCTGGAGACCGATATCTTCACGGTTTTTTGGAGATTTGCCACCTTGCAAGAACGTTCTATACGAATCGACCTGAATCGAGAGTAAGTACGGTGCTTCCATTACTTGGGGCAACTTACCAAAATTCTTACGGATCCGTTTCTTTTCGGTATATGAGTATGCCATCTGGAGTCCTCGGAAAGTAAACCAAGCCCGCCTGCAGAACGGGCTCAGAAGGAATTACACAGGCCGATATGGCCACCACTGCTTACAAATGCTGCAACTTTTAGTGGTACTAAAACACTTAACAATATTTTTTAAAAAGAAAAATATTGGTAAGCATTTGAAATTAATTGATTTATTTAGTTTTTTCTAAAAAATAAACAAAACTAACAAAAATCGAGCCGATTATTGTAACGCAAAAAGGCTGATGACCCAAGAGCCATCAGCCATTTTATGGAGCCGATTTAAAAACCGACTCCTTTTACAATTACTTAAGTGTAACTGTAGCACCAGCTTCTTCAAGTTTCTTCTTAAGTTCTTCGCCTTCTTCTTTAGAAACGCCTTCTTTAAGAACTTGAGGAGCACCTTCAACCAGGTCTTTAGCTTCTTTAAGACCAAGGCCAGTTGCTTCACGAACTGCTTTAATAACAGCTACTTTGTTAGCACCGAAAGAAGTCAACTCAACGTTGAATTCAGATTGTTCTTCAGCAGCTGCAGCAGCGCCACCAGCTGGAGCAGCAACAGCAACAGCAGCAGCAGAAACGTTGAATTTCTCTTCGAAAGCAGAAATTAATTCAACAAGTTCAAGAACAGTTTTTTCAGCAACTGCGTTTAAGATTTCTTCGTTAGTTAAAGCCATGAGAATAACTCCAAATGGATATTGAATGGTGTGTAAAATTGATTAAGCAGCTTCTGACTCGTTTTTCTCTTTGAGCGCTGTAATGAGGCGACCCAATTTCGAAATAGGAGCTTGAAGAACAGAGGCAAGCATAGTAAGCGCTTTCTCTTGGTTTGGAAGATTAGCAATTACGCTAACATCAGCACCTTGATAAACTTTGCCGTCAAATGCAGCAGCTTTTAATTCAAATGCTTTGTTAGTTTTTGCAAATTCTTCAAACAAGCGTGCAGCTGCACCCATGTCATCTTCAGAAGTTGAAAAACCTAGAATTGTTGGACCAACAAGGTTGTCGTTCAAGATATCAAATTGAGTACCTTGGAATGCGCGCTTAGCCAAAGTGTTACGTACGATACGTGTAGTTACACCTAACTTACGAGCTTCAACACGAAGTGTTGTTAATTGCTCTACGCTTAAACCTTGATAGTCAGCAACAACGGCTGCAAACGCTTTAGAAGCAACTTCACTTACTTCTGAAACGATCTGTTTTTTGTCTTCGATAAGAAGAGCCATTGTAAAACCTCCTAAGGTGATTTATGCACCCAATGGGCACACTCCCAATTCGTAAGCCTTTCGACTTACACGCGGAGGAGGAACAAATCACACCACCGCGTCTACGCAGGCTGGATTATTAAGAAAAGCCGCTATCCGAAAATAACGCCTTCTCGCCTGAGGTCTTTGACGCTGATAAATTCTCATTCATCAATTCAAAGTCCGCCTGATAAGCAAGAGTCAAAGCGTTGCTTTAACTGCGCAAAAATAGAAATTTATTTCTATTTTTGCTACCTACTCAATCAGGACTTTAAAATTCTGTACAGAACTAAGTTAAAACTTAGTTAGAAACGTTGTTTACATCAACAGTAAGACCAGGACCCATAGTTGAGCTCAAAGTGATCTTTTTGATGTATACACCTTTAGAAGTTGCAGGTTTTAACTTTTTCAAGTCAGCAACTAAAGTTTCAACGTTTTGGCGGATTGCAGCAGCATCAAAGCCAACTTGACCAATCGCAGCGTGGATAATACCCGCTTTGTCTACACGGTAACGAGCCTGACCAGATTTTGCGTTTTTAACAGCATTCGCAACATCAGGAGTTACAGTACCTACTTTAGGGTTTGGCATTAAACCACGTGGACCAAGAATTGTACCGAGCTTACCAACAACACGCATAGCGTCTGGAGCAGCGATCACAACATCAAAGTCAAGGTTTCCACCTTGGATGCTTTCAGCAAGGTCATCAAAACCTACAACATCAGCACCAGCTTCTTTAGCAGCTTCTGCTTGAGCGCCTTGAGCAAATACAGCTACACGTACAGTTTTACCAGTACCTGCAGGTAATGTAGTAGCACCACGAACAACCTGATCAGATTTACGTGGGTCTACACCAAGATTTACAGCAACATCCAAAGATTCTTTGAATTTTGCAGCAGGTAGGCTGTTAAGAACTTCTACCGCTTCTTCCAAAGTGTAAACTTTGTTTGCTTCAACAGCAGCAGCAATGGCTTTTTGACGTTTAGTTAACTTTGCCATGTCTTATAGCTCCACTTCCAAGCCCATAGAACGTGCAGAACCAGCGATGGTACGAACACGTGCGTCTAAATCAGCACCAGTTAAATCTGGCTCTTTAGTAGTCGCAATTTCTTCTAACTGAGCACGAGTCAACTTACCAACTTTAGTTTTGTTTGGTACAGATGAACCCTTTTGGATACCAGCAGCTTTCTTAAGAAGAATAGAAGCTGGAGGAGTTTTCATGATGAATGTGAACGACTTGTCGTTGTACACAGTAATCACTACAGGAATTGGAAGACCTGGTTCAACTTTTTGTGTAGCAGCATTGAATTCTTTACAGAATGCCATGATGTTTACACCACGTTGACCTAATGCAGGACCAATTGGTGGAGATGGATTTGCTTTACCAGCTGGAACTTGCAGCTTGATATAGCCGTCAATCTTCTTAGCCATTTTAAAATACCTCTGGGTACAAACGCCGCTAGGCTCCCCAATCTTTACGCAACACTACTGTTACAACAACAATGCCCGATAAAATCGGGCGCTTTTCAACCAATTGAGATTAAATCGTTTTTTCGACTTGACGAAATTCGAGTTCAACCTGAGTTGGTCGATTAAATACATTAATCGTCAACGTTAAACGTGACTTTTCGTATTGAACCTCTTCCACCACACCCTTAAAATCAGTGAATGGGCCATCAATAACGAGTAATTCTTCACCTGGTTCAAACATCGTCTTAGGACGTGGAGCTTCACCAGTATTACGTACACGCGCAAGAATCGCATCTGCTTCACGTTGAGTGATTGGCGCAGGTTTTTCAGGTGTACCACCGATAAAACCTAATACTTTCGGACATTCTTTAACAATATGCCAAGTATCGTCATTCATTTCCATTTCAACTAACACATAGCCAGGAAAGAATTTACGCTCAGACTTACGTTTCTTGCCATCCTTCATTTCTACCACTTCTTCGGTAGGAACAAGGACATCACCAAAGCTATCAGCAACAGCGCTACGCTGGATTCGTTCTGTAAGCGAACGCAACACTTGTTTTTCATAGCCAGAGTAGGCATGAATAATGTACCAACGTTTCATAGCTCTTTTACCCGATAATCAACTTAATTAACCAACCCAAACCATAGTCAAAGCACCATAAAACCAATGATGCAACAACTACAACCAATAGAACCTGCCACGATGTAGTGACTGTTTCTTGTTTTGTTGGCCAAGTTACTCGACGCAATTCGACTCGTGCATCTTTTAGCAAACGAACGAAGCCTTTACCTTGATGGGTGGCGTATAATAAACCTAAAGCCACAACGATACAAGCTAAAATTGCACCAACGCGGACCCAAACATTATTTGCAGGTGCCCAATACGCTGGCAAGTGCTGATTCACCATAGTAGCCGAAAGCAACAATGCAATTGCAATCACCCATAGAACAATATCTAGAGGCGAACCAGAACGAACAACTTCAGCAGAATTATTTCTTTGAGGAATTGGCGCGTCGCTCAATGCGTCACGCGATTTATCATTCGACATTTTTGTACTCGTCGTAGAACTCGCGACTTATTATATGAACAACTAAGCCAGCATCAAGCTTTTTATTTCAAAATATGGCAGGTCAGGAGGGACTCGAACCCCCAACATTCGGTTTTGGAGACCGACGCTCTACCAATTGAACTACTGACCTATAATGCAAGTTGAGAGCCAAAGCCCTCAACTTGAGACGTAATCCGTCACTATATTATGCTTATGCAGTTACTTTCGCAACAACACCAGCACCTACAGTACGACCACCTTCACGGATCGCAAAACGTAGACCTGGGTCCATTGCGATTGGGTGGATTAATTCTACTGACATTTCAACGTTGTCACCTGGCATAACCATTTCAACGCCTTCTTTCAACTGGATTGCACCAGTTACGTCAGTTGTACGGAAGTAGAACTGTGGACGGTAACCATTTAAGAATGGAGTGTGACGACCACCTTCTTCTTTAGAAAGTACGTATACTTCTGCGTCGAATTTAGTGTGCGGCTTGATTGTACCTGGTTTAGCAAGTACTTGACCACGCTGTACGTCTTCACGCTTAGTACCACGAAGTAATACACCACAGTTCTCGCCTGCACGACCTTCGTCAAGAAGTTTACGGAACATTTCTACGCCAGTTACAGTTGTTTTAACTGTATCTTTAATACCAACGATCTCTACTTCTTCACCAACTTTAACAATACCTGATTCTACACGGCCTGTTACTACAGTACCACGACCAGAAATTGAGAATACGTCTTCGATCGGCATTAAGAATGCTTTGTCGATAGCACGTTCTGGTTCTGGGATGTAAGAGTCAAGAGCTGCTACAAGAGCAAGAACTGATTCTTCACCGTAAGGACCTGCTTCACCGTTAAGAGCAGCAAGAGCTGAACCACGGATTACTGGAGTGTCATCACCTGGGAAGTCATAAGTAGAAAGAAGTTCACGAACTTCCATTTCTACTAATTCAAGTAATTCTTCGTCATCAACAAGGTCGCATTTGTTTAAGAATACGATGATGTAAGGTACACCAACCTGACGAGAAAGAAGGATGTGTTCACGAGTTTGTGGCATTGGACCGTCAGTCGCAGCACATACAAGGATCGCGCCGTCCATCTGAGCAGCACCAGTGATCATGTTTTTAACGTAATCGGCGTGGCCCGGGCAGTCAACGTGTGCGTAGTGACGAATTGGAGAATCGTATTCTACGTGTGAAGTATTAATTGTAATACCACGTGCTTTTTCTTCAGGTGCTGAGTCGATTTGTGAGTAATCTTTCGCTTCACCGCCGTAAGTTTTTGCACAAATAGTTGCAATCGCAGCAGTTAAAGTTGTTTTACCATGGTCAACGTGACCGATTGTGCCCACGTTTACGTGTGGCTTATTACGTTCAAACTT